>NZ_CP187969.1:0-1154659 GCF_049942845.1 Burkholderia sp. R-40 | reverse complement strand
GCCAGTGCTCCACTGAGTCGAAGATTGTTCGCGAGCGCAAGCGTGACGCGCGCGTTGGCGATCAGCGGCGGCGCGACCACGCGGCCGTCCGGCAGCACGAACACCGACGACGCCGAGGCCTTGCCCGCCGCCGCATCGACCGCCTCGAGCACGCGCTCGGCCGCGCGGATCTCGTCGCCCGACGGCGTGAACACCTCGTTGATCACCGGCAACTGCGACGGATGGATCGCGAAGCGGCCGAGGAACCCCATCGATTTTGCGCGCAGCGTCGATTCCTTCAGCCCGTCGAGATCGGGCAGCGTGTGATAGACGGTCTGGATCGGCCCGTTCAGCCCCGCCGCGCGCGACACGACCACGCAGCGCGCGCGGCACACCTCGAGCGTGAAGTTGTCGACGCCGATCTGCAGGTCCGCGCGCAGGTCGCTCTCGCCGAGCCCGATCCGTTCGAGCCGCGGCGACGCGGTCGCGAGCTGGTAAGCCGTCTCGACGCCGTACGCCGACTCGATCAGGATCTGGATTCCCGCATCGCAGCCGAGCGCGTCGAGCCAGCCCGCGACCTCCTGGATATGCTGCGGCAGGTCGCACTTCGGCAGGCGCAGCGCCTGCAGCGCGGGCTGCGCGATCGCTTCGACGTCGTCGCGACACCACGGGCTGCCGATCGGGTTGATCCGTACGTACGTCGGTTTCGGCGGACCTTCCGCGAGAATCGCGGCGGCGGCCTCGCGTGCTTCGGCCTTGTGGCTGGCCGGCACGGCATCCTCGAGGTCGAGCACGATTGCATCGGCCTCGCTTGCATACGCCTTCTCCACCACCTGCGCCTTGTGCGCGGGCACGTAAAGGTAACTGCGGTAAGTTGCGCTGGTTTTCATAACACGCCTCGTTCGGTCAAATCGGCGATCTCGCGCCGCTCCAGTCCCAATGCGCCGAATACTTCGTCGTTGTGCGTGCCGCGTGCCGGTCCCCCCCAGCGGATCGCGCCGGGCGTGTCGGACAGCCGGAACGGCACGTTGTGCGTGCGAAACGCGCCGAGTTCCGCGTCGGGCACCGACACGACCGAGCCGAGCGCCGCGTACTGCGGATCGCGCAGCACGTCGGCGACGTCGTAGATCGGCGCGACCGCCGCCTGCGCGCGCTCGAATTCGGCGATCACCTCGTCGCGCGTGCGCTGCCCGATCCAGCCGCCGACCGCCGCATCCAGCTCGTCCGCGTGCTGCGCGCGTTCGGACCCGTTCGCGAACCAGGGTTCGTCGATCAGGTCCGCGCGGCCGACGAGACGCATCACGCGCTCCGCGATGCTGTGCGCCGACGTCGACAGAGCAACCCACTTGCCGTCCAGCGTGCGGTACACACCGCGCGGCGAATTGTTCGGCGAACGATTGCCGGTGCGCGCGGGCACCTGGCCCGTCTGGTCGTAGCTCGCGACCTGCGCGCCCATCGCGGCGAGCATCGTCTCGATGATCGCGAGATCGACGACCTGGCCGCGCCCGGTGCGCTCGCGCGCCTTCAGCGCGGTCATGATCGCGAACGCGGCGGTCAGCCCCGCGACCGTATCGGCGAGCGGAAACGATGGCAGCAGCGGCGGCCCGTCCGCCTCGCCGGTGATCGACGCGAGCCCGCTCATCGCCTCGGCCAGCGTACCGAAGCCCGGGCGGCTCGCATACGGGCCGAACTGGCCGAAGCCCGTCACCCGCACGAGCACGAGCCGCGGGTTGATCGCGGACAGCACGTCATAGCCGAGCCCCCAGCGTTCGAGCGTGCCGGGCCGGAAATTCTCGACGACCACGTCTGCCTGCGCCGCCAGTTCGCGGAAGATCCGCTGGCCGTCGGTCGTGCCGAGATTCAGCGTGACCGCCCGCTTGTTGCGCGCGAGCACCTTCCACCACAACGGCACGTCGTCGCGACGCGCGCCGTACTTGCGCGCCGGATCGCCGTCCGGATGCTCGACCTTGATCACGTCGGCGCCGTAGTCCGCGAGCATCGTCGCCGCGAGCGGGCCCGCGAACAACGTCGCGGCGTCGATCACGCGAATGCCGTCGAGCGGCGCCGGTTGGGGCGCGTCCGACGCCGCGCCGACGTCGACTTGCCCGATTTCCACAGTAGCCATGCCGTTCTCCAATCAGATGGATTGCACGGCGCCGCGCACCGTCATCATCTGCATGACTAATCATCGTGCAGCGATGCGGGCGCGGCGCGCGACCTGCCGCTCAGACGGCGTTGATCCGGTAGATCGGGAAATACGTCTGGATCTTCCCGTTCAGGTAGTCGGACGCGAGCTTCGGCACCTCGTCGAAATCGAAGATCTCGGTCGGCTCCTGGCCGATCCAGCCGCTCTTTTCCTGGAAATCGCGGATCGTGATGCTGTCGTCGTAGCGCCACGCATGCGTATGGATGTGCAGGCGGCGGTTGATGCATTCCGTCGCGCGCAGGTTCCACAGGCGCATCCCGGTCTTCCAGCCGACCGTCGCGATGATGCCGGTGCGGCCGACCACACGCGTCGTCGCGCGATACAGCGCGCCGCCGAGGTTGTCGAGGAAGATCGCGACGCCACGGCCGCCGCTCAGTTCCGCGATCGTCTCCGCGAACACGCGCTCCGACTCCCGATAGCTCGCCTGGTACTCGGGATCGGTCTTGTAGCGCTCGTCGTCATACGCGAGATTCGGGAACTTGCGGCGATCGACCGGCGTGATGCCGAGCTTCGCGAGCTCCTCGAGGCGCCGGTCGTTGCTCGCCGTCATCGCGACGCGAAAACCCTCGCGCTTCGCGAGCTGCAGTTCGGCGAGCGTCGTGCCGCCGCCCCAGCCGAACACCAGGTAGTCGGCCGGATCGACGTCCGGCAACTGCGAGCGCCAGCACGCCGACGCCACCTTCCAATTGTCCCACGCGGTGAAATAGCGGCCGTACGTCGCCCATTGCAGCAGCGAATGCCGGCTGTCCGTCGGCACCGCCACGAGGTTGTCGGCGCGCATCTTGGTCCGCTGCGCCATCACGCCGATCGTCCCCGGCGCATCGTACGCATAGACGAGCTCGGCGAACCCGTTTTCGTCGCGCTTGCCGAACGGCATCACCATGCAGATCTCGCCTTCCTTCAGCGCCTTCACGCCGCTGCCGCGCTCGACGATGCGCACCAGCGCGCCGTTGCCGAGCACGATCTTGTCCTCGCGGCGCTGCCGGCAGATGTCGACCGGATTGCGCGACAGCGCGTGATCGAGGTTCGCTTCCCACGATCCGTACAGCGGCTCGACCAGCACCTCGTCGGTTTCCAGATCGGAGAATTCGAAGGTCTCGCGACGCAGCTCGCCCGCCACGGGCGCCCGCTTCCTGCTCGGTTCCGGTCCTGCGTAGAGAACCCATGCATCGGTCTTGATCATCGTCATGCCTCGGTAAATGACTCAGTTTGAATGTGCACGCCGAACCCGCCGCTTCGCTCAGCGCGAATACGCCTGCTCCAGTGCCGCCTCCACGTCGACCGTCGCGGCGACCTGTCCGAGCTTCGGAAAGATCTGCGTCAGCGCGAAGGCCTGCGCGTCGGTGGACGACGTGCTGACCGCGTCGCTGACGACGACGACGTTGTACTTGTTCTCGTATGCCTGGCGCGCCGTCGATTCGACGCCGATGTTGGTCGCGATCCCGGTCAGCACGATGTCCGTGATGCCGCGCCGGCGCAGCTGCACGTCAAGGTCGGTGCCGGTGAACGCGCCCCACTGGTGTTTCGTCACGAC
The DNA here is from genome assembly GCF_049942845.1 of Burkholderia sp. R-40. Classification (NCBI taxonomy): domain Bacteria; kingdom Pseudomonadati; phylum Pseudomonadota; class Betaproteobacteria; order Burkholderiales; family Burkholderiaceae; genus Burkholderia; species Burkholderia sp. R-40. The sequence continues at coordinate 1,150,940 of NZ_CP187969.1, read as the reverse complement.
GATGTCGGACGGCTGCACGCCGAGCGCCGGTGCGAACGCGCTCCATTCGGGATCGAGATTCGGCGGCGCCGACGGCGCGTCCGTCTTGACCTTCAGCGCAACGCCGCCGTCCGGCTGGTAGCTCGTGTGCACGTAGATGACGGGAAGCTGCAGCGCGCGGAACGCGGTCGCGAGCTCGACCGTCTTCGCCACGACCTGCGCGCCGGTGTAGGGCACGACCGGCAGCGACACGATGCCGTTCTGCAGATCGATTGCGACCAGGGCGACCGTGCGATTGAGCGTCGGAATGGACATGTAAAAACCTCACTTCTGTTGGGGGAGGGAAGAAGCGGCGGCATCCAGGTGCCGGCTCGATGCCGCGTTGAGCAGCAGCAGCACGCTGATGACCGCCAGGACGATGGCCAGCTCGCGCAGGCCGCGATCACTCGCCGGATGGCCGAGCGCCAGCCCGACGAGCGCAAACGACAGGCTGCCGCCGACATACTGCGCGGTGCGGTACAGCCCCGCGGCCGTGCCGATCCGGTCGTGCGGCGCGCTCTGGTAGAGGGCCGCCTGGTTGCCGAGATTGTTGAAGCCGTTCGGCACGCCGAACACGATCGACAGCAGCACGATCGACCACACCGGCATGCTGCTCGTGAGGAGACTCATCACGACGCTGCCGACGCACAGCATCGCGGAGCCGATGATCAACACCGGCCGTGAGCCGTGACGGTGCGCGAGGCGGGTCGCGAACATCGTCGCCACCGTGCCGATGCCGGCGACCGGCAGCATCACGAGGCCGGCGTCGGCGGCAGACAGGTGCTTGGCCTCCTGCAGCCACATCGGCAGTGCATAGAAGATCGCGTAGAACACCGCGTAGGTGCCAACGCAGCGCAGGTACGTACTGGTGAGCGCACGGTTGTCGCTCAGCATGCGGATGTCGATCAGCGGCGTCGCGGCCAGCCGCTCGCGCCGGACCAGCAACGGGCACAGAACCAGCGTCGCGACGAGCAGCAGCCAGTCGGGCTCGTGCGACACCGATTGCAGGAACAGCAGCAGGCTCGCGAGCGTCAGGATGAATAGCGCAACGCCCGGCAGGTCCAGCTCCTTCAGCGTGCCCCGCGGCGTGCGGCGCTCCTGCGCGCCGCGCTGGACGACGTCGGCCGGAATCCACAGCCACGCCAGCACGAAGGCGATCAGCACGATCGGCACGTTGATCCAGAAGATCGCGCGCCAGCCGGCGAACTGCACGAGCGCGCCGCCGAGCGGCGGCCCGAACGCGACGGCCACCTGCGCCGCGACCGAGATCGCGCCGAGGCCGCCCGTCGGGGCCGCGCCGTTCGCGTGCCGCTGCGACCACGTGCGGATCATCGCCATGCCGGCCGGATACGCGGCGGACGTGCCGATGCCGAGCGCGACGCGCGACGCGATCAGCCACCCGAGCGACGGAGCGAACGGCGCGAGCGCGGACGCGATCAATACGATCGCGAGGCCGATGCAGAAGATCCGCTTCGCGCCGAACCGATCGGCGAGCCGCCCCATCGTCGGCTGGCCGACGGCCGTCGCGAGATAGAGGCCCGACACGAGCCACATCGTGTCGATGCGTTCATGCGCGGCACCCTGCAGGTTGAACGCTTGCTGGATGCTGACGAGCGCGACCGCGATCATCGACGAGTTCAGCGCGTTGAGCAGCGTGCCGAGCACGATCGGGCCCACCAGCCGGGTCGGCAGGCGCAGGCCCGCCGCGTGCGCATTGCCGCCGCCTGCCAGCGTGACGCCGGGGGACGAGGGTGTCGCTTGCGCAGGTCGATCGTGGTTCGTTTTCATGGCATCGTCACGTGGTGGATTCGCATCGCTCGATCAAATTAGAACGTGCGTTCACCTTACCGTTACGATTGCCGTGAATGAAATGGATTGTTGCGATGCACACATTCGTCGCTTGAATGCAGATCGCGAGCCGGATGCGCGAGCGTGGCCTCGGCAAGCCGGGGAATGATGACGGCAGACAAGCCGCGCCCCTTTCCGGACGGGCATGTCCCGGGAGCGCGACGGATCTTGCCGCGTGCGTACGAAATGATTTGCCCCGTGTGAGCCCACCGGCTGACGACTGTTTTCTGCGGCAGTGCAGCGGGGATTCAGAGCGATGTCTCTAGACCGGCATTCCACCCGCGAGGGCTGGGCCATCGAGATCGGTGCCGGCTTGCGCTCGCAGGACGGACCTGACGCGTTCGCGACTTACTGATGCGACCGTATGGCCCGATTGCCGCCACGATAGCCCGCATACGCGTCGTGAACAGTTCTGCGATGAAGTGCGTATTGACCCGCCGAGGCACTGATAGACCACGCGCTGGTGGCCGTTATCGACGACGCGTTGCGGCAATCGCCCGGTGCACGACGATTCGCTCGATCGCGCCCGGATCTATTGCGTGCGCGTCGACACGCCGCCACGATCGAGCGATGCCGCACGCAGCGCCTCGCCCGGCTCCGTAAAGTAGCGCTGCCGCAACTGCGCGATCTGCGCATCGCGATCCTGTGTCGACAGGTTCTGCGCATCGATCTGCGCGCGCTGCGCCGCATATTCGTTGTACTTCGCATGCCACGCGTTGTCCGCCTGCTGCATCTTCACGACGCGTTCGGCAGCCTCCGGCCCGAGCGTTTGCGCGAGCTGCGCGCGCATTTCATCGGGCGTCGCGTTCGATTGCTGCACTTTGTCGATCTGCGCGATCGCATTGTCCTGCTCCTTCTGGTGCTCCATCTCGGCGCGCTGATCGACCGGCAGTTGCTGCTCGAGCGCGGCAAGACCTGCCGCCTTCTGGTCTTCCGTCAGCGACGGATCGCGGATGATCTTCCATCGCGCGAGATCGTAACGCTGCAGCTTCTGCTCGGCGCCGAAGAACGGCTCGCTCCAGTCGCCGAGCGTGCGGCTCGCGATCGTCGCACGCTGGTCGAGCGCGAGCTGCAGTGCCGGGAGGTCGAGCTTGTTGTCCACGGCGCCGCCGCCCGGCAGTTTCGCCAGTTCGGCGAAATACGCGCGGTAGCGCTTCCAGACGTCGAGGGCCTCGCGTTGCGCAACCGCCCCGTCGAGCTGCGCGGCAATCGCGCGCGCGACGAGTGCATCGAGTTCCGCGGAGCGCAACTGGTTTTGCGCGGTCAGGAAATAGTCGAAGAAGCCGCGCACCGCCACAACCTTGGCGAGATGGCCGTGCGCATCGAGCGGCAGGCGCGGCGCAGTCGATCCGGCGAGTGCCGGGGGCAGCCCGCTGGAGCCGAAACCTGGCACGGTGCTCGCCGCCGTGCCGCCCACCGGCGCGGACGACACGGCCCCGGCAGGCGCGACACCGGACATGCCGGCGTCGCGAGCCTTCCAAGCGCTGATCCCATACCAGACCGAGCCGGCCGCAACGACGCCCGCTACCCCGTAAAGCGCGACGCGTCGCGCGATGCCGCTCTTGCTACCCGCCATCGATTACACGCCTTGAGTTTTCAGCCGGTTCGCATGCGTGCGGATCGCCGCCACCGGATCCTCCACATTCGCGCCAAGCACGCCGAGAATCTGGTTGATCGCATCGGTGTGATTCCAGTGATACGTGCCAAGCACCTGACCAAACAGCGCGCTGCATTGCGACACGACGCCGTCGTTCGGACCGGAGCCGCGATTGACCATCACCGTACCGCTGCCGAGCAGCGCCAGCGTTGCCGGATTGAGCACGTTCGCCGGATCGGTCAGCCCGCTCACGCTCGTATCGACGGCACCCGTCACGCCGGCCACCGTCTTCGGCCGGATCGCCGTGCCGCCCCATGAATAAAGCAGATGCGTATTGCCGCTCACCGTCTCGGTTGACGCGCCCGTCCGACACGAATCCGGCGCACCGAGGCCTGCGCTCGGAAATTTCTGGTTGTATGCGGCGGCCTTCGCTGTCGTCAGCACCGACAACGCCTGCATCGCATCCTGGTTCGAATTGAGGTTGCTGCTCGTCAACGTGCCGAGCGCATTCGCGAACGCACTGAACACGGCCGACGACAGGCCGGTCGGATCCGTCTGCAATAGTTGCTGAACGAAGTCCGCGAATTGCGAGCCCCAGTGCGGCGTGCTGATCGTCGTCACCGATGCGACCAGTTCCGGCGCAACAGATGCCACATAACGCGATGTCAAGCCACCCTGGCTATGGCCGATCAGATTCACTTTCTGCGCGCCCGTCGCCGCGAGCACCTGCTTCACGTATGCAAGCAATTGCTCGCCGCGTCCGTTCGGGCCATCGTCGCTCTGAAAGCCGGACAGATTGGCAACGTATACCTTCGCGCCGTGCGCCTGCAGATCCTCCGGAATGTGATACCAGTACTCGACGACGCCGCCATATTTGTCGGTGCCGGTCAGCCCGTGCACGAGAATGATCGGGTACTTGGTCGCCGCATAATCGTCGACGGCGGTCGTCGCGGCGGAAGCGGCGTGCACGCCGGCCAGCGACAGAAAGGTTCCAACACTCGCGGCGGGGGCCGCGTTCATTGCGAATGCGACCACGGTCGCCGCTGCCTTCGCTCGTATCGATCTGCTCATCTTTGCTCTCCATTTATTAAGTGCATATCAATTGCTCGAGGATGAGGATGCGAAAATCGCTGATGCAGCGACGCTTCCGGCACTGAAGCGTCGCCCGCACGCGGTGTCGGCCATACCGGTCTCGACGGCTTGGCGCGACACACACCGATATCCGAAAACGAACACAAACGAACACAAACGAACGTTTTCGCACCAGCACGCGAAGTGAATCACATTCGACAAAACTGCGCGGATAGTTAGACAGGGTGCTCCAGTCAGTTGACAGCGGGCGCATCAACCGCTAGATCGATCGCCCTCCTCGATGCGTTGCGATCTCAGCCGTTACACCTCGTCGTCATGCGTACAAGAAATGCCGCGTGCGCACACAACCCACTCCCGTTCATCCACTCACCGTGATCCGCAACGCGGGCAACATCATGGGCATCGGTATGCCGGCAACCAGGACGATTTGCATCACAAACATTGGAGTACTGATTTATCTGCAGGAGCGTCGTCGGCGGCGAAGCCGGAGCGCGCTTGCGCAAACCGGGCGCCCCGCCGTGGTCGCCGAATCTTTTTCAGTTGGCCCCGCCTGCTGTGCGATTCTTCTGACGGCTTGTCATTCGCATGAGGCCCCCGCGCCCGAATCCACGGCGGTGGTCGCGCTGCCGGCTCATGCAGATAACGACGCAGTGCAGCGCGTGCTGCCCGCGCAGGTCCAGGGACGCTATTCGACGCCGCTGTCGTTCCGGGTCGGCGGCAAGATCGTCGAGCGGCGCGTGCGAATCGGCGCCGGACAACCCGCGCCCCCCCTCTCACAATCCCCGCGCGCACTCGCGCCGCCGAGAGGGCGCTCGCGAACAGCAACTTGATCGCGACCGCGCGCAGGCCCAGGCGAACCTGATCGCTCCCGCGCAGCTCGAGGCAACGCAGGACGCTTATACGTCGGCGCTCGCGCAACGCGATTCCGCGCTCGCGCAGATGGGCCTCGCCGGCGATCATCTTCGCTATGCAACGCTGGTCGCGGATCACGACGGCGCCATCACGTCGGAAGACGCCCGTACCGAGCAGAACGTCGAGCCCGGCCAGGCGCTGTTTCATCTCGACTTGAGCGGCGAGCTCGGGGGGGGGGGGGGGGGTGGGGGGGGGGGGGCGCGTGCGGGGGGGCGCCGCGGCGCGGTGGGGGGGGGCTGCGCGCCGAGCCCGGCGTGCGCTCGGGGTGCGGCCAACGTCGCGTTCGACGGCAGCACCGACGCCGCCGCGGACCATACGATCACGCTGCCGGCCACCGCGCTCTTTCACCGCGGCGAAGCGCCGGCGGTCTGGGTCGTCCGCAAGGGCAGCGACACGCTGGAACTGCGCACGGTGTCGATCGGACGCTACGACGAACGTACGGTGTCCATCACGTCGGGGCTCGCGAGCGACGAGCGCGTCGTGATGCAAGGTGTCCATACCGTCACCGCCGGCGAACGCGTGCGCGTCGTGCCGCCGCTGCATCCGGAGGACTTCCCGTCATGAACGCCCCCGAGCATCATCTGCCGGACGACGCGCGAACCGACGCCGGCCCGGCCGACGACCGTCGCTTCAATCTGTCCTCCTGGGCGCTCAAGCATCAGCAACTGGTGATCTTCCTGATCGGCCTTGCGACGATCTTCCGCGTGATCGGCTATACGCGCCTCGCGCAGTCCGAGGATCCGCCGTTCACGTTCCGCACGATGGTGATCCAGACCTACTGGCCGGGCGCCACCGCCCGCGAAGTCCAGGAGCAGATCACCGACCGGATCGGCCGCCAGCTTCAGGCCGCGCCGTACGTCGACAACATCAAGAGCTACTCTCGCCCCGGCGAGTCGATGATCTTCTTCGCGATGAAGGATTCGGCGCCCGTCAATCAGGTGCCGGAAACCTGGTATCAGGTGCGCAAGAAGGTCGGCGACATCCGCGCGACGCTGCCGAAGGGCACGGTCGGCCCGTTCTTCAACGACGAATTCGGCGACGTCTATACGAACATTTATGCGCTCGAAGGCGACGGCTACTCGCCGGCGCAATTGCACGATTACGCGGACAAGCTGCGCGCGGTGCTGCTGCGCGTGCCCGGCGTCGCCAAGGTCGACTACTTCGGCGACCCCGATCAGCACGTGTTCGTCGAGATCTCGAACACGAGGGGCTGGTGCTCGGCCTCACCCTCCCGCGGTGCCATCGAGCCCAGGGCGCAGCTGGCTATAGTGCTCGGGAGTCGTGCCGCGTAGCCGAAGGAAGGTACGACGCAAGTTCTGTTCGTTGCCGAAACCGCATCTGCGCGCCACCTGCTTCAGGCTCGCGCCGGCATCATTCAATTCGCGCAACGCCGCTTCCATGCGCATGGCCTCCACCGCCTTGGCCGGCGTGCGGCCGGTCTGCCTGGTGTAGTGGCGTGCGAAGGTGCGGGGGGACATGCCGGCCTGCTCGGCGAGCACCTCCACCCGCAGGTCTTCGTCGAGATGATCCATGATCCAGGCATGCAGAAGGCTGAACTGCCGATCCGACGCGGCTTGACTGGACAGCGCGGCGGAAACCTGTGCGTGGTCCCCCGGTCGCTTGACGAACAACAGCAGCGAGCGCGCCACGGCCATGGTCGTGGCATGGCCCTGGCCCTCTTCCAGCAGTGCCAGGCCGAGATCCAGGCCCGCGGTGAAACCGCCCGAGGTCCAGAGCCCGTCGTCGTGCAGATAGACCCGATCCGGCTCGACCCGCAACCGAGGGTAGCGCGTCTTCAACGCCTCTGTCGCCTGCCAGTGGGTGGTCACCCGCCGGTGGCCAACCAACCCGGCCTCGGCCAGCAAGAAGGTGCCGGTGCAGATGCCGCACAAGCGCCGCGCCTTTCGCCCCTCGCGTGCCAGCCACTCGACGACGTCCCGCGGCACCGGTGGCGCCTCCGGTGGGCCGCCGCCGGGCACCATCAACGTCTCAATCGATGCCGGGTCGATCGCCGACAGCGGCGTGGTGGCGATGGTCATGCCCGAGAAGCTCGTGATCGGCTGGCCATGCACCGAGGCGACCACGACCCGATAGACGCAGTTGCGCGGGCCCTGATGAAACCTCGTGGCCACGGCAAAGACGTCGGCGGCACTGGAGATGTCCGAGGCGGTCACTTCGTCAAAGGCGAGGATGACGACGGTGCGCGGCGATGCCGCGTCGGCGGTCGGCTGACGGGCAGCTGAAAAGGACAGGGTCATGGTAGCGGAGCGTTTGAGAGCCGACGATGGGCCGCGATCGAACTGCCGCAGCCTTGGCAGGATTTGACAGTCAATTGTCCCAAGCGTGAAGAGTGGGCTGCTTATTCTACCGACACCCTTCCCCGTCAACTCGTGCAGGAACCCTGGTCATGGAACACATCTTCATCGAACTCTGGAAATTCAAGGATAGCTGGAAGAACGCCGGCGTGGACGTTCGAACCCAGTACGTCGAAAACCTGCTGCCTTCGCTGCAGGACCTCCTCTCCGCGGGTATCGAGATCGTCGCCTGGGGCTACAACGATCCCGGCGTGGACCGTCGTGCCGACTACGACGCCTTCGGCGTATACCGCATGCCCAACCAGGCGCTATTCGACGAGTTTCAGAAGGCCGTTGCTGGTTCCGGCTGGTATGACTACTTCGAGCACGTCAACGCCGGCGGCACACTGGTGGCCCCGCCGGACATGCTCCGCCAGCACATCCAGCTCGTCATGCCCGGTACCGCCCCGGGCGCGGGCAACTGACCCCGCTCCACCGGAGACCCAACATGAAGATTCTCGCCGTCCTGTTCCCGGGCTTCACCGCCATCGATCTGATCGGTCCCACCAATACCTGGATGTTCATCCCGGAGGTCCAGATCCAGTTGGCGGCTGCAACACCCGGCCCGGTGGTCACCGACATCGGGCTGACGATCAACGCCACGCACGACTTCGACAACTGCTTCCAGGAGCCCGATGTGCTGCTGGTTCCGGGTGGCGCGCGCGGTGTATTCGAAGCGCTGCAGGACGACCGCTTCATCGACCACATAGCCCGCCTGGGTGCCAAGGCCGGCTGGGTGACCAGCGTGTGCAACGGCTCGCTGCTGCTGGGCGCCGCCGGCCTGCTGAAGGGCTACAAGGCCGGCTGCTACTGGTACTCGCGCGACTACCTGCTCAGGTTCGGTGCCGAGCCGGTCAACGAGCGCATCGTGGTCGATCGCAACCGTGCGACCGGCGGCGGCATGACTGCCGGAATCGACTTTGCGCTCGGCATGATAGGCCTCTGGGCCGGCGAGTTCTCGGGACAGCTGACCCAGCTGTGCATGGAGTACGCGCCGAAGCCGCCGTACAACGCCGGCCTGCCCGAACTCGCACCGACGGAGGTGCTGGCGGTTGCCAATGAGATCCTGGCCAGGGAAATGCCCAACGCGGTCGTCGACGCGACCGCGAAGCGCCGCGGCTTCGGCGCCTGACGCCGCACGCATCCTCACGTACTCGCTGGCGGGCCATCTCCTCAGGACAAGACCATGCAGACTTTCTCGATGAACAATCTCACGGTTACCGATGCGCCCCGCAGCGACCGCTACCCGCGTTATGCCCCCGCCTGCAGTTGCCGCATGACGCCTTCGCAGTTCCTCGAAATGGTCGAGGCCTACGCCTGCCACGCCGGCCAGGATCTCCACTGGACTACCCCGCGTCGGTTGGTCCAGCCCTTCCACTGGACTTGTGCATCCCAAGGCCTGCAGAAGGCACTATTGCAGGGTGGCTTCGATGCCGTATCGCCATCAGTGCTGGCACCCGCGACAGCGCAGCCGTCGGTCGCCGCGCCCGCCGTCAAACGCCAGCCTGCGCGACAGCTAGTCGGCTCCGGCGTCGACAAGGCATTGCTGAACGGCAAGGTTTTCACTTGCGACGCACGCCGGCCCTGGTGCGAGGCGCTGGCCATCCAGGACGGTCGCATCGCTGCCGCCGGCACGGTGGCGGAGATCGAAGAGCTGTGCAGTCTGAACACCGAGGTTTTCGATCTCGGCGGTCGGGTGGTGATCCCCGGCTTCAATGATGCGCACATGCACCATACGCCCGACCCCACTGGGGTGCGCCTGCCCATCGACCCGGTGGTAGACCCGCCGTTCGAGGAGGTAGGGAGGATGATCAGTGAGGCCGTCGCTGCCACACGGCCCGGCACCTGGATCTACGGCGTGATGGGCGTCGAGCTCATCAATGACCGCAGCGTGGACCGCGTTTCACTGGACCGGCTGGCGCCCGAACACCCGGTGATCCTCCTGGGCCTGACCAACCACACCAACGTGGTCAACACGCCCGCTATGGCGAGGCTGGGCATCGAGGAAGAGGCGCCAGATCCACTGGGCGGCTTCTTCGACCGCCTGCCCGGCACATGCCGGTTGTCGGGCCGCATCCATGAGTACGCACAGTGGGCGCCGCAACGCTGCTTCGCCTCCATGGCTACCGTGGAGGAAGGCGCGGCCAGCATCCGCGCCTTGGCGGCCGACTGCGTGCAGTTCGGCATCACCACCATCCAGAACATGTCGTGGACGCCGGTGGCGCGCTACGTCGAGATGCTCCAGGCCGCCGATGTGCCCATCCGCGTCCGGCTGATCCGCTTTCCGCCGGCGGGGCCCGAGGGGCGCGTGCTGCACGAAGGCGCCGACCTGACGCCATCCATCGGCAAACGCTTCGGCGTCAGCGGCACCAAGTGGATCCTCGACGGTACCAGCGTGGAGCGCGCAGCCGCGATGGGCCGGCCTTACGCCGACGACCCTTCCACTGAGGGCCGCGAGAACTTCAGCCTGGCCGAAGTGTGCGAGATGATGCGCGAGAGCGTACGTGCCGACGCCCCCCTCTTGCTGCATGCCATCGGCCCGAAGGCGGTGGAGAGTGTCATCCGCGCCGCCGAGTCGCTGCCAAACGTCGACTGGGCCGTGCGCGGCCTGCGCATGGAGCATGGGGACGGTCTTGACGCCGCCCAGATCGAGCGCGCGCGCAATGTCGGCCTGATGGTCGTGCAGAACCCGACCCACTTCCTTTTCCCGCAGATCTACGGGCCGCGCTTCGGCGCGGGCACGCCCTTCGCGAGCTTCCGCACCTTGATGGAGACGGGTTTGGCCGTGGGCATCGGCTCGGACGGGCCGCTCAATCCTTTCCTCGGTCTGATGGCCGCGCTCACCCATCCCGCCCGCCCAGAAGAAGGCTGCAGCATGGAGCAGGCGGTCATCGCTTACACGCTGGGCAGCGCACAGGCCGAACAGCAGGCGGACCGCAAGGGCATGCTTGCCCCCGGCTACCTGGCTGACCTGGCGGTGCTGTCGCAGGACATCTTCACCGTGACGCCCGACGCGCTGCCCGCCACCCGCAGCCTCCTGACGCTGGTCGAAGGCGAGACGGTCTATCAGGCCGTCGAGTAAACCGGGCAAATCCTCTTTGTCACACTTTCGAGAGAGCTATGACCACCAAGACCGCATTCTTCCACGACGAGCGAACCCTCTGGCACGCCCCCGGCAATCTGTACGCGCTCATCGCGCCGGTCGGCCATTCGGTGCAGCCGATGTCGGGCTTTGGCTATGTCGATTCGCCGGAGAGCAAGCGCCGGATGGTGTCGCTGCTCGACGTCGCCGGCCTGAGCGATGTGATGGACGTGTGCCGCGCGCCGATGGTCAGCGAGGAAGACCTGTTGCGCGTGCACGACCGGGATTATCTGCTCCGTTTCAAGGCGGGCAGCGAGGCTGGCGGCGGCGACATGGGCCAGTTGGCGGCCTACGGCCCGGGCGGCTACGACATTGCACGCGTGTCGGCCGGCCTCGCGCTGGCCGCCGTGCAGACCGTGCTGCTGGGACACCACGCGACCGCCTATGCGATGACGCGGCCTTGCGGCCATCATGCCACGCGCAACTTCGGCCTCGGCTTCTGCCTGTTCAACAACATCGCGGTGGCCATCGAGGCGATGAAGGCGCGCCACGGCCTTGGCCGCGTGGTCGTGCTCGACTGGGATGTGCACCACGGCAACGGCACGCAGGAGATCTTCTATGAGCGAGACGATGTGTTCACCATTTCGCTGCACCAGGAGCACTGCTTTCCCCCCGGCTACAGCGGTGCCGAGGACCGCGGCGCCGGCAAAGGCCTGGGATTCAACATGAACATCCCCCTGCAACCCGGCGGCGGCCTCGCGTCGTATACGTACGCCTTCGAGCGCATGGTGGTGCCGGCGATCGACCGCTTCAAGCCTGAGCTCATCATCGTCGCCAGCGGGCTGGACGCCAACGCACTGGACCCGCTGTCGCGGATGCAGCTCACGCCGGACGCCTTCCGCTTCCTTGCCCGACAGGCCAGGCAACTCGCCGCGCGCCACACCGACGGCAAGCTGGTGCTGGTGCACGAAGGCGGCTACTCCGAGGCCTGTGTGCCCTTCTGCGGCCTTGCGTTGCTGGAGGAACTGACCGGGCGCAAGACCGACGCCGTCGACCCGCTGTCCGGATTCCTCTCGCTCATGCAGCCCGGCCGTCGTTTCGACGAACTTCAGCGCGAGCTGATCGACGAGATGGCTGCATTGCACGGCCTGTAACACATAGCGGGCCTAAATCTCGTCATGCGACGGGCCGTTGTCGCCGGGCGCGGCGCTGGCCGGCGCTGCTTGCGGCATCCGCATCACCGGGGCGTGATGCGGGTGCCGCCGCGGCCGATGGCGTCTGCGTTGGTAGCATGCATGTGGTCTGTTGAGGTTACAGGCGAACGTGCCGCGACACCGGCAATAGGTCTTCAGCGTCCTGGCGGAGCCGGAGAAGTGGCCGGGGTGGAACAAAGGCATCCTGATAATCGAGATGCTCGGGGCCTTCCAGACAGGCGCGATTGCGTTGCTGGTTCTGCCGGCTTCGACGAGTTTGTCGTTCGCAATGACAATCAGGTGCTGAAACGACTCAACGGCCAGTTCGCACAATCTACGCCGACAGCGGCCGCGCGTCGATTGCACTCGAGAAGCTGCTGCGTGCGCTATTGTTGCCGGTGTTTTACTGCCGTACGCAGTGAGCGCAAGCTGATGGAGCAGATGCGCTACTTGCTGTTCCGCCGGTTCGTTCGCTTTGCCATCGAAGACGCCGTCTGGGACGACTCGGTGTTCTCGAAGACCCGCGACTGGCTGCTTGAGCACGAAGTGATCGAGGCGTTATTTACCGAAGTCATGAGCTTGGCAGACAAGCAAGGGTTGCTGTCCAGAGAGCACTTCTTGGTCGATGGCACGCTGTTCCAGGTGTGGGCCAGTCACAAGAGCTTCCGTCCCAAGGACGGCTCGGACGGATCCGCCCGCCGGCGGCGAACGTAATGCCGACACCGATTGGAAAGGCAAACGGCGCAGCAACGACACGCATGAGTCGAGTACGTAGCCAGACGCCCGGTTCTTCAAGAAGAGCAAAGGCACGCCATCCATCCTGTGCTACCACGGTCACATCCTGACGGAGAACCGTTCGGGCTTGGTGGTCGGCGCCGTGGTGAGCCATGCCTACGGCTTTGCCGACCGCGCCAATGCGTTGCGCCTGCTCGATTGCGTGGCGGGCGTCATACCAAAACGCTCTGTGCCGACAATGGCTACGAGACGCGCGGCTTTGTGCGGGACTGCCGTGCGCGCAAGGTGACGCCGCACGCCGCACCTAAATCACACGCATCAAGGCGGCAGCGCGATCGATGGACGCACCTCGCGGCACGCCGGCTAAGGCATCAGCCAGGTGAAACGCAAATGCATCGAAGAGCACTTCGGCTGGGGCAAGACTATCGGCAAGATTCGACAGACCGTGAACGGGGCGTCAAACGGGTCGGCCAACACTTCAAGTTGACGATGCTGGCGCGCAATCTGACTCGAATGGCGCGAATGCTGACGGTGGCGCCGCAAGGAGCAGTGCAATGAGTCGCCCGAGCGCAGCGGCCGCGCGGCAATCCCGCCCGCCAGCGGGATTGCCACGACGATCTATCGGAAAGTCTGCGGCCAATCGCATTCGAAATCCATTCAATCAGTGCCTCGGCCACCAAAACGCGGCGCTTTTCTACAGCCTACTAGAAGCGCGTCTGCACCCCCACGCGCACAAGCAGCTGATTCGGACCGCTGGCGGCGCCGTTTGGGTCGATGATGCCGCTGACGAGTGCCTGCGCGTTGGCGTTCGTGCGCTGGTACACGGCAACCGCGTACACGGTGGTCCGCTTGGAAAGAAAATAGTCCACCGACGCGCTCAGCTGGTGCGCGTGGTTGTTCTCGAGGTACGCGTTGCCCTTCATGTACAGGTAGCTCGCACCGAGCTGCAGCGCGGGCGTGACGAGGAACGTCGCCCCCAGTTCGCCCTGCGCAATCGCACCGCCGTTGGCCCCGTTTCGCACGGTCGTGACGAGCGCATTCATCGCGAGGCGGCCGAAATCGTAGCGCGCGCCGACACCCCAGTTGCGGATGCCGACTTGCGGCCCGCCCGGCTGCAGATATTTGACTTCGGTGAACGCGGCGGCGGCACCGAACGCGCCGTGATCGTAGTTCAGGCCGGCACTGACGCTGTTTCCGCTTCCCATCGATCCGGGCACACCGCCGAACCCGTACATCGCGCCCATCCGGAAGCCGTAGAGGGACGGCGACTGATACTTGACCGAGTTCGCCACCGTCTGGCCGGACATCCGGTCCCAGTCGAACTGGGCCGCGTAAGGCGGGTCGTATGGAAGCGCGATTTTCTGGAAAGGGCCCGCGCGAAAACCGTACAGGCCGCCGACCGCAAACGCCGCATCGGTGCGGCCGAAGAACAGCGAGTCGATCATGAAGTCGTACTGGTTGCCGAACTTGATCGACCCGAACCGGTCGTCGGTCAACCCGACCCAGGCGTTGCGCCCGAACAGGCCTTTGCCGGGCGGCTGGATCGCCCCCGTTCCAACTGCGATCTGGCTGACGAGATCGAAGACCGCGTGCGTGCCGCCACCGAGATCCTCGTCCCCCCGGATACCCAGCAGATTGGGTACCATGATGCCGTCGTCGAACTTGAGGTTGCCGTGTCCGCCCGAATTGCCGATGTAGGTGATGCCCGCATCCAGAAGACCATACAGCGTGACGCTGCTACTCGTTCCCGCCCGTGCGTCGTGCGTGCATGCCGAAGCGCCCAGCGCGATTCCCATCCAGACTATACTTTTCATTGCTCGTCTCCGTTGACCTGATTTCCAGTTTATTTAGTTATATTGATTATTATTTTCGTACTGCCGCATCGAAACGATGCGTGCCGGCAGTGCCTGTCCTGCGCGGACAGGCACGACTGCTTCGTGATCGAACCGCTATCGAGCGGTGGAAAGCGTACTAAGAAGATCCAGCGCGACGTCGACGATCATGTCCTCCTGCCCGGCGACCATCCGGCGCTTGCCGAGCGCGACCAGAATATCGACCGCCTTCAGCCCGTACTTCCGCGCCACCACTGCAGGTGAAGATCCGTGCCGTGATCCCAGCCCAGGCGCTCGGCTGCCGCGACGAACACTTCGAGCGGCGCGTTGCCGGCACCCGCCCCCATCCCGGCAAGACTCGCATCGATCCGGTCGCAGCCTTCCTCGACGGCGACCATCGAGTTCGCGACGCCGAGGCTCAGGTTGTGGTGCGCATGCATGCCCTTCTGCGTGTCGGGATTCAGCACGGCCTTGATCGCGCGGAAGCGGTCGCGCACGTCGTTCATGTTCAACGCGCCACCGGAATCGACCACGTAGATGCAGCTCGCGCCGTAGCCTTCCATTTTCCTCGCCTCGATGGCCAGCCGGTCCGGTGTCGTCATATGGCTCATCATCCTAGAGATCGATCACCAACTCGCTGGACATTGCGCGCGAAACACAGATCATCAGCGATCGATTCGCTTTCTGCTCATCGTCGCCAAGCACATAGTCGCGATGGTCCGCCTGGCCCGACAGTAGCGCAACTTCGCAGCTCCGGCACAGGCCCTCTCGACACGAATGCGCCGCACGTACGCCGTGGCGCTCGAGGCATTCGAGAATCGATTCGTCCGGCTCGACAACGCATCGCAGACCCTGTCTGGCAAGCACCACGGAGAACGATCCGTTTTCCGCGACTTCCTTACTTTGGGCAGGCGCAGCAAATCGCTCGAAGTGAAGCCGCTCCGGTGAGAGCGCCGCTTGTGCGCCATGTGCCGCTACGGCGTCCATCAGACCTGCGGGTCCGCAACAATAAAGATGCTCATCGGGAAACAGATCGCGCATCATCGCGCCGACGTCGTG
This sequence comes from Burkholderia sp. R-40, assembly GCF_049942845.1. NCBI lineage: Bacteria > Pseudomonadati > Pseudomonadota > Betaproteobacteria > Burkholderiales > Burkholderiaceae > Burkholderia > Burkholderia sp. R-40. The sequence goes on along the minus strand of NZ_CP187969.1, from coordinate 1,135,218 downwards.
CGGAAGAGACCCTGCGTTCTCGTCGTCCGCGTACACATGCACCGGTCCACCGAACGAGCGCAGTTCGTCCATCCATCCCGCATGGGCACGCGAACGAACGCAATAGTGGAGTTCCCACGGCAGTTCGTGACGCACGCACCAGCGGATCATCGCGAGTATTGGCGTAATGCCGATGCCGCCTGCAATAAACCGATGCCGCTTCGCTACCGGCGACAATCCGAACAACGCGCGCGGCTTGCCGATCATCAGCGTGTCACCGAGTCGCAGCCGTTCATGAACGTAGGCCGACCCGCCTCGCGACGTCGCGGATCGGCCGATCCCGAGGCAATAACGCGACCTGTCCCAAGCCTCGTTGCACAGCGAGTACTGACGCGTCATGCCATCGGGTAGATGAACATCGACATGCGCGCCCGGTTCGAACGGCGGAAGCGGCGCGCCGTCAGTGGGACGCAAATCGACACCGATGATTCCTTCGGCCTCGATCCGCAGCGCCGTCACCTTCATCTCGATCATGTCAGCGCTCCGCACCGGCCTGTGTTCGGGCCTCACGTTCTTCTTCCAGACGGGCGTTCACGGCCCAGCGAAACTGGGAAAGCGCCGAGTCGATACCAAAGGGCGTCATTTCAAAGCCGGGATCGAGTTGCAAATTTCTCTGCTGCGCCGTGATGATGTCACGGTCTTCATCAAACGCATCGACGACGGACTGGTGAACGGAGCGGGTGACCTCAGGGTGATCGATCGCAAAGTTGTGAGGATGGGCGAAGAAGTAATGCGTCGAACTTTCCGTTTCGGGCGTCAGCGCCTGACATCCGCGAAATTCAGCCGCATCGACGCGCACACCGTCGCGCGCACCCGTGCCTGCCGGTGCCATGCCAGAGTCCATGCGCAGAATGGCGGGCAGGGTGAAGTCGTAGATATTCCATCGATCCACCTTTCCGGGCCAGCCCTTGACAGCCGCCGCGAACAGCGGCGCATCGGTATTCAACGCCCATCGCGTGATGCGCACGCCGTTTTCGATGCGCTCGACCTTAGGCTGCACTTTCGCGTAGTCCTCGGAGCCGCCGAGCGTCGTCGGATGAACAAAGGGCAGGTGCGAGAAGTCGAGCAGGTTGTCGCAGATGAGCAGGTAGTTGACGTGATAGTGAATGTACCCGGGCAGGCTGCGCCATGAAGGATCGTCGACCCAATGCGTATCGGGAATGGTGTTCGGGTCGGCAAGCGCGGGATCGCCCATCCAGATCCAGATCCAGCGGTGCCGCTCGACGACGGGGTAACTCCTGACTTTCGCGCGCGGCGGAATGCGCTGCTGAGCGGGTGCTTCGACACACACACCGGCGCTGTCAAACTTGAGTCCGTGATACATGCAGCGCACGCAATCGCCTTCGCGCCGGCCGATGGACAGCGGTGCACCACGATGGCAACACCGGTCTTCAAGGGCAACGATGCCCCCGTCATCCTTGCGATACATCACCACGGGTTTTCCAATGACGACGCGTGAAAAGAGCGCATCGGATGCGACTTCGTGTGACCACGCGACCACATACCACGTGTTCTGGATGAACATGCTCGTCTCCTTGAATCCTTGACTGCGCCGGCTCGTCGGGCGCTTGACTGCAAGATAGGATTGACGTGATGCTTGCGTCAAGCTAATGCCATTAATGGAGACAATGCACACCATGCATATCAGAGACCTGGATTTGAATCTGCTGGTCGTGTTCGAAGCCCTGTTCCGCGAGCGGAGTGTGACGCGTGCGGCGCAGGATATCGGGCTGACACAGGGCGCGATGAGTCACGCGCTCAACCGCCTTCGGACATTCTTCGAAGACCCGCTATTCGTGAAGACAGCGGAAGGCATGATGCCCACGGCGAAGGGCGATCAATTGGGCGGCACCATCTCGGAATTGATCGCATCGATTCGGGAGAGGGTCGTAGCCGAGGCTGGCTTCAACCCGCTGACTGCTCAGCGTGCTTTCGTGCTCTGCATGACCGACATGGGGGAGCTGGTCTTTCTGCCGCCGTTGATCCGCCGGCTGCGCAAGATGGCGCCGCGTTGTACGCTGCGCTCGGTACAGGGGCCGTTGGAACAGATCGAAGGGATGTTGTCCTCCGGTGAAGCGGATTTGGTGCTTGGCTCGATTCACGCTGCGCCGGAAGGGCTATATCAGCAGCAGCTCTTCGTGCATTCGTTCGTGACACTGGTGAGCGTTCGAAACCGGAAGATCGGCAAGACACTGACGCGTGCGCAATTCGAATCGATGCCGCAAATCGTCGTCTCTCTGACGGGGCGGGCCAGCGCAGCGTACGACAGTGCCTTCGACGCCTATGGCATCAGACGGAACATCTTTCTCACCACGCCGCACTTCCTGGCCGTGCCCCATCTGATTGATGCACAACCCGACCTCATCGCGACTGTTCCGCTGGAACTCGGCAAGGTCTTCTCGAAGCTGGGTACCGTCAGGATGTTGCCTCCGCCCGTCGAATTGCCGCCGTTCGCCCTTCGACAGCATTGGCATTCGCGGCTGAATACCGATCCAGCCAACGTCTGGCTCCGCCATCTGATCAAGGAGACCTTCGAGGACTATCCGAACATCAATGAGCAGGATTGACGTCAAGGGTCGCTGTCGCGGAACAATCAGATATTTGCGGAGTCGGCGCCAAGTGTAGGCGTTCACAATCACTGCTAGCGGCGTTCACAAGAGTGCTAGCAGCGTCCAGTAATACTGCTAGCGCCGTGTTTTCCTGACTGTATGCGGCGGGTATCGGTAACGCGATATCGCACGGAGCGCAGCGTCGAAATTGACGGCTCGCGCGAGAATCGACTGAGGAACTGTATCAAGCAGGCTGTGATGTACCTTGCAGTAGTCAGCTGACGGATCGAGCCAACGTGCTAGCAACGTTAGAGAACATCGGCACGGATTCTGTTGTAGGAATGCAACGACCACTCAGCCGCAAGCAACTTTAGAAAAAGCCCTTAAATCCGGGGCCTTTCCGCAAATTTCTGCTAGCAACGTTACTGGACACGGCTAGCGTTAATACTGAACACTTACAGCAAGCGAGATGAGAAGCGTCACCGCGGCGGCAGGTGCTGCGCGGCATCGTCTTGTGCGTGCGCAATGGTGGCCGCGACCAGGCAGAACATCAGGAATAGTGCCTTCATGTACGCCCCCTTGCTCGATCCGATCCGCTCCAATCAATATCACTTGGTCGGCCCGTGCGTCACGTCGCCATGATGAGGACCGAGCTTCGGAATGAATGGCGGCACCTCCGCCATGTATTGGCGGTAGGCCTCCCCGAACTCGGTCAGGGAATCCTTTTCTTCGGAGCGGGCCAGTCGCGCATACATGTAGACGAGCACGGGAAACATCACGAGCGTCAGCAATGTCGGCCATTGCAGCAGAAAGCCGAACATGACCAGCGCGAAGCCGACATACTGCGGATGGCGCATATAGGCATAGGCGCCCATCGTCGCGACCGTACGCGTGCGTTGCGCGCGATACAGAACCTTCCAGCCGGCCGAAATGAGCCAGAAGCCGCCTCCGATGAACAGAAAGCTCAGCAGATGAAACGGGCCGAAATGCGGGTTCGCACGCCAACCGAACATTTCCTCCAGAAGATGGCCCGCGTCATGCGAGAACCAGTCCACTTGCGGATAGCGAGATTGCAACCAGCCGGAAAGCAGATAGATGGTCAATGGGAAGCCGTACATCTCGGTGAAAAGCGCGACGATGAAACCGGAAAACGCACCGAGCGAGCGCCAGTCGCGCTTCGTCTTCGGTTTGAAGAACGTAAACGCAAAGAAGATGAAGAAGGCCGAGTTGATCACGACCAGCGACCAGAGACCGTAAGCGGGAGTATCGTCGTGCATGACAGGCTCCAGGGATGATCTCGTCAATGGCGAGAATCGATGTTCGGGTCGCGCGGCTCGTTCTTGTCCGGCGTGCTCCTCGAATTGCCGTGCTCATGATCGTGATGCATGAAGAGATGCATCAGTGGACACGCGAGAATGATCAGGAACGGCAACCATCCCAGCAGGTGTGCGCGGTGTTCCGTCACCAGATAAAACCCGCCGATCGCGATGAACCCGATCAACACGATGTTTGCTCGTGACGTCTTGTGGTTGTGGTTACTGTGGTCCATTCCACCCCCGCTGCGATCGCGCGACACACTTTGCGCCGCCTAGCTGGACCCACAGTACGTTCGTGGCCAAGGCGGGCCTTGACGCAGGTCAAAGGCGTTCCACGTCGCTGCCCGCGTGCGGGAGCCTTTACGCCGACGCCACCAACGGATTGAACGACGTATCCCAGAACGGCGCGACATTCGCCGGACCGTCCAGCACGCCGATCCGCGCGAACACGTCCGCGACCTGTTGATGCTGCGCGACCACGTCGGGCGTGACGGGCAGCAGCGCGTAGTCGTCGCTGCGCTGCGCGAACATCGCCGCGAGATCGGCGACCGGTACGCGCGTCTCGCCATTCTGCACGCGCGCATACGCATCGAAATGCCCGTTCGCCCACGCGTACGCGCGCTGGAACCGCAGCAGCAGATCGCCGGTCGCGGCGCGCCGGCGCGGATCGTCGAGCGTGCGCGGGTTCGCATAGACCGGGAAATTGCCCGACAGATAGCCCTTGCCCGTCCTCAGCACACGCGCGCCATACCGGTTGCGCGCGAGCTGGCCGTTGTAGCCGTAGATGGCCCACGCGTCGAGATCGCCGCGATCGTAGGCGGACAGCCCGTCGGTCGGCGACAGGTTGATCGGGTGGATGTCGTCGAAACCGAGACCGGCCTCCGCGAGTTGCCGGTACAGGAAATAGTGCGACGTCGTCGCGCGCACGTATCCGACGCGCTTGCTCTTCAGGTCCGCGATGCTGCGGATCGGCGTGTCCCTGCGCGCGAGCGTGACCTGGTTGTTCAGGTCTTCGCGCGTACGCGAGATGAATCTGACGCTGGCCTTCTGGCGCGCGGCGAATACCGCCGGGATCTCGCTGCCCGAGCCGATGTCAAGCGCATCCGCGTTCAACGCCTCGATGTGCAGCACGCCGTTGTTGAGCTCGCGCCACTCGATCCGGTATGGCGTGTCGCTCAGGCCGGCCGCCTGCAGCAACGCACGCCAACCGCCCTTGTAGGTCGCGACACGCAGTGTGGTGCCGGCCAGATCGGTGTTGGCGACCGGCGCGGCAAGCGCGACCCGCGCGACCACGGGGGACGCCGCGAGCGCGGCGCCGGCGAACAGCAGGCGGCGGCGTGCCGCCGAAGTTGGCGCCATCGAATGCTCCTGTCGATTGAAAGAAAATGGAAAAGGGGAAGCCCCCGCGCGCGCCGGCCGACGTGCGTCAATGCACCGCCGGAAAGCCGTGGCGCTCGGCCAGCAGGTCGAGGATCCGGCGCGGGTCGGTGACGAAGCGCACCGCGCCGAGCGTTTGCGCATCGTCCGGTGCCGGTTGCGCACTATCGAGCACGAGCACCGGCAGGCCCTGATGCGCGTCGTCGAGCGCGTCGATCACCGCGCGCCGCGGCCGTTCGAAACCGACCCGGCGCACGTCGACGCGGCCAGCCCGATCGCGCGCGCTCGCGAGCAGCCCTTCGATCGCCAGCCCGTGCGGACAGACGAAGTGTTGACCCGGATACTTCGGATCGGCAAAGCCCGGTTCCAGCAGAAACAGCACATCCCGACTCATTTCACACGGCTCCCATGCTCGTGATTCCACCGGGTTACGCGCACGCAGCGTGTGCGTAACCCCTAACCCGGTGCTGGCCGGCTCGCGGCCGGATGCCCGACTCTACAGCGTTGCATCGCGCGGCCCTACCAACGTTTTGCGGAATCGATATGCGGGCGTGCCTACCGCATCGGCCGTGCATCTCACATAGCTGCGTTGCATAAATGCATCGTCATCCAAACGGTCTTCGTTGCGATATCCAACGATTTCATCGAACGATATGTCCACGACCGCGCATCGTCGTCGCACGGTGTTTGCCATCGATGCCAATGCGTCCGCCGCAGCATGCGTGTCGGACGCGATCGCGGCGCGTGCGCCGGGCGGGCATCGCCACGCATTGCAATCCGGTCGCGCAGCGAATTGCAAACCACGGATCGAGTGTTCGCCGACCATGCCGATTTCAATAGCATCGTGATCCTCGCAGAGGTACCCCAAAAAAACAGAGGATATTCATGATCAAGAAGTCGGTAGTCCTGGGTTTGGTTTCGATCGGTTCCATCGGTGCGCATGCGCAAAGTTCCGTCACGCTGTACGGCGTCGTCGACGCCGGCCTCTCCTATACGAACAACCAGGGCGGCGCGAGCAACATCCAGCAGACGAGCGGCAAGCTGAGCGGCAGCCGTTGGGGCCTGAAAGGCGTCGAGGATCTCGGCGGCGGCCTGCAGGCGGTGTTCACGCTCGAAAGCGGGTTCCGGCCGAGCGACGGCGGCCTCGGCCAGGGCGGCCGCCTGTTCGGCCGCTCCGCGTACGTCGGCCTGAACAAGACCGGTCTCGGCACGCTGACGTTCGGCCGCCAGTACGAGCCGATCACCGACCTCGTCGCGCCGTACTCGGGGTCCGGCTTCTGGTCGCCGGCAACCCACATCGGCGACAACGACAACCTGAACCAGAGCTTCCGCATCAACAATGCGGTGAAATTCCGCAGCGCGACGATCGCCGGCTTCACGGCCGACGTGCTCTATGCATTCAGCAACCAGGCGAACGGCGGCGCAGGCACCGGTTTCTCGAACAACAACGCGTGGGGCGTGTCGGCGAACTACGTAAATGGCCCGTTCTCGGCGGGTGCGGGCTACGTGCGGCTGAATCACCCGAACGCGACGTCGAACACGAGCGGCGCGGTGGGCGGCGCGACCACGACGACCGGTAACGACTACAGCGGCGCGTTCTTCTACGGGCTGAACGGCGGCGTGCGCAAACAGCAGATCGGTGTCGCGGGCGCGAACTACGCGCTCGGCCGCGCGACGCTCGGCTTCGCGTGGAGCCATACGCGGCTCGACTATGTCGACGGCTCGTCGCGCAAGTTCAATAACTACGACGTGAACGGGCGCTTCCAGATCACGCCGGCGGCGACGCTGATCGGCGTCTACACGTTCACGGACGGACGCGCGAGCGGCTTGCCCGGTACCGGCGGCCAGACGCTGAAGCCGCGCTGGCACCAGTTCACGCTCGGGTTCGACTATGCGCTGTCGAAGCGCACCGACATCTATCTGTCCGGCATCTACCAGCTCGCCGCAGGTGATGCGAGCACCGCGTCGTCGGGCGGCTATCGCAAGATCGCGGCGATCTCGAACATCGGCAGCGCGTCGTCGACGAACCGTCAGGTCGCGCTCGTCAGCGGGCTGCGCGTGAAGTTCTGAACGTGCGCGCAACATGACACGAGCGCGGCGCGATAAGCAAAGCGGGAATCGTTGTTTGTCGCGCCGCGCGCGGTTGCCGACAATGTCCGTTTTTCCGGATGCTGCCGCGCCGCGCGCGACATGGCTTCGCTGATGACCGATACCTCTTCCCGTCCACGCCGCACCGGCCGTCGCGCGGCACTGCGACAGCTCGCCGGCAGCTGGGCCGCCGCGCTGCTGCCAACAGGCGGCGCGCTGGCGAGCCAGACGCTCGCGCCACTCGACGTACCGCCGTGGACGCGCACGCCGGGCGCACCGTTGCTGTCGCCGCCGTACGGCGTGCCGGGCGGGCACGAACGCGACGTGATCCGCCGCAGCGCGCGCGCGCCGGCGCTGCCCGGCTCCGGCTCCTCGATGACGCCGCTCGCCGACCTGTTCGGCGACATCACGCCGAACGGCCTCGTGTACGAACGCCATCACGCGGGCGTGCCCGATATCGATGCGCAGCGTCATCGCGTGGTCGTCCACGGGCTCGTGCGCGAGCCGCGCGTCTTCACGCTCGACGACCTGCTGCGCTTTCCGTCCGAGTCGCGAATCCATTTCCTCGAATGCTCGGGCAACACCGGCAGCGAATGGAACGGCCCGAGCGGGTTGCCCGTCCAGTTCACGCACGGGCTGCTGTCGTGCTGCGAATGGACCGGCGTGCGGCTGTCGACGCTGCTCGACGAAACCGGCATCGACCCGGCCGCGCAATGGCTGCTCGCGGAAGGCGCGGACGGCGCAGCGATGACGCGCAGCCTGCCGCTCGATCGCATTCTCGAGCGCGCGCTCGTCGTCTATGCGCAGAACGGCGAGCGGCTGCGCCCCGAGAACGGCTATCCGGTGCGGCTCATCGTGCCGGGCTTCGAAGGCAACACGAACATCAAGTGGCTGCGTCGGCTGAAGCTGGTACGCGCGCCGGAGATGACCCGCGAGGAAACGTCGAAATACACGAGCCTGCTGCCGAACGGATGCGCCCGCCAGTTCGTGTTCGAGATGGATGCGAAATCGGTAATCACGCGCCCGTCGGCCGGCCACCGGCTCGCGTCGCGCGGCTACTACCCGATCAGCGGTTATGCGTGGTCGGGACGCGGCCGGATTCGCGCGGTCGAGGTGTCGACGGACGGCGGCCGCACCTGGCGCGCCGCGCGGCTCGCCGGCGACGTGCGCGATCGCGCGCTGACGCGCTTCGAAGCCGACTGGGTCTGGAGCGGCGAGCCGGCCGACCTGCAAAGCCGTGCGACCGACGAAACGGGCTACGTGCAGCCGACCCGCGACGCGCTCGTCGCCGCGCGCGGCGTCAATTCGCAATACCACTACAACGGCATCCAGAACTGGCGCGTCGGTGCGGACGGCGAGGTGCGCAATGCGTAGGCCGACCGTCCGTCTGCTCGTGTCGCTCGCCGTCTTGTCGGGATCGATCGGCACGATCGCGTTGCCGGCCTTCGGCGCCGGCTTCGGTCTCGGTCAGCCGGTCGACCGCGCGGCGATCGCAGCGTGGGACATCGACGTCGCGCCCGACGGCCGCGGCCTGCCGCGCGGCGCCGGAACGGTCGCGCGCGGCGCGCACGTGTTCGCGGACAAATGCGCGATGTGTCATGGCGCCGGCGGCCAGGGCGGCGTCGGCGATCCGCTCGTCGGCGGCAGCGGCTCGCTCGCCGGCGTCAGCCCGAAAAAGACGGTCGGCAGCTACTGGCCGTATGCGACGACGCTGTTCGATTACATCCGCCGCGCGATGCCGTACAACGCGCCGCAATCGCTGAGCGCGGACGAACTCTATGCGGTCACCGCGAACGTGCTGAACCTGAACGGCATCGTGCCCGACGACGCGACGCTCGACGCCCGCACGCTGCCGCGCATCCGGATGCCGAACCGCGACGGCTTCGTGCCCGACCCGCGGCCGGGACGCCTGTGACGCGACACGACGCGCTTGCCGGCATGCCCGAAACCAACGCGCGTCGACCGCGGGCACGGCACGCACGATTCTTTCGCTCGACGCCGGCGCGCGTCGCATGGAGCCCATCTTGACTGACACTTCCGCCGCCGCCCAGGCCGATGCCCCGTTCAAGCCGACGCCGTTCGTCGACGTCGGTTCACCGGCCGATTTTCCCGACAGCCCCGCGTCGCGCGTGCTCGCGCAACCGCTGATGCTCGGCCTGTTCCTGCCGATCCAGGCCGGCGGCTGGAGCGCATCGACGCTGCCGCGCTCGACCGACTGGACGTTCGACTACAACGCCGATCTCGTCGCGTGCGCAGAAGCGCTGGGCTTCGATCTCGTGTTCGCGCTGTCGCAGTGGCTGCCGAAAGGCGGCTACGGCGGCGTGTTCGACGGCCACGCGCTCGACTCGTTCATGACGCTGGCCGCGCTCACCGCGCGCACCGAGCGGATCATCCTCGTCGCGACGAGCCACGTGCTGTACGGTCCGTGGCATCCGCTGCATTTCGCGAAGTTCACGGCGACGCTCGACCACATCTCGCGCGGACGGTGGGGCATCAACGTCGTGACCGGCCACCGCGCGATCGAACACGAGATGTTCGGCTGGAACCGGATCGAGCACGACCGGCGCTACGAGATGGCCGCCGAATTCGTCGACGCGGTCAGCCAGTTGTGGGCGCAACCGGACAACTTCAGCTACGCGCCCGCGCTGTCGAGCTGGCGGCTCTCCGGCGCGTTCGTCACGCCGAAGCCGCAATACGGCCGCCCGCTGCTGATCAACGCGACGGGCTCCGACGCGGGCATCGATTTCGCGGCCCGCTATTCGGACATCGTGTTCGTCACGAGCCCCGCCGGCCCGGATGTCGAGCTCGCGCTGGACACGCTACCCGCGCACACGGCCCGCGTGAAGGCGGCCGCAGCCGCGCGCGGCCGGACGATCCGCACACTGCTCAATCCGCTCGTGATCTGCCGCGAAACGGCGGCCGAAGCGCGCGCGTACCGCGATGCGATCGTCGCGCATGCGGACGAAGGCAGCTTTCATCGCTTCGACAGCGACGCCCATGCGTGGCGCGGCGGCTTCGAGCAGCGGTCGCAGGCGGCCGCGCGCGCGATTGGCGGCAACATCTCGATCACCGGCTCGCCCGACGAAGTCGCCGATTACATCGTGCGGCTGCATCGGGCCGGCATCGACGGCATCCAGCTGAGCTTCTACGACTTCAAGCCGGATCTCGACTTCTTCGGCGCGCGCGTGCTGCCGCTGCTGCGCGACGCGGGCCTGCGGCGCTGAGTTCAGGCGAACGCGGCCGTCGAACCCGCAGACGTCGCCAGCGCCGAGGAGACGGCGAACGCGCACCGCGCGGGCCCGTCGCAACGCGGGATGATCGCGCGGCGTGCGGCCTGCGTAGTCGCTGCGAAACAGCCTGCGTTCGGTGACGGCCGCGAGCGCCGACAGCAGCGTCAGCGGCTCGAACTGCGCGACATAGCTTGGCGTGGCGCGGCTCAGGAACTCGACGTCGTCGCCGCGCGTGCCGACGCCGTCCGCGAGGAACACGAGATCGAACTTCGCGGCTTCGGCCGCCTGCGCGAGCCGCATGTCGTGACGAAAATCGATGCCGTCGTCCGCCTGCGAATCCGAATGACGCCATGCGGCGACGCGATGGCCGGTGCGGGTCGTCATCGTGACGTTTCCGGAAAATGGGCTGCGGATGCAGCGGAATCAGAACACGCGTCCTTCGGTCAGGTGCGTGGTCACGCCGTTCAGGTCGTAGTCGCCGATCACGCGCGCCTTGTGCAGCAGCGGGTTGTGGCTGAAGATCGTGCGCAGGTTGCGCCAGTGGCGGTCGAGGTTGTGCACGCGCGCGGTCGCCGATGCACCGCCCACTTCGAACAGCCGCTCCGACGCATACAGCGCAAGCTTGCCGACGATCAGCTGCGTGCGTGCGGTCGCGAGCGCGCTGTCGAGCACGCGTTCGTGCGCATCCGCGTCGCCGGCTTCGATCGCATCGGCCGAGCGGTCGAGCGCCGCCGCGTTGTCGCGCACGAGCGCATCGATCGCGTGACTGTGCGCGGACAGTTCGCCGACGATCTGCTGGATGAAGTGATCGTCGCGCGCGCTCGGCGCCGGGCTGTGCAGCACCGGCCGGCCGTGCGTCAGCACGTAGTGGCGCGCATCGGCCACCACGTTGCGCACGATGCCCGCGGCCGTCGCGACGAGATGCAGCTGCCGCAGCGCGCCGCAGTGGCGGCCGACGAGCGTCGAGCCGTCGCGCGCCGCGACTTCGTCCGCGAACACCTGCACGTCGTGCAGCAGCAGGCTGCCGCTCGCGGTCATGCGCTGGCCCATGCCGTCCCAGTCGTCGAGCACCCGCACGCCGTCGCGCGCGACCGGGATGATCACGGCGAGCGCGTCGCCCTGCTCGTTCTCGACGTTGATGCGCGCGAAATCGGCAAACGCGGTGCCCGTCGAATAGTATTTGTGGCCGGTCACGCGATGATGGTCGCCATCGCGGCGCAGCACGGTCGTGTTCTCGCCCGGCCGCGACGTGCCGCGCTCGGTCGATGCGCCGCCGAAGATCGCGCCGGCCAGCGCGCGCTCGAGTTGCACGTCGTTGAACGGCGTGCGCGGCGACAGCCGCAGCGTCTCGGTCAGGTCGTAGTGGATGCGCAGCGCGTGCGCGAGGTTCGAATCGGCGGCGGCGAGCGTCGCGATCGTGTCGAACAGATCGACCAGCGTGCCCCCGATGCCGCCGCGTTCGACCGGAATCCGCAGCACGCCGAGCGACGAGCGGCGAAACAGCGCAAAGCCTTCGAACGGCAGTTCGCGGCGCGCCTCGCGTTGCGCGGCGTCGCGCCCGATCTCGGCTGCGAGTTCAGGCAGTGCAGCGAGCGCGGTACGCAGCGCGTCGCGCGCTTCGGCGCCATGACGGGCATTCATTCGGCAGTCCCTCTTCCAGGAAAACGACGTCCACACGCACGATTGCGTGAGCCGTCGACGCAGCCCGCAGGCGGCACCGAAAAGTATAGGGACGCATCCGCCGCGCGTGAAAAACCGATTTCAGCTTTGGTTATGCGTGCGCCGGGAATGCGCACGCGTGCACGCCCGGATCGGCGCGTGTCAGCGCCGGATGTCCCAGCGGCGCACCGTCACGCGCTCGAGCGTGTCGAATACGAGGTACTCGACCAGCAGCCCGATCACTTGCTCAGGCTGACAAACCATCGCCACGCCCGAGGCACTGAGAATCCGGTCGATCCGAGCCACCGCACCAGCGTGCCGCCATCCAGTTCTTGAATGCCGCTCCGGACCTCGATGAACGTGCACTTGCCCGCGCCGTTCGCGCCCATTATCAGGACGACTTCGACCGCTTCGAAGGCGGCGCGACTGTCGCGTCGAAGCGCGTGGTGCTACCGAGCGCGCTCGGAACGACTGTGCCGTATCGACCCGCTCGTCAGAGTCCGTCAGATCCGGATTGCCTGAAAGACGCTCCATACGCGCTGTCCGGAAGGCGATCGCGTCCGCTCAGCCGCGAACGGAAGGTGCCGGTAGGCGCCGCCGTCCGGTACAGGCCGCGCTTCTTCAATTCCGGCACGATCAGTTCCGCGAAGTCGTCCAGCGTGCCCGGGCTGACCAGCGGATTGAGCATGTAGCCGCTCGTCGTCGACTGCCGCGCATGCTCGGCGAGCTGGTCCGCAACTTCGTCCGGCGCGCCGACGAGGATCAGGTCGGTGCCGCGCGTGACGCTCGCGAACTTGCGCCGCACGTCGCCCGCGGTCAGCGGCTTGCCGCTGCCGTCCGGCCGCACCACATAAGATGTCAGCCCTTCCGTTTGCGTCGTCAGCGGCTCGTCGTCTGCATAACGATCGATGTCGATACCGGTGTCGCCCGCATAGCTGACGAGCTGCGCCTGCAGGTGATAGTGCTGCTGCAGCGCGTGGTACTTCTCCTTCGCGTCGGCCGACGAACGCGCAGTCACGAGGCGCAGCACCGTGAGCGCCTTCACATCTTCCGCTGCCCGGCCGTTCTCGATCGCCAGCCGCCGGATTTCATCGAGGCCGGTGCGGATCTCGTGTGGATTCGACTTCGCGACGAACACCACTTCGGCGTGCTTTGCCGCGAATTCGCGCCCTCGCCCGGACCAGCCAGCCTGGATCAGCACTGGTGAACGCTGCGGCGACGGCGCACAGACGTGCGGGCCGTGCACGCGATAATGGGTGCCCACGTGTTCGATCGGCCGCACACGATCGCCGCGCGCGTAGCGCGGCTCAAGCTTGTCGGCGACGACTGCATCGTCCGCCCAGCTCCCTTCCCACAGCTTGTACACTACGTCGAGGAACTCCTCCGCACGCGCGTAGCGTTCGTCGTGGCTGATCATCCGGTCGAGCCCGAAATTGCGCGCTGCGCTTGTCAGGTAGGATGTCACGATGTTCCAGCCGATCCGGCCGTTGCTCAGGTGGTCGAGCGTGCTGAAGCGCCGCGCGAGGGCGAATGGATGCTCATACGTCGTGCTCGCGGTCACGCCGAATGCGAGCCGCTCGGTCTGGGCGACAAGCGCGGGGATCAGCATCATCGGATCGTTCGCGGGCAACTCCACCGCCCATCGCAGTGCCGCATCGGCCGACCCGCCATATACGTCATACAGACCGAGCACGTCCGCGAAGAACAGCATGTCGAGATCGGCCTGCTCGGCCTTGCGCGCGAGATCCGACCAGTACGCAAGCGTATTCGCGCGCAGTCGCTCATCGGCGGGATGGGTCCAGAGGCTCGGCGCGCCGCCGCAGCCGACGCTGGCTTGTTCATAAAGGGAAAACAGCAAGGGGCGAGGATCGGACATCGTCGTGTTCAGTGCAAAAGGAGGAATCAGTTGGGTGCCGCCCACGCGCCGGACGATGTGCCGCGGCGCCGTGCGGGCATGCGATCGTCGGGCACGCGCGTCAGGTAGCGGTTGAGGTGTTTCTCGAGATGGGCGGCGGGAATCGTCAGCAGCGCGACCAGCACGACATAGACGATCGCCGCGCCGGCCAGCGGTTCGTACACTCGCAATGTTTCGAAGCGAAGCGTATTGGCCGTCCCCATCACGTCGAACACCGTGACGGTCGACGCGAGCACGGTCGATTTCAGCAGCAGGATCGCTTCGCCGGTAAGCGCGGGCAGCGCGAGTCGCAACGCACGCGGACCGACGATCCGGCGCAGTACACCCGCCCGCGTCATTCCGTATGCATAGCCGGCCTCGATCTCGCCGACCGGCACGCCGGCAATCGCGCCGCGCAGGATCGTCGCGACATAGGCGCCCTCGTTCACGCTCAACGCGACGACGGCGTACCAGTACGCGTCCCGCAACAGCGGCGACGCCAAGCTGTCGCGCATCCATTCGCGCGGGACGATCTGGCCGAAGCCGTAATACAGCAGGTAGAGTTGCACCAGCAACGGCGTGCCGCGAATCAGCATGATCCAGCCGCGCGCGGGCCAGCGGTAGGGTGCGTGACGCGAACCCGCCGCAAGCGCGAGCGGAATGCCGATCGCCACGCTGGCGATACCGGACAACAGCAGCAACGCCAGGGTCGTCGGCACCGCGGCGAGCAGCTTCGGCATCACCGTGTCGAGCAGGAACGTCAGAGAAAAATTCATGCGGTGGCGCGCCTCGTGCCACGATTAGCGTACCGCTCGAGCAGAGCGAAAAGCCCCGTCGACGTGATGCTCATCACCAGGAACAGCGCCGCCGTGACCAGGTAAAAGAAAACGTAATGCCGCGTCGCACCGGCGGCGAGCTGGCTCGCCTTCAGCAGATCCGTGAACGAGCCCAGCACGCTGATGAACGACGCGTCCTTGGTCGCGTTCAGCCACACGTTGCCGACGCCGGACAGCGCGAGCCGCGCCGCAATCGGAAGCCGGACGCGAGTCAAGGTTTGCCACGGGCTCATTCCGTATGCGTGCGCGGCCTCGATCTGCCCGACCGGCACGTTGACGAGCGCCGTGCGGAATATATCGGTCAGATAAGCACCCTGGATGAAACCGAGCGACAACGCGGCCACGATGAACGGATCGAATGCGAAACCGTCGGGCACGACACCGATGCGGTGCAGAACGGCCTCGAGCGCTGGCGCGACCGCGTAGAACGCGAGCAGCAGGCACAACAGTTCGGGCAGCGCGCGCACGAGTGTCGTGTAAATCCGTGCGAGCCACGCGAGCGACGCGTGCCGTGACAGCTTGCCGAGCGCGCCGGCGATGCCGAGCAGCGTCCCGGCGCCAAACGACGCCGCGGCGACGCCAAGCGTCAGCGCGAACGCGCTCGCAAAGATGCGGCCGTAACCGCCGTCACCGAACGCGAGCAATGCCAGCAGCGAATCATCCGCGGCCATCCGCTCACCGGCCCTTCTCGATCGTGCCCTTCAGGTTCGGATAGCGCGCGGTGATCGCGTCCCACGTGCCGTCCTGCTGAAGTTGCGCGATCACGGTCGACAACCGGCCGCGCAGTGCATCGCCTTGCCGCACGCCCGCGCCGATGCCGAGACCCAGCACCGGGTTGTCCGCGCAGGCGGCCTTGACCTCGAAATCCTTTCCGTCGCGCGACGACAAAAACGCCGTGAACAAGCCCTTCGCTTCCTGCACGTAGTCGACCCGTCCGGAGACCAGGTCCGCGAGCGCGTTGTCGAATTTATCGAACGCCTTGATTTGCGCGTCACGCTTGAAGCGTGCATCGAGGAATGCCGAGAAATTCGTGCCGGCTTCCACGCCGATCACGCGATCCTTGAAGGTTGCGGGCACCGCGCAATCGATACGACGTCGATCGCTTTTCGCGCCGACGAATACCGTCGGCGATTCGTAATAGGCGCGACTGAAGTCGATCGCCTTCTGCCGTTCGCCGGTGATCGTCATCGACGACCAGATCACGTCGATCTTGCGGTTTTGCAGCGCCGGAATCAGCCCGTCCCACGCGATGTCGGTGACTTCGCAGCGCACATTGAGCTTGCCGCATGCGGCCTCGAGCAGGTCGACTTCCCAGCCTTTCCACTTGCCGGTTGCATCCTTGGAGAAGAACGGCGGGTACGACTCGGCGTCGATCCCGACGCGCAGTACCGGCTGGGTCGCATGGACTGCCGGCACAAGACCGAGGACGAACAGTGCGGCCGCAGCACGGCGGACCGTTGAATACATCAAACGATTCATTTGGCAGGCTTCCGAGATAACATCGAAATCACCGGTGTCGCACCGGCATCGGGATGCGTGACTTTAGTGCCTGCCGATGCGTGTACCAAATGGTTATTTTTTCGATAGATATCTGATCGTGAGATATGCCACTGCCATACGTGCCGGATGCCTCCGGCCATGCGCCTTGCCGTCGAAATCGCTGCAGCTCGACGGCGACGATTCATGTGCAAGACCAGTCGACCGAATGATTGTCTGCGGCAAAGACTCCTCGAACCATCGGCCTTGAATTCCACCGTCTCTTGATTTCGGCGAACGTCGAGTTAGGCGATGCCTCAGCCAACGAACTTCGCTTCCACACCGCTTCGCACAACGAGATCGCAACGCTCCGGCCGGATATGAAATACCGTGGATTCGCAAATCGGTTCGTGCGTTCACTTCGAACATCAGGCCAACTCCATCGGACCAGTGGCGAATGGCAATCATATATCGTATTGTGATATATAAGGATGGCTGAATAAACACACCCGGACGCCGTGGAAAAATTCGCAGCTTGCTGCTTGCAGGAACCTGTCGCTGGGCGTAAGGTTTATTTCTCTATCGCCCTTTTCCGGGAGATATCAAAATGGCTGCCATGCAATCCGCGGCCACGCCCCTCTCCGACGAGGAAGCCCGGCGCCAGTTGCATCGCGCCGTCATCGCCAGCACGATAGGCACCACGATCGAATGGTATGACTTCTTCCTCTACAGCACGGTCACCGGCCTGGTCTTCGCAAAGCTCTATTTCCCGCAATCCCACCCACTCGTCGGCACGCTGCAGGCGTTCCTGATCTATGCCGTCGGCTTTGTCGCACGGCCGGTCGGCGCGGCGATCTTCGGCCATTACGGCGATCGCATCGGACGCAAGGCCACACTGATCGTGACCCTGTTGCTGATGGGGCTCGCCACGTTCGCTGTGGCCTTTGTTCCGACCTATGCCGCGATCGGCATCTGGGGCGCCGTTATCCTCACGGTACTGCGCTTCATCCAGGGCGTCGGCGTGGGCGGCGAATGGGGCGGCTCGGTCCTGATGTCGATGGAGTGGGCGCGCACCAATACGCATCGCGGTTTCGTCGCGTCGTGGCCGCAGTTCGGCGTGCCTGCGGGATTGTTCCTCGCCAACCTTGCCGTGCTGGCCATGAGCTGGTTTTCCGGCAACGCTTTCCTCGCGTGGGGCTGGCGCGTGCCGTTTTTCCTCAGCATCGTGCTGGTCGCGATCGGGCTCTATATCCGGCTGAATATTCTCGAGACGCCGATCTTCGCGAAGCTGCTGGCTGAGCGCCGGATCGAGAAGACGCCGATGCTCGAAGTGCTGCGCAAGCAGCCGAGGGATATCGTGCTGTCGGCGTTTGCGCGGATGGCCGAACAGGCGCCGTTCTACATCTATACGGCGTTTGTGTTCACGTACGGGATCACGGCGCTGGGCGTCACGCGCGAACTGCTGCTGGCGGCGGTGCTGGTCGCATCCGTGGTCGAGTTCTTCACCATTCCGCTGTTCGGGCACGTGTCGGATCTGATCGGGCGGCGAAGGATGTACATGATCGGTGCGGCTGCCGCCGGCGTGTTCGGATTCGTCTACTTCGCCATGGTCGATAGCCGGAATCCGGTATGGATATTCGCGGCCATCGTGTTGTCGCTGGTCCCGCATTCGATGATGTATGGACCGCAGGCTGCATTGATTGCCGAGTCATTCACAGGGCGCTTGCGGTATAGCGGCGCGTCGATGGGTTATCAGCTCGCTTCGGTCATTGCCGGCGGCCCGGCACCGCTTATCGCAACGGCGCTGTTTGCCTACTACCACTCGGGGTATGCGATCGCGGCGTACGTGCTGGTGTGTGCGGTGCTGAGCGTGGTTGCCGCATCGAAGCTCGGGGACTACACGAACAAGGATATTTCGCGGGAATACGACGACGCTCGGGGTTTGGGGGATCATGAGCACGCGCCGCCGGTGACTTGACGAATTCGCCAGATCAGGCAGGCGATGACGGCGGCAGCCGCAATCCCATGGCGCCGCGGGCGCATCGCAGCTCCTTTGGTGAGCCGACCTGCGGGGCCCGCGCCGCGAGACGACCGGGTTATCTCTCGCTGACTTTCACGCGCGGCTGCCATTCAGCCACGGCGCCCTGCGTACCTTTCAGATGAGCAGGAGTCGCGTCCTGCGCGTGCGCGTCGAAACGGCGTGCCGACTCGGTGTCGAGATGCCGGCCATCGAACGTCGACTGGCGACGGGTAATCATGTTGATGCGAAGGCGTTTTGCCGCCATGGTCGGTATTCCTTGAGAAGACGGTACCCCGCCGACTGACGAAGTGCGATAGATTTACGCGAGAAAAATGTCGCTGCGATGACGCGGTCACGCTTGCGTTCGCAGCCGACACTTGCGGACGCAACCACGATAACGCCTGGCACGATTGACCGCGATTTCCTTCCGCAGAAGGTGATGCACGTTTACCCAAATGGCCGCGGAACATCCGATCTCGGCCAGTGTGCCGGGGAGATCGATCCCGTGTCGGGACAGACCGTGGTACACACACAGGCACCCGGCGCTCGCCTACCGCACATCGAATCCTGCGGTCCGCCATAGGGAAACCACCGTGAACACTTCTGAAACAATTCGATCCCGGCCGGATGCCGATTTGCTGCAGATGCAGCCGCCTGACGTGCGGTGCGCAGCGGACGTGCGCGGGTCTTCGCCATGGAAACCCAATCGAATCAACCACCTCCGTTGAATCATTGGGAAGATCGCCGCGCCGCTCGCCGGAAAATGGCGTTCGAAATTGAAACACAACGCAATCGTCGGCGTACGTATTTCCGCAAGCGCTCGCACGGCCAACTCGTTGCACCATATCGGCGCTTGCTTTCCGTTCGATTGGCATGTTTCTAGCTTTAAACCTAGCCACTTGCTCGATAAATTCAGCATCTGCATCCGGGGTCGCATAGCGTTGAATCGACACGGTACTGCCCTGCTCGCCGTTCATCCGGCAGATCAGGGCTAGCCGTGCAAACCGGATGCGGATGCAACAAGCTGCGTCACATGCGGCTTCGGATGGAGAACTTGACATGTTGGCGCTGCAATCGGATCTTCACGGCAACCACCTCCTCAGCGCACTGCCATACGATGAATGGCAAGCGCTCGCCCCTCACCTCGAACTCGTTCGTTTGCGCGCGGAACAGTTGCTATATGACTCGGGGCAGCGGATCCATCACGTCTACTTCCCGACCACGGCAGTCATCTCCATCCTCTACATGATGGAAAACGGCGGCTCCGTCGAGGTTGCCGCAGTCGGCCGCGAAGGCATGACCGGCGTGCCCGTCCTGACCGGCGGCGAAGCGATGCCGAACCGCGTCCAGGTGCAGTACGCCGGCTTCGCGTACCGAATGAGCGCGCAGGCGCTCCGGCTCCATTTCGCGCGATCGGAACGCATGCAGCGCCTGATGCTGCTCTATATGCACGCGCTGCTCACCCAGATCGCGCAGATGGCCGCGTGCAACCGGCACCATTCATTGAACAAGCAACTTTGCCGGTGGCTGCTGATCGAGGTCGACCGGGTCGACTCGTACGAACTGGCGGTCACCCAGCAACTGATCTCGGAAATGCTGGGCGTGCGGCGCGAGGGCGTCACCGAAGCGGCCGGAAAGCTGCATCGCGAAGGCCTCATCCTCCATCGCCGCGGCCATATCCGGGTGCTGGATCGCAACGGTCTCGAAGCGAACGCCTGCGAATGCTATGGACTCGTCAAGCGAGAGTTCGACCGCTTGTTGCCGCATCGCCACCGCGCGGCCCTGCCCGATGCTGGTACGGTCGGGCGGCCGGAGGGCGAAGCGGTTTGCAACCTCACCCCGTTGCCCAGCCCCTCTGTCTAACCCGCATGCGAAATGCGGCAGCAGTGCGCCGCGCCGCGAACGCGCGTCGGCGCGGCGTTGCCGTGCCGAGACGAACCGACGCCCCGGCAGGCGCGGCAGGCGTGGCACCAGGACAAAGCGAGCGACGCCGCTGCGGCGGACGTCGCACGTGCTTCATCCGGCATCACGTGTGCGAGTCGCAGCGCCCATAGCTGTCGTCGAAACGAACGATGTCGTCTTCGCCCAGATACGTGCCCGATTGAACCTCGATGATCTCGAGCGGGACTTTGCCCGGATTCTCGAGCCGGTGACGCACGCCGACCGGGATGAAGGCCGACTCGTTTTCGGTGAGCAGCAGCTGCTCGTCACCGCGCGTGACGAGCGCGGTGCCACGCACGACGACCCAATGCTCCGCACGGTGGTGATGCATCTGCAACGACAGCCGCCCACCGGGCGATACGACGATATGCTTCACCTGAAAACGCTCGCCGCGATCGATCGAATCATAGAAGCCCCAGGGGCGATGCACCTTGCGATGCGAATCGGCCTCGGGCGCCCGCTCCGCCTTGATGCGCGCCACGAGCCGCTTTACGTCCTGCACGTGCGCCCGGTCGGCCACGAGCACCGCATCGGCCGTTTCCACCACGACCACATTGGAGGTACCCACGCATGCCACGAGGCGTCCGTTCGAATGAGCGTACGTGGAAGCCGCGCCTTCGAACATGACGCGTCCGCGCCCCACATTGCCGCAATCGTCCTTGTCGAGCGCGTCCCACACGCCATCCCACGAACCGAGGTCCGACCAGCCGGCGTCGAGCGGCACGACGACCCCGTCGCACTCCGATTCGGGCATGCCGATGCGCTCCATGACTGCATAATCGATCGAGTTCGCGTCGACGCGGGCGAACGCGCCGGGCTCGGGATTGAAGACGCTGCCGCTGGACGCGCCGGCGACGAACGCAGCAAGACACGACTCGTGCATGTCCGGCTGCAGCCGTTGCAACGTCGCGAGCCAGACCGACGCGCGCAACACGAAGATGCCGCTGTTCCACCAGTAGCCGCCCGCCGCGAGGTACTCGGCGGCGCGCTCCGCCGATGGCTTCTCGACGAACCGCTCGATCCGGTGCGCGCCGTCGCCGATCGCGGCACCCACGCAGATGTACCCGAAACCAGTCGCGGCGTGGGTCGGCGGCACACCGAGCGTCGCGATCGCTCCCGCTTCCGCATGGCGCGCGGCCAGGGCAACTGCCCGCTTGAGCGCCGGCGTGTCCTTGATCAACTGGTCGGACGGCATGACGACCAGGATCGCGTCGTCGCCGGCGGCGCATGCAAACGAGGCCGCCAGTGTCAACGCGGGCGCGGTATCCCGCCGCACGGGCTCGACGATGAACCGCGCGTCGATCCCGCCCGCGCGCAGCTGCTCGGCGATCAGGAATTGAAGATCGGCGCCGCACACGACGACAGGTGAGCCCGACACCTGCCAGCCGGCCGGGAGATCGGTCATCCGCGTTGCGGTGGCTTGCAGCAACGAATCCGATCCGACGACGTCGATCAGTTGCTTCGGATAATGCTCGCGCGAAACCGGCCATAGCCGTGTGCCCGAACCGCCGGCCAGGATGACCGGCAGAATCCGCGTACGCACCGGCGCCGTCGACTGATCGACGACCGGACCGCACTCCGGCTGCCGGCCTTCGTCGATGTCGCACGTCTCTACTTGCAGTGATGACATGGTATCGCTCCGCTGTCGAGGAACGCGCCGCTGTCTCCCGCGACTGAAGCGCATTCGGACGCGCGATGCTTTCCGGACGATCGCGCCCGCCCTTTCATGCATTCACTCTAAGTCGCATCGATTTCGCAGACCGTGCGTAACGACACACTGGACGTTCGATTCGCGACATGCGTGGTTCATCAGGTCGCCGCCACCGCTCCACGGCCGCGCAGTGAATTGACGACGATCATGACGCTCGCTTCCCGCTCCGGGTGACCGTTCGAACGTGCCGGTCCCAACCCATGAGCGAGAGATGGTAGGCGAACGCGCTCGCGGCGGATGCCGCCGATGCGAGCACGATACCGACGATGCCGAGCCATTGGATCAACACGACATTGGCGAGCGCCTTGACGATGAAGCACACGATGGCCATGCCGGCCAACGCCTTCAGGCGCCCTTCGCTCGCGAACAGCTGCAGCAGCACCAGTTGTGCGAAATAAAACGGCAACTTTACGAGACTCCAGCGCACCAGATGGGCGACGGTGGCCGTGTCCGCATCCGTGAACGCGCCGTGTTGAAAAATCAGCTTGATGACGATCGGCGCGAGCGGCCAGACGATCGCCGTCACCAGCACGCCAACGCCCAGCATCAGGAACGACCATTTGAGCGCCATCTCGCGTGCCCTCGCCGGCTCGCCGTTGCTCTGGATATCGGAGAACACCGGCAATGTCGCGCGGCCGATGGCCATCGCGCCGACGCCCTCGAGCAGCGCAATCAGCCGGCCCGAATAGGAGAGCGTCGCGATCGCGCCATCGCCGAGGCCCGCGACGAAATACTGATCGAGGGGCACCGCAAGGCTCAACACGAGCTGACACAGCATGAACATGCCGACCGTGCGATAGTTGCGCGACCATTGCGGCGACCGCAGCGAAAAAAAGAAGCGGGTTTGCACACCGTCGGTGGCGCGCGCCAGCGCGGCGAGCCACGCCGCTTGCAGCAGGAAGCCGATCGTCGTGCCCCACATCAGCGGCGCGGGCGAATTCCCTTGCTGCCAGACGATCAGGAAGAGCAGCACCACGACGGCAGGCAGCGCTTCCAGCAACGTATTGATGTGGCGCTCGCGCGCCTGCAGGCGCGCCGCGAACACGCAGATCGTCATCATCAGGATGCCGATCGGGCTCATCGTCATCATCATCGCGCGAGACATCTCGCGCGTCTGGCCGGACAGGTTGCGCTCGAACAGTCCGAGCATCCAGGGCCACGCAACCAGCAACGCCGTTGCGCAGACGCTGCCGAACACGAGCGCCACCATCTGCAATTCGCCCAGAAAGCGGGCCTGCTCGCGCACGGGCTGCGTGCGTAATCCGACCAGCGTGGGCACCAGCATGATCTGAAGCCCGACGACGAATGCCGCCGGCAGAAATGTAATCAGGTTGAACGTGAGCTGGTAGGCATCGACGACCGGGCTGATGCCGTAGTGGTAGGCGATCGCCATTTCCCGCAGCGCGGCCGCGACTTTGCCGAGCAAGACAAACGTCGAAATCCAGATCGCGCCCCGCGCGATCCGCAGATGGTCGGGGTGAAGCCGGGACAGGCGGCTCCGCCACGCTGCGATCTGTGCGATCAATTCATGCTCCCTCGAATGCACCGTGTGGCGAACATCGCGCGCGCGCCTCGCATATGGCGTTGTCGACGACCTGCAGAAACTCGGCTCTGAAGCGCTCCGCGGTAAAGCGAACCGCATTGCCGCGACACACCTCCGGACGCATCGGCTCATGCGCTTCGAAGCGCGTGATCGCATCGACGATCGCCGGCACGCTCTGCTGCATGAAAAACAGGCCCGTGCCGTAGTTCGGATCCTGCGACTCGATGACCGTTTCGAGCGCCCCGCCCCGGCCGTACGCGATGACCGGCGCGCCGCAGGCCTGCGCCTCCACGAGCGTGATGCCGAAATCCTCTTCCGCGGCGAACACGAACGCGCGCGTGCGCCGCATCAGGTCGACCAGCACGGGTGTCGGCTGATACCCGAGCAACGTGACGTTCGGCCCCGCCAGCGCCTTCGCGCGCTTGAAGTCCGGCCCGTCGCCGACGACGACCAGACGTCGATTGGGGAGGCTCGCGAACGCCTCGACGATCAGCGGGATACGTTTGTACGGCACCATCCGCGACGCGATCAGATAGAAATCCTCACGGTTTGTGCCGAGGTCGAAACGATCGACGTCTACCGGCGGATACACGACCGTCGAGCCGGCTCCATAGATCTTGCGAATCCGGCGGCCGATAAATTCCGAGTTCGCGACGAACGCATCGACACCATGCGCGGTGCGCTGATCCCAGATCCGCATGTAATGCAGCACGCTGCGTGCGAGCCAGCTCTTCGGGCCCTTCGTCACGCCGGCCTGCATCAGGTACTGGTGCTGAAGATCCCACGCGTAGCGGATAGGCGAATGCACATAGCTGACATGAACCTGGTCGGGCCCGGTAATGACCCCCTTCGCAACCGCATGGCTCGACGAAATCACGAGGTCGTACGCGGAGAGATCGAACTGTTCGACGGCCAGCGGCATGAGCGGCAAGTACGTGCGAAAAGCCGTTCTCGCCCGAGGCAGATGCTGGATGAACGAGGTCTTCGCATGCTTGCCGCCCAGCGCGGCGCGATGCTCTTCCGGGAAGAAGTCGACGATGCTGAACAAGTCCGCGTCAGGCCAGATCCGGATGATCTGCTCCAGCACGCGTTCGGAGCCGGCATACGTCGTCAGCCAGTCGTGCACGATCGCCACCCTGCCGAAGCGCGTTGAATCGCTGACGGCCGTATCGCTTTGCATCACATGAGCCATGTCGACATCTCTTCAGTATGTGCGTGAGGTAATCGATCCCGGCGACAGGATCGCGCCCGGGTGATCAGTACGCGCCGTGGCCCTTGACGACCACCTTGATCGTCTTGAACAGGATCACCACGTCCCGAAGGACCGACCAGTTCTTCACATAGTCCACATCCAGCGACACGCGCGTCGCATAGTCGGTATTGCTGCGGCCGCTGACCTGCCAAAGCCCCGTCATGCCGGGCCTGACCTGCAGGTAGTACTTGACGTCGGCGCCGTAACGCGCGAGCTCTTCATCGACGATCGGCCGCGGCCCCACCAGACTCATCTCTCCGCGCATCACGTTCCAGAGCTGCGGCAGCTCGTCCAGGCTCGTGCGGCGCAGAAAGCGGCCGATACGCGTCACGCGGACATCGTTCTTGAGCTTGAAGCCACTCTCCCACTCGGCGCGAGCCTGAGGATCGGTTTCCAGAAGTTGCTTGAGCATCTGGTCCGCGTTCACGACCATCGAGCGGAACTTCATGCAGCGAAATTTGCGGCCATGCTGCCCGACGCGAACGTGTCCGTAGAACGCCGGCCCGCCGTCGCACCATACGACGACCATCAGCGTGATCAGCAGCGGCGACAGCACGACGATCAGCAACGCACCGCCGACCACGTCGAAACAGCGCTTCACGATGTACCGCGCCGGCACGGACGGGCGCGCTTCGCCGGCCGATGCCGGGGCGGCGGCGCCGATGCCGTAGCCATGTGCCGTCTGCCAATGGCCGAGCCACGCCGGCCGCGCGACAGACAATGCAACGAGGGCGGCCGTATGTGAAACGAGAAGCGAAATCCCGCTCACCAGGGTCCAGTAGATGAACCACGGCAACAACGGCGGCGCGCTGCGATGAATCATGAACAGCAATACGAGGCCGCACAGCTGCACGACGAACCACGCGAGCGTCGTGCGGCTGATCGCGCTTGCGAGCGACTTCGTGCATCGCGCCGAGTAGGCGCCGCACGCGGGGAATACCGACAACGCAAGCGCGGCGACGAATGCGACCAACGAGGGATCCAGTCGGGGTGGACTGCCGATGTCGGCCATACCGACACGGGATGTTCCGACCGCGCCCAACACGATCAACGTGACGTCGATCGCTCTGTGGAAATATCCAGGCATTTCAGCTTCCCCCAGCATTGCAGCCACCGCGACGGTCGTGCCACGAAACCGCCGACGTAGCCGGTCCTTCCGCTTATGACGACAGCACCGACCGAGGACTGGAAATGGCCGCTGGCCCCCGTCCCTTCGCTACTCGGCGTCTGTCGCCCGCCACCCCGATTCATGATCGATCGTACTGAAGGAAGCACGCGTGCTCTGTTATGAAACCCACAAAGAAATACCGTAATTCCGCAAAGCGTCTGTGGACGGCTCCTTTTAATTAATCGAAATGTTCATATCGAATCGGGCGGGCGAAATTCATACGATCATCGAACGAGCGATCGCGCCGTTATCCCGCGCAACGTTTCTCTCTTGAAACGACGGATGCCCGCCCCGCACTGGTTCCACGCGCCGACGATTCACTCCTGCAACGTTTTTCATCGAATTGGGCATTTAAAAATGCCGCCTCGTCGCGCTTACCCTTGGCACGCCTCGTTTCTTTCACTGCTGGCATACCGCATGCTGAGAAGTGGATCGGGAAAATCCGGCGCGTATTCGTGAATCAATGGCGGCATCACTCGGAATCGGTCCGTTCCGGATCGAAGCCATTCCATTCATCCATCGCCATGCGCGCCGCAATCATCGCGTCCTGATCCTGTGGCGGAACGGCACGCTCCGAGGCCTCTTATGCAAAGCAAGCGCGTGCTGATCGTGAACGACTACGATGCCTTCGGCGGGGCCGAGCAGGTCTATCGATTATCGGTGGAGACGTTGCGGGAGATGCCCGAAGTCGTGGTCGAGAAATTCGACAAGGGCGATGTCGCGGAGGTCAGCCTGGCCGCCCATCCCGTATGGAACGTGCGTGCCGCGCTGGCGCTGGACAGGACGATTCAGCGGTTCATGCCGGATCGCATCTGGGTCCACAATTACCACGGCTACATGTCTTCGTCGATTCTCGGCGTGATCCGGCGAAACAGGCAGCGGTTCGGCTACAGGACCTATCTGACCTGCCACGACTACCACCTCGTGTTTCATAACCCGCTGATGCTCTATTACCCACGCGGGCGCGTGGTGCCGGTCGCGCTCGATGATATCGGCACGCTGCGTCCGCTGATGACGCGCTCCAGCCCGCGCGGCTTCGTCTACGACACGCTCAGGAAAATGCACTGGCTGGCCATGGACCGGCTGACCGATCCGCGCAGCGCCTTCGATCTGTTCCTGTGCCCGAGCGTGTTCATGCGCGAAGCGTTGCGCCGGCGCGGCATCACGAACAGCGTGTTCTTTCCCAATCCCGTCGCGATTCCGGAATGTCATCCACGGCGCGCCGGCCGACGCGATGCAGGCCTGCAACTCGCGTTCATCGGGCGAATTTCGGCGGAAAAGGGCATCGGCCAGTTCCTCGAGCTGCTGGCGGCCACGCAATTTCACGGCGTGCGGTGCATCACGCTGTTCGGCGACGGTCCCGACAGACGCCGGTTGGAAAGCCAGTACGCTTCGCTGATCGACGCAGGACGTGTGTCGTTCGCGGGCAGCCTGCCGCACGCCGAGCTGTTTCCGCGTGCGCGTGGGCTCGACGCGCTGGTGCTCCCGTCGATTTGCGGCGAGAACGCGCCGCTGGTGATCGTCGAAGCGGCCGCGCTCGGCATGCCGATCCTCGTTCATGATCTCGGCAGCATGTCGACCTTCGGTGACGAAATCGGCAACAAGATCAAATACTCGGCGAACCCGGCCAGCCTCGCGGCAGCACTCGATGCGCTCGCCGATCATCTCGCGAACGCGCAGCTGTCGTACGACGTGGGCTTGTACACGAAGTCGCGTTACGCGAGCGAGGTGATGCGTCACTTGTCGCTCGGCGAGCCGAACACCGCGCTGCCCCCCGACGCGCGCGATCCAGTCGCGAACGGAGCGCACGCCCATGTGCCGTCCCATTGAAATGACGCGCGCGGCGCGCGGCGCGTGCGTTGCGTTTGCGCTGGCGGTGCTGGGAAACGCGCTGCCGGCATGGAGCGGCACCGACACGAATCCTGCGCCACGCACGTCGCCGGCGCGACACCGGATCACGGAGTTGATCGGCACCAATGGATGGCCGGGCTCGGACGAAGATATTCCGTACTGGCAACGCATGGGCCTTCGCTGGGGACGCGATTCCGTCGGCCCGGGTCAGCCCGGCCCGCACGACGGCCGGATCGATATTGACCGGACCGGCCCGAGCTACGGCGCGGAATTGCCGCCGATCCTGTTGCGCAACAACCGCAACGGCATCAAATCCCTGCTGTTCGTCGGCTATACCCCGGCATGGAATGCGTCCGTGCCCGGAGACGGGTTTTCCGCGCCGAAGGACGTCGCGGTGTGGGAACGGTATGTCGAGGCCGTCGTGAAGAAGTATTCGGCACCGCCGTACAACGTCAAGTATTTCCAGATCTGGAACGAGGCGGCGGGCCCGCTTTCGGGCGGCTCGCCGCAAGCGTCGTTCTGGCATGGACCGGGCAACAACCGCAATCCGGCGCTGGCCCGCCCGTACCCCGACGCGATGCGCGACTATGTCGAGCGGATTCACATACCGGCAGCCCGAATCATCCGCAAGTATCACGCGTACGTCGTCTACGGCGGCTGGCCCGACCAGGGCGGCCTCGACAACTACATGCGCTGGCTCGAATACACCAGCCCCACCGCTCACACCCGAATGCTCGATTGGGTCGACTATCTCGACGTCCATTATCTCGGCCTCGACAGCCTCGACCGGCTTTACCAGCGCTACGTCGCCACCGGCAAGGTGCGCGGCTTGTGGCAGACCGAGATGGGCGATACCTACATCGACAATCCGAATTACCTGCCCACGTACTTTTTCGATCTTGCCGCGTGGGCGCTCGATCGGAATTGGGACGACCCCGACAAATACGTGTCGATGATCTATCACTGGGACGGCAGCGAGCCGTACCGGCTCACGCATCGCGGGTCGACGCGCGTCTATAACGCGTCCGGGCGCTCGCTGATCACGCTCAGGTCCGTCTTGTCGGGCCCGCTCGCTGCGTTTCATCACCGGATCGAATTCAGCCCCGAACTGTCGGGCAACGCGCTGATCTCCGGCGACAGCATCGTGTTCCAGGTCGGCGGTACGCCAGGGCGCAGATGGCTTTCGGTCGACGGCCTGCCGGCACCGGCATCGGGCCGGTTTCGCATCGATTACGTCGATGCCATCCTCGGCACGCCGATTCCGGAACCGCGTCTCGTGTCGTCGTGGGCCGGCGGCCACCTGTCGATCAGCTTCTACGTACCGGAGCCGCGACCCGGCGCTGACGACAAACCGTGCCCGTGTCTTGGCTATCTCGTCGTGACGCCGCTGCCGTAAGTGCCACGCCGCGCGTCGCGGGAGGCGCCACTTTTGCCGCCCCACCGGCGCGCCGCACGCGCCACGACAGCAGCAACGACACGACCAGCGCGAGAATCAGCACATTCGACGGCGTGGTCAGGCGGTGCTCCGTCGTGCCCATCGCGAGCAGGCACACCGATGACAACTCGACGAACGTATACGCGCCGACACTGCTGCGGCGCGCAGGCAGCGTCGATGCGGCGCCTTCCACTGCCCATTTGACGAGATGCCAATAGAAGGCGAGCATCAGCGCGAGACCGATCACGCCCAGCTCCGCGGCGATATGCAGGTAGGAATTGTGTGCATGCGCATCGGTATGGAGCACGGTGACGTCCCGCGGCTGGCCGACCACACCGAAATAGTTCACGACGTCATGCACTTCGTCGTCGAACGACCCGACACCCATCCCGATGATCGGGCTTGCTTCGAAATACGCCAATGCCCGCGGCCACAGCCATCCGAAGCGCACGTCCACGTTGGCCGTTTTCGCGTCCACATCCTGCACCGTGTGCTCGTGGGCCATGTAGTCGACTGCCGATTGCGTGTGGTTCCAGGCCGCGCCGAACGAGAACGCCACTGCCGCGGCCATCAGCACCGCCACCAACCAGCGCTTGCGGCCCAGCAACAGGTACGCGATTGCGGTCGCCATCCCCAGCATCGATCCGCGACTGTAGGTGGAAAACACGAACATCGCGTTGAGGACCAGCAACCCGAGCACGAGCTTGTCGTGGCGCTTCACGTAGCAGGCCAAGCCGAGACAGAACAGCATCGCGAGGAAACCGCCGGCGGCGTTACGGGCAATGAAGTAGCTGCCGAACGAGTCGTTGGCGTTCGAGAATATCGCCAACAGGCCGTTTTGCGCGACATAGACGGCATAGGGCGGCAGGTTCGCGAGCACGGCAAACACGAAGAAGCGTCTCAGCGCCTTGTCGAGATCCAGCTCATGCGAATACAGGCAACCCGCGAGAATCGGCGCATAGGACACGAAGAAGTTGCCGTCGTGGCGGTAGAAGTCGTACGACAGCAACGCTTGCGGGTCGTAAAGCAGCGTCGACCCCAGCGCCAACAGCCCGAACACGGACAAGCAGGTCACGAACGGCGGATAGCGCCGGTCGAACAAGCGCCACGCGCAGAGGCAAATCGGCGCGAAGCCGATCGCACTGACCGGGATGAAGTTCGTGATGCTGAAAAGCAGCGCGATGAGCGTGATGTAGACCACGGGAAGCAGCTCGAATGGTGTCGGATAGTGTTCTCACCGGCACCCTTGGGGCGCCGGCGACGTCGTTAGTTGATTTGCCACCTGGCCGGCTCGTCGGCGATATAGGCGCTCGTGTATTGGTAAAGGCGCTTGTCGCTGCGTCGAATGGCGACGGCATTGAACACCGGGCCGATCACGCGCGCGCCTGCCCGCTCGAGCCGGCTCAGCGTTTCCTCGATCTCGCGCTCGGTCTGCACGTTTGCACGCAGCACGAGAATCGTCGCGTCGGCGCTGCCCGCCGCCATCGACGCATCGCTGACGGCCAGCACCGGCGGCGAATCGACGATGACGAAGTCGAAACTGGCACGGAACTCGTTCAGCAATTCGTTCATCCGCGGCGTCGACAGCAATACCGACGGATTGGCTGTATACGGCCCGGTCGAGATGAACCACAACCTGTCGTCGATGATCGGCCGGATCGCCTGGCGTGCTTCGATGTGCCCGGCCAGCAGATCGGCAAGACCGCATGCGCGCGGCTGCCCGAAGCGAGCGGCGAGATTGCCGCGCCGCAAGTCGGCGTCGATCAGCAGCACCCGACTGCCCGTTTCCGCCAGGAGCACGGCAAGGTTGGACGCGACGAAGCTCTTGCCGGTCGACGGCGTCGGGCTCGTGATCACCAGCACCTTGCTGGGCACGTCCGCCATCTCGTTGACGACCGCGGTGCGCACGCAGCGCAGCGCCTCGACCGACACATCCTGAGGGCACCGCATCGCCAGCAGCGTGGCGCGCAAGTCGCACACCGGCGGCGCGGCTTCGTCCGCGGCGCCTGCACGTCCGTCCGGAATCCGGGGAGCCTGCGCATCGCCGCACGCATCCGGCTCGCGTTGCATTGCATCGACCTGCTGCAGGCAACGCGAGAGCCTGACCTGTTCTTCGCTGAACGGGATCACGCCCAGACCGGATAGCCGGAAGCGCCGCTCGACGGCAACCGGATCCTCGATCTTCGACGAGAACCGGCGCGGCACGGTAACGAACAACACGCCGCACATGAGCCCCAGCACGCCGCCGATGGGGATGATGAAGGCGCTCTGCGGCTTGATCGGCGCCGCGGGTCGCACGGCGGCATCGAGAATGTGCGCGTTGCCGATCGTGCCCGCACGCGTGACCGACAACTCGTTTGCCTTGCCGACCATTGCCACGTAGATCTGCTCGGCCACTTTCGCATCGCGTGTCAGATCGGCCGACTGGCGCGCGGCGGCAGGCATGCTGGCAAAGCGGGCCTCGAAATTGCGCTTCGCCATGTTGAGCTGGCCGAGCTGCTGATCGATAGTCCGGACTTGCGCGCTCTCCGTCGTGAAGCGCTCGAGCATTTGTGTGCGCTGAATCGAGAGCGTCGCGATCTGTCGGTCGAAGTCCATGATCCCTTGCAGGTAGACCTGGCTCTCGCTGGCCGGCTGCAGCGAAGCGGTCGTCGCCTGATGCTTGGTGAGCTTGTCTTCCGCCTCCTTCATCTCGGTACGCAGGCGCGGCAGCTCGCCGTTGACGAAGGCCAGCATCCGGGTGGCCTCGTCCTGACGGTATGCAATATGCGAGGCCATGTAGTTCTGCGCGATATCGTTGGCGACCGCGGTGGCACGCGCGGGGTCGGCACTCTCGTAGGAAACCTTGATGAGGCCGGTATCCGCGCCCTGCTCGCTCACCCGCAGATCGCGCAAGAAGCGCTGCATGGCATCGATGTCGTTATAACGGACCACGCCGAAGCGCATCCCCGAGTGCGCCACCAGTTGCGTAATCCGGATCCGCACGCCATTGCCGGTCGCCTCCTTGCCCACCGTCCCTTCCACCAGCACCCGTCCATTCGGATCGGCAAGCCGATAGCCGCCATGTTGCAGCGCGATCAATTGCAGTTCCTTGCTCTCGAGACTGGCCGGCACATCCAGAACGGCAATATCGGCTCGTTCTCCGCCCCAGCCGTAGTCGCTCAGTCCGAGCCAGGGCGCGGCGAGATGGCCGGGCGTCGCAAATCGCTCGGCAATCTGGCCGAGCACCGGGACTGTGCGCGGCGTAACGGACACGAACAACCGGTATTGCTCGATGATCGGCGTCAGCACCGAGCGGCTGCGGATGATCTGTATTTCGGTCTGGCTCAGCTGCGCCATCGGCGTGGCTGGCTGCTGCTGGGTCTGCGCGGTCGGCTGCGCAGCGATGCTCAGCCCGCCGGAATTCGATCGATCGACCTGCAGAATCGCATCGGCGGAGTAAACGCGCGTGGCGAACACGCAGTAAAGGCTCGCCGCTATCGTCACCGCCGCGGTGATGAGGATGACGGTCCAGATGTTGTCGATGACGAAACGCATCATCTCCTTCGGAGACGAACCGCCGGTTTCATCGCTGGCATCGATCGTCCCCATTTCAAGCTGTCGGGCAATCATGTCGAATACTCCTTACGCACGACTCTTTCGAAATCCGAAATATCCGCAAGAGACGTCGTTCGTCTTGCGATATCCGTAGTCTGTCATCGGCGGGCGCCGTGTATGTTCACCAGCGCACATTGCACGTTCCATATCGGGGCGCGCTCGCGTATCGACAGGGTCGCGGCCGGATCAGAACTGGGGAAAATGCCCGCGCAAACCGCCGCCCTTGCGCAGATAACCCAAAAACGGCGGGATGCCCGTCAAATTGCAGATGAACCACCGGAGCGATGCGCGATCGTCGATGATGATGGTTTTCAGACGAAACGCGTCGCTACGGTGATCGTTCCAGCCGACATCGCAGGTTCGCGCGCTCTTGTACCCCGCCGCCTTCAGCAGATTGATTTCCCGCTTGCCGTAATTGCCGTTCGGATAGGCGAAGTGTTCGCAACGGTTGCCGGTCAACGCCTCGACTTCACGCCGGGATTCGATGATTTCCGCTTTGCATTCGCTGTCGCCGCAGCGCGTCAGTATCGGGTGAAAGCGCGTATGCGCCTGAAAATCCACGAATGGGCGCATCGCTTCGAGCTGTTGCAGGTTCAGCCCTGTCGGCTCGTCGTCGCCATCCTGGTCAAAGCCGTGCACACGCAGCTCGGCGAGGCGTTGATCGTTCGCGAGGCGCTTCAGGCGCTCGACGCCAAGCTGCTCCGCGGCCGGATGCAACCACCAGTGCCTGCGCGGCCGGCAGACAATGCGGCTGCACAGGAAAATCGTCGGCCGCACCTTGTGCTTGATGAAGATCGGCAGCAGGCGGGCATTCCCCGCCAGTCCGTCGTCAAACGTGATGGCCGCGCGCGGACGCCCGTTCCCCGGCAAACCGCGTGCGTCGAGCGGCACGAGATCGCAGATGGTTTTCAGGTAAGTGAGGTGCCGATCCAGCGTCGCCGGATCGGGGTCGTGGTAGAGCAGGATCGCCACTCGATCGCGCCATAGCAACACGCGAACCATATGGTCGATGCCGAACAGCATCACACATCGCGAAAGGATCTCTCTCAACATTGCTTTACCCGAGATCATCGTCGACTCTCCGTATCGTTGCATTCGAGCAACCGATTCGAATGGTTTCGTTCAGCAACGGTGCGCTGGTGCCGGTTTCCTATAACGAACCGTCTCGCTCGCTCGTCGGCTCGAGGAGTTGGCCTGCCGCGTCGCGCCATCCGATCTTCGCCGTCTCGCTTCGGTGCGCGTTGCCGATGTGCAATGCCACGTGCGGAGCGGCGTGTTTTGCCCCGTAGACGAAGCGCATCACCGGACCAAAGGATTGCGCGGAAGCCGGGCCGATCACGTAAAGCCCGCGCACCGTCGTCTCGAAGTGGCTCGTCAGCTCCGGCCCGCCGCTGAAGAGTGAAATCGACTCCATGATTTCTTTCGAAATGAACGTGTGCCGCGTCATGTCGGTCTTGAATCCGGTGGCGACAATGACATGCGAAGCCGTGACGGTCGACTCTCCGTTCCCGTTCGCGACCCGCAGCGCCACCTTGTCGTCGTCGATTGCCGCGCTTCGTACTTCCGTGCCGACGGCGATCGGGATTTTGTCGACGACGCGATCATGTAGCCACCACGCGCCGGACGGCCCATGCAATCGCTCGATGAGATGCTTGCGCAATCGCGGGCTCAGCGCGTGAAAGATCTGCGGATATTCGCACAGCACATGCGTTCGCCAGCCACGGCCCAGGCCTGCGTCCGGACTCCGCATCTTCGACACGAACGAGCGCTCGGTTTCCGGCGTCGGATTCCAGTCCACCGACTGATCTCGCACCAGCACGCGAACGCTTGCGCCCACTTCGTTCAGCAGTGCAGCCAGCCCGAGCGCCGATTGCCCGCCACCGACGATGACGATGTCCCGTCCGGCGGCCCACGTCAGGCTGCCGTACTTTTCGGAATGCGACACGTAGGTATCCGGCAATCCCTGCAGCGCCGGCGGTGTGTGGGCAAATCCCTTGAGGCCCAGCGCCATCACCACCCTGCGCGCGTCCAACGTGCTGCCGTCGCTCAGGCTCAGGTTGAAGCCATCGTCGCTGCGGCGCAGGTCGACGACTTCGACCGGCCGGGTCTCGACGGCCAGGGTTGATTGAAACCAAAGCCCGTAGTCGACGAAGGTTTCCAATGTCAGCTTCATGCCCACCGGCTGATACGGGATGCCCTTCACCCGGCAATAGTCCTTCAGCGTATAGCCGCGTCGCGGCGCACTGAGATTCGAAGCAAATGCCTCCGAGCGCATGAGCATGCCGGGCGGCATGTAGTTTCGCCACGCGCACATCGGCTGACCGAGGATTTGATGCGGCACGCCGGCGGCCTTCAGATGTGTCGCGAGCGACAAGCCGTACGGACCTGCGCCAATGATTACCGTGTCAGTCGATGGCATTCTTTGCCTCCCTGAGTATTTGTCGAGCAATCCGCGTACGCTTTTTTTCCCTCCACCCTCTGACGACGCGGCGCAGAGGACCAATCGCGCAGTAAAACTGCAACGCCGGCAACGGATCGTTCCATCGGAAGTAGCCGTCGATCATCCTCGTACCGGCACGCGTCAGGCGGGGCGGAGGCCGGTCGAGGAAGGTCGCGCGCCACGCGACCGATGCATGATTCATTTGAGCGGGCAATGGCGGAAAGCCGAGTTCATATCGATACGCGGCCGCGGGAATATTGACCCCGCACAGCGTCGCGATTTCCTCCTGCCAGTCCGTCCTTCCGACGGTCGGCTCGATCATCACGAATTCCTTGTAGTTGTCGTCCCATTTGTATTCCATGCTGCCCATGCCGACCATGCCCGCGCGCTCCGCGAAGTCCAGCGTCATGGGCTCGAGGACATCGCGCGCTTCATCCGCGGCGACGCAAATCGCCGTATTGCCGATGTCGGGGGGATCGCTCAGGATCTTGCGGCCGGTGAACACGCTGACGACTTCGCCGCCCGCTCCGCGATAGAAGAGTGTGAAATGGATATTGCTGCCCGGCCCCTCGATCCATTCCTGTGCGACGATGCCGCCCGGTGAACTGAGCATGACGACCGCATGCTCACGCGCCTCGCTCAACGTCCGCACGCGCACCGCCCGCTCTTTCTTCCCCGTCAGCACGTAGCGCTTGTCGTCGGGCTTCAGCACGCACGGAAAGCGCAGCTCGGCGAGCAGGCCGAGGTCGGCCTGCGTCTGCAGAATGACGGAGCGCGGAACCGGGAAACCGTGCTGCCACGCAAATTCATGAAACGACGACTTGCTGCTCAGGAGCTTGACATTGCGATCCTCGGGGAGACAGAAGCAGAACCATTTCGCCAGCTCGTCGCGGTTCTCGGACACGGAATGAACGGCATCCTCGTCTGTCAGCAGGAGCACCGGCGGACGCTCGAACGTCGCGCCGAGACGCGCCATGTCGTCGACAAACTTGCGCCCCACGAAGCTGCGGATCAAATGCCCGCGGACATGGCGCGACCACAAGGCCGGCCCGATTCGTTTGCAATCCACCGCGACGATCGGAACCCGCTCGCGGGCGAGCGAGCGGACAACGCCCAGCCCGTTGAGCGAGCAGCCGACCACGACAACCGCGACCTTCTGGTCAGAATCGTATGCGTGCGACATGGAAACGTCTCCATCAATTGTGTCTTTCATACGCCGAATCCCGTCGGCACCCTTTCGTGTTCGTCAAAGCCCGGCATGCGCATCGATCGACGGGGAAACGCCTTCGTGCGCATCGGCAAATGGCCCGGACTCGATGAATCGAATCAGGTGACGCATCTCAAGGAAGAAGGTTATGCGCACGTGGCCTCCGTTACGGTGTGTTAGAGCACACTCGCATACGAGCGGCGATGCGAGACCAAGGCTTGAGAGATTCATCGATATAGATGTATGAGCAACCAATGGCATGATGCGTACGCTTCGTCGTTCTAACAACATGATCGATGGGATGAACGCGATCATTCAGCGCGCCGCCAGGACGGCGCGCTGAATGATCGGAAAACGAAGGGTTACAGAGTCCCGCCCGCCGTCAGTACGCAGCGTTTCGACCGGTGGCGAGGGTCTGCGCGCTCGGCAGGAGCATGTTGATGACGCGGCTCCAGCGAACGAGCGGCGACGCATCGACGAACACGACATCGTTCGGCTTCAGTTCGAAGTCGTTGGCCAGCGCCATTGCAACCGGCGATCGAGCGTCGAGATGGAAAATTTCCGGTTTGCCAGGACGCTTGTTGCGCACGACATACACCTGCCCGGCATCGCCCGAGTATTGGCTGACCCCGCCGGCGGACCCGAGGGCCTCGTTCAGCGACAGCCGTCCGTTGTTGAGCGGCAGCGAGGTCGCGCGCCCGACTTCGCCCAGCACGAACACCTTTCGGTCGTTCACGGAGTACACGCGCACGAGGTCGCCATCGCGCAGCAGGATCTTGTCCGGATTGATGCCCTTTTCGATCATCGCGGCGATGTCGACGACGGCGGTATCGTCGCCACGCGTCACCGCGACCGCCGCACGATCGCCGTTCGCGGTAAAGCCGCCCGCCCGGTTGATCGCCTCGGGCAACGTCATCGGCAGGTCGTTGAGGATCTGGATGCCCGGGTTGCGCACTTCTCCGTCGAGATAGACGCGCTTGCTGCGATATGCCTGTATGCGCAGCGTCACCTGCGGGTTGCGGATGTAGCGAGCGATCTTCGACGCCAGCAGGTCGCGCGCTTTCATCTCGGTCAGGCCGCTCAGCTTGATCGGGCCGGCATAGGCAAATTGCACGTTGCCACCGGAATCGACCGTATAGCCGGCGACGACCGAGTTCGATCCGGCTGCGTCCGCGCCGGCGCCGATCGTCGGGGGCGGCATGTTGAGCTCCGGATGATCCCAGACGACGATGCTCAACACATCGCCGGGACCGAGCGTATAGGGGCCGGGCCGGGCAAACAGTTTGCGCACTTTGGTGGGGATGCCCGGTTCGACGGCGGCGCGTTCGGTACGGATCAGCTCGTCATTGATCTCGATCAGCGAGCCCGCCGGGGCCGCGTCGCGTCCGGATGCAGCCGAGCCCTTCCCGCCGGTGCCTCTGGCATCGTGGACCGCGCGCGACGCGTCGCCAAACCGTGCGGTGGTCGCGGCGCCCCCTGCCGAACTGTCGCTGAAGCTCATGCCCGGCGCCAGCGTGCATCCGTTCAGCACGATCGCCGCGATGGTCAGGACCGCCAGCCACGACGTGCCCGCTGCCATGGCGGCCACTGGTCGATCAGAAGCCGCCCTGCCGCCGGATTCAAGCCCCGGCGCCTTCGCCCGTTCACGTCGATTAGGTAACATCGCGTCATACCTCTTCGTATCGAGGCAGCAATGCACGGGCACCGCTGCCGAGGTTGCGTGTATGGGGGCACCGGCCGTTCATACGATCGCAAGAGCCGCAGCGTTCCGCGCAATGCAGTGCGAACGCGTGAGCGCCCACCCTTCAGAGGGCGAACCGCTGCCATGCAGGCACAGCGCTGATATGCGTCGGCGTTGGCCTTACCTCCGAGCGCCAGCGAGAAGCGTGCCACCCATCGGAAATCCAGCCCCTTTGAGGGACACCGGGCGGCGCGCACGAGAATCGCGACGCAAAAACGCGTTTTCGTTTCAAATCTGCTACGTGCCGCGTCAGGTTCGCACTGATTTCCCGGACCGGACGGGGCCGTTTGCGCGCGCGGCTCCGCGCGGCGAACAGGCCGTGCAACGGACGGCAGAGCCGACAACCGACTCTCATCCACAACCGTTGCACATGCACGCGTCGGATGCCGCCCGACATGCGGACTGCGATACGCACGGCCGCGCAACGCACCGGGACCGACTCCGATGTATCCGCGCTGAAACAAGAGCGGGTGTTTCCCTACGTGTTTCCCCGCCCGAGTCGGCACGGCGCGCGCTGCGCAAGATGCGCCCGTTCGTCAGTACCGTCCTCGCATCAACGCGAGGGGCTCGCTCAGGTTTCCGTGTACCGCAGACGCGGTCTCGACTTTGGATCGGGATTTGCGTCGAAGGCGACTGCGATGGTCTGACCGACAGCCGGCTTAAGCGATCCGGATGGATCGCCAAGCCCAGCATGTGATGTGCGCATGACGTCAGGGGCAGCCAATTTCGACTCCGCGCGTCCCCTTTTCCTACGACATACATTCACGCGGCCGCATGTTTAACTCATGCCAGAGCGGATCGGGCGTATTCCGGATCCGAGCGGCGCGCACCGTGAATTTTCATGACGCAAATCGATGCTTCCATGCGTTGCGTCGTGCTCGACGCACCGCCCTTGTAGCGTTGACGAACCGGCCATCGGAGCGTGAACCGGGGCGCGCCTGGCTGTCGCGCCCGTTTCGCTCCACGTGAAGATTGCCGGCGCATCGCCATGGCAACAATGACTGGAACTTGAATGGTGAAAAACGCCGAACACGTGAATTCCCGCAGCGCGATCTCCCGCGCGCCGGCAGCAAGCGAGCCGTTCGAGACCCCGCTCGCATGCGCCTGATCTGTTTTCCCTATGCGGGCG
The DNA here is from genome assembly GCF_049942845.1 of Burkholderia sp. R-40. Lineage (NCBI taxonomy): Bacteria > Pseudomonadati > Pseudomonadota > Betaproteobacteria > Burkholderiales > Burkholderiaceae > Burkholderia > Burkholderia sp. R-40. Next base: position 1,095,719 of record NZ_CP187969.1, on the reverse strand, counting down.
GCTCGGCCGCCGTTTATCGTGCGCTGCAAGCGTTGTTGCCCGGCATCGAAGTGTGCCGTCATGAACTTGCAGGCCGGGGCAGCCGCCTGTCCGAGCCTGCCGCACGCGAAATGTCGACGCTGATCGACGCGTTGCTGTGCGACCTGGACAACTGCTTCGATCGTCCCTTCGCACTGCTCGGACACAGCATGGGCGCGGCTATTGCCGTCGAACTGGCGCTGCGGCTTCCCGCCCGGGCGCAACCGAATCTGCGGCATCTGTTCGTGAGCGGGCGCGCCGCACCTGGCAGGGAGCGGCCGGTGCGACGCATGCAGGCGCTGGACGACCGCGCCTTCGTCGATGCACTGCACGAGATGGGCGGCACACCGAGGCCGGTGCTGGACAACAGCGAACTGATGGCGCTGCTGATGCCGGCGCTGCGTGCGGATTTCACGCTGATCGAAAACTACCGGCCCGTGCCCGGGCGCCGGCTCGCGGTGGACATCACCGCGTTCGCGGGCCGCGCGGATGAACACGCCCCGGTTGATGCCGTTGCAGGCTGGGGCGCCGAGACGACCGGGCACTTCGATTTTCATGTGATCGAAGGCGATCATTTCTTTATGAGAAGCGAAATGCGGGCGATGGCCGGCATCATCGCGGCGCGCCTGCGGCGCACGGAACACGTTGCGTGGAGCGCACTGCAAGCATGACGGGCCGATCCTCGCGACCGGCGTGCCGGCCGGTGCCGTGATCGTCGAATGAAGAGGCTCGCGCGTTATCGGCTTCCATGCCGGCGCCGCGGGCCGGTCAAGCATGCGTGGAGGCCGCGCGTCGCTTCCTTGCGCGCGATACTTGGAGTGCAATTGTGCAACGTAATCGAAAACGCATCCTCGTGACAGGTGGCGCGGGTTTCCTCGGTTCGCATCTTTGCGAGCGGCTGGTCGAACTCGGTCACGACGTATTGTGCGTCGACAACTATTTCACCGGCACGAAGCAGAACGTGGCCGCACTGCTCGGCAACCCGAGCTTCGAGGCGCTGCGCCACGACGTGACCTTTCCGTTGTACGTGGAGGTGGACGAGATCTACAACCTCGCCTGTCCGGCTTCGCCGATCCACTATCAATTCGATCCCGTGCAGACCACCAAGACCAGTGTGATGGGCGCGATCAACATGCTGGGGCTCGCCAAGCGCACGCATGCACGCGTGCTGCAAACCTCGACGAGCGAAGTGTACGGCGACCCCGATGTGCATCCGCAACCGGAGAGTTACCGGGGCAACGTCAACCCGCTCGGGCCGCGCGCCTGCTACGACGAAGGAAAACGTTGCGCGGAGACCCTGTTCTTCGACTATCACCGCCAGCAAAACGTGCGAATCAAGGTGGTCCGCATCTTCAACACGTACGGGCCGCGCATGCATCCCAATGACGGCCGCGTGGTGTCCAACTTCATCGTGCAGGCGCTGCGCGGCGAGAACATCACGCTGTACGGCGACGGCAGCCAGACCCGGGCGTTCTGCTATGTCGACGATATGGTCGACGGTTTGATCCGGATGATGGCGTCGCCCGCGGACCTCACCGGCCCGATCAATCTCGGCAATCCGCACGAGATCGCGATCAGCGAACTCGCGCAGATCATTTTGCGCCTGACCGGCTCGACGTCGCGGCTCGTATTCCGTCCGCTGCCGAAGGATGATCCGACACAACGTTGCCCCGATATCGGCCTCGCACGCGCCCACCTCGACTGGGCGCCGACGGTCGGGCTCGAAGCCGGGCTGCGGCGGACCATCGACTATTTCCGCTCGACCGTGCCGACTTGACGCCGCGTCCAAAAACCACGCGTCGATGGTCGGGAGGCGATGGCATGACGTCGTGACGTTGCATGGCCTGTGTCCCATTTTTACGTGACAGACGTGATAGGGAGGACATGCTCCAATCACGCCATTGGCCGGGATGAAGCGATTCTCGTGCGCCAGTGTCCATCAATCCGCCTCGCAAGCCGGCTCTCCGCGCATGGAAAAACTCGAGTATCTGAAGCATGTCGAATCGAAGGCACGGACCTACGCGACATCTTTCCCACGGCTGTTTACCCATGCCAAAGGCGTACGCGTACGCGACTCCGACGGGCAGGAATACATCGACTGTCTGTCGAATGCAGGTACGCTCGCGCTCGGACACAATCACCCGGAAGTCAATGAGGCCGTCATGCGGTTTCTGTCGTCCGATCAAATGCAACAGGCACTCGACCTGGCAACGCCGGCAAAGCACGCGTTCGTCGAGAAGCTTTTCTCGCTCCTGCCCGGGAAGATCGCCGAATCCGGCAAGATCCAGTTTTGCAGTCCCAGCGGCGCGGATGGCGTCGAAGCGGCTGTCAAGCTGACCAAGCACTATACGGGCCGCTCGACGATCATGGCGTTCCACGGCGCCTACCACGGCATGACGGCCGGCGCACTCGCCGCATCGGGAAATCTCACGCCCAAATCGGCCGGCGGCAACGGACGCGACGTTCATTTCCTGCCGTATCCGTATGTGTTTCGCTGCCCGTTCGGCACCGATGGCTCGGCGACCGATCAACTCAGCATCAACTACATTCGGACCGTCCTGTCCGATCCCGAGAGCGGGATAACCAAACCGGCGGCAATCATCGTCGAAGTCGTGCAAGGCGAAGGCGGCTGCATCCCCGCTTCCGACGCCTGGTTGATCGAATTGCGCGACCTGACGCTTCGGCATGAAATCCCGTTGATCGTCGACGAAGTGCAGACCGGGCTCGGTCGAACCGGCGCCCTGTTCGCCATCGAACATTCCGGCATCCGGCCGGACGTACTGGTGTTGTCGAAGGCATTCGGCGGCGGCTATCCGTTATCGGTGGTGGTCTATGACGAGCGCCTGGACACCTGGCCGCCCGGCGCGCACGCCGGCACCTTTAGAGGCAACCAGATTGCGATGGTGGCCGGCTTGTCGACCATGCAGATCGTCGAACGGGACGGCCTGTCGGCGCACGCGGACAGAGTGGGCAAACTGCTGGTTGCCGGCCTCGAAAGGTTGGCCGAACGCTTCCCGTGTCTTGGCCAGATACGCGGCCGCGGCCTGATGATCGGCGCTGAAGTCGTCGTACCCGGCACGAACGGCCAAACCGGCCCGACCGATGCGGCACGGGCGAAAGCCATCAAGCTGAACTGCCTGCGAAACGGACTCGTGATCGAAACCGGCGGCCGCAACGGCGCGGTGCTCCGATTCCTGCCGCCGCTGGTCGTTTCGGAAGCGGACATCTTCGAAATCCTCAATCGCTTCGAGCATGCCGTGGAAACGGCCTGCCGTGCCTAGCCGCACGGCGGCGCGACCCTGCAGGCCGACCGGTCCGGGTTGCGCCGCGATCCTCGTTCAGAAAAGGACCATTGACGATGCTGGGCATGACGGAACGCAAGCTGCTTGCCGAGGGGAGCTCTCCGTGGCTGCTGGAGCCTGCGTCGAACGCACGCGCGAACGGGCACGATCTCGTGCTGGCGGTGAACGACAACCGGGTGGAACTCGAATCCCGGCTTCTGGAACAGGGTGCGCTGCTGTTTCGCGGCTTCGACGTTTCATCCGTGCGCGGCTTCGAAGCGTTTGCCAACGCGATTTCGGCCCATAAGTCCGACTACGTCTATCGTTCCACGCCGCGCACCTCGATCGGCAACGGCATCTTCACCGCAACCGAGTATCCGCCGAGCGAGACAATCGCACTTCATTGCGAAAACGCGTATCAACGAAGCTGGCCGCTGAGAGTTGCATTCTGTTGCCTGACGCCGGCCACGACCGGCGGCGAAACGCCGATTGCCGACATGCGGGAGGTGAGCCGCAGGATCGGGCCGCGCATCATGGAGCGCTTCGAGGCGAAACGGGTGCGCTACGTGAGGCACTACCGGCGGCATGTCGACATTCCGTGGGAAACCGTCTTTCAGACCTGCGACCGCAGCGAGGTTGCGGCCTTCTGCGCGGACAACGACATCGAGCTCGAATGGCTCGACGACGACACGTTACGCACCGTACAGATCAATCAGGGCGTGGCCTACCATCCGGTCACCCGCGACAGGGTGTTCTTCAATCAGGCGCACCTGTTCCATATCTCGAACCTGGAAGCATCGCTCGCCAGTTCGATCGTCAGCCTGTTCGGCACTGACCGAATTCCGCGCAACGCGTGCCATGGCGACGGGAGTCCGTTCGATCTCGCCGACATCGAGCAGATCCGCAACGCGTTCCGCGAATGCGCGATCACGTTTCCATGGCAACGAGGCGACGTGCTGCTGGTCGACAACATGCGCTTCGCGCATGGCCGCAACCCGTTCGAAGGCGAGCGCAAGGTCGTCGTGTCTCTGCTGGACCCGTACTCCCCCGACATCGAAGGAATGGCCGGTCGTTAGCAGGGCCGCGCGCGCAAATTAAAACCCGTATTGATCCAGTGCGCGAAACGCCGTGTCCATGGATTACGGGGCAGACGTCGGGTTGGAGCGGTGCTCTAATTTCATGCCATCCAATTCAAGAAGCAAGCTTGGCGGGATCGTCGCAACGGGTCCTGAGGAATTCAACGTTCAGCAGACAACGAAGGTCGAGATGCTTCCCGATACAAAATTCAGGACTGTTACAGAAATTTTCATATTTCGCGGCAAGGTCGAACCGGAGAAGACGGCATTCATTTTTCTCGAGAACGGCGAATCGGAGCGGGCTCGACTCACGTTCGGCGACCTGGACAAACGCGCGCGCGGCATCGCCGCCAGGCTGCAGGGCATGGCGCAACCGGGCGATCGCGTCCTGCTGGTCTATCCGCCCGGCCTTGAATTCATCTGCGCATGGGCGGGATGCCTGTACGCCGGCCTGATCGGCGTGCCGGCCTATCCTCCGCGCCGGCATCGTCCCGCCGATCGTCTGAAGGCCATCGTCGCCGACGCTAGCCCGGTCGTCGCGCTGACCGACGCAGCCACGCTCGACGGCATCGCGCATCGCGCGGATGGCTATTCCGACACGCTGGAACTGAAGATCCTTGCGACGGACCAGGGCTTCGACGCACCGGCCGACCAATGGCGCGCACCGGACATCACGCCGCAGACGCTGGCGCTTCTGCAATACACGTCGGGCTCCACCGGTACGCCAAAAGGCGTGATGATCAGCCACGCGAACATCCTGAGCAATATGGCGGTCATCGCCGAGGCGAGCGATGCCGATGCGTCGACGGTGTTCGTCAGTTGGCTCCCGGTGTTTCACGACATGGGTTTCTTCGGGAAGGTGCTGCTGCCGATCTATCTCGGTGTGCCGGCAGTGCTGATGGCGCCCGCGGCGTTCGTGCAGAAACCCATCCGCTGGCTGCAGGCAATCACGAAGTATCGCGGCACGCATTGCGCCGCGCCGGATTTCGCGTACGACCTATGCGCGCGCAAAATTTCCGATGAAGCCCGCGCGCAGCTGGATCTGAGCAGTTGGCGCGTTGCATTCAACGGCGCGGAACCGGTGCGCGCGGAGTCGGTGGCGCGTTTTTCGCGTGCCTTCGCCGCATGTGGCTTCCACGCGCACACCATGCGCCCAGTCTACGGCATGGCCGAGGCGACCTTGTTCATCTCCGGTCAGCCGGCACGCTCGCTGCCGCTCGTGGCCGACTACGACGCCGACGGCCTCGCACAAGGCGTGGCGACGAGAAGCGACGGCGGCAAGCGCCACGCGCTGGTGTCATGCGGCCGGGCCTGGGCAGAGCACCGCCTGCAGATCGTGAATCCGGATACCGGCGAGCGCTGCCCGCCCGACCGGATCGGCGAAATCTGGGTGACGGGCCCGAGCGTCGGCGTCGGTTACTGGAACCGCGTCGACGAAACGGAGCACACGTTTCGCGCGAAGCTCGATGGCGATGATGCGCATTACCTGCGCACGGGCGATCTCGGCTTCGTCGATGGCGAGAACCTCTTCGTCACCGGCCGTCTCAAGGACCTCATCATCGTCGCCGGGCGCAATCACTACCCGCAGGATCTCGAGCAATCCGCCGAGGGCAGCCACCCCGCGCTGGCGCCCAACGCGTCGGCGGCTTTCTCGATCAACGTCGATGACGTGGAGCGGGTCGTTATCGCATGCGAAGTGCGCCGGGAAGCGCTCAACACGCTGGACGCGGAAGCCGTCGCCGCGGCGATCCGGCGCACGCTCGCCGAAGCGCATGACGTCGATCTGTATGCGGCGATCCTGTTGAAGCCCGCCACGATCCTGCGCACGTCCAGCGGAAAAATCCAGCGGCGCCGAATCAGGCAAGCGTTCCTCGATGAACAGGGGCTCGCGATCGCGGGCGAGTGGCGGCGTTCGTTCTCCGCGGCGTACGCGCCCTCCACGGCCGCGCTACGCGACACGCAAGCGCTGGTGCAATGGTGCGTCGAGCGTGTCTCGCGTCTGTCGGGAATCGATGCCGGCAAGATCGACCCCGACGCGCCGTTCAGCATCTACGGGCTCGATTCGAAGGACGCCATCATGCTGTCGGGCGAGTTGCAGGACTGGCTCGGGCTGCCGGTCTCGCCTACCGTCGTCTACGATTTTCCGAGTATTTCCCTGCTGGCGCGCCATTTGAGCGGTATCGGGAATGCCGTGCCGGACCACGCGCCCGGTTCCGCCGCAGCACGCGCGGATATCGCGATCGTCGGCATGGGATGCCGTTTCCCCGGCGCCGGTCATCCCGACGCATTCTGGCAGCTTCTGCTGGAGGGCCGGGACGCGGTCGGCGCGTCGAAGAAGCGTGCCGGCGACCTTCCGCCCACCGGACTGCTGGACCAGGTCGATCTGTTCGATGCGGCGTTCTTCGGCATCAGCGCCCGCGAAGCCGAATCGATGGATCCGCAACAGCGCCTGCTGCTCGAGGTTGCGTGGGAGACGCTCGAGCATGCGGGGATCGCGCCCCTGCGTCTCGCCGGCGGACGCACCGCGGTCATCGTGGGCATCAGCAATTCGGACTACATCCGTCTCGCGCAGGAAGAAGTCGCGGATGTCGGCCCTTATGTCGCGACGGGCAATGCGCTCAGCGTCGCCGCCAACCGCATTTCCTACACGCTCGATTTGCGCGGCCCGAGCTGGGCGGTCGATACCGCGTGTTCGTCCTCGCTCGTCGCGGTTCACCACGCGTGCCGCACGCTGCAGCGCGGCGAGGCCGATGCGGCGCTGGCCGGCGGGGTCAACCTGATTCTGGCACCGCAATTGAGCGACTCCTTCACGCAAGCGGGCATGCTTTCGCCGGATGGCCGATGCAAGGCGTTCGATGCGGCAGCCAACGGCTATGTACGCGGCGAAGGTGCGGGTATGGTGCTGCTCAAGCGTCTCGACGATGCGCTCGAGCACGGCGACACCGTGTACGCCGTGATCCGCGGTTCGGCGGTGAACCAGGATGGACGCAGCAATGGCCTGACCGCGCCGAACGGCCCGGCCCAGCAGGCCGTGATTCGCGGTGCGCTGCACGATGCCGGCGTACGCGCGCAGGACATCGGCTTCGTCGAAGCGCACGGTACGGGAACGCCGCTCGGAGATCCGATCGAATTGAACGCGCTGGCGGCCGTCCTGAGCGAATCCCGTCGGCCGGACGATCACTGCTGGATCGGTTCGGTCAAGACCAACATCGGCCATCTGGAATCGGCGGCGGGCATCGCCAGCCTGATCAAGACCGCCCTTGCGCTACACCATCGCGCCATTCCGCCGAACCTCCATTTCCGATCGATCAATCCTGAAATCGCGCTCGACGGCACGCTCTTCCGTATTCCGCAGCAGGTCACGCCCTGGCATTCGGAACACGGGCCGCGCATGGCCGGCGTGAGCTCGTTCGGCTTCGGCGGCACCAACGCGCACATGATCCTGTCCGAAGCGCCACGGCCCGGCGAGATCGAAGCCGACCCGGCGGCGCCCGCGGCGCGCGTCGTGACGCTCTCCGCGCGCACCCCCGAAGCGTTGCAGGCACTGGCGGCGTCCTATGCGGCGTATCTCGACGCCCATCCCGGGATCCGCGTGCGGGATGTCGCGTTCACGGCAAATACCGGGCGCACCCACTTCACGCGGCGCGCGGCCATCGTCGCATCGAGTCTCGATACGTTGCGTTCGCAACTGGATGCCGTTTCGGCCGGCGAGGCCGCCGAAGCGCCGCCGGCGGTGACGTTCCACTTTTGCGCCGACGAAGGCGGCAGCGACGAGGCGGTGCGGCAATTGCGTTCGGCCTGCCCCGCTTTCGGCGCGCTGATGCAGCGGCAATCGGCGGTGTCCGACGCGCCCGCGGTCGATTCCGCCGAAGCCGGGTTCACGGCATTCCAGCGCGCGCTCGCGCAACTGTGGATGTCCTTCGGCATCACGCCGGGCGCCGTCAGCAGCACGGGCGACGGGCATCGCGCCGCGGCCGCGTTTGCTGACGTGCCGCAGGCGCCGGACGGCGCTGCGGCGGGAAGCCACGGCATCGTGATCGAAATCGGCGCGCACACGGCCGCGTGGGACACGATCCTGCGCACGCTCGCCGAGCTTTACGTACGCGGCGCGTCCATCGACTGGGATGCCGTGGAGCAGGACGCCCCGCGCCGCCGGCTCGCGCTGCCCACCTATCCGTTCGAGCGTCGCGCGTTCTGGATCAGTCCACGTGCGCCGCGGCATCCGTTGCTCGGGCGTCTGATGGAGCAGCACGCACATGCGCCGGCCACGTGGATCTGGCAGTCGCGTCTCGACGCGCCGGCCACCACCTTTCTCGGCGGTCATCGCGTCAACGGATCGCCCGTGCTGCCCTATTCCGCCTATGTGGAAATGGCGCTGGCGGCGACGTCGGAAATCGGCGCCGTCAGTCATACCACGTTGAAGGACCTCGCACTGCATGCGCCGTTGCCGCTGCATCCGCATGCATCGCACAGCGTGCAGACCGTGCTGAGCCGCCGGTCCTGGGGACCGTTTTCGTTTGCCGTCTATCACCGGATCGAGGACACCCGCGCCGCCGCGTCATGGCAGATATGCGCGAGTGCCGAAATTCACGAATCGGATCGGAGCCACGCATGAAATTCGGCCTGATGTTCTTCGCCAGCAGTGAAGAGGCGTTGTCCGGCAACAAGTACCAGCTCGTGATGGAAAGCGCCCGTTTCGCCGATGCGAACGGGTTTTCCAGCGTCTGGGTGCCGGAGCGCCATTTCACCGAATTCGGCTCGCTGTACCCGAATCCCGCTGTCCTGCACGCCGCACTCGCCGCGGCCACCCAGCGCGTGAAGCTGGTCGCGGGCAGCGTGGTCGCAGCGCTGCACAACCCGATCCGGATCGCGGAAGAGTGGTCCATGGTGGACAACCTGTCGAACGGCCGCGTGGGCGTGTCGTTCGCGTCCGGATGGAATCCGGACGACTTCGTGTTCGCCCCGGACAAATATGCGACCCGGCACGATGAGATGCTGACCACGATGCGCGCCGTCCAGCATCTGTGGCGCGGCGGGTCGCTGGATGCGCGCAACGGCGTCGGCAAACCGGTGCAGTTGCGCATCTATCCGACGCCGGTGCAGCCGGAACTGCCCGTCTGGGTGACCGCCGCGAGCAATCCGCAGACCTTCGTGCGCGCCGGTGAAGTCGGCGCCAACCTGCTGACCCACGTGCTCGACCAGGATCGGGACCAGCTCGCGCAGAAGATCGCCCTCTACCGCGCGGCGCGCGCAACGCATGGCTTCGATCCGGCGGCCGGCACCGTGTCCGTGATGCTGCACACGTTCGTCGGCGACGATGCGGCGCGGGTGCGCGAGCAGGCGCGTGCGCCGTTCTGCAACTACATCCGCAGCAATATCGGGCTGTTGAACGGGCTGGCGCAGAGCCGCGGCCAGTCGGTGGACGTGCGCGCGATGGGCGCGCGCGAACTGGACGAGTTCGTCGAGTTTCTCTACGAACGCTTCGCGCAATCGCGCGGCCTCATCGGCACGCCGGAAACCTGCGTCGAACTGGTGCGCGATCTCGAGTCGATCGGCGTGGACGAAGTGGCCTGCCTGCTCGATTTCGGTCCGCCGGTCGAGCTGATCCTCGGCAATCTTCCGCAGTTGCGTCGGCTGCGGGAGCTGTGTGCCCCGAGGCAATCCGCCGCGCCGACGAGATTCGATGCCGCCGCGGTGCAGGCCCGCTGCATCGAAACGACTTCAGGCGCGGACTTCAATGGCGAAGTCCGGCAGCACGGCGTGCAGATCGACGGCGTGTTCGACGCGATCCAGCAGATCTGGCGCACGGCCGGCGAGGCGCTCGGGAAAATCAGCCTGCCGGCCGACTCGCTGGCATCGTCGCAATACCAGGTGCACCCCGCCTTTCTCGACGCGTGCAGCCGCGTGCTCGCCGCCGCGATCGATCCGGCCGCGCTGGAGGCGGGCGACCTGTACCTGCCCAGTTCGATCGGTGCGGTACGGGTTCATCAGCCGCCGTCGTCAACGGATGCATGGAGTCACGCCACGCTGCGCAAGCCGATCGGGCAAGGCGCGCTGGAGGGCGATATCCGCGTCCATGACCTCGCCGGGCGACTGCTGATCGAGATCGATGCGCTGCGGTTGCAGCATGTGCGTTCCGCGTCCACCGTCGAGCGGCACGACTTGTCCGCGCTGCTCTATCAACGCGTGTGGAGACCGTCGAGCGTCGACGCGGCAACCGGCGCGTCCGCGCAGGGCGAGTGGCTGATTCTCGCGGACCGCGGCGGCGTCGGCGCGCAACTGGCCGACCTGCTGGAAAGCGCGGGCGATACGTGCACGCTGCGCTTCGCCGACGCGACGCCGGAACTGCCCGCGCCCGACCGGCCGCTGAAGGGCATCGTTCACCTGTGGAGTCTCGATCTCGCGCCGGCCGACATCGCGGCGAGACGGCGTGCCAGCGCGAGCGTGCTGCAACTGGTCAGGGCGCTTGCGTCACGCGCACCGGCGGCGCGGCAGCCACGTCTGTGGCTGGTGACGTCGGGCGCGATGAACGTGCTGGACGGCGAATCGACCGCCCCGGCGCAGGCGCCCCTGTGGGGATTGGGGCGGGCGATCGCCGTGGAGCATGCGGCGCTGTGGGGCGGGCTCATCGACCTCGATCCCGCGCAGCCGTCGGCGGCGCACATCGTGCAGGCGGTACAGGCCGGCGGCCGTGAAGACATGATCGCGTTTCGCGGCGGACAGCGCTACGTCGCGCGTATCGCCCGCGACAATCGCGAATTCGTCAGCCACCGTCCGATCCGATTCCACCACGACGCGACCTATCTGGTGACCGGCGGGCTCGGCGGGCTCGGCCTGCGGCTCGCGTCCTGGCTTGCCGCCAACGGCGCCGGCAAGGTCGTGCTGCTCGGGCGCGGCGCGCCCTCCCCCGCGGCCGAAAAAATCCTGAGCACGCTCGACGCGCGGTTCATTCGCGCCGACCTGTCGCGTCGAGAGGACGTCGCGCAAGCGCTCGGTGAAATCGCGCATTCGATGCCGCCGCTCAAGGGGGTCTTTCACCTCGCCGGCGCGCTGGACGATGCGCTGCTCACGCGCCAGGACGACGATTCCTTCCATCGCGCCGGAAGCGGCAAGGCCGATGGCGCGTGGTATCTGCACGAGCTGACGGCCGACCTGCCGCTCGATCATTTCGTGCTGTTCTCGTCGATGGCCGCGCTGATCACCATGCCGGGCCAGGGCAACTACGCGGCGGCGAACAGCTTCCTCGACGCCCTCGCGCAGCATCGGCGCGCGCACGGAAAACCGGCGCTCAGCGTGAATTGGGGGCCGTGGGCGGAGATCGGCCACGCCGCGACCGACTATGGACGGCGCGCGCACGAACAGCTGGCCGCGCTCGGTGTCGGCACGCTGTCGCCCGAACTGGCCATCGCGGCGCTGGAACGGCTGATGGCGTCCGGCGTCGCCCAGTCCGGAGTGGCGCGGATCGACTGGCCGACCCTGTTCCGGGTCGATGCGCCGGCCGCCGGGTCGGCGCTGTTTTCCGAGCTGGCGCAACCGGCCGCGCAGCCTGCGCAGCAAGAGACGGCATTGCTGCGCCAACTGCATGCGTGCGCGCCGCGCGAGCGGGTCGAGCTCATCACCGACACGCTCGCGAAGATGCTGGCCGAGACCCTTCGTCTGTCCGGCCCCGACGCCATTGATGCCGAGCAATCGCTGCTCGATCTCGGTCTGGATTCGCTGGTCGCGCTCGAACTGACCGACCGCCTCAACAAGGTGTTCGGACGACCGTTTCGCGCGACGCTGTTCTTTTCCTATCCGAACCTGCAAACGCTCGCCCAGTACGTTCTCAACGAACTGTCGCCGTCGCTCCCCGCGCCTGTCGTCGATGAAGCATCCGACGACCTCGACGAGGACGACCTTTCCGAACTGATCGCCCAGGAGATCGGCGCCCAATGAACGCCAAGGCCACGCATGCACTGAAAGCCGCGCTCGACGAACTGCGCCTGCGGCGCGCGGAGATCGCGGCACTGCGTTCGGACCGCAACGAGCCGATCGCCGTCATCGGCATGGCTTGCCGATTCCCCGGCCAGAGCGATACGCCGTCCGCGTTCTGGCAATTGCTCGATCACGCGCGCGATGCCGTCGCCGAAGTGCCGGGCGAACGCTGGGACATCGATCGCTATTACGACCCCGATCCGTCCACGCCCGGCAAGATGGCGACCCGCCACGGCGCGTTTCTCGAACGCGTGGATGAATTCGACGCGGCGTTCTTCGGAATCGCGCCGCGCGAAGCCACTTACCTCGACCCGCAGCAAAGGCTCCTGCTCGAAGTGGCCTGGGAAGCGCTCGAAAACGCCCATCTCCCGCCCGAACGCTTCAGGCAGTCCGCCACGGGCGTGTATGTCGGCATTACCTGCTTCGACCATGCGATCCAGGTGTCCAATGCGGCGACGCCGTCGAGCAGCTACGCCGGCACGGGCAGCGCGCTGAACATGGCCGCGGGCCGCTTGTCGTTCGTGCTGGGCCTCACCGGCCCGAGCATGGCGATCGATACCGCCTGCTCGTCGTCGCTGGTCTGTCTGCACCTGGCCTGCGAAAGCCTGCGCTCGCGCGAAAGCAACATGGCGCTTGCAGGCGGCGTCAACCTGATGCTCTCGCCCGAGGTGATGGTCAGTTTCTCGCAAGCGCGCATGCTGTCGCCGGACGGCCGGTGCAAGACCTTCGACGCGGCGGCAGACGGCTATGTGCGCGGCGAAGGTTGCGGCATGGTGGTGCTCAAGCGCCTGTCCGACGCGCTCGCCGATGGCGACCGCGTGCTCGGTATCGTGCGTGGCACGGCGGTCGATCAGGGCGGTGCGGGCGGCGGGCTGACCGTGCCGAGCCGCGATTCGCAGGAACGGGTGATCCGTCGCGCGCTGAATCAGGCCGGCCTCGTGCCCGGCGACGTCTCCTATGTCGAGGCCCACGGTACGGGGACGTCCCTCGGCGACCCGATCGAGGTCGAGGCGCTGGCCGGCGTCTACGGCCCCGGGCGCGACGCGGCCGAGCCGCTCGTGATCGGTTCGGTCAAGACCAATATCGGGCATCTGGAGTCGGCCTCCGGCATCGCCGGCCTGATCAAGGTGTTGCTGGCGTTCGAGCATGACAGGATCCCGGCGCATCTGCATTTCACGCAGCCCAATCCGCATACGCCGTGGCAGGACATCCCCATTCGCGTGGCGGCCGACCCGGTCGCGTGGCGGCGCGGGGAACGCAGGCGAATCGCCGGGGTGAGCGCGTTCGGATTCAGCGGCACCAATGCGCACGCGATCGTCGAGGAACCGCCCGTCGCGCCGGCCCACGCCGCGCAGCGCGCGCTGCTGCTGCTGTCGGCCCGGTCCGAAGCGGCGCTCACGGCGCTCGCGCAACGCTACGAGCGCGCGATCGCCGGCGCGACGCCGCGGGAACTGGCCGCCATCTGCCGAGCCGCCGCCACGGGGCGAGCCCATTATCCGTTTCGCGCGGCCTATGTGTCGGGCGTGAGGGAACCGTCGGCGGCAGCGGCACGCACGGGCAAGGCGTTGCGCATCGGCTTCATGTTCGGTGCGCCGGACACCGGCGTCGCACGCGAACTCCACGCGTCCGAACCGCTTTTCCGCGACGCCTTCGCGCGGTGCTCGGTGCCGCTGGCGGCACTCGATACCGACGAGGGCCGCTTCGCGATCCAGTTCGCGTGGGCGGAACTGTGGAACGCATGGGGCATCCGCCCGTCCGTCGTGTCGGGACACGGCGTCGGAGAATATGTCGCGGCCTGCGTGGCGGGGGTCATCAGCGTGGCCGACGCGCTGCGCGTCGTCGCAGCCCGGTCGGATGCCGACGCGTTGCGCGCCGCGCTTCAGGACATGCCCCTCGCACGGCCCTCGGTCCGCCTGGTTTCCGGCTGCCTCGGCACCGACGTGACCGACGAGGTCACGCATCCCCAGTACTGGTTGCAGCTTGCCGAGTTGTCGAATCGACCCGAAGCGCAGGCCAACGCGCAGGCCGAAGCGCCGCCCGCGCCGGAGGGGCTTGCCGACGGCTGGCTGCCGCCGCCATGCGCCGGCGATGCACTGGAGCGCGCACTCGCGGCGCTGTATGTGCAGGGCGCGCAGTTCGACTGGAACGCATTGTTCCCGGTGCCGGCCCAGCCCGCCACGACCCTGCCGAACTACCCGTTCGAGCGGCAGCGCTTCGGTCTGGAGAAAACGCCGTCGCCCATCGTCGGCATGGATGCCGGCAGCATCGCGGAAGCGTTGCGGCACCTCAAGACGTCGGGCAAGTACTCTGAGGACGTGCTGAACGCCTTTCCGGACCTGCTTCAGACTGCGTTCGCTCCCGCCGGAACCGCTGCCCCGAACGCCCACCCGCTCTATCACGTCGCATGGGAGCCGCAACCCGCGTTGCCGGAGGCCCGATTCGCCGCCGACGCGTCGCCGTGGCTGATTTTCGCGGACGAAAGCGGTGTCGGCGAGCGGTTCGCCGACCTGCTGCGCGCGCGCGGCGCATCCTGCTCGCTGGTGCGCCCCGGCCCCGACCATGGCGGCGGCGCGGAAGCGGGCTGGCAAGTCGCGCCCGAGCGGCCGGATCATTTCGTCCGCTTGCTGAACGAGACTGCCGCCCCGGGCCAGCGCATCGTGTTTCTATGGGCGCTGGACGAAGCCGTCGGCGCGTCGCGCATGGCCACCGCCCTGCTGCACCTCGTGCACGCGTTGGTCGGCAGCGAGCGCGATTGGGCGTCGTCGACCCGCCCCAGGATCTGGGTGGTCACGCGCGACGCGGTGGAAGCCGGCGAATCGCCCCGCGTATCGGGGCTCGCACAGGCTGCGTTGTCGGGGCTGGCGCGGGGCGCGATGATCGAGCATCCGGAATGGTTCGGCACCTCGATCGATCTCGATCCGGCCGCGCCGGAGGACGAGACGCAGGCGCTGCTTCAGGAAATCCTCGGTGAAAGCCGTGAAGAGCTGGTGGCGTTGCGGCACGACGTGCGCCATGTCGCGCGCCTGAGCCCACTCGCGCCCGCCGAAACGGCCGCGCTGCGGGTCGACCCGGAAGCGGCCTACCTGATCACCGGCGGGTTCGGCGCGCTCGGGCTGCACACCGCCCGGTGGCTGGCGGCACACGGCGCACGCACGCTGATCCTCGTCGGCCGACAAGGGCCCAGGAGCGACGAGAGCCGGCAGGCGATCGCCGAGCTGCGCGAGCGGAACCTATCCGTGCGTTGCGAGCGCCTCGATATCGCCGATCCGGTGGCGGTCGCCGATTTCTTCGCCGCGCTCCGGCGCGACGGCGTGCCGCTGCGGGGCATCGTGCACGCGGCCGGCATCGTCGGCTACAAGCCGCTGATGCAGGTCGAGCGCGAGGAACTGGAAGCTGTCCTGCAACCGAAGGTCGCGGGCGCCTGGCTGCTTCATCAGCACAGCGAACCGTTCCCGCTCGATTTCTTCATCCTGTTTTCGTCGATCGCGTCCGCGTGGGGTTCGCGCGACCAGGCGCACTACAGTGCCGCGAACCGATTCCTCGACGCGCTCGCGCATCATCGCCGCGGCCTGGGCCTGCCGGCCCTGAGCGTGAACTGGGGGCCGTGGGCGCAAGGCGGCATGACGTTCCCCGAGGCGGAAGCGCTGCTGCGGCGTGTCGGGATCCGCTCGCTGGCGGCGGATCGCGCGCTCGACGTGCTGGATCGTCTCCCCGCCGTGCCCCAGATCGCGGTCGTCGATATCGACCTGGCGCTGTTCCAGGGCTCCTACGAGGCGCGCGGACCCAAGCCGTTCCTCGACCGCGTGCGGGTGGCCGCAGCCGCGCCAAGCGCGCTGGCGATGCCCGCGTTGAGCGACGCCTCACCCCGCGAGCGAAAGCGCCTGCTGGCGGACAGCATCGATCGCGCGGTGGCCCAGGTGCTCGGCTTCGGCGCGGCGACGCTGGACCGCGACCTCGGCTTCTTCGAGATGGGCATGGATTCGCTGATGGCGCTGGATGTGCGCACGCAGCTCGAGAAAGTACTTGGCATCCCGTTGTCGGTCGCGCTGTTGTTCGATCATCCGACGGTCAATGCCCTCGCGGATTTCCTGGCGGAGCAGTCGTCCCCCACGGCGCCGGACGCGAGCGCGGCGCCGGCGCAGGCCGTGCCGTCGCAGCCGGCCGCGCCAGCCGTTGCGCCGCGCGAGCCCGGCACGCCGGAACCGATCGCGATCGTCGGCATGAGCTGCCGGTTTCCGGGCGCCGCGCACGATCTCGACGCCTACTGGCGGCTGCTGAACGACGGCGTGGATGCGATTTCCGAAGTGCCGCGCGAGCGCTGGGATGTCGACGCGTACTACGATCCCGATCCGGAAGCGCCGGGCCGGATGGTCTGCCGCTTCGGCGGTTTTCTCGAAGACGTCGATCAGTTCGATCCGGCGTTTTTCCGGATCACGCCGCGCGAAGCAGCCGCGATGGACCCGCAGCAGCGCCTGTTGCTCGAAGTCAGTCACGAAGCGCTGGAGCACGCCGGCATTCCCGTCGACAGTCTCAAGGGCAGCCGGACCGGCGTCTTCGTCGGCATCACCACCAACGATTACGCGAATCTGCAGCTTCGCAACGGCGGCGGCAGCGGCATCGACGGCTATTTCTTCACCGGCAATCCGCTCAATACGGCGGCCGGCCGCATCTCCTACGGGCTCGGTGTGCAGGGGCCGAGCATGGCGATCGACACCGCGTGCTCGTCGTCGCTCACCGCGATCCATACCGCCAGCCAGAATCTGCGCAGCGGCGAGTGCGATCTCGCGATCGCGGGCGGCGTCAACCTGATCCTGTCGCCGGACAACTCGATCGCCGTCTCGCGCACGCGGGCGCTGGCGCCGGACGGCCGCTGCAAGACCTTCGACGCGGCGGCGGACGGCTTCGTGCGCAGCGAAGGCTGCGGCGCGCTGGTGCTCAAGCGCCTGTCCGATGCGCTCGCCGCGGGCGACCGCGTGCTGGCCGTGCTCCGCGGTTCGGCCGTCAACCACGACGGTGCGTCGAGCGGCTTTACCGCGCCGAACGGCCGCGCGCAGGAAGCCGTCATCCGCCAGGCGCTGGGCGGGCTTCCCGCCGCCTCCATCGATTACGTGGAAGCGCACGGCACCGGCACGCCGCTGGGCGATCCCGTCGAGGTCGAGGCGCTGGCGACGGTGTTCGGCGCCGACCGCGGCAACGGCCGGCCGCTGCGCATCGGCTCGGTGAAAACCAACATCGGCCACACGGAATCCGCCGCCGGTATCGCGGGGGTCATCAAGGTCGTGCTGTCGCTGAACCACGACCGCATTCCCGCCCACCTGCATTTCCGCCAGCCGAGCCCGCTGGTGCGGTGGGACGCGCTGCCGATCGAGGTCTGCGCCGAGGCGAGCGCGTGGCCGCGCGGCGAGCGGCCGCGGCGCGCCGGCGTCAGCGCGTTCGGCGCGAGCGGCACCAATGCGCACCTGGTGCTGGAAGAAGCGCCCGCGCCGGTGCGGCAGGCGACGCCGTCGAAGCACAAGGTGCATCCGCTGGTCCTGTCGGCCAAGACGCCGGCGGCATTGCGCGAGCTTGGCCGGCGCTATCAGCGGCGGCTCGAAGCCGAACCCGGTCTCGATATCGCGGCCGTGGCCTTTTCGGCATCGACCGGCCGCTCGCATTTCGCGCATCGGCTGGCGCTGCCGGTGACGTCGCTCGAGGACGCCATCGAAAAGCTGCGCGCGTTCCAGGCGAAGGAACCGGCCGACGCGGCGCAGCCCCCGCGGGTGAAGATGGCGTTCCTGTTCACCGGTCAGGGCTCGCAATACGCCGGCATGGGCCGCCGTCTGTACGACGCCTATCCGGTGTTCCGCGACGCCATCGACCGCTGCCGTGCGGTGGCCGATCCGCTGCTCGACAAACCGTTGCTCGAGGTGCTGTCGGCCCAGAACGACGATATCCACCAGACCGGCTACAGCCAGCCGGCGCTGTTCTCGCTGCAGTTCGCGCTCACCACGTTGCTGGCGTCGTTCGGCGTGGTGCCCGACGCCGTGATGGGACACAGCGTCGGCGAGTACGCAGCGGCTTGCGCGGCCGGCGTCTTCTCGCCGGAAGACGGCCTGCGGCTGATCGCCGAACGCGGCCGGCTGATGCAGGCGTTGCCCCGCGACGGCGAGATGGCGGCCATCTTCACCGACCTCGCCACGGTCGAGCGCGTGATCGAAGCGTGGCCGCACGAGGTCGCGGTGGCGGCCGTCAACGGTCCGGCCAGCATCGTGATCTCCGGCAAGCGCGAGCGCATCGCGACGCTGGTCGAAGCGTTCGCGGTGCTGGACATCCGGTCCGTGCAGCTCAATACGTCGCACGCGTTCCACTCGCCGCTGGTCGAGCCGATGCTGGACCGCTTCCAGGCCGTGGCAAAAGCAGTACGCGCCACGCGCCCGGCGATCCCGTTCTATTCCAATCTCACGGGCGCCGTGATGGACGAGGCGCCCACCGACGAATACTGGCGCCGTCACTGCCGGGAGCCGGTGCAGTTCGCGAGCAGCGTCGAGCGCCTCGCCGAAGCCGGGTTCAACCTGCTGGTCGAAATCGGCCCCAAGCCGGTGCTCGTCAACCTGGCCCGCGCGTGCTGTGCGCCGGACGCCGGGATCCAGTTCCTTGCGCTGCAGCGGCCGCAAGTCGAGCAGCAAGCGCTGATCGAAACGCTGTCGAGCCTTTATGCGCGCGGCGTCGATGTCGACTGGGCCCCCACCGAAACACCCGCGCCCACGCGCGTCGCATTGCCGTCCTATCCCTTCCAACGCAGCCGTACCTGGTTCCAGAAAGCGGACATGTCCATGACTCAGACAAGCGCATCACCCATCGCTGCAACGCCGACGCACAACCGTAGCGGCGAGGTTCTCGAATGGCTTCGCGGCAAGATCGGCGAATTGATCCAGGCCGATCCCGCCACCATCAACATCGACCTGCCGTTCCTGGAGATGGGCGCCGACTCGATCGTGCTGATCGAGGCCATCCGGCACATCGAGAAACAGTACGGCGTGAAGCTGGTCATGCGCCGCTTCTTCGAAGACCTGGCGACGGTGCAGGCGCTCGCCGAGTACGTCGCGGACAATCTGCCGGCGGCTGCCGCCCCGGCCGAGCCCGAGGCCACGGCCGAAGCCGGGCTGTCCGCGGTGGCGGTCGCGCCGTCCGAAGCGGCGCTTGCGCCGCTCGCCGCCGCCCCGGCGGAATGGGTGGCGGCCGAAGGCGGCTCCACGGTCGAGCGCGTATTGCGGGAGCAGAATCAGTTGCTGTCCCGCGTCATGGGCCAGCAGATGGAATTGCTGCGCACGTCGCTGACCGGCCAGGCCGGCGTCCGGCCGGCGACGATCGCCGCGCAAGCCGTCGCGAGCGCTGCGAGCGTCGCCAACGTCACACCGAAGGCCGCGATCGCGGCCCCGGCCGCCGGGCCCGCAACGAAGCCCGCGCCTGCAACTGTGGCCGCGGCCGCGGCCGACAATCGGCCGGCCAAGCCGATGATGCCGTGGGGCAGCCCGGTCGAGCAGCGGGCGCGTGGCTTGTCCGCCGTGCAGCAGGAGCATCTCGAAGCGCTGATCGTGCGTTACACGACGCGCACCCGGAAATCGAAGGAATCGGTGCAGGCGTCCCGCCCGGTGCTGGCCGACAGCCGCGCCACGGTCGGCTTCCGGTTTTCGACCAAGGAGATGCTGTATCCGATCGTCGGCGATCGCGCGGCCGGTTCGCGGCTGTGGGATATCGACGGCAACGAGTACATCGATTTCACGATGGGCTTCGGCGTGCATCTGTTCGGCCACACGCCGGACTTCATCCAGCATCAGGTCACCCGCGAGTGGCAACGTCCGCTCGAACTGGGCGCGCGCTCGAGCCTCGTCGGCGAAGTGGCCGCGCGCTTTGCGCGCGTCACCGGTCTCGATCGCGTGGCTTTCTCGAACACCGGCACCGAGGCGGTCATGACCGCCATGCGGCTCGCGCGCGCCGTGACCGGGCGCGACAAGATCGTGATGTTCACGCATTCGTATCACGGCCATGCCGACGGCACGCTCGCCGCGGCGAACGCGGAAGGCGTGACGGAAACCATCGCCCCCGGCGTGCCGTTCGGTTCGGTCGAGAACATGATCCTGCTCGACTACGGCAGCGACGCCGCGCTCGAGGCCATTCGCGGGATGGCGTCGACCCTCGCCGCCGTGATGGTGGAGCCGGTGCAGAGCCGCAACCCGTCCCTGCAGCCCGTTGCGTTCCTCAAGGAGCTGCGCCGCATCACCGAGGAGGCCGGAATCGCGCTGATCTTCGACGAAATGATCACCGGCTTCCGCGTCCATCCGGGCGGCTCGCAGGCCATGTTCGGGGTCCGGGCCGATCTCGCGACATACGGCAAGATCATCGGCGGCGGCCTGCCGTTGGGCGTCATCGCCGGTTCCAGCCGCTTCATGGACGCCATCGACGGCGGCATGTGGACCTACGGCGACCACTCGTTCCCCGCCGCCGACCGCACGGCGTTCGGCGGCACCTTCTGCCAGTATCCGCTCGCGATGGCGGCCGCGCTGGCCGTGCTGGAGAAGATCGAACAGGAGGGGCCGGCGCTGCAGGCGGCGCTCAACGAACGGACCGCGCAAATCGCCGAAACGTTGAATGCGTTTTTCGCGGAGGCCGAGGCGCCGATCAAGGTCACGTGGTTCGGCTCGATGTTCCGCTTCGAATTCACCGAGAACCTCGACCTGTTCTTCTATCACATGCTCGAAAAGGGCATCTACATCTGGGAGTGGCGCACCTGCTTCCTGTCCACCGCGCATACGGAAGCCGATATCGACCGGTTCATCCGGGCGGTGAAGGACAGCGTCGCCGACCTGCGCCGGGGCGGTTTCATCCGGCCTCACTCGAAGTACGGCACGGTGGCCGCGCTGAGCGAAGCGCAACGCCAGCTGTGGATCCTGTCGGAAGTCGAGCCCGAAGGATCGCTGGCCTACAACGTCAACACCACCCTCGAACTGAATGGCCGGCTCGACGAGGCCGCCATGCGCGCGGCCGTGCAGGGTCTCGTCGACCGGCACGAAGCGCTGCGCACCACGCTGACGCCGGACGGCTCGGGCCAGATCGTGCATCCGTCGCTGACGCTACAGATTCCGCTGATCGACACGAACCAGGACGCGTGGCGCGACCACGAAAGCCGCCAGCCGTTCGACCTCGTGAACGGTCCGCTCTTTCGCGCCGCGATCGTGCGCCTGGACAGCACGCGTCACCTGCTGGTGATGACGGCCCATCACATCATCTGTGACGGCTCGACGTTCGGCATCCTGCTCGAGGATCTCGCCCGCGCTTATGCCGGGGCTGCACCGGCCGCGGCGCCGCTGCAGTTCCGCGAGTACCTGAAGCAGCTCGACGGCCAGCGCCACAGCCCGGAAACGAAGGCGAATCGCGCGTACTGGCTGGCGCAATGCGCGCGCCAGACCGAACCGCTGAATCTTCCGCTGGATTACCCGCGGCCCGCGGTGAAGACGTTTCACGGCGCGCGCGTGTCCCTGCATCTGGACGCGGCAGAGGCCGCGTCGCTGCGCACCGCCGCCCGTCAGAACGGCTGCACGCTCTACATGATGCTGCTCGCGGGCTTCAATCTGTTCCTGCACCGCATCGCCGGCCAGCAGGAGATCGTCACCGGCATCCCGGTGACCGGCCGCTCCGTGGCCGGCAGCGATCGCCTCGCCGGCTACTGCACGCATCTGCTGCCGTTGCGCTCCACGCTGCCGGAGCAGGCCACCGTGGCCGGCTTCCTGGCGGGCACCCGCCAGAACCTGCTCGACGCGCTCGAGCACCAGGATTTCCCGTTCGCCGAACTGGTCCGCGAAATCGGCGCGCAGCGCGATCTCAACGCCGCCCCGCTGGTGTCGGTCGTCTTCAATCTGGAACCCGTGTCGGCGCTGCCCGAACTGCCCGGCCTGACGGTCGGCCTGGTCACGCCGCTGATCCGCCATACCGCGTTCGATCTGAACGTCAACGTCCTCGACGCGGGGCAGGCTCTGCTGATCGACTGCGACTACAACAGCGATCTGTTCGACGAGAGCACGGTGCAACGTTTCCTCGGGTTCTACCGGACCTTGCTGACGCGTGTCGCGGACGATGCGTCGGCCGCCGTTGCGCGGCTGCCGCTGACGAGCGATGCAGAGCGGAACCTGCTGACCGTCGAGTGGAACCGGACCGAGACGGATTTCGGTGACGCCGCCGCGCAACCGCTGCACCGGTTGTTCGAACAGCAGGTCGAGCGCTCGCCCGAGGCCGTCGCCGCCGTCTACGACGACGTCGCGCTCACCTACGCCGAACTCAACCTGCGCGCCAATCGCCTCGCCCATCGCCTCATCGAGCTCGGCGTCGCCCCCGATGCCCTCGTCGGCGTCGCGATGGAGCGCTCGCTCGACATGATCGTCGCGCTGCTCGCGATCCTCAAGGCCGGCGGCGCTTACGTCCCCGTCGACCCCGAATACCCCGCCGAGCGCGTGCGCTTCATGATCGACCACGCGCAGCTGCGCTGGCTCCTCACCCAGCAGCATCTGCTTGACGCGCTGCCCGATACCGACGCCCGCGTGATCGTCGTCGATCGCGACACGCTCGACCTCGATGCCGCGCCCGCGTCCAACCCCGCGCCCGCGCTGAGCGGCGAGAACCTCGCCTACATGATCTACACCTCCGGTTCGACCGGCAGGCCCAAGGGCGCGCTCAACACCCATCGCGCCATCACCAACCGCATCCTGTGGATGCAACACGCGTACACGCTCGGCGCCGACGATGCCGTGCTGCAGAAGACCCCGTTCAGCTTCGACGTGTCGGTCTGGGAATTCTTCTGGCCGCTCGTCACCGGCGCGCGCCTCGTGTTCGCCCGGCCCGGCGGCCAGCGCGAGCCCGACTACCTGGTCGAACTCATCGAGCGCGAACGGATCACCACAGTCCATTTCGTGCCGTCCATGCTGCGTGCCTTTCTCGATCATCCGGACCTCGACGTGCACTGCACGTCGCTGCGCCGCGTCGTGTGCAGCGGCGAGGCGCTGCCATACGACCTGCAGCAGCGTTGCCTCGCACGCCTGGACGTCAGGCTGTTCAACCTCTACGGCCCCACCGAGGCCGCCGTCGACGTAACCGCCTGGGAATGCCGGCGCGACGACCCGCACCGCATCGTGCCGATCGGCCGGCCCATCGCCAATACGCGCCTCTATATCGTGGACGCGCAGCTGCAGCCGGTGCCGGTCGGCGTGGCGGGCGAGCTGCTGATCGGCGGCACGCCGGTCGGGCGCGGCTACCACGGTGAGCCCGAACTGAGCGCCGAGAAGTTCATCGCCGATCCGTTCTCTGCCGACCCGCATGCCCGCCTCTACCGCACCGGCGATCTCGCGCGCTACCGGCCCGACGGCAACATCGAGTTCCTTGGCCGCATCGACCATCAGATCAAGCTGCGCGGCCTGCGCATCGAACCCGGTGAAATCGAGGCGGCGCTGGCATCGCATCCGCTGGTCGAGGCCGCGGTCGTGGCACTGCGCGGTGCGGACGATGGCGCGCGGCTCGTCGCATGGCTGCGCTCGTCGCACGCCGAAGCCGAACTGATCGCAGCGGTACGCGGGCACCTGCGGCAACGGCTGCCGGATTACATGGTGCCGTCCGCATTCGTCGTCGTGCCCGCGTTCGCGCAACTGCCCAACGGCAAGCTCGATCGCGCCCGACTGCCCGAACCCGGCGACGGCCTGGACCACGTTGCGCCCGCCAACGCGCTCGAAGCGCAGTTGACGGCGATCTGGCAGGAAGTGCTCGGCCAGGCCCGGATCAGCACCACCGCCAATTTCTTTGAGCTGGGCGGCAATTCGCTTTCCGCGACGAAGGTCGCCGCGCGCATTCGCCGCGACCTGCGGGTGAAACTGGAAATCCGCAGCCTGTTCTCGCACCCCACCATTGCGAGCCTCGCGAAACGCATCGCGGATACGCAGCCGATCGACTACGCGCCGGTGACGCCGCTGCCGGCGCAGGAACATTACGCACTCTCTCCCGCCCAGACGCGGCTGTGGGTCCAGGATCGCCTGAATGGGGCGCAAGCCGGCGGGCCGCTGCCCACGTCCCTGCTGTTCGAGGGGGTGCTGGACGTGGACGCGCTCGTGCGGGCGTTCCGTGCATTGAGCGAACGGCATGAAATCTTGCGCACGCGTTTCGTGCTGTCCGGCAATCAGCCGGTCCAGCAGGTGCTGCCTCCGGGCGAAGCCGCATTCCCGGTCGATGTCATCGATTTGCAGGAAGCCGAGGACCGCGATGCCCAGGCCATGTCGATCACCGCGCGCGAACGGCTCGCGCCGATGGATCTCGGCACCGGGCCGCTGTTCCGCGTCAAGCTGCTCAGGCTCTCCGAAGTCCGCCACGTCTGCATCTGCACGATGCATCACATCGTGAGCGACGGCTGGTCGACGGAGGTGCTGCTCGACGATCTGTCGACGATCTATGACGCGTTGGTCCAGCGTCGCGACAATCCGTTGCCCGCGCTCTCGATCCAGTACAAGGATTACGCCGGCTGGCTGAACCGCCTGCTCGCCGGGCCGGACGGCGAACGCATGAAGGAATACTGGCTGACCAGGCTGGGCGGCGGCCTGCGCGCGCTGGAACTGCCGGGCGACGTCGAGCAGCCGGCCGCGCCAAGCTGGAAAACCTGGCGGTTCGAGCTGCCCGCCGCCGAGACGACGGCGCTGGAATCGCTCGGCAAACGCCACGGCGCGACCTTGTTCATCGCGCTGCTGTCCGCGATCAAGGCGCTGTTCTACCGCCGCTCCGGCCAGGAGGACATCGTCGTCGGCACGCCGGTCGCGGGCCGCGAGCTTCCCGAACTCGAGTCGCAGGTCGGCCCCTATCTGAACGTGCTGGCGCTGCGCGATCGCGTCGCCGGCGACGATCGTTTCGATACGCTGCTGACCCGGGTGCGGGACACCACGCTCGAAGCGTTCTCGCACCCGCTGTATCCGCTGGATCGCCTGCTCGATGAACTGCGCATCAAACGCGTCGCGGGACGCAATCCGCTCTTCGACATCGGGCTGACGCTGCAGAACCAGCGACAAGGCGCCGTCGATCGCTACGCGGGACAAGTGCGCATCGCCGAGCTGCCGGACCACGACCTGCAGGGTGCGGACACGGAAGCCGCGACGGACTTCTGGTTCCTGGCCGAGCCGCGCGCCGAGGGCCTCGCGATCCGCGTCGTCTATCACGCCGGGCGGTTCAGCGAGGCGCTGGTGCAAGGCCTTGCCAACGAGCTGACGTCCGTCATCGGCGAAGTGCTGGCCAATCCGGGCGTTCGCATCCGGAACCTGACCTTGGGACAACCCGTGCTGCAGGCCGAAGCCCGCCAGCCCACCGTCGAACTCAGTGCATTCTAAGGAGCCTTCGTTGACCATTTCGTCCAACACGCAGGTCTACCTGCGGCAAAACATCCAGTTCGAACCGCTGATCAACGGCTGGTACGCGTGGTTTCACACGCTTCCGCCGTTGACCGCCGCACTCAACGTGGCCGAGCGGTTCCTGCCGCTGATGAAGTCCTATGTCGCGTCGCCGATGATGCATGCGGCGGCGTGCAAGGATCCGGCGATGCGCGGCGGCCCGTTCCTCGACCTGGACGGCAAGCGCGTCGACGAAATCCGCGCGCTGATCGAGCAGACCACCCGGCGCGCGACCGGGCAACTGGAACTGGCGAAGGCCTACAAGGCATTCTCCACGCTGCTGCTGGAACAGGCCAAGGGTATGGCGTCGGACCCGCTCTACCCGCAGATTCCCGAGGTGTTGAAAGGCTATGTCGAGATCTACTACGACCTGAACCACAACCCGTCCTTCCGGGTCTACGAGAGCTTGCTGTACGCGAGCCCGCTCTATGTGCGCGACGCGCAGAGCATCGCGCTGTCGGCGATCGACGAGCACACGCCCCGGCCATTCATTCTCAGCACGCCCCGGCTCAGCGACGAGCGCACGGTGTTCAGCAACACGGCCTTCGACGATCGCGCGCTCGACGTGCTGTTCCGCATGCGCGACACCCCCGGCAGCTACGCGAAAATCGTCGATCTGATGCGTGTGGAGGAGAAGGACGAGCCGCTGTTCCGCTCGTTCTTCGTCGAGGAGGCGCCGGCACCGAAACCGGATCGCTCGTTCGATGGAGACGACATCCGCATCCGTTACTACGGCCACGCGTGCCTGCTGATTCAGAGCCGCGGCGTGAGCATCCTGATCGATCCGGTGATCAGCTACGGCTACGACAGCGCGCTGCCGCGCTATACCTTCGCCGACCTGCCGGACCAGATCGACTACGTGCTGATCACGCACAGCCATCACGATCACATTGTGTTGGAAACGCTGCTGCAGCTTCGCCACAAGGTCAAGACCGTGGTGGTCGGCAGGAACCTGGACGGTTTTCCGCAAGATCCGTCACTGCAACTGGCGTTGCGCAAGCTCGGCTTCAACGACGTGCTGGAAGTTCGGGATGCTCAGGAAATCAAGCTGACCAACGGCGCCATCACCGCCATTCCGTTCCTGGGCGAACACAACGATCTGGCGATCCAGAGCAAGCAGGGCTTCATGATCCGCTTCGGCACGCGCTCGGTGCTGTGCATCGCCGATTCGTGCAACCTGGACCCCACCCTTTACGAGCATGTCTTCCGCGTCGCCGGCAAGCCGGACACCCTGTTCGTCGGAATGGAAACCGAGGGCGCGCCGCCGTCCTGGGTCTGTGGCCCGCTGTTTCCCAAGGCGCTGCCGCGCGACATCGATCAGTCGCGCCGTGCGCGGGGCTGCCAGTTCGGCGAGGCCGCCGCGCTGGTGGACGACTTCGCGTTCAACGCGGCCTATGTCTACGCGATGGGTCAGGAGCCGTGGCTGAATTACCTCCTCGACAACACCTTCGACGAAAACTCGCCCAGCCATATCCAGTCCACCCAGTTCGTCGCGCACTGCAAGGCCAAGGGCATCGATTCCGAAATCCTGTACGCGACGAGGGAGATCGTGCTGTGTCAGAACTGAATCTCAACACGCTCTCAACCAGCGGGCAATACCAGGAACACGTGGCGTTCTGGAGCGACGCGCTCGGTCGCATCGACGAAGACTTCCGGCTTCAGCAGGCGTGGCAAGCCTATGCGCTGCCGCTCGGCCCGGCACCGGAACTGACGTTCGAGCTCGACGGCGACGCGTCGCAGGTGCTGGAGAAGCTCGCTGCCGGCCAGGCGCTGGGCGCTTTCGTCGTGCTGCTGGCGGCCCTGTTCCGTGTCCTCGGGCGCTACGACGGCACGGCCGGCCTGTTCGTGGAATCGCCGCACCTGATCGTCGAACCCGCGAGCGGTTCCGCCGACCCCGTCCCGCTGTTCGACGCGATCCAGCCCGGCCCCACGGTGCGCGCGTATCTGAACCAGGTTCGCGACAGGGTGCAGCGCAGCTATTCGTATCAGGACTTTCCGATCGCCGCGCTGGCGCACAAGCTGCATGGCGAACGCCGCACGACCAACGTAGGCGTGCGCTTCGACGGTCTTCATGAAGACTGGGCGTCGGCGGACCACGACCTGTCGATCGAGATCCGGCATCGCGAGCGCTACGAGATCGTGCTGACGGGCCGGCCGACTGTGTTCACGCTGCATTATCTCCAGCATGTCGCGCGACACCTGCGCAACGTCCTGGCCGGCTTCGGCACGCTGGATGCGCCGCTCGACACCGTCTCGCTGCTCGACGACGACGAACGTGCGCGACTTCGCTCGCATGCGGTGCCCGTCGCGGTGCAGGGCACCTTCCTGGCGCAGTTCGCGCAGCGGGTCGCGGCCGCGCCGGACAGCATCGCCGTGGCGACCGCCGACGCATCGCTGACCTATGCCGAACTGGACGATCAGGCGTCGCGGCTCGCGAGCTTCCTGCTCACGGAATACGCGATCGAACGCGGCGACGTGGTGGGCGTGGTGGCCGACCGTTCCGAGCGCTGGATCGTCGGCCTGCTCGGCGCGCTCAAGGCGGGCGCGGTGTATCTGCCGCTCGACCCGGAGTTTCCGCAGGAGCGCCTGCGCTTCATGATCGAGGACGCGAAGGTCAAGGCGCTGCTGACGCACTCGGAACACCTGCCGCTGCTCGCCGATTTCTGGGCGATTCCGATGTTCGCCCTCGACTTTCAGCTCGACACGCTGGCGCCCGCATCGGCGTCGGCGCAGGTCGAGGTCCGGCCGGACGACGCGGCGTACATCATCTACACGTCCGGCTCCACGGGCGTGCCCAAGGGCGTCGTGCTCGAACACGCAGGCCTCCTGAACATGGCGCAATACCATGTGGACGCCTTCGGTTTCGATGCCGCCGACCGGTTCGTCCAGTTCTACTCCCCGGGCTTCGATGGCTCGATCATGGAGATTTTCGTCACGCTGCTCGCGGGCGCGCGCCTAGTGCTGGCGAAGCCTGCCGTGATCCGGGACGTGCCGCGTTTCGTCGAATATATCGCGCAGCAGGGCGTCACCACCGTCAACGCGACGCCTGCCTATCTCGCCGCGCTCGACTGGAACGCGCTTGGCACCGTGAAACGGGTCATCAGCGCGGGCGACAACGCCCGCGTGGCGGATCTCCGCGAGCTGGCCCGCACACGCTCGTGCCACAACTCGTACGGCCCCACCGAGGCCACCGTCTGCATCGCGGACTACGTGGTCGATCCGGCCACCGCCTACGGCGCCCGTCTGCCGGTCGGCCGGCCGATCCACAATACGCACCTGTACCTGCTCGACGAGCACGGGGCACTGGCGCCCGAGGGCTGCACGGGGGAGATCTGCGTGTCCGGCATCGCGCTGGCGCGCGGCTACGTCGGCCGCGACGACCTGACTGCCGCCGCTTTCGTCGACCACCCGTTCGAGCCGGGCGAGCGCCTCTATCGCACCGGCGACCTCGGCGTCTGGCTGCCTGACGGCAACCTGGAAGTCACCGGGCGCCGCGACATGCAAGTGAAGATTCGCGGCTATCGCATCGAAATGGGGGAAATCGAAGCGGCGCTCAGGCAGCACGCCGACGTCGCGGATGCGATCGTGTTCGTGCGCGAGGACACGCCGCAGCACAGGCAGCTGGTGGCCTGCGTCGAGACGGCGACAGCCAGCGTCGCCGGCCTGCGGGAATACCTGAAGGAACGCCTGCCCGAGTTCATGGTGCCGGGGTCGATCGTGACGCTCGAACGGCTGCCGCTGACGCCGAACGGCAAACCCGACCGCAAGGCGCTCGCCGCGCTGGAACTGGCGCCCGTGGCGAGCGAAACCGAGTATGCCGCGCCGACCAATGACGTCGAGGCGCGCCTGGGCACGATCTGGTCGGAGGTGCTGGGCCGCGAGCCGATCGGCGTGCACGACAATTTCTTCGAACTGGGCGGCGACTCGATCCTGCTCATTCAGGTGATGTCGCTGGCCCAGCAAGTCGGCCTGCGATTCACCGCCGATCAGTTTTTCGCCCATCCGACCATCGCCGACCTCGCCCGGGTCGTCGTGGATGCGCCACCCATCAGGATTCCTCAGGAGCCGGTGGTCGGTCCCGCCCCGCTGACGCCGATCCAGCATTGGTTCTTCGCGCAAGACGTGGCGGATCCGCACCACTACAACCAGTCGACCATGATCGAGGTGCCCGCGTCGCTGCGGCCGGACGTGATCGAGCACGCGCTCGCGGCCGTCGCGACGCATCATGACGCGCTGCGGCTGAGTTTCGAGCGCGTCGCCGGCGCGTGGCAGCAATCGCATGCGGCGCCGCCGCTGGCGATCCCGCTCGGCGTCACGTCGCTGGCCGGCGCGGCACCCGCCGCGCGGCAGGCCGAGATGCTCGCGACCGCCACCCGCATGCAGGAAAGCTTCACGTTGTCCGCGCCGCCGCTGCTGCGCGCCCACCTGTTCCAGTTCGGTCCCGACGAGCCGCAGCGCCTGCTCGTGGTGGCGCATCACCTGGTGATCGACGGCGTCTCGTGGCGCATCCTGTTCGAAGACCTGTACACGGCGTGCCGCCAGCTCGAGGCGGGCGAAGCGGTGCAGCTCCCGGCCAGGACGACGGCCTGGCGCGACTGGTCGACGCGTCTGTCCGAACTCGGCGCGAGCGCGCTCGACGGACTGGACTATTGGCTCCACGCGAACGCCGAAGAACCGTCCGGCTTCGACGACATGCCGGTCGGCACCGTCGCCGAAGCCGGCTCGACGTTCATCGAGTTCGACGCCCAGCAGACGCTCGCGCTGTTGCAGGACGTGCCGCGCGCCTTCAACACCCAGATCAATGAAGTCCTGCTGACGGCCCTGCTGCTCGCGTTCGGCGACTGGACCGGCAACGCTTCGCTGGTCGTCGATCTCGAAGGCCACGGCCGCGAGGACCTCTTCGACGGTGTCGATACGTCGCGCACCATCGGCTGGTTCACCGCGCACTATCCGGTGTTCCTGAATGCCGGTGACGCCACCGTGGCGGCCGAGGCGTTGCGCAACGTCAAGGAACAGTTGCGCGCGGTGCCGATGCGCGGGCTCGGCTACGGCATCGCACGCTACCTCGGCAAGGACGCCGGCATCGCGGCAGCACTGGAACGGCAGCCGCCGGCGCCGGTGCGCTTCAACTATCTCGGCCAGATCGATCGCGTGCTGACCGACGACACGGGCTGGAAGCCGGTGCTCGACTTCCAGAGCCCCGAGCACAGTCCGCGCGCGCGGCGCGGCCATCTTTTCGAGATCAACGGGATGGTGTGCGACGGGCGTTTGCGCCTGACCTGGCATTACAACCGGGAAGCCTGCGCGCCGGACGCCATCGCGCAGCTGACGCAGTGCTACCGCAGCCGTCTGCTGTCGATCGTCGCGGCCAGCGGCGGCGACCCGCGCGGGCTGAGTCCGACGGATTTTCCGGCCGCGCGCATCAGCCAGGAAGCGTTGGACGCGCTTGTCTCAAGGATCAAATCGTGACATCCCCCACCATTGCCGATATCTACGAGCTTTCCCCGATGCAGGAGGCGATGCTCTTTCATGCCGTGCACTCGCCCGGCACGAGAAGCAGCTTCAACCAGCTCGGTTGCCGGATCACCGGCAGCCTCGACCCCGCGCTGTTTCATGCCGCATGGCAGCAGCTGGTCGATCGGCATCCGGTGATGCGCACGTCGTTCCATTGGGAGGAATTCGACAAGCCCATGCAGGTCGTGCACGCGCACGCCGCGCTGCCGTGGGTGCAGGACGACTGGCGCGACCTGCCGGAAGACGAACAGCGCACGCGGTGGCGCGCGCATCTCGACAACGATCTGGCCGAGGGCTTCGCGCTCGATCGCGCGCCGCTCGTGCGCTGCCGGCTCGTGCGCGTCGCCGACGACACGTACCTGTTCAGCTGGAGCCACCATCACATCCTGGCCGACGGCTGGTGCCTGTCGCTCGTCATCGAGGAAATTTTCGAGGTCTATGGCGCGCTCACGCGTGGCGTGCCGCCGGCGCTCCCCGCGGTGCGCCCCTATCGCGACTACATCCAGTGGCTGCAGCAGCGCGAACCGCAAGCCGCGCAGCAATACTGGACGCGCTATCTCGAAGGGTTCCGCTCGCCGACCCCGCTGCCCACGGCAGCGCGCGCGGAAGCGGGCGAGCGCTTCGGCCAGGGCCTCGCGCAAGTCCAGGCCGACCTGTCGGCCGACCTGAGCGCGCGCCTGCGGCAATTCGCGGCCCGGCATCACGTCACCCTCAACACCCTCGCGCAAGCGGCCTGGGCGCTCGTGCTGTCGCGTTACAGCGGGGAAACCGACGTGGTGTTCGGCGCCGTCGTGTCCGGACGGGGCGCCAACCTGCCGGGGATCGAAACCATGCTCGGCCTGTTCATCAATACGGTGCCGGTGCGGGTGCGGGTCGATCCGCGGCAGCCGCTCGCGGCCTGGCTGAAGATGATCCAGGCGCGCGTGGCCGCCCGTGCGCAGTTCGAGCACACCCCGCTTCCCGATATCCAGCGCTGCAGCGAAGTGCCGCTGACGACGCCGCTGTTCGAGAGCAACATCACGTTCATGAATTACCCGCTCGATGCGTCGCTGACGCACGGCGCGCATGGCCTGGCGGTCGACGAGGTGCAGCTTTACAACCGCGCCGACATCCCGCTCGAATTCGTCGTGACGGCGCGCGACGACTGGAAGATGGAGCTGTCGTTCGATCCGCGGCGCTTCGATGAAGACACCATGCAGCGGATGCTGGGCCACGTGGCCGCGACGCTCGACGCATTCGCGGCCGATCCGAACCGGCTGCTCGGGCGCGTGCCGATGCTGCCCGAGGCCGAACGCCGGCAGTTGCTGGACACCTTCAACGATACCGACGTGCCGTTCGACGCCGCGCGCACCGTGGTGCATCGCCTGGAACAGGCCGCGGCGGACCACCCCGAGCGGCCGGCGGTCGAGTACCGGGATATCGTCGTGAGCGCGGGCGAGCTGAACGCCCGCGCCAACCGCACGGCTCACCGCCTGCTGGCCGCCGTCGAGCTGCGGCCGGACGCGCTGGTCGCGATCTGCATGCACCGGTCGGAGCGCCTGATGGAGGCGATCCTCGCGGTCTGGAAGTGCGGCGCCGCCTATATTCCGATCGACCCCGACTATCCGGCGGCCCGCATCCGCACGATTCTCGAGGATTCCGGCGCCGCGCTCGTCATTACCTGCGACGGCCTCCTGCCGCCCGAGCTGGCCGCGCTCGCGCCGGTCGTGTCGCTCGATACCGTCACCGAGGGCGGCGACGACGCCAATCCCGGCCGCCCCGTGTCGGCCGACAGCCTCGCCTACGTGATCTACACGTCCGGTTCGACCGGCAAGCCCAAAGGGGCGATGGTCGAGCACGCCGGCATGCTGAATCACATGCTCGCCGAGATCGACGAGTTTTCGATCTCGGCGTCGTCGGTGATCGCGCAAACCGCGCCGCATTGCTTCGATATTTCGGTCTGGCAATTTTTCACGGCGCCGCTCGCCGGCGGCAAGACCGTGATCGTCGACGACGCGTGCATCCGCGACCCGGCGTCTTTCGTCGCGACCCTGGAAGCCGCGCGGATCAGCATCCTCGAACTGGTGCCGTCCTATCTGTCCGCCGTGCTCGACCACGCGTCGGAACGGCCGGCGCTGATGCGACACCTGCGGCACCTCCTCGTCACCGGCGAGATGGTCAGCCCGGCCCTGGTGAAGCGGTGGTTCGACGTGTTCCCGGACATCGCGGTGGTGAACGCGTACGGCCCGGCCGAAGCGTCCGACGACGTCGCGCAGCACCGCATGACGTGCGCGCCGACCACGCCTTACGTACCGGTCGGCAAGCCGGTCCGCAACGTGCGCATCTATGTCGTCGACCCGCAGATGAACCTGTGCCCGATCGGGGTTCCCGGCGAACTGTGCGTATCCGGCGTCGCCGTCGGCCGCGGCTATCTCAACAACGAAGCCGGCACGCGGGAAGCGTTCCTCGACGACCCGTTCCGCGCGGAACGCGGTGTGCGCATGTACCGCACCCGCGACATCGGCTGCTATCTCCCCGATGGTTCGATCGTGCTCTACGGCCGCAAGGACCATCAGTTGAAGATCCGCGGCTACCGCATCGAACTCGGGGAGATCGACAACGCGCTGGCCGCCATTCCGGAAATCCGCCAGGCGGCCGCGCTCGATTATCGCGACGACGCCGGCCGCGCCGCGCTGTGCGCGTATGTCGCGTTCCGCGCTGGCGCGTCGCTGAGCGACGCGGAGATTGCCGCCGCGTTGTCCGCCACGCTGCCGGACTACATGGTGCCCGGCATCTACGTGGTGCTCGACGCGCTGCCCTTGAGCGGCAACGGCAAGATCGACCGCAAGGCGCTGCCCCCGCTGGACCGCGCGCGGCTGTCCGCCGCGGGACAGGCGCCGACCTTGCCCCGCACGCCCGCCGAGACGCTGCTGTGCCGCCTCTGGGGAGAAGCGCTGGGCATTCCGGCGCCGGGCATCCACGACAATTTCTTCGCGCTGGGCGGCGATTCGATTCTCAGCATGCGCATCGTGTCGCTGGCCGCCAAGGCGGGGCTGAAGCTCACCACCCGGCTCATCTTCCAGCATCCGACGGTTGCCGAACTCGCCGCCGTGGCCACCCGCGCCACGCTCGGCGCGGCGGAGTTCGTCGCGTCGTCCGGCCCGCTGCCGCTGACGCCGATCCAGAAGGACTTCTTCGCGCAGCGCAAGGACGACCAGGACCAGTACAACCAGGCGGTCCTGCTCGACGTGCCGGCGGATGTCGATCCGGTGTTGCTGCGCCAGGCGCTGCGGCACGCGGTCAAATGGCACGACGCGCTGCGGCTGCGCTTTCGTGCGGGCGGGTCCGGCTGGATCCAGGAAGTCGTCGACGATCCGGAGATTCCCGTCGGCGTAGTCGAGATCGGGCGCGATCAGCTCGCGCAGCACGTCGCGCACGCTCATGCGAGCCTGAATCTGTCGGACGGCCCCGTCGTGCGCGCGGACCTGTTCCGCGTCGACGAAGGCCGATCGCTGCGCTTGCTGCTGGTCGCCCATCATCTGGTCATCGACGGCGTGTCATGGGGCGCGCTGCTCGAAACCGTGTACGACGCCTATACCCGCCTGCGCCACGGCCAGGCCCCCGAATTCGCGGGCGGCGGCGCGACCTGGACCGCATGGACCCGGGCCATCTCGGATTGGGCCGGCTCCGGCGCCGCCGACGCCGACCTCGCCCACTGGCAGGCGTTGGCGCGCGCCACCCTGCCCGGCCTGCCGCTCGATCGCCCTGCAACGGCTGCCGCCAATTCCGTGTCGTCCGCCGAAACGATCGTGGTCGAGCTGGGCGAATCCGCGACCGCGGCCTTGCTGGGCGCGGCGCCCCGCGCGTACGACGCGCAGATCAACGACGTGCTGCTGGCCGCGCTCGCGCGTGCCGTGGGCGACTGGAGCGGATGCGCCGACGTGCTGGTGGATCTCGAAGCGCACGGGCGCGAGGAACTGATCGCGGATCTCGACATCTCGCGCACGGTCGGCTGGTTCACGTCCCTGTTCCCGGTCGTGCTGACGGTCGATGCCGGCTCGCACGACCCGGCTCGCCTGGTTGCGTCGATCAAGACGCAACTGCGCGCCGTGCCAAGCGCGGGCCTCACCTACGGTCTGCTGCGGGACCGGCTCGACGGCCCTGTTCCGCGGCCTCGGCTGCTGTTCAACTACCTGGGTCAGACCGACCAGATGCTGAACGCCGCCCGCGACTGGAAACAGGCCGCGGAGCCGAGCGGAGACGGCCGCAATGCGAAGCAGCTGCGCGAGCACCTGCTCGACATCAACGCCTACGTGACCGGTAACCGCCTGCACGTTGCATGGGAATTCAGCCGCGCCTGCCACGACGCCGACACCATCCGGCGCGTGGCGCATGCCTACATCGCGGCGCTCGAATCGCTGGTTGCCGACCATCCCGTCCAGTCCGCATCGGCCCGGCCCGCGTCGGGCCAGCTGGCGAATGCGCTGCCGCAGGCGCTGGCGTCGGTCATACCGGACGAGATCGCCGACGTCTACGCGCTGACGCCGACTCAACAGGGCATGCTGTTCCACGGCCTGTACGAACCGGCATCGGATGCCTATTTCAGCAGCCTCGATTTCCGTATCGACGGGGCACTCGACGTCGAACGGTTCCGCCGCGCGTGGGAGACGGTGGCGCACCGGCACGACATCCTGCGAACCTCGTTTCACTGGGAAGAAATCGAAAGCCCCGTGCAGGTCGTGCATCGCCGTATCGACTTGCCCTGGCATGACGAGGATCTGCGCGCGGCGTCCGCCGAGGAGGCGGAGCGGCGTTGGGCGGCCTACGTCGCGCAAGACCGGGCACGCGGCTTCGACTTTACCCGGGCGCCGCTGATGCGGCTCGCGCTGTTGCGCGTGGAAGATCACGCATGGCGCTTCCATTGGAGCCATCACCACATCCTGCTCGACGGGTGGAGCTCCGCCCGGCTCCTGAGCGAAGTGGCCGCCACCTATCAGGACCTGGCGGACGAAGGCGCCCCGCAGCGCGCCGCGCCGCCCGCCTTCGCCGATTACGTGCGCTGGCTGGCGCGCCAGGACGCCGCCGCGGCGGAACGCTTCTGGAAGACGAAGCTGGAGGATTTCCCGACCACGACGCCGCTCGTGTTGGGACGCCCCGAACTCGACGGCACGGCCGCGCCGGGCGCCTATGTGGAAGAACAGCTGCTGCTCTCCGAAAGCGAGACGCGGCGGCTCGTCGCCTTCGCGCAAACCCGCCGCATCACCCTCAACACGCTCGCCCAGGGCGCGTGGGCGCAGTTGCTGGGCCGCTATAGCGGCGAAGCGGACGTCGTGTTCGGCACGATCGTTTCCGGTCGCCCGGCGTCGCTGCCGGCGTCGGACGAGATGGTCGGGCTGTTCATCAACACGCTGCCGGTGCGGGTCCGCATCGACACGCGCCCGACGTCCGCGTGGCTCGCCCAGCTGCAGATGGATCTCGCGCAGCAGGAGGAGTATGCGCACTATCCGCTGGCCGACATTCAGACATTCGCGGGCCTGCCGCCCGGCGTGCCGCTCTTCGAAAGCCTGCTCATCTTCCAGAACTATCCGGTCGAGGAAGCGCTGGCCGATGCGCTGCCCGGTCTGCGGATCGGCGAATTCCAGGTGTCCGATCCGAACAATTACCCGCTGACCCTGGTCGTGACGCCGGGCAAGCGCCTGTCGCTTCAAGTGCTGTACGACGATGGCCGGTTCGACCGCGACACGATCGTGCGCCTGTTGCGCCATGTCGAAACGCTGCTCGCCGGCCTGGCCGATGCGGAAGATCGCCCGAACCGCGGCATTGTGCTCCTCACCGCGGACGAGCGCGACGCCATCCTGCTCGACTGGAACGACAGCGTCGCGCCGGTTCCGTCCGACCGGACGCTGCCCGACCTGATCGAGGCCGCGGCCGCCGCGCATCCGGAGCGCATTGCGGTCCGCCACGGCACGGAGGTCCGCACCTATCGGGATCTCGTCGAGGGCGCCAACCGGATCGCCGGTCACCTGCTGCAGACAGCGGCGATCCAGCCGGACGACCGGATCGCCGTCTGGATGCCGCGCTCGCCGCTGATGCTGGAAACGATCCTGGCCATCTGGAAGTGCGGCGCGGCCTACGTTCCGGTCGATCCGGCCTATCCGGCCCAGCGGGTCGAGACCATCCTGACGCTGGCCCGGCCGACGGTCATCGTCGCCACGGACTGCGTGCCGCCGCCGGCCCTGGCGTCGATCCCGCTGGTCGATCCCGCCCGGCTGCCCAACCATCACGGCGCCGGGGCGCCGGCGCCCGCGACGCCGCGTTGCCGGCCCGTGGACCTGGCCTACGTGATCTTCACGTCGGGTTCGACCGGCCAACCGAAGGGCGCGATGGTCGAGCATCGCGGCATGCTCAATCACGTGCTCGCCATGGCGCGCCGGGTCGGGCTCGGCGCGCGGAGCGCGGTCGCGCAGACCGCTTCGCACTGCTCCGATATTTCGGTCTGGCAGTGCTTCGCGGCGCTGGTGTCGGGCGGTACGACCGTGATCTATCCCGATGCCGTGATCCTCGAGCCCGCGCGCCTGATCGACAGCCTTCAGCGCGACCGCATCACGGCGATGCAATTCGTGCCGTCCTATCTGGCCACCTTTCTCGGCGAGCTGGAAACGCATGCGGCACCGGCTTTCCCGCACCTCGACACGCTGCTGACCATCGGCGAAACCCTGCAGCCCGCTGCCGCGCAAGCGTGGTTCCGTCTGAATCCGGGGGTCCGGCTCATCAACGCCTATGGGCCGACCGAAGCGTCGGACTCCGTGGCGCACTACAGCATGGAGCGCGCGCCGGATCTGCCGGCGATTCCGATCGGCCGCCCCATCGAGAACCTGCGCCTCTACGTCGTGGATGCCGACATGAACCTCTGCCCGGTCGGCGTCAAGGGCGAGATCTGCATCGGCGGAGCCGGCGTCGGGCGCGGCTACCTGTTCGACGAAGCGCGCACCCGTGCGGTGTTCCGCGACGACCCGTTCAGTCCGGAACCGGGCGCGCGCCTGTATCGCACCGGCGATGTCGGCTGCTTCGGGCCGGACGGCAATCTCCACTTCTTCGGACGCCGCGACTTCCAGGTCAAGATTCGCGGATATCGCATCGAGCTCGGCGAAATCGAAACCGCGCTGACCGGTCTCGCCGGCATTTCCAACGCCGTCGTGGTCGTCCGCGACACGTCGGACGCGGAAAAGACCCTGTGCGGCTACGCGTCGGGCACCGGCTGGACGCCCAAACGCCTGCGCGATGCACTGCGCGACAAACTGCCGGCGCATATGGTGCCCGACACCTTGATGCTGCTGCCGGCCCTGCCCGTCATGCCGAACGGCAAGATCAACCGCGCCGCGCTGCCGCTCCCGGAGGCCGCGTCCGTGCCCGACGGCGTGCCGGTCGAACCGCGGACGCCGGTCGAGGCGGCGCTGCTGCGCATCTTCGCTGAGGTGCTCGGCCGCCAGCCGGGCGGTGTCGACGACAATTTCTTCGAGCATGGCGGCCAAAGCCTCAAGGCGATCCAGATGGTCAGCCGGATCAGGCGCGAACTGAAACTGAACGTCGCGGTCGCCGATATCTTCCATGCGCCGTCGCCGCGCGCGCTCGCGCGGAAGCTGGCTTCCACGCCCGTCGACGACGCCGGTGGCGCGGCGATCATCCCGGCCCTTGCCGCGCAATCGTCGTACGCGGTGTCTCGCGCCCAGAAGCGGATCTGGCTCGCCAGCCGCGGCGCGGATCCGTCCACGTACAACATGGCAGGCGCGCTGCAACTGGACGGCGCCGTCGATACGGCGCGCCTCGTCCGTGCGTTCGACACGCTGGTCGATCGCCACGAGAGCCTGCGCACCGTGTTCGCGATGATCGAAGGCGATCTGCGGCAACGCATCCTCACTCGCGAAACCTCCGGTTTCCGCGTCGAGCAGGTGGACCTCGCGGACGATGCCGGGCCGCAAGCGATCGATGCGCTGATCCGCGCGGAAAGCGAGCAGCCGTTCGATCTCGCGACGGGACCGCTCTTTCGCGTCAAGCTGGTCCGGCTCTCACCGGCGCAACACCTGCTGCTGCTGAACATGCACCACGTGATATCGGATGCATGGTCGATCCGCGTGCTGACCGACGATCTGCATGCGCTGTATGCGGGACGCGACCTGCCGCCGCTTTCGATCCAGTACCGCGACTACGCCGCGTGGCACAACGCCAGCCTCGAAGGCGCGCGTGCCGCCGCGCATCGCGCGTACTGGCTCGAGCAACTCGCGCCGCCGCTGCCCCGCCTGCAACTGGCGTCCGACTACCCGCGCCCCGAGCGGCCCGGTCATGCCGGGCAGACGCTCGAAGTCGAACTGTCGGGCCCGCAGGTGGAAGGGCTCGCACAATTGGCCCGCGCTCACCATACGTCGCTCTACGCCGTGCTCCTGGCGTCGTTCTGCGTGCTGATGCACCGCTACACGGGGCGTGAGGACATCGTCATCGGCAGCGTGTCGGCCGGGCGCGACAGCGAACAACTCGAATCGCAGATCGGGGTGTTCCTCAACACCGTCGTGCTCCGCGTGCCGGTGCGGCAATCCGCGACCGTGGAAGAAGTGATCGACGGTGTCGCGAAAGCCTCCACGCAAGCGCTGGAGCACGCGTCCTATCCGTTCGATGTCCTGCTGGAAGATCTACGGATCCGCACCCCGGCGGGCCATTTCCCGATCTTCGACATTCAAGCGAACCACATTTCGATGCCGGCGCCTCAGCCGGGCCTTCGCATCACGGACCGCTCGCAGATGGACACCACGGCCAAGTTCGACCTGTCCTTCCAGATCGTGGAAAGCGACGGCAGGCACCTCATCCAGTTCATCTACAACACCCACCTGTTCCGCCCCGCGACCATCGCGGCGATGCGCGATCGACTGCTCGAGATCCACGACGTCTTTCTCCGTGATCCGACCACGCCGGTCGATCGTATTTCGCTCTCCGGCAATGCGCCCGCCGCCGGCCCGAAGGTCCGGGTCGGCCTGCGCCTGAAGCGCACGCCCGAAGTCACCGCCGACGATGCGCTCGAGGAGAAAACGTGATGCGGGCCGGGCGGGGTTTGACCGGCGGCCGCCATGCGGCCTGCGTCGGGTTGTTTCGGATGAACAAAACGTCTCAAGGAGTTTCGTGTGCAAGACAATAACGTACTGGTCACCGATCATCGCTATGCGCAAACCGCGCGTTTCTGGCGCGAAGGCCTTTCCCTGGTGACCGGCGTCTACCGGATCGCCACGCACGCCCCGAGTCCGCAACCGGGCCGTCTGCTGTCCCGCACGGTGCCGCTCACGCCCGCGTCGCTCGACCTGTTGCGGCGCATCGGCGACGGCGAGCTTGCCGAATTCGCCGTCACGGCCGCGGGCATTGCGTTGCTGCTCTGGAAGTACTTCCGGATCCCGGTCACGGTGCTCGGCACGCCGGGGCTTGCCGAGCATCCGTCGGCCCGTGCCGCCACCGTTCCGCTGATCATCGAGGTCCGTCCCGACGAGCGCATCGACGACTACCTGTCACGCGTGGCCGGGATCGTGGAAGACAGCTATGCCGAGCACCATTTCCCGCTGGACACGCTCGTGCGCAACGAAAAGGACATGGATCCCGCGCAGCTCACGAAGGTCTCGCTGGTGGACGACCGCG
Source organism: Burkholderia sp. R-40 (assembly GCF_049942845.1). Taxonomy (NCBI): domain Bacteria; kingdom Pseudomonadati; phylum Pseudomonadota; class Betaproteobacteria; order Burkholderiales; family Burkholderiaceae; genus Burkholderia; species Burkholderia sp. R-40. The sequence continues at coordinate 1,054,760 of NZ_CP187969.1, read as the reverse complement.
TGCACCGCGCGCTAAGCCGCGAAGACGACGACCTGCAGTTGCACCTGCGACTCACGCGCGGCGAAATCGAGATTCGTTACGCAGGCGCCATCGAGCCTTTGCTCATCGACGGTTTCGCCACGAGCCTCGGCGCGGTGCTCGAGGAATTCGAACACCTCGACAAGCCGGTCGGCGACATCGAGGCGATCCCGCCGCAAGCGCGCCGGATGCTGGCTTCCTTCAATGAAACCGCGACGGCCGGACCCAGCCATCCCACGGTCGTCGAGATGTTCGAAGCCCAGGTCGCCCGCACGCCCGCGGCGCCGGCGCTCGTCACCGACAGTTCGCTCACGACCTACGCCGATCTGAACGCACAGGCCAACCGCCTCGCGCACGAGTTGCGCCACCATCATGGCGTCGGGCCGGAATCGCTGGTCGGCATCATGCTCGACCGTTCCGAATGGATGATCGTCGCGATTCTCGGCATATTGAAGGCAGGGGCGGCGTTCGTTCCGCTGGACCCGGCGTATCCGCCCGAACGGATCAATCACATCCTCGGCGACACCGGCCTGTCGCTGCTGGTGACCCAATCGAGCCAACTCGCGCAGTGGTACGAATTCTCCGGCGTGACGCTGCTGCTGGATCAGGAGCTCCCCGGCTGGACGCCGCTGCCGGACAATCCGCCTTGCCGCGCCGAGCCGGCGAACCTGGCTTACGTGATCTACACGTCCGGCTCGACCGGGCGACCGAAAGGCTGCCTGCTCGAACACCGGAACCTGGCCCACTACATTGCGTGGGCCGCCGGGTATTACTTTGCGGACAGCACGACCGGCAGTTTCGGCCTGTACAGCTCGCTCTGCTTCGATTTCACGCTGACCAATATCTTCTGCCCGCTGGTGCGCGGCAAATCGCTGCGCATCTATCCGCAGTCGGAAAGCATCGATACCATCCTGGCCCGGATGTTCCAGCCCGGCAGCGGCGTCGACACCCTCAAGCTCACGCCCACCCACATTCACCTGCTGGAATACATGAACCTGTCACGCTCCGGCGTGCGCAAGGTGATCGTCGGCGGCGAGGAACTGACGCCCCAGCACATCGCGACGCTGCGGAAGATCGATCCCGCGCTCGACATCTACAACGAGTACGGTCCCACCGAGGCGACGGTCGGCTGTATCGTCGAGCGCGTCGACGGCACGCCGCCCACGGTGCTGATCGGCCGGCCCATCGCCAACACGCGCGTGTACATGCTCGACGACGCGCTGCGGCCGGTCCCGATCGGCGTGCCGGGGGAAATCTGCATCGCCGGCGACGGCCTCGCGCGCGGCTATCACCAGCGGCCCGACGTCACCGCCGCGAAATTCGTCGAGCATCCGTTTCCCGGCGAAGCGCGCATCTATCGCACCGGCGACATCGGCCGCTGGCTGCCCGACGGACAGATCCAGTGCTACGGACGCGTCGACGATCAGGTCAAGATTCGCGGGCACCGTGTCGAACTGGGCGAGATCGAGGCCGCGCTCACCGCGCACGAGGATGTCGTCGGCGCGGCGGTCATGCTGCGCGAATCCGCCCACGGGGTGCGCAAGCTGGCGGCCTACGTCAAGGGTTCCGCGAACCTGAACGTTGCGGACCTCAGGGCCTTTCTGGCCGGGAAGCTGCCGGACTATATGGTCCCGTCCGACATTTTCCCGATCGCCGAATTTCCGCTCAACGCCAACGGCAAGCTGGATCGCCCGGCGCTCCTGGCCATGGAGCGCACCGCCGCGCCCGACGCCGCCAGCCTCGACGCCAACCTCGACGCCACGCCGATCCAGCTCGAGCTGGTGCGCATCTGGCGCGAAGTGCTCGACAATCCGGCCGTCGATCTCACCGGCCGCTTCTTCGACTACGGCGGAGATTCGCTGCAGGCCATGCAGCTCGTCTCGCGGATCTGGAGCAGCTTCTCCGTCGAGATCGGCATCGACGCCATCTTCGAACTCCAGACCATCGGCGCGGTGTCCGACCTGATCGAGGCGTCGTCGCCCCGGACCGGTTCGATGGCCGGCAACATCCCGCTCCGCTCGCGTGCGAACGACCTGCCGCTCTCCTTTCCGCAGCAGCGCCTGTGGTTCCTCGCGCAACTGGAAGGCCCGTCGGCCACCTACAACATTTCGAGCGCGCTGCGTTTCGACGGCGATCTGGACGTCGCGCGCCTGCGCGCCGCCGTGTGTGAAATCAGCCGGCGTCACGAGATCCTGCGCACCACGTTTCCCGCCGTCGACGGCCTCGGGGTTCAACGCATCGCCCCGCCGGCGCCGGTCGCGCTCGACGTCGTCGACGTCGCCAGCGAGTCCGACACGCTCGCGCTGCTCGCCGAGGAAGCCGACCGCCCATTCGATCTCGCCACCGGGCCGCTCTATCGCGTCGTGCTGTACCGCGTGCACGCGCGCCTGCATGTGTTCGGCATCACGATGCATCACATCATTTCGGATGCGTGGTCGTCAGGCATCCTCATCCGCGAACTGGCCGCGCTCTATGCCGGCCAGTCGCTGCCGGAACTGGCCGTCCAGTACGCGGACTACGCCGCCTGGCAGCACGAGCGCCTGGCGTCGGCCGACACGCATCGGGAACTGGCGCTCGTGAGCGCGGCGCTGGCGGATGCACCGGACCTGATCGAACTGCCCACCGATCGCCCCCGGCCGGCCATCCAGCGTTTTCACGGCGCGGTGCTGCCGTTCCAGCTGAACGCCGAACGCGCCGACGGCCTGCGCGCGATCGCGCGCGCGTCCGGCACCAGCACGTACATGGTCGTGCTCGCCGCGTATGCGCTGCTCCTTTCGCGGTACAGCAACCAGCAAGACCTCGTCATCGGCTCGCCAATCGCCAATCGGCGCTCCAGCATGACCGAGCCGCTGATCGGCTTCTTCGCGAACATGCTCGCGCTGCGCGTGGACCTGTCGGGCAATCCGACCTTCGGCGAACTGCTGGCGCGCGTGAAGCGCGTCGCGCTGGACGGCTACAGTCGCCAGGAGATTCCGTTCGAACAGGTGGTGGACTCGCTCAAGCTCGAACGCAACCTGAGCCGCACGCCCGTTTTCCAGGCCGTGTTCGCGTATGAGAAAGCGCAGCCCCATGCGGTGGACTTCCCCGGTCTCGTGGCCACGCCGGTGTCGGTGGAGACCCACACCGCCAAGTTCGACCTCACGCTCCATATCCAGGATGCCGACCATGGGCTCGCGGGCTCGCTGGAATACAACCTGGACCTGTTCGACGCCGACACGATCGATCGCATGGCGGAACACTTCCGCACGCTCCTCGATGCCGTGGTCGCCGATCCGGACCGGCCGCTCAGCGCGCTTGCGTTGTCGAGCGAGGCGGAGCGGGAGAGCGTGACCATCGAATGGAACCGGACCGGGACGGATTTCGGCGAGGCCGCCGCGCAACCGCTGCACCGGTTGTTCGAACAGCAGGTCGAGCGCACGCCCGAGGCCGTCGCCGCCGTCTACGACGACCTCGCGCTCACCTATGCCGAACTCAACCTGCGCGCCAATCGCCTCGCCCACCGCCTCATCGAGCTCGGCGTCGCCCCCGATGCCCTCGTCGGCGTCGCGATGGAGCGCTCGCTCGACATGATCGTCGCCCTGCTCGCGATCCTCAAGGCCGGCGGCGCTTACGTCCCCGTCGACCCCGAATACCCCGCCGAGCGCGTGCGCTTCATGATCGACCACGCGCAGCTGCGCTGGCTCCTCACCCAGCAGCATCTGCTTGACGCGCTGCCCGACACCGACGCCCGCGTGATCGTCGTCGATCGCGACACGCTCGACCTCGACGCCGCGCCCGCGTCCAATCCCGCGCCTGAGCTGGGCGGCGAGAACCTCGCCTACATGATCTACACCTCCGGTTCGACCGGCAGGCCCAAGGGCGCACTCAACACCCATCGCGCCATCACCAACCGCATCCTGTGGATGCAACACGCATACACGCTCGGCGCCGACGATGCCGTGCTGCAGAAGACCCCGTTCAGCTTCGACGTGTCGGTCTGGGAATTCTTCTGGCCGCTCGTCACCGGCGCGCGCCTCGTGTTCGCCCGGCCCGGCGGACAGCGCGAGACCGACTATCTGGTCGAACTCATCGAGCGCGAACGGATCACCACGGTCCATTTCGTGCCGTCCATGCTGCGCGCCTTTCTCGATCATCCGGACCTCGACGCGCACTGCGCGTCGCTGCGCCGCGTCGTGTGCAGCGGCGAGGCCCTGCCATACGATCTGCAGCAGCGTTGCCTTGCACGCCTGGACGTCAGGCTGTTCAACCTCTACGGCCCCACCGAGGCCGCCGTCGACGTGACCGCATGGGAATGCCGGCGCGACGACCCGCACCGCATCGTGCCGATCGGCCGACCCATCGCCAATACGCGCGTCTACATCGTGGACGCGCAGCTGCAGCCCGTGCCGATCGGCGTGGCAGGCGAGCTGCTGATCGGCGGCACGCCGGTCGGGCGCGGCTACCACGGTGAGCCCGAACTGAGCGCCGAGAAGTTCATCGCCGATCCGTTCTCCGCCGACCCGCATGCACGCCTCTACCGCACCGGCGATCTCGCGCGCTACCGGCCCGACGGCAACATCGAGTTCCTTGGCCGCATCGACCATCAGATCAAGCTGCGCGGCCTGCGCATCGAACCCGGTGAAATCGAGGCGGCGCTGCGCGAGCATCCGTCGGTCGACGACTGTGTCGTGATCGCGAAAACCGACGGCGCCCGGACGTTCCTGATCGCCTATGTCGCGACCGCATCGCCGGACCTCGCCGATCTTCGCGGCTATCTGAGCGGCAAGCTCGCGGACTACATGGTGCCGTCGAAGTTCGTCACGCTCGAATCCCTGCCGCTGCTGCCCAACGGCAAGATCAACCGCAAGGCGCTGCCCGTCCCGGCGGACACGGTCGACGCGGCCCAGCCGCACGCGCCGGCCGTCACGCCCCGGGAAATCCTGCTGGCGTCGATCTGGCAAGACGTGCTGCAACTGCCGTCCATCGGCATCCACGACAATTTCTTCGAACTGGGCGGCGACTCGATCCTGAGCATCCAGGTGATTTCGCGCGCCAATCAGGCGGGACTTCGCGTAACGGCGAAACAGCTGTTCCAGTATCAGACGGTCGCTCAGCTGGCCGCCGCGCCTGAAGAACGGGCAGCGCACGCGTCGAGCGTCAGCCCGCTGGGCGATGCGCCGCTCACACCCGTCCAGCACTGGTTCTTCGAACAGGAGATCGATACGCCGTCGCACTACAATCAAACGGTCCTGATCCAGGTGCCGGCGGATATCGACGCGTCGAGGCTCGCCGACGCGTTCCGGCAAGTCTACGAACATCACGATGCATTGCGCCTGCGTTTCTCGCGCAGCGCGGGCCACTGGACTCAGGAAGTCGTCGCCGCCGGCGAAATGCCGGCGCTCTTCGCGAAGGAAGTGCTGGCAGGCGACGCCGGCGAGCGCATCGCGGCGATGCGCGCCGCCGCCGAGGAAGCGGAACGCGGTATCGACATCACGCATGGCCCGTTGCTGGCGGCCCGGCTTTTCTGCTTTGCCGACGAACCGCTCGCCCGCCTGTTCGTCTCGATCCATCACCTTGCGGTGGACGGCGTGTCATGGCGTGTGCTCCTCGAGGACCTGCATGCCGCGTACCACGGCCGGCCGTTGCCCGCGAAGACGACTTCGTTCCGCGAATGGGCGTTGCATTTGCAGCAACTGGCGCGGTCGCCGGCCATCGGCGACGAGGCCCCACGGTGGCAAGCCCTCCTCTCGCAGGACGTCGAGCCCATGCCGGTCGATTATCCGGCCGCGGGCGCGGCCAATAAAGCGGCCAACAATGCGGTCGGCGACGCGGCGTCCGTTTCATTCGAGCTGGACGAAGCCGACACCACGGCGTTGCTGCGCCGGCTGCCGCGGGCCTACGACACCCGCATCAACGACGTCCTGCTCGTCGCGCTCGCGCAAGCGTGCAGCATGGCCACCGGCAACGCCCGCACCAGGATCGATCTCGAAAGTCACGGCCGCCACGTGTCGGATGCGCCGCTCGACGTCACCCGAACGGTGGGCTGGTTCACGTCCATCTACCCGATCGTGCTCGAGGCCGACGCGATGCACACGCCGGAGGAAGCGCTGCGTGCCGGGCAGCAACAGCTGCGCCGGATTCCGGCCGACGGCCTCGGGTATTCGCTGCTCCGCTACCTGAGCCCCGACGAGGCCGTGCGTGACAGCCTCGCCGCGCTGCCGAATGCCGATATCCTGTTCAACTATCACGGGCAGCTCGATACCGTGTTGCAGCAGTCCGACGGCTGGCGCCCGGCGGCCGAAGACCTCGGTTCGCTGCGCGCCGAGCGGTCCCGGCGCACGCACGCGTTCGAGATCGTCGCCGCCGTTTCCGACGGCAAGCTTCAGGTGGACTGGCGCTACGGCGAGCGTCTCCACCAGCGGCAGACGGTCGAAAACCTGGCCGCGCATTTCAAGGACCGCTTGCTCGACTTCGTGGCGTCGGTATCCGACACCACGTGGGACAACGTCGAAGACAGCTACCCGCTGTCGTCCCTGCAGCAGGGCATTCTGTTCCATTCGCTGTACGAACTGGACCCTGCCGCCTACTTCCAGCAGTTCAGCTTCGTCGTCAGCGGCCCGCTCCAGGTGCCGGCGCTCCGGCAAGCCTGGGCCAATGCGCTCGCGCGCCATCCCGTATTGCGCACCGCGTTCGCGTGGGCCGATCGCGACCATCCCGTCCAGACCGTCCTGCACACGCTCGACCTGCCGTGGACGTTCCTCGACTGGCGACACCGCGATGCGTCCCGCCGCGCGCAGGACTTCGATGCGTTCCTCGCCGACGACCGGCGGCGCGGCTTCGATCTGCATCGGGCGCCGTTGTTCCGCTGCACGCTGATTCAGGAAGCGGACGCACGCCATCGTTTCTGCTGGAGCGCGCACCACATCATTCTCGACGGCTGGAGCACCGCCACGCTGATGAAGGAAGTGTTCGACGATTACCTGTCGCTCGCCCGCACCGGCACGCCCGCGGTCGCGTCGTCGGCGCCGGGATACCGCAGGTACATCGACTGGTTCGCGCGTCATCCTCGTTCGGCCGACGAAGCGTGGTGGCGCGCCGAGCTGGCCGGGTTCCATGCCGCCACGCCGATCGCTACCAATCCGGCCCGGCAGAGCGTCGGCGACGCCGCGCGGCAGGACACGCTCAGGACACAGCAATGCCTGCTGGACGAAGCCCTGACCACCCGGCTGCAAGCGCTCATGCGCGCCCATCGCCTCACCCTCAACGTCCTGATACGCGCGGTCTGGGCCCTGGTACTGCGGCGCCACGCCGGGACGAACGACGTCGTGTTCGGCGTCACCGTGTCCGGCCGCCCGCCGCAGCTCGACGGCGTCGAGTCGATCGTGGGGCTGTTCATCAACACGCTGCCGTTTCGCGTGCGCATCGCGCCGGAGCGCCCCTTCGTCGAGTGGCTGGCGGCGGTCCACGCAGCCCAGACGGCGATGGAGCCGCATTCGTACAGTTCGCTGGTCGATATCCAGTCATGGAGCGAACTGCCCGCCCGCGACAGCCTGTTCGACAGCCTGCTGGTGTTCGAGAACTTCCCGGTTGCCGCCGCTCCCGATCTCGGGCCGGACGGCATCGAGATCCGCGACACCCGCGCCTTCGCGGAATCGAATTACCCGCTGACCCTGACCGTACACCCGGATAACCGCCTCGCGTTCCTTATCACGCACGACGCGCACCGCGTCGCCCCGGACGCGGTGCGGCAGATGCTGGGCACCCTCCGCGCGTTGCTGGAACGATTCGCCGACGATCCGGCGCAGCTGACCGGCCAGCTCGCCGATGCGCCGGCGCCGGCCGCCGGCAGCCGGCCGGGCGCGCCGCGCGACGTGGCCGCCGCTGCCGCGGAACCCGCCCACCCCGCCGCCGGTGCGGCCACGACGGCACGCGCCGTCGCGCCGACGGCGGACGAAAGCACGTTGCTGGCGATCTGGCAGCGGATCTTCAAACGAGACGACATCACGGTCAGCGACAATTATTTCGACCTCGGCGGGCACTCGATCATCGCGATCCAGCTGATGGCCAATGTCGAAAAGGCGTTCGATCGCCGGCTGCCCATTTCCTGTCTCTTCGAGAATCCGACGATCGAGACACTGGCGGCGGCACTGGCCGGGAAAGCGCCGTCCGCCCCTGCCGGCGGACTCGTGACGATCCGGGACGGCGGTCCCGCCACGCCGCTCTTCCTGCTGCCGGGCGCCGGCGGGAACGTGGTCTACTTCCACCCGCTCGCGAACCACCTGAGCGACGCTCACGCGGTGCTCGGCCTCGAAGCGCTCGGCCTCGACGGCGCCTGCCTGCCGCTCACCCGCGTGGAAGACATCGCGGCCCGTCATATCGAACGCATCTGGCCGCTGGTGGGCGCGGGTCCGTACTACCTGGCGGGCCACTCGTTCGGCGCGCAGGTGGCGCTCGAAATGAGCCGGCAGCTCGTCGCCAAGGGCGCCGTCGTCAAACTGCTGGCGATCTTCGACGCGTCGGCCCCCGTCGACAGCTCGGCCGCCACCTACTGGCAAGACTGGGACGACACCGATTGGCTGGTCGCGATCGCGCATGAAATCGGCACCTTCCTCGGGACCGACCTCGAGGTGACGCGAGCGGACCTCGTCGCGCTCGACCCCGACGGCCAGGCCGGCTTGATCCTCGACAGAATCGGCGACCGCGGCAGCTGGTTCGCCGATGCCGGATCCGACCGCGTGCGCGCGTATCTGCGGGTCTATCAGGCCAACTTCAAATCGCGCTACGCGCCGCAAGCCACCGCGCTTCCCGTGCCGATCGCCTTGTTCCGCAGCACCGAGCGGGATCCCGGCGACTACGATCCGTCGCCCGAGATCGCGCAGCTGCGCCTCGACCCGACCTGGGGCTGGTCGCGCTTCTCGGCGCTGCCCGTCGAGGTGACGGACGTACCCGGCGACCACCTGACCATGCTGCTCGATCCGCACGCCGGCGTGCTCGCTACCCACGTCAACCCGTTTCTGGAAAAAAAGCCCTCATGAACTCGACACCGACGATCGACAACACCTTCGCCCGCAAGGTCTGCATCAATCTGGACCGGCGCCCCGACCGCTGGGAAGCCATGCAAAGGAAATTCGCGGAGCAGAACATCCTCACGGTGGAACGACTGTCCGCCGTCGACGCGCGGCAGGTCACCGTGCCGGAATCGTTGCGCCATATGCGCGCGCAGGACTACGGCTGCACGATGAGCCATCTCGCCGCCGTGAGACAGGCCAAGGCCGCCGGCGCGAGCGAAGTCCTGATCTTCGAGGACGACGCGTTCTTCGACCGCGACTTCGCCGCGCGCTTCCCCGAGTTCATCGCGCAGGTGCCGAACGACTGGCACATGCTGTTTCTGGGCGCCTATCACTTCACGCCGCCCATTCCCGTCGCGCCGAACATCGTCAAGACCGTCGAGACGCTCACCGCGCATGCGTACGTCGTCAGGGACTCGCTTTACGACGCATTCATTGCGATCAACGAAAACCCGCCGGCGATCAACGACCGCAACAACCTCGTCCTGCAGCAGACGTTCAATTGCTACTGCTTCGAGCCCAATCTGGTCGGACAGGAGTCCGGTTACTCCGACATCATGGACGAAGTCATGCCGGAAAAGCCGCTGACCTATTCCCTTCCGATTCCGGACGGCTGGTAATGGCTGCGGCCGGCGCTCGCTGCGATCCCACTCTCGACAGACCCTTGAAGATCATGAAAATCACCACCGTCGACCTCGAAGCGGCGTTCGTCAAGTCCGCGCTCGATTCGCTCCACCGGGACTGCAAGCTCGGCGAGGCAATTTCGCTCGCTTACGGGAAATGCGAATCGACCACCGACGTGATCGATCTGATTTTTCCGTTGATCACGAAGAAACGGCGGGTGGATTACGTGCTGATGTACAGCATAGAAAGGAATCCCCGCACCCTCCTGCAGTTTCTTCGACTGATCGAGTCGCGGCTGACACATGAGCCCAGCTGGACAGTCGAGTCGATCGAGGCTGCAGTGCGCAGCGTGGCCGATTCATCGAGCCTCGGTTGGGACCGTGCGCAGCGCCTGCTGAAGTGCTGCATCCTGTTTTCCGATTCGCCGCTGGAAATCGTGGAAAGCATCACGTTCCTGGGCAAGCACGAAACCTCGTCGAGGTTGAGATCAGCGGCAAACAATGTCGAACTCAGCCACCTGATCAACTGAGTCATATTGGCAACTCATGGATTCCGCTCAAAGTAAATCGCCGCCGTGGCATTCGGCCGCCACCCTGATGTGGCGCAGTCATCCCTGGTTGACGCTGGGCACGGTCCTGACGGGCCTCGTCAGCGGCATCGCGTCGATCGTGGGCGTCGGATTGATCAGCAGGGTGCTGCATGACGGGGAGGATCGACAAACGCTGTTGCTGCTATTCGTTGCCGTGAATGTCGTCGCGGTGCTCTGCAGGAGCAGCGCTGCCGTGATGCCCTCCTATGCGTGCATGAAAGTCATGACGAGATTGCGCGTCAACCTGTGCAAAAGGATCCTGGCGACCCCGCTGGATGAAATCGACAGGCGCGGCGCGCCCCATGTCCTGACCATGCTGACCCAGGACATTCCGCAACTGAGCCAGACCCTGCTCACCCTGCCGACGATCATTGTTCAATCCGTCGTCTTGATATGCAGCATCGTCTATCTCGCCTATCTCTCCTGGATTGTGTTCGCTTCGACGATCATCCTGACCATCGTCGGCCTGGTGCTTTATCTGTTTTTCTATCGAAAGGCGGTCAATTTCACGGAGCGGGTTCGCGATGAATTTGTCCAGTTCAATGAATATACGCATGGCCTCGTGTTCGGCATCAAGGAGCTCAAGCTCAACCGGGCCAGGCGGCGCTGGTTCACCCGAGCCGCGATCGAATTGTCGTCGAAGCGCGTGGCAGGATTCAATTACATCGAACGCTTCTGGTTCATGGGCGGCGACAGCATCGGCCAGATCACGGTAGCGGTCCTGCTCGGATTCCTGCTTTTCGGCGTACCTTCGCTCGGCGTCGTGGACCCTTCCGTACTCACGGCGAGCATTCTGGCCGTTCTGTACATGATGGGCCCGCTGACCATGCTGATCAATATTCTGCCGATCGTGGCCGAAGGCAAGACCGCGCTCGCCCGGCTGGCGGAATTCGGCTTTCTGCTCGACGACACGCAGGATTCACCCAAGGAACCGTCCGCCGCGGGCACCGGGGAATCGTCAGCGGCGAAGCCATGGACGCGCATCGAGTTGAAAGACGTGAAGATGAACTACCGTGACAACGAGTCGTCGGCCGACTTCGTGCTTGGCCCCATCAATATGGCGATTCATGCCGGAGAGCTCGTCTATGTCATCGGTGGAAACGGCAGCGGCAAGAGCACGTTGGGCAAGGTGCTCAGCGGCCTCTATGCGCCTACCGAAGGCCATATTGCCCTCGATGGAAAAGTCATCGACGACGATGCCAGGGAACGATACCGCAACCTGTTTTCCGCCGTATTCACCGATTTCCATTTGTTCAACCGCATCATCGGGCCGGATGGGGAAAACGGCAGCATCGAACTTGCCCGGCAATACCTCGACACCCTGAAATTGGCAGGCAAGATCGAGATCAACGGCAAGACGTACTCGACGACCAAGGCTTTATCGACGGGACAACGCAAGCGACTGGCGTTGCTGTGCGCCTATATCGAGGATCGTCCGATTTATATCCTGGACGAATGGGCCGCCGATCAAGATCCGGTTTTCAAGCGATTTTTCTATGAAGTGCTGGTTCCCGATCTGAAATCCCGCGGGAAATGCGTCGTGATCATCACCCATGACGATCAGTATTTCAAGCTGGCGGATCGAGTCATTCGCCTCGATAGCGGCCGCATCTTCTCCGATACGGCCATGTGTGCCGTGCAAGCCGAAGTCGCAGGATGAGCCGCGCGCCGCGCCGGATTCGGCGGCCGGCGATTCGTCGGCTGTCCCGGCTATCCGTTACAGACGCGTTCGCAGCGGGGTGTTTAAATCATGTCGGCAACCATGCGCGCAAGCGCAGCTTCAACGTCTCATCAGGAATCCTTTCATGGAGTTCAGCAGATTGTTCGCACACGTCGGCGAAGCGATCTCGACCAGCGGGAGCCGACGCTTTCCCCGCATGATGTACAGCCTGATCTGCGCGGCGGTCCCCGTCGACGAGATGCGCATTTCGGCGTTCGCGGCCGACGCCGCGCCTGACGGCGATCTCGGCGTGCGCAGCCTCGGCGTGGCCGGCGCGGCGCTCACGCAGGCCGGCCCGGCCGCTGCCTGTCACGGGCCGCGGATGCCGCCGCGCCTCGACCCGAGCCGCGTGCACGTCTCCGACACGCTCGCCGGCCATGCCCCCACCCACGCACTGCTCGAGCGCTTCTTCCTCGTGCAGGCGGAGACCGTGCCGCCGCATCGCGTGCAATTCCATCTGGTGACCCGCAAGCGGGGCCACTATTACGTGATCTCGTTGTATCGCGCGAATACGTTCGACGATTTCTCGCAGCACGAGCGGAGCTTCCTCGAGGAGCTCTCGCACGTGCTGTTTCCGATCATCGACAGCCATGTCGCGGCGCTCGATTCGGCTCCGCCGGTCGCCCGTGTGAGCACCGCCGCGCCGGCGGCGACCCAATCGGGCCGGGAGCGCGTGGCGCGGCGGTTCGCCGATCGTTTGCGGCAAGCCGGCGTCAAGTTGTCCGCGCGCGAGATCGAGGCATGCACGGCACTGCTGGCCGGCGACACGGTGTCCGCCATCGCCGTGCGTTTCGCGCTGCGTGAAAGCACCGTCGAAACCTATCTGAAGCGGGCAGCCGTCAAGCTGGGCTTCGGCGGGCGTCATGGCCTGACGCGCTGGATGCTCGAGGAGACGGCCGGGACCACGACGGACGCCGGCCGGGACGGCACGAGAAACGCGCCGCGCGACTGCGCGGCGCCGTGCATGGGAACCTGAAGGCTCGCGGCCCGAACGCGCGTGCTGTCTACGCAGGCGATGCGCGAAACGACACGGGATGGCGGCCGCCGGCCTGCCCCTCCCGTCGCGCGCCGGCAATCCGGCCGGCGACGCAGACCGAACTGCCGCACCCCGTGACCTCGCCGTCATCGCCCGCGACGACGAGCGGCGGCCATTCTCATTCCGGCACGTCGGCCGGCGGCGTTCGTCGTGCGTCGGGTATCGACGCGCGCGCCTGGCGTGACGGCATCACGCCGCCGACGCGCACGGCATGTAATCGTCGATCATCCATTTCGTGAGCCCGTGCCGGCCGCTGATGCCGAGCTTCACCGCGGCGCGCTTGATGTACGTCTCGACCGTGCTTTCCTTCACCCCGAGCTCGCCGGCCATTTCGCGCAGCATCTTGCCCGCGAGCAGGCCGAGGCACACTTCGCTTTCGCGCGCCGACAGCACGACCGCCGCGCGCGCGAGCCGCGATTCGAACTCGTGGCGCAGCGCCTCGACGCCGGGCATGGCCGGCGTCGCACCGGACGCCGCCGCGCCTTCGAGTTCGCCGTGCCGGCGCGTCGACGCATGCCACTCGACGAGCGGCAACAGCGTATCGGCGAAACTCTTCAGGAACGACATCTCCTGCAACGAGAAGTCGCGATGCGATGCCGTTCGATGCAGCGAGATCACGTAGCGGCGATTCGCCTTGCCCGACACGAGATGGCACTGAAATCCGCCGCCCGGCGCGCGCGGCGGCGCGACTTCGCCGCCATTGCCGCCATTGCCGCGCCGCATCAGCGGATTGATGTGAATGAGCTGCCGGTCGCAGGCAGCCACGATCCGGTTCGACAGCGGATGGGCCGCCGGTTCCCGTTCGCCGTGCGCGGCCGGCGCGCCGGCGCGCCCGTCGTCGGCCGGCACGCCGAACGCGCCGAGCGATTGTACGCGGACGACTTCGCCCGCCGGCTCGTCGAGCGTCCATTCCGTCATCCGGGTGATCGCGAGCGGAATCGATTCGACCAGCAATGCATGCATGTCGGATGCGAACCGCTCACTGCCGGCGCTCGAAATCACCTTCCCGAGCTTCGCGAACATCTGACTCTCCTTGTTGTGCATTCTTGAGGATGGCGACGCAACGCCAGCGCGGGCGAGCCGGCACGGTGTGCGCGGCGCGCGTTTCGTCACGCTTCGTCGCGTGCCTCTGTTGGCGGGCGACGCGCCGCCGCCATCGCGCGCCGATGCGTTCGGCTCACGCGAACGGCGGCGCGCCGTTCCCTGTTCAGTTCGATGCGGGATCGCGTGCGGGGCCGGGACGGTCGGGCAAGCATGCCCAGCCCGCGATCCGGAAGACGCCATGCTCGTGCGAACGACCTTCAGGCGCGGCGAGCGCAGCCTCGTCACCGACGGTCGAACAGCCCGATGACAAGCATGAAACAGGCACGATGTTTCCTCCTTACTGGACGGCGCCATGCAGGCGGCGTCGCATTGATGGACGATCCTTACCGGCGAGCGCTGCGAGAAGCTGAAACATCCATTTCAGTCAATGAGCGTTGCTGGATGAAAACGCCCGACGCGCTGAATCCCTGAATCGGAAAACTCCGCGTCAGCCCGGAGCTGACTTTATTCCCGTCGAATTCAACAAAAATCACGAACAAAAAACGAAACGGTTCTTTCCATTGAATTTGATCCCTGCATATCCCAGCCGCGTATGATAGCGACGATTTAAAATCCTTGCAGTTACCGTGATGTCCATTTTTTTAGTCACGCCGCGCGCGATCCTGAAATCGATCGATCTGCGTGCTGCGCAGCGATGAGATTATAAGTTTTCTGGATAAATCAACCTCCATTTACCACGAAAGTTTGTAAAAATTGTCTCGGCGCCACATACCACGGATTCTCATCCGAATCCTTAAGCGAGAGGCGAATTGTTGATTTTCATCATGCTCTTCTCGCCCGCCGACCTGGCCTCAGGCATTGTCGTCCGGATATTGTTTCGTGTTTCTCAACGATCGATTCGATCTATGTGCCGACAAAGCATAATCCCCGCCGTCGGCCCGCGGCTGCGCGCCGTTGATTACCCTTTCAAGCGATAAAAATTTCCACGAACATCATTTTCAGCACCGCCGGTGCCGGTGTTGCAAAATATCCACAAATGGCGAAGCCGTTGCCAGTCATAAAATTTCCATATTGAAGGGCACGGAATTTGTCAACTCCACCACTTGCCGCCCGATAAATAAATTGTTACGCTTTCCAACGGAATAAATAATGCATCGTCAATCGATTTTAAATTACGGGCTGGTTTATTTAAAAAAACGAAATATGTAAATTAATATTCACGCGCAATCATCTCTTGTCGATCGTCGCGGCTAGCGTTTCGCCACGCGCTATTCAATCGAATCTCCCTATCCGTTTGCCGGCAGGCAGGCCGACGGCCAATTGAAGAATTCGCCCGGCGGTTTTTCGATTTCCCCTTGGACATCCGTGCTGAGGTGCGGCCGCGCTTTGCCGAACGCATCGTCCTTTTCAATCCTGGGCCGCCAACGCGCAGCGCTTCCCGCGCGTCACGGCTGCCCGAATTGCCGCACCGGTCTCAACGCGTCACTTGTCGTCTTTCCAATCTGCAAAACAATTCCGAAAAATTGGAGCACACCATGAGTCACGACTTCCGAGACGAACCTGCGCCGCGCCGCGCCTTCCTCGCCGACATGGCGAAGCTCGCGGCGGCCGGCGTCGTCACCGGCTGGACCCCGCTTTACCAGATTGCGGCGCACGCGCGAACGGCCGGCGCGACACCGCCCGGCTTCCCGGCCAATATCCCGCTTTACAAGCAGGCGTTCCAGAACTGGAGTGGTGAGATCGCCGTGCAGGACGTATGGACCGCCGCGCCGCGCTCCGCCGACGACATCGTCGCGGCAGTCAACTGGGCGCGCGCGAACGGCTATCGGATACGCCCGCGCGGCTACATGCACAACTGGTCGCCGCTGACGCTGGACCCGAGCGCCGGCGCGGCGAACCTCGTGCTGCTCGATACGACGCAGTCGCTCACGGCCGTCTCCGTCGACACGTCGGCGCGTCCGGCGCGCGTCACCGCGCAAACGGGCGTCTCGCTGGAGGCGCTGCTCGCGACGCTCGAGCAATATGGGCTCGGCGTGATCGCCGCGCCCGCGCCGGGCGGCATCACGCTCGGCGGTGCGCTCGCGATCGACGCGCACGGCACCGCCGTACCGGCGGCCGGCGAGACCCTGCAACCGGGTCACACCTACGGCTCGCTGAGCAATCTCGTGGTCGCGCTGACCGCGGTCGTGTTCGATGCGGCCCGGCAGCAATACGTGCTGCGCCGGTTCGAGCGCAGCGATCCCGAGATCGGCGCGTTCCTCGCGCACATCGGGATGGCGTTCGTCGTCGAAGTCACGCTGATTGCAGGCCCGAACCAGCGGCTGCGCTGCCAGAGCTTCGTCGACATTCCGTCGTCCGAACTGTTTGCGCCGGCCGGCACGCCGGGCCGCACGATCGCGTCGTTTCTCGATCGCTCGGGCCGGATGGAAGCGATCTGGTTTCCGTTCACGACCAGCCCGTGGCTCAAGGTCTGGACGCCGACGCCCGGCAAGCCGCTCCTGTCGCGCGCCGTCACGCAGCCATACAACTATCCGTTTTCCGATTCGATCTCGCAGTCCATCTCGGATCTCGTCAAGCGGATCGTGATCGGCGGCGAAGGCGCATTGACGCCGTTGTTCGGCCAGACGCAGCTGGCCATCACGACCGCCGGCCTCGCACTCACGCTGAGCGGGGACATCTGGGGCTGGTCGCGCACCGTGCTGCAGTACATTCGGCCGACGACGCTGCGCGTCACCGCGAACGGCTACGCGATACTGGCGCGGCGCGCCGACGTGCAGCGCGTGATCAGCGAATTCGTGCAGTTCTATCAGAATCGCATCGACGCGTACAAGGCACGCGGCGAGTACCCGATCAACGGCCCCGTCGAGATCCGTGTCACCGGTCTCGACAAGCCGGCCGATGCCGGCGCCGGCGCGGTCGTTCCCACGCTGTCCGCGCTCAAGCCGCGCCCCGACCACCCCGAATGGGACATCGCCGTATGGTTCGATATCCTGACGTTACCGGACACGCCGGGCGCCGATCGCTTCTATCGCGAGATCGAGCAATGGATGCTCGCGAACTACACCGGTTCGTATGCGACGCTGCGCCCCGAATGGTCGAAGGGCTGGGGCTATACCGACACGGCCGCCTGGCAGGACGGCACGATGCTCGCGACCACGATCCCGAACCTGCATCGTGACGGCCAGCCGCCGTCGAGCAGCTGGGATGCGGCGCGCGCGACGCTCGAACGCTACGACCCGAGCCGGATCTTCCGGTCGCCGCTGCTCGATCGGTTGATGCCGTAGCGATCGCTGCGGAAGCTTGCTGCCATGGCCGCAACGGAACGGAGCACGTGACGATGCGCGGCGAGACAGGTTCGAGATCGTTCCTCAGGACGCATTGGGCATGGTGGTCGCGCGGCTACACGCACGTCGACGGGCTGCACGACTTCCCGCCTCCACCGATGCCCGGCGTCGCTCGCGCACCCGCACCGGCGGAACCTGCCGGTGCGGGTGCAGGTGTTCATGAACCGAATGGCGCAATCGCTTGCGCCGTAGCTGGCGCCTGTGTCGCGTCGCCGGTCGCGCGGATGCGAAGCGCAACCGCACGGCCCAATCCATGCCCCCGCAATCAGAACGAGTGATTGACCCGCACATACGCCGACTGCGCCGACACATGGCTCGTGTCGATCGTCGCATCGAACCCGAGCGATACCGTGGTCGCCTTGGCGGCCTGAACGGTGACGCCGGCGCCCGTGGTCAGGAATGAACGCGGCAGATCGGTGCCCGGCGCGGCGAACACCGTTCCGTCCTGGCTCCCCACCTGGACGACGCGGCGCGCGCCCAGCACCTCGTGCGCATAGGCCAGCCGAAGCTGTACGTTGACGGGGCGCAGGGCATCGCCGAAAGCCTTGTCGAGCGAGACACCGACGTAAGGCTGGAGGCTCCTCGCGCTGTCGGGGCCGACGTGCAGGTTCTGGCCGTTGGCGCCGCTCTCGCCGAAGCCGCTGCCGCGCACGTACGCATACCGGAGCCCGATGTGCGGCGTAATCCGAAGGCCGCCGGCGTCCATCGGCAGGCTGGCCTGCGTCGCGGCGGTGAACTCGTGGCCGAGATGATCGCCTTCGGCAGTACCCGCGCTGCCGAACGGCCGCTTCTGCGACAGGAAATCGAGCCCGTAGCCGACCGTGGCCGACAGGTTGACGGCACCCACGGGCTGCGCGCCATACAGGGCGACACGCAGCGTATCGATGGCACCCGATGCGCCCGTCGTGTCCTCACCCAGCGTGGTGTGCGTGTAGCCGCCGGCCGCACCGATCGTCGCATCGCCGAGCCGTCCTCCCGCGCCCGCCAGGAACCCATAGGCGTGGGTGACAAAGCCGGGCGCGCCGCCCGTGCCGCCCACCTTCGTGCTGGAACCGCTGGCAACAGCCCACACGTTGCGCGAACCGGCCGCGTTATCCCGTGGGTCCACCAGACGGCCGAGCAGCGTCGAACTGGCGCCCTGCGCCTGAAGCAATGCCGTCGTGCCGAGCGCGGTGTAGATGGAGGTCTTGGTCGGCGCGATGACAGTCGGGCCGGCCGGCGTGGACCCGGTGGCTTCGGCGAGCAGCAAGTCGACTCCATTGGCGCCGTAGTCCACCGACGACTGCAACGCGCCGAGATTCGCGCCGGCCGTGGTGGTGCCGACGTTCGCGAAGCGGCCCGTCACGCCGTTGGCGGCGCTCAGCACGGTGTAGCGGCGTGCGGTATAGGTGCCGGGATCGAACAGAACGGCCAATGAGCCGTTGAGCGTCGCGGCACCGCCTACGCGTAGTTGCGACGCCTCCGTCGGGCTGACCTCGATCGACAGGGTGCCGCCCGCCGCCTGCGTATAGTTGCCGCCCACGGACAGCGTTCCGATGGAGCCGCCCGGCGCGACCACGCCGCTACTGCTGACGTCGCCCGATACCGTGCCATGGCCGCGCAACGTGCCAAGCGCGTTCACCAGGACATTGCCGCCCAACACCGCACCGGCATTAGCCGCGTCGCCCACGGCCAACGTGCCGCCAGCCACCGTCGTCGTCCCGGAGAACGCGCCGCTGACACCGTTCAGCGTCAGCGTGCCCGCGCCTTGTTTGACCAAACCGCCGGTGCCGCTGAGGCTGCCGCTAAATGTTTGCGACGAGTCGTCCGACAGCGTGAGCGCATTGCCGCCGAGCACCACGCGGCTGCCTGCCACGCCGGAGAGATGCGCGACCGTCTGGCTGCCGCCGGCGGACAGGTCGAGCGCGGCCGTTGCGCCGGCGAGCGTGACCGACGTGGAAGAGGCAAGCCGGCCGGCACCCGACAACGCGAGCGTGCCCGCGTTGACCATCGTCGCCCCGGTATAAGTGTTCACGCCGGACAGCGTCTGCGTGCCGCCCGCCACGGTGAGCCCGCCGGTGCCCCCAATGGCGCCACTGAACGTGCCGGACGCATTGGCCAGCGTCAGTGTCCGGCTGCCCAGCGCAACCGTGCCTGTCCCCGTCAGCGCGTTGACGGTTGCGCCGGAGGTCGTCCCGGAAATGTCGAACGTGCCGTCGTTGACGACGCCGCTGGAGGTCGCAATGCTGCCGGCGCCGGAC
The DNA here is from genome assembly GCF_049942845.1 of Burkholderia sp. R-40. Taxonomy (NCBI): domain Bacteria; kingdom Pseudomonadati; phylum Pseudomonadota; class Betaproteobacteria; order Burkholderiales; family Burkholderiaceae; genus Burkholderia; species Burkholderia sp. R-40. The sequence continues at coordinate 1,035,098 of NZ_CP187969.1, read as the reverse complement.
AGCGCGAGCGTGCCGGCGCTGATCGACGTTGCGCCGGTATAGCCGTTGGCGCCCGACAGCGTCTGCGTGCCGCCCGCCACGGTGAGCCCGCCGGTGCCGCCAATGGCACCACTGAACGTGCCGGCCGCATTGGTCAGCGTCAGTGTCCGGTCGCCCAACGCAACCGAGCCCGTGCCGGTGAGCGCATTGATCGTGGCCCCTGCGGTAGTCCCCGAAATATCGAACGTGCCGTTGTTGACTACCCCGCTGGAAGCGGCAATGCTGCCGGCGCCGGTCAACGCCAGCGTGCCGGCATTGACGGTGGTGACGCCCGTGTAGGTGTTCACCCCCGACAGCGCTTGCGTACCGCCGCCGACAGTCACTGTACCCGTACCGCCGATGGTTCCCGCAAACGTGCCGGCCGCGTTGGCCAGCGTCAGTGTCCGGCCACCCAACGCAACCGCGCCCGTGCCGGTGAGCGCATTGATCGTGGCCCCTGCGGTAGTCCCCGAGATATCGAACGTACCGTTGTTGACGACCCCGCTGGAAGCGGCGATGCTGCCGGCGCCCGTCAACGCCAGTGTGCCGGCATTGACGGTGGTGACGCCCGTGTAGGTGTTCACCCCCGACAGCGCTTGCGTACCGCCGCCGACGGTCACCGCACCCGTACCGCCGATGGTTCCGCCGAACGTGCCGGCCGCATTGGCCAGCGTCAGCGTCTGGCCGCCCAGCGCAACCGCGCCCGTACCCGTCAGCGCATTGATCGTAGCCCCGGAGGTAGTCCCCGAGATATCGAGCGTGCCGTTGTTGACGACCCCGCTGGAAGCAGCAATGCTGCCCGCGCCGATCAGCGCGAGCGTGCCCGCATTGACGGTGGTGCTCCCCGCATAGCCGGCGGCGCCGGTTATCGCCAGCGTGCCGGTACCCGCCTGCACGAGGCTGCCCGTCCCGCTGATGGTGCCGCCATACGACACCGTGTCGCTGCGGTTGAAAGCCAGCGTGCCGTTGTTGACAATGTTGCCGACGACGGAGCCGGTGGTCCCGCCATTGCCGATCTGCAGCGTGCCGGCGCTGATCGTGGTGCCGCCGGTATAGGTGCTGTCACCCGTCAGCGTGATCGTGTGGCTGCCGCTCACGGCCACGTTGCCCGTCCCCGATATGACGCCTGAAACCGCGAGATCGGTCGTGTTTGCGTTCAAGGTCACGCGGGATGCGGCATCGCCGAGCGTGATGTGGTTGGACAGCGCAAGCCCCGGCGTGCCCGCGGTGATGGTGGCCGACGCACCCGCCGCCACCTCGAGATCACCGATGATGTTGGATCCGCCGAGCAACTGCAGCGTATCGTTCGCTCCGTTGAACCGGATGGCTGCCGCGCGCGTCACGCCGTCCGCGAACAGGCCGCCCGCAATCGTGCCGCCGTTGACGATGACATCGCCACCATTGGCGATGACACCCGCGCCCGCGGCCCCTCCGTTGCCGGCACCGCCCGTGATCGTGCCGACGTTGGACAGCACGGTGAATCCACCGCCCAAGTTGACGCCTGCGCCGCTGGCGCCGGCCGTGCTTCCGCCACCGCCAGCGGCGCCGCCCATACCACCCACGATCGTCCCAAGGTTGGTCACCTGCGAACCCGGTCCCACGGTCAGCAGCCCGTCGCCGCCACCGCCGCCGCCCCCGGGGTTTCCGCCGCCTCCGCCGTTGCCGCCATTTCCGCCAATGAGCGTGCCTCGGTTCATCACATCGGCCGCCGGCGTCACGATCACCAGCGCACCGCCCCCGCCTCCGCCACCGCCACCGTTGGAGGCAGGCCCCGATGTGCCGGCGCCGCCATTTCCGCCTGTGCCGCCCTGCACCGTCACGCCGTTGTTGACGGTCACGCCGGTGCCGGTGGAATACACGCCCGCGCCACCGCCGCCGCCGCCGCCCGCGAAATTGAATCCGTCGAAGCCCTGGCCCGCGCCGCCCTGAGCGTTCCCGTTGATCACGGCATCGCCGGCGAGCACCACGTCGGGCGCCCCGCCGGGGCCGCTCTGGCCACTGTCGTTCATGGCACCGGTACCGCCTGTCCCGCCCGAAGTGGGCCCGCCAGGAACCTGGATCGTGGTGGTGCCTCCGCCCAACGCAGAGGCACCACCGCCACCGCCGTTACCGCTGCCGCCGTTGCCGCTTCGGTCCGGGATGCCGTCGCCGCCGGGGGCGCTGCAATTCGCGATGGTGCTGGCCGTGCACGTGGCGGCCCAGCCCGGGAGGGCCGTGCCGGCCAGACCGAGCGACACGCCGATGGAAATGATGGAAGCGCAGCGGCGCGCAGGCAGGGCGCCATGGCTGGCGTCGATCCCGCCGTGCGACGCGCGTGTGCGTTCGGATACCACTTGCGGGGCGCGCAAGGTGCGGTTCCAGACCAGCCGATAGACCCGGTTCATGTTGATCCCCTCGATGCATCGACCCGTCGGCCTGGCACTGGTCACGGAGAGGCTGGACCGATGGCGCGACGGACCCGTTTCTGTTGTCGTTTTCTGGCGCGCCGGTCCGCGGGTACTACGGCTCTTGGCTCATCGGTCGGGGCGCATGCGCGCGCAATATAACACCTGCACGGGAAACATTGCCCGGGCTGTCGCGGGCCCGCCACGCTCCGGGTATCCGGCCGAATCCCCAAAAAAACGCGCTGTGTCGCCCTGGCGCGTGGTTGCCTGCTGTGCCAGGCAGATCGGCTAATCCACGCCACGTCCACGTTTACGGGCACCGCCGTGGTCAACATCTATCGGGAGCGCTCGCCGCATCGCGCTTCACGCCGACCTGCCCGGTTGCCGGTGCGTTCGCTTACATGCTCGCGTCGAAGCCGAACTGGACCGGCCAGCGTTTCATGGACCCTCGCGAGCCGTTTAGCGCGCATCCCCTGCGAGCAGCGCGTTCAGCACCCGCGCGTCCGCCAACCGCTCCAGCGACAGGCACGCGTCGCTCAACGCATCGATCTGCGCATGCTCGAGCGCCATGCCCGCCAGCGCACGATATTTCGCCAGCAGCGCCGCATCTGACAACGGATTGCGCGGATCGCCCAGCGCGATCGGCACGTGACGCGAGTCCCGCCGCCCGTCCGCGCGATGCAGGCTCACCGTCGGCTCGTCGAGATCGCCCAGCGCCGGATCGACCTCGATCACGATACGCGCGAGCAACGCCGCGACGCGCGAATCCGCCCGCCTGTCGTCGCGATAAACGCCGATCCCAGTGTCGCCATACGCGAGGGCCGCCGCCACCGCGTACGGCAGGCTCATCTGCGCCGACGACAGCGTCGACAGGTCGCGGCCGCCGCACATCCGGGCCACGAACGCGCTCGCCCGCACGACCACCCGCTCGATCTCGCCGGCGTCGAACGTGTGACCGTCCGCAAGCTGCAGCGCCGCGTCGATGGCCGCATGCGCGCTGCGGCACGACGCGTGCGGCTTGATCGAGCAGCGCATCAGTTTCCAGTGCGCGCCGAGGCCGTCGGTCAGTGCGTCGGGCGCATGCGATTGCGCGGCGAACGTGTTGAAGAAGCCACCCCACACGTCGTCGAACACGCTGGCCGGGCCAGTCACGCCTTCGCGTGCCAGCAGCGCCGCGAGCACGCCGCCTTCCGCCGCCCGGCCGGCATGCAGCCGCTTCGTCTGTGAGCCGTCGTGGATGAAGCCCCACAGACCACCGGAGAAACTTGCCGCATGGCCGAGCGCGTCGCGCGTGCGCGCAGCGTCGAGCCCGAGCACGCGTGCGCTCGCGGCCGCGGCACCGAACACGCCGCAACTGAGCGTCGAGTGCCAGCCGGCACCGTTGTGAACCGAGTAGCCGCCGGCGGCTTCCAGCACGCGCCGGCCGACGTCGTAGCCGAGCACGATTGCGGTCACGCATTCCCGGCCGGTCACGGAGCGGTCCGCGCACGACAACGCGGCGAGCACGGCCGGCAGCACGACGGCGCCCGAATGATCGCAGCCGCCGGCATCGTCGAGCTCGAGCGCGTGTGCGGCGATCCCGTTGACGAACGCGGCGTCGCGCGCGCTTGCGCTGCACCGCGTGCCCCACAGCGACGCGCCGTCGCGCGCGACAGCGCCGGCGAGCGCACGTGCGCTGCGCGTCTCGACGGCCGAGGTGCCGGCCAGTGCGGCACCGAACGTATCGAGCACATGACGCGTGGCCTTGGCGACGACATCGTCAGGCACGGCGGCGGCAGGCGTTTGCGCGACAAACGTCGCGAGCCGCGTGGCGCGCGTTTCGGTATCCATCGTCATCGCACCGACGCGTCTGCCACGCAGCGTGCAAACACGTCGACCGGATGGTTCGGCTCGTTGTCGCGAGCCTGCTCGCGCCACCAGCGCGCAACATCGCGCCCGGTCGCAAACCAGACGTCGCCCGCGTCGCGCAGGTGCGCGAGCAACGCACGCAGCAGATCGATCCGCCCTGCCGTGCCGATGATCTCCGGATGCAGGCGCAGCACGCAGCACAGCCCGAAGCGCCGAAACCCGTCGACATCGCGCCGCCAGTTGTCGAGCACGTCACGGTACGCGGCGATGCGCGGCTGACCGGCCGGCACCGGCGGCGACAGGTTGAACTCGAAGTACGGCTCGTCCTCGAGTTCGTAATGCAGCGGCAACTCGACGAGCCGCAGGTCGGCCGCGCGTGCGTCGGCGCCCGGATGCAGGTACGGCAAATCGTCGCCGCGCCACGACGACGACCACGTGAAGCCTTCCGCCACGAGAAAATCCGCAAAGCCGTCGGCCCAGTTACCGGTGAACGAGCGAAAGCCTTCCGCGCAGTGTCCGGTCGCGTCCGCGAGCGCCGCCCGCCCGGCGCGGCACGCATCGATCTGCGCGGCAAGCGGCAGCGCGTCGAAATCCTCGCAGCGAAAACCGCTCACGCCAAGCTCGTGCCCGGCGGCGGCGATCGCCCGCACGGCGCCGCCATGCGTCTGCGCGACGCGGCCCGGCACGAACCAGCTCGTCGGTACGCCGAATTCATCGAACGCGGCGAGCAGCCGGTCGACGCCGCGCGTCGCGCCGTAGCGCCACACCGACAGCGATTTTTCCCGGCCAACGATGCGCGGCTCGCGTGTCTGGATGCCATGAATGTCGTTGAAGTCGACCGTGATCGCGACCGCGCATCGCGCGCCGCCCGGCCAAGCACAAGGTGTGTTCACATGTCGCTCCGGTGCGTGGTTTGCGCGCCGTGCGCGTGCTGCGCGAGCCACCAGTCGGCCACGTCGCGGCAGCGCGCGAACCAGACGCCATCCTGCGCGCACATGTGGCCGAGCCAGGCCTCCAGCAGCGCGATGCGCCCCGGCTTGCCGCAGACTTTCGGATGAAGCAGCGTCGTCAGGCACAGCCCTTCGCGGTATATCCCGTCGAATTCGCGCGTCCAGTTGTCGAGCGTCGCGTCGTAGCCGGCGATCCGGTCGAGCCCCGCCGGATAGTCGGGGTTGCGGTGATACGCGAGCGACGCGTAATCGTCGGTTTCCCAGCGGCCGGGAATCTCGACGAGCGGCGGCTCGCCGTCCGCGCCGGGCAGCAGGTACGGACGGTCGTCGCCGCGCATCGAGCTCGAATAGCGCACGCCCGCTTCGCGCAGCACCGCGACCGTCGCGTCGCTCCAGTCACCGGACGGTGTGCGGAACCCGACCGGCCGCACCCCGAGCGTGCGCGCGAAGACGTCGGCCGACTGCGCCATGATCTCGCGCTGCCGCCAGGGCTCGAGCGCCCAGAACGCTTCGTGCCGGTAACCGTGATAGCCGATCTCGTGGCCGCGCTCGACGATGGCCGAGCATTGGTCGGGCCAGGTCCGCGCGACCCACGCGGGCACGAAGAACGTCGCGGGCAGGCCGAACGACGCAAGCATGTCGAGCAGCCGTCCGAGCGCGCGCCACGGCCCGTAGCTGCCCAGCGTGAAATACGCGGGGTTGCGCCAGATCGACCCGTTCAGCATCGCGTCGCCGGTCGGGCCGTCGAGATCGAACGCGAGCGCGACGCACGCACGCTTCGCGTCCGGCCAGCGGGGAGCCAGATCCGTCATCGCGCGCTCAGTGCGTGCCGTTGACCATCGCCTTCGCGACCGCATGCTCCTGGAGCCCCCACTTCGCGAGCAGCTTCTGATACGAGCCGTCCGCGATCAGCTGGTTGAGCGCCGTCGTCAGCGCGCCGCTCAGTGCGGTATTGCTCTTCGCGACGCCGATGCCCGTGTATTGCGACAGGAACGGCTTGCCCACCGGCGCATACGCGTTCTGCTCGAGGCTGTTCTGGTACGGCAGCGTCTCGCCGCCCTGCACGGCCGCGTCGATACGGTTCTGGCGTAACTGCATCCGCGCGTCCGACGAGCCGTCGGTACCGACGACGATGATCGCCGGCTTGCCGGCCTTCACGCAGTTCTCGGCGCTCCACGCGGTGGTGTTGTCGGGGAACGACGTGCGTCGGCTCGAGCCGACGCGCTTGCCGCACAGCGCGCCCATCTGCGCGAACTCGCCCGCGCGCGTCTTCAGCGTATAGAACTGCGGGCCGGTCTCGATGTAGTCGACGAACGTCACCGCATCGCGGCGCGTCGGCAGGTCGGTCATACCTGACAGGATCATGTCGACGCGCTGCGTCGCGACCGCGCTCATCATCTGGTCGAAGCTCGTTTCGACCCAGTTCAGCTTCGCGCCCATCTTCGCGGCGAGCGCCTCGCCGAGATCGACGTCGAAGCCCGCCAGCTTGTCGGTCGCCGGATCCTTGTATTCGAACGGCGGATAGTTCGGCACGATCGCGACGTTCAGCGTGCGTTTCGCGCTGGCGGATTGCGCGGCGGCGAACGATGCATGAAGCGCGAGTGCGCCGAATGCGACGGCGGCCAGCGTGCGGGTCAGGACGGATGCTTTCATGGGTGTCGCCTTGTCATGATGGAGGAATGGGGACGATGCCGCGCGCGTCGACGGCTCGATCGTTGGGCGCTGCAAAACGGGGCGCCCGGCCCGGTCATGCAATCACGGCGGAGATGAACTCGCGCGTGCGCGCGTGCGTCGGCGCGGACAGCACCTGATCGGGCGGCCCGCTCTCGACGATCCGGCCGCCGTCCATGAACACCACGCGGTCGGCCACCTCGCGCGCGAACCCGAGCTCGTGCGTGACGACGATCATCGTCATCCCGCTCTTCGCGAGGTCGCGCATCACGGCCAGCACTTCACCGACCAGTTCGGGGTCGAGCGCCGACGTCGGTTCGTCGAACAGGATCAGTTGCGGATGCATCGCGAGCGCCCGCGCGATCGCGACGCGCTGCTGCTGGCCGCCGGACAGCTCGACCGGAAACGCGTCGCACTTGTGCGCGAGCCCGACGCGCGCGAGCAGCGCGCGTGCTTCCTCCTCCGCTTGCGCACGGCGGCGCTTGAGCACCTGCACCGGGCCTTCGATCACGTTCTCGAGCGCGGTCTTGTGCGGAAACAGGTTGAAGCGCTGGAACACCATGCTCGTCGCCAGCCGCTGGCGCGCGACCTGACGCTCCGACAGTTCGTGGAGCCGGTCGCCGGCGCGGCGGTAGCCGGCCAGTTCGCCGTTGACCCACAGCGCGCCCGCGCTGATCGTCTCCAGCTGGTTGATGCAGCGCAGGAACGTGCTCTTGCCCGAGCCCGACGGCCCGATGATGCACAGCACTTCGCCCGGCTCGACGTCGAGCGTGATGCCGTGCAGCGCCTGGAAATCGCCGTACGACTTGCGTACGTCGACCGCGCGAACGACCGCGTTCGTCATGGCGTTCTCCCGAGGGTTGAGGGTCGTGTCGTTCATGTGCGGCCCGCCGCCCGGCCCGCGCCGCGCGCGAAACGCCGCTCGACGCGGGCCTGCGCGAGCGACAGCACGGTGACGACCGCGAGATACCAGATGCCCGCGACGATCAGCAGCTCGATCACGCGGGCGTTCGCGTAGTAGATGTTCTGCGCGTTGTGCAGCATCTCCGCGTACTGCACGACGCTCGCGAGCGACGTCAGCTTGACCATGCCGATCAGCTCGTTGCCGATCGGCGGCACGATCACGCGCATCGCCTGCGGCAGGATGATCCGGCGCAGCGCCTGCAGGCGCGCCATGCCGATCGATTTCGCGGCCTCGTACTGGCCCGTGTCGACCGACAGCAGCCCAGCCCGCACGACTTCCGATGTATAGGCCCCCTGATTGATGCCGAGCCCGAGCACCGCCGCGAGGAACGGCGTCATCACGTCGACGGTCCGGTATTCGGCGATACCCGGGATGCCGAGCGTCGGAAACACCAGCGCGAGGTTGAACCACAGCAGCAGTTGCAGGATCACCGGCGTGCCGCGGAACAACCAGATGTAACCCTGCGCGATCGCGCCGAGCACCGGGTTCGACGACAGCCGCATCACCGCGGTGACGACCCCGAGCACGACGCCGAGCGTCATCGCGAGGACGGTCATCACGATCGTGTTGCCGAGCCCCGTCAGGATCGAGCGTGCGGTCAGGAACTGGCCGACGACGCGCCATTCGATCTGTCCGCGCGCGAACGCGACCGCCACATACGCGAGCGCGGCAATGATCGCGATCGACGCGACATAGCGGCCCCAGTAGCGCCGGCGCACGCGCACGAACCCGGCGATATCGTCCGCGGCGCGGGCGGCCGGCGCCGGCGCGTCATCGAGACGGCCCGATTCGGATGCGCTCAGCATGACGGCCCCCGGTAGTCGGCCGCCCATGCGGACTGGCGTTCGATCGCGTCGCTCAGGCGGTCGATCTGCTCGCGCACGCGCGCGGGCGACGTGCCGCCCGCACCGCCGCGCGCGGCGACGGCCGCGTCGAGCGTCAGATGCGCGCGCACCGCGGGCGCGAGCCGCGTGTCGACGGCCAGCAACTGTTCCGCGCTCGCGTCGGCCAGCTCGATGCCGTCCCGCTCGCACGCGCGCACGAGCGTGCCGGTGATCTCGTGCGCCTCGCTGAACGGCACGCCCGTCAGCGCGAGCCAGTCCGCCACCTCGGTCGCGAGCGTGAAGCCGAGCGGCGCCTGGCGACGCATCTCGTCGACGTTCACGCGCATCGTACGGATCATCCCCGCCATCGCGGGCAGCACGAGCTCGAGCGTGTCGATCGAATCGAACGCCGCGATCTTGTCTTCCGCGAGATCGCGGTTGTACGCGAGCGGCAGCGACTTCAGCGTCGCGAGCAGGCCCGTCAGGTTGCCGATCAGACGCCCCGCCTTGCCGCGCGCGAGTTCCGCGATGTCCGGGTTCTTCTTCTGCGGCATGATCGAGCTGCCGGTCGCATAGGCATCGTCGAGTTCCACCCAGCGGAATTGCCGTGACGTCCACAGGATCACTTCTTCCGACAGCCGCGACAGGTTCACGGCCAGCATGCTCGTGACGAATACGAATTCGGCGACGTGATCGCGCGCGGCCACTGCATCGATCGAGTTCTCGCACGGCGCGTCGTAACCGAGCTCCCGCGCGGACAGCTCGGGCCGCACGCAGATCGCCGAGCCCGCGAGCGCAGCCGCGCCGAGCGGCGAACGCGCGGTGCGGCGATCCCAGTCGACGAGGCGGTCGACGTCGCGATACAGCGACTGCGCGTGCGCGAGCAACTGATGACCGAACACGATCGGCTGCGCGGGCTGCAGGTGGGTGAATCCCGCGGTGACCGTGTCGACGTGCCGGCTCGCCTGGCCGATCAACGCATCCTGCAGGTCGAGCACACCGCGCACGAGCTGGCGCGCCTTGTCGCGCAGGTACAGGCGCAGGTCGTTCGCCGCCTGGTCGTTGCGCGAGCGCCCGGCGCGCAGCTTGCCGCCGAGCGCCGGCAGCCGCTGCGTGAGCACGCGCTCGAGGAAGGTGTGCACGTCCTCGTCGGCGAGCGACGGCGCGATCGCACCGGCCGCGTGGTCGCGCCCGATGCCGTCCATGGCGGCCAGCAGTTGCGCGAGTTCGTCGTCGTTCACGATGCCGGCGCGATGCAACTCGCGCGCATGCGCGCAGGAGCCCGCGAGGTCGTACGGCACGAGCCGGAAGAAACTCGGATCGGAGCGCGACAGGTTCTGCAGCGCCTCGGACGGTTTCGACTGGAAGCGGCCGCCCCACAGGCGCTCGATCGGTTCGGTAAGGCTCATTGCGGTCGACCTCGACTCGGTTGGATTACCCCCACTGTAGGCATTCAATTTTTTTTGTTGTAGCGAGAAATTGAATCCGCTTTAATGAAATTTTTCTCAGCACCGTCGCCTGCGACGCGCCCCCCGATGCGCAACCGCCTGCCCCCGCTGAACCCGCTTCGCGCATTCGAGGCTGCCGCCCGGTGCGGCACCGTGTCGGCCGCGGCCGACGAACTGCACGTGACCGCGAGCGCGGTCAGCCATCAGATCCGGATTCTCGAGAGCACGCTCGGCGTCGCACTATTCGTCAGATCAAAAGCCCGCGTGAAGCTCACGCCCGAAGGCGAGGCGTTGCTGGAACCGGTCGGCGCGGCGTTCGACATGATCGCGAACGCCACCGTCAGGCTCGATTCGCCGGCAGCCGCCGGCGATCTCGTCGTGTCGACGCCGCTGTCGCTCACGTCACGCTGGCTCGCCCGGCACATCGGCGATTTTCTCGAGCGCTATCCGGGGATCCACCTGAAAGTGATTCCGTCGAACGACGATCGCGAGACCTACTCGCCCGACGTCGACGTATGCATTCGCTACGGGGAAGGCAACTGGCGAAACCGGCGCGTCGAGCTGCTCGCGCATCCGGCGCTGTTCCCGGTCGTGAGTCCGGCGCTAATGAACGGGCCCGATGCGATCCGCAAGGTGCAGGATCTCGCGGGACGCACGCTGTTCTGCGAGCACGCGGGGTCGTGGACGCGCTGGCTGGCGGAAGCGAACGCGGACAAGCTACCAGGCATCCGCATTCTGGAAATCGGCAACGCGCATATCGGCGTCGAAGCCGCGGTGCACGGGCAAGGCGTCGCGCTCGGCGACAGCCTCTCCGTGCGCGACGACCTGCTCGACGGCACGCTCGTGCGGCCGTTCAGCGCGGCCGTGCCGTCGCGTCACGCCTACTATCTGGTCACGCGTCACGAGCTGGCCGATTCGCCGCTCGTAACCGCGTTCACGACGTGGTTGCGCGCCCGTCTGGCGTGACGCGCGGGCGCGCGGCAGCGGGCGGACTCAGGTAGCGAGACTCGCCAGGTCGTCCCATACCATCACGATGTTGTGCGATCGCCAGATCGGCCCCGGATCGACATACTCGCCCGCCAACCGGCCGTTCAGCGACGCGTAAAAGGCGATCGCGGCGTCGTTTCCCTTGACGACACTCAACGCCGCGCCGCGATACCGCATCTGCTGCAAATGCGTGGCGAGCCGGGCGAGCAGCGCGCGGCCGATGCCGCGACGCTTGAACTCGGGGTCGACATACAGGAACTTGATTTCGCCACGGCCGCCGAAGACCGGCTCCGACGGCGCGCCGGCCGCGCCGATTCCGACGATCGTGCCGTCGATTTCCGCCACGAGCACCAGTTGGTCGCCATCGTTCGACGCCAGCTTCTCCCGCCATTTCCTGCCGCGATAGTGCGCGTCGAGGACGGCATGCGCTTGCGCCGGCGCGAGATCGCGATAGGTATGCCGCCAGACCTTGACGTGAAAATCGGCGATCGCCTGCGCATCGGCGAGGCTGGCGGATCGGATGGATAGTCCGGACATGGAGGCGTCTCTCGGGCGGCTTGGCGCGCGCGGGTGGCGCGGCGCACACGCCGGATTGTCGATGATCCGGGCGACGATGTCAGCATCTTGCGGGCATGGGAGTGCTGCGCCGATCTCCGATCTCCGAGCGAGCTGACGTCGGTATCGGGCGGCAGATGGAAATTGCCGCCGCAGTGAGGCGGCGGCTTGAAATCCGGCTAGTTGAGGTCGGGCTGCGTGGCAGCCTGCTTGCCGCCGCCGATCTCGATCGACGTCTCCCAGCGGTAATAACCCGAAACGGCACCGTCGCGGTCAAGTACGGCGAAATCAGCCGTACACGACGTGGCGCCCGAAGCCAGCACGTCGCTGCGCCAATAGTGGTCTTGCTGTGGGCGGCACTCCGGATTGAGCAGGTCGTCGGCATTCGGTACCGGCACCGCTCCGTCGCGCACCTCCGGGACGATCGGCGCGACGATGCCGGCGTCCTTCACTGTGAACCGGATGAACAGGACACTCAGCTCGGCACGCAGCGCCAGCGCCGTTTCGCGCAGACTGAGCTGGTCGCCTGGCTGCAGGCCGGCAAAGAGCCGGCTGTCGTTGTGGCCGAGCGCTCCGGTATCGCCGGGGCTCACAACGTAAATGTGCCGGCCGTCGATCACAGTCGGCTTGTCCGCGTTCCGGCTTGCATCGGGGTAAGCCGACAGCAACGTGGCTGCGTCGACGATCGCGAGCACATCGCAACGAAGTCCAGACATGGGCGCTTCCTCCGGGACAAGACAATGACACGGGCGACCGCCATGCGGCCGCCCGCGTGCCGCGATCAGTTATGGATCGAGATGAACGGATCCCATTGATAGCATCCCAGCGACTGGCAATTGCGGTCGATGATCTGGAAGTAGAAGTGGTAGGTAACGCGCCCTTCGGACAGCGTTTCCGACGACCAGTAGTAGTTGTCGACTTTTTGGCAGGTCGGCGTCGACGGCGAACTCGGGTTCGGAATCGGGATCGATGCGGTGGCCTTGCGCGGCGTCGGCGTCGAGATCAGCTCCTTGCCCTGATTGGCGATGAAGCCATAGAAGACCACCTGCTTTTCGAAGCCCAGCGACAGACTCGTTTCGCGCCAGCGGATCAGGTCGCCGACTTGCGCTTTCAGATCCAGTTCGCCGCCCGCCTGCCCGGAGACCACGTTGTCCTGGTTCGTGACCATGTACACGTGCTTCCAGTCGATCAGCGTCGGATTTTTCGGATCCCGGCTGGGGTTCGGATACTTCTGGAGAATTGTTTCGGTATCGATCGAAACGAGCACATCGGTAACGCGTGACATAGTATCTCCAATTGAAATAAATGGGTCGGCCATTGCGCGGACTTTTCAAAACGATCCTCAATCGTCGAGCAGTTGACGATGCGTATGAAAACTTGACCCATCAAGTTGTCCCGCGATTTGAAATTTACACAGAATGGTTACTCAAATAAACCTGTAAATCCTGACAGACAAGTAATCGGCTTTGCTTTTTTAATTCTTTATTAAAAGATCGCGATTGAATCTATATTTAACATTATCCCCGCGGATCGCGTCGCAACTGAGCCTCATTGGCGTTGGAGGCAGGAATATGGAATTATCCGGATCTTCGTTTCATTAAGTTCAGTTTGGATGGAATTAAAACAAAAACACTTGACGATTGCGCGCACATACAAAAATGCCGCGCTCCAAACTGATATGTCGGTTTCCGGCGACCGCGAGATAATTGGCGTTCAGGCGCGACCGTTTTATGCAGCTCGGGATTTGTGCCGCTGCTCCGTGGTTACGGTTTTTCGGATTTTCAGTGGAAAGCCGGTGATCGCCGATCGCCCAAACAATAAACCCGCCGCCACGGTATGCGGCCGATGGAAGGATGTGGACGCAGGTAAGTGCAGGCTCTTTCGATCAGGGACGTGTTCCGTCATGCTGCGTCGCCTCGGCGAGCAACCAGTCACGAAAGGCGACCAATCTCGGCAAGCTGGCGCACTCCGGCCGATAAATGACGTAGTAGGCCAACTCGGATGCAACGCTGACATCCGGGAATAATCGAACCAATCGTCCGCTCGCGAGATCATCTCGCGCCATGACGCTGCGTGCGAGCGCAATGCCGTGTCCCTCGATCGCAGCCTGAAGCACCGCGGCCGAATTGTTGATCTGCATGCCGCGCGTAGGAGGAGCGTTCGTCACACCCGCTTTCTTCATCCATATCTCCCAGGTCGGAAAGCCTGCATGGCCGTCCATCGACAAGTCATGGATCAAGGTCTCGCGCACGATGTCTGCCGGTTTGCGCAGACGCCGATGTTGGCGCAGCAGTTCCGGTGAGCAGACCGGATAAACCTCCTCGTCCATCAGCTTGTCCGCCTTGAGGCCCGACCAGCTTCCCATCCCATAGCGCACACCGATATCGATCCGCTGGGCCACGAAATCGACTGACTTATGGTTCGTATCCAGGCGCACGTCCGTGTCAGGCCATGCGGCCTGGAATCGATCGATACGCGGTAACAGCCACTTGGCGGCAAACGCCGGGCTGACCGTCACGGTAAGCACACCGCTGGTCGAGATCTCCTGCAACCGCTCCAATCCCAGCGTCAGCCGGTCGAAACCGGCCCTGATGTCCGGCAACGCGCGTTCGGCCATCTCCGTCGGGACGAGCCTCGCTCGCCCACTGGTGCTTCGAAGAAACAACGGCGTGCCCAACCAATCCTCGAGTGTGCGAACCAATTGACCGACCGCTGCCGGTGTGACGTTCAGTTCCACCGCAGCCGCAGAGAAGCTCTGATGGCGAGCGCTGGCCTCAAAGGCCCGTAATGCGTTGAGATGGACGGGAGATTTCATGGAGACAAAGTTTTTCTTTCAACATCGGACACTTTATCTCGTTTGTCGGCGGATGCAAACAGGCAAAGAATTACTCCCATGTCGACGGTCAGCAGCTTCCGCCCGCGACGTTGTCGCAATGCAAATACGGGAAAAAGCAGCACCCATTTATCTGTTCGCATTGGTTCCGATGGCGGCTGGCGGAAGCCCGGACAGTCGCAGTCTGCCGCACCGGCGGAGGCATCGAAGTAGCGAGGCACCCGCGCCGTGCGAGTTTTTCTTCTAGTCCAACACCTGCCCATCGGCGGGTATACAACAGAGGTTTCGAGATGAGCAACCAATTCAAGGGCAAGAAACTGCTGGTCGTCGGCGGTACCAGTGGCATGGGCATGCAGTCGGCGCGCATGGTGCTGGCCGAAGGCGGCAGCGCAGTAATCGTCGGCAATCGTCCGGAGAAAACGGAAGAAGCGCGAGCGGAACTGGCCAAGCTCGGCCAAGTATGGGCAGTGACCGCAGACCTGTCCAGCGACGACGGCGTAGCAACGCTGCTCAAAACCATCGACGAACAGCACGCCGACATCGATCTGCTGGTCAATGCCGCGGGTGTGTTCTTCCCCAAGCCTTTCCTCGAGCATACCGGCGCGGATTATGACCAATACATGAAGCTGAACAAGGCGTTCTACTTCATCACGCAGAAGGTCGCTGCCAATCTGGTCGCCAACGGCAAGCCGGGCGCCATCGTCAACATCGGTTCGATGTGGGCCAAGCAGGCCATCGCAGCCACGCCGTCGTCCGCCTATTCGATGGCGAAGGCCGGTCTGCACTCGCTGACACAGCACCTCGCGATGGAACTCGCGCCCAAGCACATCCGTGTCAATGCCGTGTCGCCGGCGGTCGTTCAGACCCCCATCTACGAGGGCTTCATCCCCAAGGCGGAAGTCCACACCGCACTGCAAGGGTTCAACACGTTCCACCCGATCGGCCGCGTGGGTACGCCGCAAGACGTCGCGGAAGTCGTCGCTTTCCTGCTCTCGGACAAGGCGAGCTGGGTCACCGGCGCGATCTGGGATGTCGACGGCGGCGTGATGGCCGGCCGCAATTGAGGTACGGCGCACACGAGCGCCGCGCAGGTTCGCATTAACTTCCACTTATCAAGGAGAACTGCAAATGGTCTATCTGCAAATTACGCTGAAGGTCGCCCAAGGCAATCGCGCTGCAGCTGCCGGTATTTATCAGAAATACAAGGCGCCGTTCCTCGAGACCATCGAGGGTGCGAAATCCAAGGAACTGTTGGTGCGAGACGACGATGTCCAGGTGCTGCACGGCTTCGATACCGAAGCGCATGCGAGCGCTTATCTGCAAAGCGAGTTGTTCAACGCCGACGTAGTGGGCGCCCTCAAACCGCTGCTCGATGCCGCACCCGATGTGCGCATTTACCAGACGGTGTAATTCCATGTCGCCGGGCCATGCCGACACCCGGCGTCTCAATTCTCAACAGGAGCAAAAGCCATGATGCAAGACTGGAATGCCTACCGCGACGACCTGCTGGAACGCGTGGGCGATTACGCGAAGCAGAGCCCCGAGGTCGTGCGCGGTCTGATGACAATCGACAACGCCGCCGCGAAGACCGGCCATCTGGAAGCGAAGATGCACGAGCTGATCGCGCTGGCCGTGGCCGTGACCACGCGTTGCGACGGCTGTATTTCGGTTCACACCAAGAAGGCCGTCGAGGCCGGTGCGTCGCTGGAGGAGATCTCCGAGGCGCTCGGCGTTGCGATCGCCCTCAATGCAGGTGCTGCGCTGACCTATTCGGCACGTGTCATCGAAACCTATCAGCAATTGCCCAACAAGTAAGCAATACGAAAATGTGCTGGCCGCTCGGCGATGAGACGGCCAGCCCACATTTTTCGATCCGATGTCTGGAAGAATCCATGCTAATCAACGCCGATTTCTCGCGCCGCGCGATCGTCACGCCACACGAATACCAATGGGTCGCGTCGCCCCAAGGGGGCGTCGAACGCGTCATGCTGGATCGTGTGGGCGCAGAGAAAGCGCGAGCAACGAGTATCGTACGTTACGCCCCAGGTTCACATTTCCCACGCCATCAGCACCCAGCCGGCGAGGAAATCCTCGTGCTCTCAGGCACTTTCTCTGACGAAGACGGCCACTATCCGGCCGGTTGGTATCTCCGTAATCCGCCCGGCTCCTGTCATCAGCCCTCGAGTCGTGACGGCGCCACGATCTTCGTCAAGCTACGTCAGATGCCGTTACATGAGGCGCGCCGTGTGCGCGTGGACACCCGTGATCCAGCCGCTTGGCGCAGGCAGAACGGCCGCGACGTCTGTCCACTGTTTGCCGGCGACACCGAACAAGTCTGCTTGCACCGCGTGGCGCCGAACGATGCTCTCGTCACGGCGCAGGGAGACGGTGCCGAACTACTCGTACTGACGGGTGCCGTGGTCGCAGAGAGCGAAATTTACGGTCGCGGCAGCTGGATCCGCGTTCCGGCCGACGACTCCCTCAACGTCGTCGCTGCTTCGCAGGGAGCCACTGTTTATCTCAAGACTGGTCTTCCGGTCGCCATCGGAGCGGAAGTATAGCCATGCAAACAGCTCGCATTGCCATCATCGGCGCAGGATTGAGCGGCCTTTATGCCGCCTGGTTGCTCGAGCGCCAGGGCATCCGGGACTACGTGCTGTTGGAAGCACGCGATACGCTCGGCGGCCGGATCGTCTCCGTCGCAGGCCCGGGACAGGCTTCAGCCGACGCCGGTTTCACTGCGGACGCGATCGACCGCTTCGACCTTGGGCCCACCTGGTTTTGGCCCGAGTATCAGCATGAGCTGCGACGCCTCGTCGACGCATTGGGCCTGGAACAGTTCGAACAGTTCGAAACGGGCGACATGATGGTGGAGCGCTCACCCGATGAGCCGCCGGTGCGCATGCGCGGCTATGTCAACTCGCCGGCCTCGATGCGCGTGATCGGCGGCATGAGCTCGCTAGTGGATCGCCTACGCCAGGCACTGGATCCCCAGCGGGTTATCACCGGCCAGTCGGTGAAGCGCATGCGCATCGTGGACGGAGATGTCGAGCTGAATAGTGAAGACGCTTCCGGCGGCTTCACGACGTGGCGCGTCACACAGGTATTGCTGGCGCTGCCGCCCCGCCTCGCCGAGAACACCATCGCGTTCGAGCCGGAGCTTCCACCCATGCTGGCCCGGCAATGGCGCGCTACGGCGACCTGGATGGCTCCCCACGCAAAGTACATCGCGATCTACGATACCCCGTTCTGGCGCGATCAGGGACTCTCCGGCGAAGCCCGCAGCGCGCGCGGGCCGTTGGGAGAGATTCACGACGCGTCGATGCCCGGCGGCAGCGCGGCACTGTTCGGCTTCTTCGGCGTGCCCGCCCAGGTTCGCCAGAACGTATCCGACGAAGTGCTGTGCATGCATAGCCGCGCGCAGTTCGTACGCCTGTTCGGCCCGGCGGCAGCCACGCCTCGCGCAGAATTCATCAAGGACTGGGCACAGGAACCCTATACGGCGACGTCCGCGGACCTCGTTGCTGCGAACGCGCATGCCACCGCCCCTGTCGCGACGGTTTCCTCCGGTCCATGGAGCGGGCGCCTGACCGGTATCGCCAGCGAATGGTCACCCCACTTTCCCGGCTATCTGGCCGGCGCGGTGGAGGCCGCCGGGTTAGGTGTGCAGGCGCTCGTTTCGCGCATTGCGACAGCAAACACTTCTTTGACGACCGCGTCTCACTGAGGAGATGATCATGGCGGAGCAACGTTTCGATTTTCACGGCGCGCACGGAGCCCTTCTGTCCGGCCGGCTCGAAAGCCCACAGACCACGCCCCGCGGTTGGGCGATTTTCGCTCACTGCTTCACGTGCGGTAAGGACAGCGTCGCTGCGGCACGCATTGCCCGAGCGCTTGCGTTGAGCGGAATCGGCGTGCTTCGTTTCGATTTCGCCGGTTTGGGCGGTAGCGAAGGCGAGTTCGCAAATTCCACTTTCGCGGCAGATGTCGATGATCTCGTGGCGGCCGGCCGCGCCATGACCGCCTCAGGCCGCGCGCCTTCCCTGCTGATCGGTCATAGCCTCGGAGGCGCGGCCGCGTTGGCCGCCGCGGCCGATATGCCCTCGGTGCAGGCTGTCGCAACGATCGGCGCACCTTCGAGCGTCGAACACGTTCTCGGGCTGTTCGGGCGCGATTCGCTCGCGCAAATCGAAGCTGACGGTGAAGCCGAGGTTCTGCTTGCCGGACGCCCGTTCACGTTCCGAAAGTCGTTTCTCGACGATGCGCGCCAACAGAAGCTGGAGGATCGCATTGCACGCATGCACAAGCCCTTGCTTGTGATGCATGCGCCCGGTGACCGCATTGTGGACATTCAGCATGCAACGCGAATCTTTGTCGCCGCGCACCAACCGAAGAGCTTCGTGTCGCTCGACGACGCCGACCATCTGCTGACTCGTCGGCCGGATTCGGACTACGTCGCGTCGGTGGTCGCGGCTTGGGCCGTACGCTACCTGCCCGCGGCAGCCGCCGATATACCCGATATTTCCGAGGGAGACGGCGTATTGGCCGAGGAAACGGGCAACGGGCTGTTTCAGTTGGCCATGCGCAGCGGAAAGCATCAGTTCCTGGCCGACGAACCGGAGTCCGTTGGCGGGATGGCAAGCGGACTATCGCCTTACGAGTTCGTCTGTGCGGCGCTCGCCGCATGTACGGTCATGACCATGCGCATGTACGCGCGCCGAAAAGGCATTCCGCTCGTGCGTGCATCTACCCGTGTGACGCATAGCAAGCGCCCCGATCAGACACCCGCCGACCTGTTCGCTCGGACGATCTCCCTCGAGGGGCCACTCGACGACGAGCAGCGGCAGAAACTCCTCGCAATTGCCGACCGGTGCCCCGTCGATTTGACGCTTGTTCGCGGCTCGGATGTCAGCACCACGCTCGAAATGGAAAGCGAGAAATTGGTGATCCAATCGAATGATTAGGACGTTCTCCTGACAATCTACTCATATCAACGAATTGACCATGAGATTAAAGGGTAAAACCGCGTTGATTACCGGGCCGCATGGGGGAGCCGATGGAAATTGCCCAGGCCGTGCTATTCCTTGCCAGCGATGATTCACGCTACATGATGGGCGCCGAAATCGTCGTCGATGGCGGATTCGCGCAGCTCTTAGAATTTGAGCGCACGGAGCACGCAGCTCGCGGGCCAGCTTCGAACCCGGCCCGAATGTCCGACTTCGATCGAGCATGGTCGACGCCCCACACCCGGCGTCTGGCCTTGCCGGTGCGCTAATGCCTTCATACCTTTCGACCACACTTGGAGCAACGATCATGAAAACCGTCTACCGTGCGATGCAAATAACGCGCCCCGGCTTCCTTGAACTCGTGGAACGTCCGACACCCACACCGGGCACCGGCGAAGTGCTGATCGAAGTAGAAGCCTGCGGCATCTGCGGCGCCGACGTCGGCGACGTCGAAGGAGCCAGTACGGAAGTACAACCTCCGCGTGTGCCCGGTCACGAGGTGGTCGGACGCATCGCCGCGCTCGGTGCGCATGTTCCCTCCATCTGGAAGGTAGGTCAGCGCGTGGGGGTTGGTCGCCTGGGCGGACATTGCAACGAATGTGTCCAGTGCCGAAAGGGACACTTTCAGCTCTGCCAGAATCAACCTTTCGTCGGCGCAACATGCGACGGTGGGTATGCCGAAATGATGCTGGCACGCGCCACCGGGCTAGTTTCTATTCCGGACGAACTCGATGCCGAGGAAGCGGCGCCGATTCTCTGCGCCGGCATCGCCACGTTCAACGCGCTGAAGAAGTGCGGTGCCGAAGCTGGCGACACGGTCGTCATCCTGGGTATCGGCGGCTTGGGACATATGGCGCTGCAATACGCGCGCCGCATGGGCTTCCGAGTCGTCGCTGTCGGACGAGGCAACGACATCGCCGATGACGCGCTCGCGCTCGGCGCACACATCTACATCGACACCGAGCAGGAAGATGCAGTGGCCAAGCTCGGCAGCATGGGCGGCGCGCAGGCCATTTTGACCACGATCGCTCATCCGGGCACCGTGTCGGCGCTGATGGCCGACCTGGCACCGCAAGGACGGTTGGTACTACTGGGTGCCGGCAAGGATCCGTTGCCCGTTTCGACCGGCCAAATGGTCGTGGGCGAGCGCAGCATGCTCGGCTCCATCACCGGCACGCCCTACGAAAATGAGTCGACGCTTGCGTTTAGCGTGCTCGCCGGAGTTCGACCGAAGATCGAGGTCATGCCGCTGGAACAGGCCAACGACGCATACCGGCGGATGAAATCGGGCGACGTCAAGTTTCGCATGGTCTTGACAACGAGTGCACACCGCAAGTGATTCCCGAATCAACAGAAAAAACGAGCAATGGCAACACTGATTCGATTGCCGGTTCGGCCCATATATCACGGTAGCGATCTTCTGGTCGAGATACTTGAAGACCATCGCACTGTCGACTTTCCAAACGTCGCTGCGATCCTGCAAGATGCTCTCCATTCTGTCCGAGTGCCGCATCCAGATGGCCTCGATGATCCACGAAGCGCACTAACTCAGGATCGCTATTTCAGCTATTGGAAATGTGCTCGCGGCTACTATGAAATAGACGACCATATCTGGAGACTATCCGTCACCGCCTCAATCAACAACTCGTCCCTAGTCGCGGACATCGAACTTGGCCACCGGGCTCCTTGCTACTAGCCCGGACCATCGCTGGCGGCCGCGAGAAGCGGCACGACCAGATCGCTGATCGGCGTCGCAATTCCGTGAGATCGTCCGCGTCGCTGCACCACGCCATTCCGGCAGTCCCATTCGAGCGGGCGGTTACCCTGCCGATCGGCAAGAATGGACGTCCCCAAATCGGGCGGGAATCGATGGAATCCGTCGACGATCTCCCGCGGCACTTCATCGCCCAGCTTCGCGCCCTCCGCACGGGCGACTTCGAGACATTCCCGCAGGTAGGCGAGCGACAGTTCGGTGATGTCGCTTCGCGAGAACATGCCGGCGCGGCGGCCAGTCAGCACCATGAGTCCCGCCACCGCGTTCTGCAACAGCTTTCGCCACGCGAGCGAGACGAAATCGTCCGCCACCTCGACCGGGCATCGCGTGCCCTGCAACGCCGAGACCACCACGTTGCTCGCCGGCGTATCGGGCACAGTAAGCCGCGGTTTGCCGCGCAGCCACACCGACGCATCCGATTCGCGTTGCGCCGGAAACCAGACGACCGATGGCACGATCGCCGCGCCGGCTGCATATGGCGCGAAGGCGGCTGTTTGCTCGACGCCATTTTGCAGCACGCAGACCACCGTCTTCGCATCGCATAGCGCCGGGATCCAGGGTGCCGCGCTCGCCACTTGCGTCGACTTGACCGCAATGAACACGAGATCGAACCTTTCGTTGACCGCTTGCGGATCGGTCCGCACGGGCCCGGGCACGACGATCTCGCCGCCATCGAAGCGCAGCGTCAACCGCTCGTGCGCCGAGCGGCCGCAGATCACCGGCGTGCGGCCAGCGTCATGAAGGGCTGCGGCAACGGTCGTTCCGATTGCGCCCGGACCGACAACGGCCACGGTCGGGTAGTCAGACTTCGTCATGGTGTTGATCCTGTCGTGTGATCTCCGAGATGCGGGCGCAGTGCGAGCACGAGCGGAAAAATTGCCAGAGCGGTAAACGCGGTGGCATACGTGGCGGCCTGCACACCGATCCTGTCGCCAAGGAAACCGTAGAGGACGGGCGATATCGCGCCCGATGCGATCGTTCCCGTGTAGAAAATCGCGAATGCGCGCTCCGTGCGCTCGGGCGGGGACATCTCCGGAACGGTTCCGTACAGCACGGACGACGTGCCGTTGAGCATCATGCCCAGAATCGGCAGCAGCACCATGGTAAGCGCCAACGGCAGATACATCACGCCGATGATGCACGCAGCCGTACCGCCTTCCGTGAGCAGCACCGTCCTGACCACACCCATACGCGCGCCAAGCCAGCCACAAAAGAATTTGCCGGCCGCCCCGCCAATGAAAACAAGCGCAAGGGCCGTTCCCAGCAATTGAGGCGAGATGCCTTTTGCGTTGAGCAGGAAAGGCAGAAAGGTAAGCAGTCCCATGCGTACGGCCGTATCGAGCACGCCGATGGAAAACAGCGCGTTGAATCCGCGCCCCTGGTTGCCCGTGCGTTGAGCGGACGCTTGCTCTTTTGCCGCCGTCTTTCCGGCGCCACTTGGCACGGCGGGAAACCAGAGCGCGATGCCGGCGGCAGCGACGCAGCCCAATCCAGCGACGACCCACAGCGCGTGACGCCACGGCATCATGGTCACGAGCAGCGAAATGGCTGCCGGCAGCGCGGATTTCCCCAGATCGCCAGAAAAGTTGTAGAGGCTCAGCGGGCCTCTCGCGTCACGCCCGTAGGTGCGGGAGATGGCGCCCGATGCGATCGGATGTTGCGTGCTGGATCCACCGCCCGATATCGCCAGCGCCACGCACAAACCGAGCAGGCCACCCGACATGCCGGCAATTGCATAGCCCAGCGCGGCGAGCAGCGTGCCGATCGCGAGGACGGCGCGACTGCCCAGGCGTTGCGCGAGACGTCCTGCCGGCAACTGCAGCACCGCCATCGTGCCGGCATAGAGGCCGCGCAGGATAGCCAGGGCCGCGAAGTCGAGCCCGAACTCGGACTGCCATACGGGCAGCAGCGCATAGATCATGTCCGTATAGCCATCGTGGATTGCGTGTGCAATGCAGGATAGCCATAGCACGCGCGGTCGTGATGGCACAGCGTCCCGCATGACGGGAGGGGAAAAAACCGGCAAGCGCATCGACGTTCTCTCTATACGAGTGGCTGATGGAAGCCACTCGTGGTGTGTTCTTCTGGTTCGACGCGTCAATTTTATGGCCGAGGTATCAGTCATATCAATTGAGCTAAAATCGCGTCAACGGAGAGAAAAAGTCACGTACGTCATGAGCGAAAGCCGAGGTGCTGCGAAGAATCGGGACGAGTTGCCGCCGCTCAATGCGCTGCGCGCTTTCGATGCGGTCGCGCGGCACGGCAGCTTCGCTGGCGCGGCGGCGGAACTGCATGTCACCCATTGGGCCGTGGGAAAACAAATCCGGCTGCTGGAGGACTGGTTCGGCCTGCCGTTGTTCGATCGTCGTCCGCGCGGCGTCGTGCTGACCGACGAAGGGGCCGTATTGCTGAACGACGTCAGCCACGCGTTCGAACACCTCGGTACCGCGGTTGTGCGGCTGCGCCACAATACCCTCGCGCACCGGATATCGGGCGTCGTGCGGGTCAATGTGCCGATGAGCTTCGCGTTTTGCTGGCTGCTGCCACGGCTTGCCGATTTCCATGCGCAGTATCCCGACATCGACGTCAGGGTGTCGACGACATCGCGCAAGCTGCGCTATGTCGCCGACGCTTTCGATATCGGTGTTCGCTCCGGTCCGGAACAGGGTGCGGGCGTCGTATCGCGCCCGTTGATGCCCGACCTGCGCGTGCCGGCCTGTAACCCCGCGTTGCTGCGCCAGCATCCGATACAGAGCGTGACCGATCTGCGCCATCACACGCTGCTGCATTCGGCCACGACGCGCTCAGCCTGGTCGCACTGGTTGCGGGAAGCGGGCGCCGCCGATCTGCGCGCGGCGCGCCATGTCGAATTCGATCATGTAAATCTTCAACTTGGCGCGGCCATCGAGGGGCTGGGCGTGGCGCTGGCGTCGCTGCCGTTGATCGGGCGCGATCTCGCCGAAGGCCGCCTCGTGTGCCCCATCGCGTCGCCTGTATGGCGCGCCGACGACTACACGCTGGTGACGAACGCCGATCGCGCCGACGATGCCGCGGTGTCCGCGTTCGAGCAATGGATGGAAGGCATGGCGAGCCAAGAGGCTGGATAGGCTCGCAGATCAGGGCAGGCGGCACACCTTCCGCCGGCGCGCCCGTTTGCGCTGCGGCAAGCGCGCAAGACGCCGCGCGACGCGATTCCACCTTGCCGCTTCATATTTCCGAATGCCTACGCAGTAGGAATCGTGCCCCCGTCTATCACATACTCCGTTCCGGTGATCGTGGCTGCGCGCGGAGAAGCCAGGAAGGCAATGAGGTTCGCCACCTCGATGGGTTGCGACGGCCGCCCTAGCGGAATGCCGCCCAGTGAATTCATGATGATCTTTTTCCCACCCTCGTAGTCGGTGCCCGCCTGCAAAGCAAGCCGCTCGGCCAGCGCCACGGATGCCTCGGTTTCAACCCACCCGGGCGCCACCCTAACGACACGAATGCCCTTCGGTGAAACCTCTTTCGACAGGCTCTTGCTGTATGTCGAGAGCGCGGCCTTTGCCGCCGCATAGGCGGTGGTCGATTCCGGCAACGGAAGTTCGCGTTGGATCGAGGTGATGTGAATGACGACGCCGGCACCCTGTGCCAACATGCCGGGCAACAATGCACGATCCAGCCGGACGGCAGGAAGCAGATTGAGGTTCAATTCTTGCCCCCAGTCGTCTTCACCCAATGCGGCGAACCCTCCACCAGGTGCCATCGAACCACCCGCGACGTGGACGATGATGTCCACGCCTCCAAAGTGGTCCGTGACGGCCCTTGCCACCGCGTCGCAGCCGTCGACTGTCGTCAAGTCTGCTGCGACGAAGACGTCAGCCGACGTATCGGTCGGCTGTCCTCTGGCCGTGGTGAGTACTTTCGCGCCGAGTTCGTGGAACAGGCCGACGACGGCCTTTCCGATCCCCTTGGTGCCTGCCGTCACCAACACGCGCTTGCCTTGCAATTCCAGGTTCATGGCCATCAACCGATCTCCAATGACTTGATCTTGTCGCCTTCCAGGCTGAACACATGATCGAGCTGGACAGGGCTACCCGGGAAGTTGCCCACGACATTGACCGCGACCGTCAGCCGACCGCCTTCCTGGGAAGCGCTGACAGGATCCGCGGTGTACTCGTATTTCTTACGCGCCTCCCGTCGCCAGGACTCGATCGCATCATGACCGTGGTGCGTCCGGCCTTCGTCAACGACGAACGCATCCTGCGAGAAGACACGCACGATGTGCGTAACGTCCTCGCCATTGGTGATCTTGAAGTACGCAGAGACTGGATCGGGTAGTGAAAGGGACATGGTTGCGTTCTCGCGATAGTTG
The DNA here is from genome assembly GCF_049942845.1 of Burkholderia sp. R-40. Lineage (NCBI taxonomy): Bacteria > Pseudomonadati > Pseudomonadota > Betaproteobacteria > Burkholderiales > Burkholderiaceae > Burkholderia > Burkholderia sp. R-40. Next base: position 1,009,485 of record NZ_CP187969.1, on the reverse strand, counting down.
GCTGTACTGGTATTTTCGCCATAGACTATCTATTCAACAAGAACGCACCGGAAAGTAAGTTACTGCGCTATGGGAAAGATATACACGCCCGCGACCGCCGCACTGGGAGTAGAGGAAGTTCTTCGACTGCTGGAAGGTCGATGGAAACTGATCATCCTTTTCCATTTGTTCGATGGAAAAGTACAACGCTACTCGGATCTCGAGAAGTTGATCCCCGGGATTTCCCAGAAGATGCTGGCCCAACAACTTCGGCAACTGGAATCCGATGGAATCGTGTCGCGAAAGCTGTATCCGCAAGTGCCGCCGAAGGTCGAGTACCGTCTAACGGATTGGGGGCAGGCTTTGTGTCCTGCTTTGGATGCGATGCTGAAATGGGCGGAAAAACGTGAAGCCATGGTTGTGGCGCCCGCTCCGGACGACAACATTGACGACTGATGAGTGGGTTAGCCGACAGAACGCTTCCGCGGCGGCGGCCCGCGTCGTCAAAAATCGCCGCTGGTAGACTGACTCACAGCGACCGCGGCCATCGCTCAACGCGGTCGATTTTCGGTGGATCTTCGCGCAGCGTTAGAATAGCGCCCCTTCTCATGGGAGACGACAATGTCCTGGTTCATTTACGAAGTGCCCGAATACCACGAAGACGCCGCGCGCATCGAGCCCTTTAGCGACCTGCGTAGCCGTGTGCTGAAAGTCAGTGGCCCGGCCATGGCCGACGAACTGGAAAGCGTTCGCGAGAACGCCGCGGCGACAGCGGACACACCCGAGCGCCCGCTGCGTACTCCGGAAAATCCGCATGTCTTTCCGATTCCTTACGCCGACTCCATGATCCTGGTCGGATTCATCTTCGATCTGAAACGCGAATTCCGGCAACTGGTCGTGTCGCCCGTGGAAATGCCCTGGCTGAAAGACGCGTAAAAGGCGGTCGGAACGGTAGCCGACGGGAGCGTTGTGCTTGTTCCGTGCAGCACTTCGAATTCGAGCTTGTGCGTCGCTCACGCATTGAACGCAGCGCCTTGCGGATGCCGATCTCGCGCCGGCCCCGCTCGCTGTCACGGCGCCCCCGCCGCGTACACCGTCTCCACGACGTCCCCCACGATTGCAATGATCGACACGAATCCGCCGACCGTCACGCACTCCGATTCCACGCAAACACGTCACGCCTCGTCTCGATACCCGTCCAGCCCAATTTCCCTCCGAACGCCGCTTCATCGCGGCAAAAATATGCCCCGCACGCGAGGTTGGATGCGCGTATGATGAATTTGCCCGAGTGCACGTAAGCGGCTTGACTGCTCACCCCGCCCCCGCCCCTCTCTCGCACGTGTCGTTGCCCCTTTCGCGTCACCCCGCCACGCGTTGGCGATCCGGTAAGAACGGGCTCATCCTCACGGTTCGTCGCCACGAGCGCCACCCGTTCGTGACGAGTTTTCGCCGCTCAGCGAACAAAAATTTTAAATCCAAAAAGGAAGGTGGCAATCATGAGCTGGTACTGCGATGTGGAGCACGAGCTGGCGAATATCAGGCGATCGATCGGATTACTTGAAAAGACGCAACATGCGTTCGTCAACCGATCGTCCGTCAATGATCCCGCGTACTGGCGAGTCAAGCTCAACAAGCTCCGCTTGCGATTCGAGCGCAACAAGGTGCTCGAACTCCAGATGGATGAGCTTTTTGCTCGCCTCCAGCGAATCCAGGATGCGAGCTTCCGCAAATAAGCGTTTGCCGAGCGCGTGCGGGAACTCGACAGTCGCGGCATCCACTCCGTATGACCCGGGAGCAACATCATGATTGACGCCAACCCGAACAGCACGTTTCGGCACCTGCCGCTCACACTCGAACAAGACACGGAAATTCGCCACTACATCAAGCGGCAAAGTCAAAAAGGCGAACCGTGGGACACGCCGGAGCTGGCGACGATGCTTCGGGACATGCTCGATCCGCCTCCGAACGACGACGAAGAGCCTGAGGCCGATATCGAAGAAACGAAATTGGCCTGCGAGTATGCATTGGCGTCGGTCGACGAAGCGATGGAATCCGTTTCCGCAAGCGAAGCGCGACAGGCAGTGATGGAAAGCGAGGAGATGAAGCGGCCGTGAATGTAGCGCGCCGCGATGGCCGAAGCAGCGGCGTTACCGTTCCTCAAGTTCAGCCAAATTGAGCGGCCAGCCATTCCTCCGCCCACTTCGTTGCATACGCAACTGCATCGTCACGCACATCGAAGCCGGCCAGATCGCCGCTGACGTGCACTTCTCTCTCGTCGCCGTCCTCCAGGATCGTGAGGATCCTCACGTGCGCGATGAATTCTCCGTCAGCCCTGCGCGGCGTCGGATCGATTCGGAACCGCGTCGAATTGATGAGCATTTGCCACCCCTCCGTGGCCGGTTGCCGCGAGCCGTGCTGCGGCAGAAGCCGCGCAGGAACGCGCGTCGGACCTTGAGCATTCAACCGTATCGCGGCATGAACGGGGAGCACGTGGCCAACCGTCATGTGTATTCACCGCGAACGCGAGCCCCGTACCGGTTGATCAACCTCAACGAGCAAGCAGAAGTTCAGTGCGCCCATCGGTGACCACGACGTTCGATCGCCGCCACGACAACACTGATCACATGGCGGGCAACACTCGCGTCGGTCATGCCTGCGTCGAGGTACTGGCGAACCTTCATGCTCTGCGATTGACGGGAGCCGTTCTCGTTGTCCATCACGAAAACGTTCGCACTCCCGGCATCAGCCATCAGCACAACGTGAATCGTCTTGCCGCACGCAATCGCTTGCATATTCAGGGTCACCATGGACGAGCCCGGTTTGAGTCATTGGGATCTCAAGTATGCTCGTCAACATCCAGTCGTATTCGCCTATAAACCCCTCCTTTCCGGTCGTTTCATCGGCGATTCGTACCCTGTGAGCACATTCGGCTTATATGCACGACTGCATCGGCTCGACATCGTGGTTCGTGCGGACGTTCATGCATGGAACGTCTCACGAGCCCCGTTTCCAACCGCCGCGCTAGGTCCGTCGGACATACCGCTCCGACACGACCGAGCGCTGCTGGATCCATGCGACGGCGAGTTCCAGTGCTTCATTGCGCGCCTCCTGCGCATCGGCGAAGTCCCCATCGACGCCGAGCGTGCGTGTTTCGCCGGCACGGTCGGTGACGATGGCCGATGCCGCGTAGCGGCCACCGCCGGTGGCGGTTACCACCGGCCGGACCTCGCAGCCGTGATACTCGATGACGTTGTCCGTTTGCATACGACACCTCCTGCAGTGCATCGCCTGAGCGCGGGCCACACGATGTCGGCTGTCGCTGCCGCAAGCCCGACGCGCGACGAAAAGCTAGTCGTTGAGATCGCGCAGTCCATCACTCAGCGCGTCCAGTAGCCGCCTCCCTGCTTCATCATCCGCCGTTGTCAGCGGTCTGCCGGCTGCGGCGTGGTGTGTCGCTCGGGTGCAGCGCATCGAGGAACGTTTTGCCCTTCTCGGTCAGGTATGCGCGGCGTGCGCCTGCGGCGCAATGTTCGAGCATCACCAGTTGGCGCTCCAACAGTGCGTCGAGCTCGGCGCGATTCATATCGATCTGGTCCGGCGCCTGGCGAACCAGCATCAAGGTCGCAAATTCGTGCGGGCTGAGCATTTTGGTCTCCCATAAGACATCGTCCCAATGCAGGGGCACGGTGCAGAAAAGCGACGCGTGGTGCAGGCCGTATGGAACGGCGCCGCCGCCATGCGCCGCGGCGCACTCGCGCGACGAAGCGCGCCGGCGAGCCGGTGTCGTCGAGACAGCCGGCGCCGATGGTGCGTGTCGCGCACGTTGGCGGTTTGCACACGTCGCTGATCGTCGGCACCCGGTTCTCAAGCGATCCATCGGTCGCTACACGGTCGAGCGCCGCCAGCGATCGCGGTGATCTCGACGCTGTCGTCGGTGCGGCCGATGTGGAGAAAAGAGTTCGTAGCGCATCGCGCGCAGGCGCGCGGGAAAGCCAGCCAGGACGCTGGCCATCTGCCGGTGCAGGCGGTCGAATTCGCCCAGCAGATTTGTGCTGAAGAAAAGATCGCTCATGACTGGCTCCTTGAAACCGGATGCCTCTCACGAAGAACGAACCGGACCACGCGCTCCAGTTCGCCCGTCCGTGGAAAAGCTCCGCCGACAAACAAATCGAAACACGCAGCGCTTATCGCGACTGCCTGAGCGATGCATAAAATAGCGCAAGCAACGGAAATTTCAAGAGGCCCTGCAACATGTCATCCGGGAGGCTTCATGGTCCTTTTCGATATGCTTCGGGAACAGATGGACAGCGTGCGCATGCCGCTCTTTGCCGTCACGGTCACGGCGGCCGCCGAGGTCAATACGCCGCTCTTCGCGATACTCCACTGGCATGGATTCCGGCGCGCGACACCGCTCGCGCTGCCCGGCGTCGAGATTCCGCCACGGCCGGTTCCGGGCTCGGCTTTCCAGATCGATGCACCCTGGCATAGCTTCGAGACCGTCGAAGCCATGCTGCTCGATGCCGCGTGGCAATCCGGCGCATGGGATGTCGAGCGCGTCGAGCGGCGCGGCTGCAACGTGATCGGCGCCAGCGCTGCCGAGGCGCTCGCGTGCCGTCAGGCGTTCGGCGACTATGGCGAGAACGCGGCCGACCCCACGCAGCTTCTCGTTGACGAAACCGATCGCGACGCGCTGATGCAGCTTGCCGCGCGCCGAGGCTACGTGCGCTGGCTGTTCCGGCCCGTCAAGGGCGGCGTGTGGCGCACGCTCGACGAGCCGGACGACACGCTCGACGCCGATGGCGGACGCGAGCCGCCCTGCCCCGTGCCGCCTGTGCCGCGTCGCGCGAATGGACGCGGCCGCACGGTTTACCGCCTCGGTACGGTCCGTCGTATCCTGCTGCCACGCTGAAACAATTTGTTACAAAGAAGCTTTTTGACGCATCTTGAAGGGCGCGATGGGCGCCTCTATTTCGCATTCCGCCAGACAGTGGTGCGGCTGCCCGGCGGCGACTCTTACATGTGAGGACGCCCGGCAACCGGATTCCTTTTTCGTGAACCTTCAATCGCTCAGGAGATGAGAATGCAGATTCGTCCCCTCTACGACCGGGTTATCGTCAAGCGAATCGAGACGCAGCGGACGACGGCCTCGGGCATCGTGATCCCCGACTCGGCCGCGGAAAAGCCCGAACAGGGTGAAGTCGTCGCGGTCGGCAGCGGCCGGCTGCTGCAGGATGGAACGCTGCGCGCGCTCCAGGTGAAAGTCGGTGACCAGGTTCTCTTCGGCAAATACGCAGGCCAGACCGTCAAGGTCGATGGCGACGAACTCCTCGTCATGCGCGAGGAAGACGTGATGGGCGTCCTCGAGTCCGATACCGGCGCGTCCCGCAAGGCCGCCTGAGATCCTGAGCCGGTCGCGAACGCCCGACGGGCCGTTCGCGCCGCATTGAGTCAACGACTACTATCCGGAGCAACAACATGAGTGCAAAAGACATCAAATTCCATGACAGCGCCCGCGCCCGCATCGTCAAGGGCGTGAACGTGCTCGCCGATGCCGTGAAAGTGACGCTCGGGCCGAAAGGCCGCAACGTGGTGATCGAGCGCAGCTTCGGCGCCCCCACCATCACGAAGGACGGCGTGTCGGTCGCGAAGGAAATCGAGCTGAAGGACCGCTTCGAAAACATGGGCGCGCAGATCGTCAAGGAAGTCGCTTCCAAGACCAGCGACAACGCCGGCGACGGCACGACGACAGCCACCGTGCTCGCGCAGGCGATCGTGCAGGAAGGCATGAAGCACGTGGCCGCCGGCATGAATCCGATGGACCTCAAGCGCGGCATCGACAAGGCCGTGGCCGCCGTGCTCGACGAGCTGCGCAAACTGTCAGCAAGCCGTGCACCACGAACAAGGAAATCGCGCAGGTGGGTTCGATCTCGGCGAACGCCGACGAGGCGATCGGCAAGATCATCGCCGACGCAATGGAGAAGGTCGGCAAGGAAGGCGTCATCACGGTCGAGGACGGCAAGTCGCTCGAGAACGAGCTGGACGTGGTTGAAGGGATGCAGTTCGACCGCGGCTACGTCAGCCCCTACTTCATCAACAACCCGGAAAAGCAAGCCGCGTATCTCGACAACCCGTTCGTGCTGCTGCACGACAAGAAGGTTTCGAACATCCGTGATCTGCTGCCGGTGCTCGAGCCAACCGCGAAGGCTGGCCGTCCGCTGCTGATCATCGCTGAAGACATCGACGGCGAAGCGCTCGCAACGCTGGTCGTCAACAACATGCGCGGCATCCTGAAGACGTCGCGGTCAAGGCACCGGGCTTCGGCGATCGTCGCAAGGCAATGCTGGAAGACATCGCGATCCTGACCGGCGCGACCGTCATCGCGGAAGAAACCGGCAAGCCACTCCAGAAGGCAACGCTCGCAGAACTCGGCCAGTGCGAAGCGCATCGAGGTCGGCAAGGAAAACACGACGATCATCGACGGCGCAGGCGAAGCCGCGAGCATCGAGGCGCGCGTGAAGCAAGTGCGCGCGCAAATCGAAGAAGCGACGTCGGACTACGACCGTGAAAAGCTGCAAGAGCGCGTGGCCAAGCTGGCCGGCGGCGTGGCAGTGATCAAGGTCGGCGCTGCGACCGAAGTCGAAATGAAGGAAAAGAAGGCACGTGTCGAAGACGCACTGCACGCAACGCGCGCAGCTGTGGAAGAAGGCATCGTGGCAGGCGGCGGCGTTGCGCTGATCCGCGCTCGCACGGCAATCGCCAGCCTGACCGGCGCGAACGCCGACCAGAACGCCGGCATCAAGATCGTGCTGCGCGCGCTCGAAGAGCCGCTGCGTCAGATCGTCACGAACGCCGGCGACGAAGCCAGCCGTCGTCGTCGCGAAGTTGCTCGCAGGCCAGGGCAACTACGGCTACAACGCAGCAACCGGCGAGTACGTCGACCTGGTCGAGGCCGGTGTCGTCGATCCAACCAAGGTCACGCGTACGGCACTGCAGAACGCCGCATCGATTGCCGGGCTGATTCTGACGACGGATGCAACGGTTGCCGATGCGCCGAAGGACGAAAAGCCTGCGCAGGCACCCGCACCGGAGCTCGAGTACTGACCTGCGGGTCTTGCACGCGCCGGCTGACAGTCGCGGCCGGCGCAACGCGTTCGGCGCCGCAAGTCGTTCCCGTCATGCGGCGCCGCTTTTTGTGGTGGAAGCGGCCATGAAACTGAAGCTGAACATCGATTCGAAACCGCTGGACGTCGATATCGACGACGTCGTGGCTGGACTGCTGGCGGTCCGTCTGGATTTGCCCGCCAACGCCGATCACCAGGACGCGATCACCCGTTATCTCAGCGAGAAGGGCGCGCCCTGGATACTCGACGAGGAACACATGCGTCGGCGCATCCTGCGCCGACTGATTCTGGATATCGCCGATCCTGCACTCGTGATTCGTCATCTGATGGCGGACGAGTGAACCGGGCGCGTCGGTTCCGACGCGCGGTGCGTTACATCAGCCGATATCGATCGTGCGGCTCGCGAACTTGGCCGGCTCCGATTTCGGCACGGTCAGCGTGAGGACGCCGTTGTCGAACTTTGCCAACGTGTGCTCGGGGTCGGCGTTTTCCGGCATCGGGATGGTGCGCGTGAAGCTTCCATGCGCGCGCTCCAGCCGGTAGCAGCCGTTTTCCTCACTGTGCACGTCCTGCCTTTTCTCGCCGCGCAGCACGATTGCCCCATCCTCGACGCTCACCTTCAGATCGTCGCGCTCCATGCCGGGCAGTTCGGCGGTCACGCGCAGCACCGGCCCTTCGTCGACGACGTCGATGCGCGGCTGGAAACGCGATGAACTGAAGTCGCCGAACCAACGCTCGAGCGCGCCGCGGCCGGCAAACGGGTCATGAAAGAAGTCCTCCATCGCACCCCACGATTCGCGCGAGAACAGGCGCGAAATGTCGGGCCACGACGCGCGCCATTGCTCGCTGGCCGACGCGTTTTCCGGGCCTTCCGCATCGGACTTGCGGGCAGCGCCGCGAAGAAACTTGAAGGGGTTCCATTTTTTCGGATCGGTGTTCATGGCGTGCTCCGATTCAGCTTCAATCTGGTTTGAGCCGCGGGCAGCGCAGCGGGTACCGAGCGAGGCACCCCGTGCTGCACCGCGGCAGCCGACGCATCAGCTGGTCTTGATTTCGATGCGTCGTGGACGCGCTTCGTCGCGGCGCGGGATCGTCAGCTTCAGCACGCCATCCTGGAGGCTCGCCTCGATCCTGGACGTGTCGAAGTCGGCCGACAGCGTGAACGTGCGGGCGAAATGCGGCTCACGGATCTCGGCATGCTGCACCCGCAGGTTTTGCGGCGTCGGCACCATTGCCTCGGCCTCGATCAGCAGGCTGCTGTCGTGAACCTTGACGTCGAGCTTGTCCTTCGTGACGCCGGGCAAATCGGCCCACAGCGTGACGCCCTGGCTGTCCTCGTAGACGTCGACGGCCGGCACGAGTGTCATGCGGCGCACCGGCTGTTCGGTTCCGCGACGGGCGACGGCAGAGGAATCCCGTTCCGCCAGTTGGGTAGTGTCTTTCATGATCGGCTCCTCGTATTACTGGACGGTGATGGCGCGCGGCTTGGACGATTCGCGCTTGCCGATGCTGATCGACAGACAGCCGTTTTCGTAGCGCGCCTGAACCTTGTCGGGATCGGCGGTTTCGGGCAGCTCGATGACGCGCCGGAACATCCCGCTAAAGCGCTCCTGCGCATAGGTGCGCCGCTCGCTGTCCGTGTCGGGCTGGGACGATTTGCGCTCGCCGCTGATGGTCAGCAGCCCCTTGTCGATCGACACGTCGAACGCGCCGGCCTCGACGCCGGGCGCGAACGCGACGATCTCGATCGAATCGTCTGTCGCGCCGATATTGACCTGCGGGAACGTGCCGAAACGGCTTGCGCGGATGCTGGACGGGAAACCGCCGAAGAGTTGCGCCATCTGCTGCTGCAGGCGGTCGAACTCGCTGAAGAGGTCGGTTCCGAAGTAGAGATCGCTCATGATCACATCCTCCTCGATGCAGCATGGAGGCGAACGGGCCTACGCGCTCCAGTTCGCCTGCCACCTTGCTGGCAAACAAATCGAAACACGCAGCGCGCGGAGTGAAGCGGCCCGCGCGTCTGCCTGAGCGAAACTTAAGATAGGTATTTTGCGGAAAATTTCAAGGGGATGGTGGGCCGTTTTTTGCATACGGATTTTTGCTGCGGCGCCCGCGCGCGTCGGGCCCGCACCCTTTCTTCCGACCATTATCCGTGCCAGATCTCAGCGGGCATTCGATCGCATCGATGAGTCCGTACCCAAAGCGGAGAAACCTCAGCCCCAGCTCGAATTCAACATGACGCTGCACAGATCGACTCGGACGAATCCCGGATCCTTGTGCGCAAGGAAGTCATCGTTGAAGGTGCCGAACGTCGTGCCCGGGCGATGCTTCATGCCGTCGTAGAACGCATCGATCATCTTGTTGGCAAAATCGGCGCCGCGCGGATAGGCGTCGACCACCGCGGCGCGTTGTTCGTCGGTGAACTGCTCGAAGCCGCGCCCTGCCACGTCCATCCCCGCGCCGGCTTGTACCAGCGCGATTTCTCCATGCATGTGCTCCGGAATGCCCGGCGTCGTGTGGAGCGCCACCGCTGTCCACACCCTCTCGATGTCTGCCTCGCCGATGCGATGGCTTCGCAGGAAATCGCGCGCCGCATTGGCGCCGTCCACTTCGAAGCGAAGCTGGCTTTCGTGATAGATCGACGTCAACCCGATGTCATGAAACATGGCCGCCACGTAGAGCAACTCGCGATCGAACGCGATGTTGTTTCGTGCGCCGAGCAGCGCACCCCACAGGTAGACGCGAGTCGAGTGATTGAACAGCAAATCGCCCTCGGTATCGCGAATGAGTTGCGCGACCTCGCGGGCCAGCTGGCTGTCCGGGATCACGGCGTTGATCGATCCATTCGTCTGCACGGTATCTTCCTTCATCTGTTCGCTCGTTTTCGTGTGGCTCGCGTGCCCATCGCGTAGGATTCGGGCCGGGACCGATTGGCTGGGTCCACGGAGAAAAGCTACGCTTCTCCCGGGGCATGAAACAGTCCCAAGATCGACACATTCGAATGCACCATCGACACATGACGACGCTTTCCATTGGCCTGGATCACTCCAGACGCACGTCGCTGTCCGCGCAAATCTACAGCGCGATCCGCGACGCGATCGAGTCCGGCAAGCTTGCTTCGGGCGCGCGGCTGCCTTCCTGGTCGGATCTGGCCGCCCAGCTCGGCGTATCGCGGGGCACCGTACGCGCCGCTTACGAGCGTCTGATCGACGAGCAATTCGCGATCGGCCTCGGGGCGGCCGGCACGCGGGTAGCGGAGCGTCCCGCCGTGCCGATCGCGGCCGGCTGGTCGCCGGAAGCGCCGCCCCTGCCGGATCTGTTCGACGCGTTCGGCGCGACGCCTCGCGCGTTTCAAATGGGCGTGCCGTCACAGGACGCGTTTCCGTTCAAGCTATGGTCGCGGATCCTGGCACGTGCGGCGCGCCGGGCCTCCGCGGCGCCGGTCGGCTACCCCGATCCGCGCGGCGAGCCGGACTTGCGCCGGGAAATCGCCGCCTATCTGGGTGTCGCCCGCGGTCTTCGTTGCAGTCCGTCGCAGGTCTTCGTCACGGCCGGTTTCTCAGGCGCACTGAGCCTCGCGATTCGCGGGCTCGGAATGGAAGGCCGGCAAGCATGGATCGAAGACCCCGGCTTTCCGCTCACGCGCACCGCGCTCGGGCTGGCAGGCATGACCGTGACGGCCGTGCCGGTGGACGCCGACGGCCTCGATGTGGAGGCAGGCATCCGGCAGGCGAAGGAAGCGGCGCTTGCCGTGGTCACGCCCGGCCAGCAGGCGCCGCTCGGGATGACGATGTCGCTCCCCCGGCGGATTGCCCTGCTCGCCTGGGCCCGAGAAAACGATGCGTGGATCGTCGAAGACGACTATCTGAGCGAGCTGCAGCTGAGCGGCCGGGCAGCGCCCGCGCTTGCGTCGATCGATCAGGACGGACGGGTTCTGCACGTCGGCAGTTTCAGCAAGACGATCAGCCCGGCGCTGCGTCTCGGCTTTCTCGTGGTGCCGCCGGACATGACGCGCCGCTTCGGCGATATCGCGGCATGCCTCGCGCCCGCGCCGGCGGCGTGCATCCAGCATGCTGTCACCGAGTTCATGCATGACGGGCACTATCTTCGCCATTTACGTCGTATGAAACGTCTCTACGCATCGCATCGGGAGGCTCTGCTTAGTTGTCTGAAGGAACTGGGCTCGAACGCGATCAAGATTCAGGCGACTGCCGGCATGGCCGTGGTGACGACGCTGCCCGCGGAGGTGTCGGATGTCGATATCGCGTTGCGGGCACGCGCGTTCGGGCTGGCTCCGGTCCCGCTTTCGCCGTGGTACACGGGCACGTCGCGGCCACAGGGCCTGCTGCTCGGCGTGACGAACCTGACCGAACGAACCCTTGCCGCCGACTGTGCGCGCCTGCTGGAGCTCGTTCGCGCGGGCACCTGACGGCGCGGCAAGCGCGGCGCCGCCATTGCGTCTTGGTACAACTAAAATGTTCATTCCTGGTGCTTTCGGGTGTCCGCGTCCCACACCACAATGGGCGAACATCAACGAGCCAGACGACCATGAACCTTCAGTCCTTTGCAGTTGCCGCCTGCACCAGCATCGCCTTGTGCATCGCGGTGCCGGCCGCGGCACACGGCGCCGGTGAAACCGTCACGCCGAACTTCCAGCATGCGATTCCCAACATTCCCGGCAAGTCGCTGACCGCCGTCGTCGTCGACTACGCACCCGGCGCCGCATCGCCGGCGCACCGGCATGCGGGCTCGGCTTTCATCTATGCGTACGTCGTGTCGGGCGACATCGAGTCTCAGGTGAACGACGGCCCGAAGCGCGTCTATCACGCCGGAGAAAGCTTCTTCGAGGAGCCCGGCGCCGTTCATCGCGTGAGCCGCAATGCGAGCGAATCGCGGCCCGCCAGGTTGCTCGCGGTATTCGTCGCGGACAGCAACGACACGGTCCTGACCACCCCGGTCAAGTAAATCCCCTTCATCAAGGAGTTACGTCATGAGCAAGCGTCTCGATTACAACCAGATTGCGCCCGCGGGCGTGAAGGCCCTCGGTGGCGTGTATGGTTATGTGATGCAGAGCGGGCTGTCGCCGGTTCTCGTCGACCTCATCTACCTTCGCGTGTCGCAGATCAATAACTGCGCGTACTGCCTCGACATGCATACGCGCGACCTGGTGAAGAAAGGCGTGAAGGTGGAAAAGCTGGCGCTGGTGCAGGCATGGCGGGAAGCCGGGAATCTGTTCGACGAACGCGAGCGTGCCGCGCTGGCATGGGCCGAGTCGGTCACGCTGGTCGCGGCGACCGGTGTACCGGACGACGCCTACGAGGCGGCGCGCGCCGTATTCGATGAACGCGAGATCGTCGACCTCACGATTGCAGTCAGCCTGATGAACACCTACAACCGTATGGCGATCAGCTTCCGCAATACGCCGCAGGCCGTGCTGGAGCAGTAATGTTGGCGGCACTGTAAAGGCCGATAGTCGATAGTCGCAGGATGCCCGTCATCCTGCCGCTCTCTCTACAACAATGACAATTGGCCCGACGCGGTTGCGCGAGCGTCGTGTTCGCTTTCCTGTGCCGGTGGGCCCGGGCGGTCCGCGGACTGCATGTTTCCATTGCGCGCCGCATTCCCACCGCCCGGCTGATACTTGCGCGCCCACGCGATGCCAAGCACATCGGACGAGAACACAACACCCGGCGCAATCTGAACAAGCTCGCTCATTGGCGGCGCTTCCTAGGCGGACTGAATGTCGAAGTGAGCAGCGGCATAGCGCGCACTGCAATTCCACACTTCAGCGGCATTCCGTGTGAAGGTGGCCCATCCATTCTCGACGATCAACTCGGCGTCCGGAAATACGTCGCCGTGTCCCATCGCCCTGGCCGCAAAGATCGTCCGCTCGCGGCACGTCGCCCGGTATTTTCCATCGGGGAGTGTTGACGGCATCTGACTCAACCGTCGACTCCCTTCACTGCTCGATCAAAAACCGGTCACGGTTCTTCGCGCCTGCAATCCAATGCGGCGGCTTGCCGCGCCCGCTCCACGTCGCGCCCGTTTTCGGATCGCGATACTTCGGTGCGACCGGCGCGCGGGCGGCGCCCGACGAAGCGGCACGACGTCGCCCGAAAAGTTGGTCGGGCGTGATGCCATATTCGGCAATCTGCTCACGCATCGTCGCGATAAGGCTTTCCAGTTCGGCGAGCCGCGCTGCTTCCGCTTTCTGTGCCAGCGCTTCTGCCTGTGCTTTGAGTTCGAGGTAGGTAGCCATGGATATGAAAGGATTCCTTGAAATGTGGGAAGTGGCTCAACAGCCCTTTATGTCGTCGCGAAAGGCCGTCGACTACACCGTCGGCATTATATTCGCGACATTGACGACAATCGATAGCGATCGATTTCCGCAGTATGCACTATCGTCTTTATATAAATCAAACTGAAACCGGAAACGGCGTCGTAGTTTTATAGGAATATCCGTTTTCGCGCCGCGCAAGCGATCGGGTCGCGGTGTCCACGGCCGGAGATTTGCGACGACTGCGACGGAACGGATTACGATGACGACGCGTGAATTGGGCCGGTTCTAGGTCATTCAGCGGCGGATGGGAGACGCAAGCCGTGGCGTGCAACGCAACGGCTTGAATTGACCATGCGGCATGGCTCGCCGGCTGATGGGCCGGCTGCCGGAATGCGGACTTCAAGATTTCGTATCGGGACAGTGCGCACACCCCATGACTGCCCCAAGCCGAGAAGCCGGGAAGCCGCTTATTCGCGCGATCGTGCTTTCGTCGCGCACCTCCGCATCAAGGTGCGGCGATCAGCGCCTGGATCAGATTGGCGGCCATCGGGCGCCCGAGGCCGGTCACGTAGTCGTATCCGGTGGTCGCGGTGCAAAGCGTGCCGCACGCGCCGTTCGAGCCGCTGACAATGTCGCGGAAGTTCGTCGCGGAGGCGCTCGACGCAAGCCCGTACAGCACGGTGTGGATCGCGCCCACTGCATTCAACGTCGTCTTGCCGCGCGCGACGCGCACGCTGTTCGCGATCGCGATCAGCGCGGACCATTGCGGTGCGCCCGCACTCGTGCCGCCGACGACGAACCAGCCGCGCTGCCCCGCGTAGCCGTACGAATCGTAGACCGCGAAGCCGGACGCCGGGTCGGCGTGATAGGCGACATCGGGCACGCCGCGCAGCCCGAGGCTATCCGACGGTATTCCGAGGTTCGACTGATACATCGGCTCCGGCTCGATGGCGCTCTGTCCGCCGCCGCTGCCCGCCCACGCCGTTTCACCGGCATAGGCGCCGCCCGCATCGGTCGCGATCGACGTGCCGCCGACGCTAAGCACATACGGCGACGCGGCCGGATAGTCGATCCCATTGCCGCCGTCACCGGACCCGGCGACGAACGACACGCCGTTCGCACTGGCGAACTGTCCATCGAATTGCGTTTCGGCCAGGAATTCGGGGGTGCCCCAGCTGATCGACACGACCTTCGCGCCGGGGCCGTCGGGAGCCGGCGTCGTCGCGAGCGCGATCGCGCTCATCAGGTCGTCGAGCGAACTCGATGCGGCTTCGACCAGCACGATCCGCGCATTCGGTGCGATCGCGTGCGCCCACTGCACGTCGAGCGAGCTCTCGAGCGCCCACAGCGCGTCGGGCGGCGGCGGACGCTTGTCGGGAGTCGCGTACACCTTCGTGAAGCAGCGCGGGGACGCGCACGGCGGCAGGCCGAACGTACTGCTGAACGATCGCAGGTCCGCTTCGACGTTCGGGTTGTCGTACGCATCGACGATCGCGATGACCTGATCGTCGCCGCCGTAACCACGCGCCGGCAATTGATCGAACCCGTAGAAACTGCGGATCCGCTGCGGCGACAGCCCGACCGGGTTCCGTTTCGCGGGCCCGTGCAGATGGAGCGGCGGCCGCGCGAACGCGTGCGGGGCCCGCGGCGCGTGCTGCGCGAACGACACACCGAACGTGAGCGCGACGCTCGCCGAGACGAGCGTGCGCAGCGCACGCATGAACGAAGCTCGTTTCATGGTGTTTCCCGGTTGGCAGGCAAGCCGACGTGCATCAATGCGCCTTCGCGCTCGTGAACGACAGCGACTTGCCCGTGCCCGCGATGACCAGCCAGTTGTTCGGATCGGTGATCACGACCGTCGCGCTGCCGCTTTGCACGCTCGGCATCTGATAGGTGCTCTTCGGCAGCAGCCAGGTCATGTCCGCGAGGCTCGTCGGGTGCCTCGCCGAGAACGCCCAGCCGGTGCCCGTGTCGGTGGCCGACCACGTCACGTTCAGACGGCGCGGTCGAACACCGTGAGGTGGTCCATCGTGTACCACCTGAACTGCCCGGTCAGCTTCAAGCGAGTGCTGCAATGGCGGACATCGTCGACGACGGTCGGATACCACGACGCGCCCAGCGGGTGCATGTAGATCAGCCGGCTCGTGCGGTTCGCGACGACGAAATCCATCAGCGACTGATACCAGTTCTGCACGTCTGTCGTCGGCACCGCGAACTGCTGGAACTCTTCGAACGTCGCGTACTTGCCGAACGGCATCACCGGAAACGCCCAGACGCCCGGGTTCAGCAGCGAACCGTTGCGATACGCACGCGTTTGCGCATTGCCGGTATGGCCGGTGAAGTAGTAGCCGGAATAGCCGTTCGCTTCGAGCCAGTTCACCGACCAGGTCGGCGTGTTGCCTTCCGGCGCCGCGTATTCGACGTCCGGCTGAGCGGTCACGGCCTGCACGGCCTGATGGTTCATCACCAGATACTGCGTGAACGTGCTCGCGTTCGTTTCGCTTGCATTCGCGCCCCAGTAGTCGTGGATCCAGCCGCCGTGACTGCCGACGCGATGCCCGCGCTTGAGCAGGAACTACTTCAGGAGCTTCGCCGGCGGATTGTTGGCGAGGTTGATGCCGCCTCCGTCGCCGATCAGCTCGTCGTCCGGGCCGGCCGTCACCACGAGCGAGAACGGCCCGTTGTTCCACACACCGAGGCTCTTCAGGTAAAGCGCCGGCTGGATCTGGTCGCCTGCGCAGAAGTGCCAGTTGAACACGAGCCCGGCCTGCGCCTTCGGCAGCGGCGACAGCGACGGCAGGTTCAGCAGCTTCATGCCGAAGTAGCGCAGGAAGCCGTGGATCGGCATGCTGTCGGTTTGTCCGTCGAGATAGGCGAGCGGCAGGTTGACGAACATCACGCCGCCGTTTCCGTACGGCTGATAGCCCGATACCAGCCCGAACGTCGGCGAAGTCAGGATCGTGGTGCCGGTATACGTGCCTTGCGTGACGTAGCTCGGATAGGACAGGAAACCGTATACGTAGCCGGAAATTCCTTCGAGCACGTCCGTCGTCACGGTGGCCAACGTGGACACCAGCGAGTTGCGTCGCGCCATTCACTGCCGACAGCTTCGTCGAGGTCGGCGAATACGATCCGGATTTGACCTTGCCACCCTTCCACACGCGCCCGAGATTCGAGGGGGCACGCCGCTGCCTGCGGGCGTTATTCATCTGGTACGTGAAGTGCGCCTGATGGTTGTAACCGGCGAGGCCGCCCGCGTTCGACGGGCTCGGCTGCAGGAAGAGCTGCTGATCCGTCGTCGAGCCGACTCGAGGCGAAGTATCGACGTGCCGGAGCTGCTCGCGACGCCAACGACGTTGCGGGGCTGGCGGTCGTGCCCGACGCAGTCGTCGTCCAGGCCATCGACTTGCCCGGAGGAACCTGCAGCGCGCGCAACGTGCTGCCCATCCCGGTCACCGGGCCGAGGCCGATCATGCTGCCGCCGAGCGTGTCGTAGAGCACGTAGTTGACGCCGGCCATCGAGCTGAAGCGCGATTGCCCGGGCGGATAGAAGCCCGTTGCGTTCAGTACGCCGAAATCATAGACGAGCATCACGCGGCCGCCGTTCAACGCATAGTTCTGGATGGCGGTCACGAGGGTATCGTCGGCGACCGTATGTACCTGGTCCGGGAGGATGAGCCCCTGGTACTGCGACAGCGTCGAGCCGCCCTCCATGAACTGGCTGTCGGTCATCACCTTGATCTGCAGCCCTTCCTCCGACGCGGAATCGAGCCACGCGGACACACGCGGGTCGGGCAGCGTGAAGTTGTCCGGCAGCAGCAACAGCAACTGGTTCGACAGGGCGTTTGCCCGTCCGGGCGCGAACGTCATCACGCAAACGGTGAAGACGATCAGAAAGGCTCGTAGGGTGCGAATTGACTTGGCCAACATTATGCTCTCCCGGCGGAGGTGTGATGACTGCCGATGTCCAGCACGCTGCTGCCGGCGCGTTCCGCACATCGCGTGCGTGCGGCCGGCGTGGGCCGTGTGGCGCCATCGGCTGGCGGCGAGCGAATGTGCCGCGTTTCGAACGCGTCACCGGCGGCGCATGCGCATCGATTCGTCGGACGATCACGAATGCGCGGCGACCCTCGTTCCCACCACAACCGGTGAAGCTAACAACGTGCCAGTCTTGCGACCGCTCTGCCGGGACAGCGGGCGGCCTCGCCAAGCACCGCGCACGGGAAAAATCGCGCCAAAAACGTTACAGCGTCGATACGGCGTACCGGATCGCGCAATGGAATGAAGCCGGCGGGAAGCGTCGCGATGGGCGATGCGATCCGTTGGTGCGGCGTCGCACGGACGCGCGTCGCGCGCCGCGGCCCCGTGAGATCTCTACCGGCATGGGCTGGACCTCGGCAGGGGCGCCAGGACATCGACGGAAAATGATTCTGACGTGTAACGCCGTGCTAACAGCTGGGTGCCTCCGGTCACCGGAAGCCCCGACACTGCATCATGCCAGCGGCAGGGATGCGCGCCGCGAGCTTCACCCCACCCCCTAGCGTTCCCCGTCAAACCGCATTCGGCGCCGCCCTTCCGTCAAGCACCGCGGCGACGTTATCGAGCGCGGTCAAACCCATCTGGTCGCGCGTCTCGATGGTCGCGCTGGCCATGTGCGGCGACAGAAACACGTTATCGAGCGCGGCGAAACGCGGATCGATATCGGGCTCGTTCCGATAGACGTCCAGCCCCGCGCCGAACAACCGCTGCGACTTCAACGCGTCGTAAAGCGCATCCTCGTCGACCAGACTCCCGCGCGCCGCGTTGACGAACACCGCACCGTCGCGCATCAGGCCGAACGCGCGGCGCGTCATCAACGGCGTGCCGCCGCCCGGCACGTGCAGCGTGACGATGTCGCATTGCGGCAGCAGCATGTCGAGATCCGCGCAATAGCGGGCGCCCGCCTCGACCTCGGGCGGCGCCGTCCGCCTGTCGGTATAGACGATCTTCATCCCGAAGCCGCGTGCGCGCTGCGCGACCGCTCGACCGATCCGGCCGAAGCCGACGATCCCGAGCGTCTTGCCGTTCACGCGCGTGCCGAGCATGTCGGTCATGCCGAACGACTTGCCCCACCCCGCGCGCACGATGCGCTCGTACTCCGATGCACGCCGGCACGCGGCCAGCATCAGCAGCATCGTGAAATCGGCCGTGCAATCGGTCAGCGCGTCGGGCGCATTGCTGACCACGATCCCGCGCTCGTGCGCGGCGGCCACATCCAGGTGGTCGTAGCCGGCGCTCGCGTTCGCGATGATCCTCACGCTCGGCGGCAATGCCGCGATGTGCTCGGCCTGCAGCCCAGATTTCTTGCCGATCAGCACCGCCGGCGTCGCGTAGCGATTGCAGAACTCGACGACGGACGGCGCATCCATGTCGGCGTCCGTCACGTACGCATGGAATTCGGCTTCGGCACGGGCGGCCACGGCCGCGGGAACCCGTCGCGCTACCAGCAGGCGGGGGTGATTGTTGTCAGGCATGGTCTCGTCCTTGGGTCGGAAAACGGAGCACAGCCTACGAAGCGCGCTCGGCGCGGGTCAATATTGATTGATCCAATCAACGTGTCCGCGCGGCATCGCGCTGCCTGTTTCCCGGGCCGGCTCCGGTTGCGGCGCATCATGCGCATTCCCCGCGCAGGCCCGTGGACGACGTGCCCGCGAACTCAGGAAAACCCTGACGCAGCCCCGTCGCGACGGGGCACTTGATATTGATTGAAAGAATCAAGATTGCTGGGGAACCGCCGCCGCGCAATGCTTTTTGCATATTCAACGGACGGAAGACGAGGTCGTGAAAATGCAGGCACGGAAAAAAATCGCGGCGGTGACGGGCGCCGGCACGGGAATCGGCCACGCAGCGGCCGTCGCGCTGGCGCGAGCCGGATTCGGCGTGGCACTGCTCGGCAGGCGCATCGAGCCGCTGCTCGCGACGAAGGAGATCATCGAGCAGGCCGGCGGGGTGGCCGCGGCGATTCCGACCGACGTCGCAGACGAGGCGTCGATCGACGCAAGCTTCGCGCGGATCGAACGCGAGTTCGGACACCTCGACGTGCTGTTCAACAACGCCGGCCGCAATGCCGGCGCCGTGCCGCTCGACGACTACTCGCTCGAATTCTGGAACGACGTGGTCGCAACCAACCTGACGGGCGTGTTCCTGTGCGCACGCGCCGCGTGGCGCCAGATGAAGCGCCAGACTCCGCAAGGCGGCCGCATCATCAACAACGGTTCGATCTCGGCGCACTCGCCCCGCCCGAACACGATCGCGTACACGGCCACCAAGCATGCCGTCCTCGGCATCACCCGCTCGCTCGCGCTCGACGGCCGGCCGTTCAACATCGCGTGCGGCCAGATCGACATCGGCAACGCGGCGACGTCGCTCACCGACCGGATGACGGACGGCGTGCTGCAGGCCGACGGACGCATGGCGCCGGAGGCGCGCATGGACGTCACGCACGTCGCAAACGCCATCGTGCAGATGGCGAGCCTTCCGCTGGAAGCCAACATTCTGAACATGACGATCATGGCAAGCGCGATGCCCTACGTCGGGCGCGGCTGACCCGACGATCGCCGGCGCGCATGACGACACCGCGCCGGCCCCCCCATCAGGAGACAGGAGACAACCTTGAAAACCGCAGAAGAACAAGTTTCGGTCATGCGCGAGTTCGGCTCGCACGCGGACGTCGCCAGGAGATCGCGCGTGCGCTACGGCGTGCTGTCGATGCTGCTGGTGGCGACCATTCTCAACTACGTCGATCGCTCGGCGCTCGGCATCGTCGCACCGGCGCTGTCGAAGGATCTCGCGCTCACTCGCGTGCAGATGGGCGAACTGTTCGCCGTGTTCGGCCTCGCCTACTCGATCGCGCTGGTGCCGGCGGGCGTGCTCGCCGACCTGCTCGGCTCGCGCGTCGCCTATGCGCTGTCGCTGGTCGGCTGGTCGCTGGCAACGCTGACGCAAGGGCTCGCGCACGGCTATCACATGCTGCTCGGCTCGCGGCTGGCGATGGGCGCGCTGGAGGCGCCGGCCTTCCCGTCGAACGCGCGCGCGGTGACGATGTGGTTCCCGGTCCAGGAGCGCGGCTTCGCGACGAGCGTCTACGTGATGGGTCAGTACATCGGCACGCCGCTCTTCGCCGGGCTGCTGCTGTGGATCTCGTCGGCGTTCGGCTGGCGCGCGGTGTTCTTCGCGACGGGCGGCTTCGGCATTCTGTTCAGCCTCGTCTGGTACCGGCTCTATCGCGATCCGTCGCGGCATCGCAGCGTCAACGCGGCCGAGCTGCAGTACATCACCGAAGGGCGCCCTGTCGTGACCGCGCGCGAGCGCTTCGACTGGCGCATGGCGCTGCGCCTGCTCGGCTACCGGCAGATCCTCGCGATCTGTCTCGGCAAGTTCTGCAACAACACGCTGCTGGTGTTCTTCACGACCTGGTTCATGACCTATCTGGTCGAGGAACGGCACATGTCGATGATCAAGGTCGGCTTCTTTCAGGCGATGCCGTTCATTGGCGCAACGTTGGGAATCCTGATCGCCGGCTACCTGTCCGATCTTTGCATCCGGCGCGGCGTGTCGATGTCGTCGTCGCGCAAGGCGCCGCTCGTGATCGGCACCTTCCTCGGCGCGTCGATCGTGCTGGTCAACTTCGTGCACTCGAACGCGCTGGTGATCGCGATCCTGACCGTCGCGTTCTTCGCGCAGGGGATCGGCTCGATGTCCTGGGCCGCCGTCTCCGAGATCGCGCCGAGACGCTATGTCGGGCTCACCAGCAGCATCACCAGCCTCGCGGCCAATATCGCGGCCGTCACCACCCCACTGATGATCGGCTACGTGACCCAGCACACCGGCAACTTCTTCTGGGCGCTGAACCTGATGGGTGCGATCTGCCTCGTCGGCACGCTGTCGTACTCCGTGCTGCTCGGCAAGCTGTCGCGCATCGAGCTCTGAACGCGTTCGCCTCCCTTGACCGGCCGCCGCGGCGGCTCAACCCCCATCCGGCCCACGATCATGATCGAATTCAAATGGGATCACCTGCAACTCTGCTCGGCTGACGCCGAGGCCAGCGCGGCGTGGTTCGCGCGCTGCCTGAACGCCGAGATCGTGCGACGCCCGGGCCGCGTCGACCTGCGGATCGGCGCCATCAACCTGTTCATCACGGCCCTGCCCGACGCGCGACCGGCCACCGTGCCCGACGGCGCACGTGCGCAAGGCATCGATCACTTCGGCGTGCTGGTCGAGGATCTCGATGCCGCGTACGCGCACCTGGTCGAACATGGCGCCGAGATCGTCCAGCCGGTGACACGGATCCGCGCCGGCGTGCGCGGCTGTTTCGTGCGCGCGCCGGGCGAGATCCTCGTCGAGGTGCTCGAGCGGCGCCCGGCCGAGATGACATCGGGCTGAACCCGGTCTATAGTCGGCGCAAGCGGCCGGGCACCGGCCGCGTCCTCATCACGACTCCCCATGCACAACTGGATCACCCTGACGGAAGCCGCGCGGCGGCTCGGCGTGCGGGCGCAGACCGTCTACGCGTATGCGAGCCGCGGCAGCATCGCCGTGATGCAGGATCCCGACGATCCGCGCAAGAGCCTGTACCGCGCCGAGGACGTGATCGCGCTGTGCCGCAAGAAACAGGTCGGCCGCAAGCGCGCGGCGCTGGCGGCCGGCACGATCTTCGGCGCCGAGCCGTGCATCCCGAGCGGCATCACCACCTTCGCCAAGGGCCGTGCGTGGTATCGCGGCCGCGACAGCATTCAACTGTCGGACACCGCCACGCTCGAGGACACGGCCGCGCTGCTCTGGCAAGCCACCACGCCCGTGACGTTCGACGCGCCCGCGGTCGCTTTGCCGGGCGGCGAGCGGGATCGCCAGTGCGCGTTCACGCTGCTTGCCACGTTGGCGGCGCACGGCCACTCGACGCTCGGCCGGCTCGACAGCGCATTGCACATCGAAGCCGGACAACTCGTCGCGATCGTCGCGCGCGCGTTCGGCGCACACGACGATGGGGCCCTGCCGTGGACCCATCAGCGGCTCGCGGCGGGCTGGGGCCTGGACGATCGCGGCGCGGACCTGCTGCGCCGCGCGATGGTGCTCGTCGCCGATCACGAGATCACGAGTTCGGCGTTCGCCGCGCGCATCACCGCGTCGACCGGCGCGTCGCTCGCGGGCTGCCTGCTGACCGGGCTCGCGACGTTGTCGGGCCCGCTGCACGGCGATGCGTCAGGCCGCGTGCGCGCGGTGTTCGACGACGTGCAACGGCTCGGCGCCGCGCACGTGGTCGATCATCACCTGAAGTCCGCGCTCCCGATTCCCGGCTTCGGTCATCATCTGTACCCCGACGGCGACCCGCGCGCGGCCGCGTTGCTCGCACGGCTCGATCCGCCGACGGAACTCGCGCACTTCATCGACAAGGTGACGACGCTCACCGGCCAGCGGCCGACCATCGATGTCGCGCTCGCGATGCTGTCCGTACAGCTTCGGTTGCCGCGCGACGCGGCTTTCGGGCTGTTTTCCATCGCACGCAGCGTCGGGCTGCTGGCCCACTGCATCGAACAGCTGCGCGTGGGCAAGGTGATCCGGCCGCGCAGCCGCTATACGGGGCCGACGCTCGACGAACGGCATCTGCGCCCCGAGGCAGAGGACGACGGCAAACTGCCGAAAGCCGGCGTGATCGAGAAGAACCGGGTGTTCAAGATCGTGGATTGAACGCGGCTGCGATGGAGGTAGACCGCAAAGCATCCCTTTTCGATTCGTCACGGTTCCGATCGAAGCCTGACATCCGGCGTCACGACCCGGCGCGTAGGCGCATGAAGTGCAGGCGCCCGACGGTGCGTTGACCGACGGATATGTACACCACCGATACGCCCCCATAACCGCAACGTTTCACGCCTGAAACATTTGCGATACGGGATCCGGCCCCGTGCCGACCGCGATTCCGCATCAGCAGTAGCGTGCGCGCCTTCTCCAGTGCGCCATTGCCGCTGGATAGGCACGAAATCCCACGGCGCCCGCGCAGCCGCAATGTATCAAACCTGAAACCAAACCCGCATTCGCATACCACCGTCGGCCGGCGCATGCCTGCCTAAACCCCACCCCGCGCGGCAGTCGCCGCATCTGGCCCGCTCCTTGCTGTTGCTCCGACGCAAACAGAAGCAAACACAAGCCAGTCACAAGCAGTCGCACAAGCGACCAACAGCACATAAACAATCGGGGTGAGGCATGAACAAGACGGAGCGCTTGACGGCGGCGATATGCGCGCGCGGCGGGCTGCCGCACCGGTCGAACCGTCATCAGGCCGGCGGCGTGCTGTAATGCAGGCCGCCGCTACGCAAGCCGCTGCCGCGGCCGGGGAGCCGTGCGCCGCGCACGGCTGGAATCTGCCGCACGGATCGGGTGTCGAAGACGATCCGTTGCTGGGCTGCCTGCTCGTGCTGACGCGGCTGTTCGACCGGCCGGTGGGCGTCGACACGCTCGTGGCCGGCCTGCCGCTCGCCGGCCGGCGCCTCACCCCGGCCCTGTTCGTGCGGGCCGCGGCGCGCGCCGGCCTGTCGGCCAAACTGGCCCGGCGCGCGCTGCCCGACATCCCGGATGCGGTCCTGCCCGCGGTGCTGCTGCTCAACGACGGCCAGGCCTGCGTGCTGGTTCGCCGCAACGCGTGCGGCACCCTGCAGGTGATCCTTCCTGAAACCGGCATCGGCGAGGAAGCCGTCGACGCGGCCGAACTCGCGCAACGCCATGCCGGCCACGTGCTGTTCGCGCGCCCGGCCCACCGGTTCGATGCACGCGACCCGGAAAGCGTCGTGCCGCGCCCGCGCCACTGGTTCTGGGGCGTGGTCGCGCAATCGTGGCCGATCTATGCGGAAGTGATGCTCGCATCGACGCTGGTCAATCTTTTCGCGCTGGCGATGCCGCTGTTCACGATGAACGTCTACGACCGCGTCGTGCCGAACCGCGCGCTCGAGACGCTGTGGGCGCTGGCGGCCGGCATCGCGCTCGTGATCGTGTTCGACGTCGTGATGCGCACGTTGCGCGGCTATTTCATCGACGTGGCCGGCAAGAAGATCGACGTGATCCTGTCGGCAAACCTGTACGAGAAAGTACTCGGCATCCGGATGGCGGCGCGGCCGCCGTCCGTCGGCGGATTCGCTTCGCAGATCCAGGAATTCGAAGCCGTGCGCGAATTCCTCACGTCGGCGACCGCGGCGGCGCTGATCGACCTGCCGTTTTCGATCGTGTTCGTCGTGGCGATGTTCTGGGTCGGCGGCGGGCTCGGCTGGCTGCCGCTGCTGGCCTTGCCGCTCGTGATCGGCGCGGGCGTGGCCGTGCAGGGGCCGCTCGCGCGGGCCGTGCAAGCCAGCCAGCGTCACGCGAGCCAGCGCCAGGCCCTGCTGATCGAAACGCTGGTCGGCCTCGAGACGATCAAGGTCAACGGCGCGGAAGGACCGATGCAGGCGCGCTGGGAGCAGATGCTCGGCGAGATCGCACGGCTCGGCCTCAAGTCGCGCCTGCTGTCGGGTTGCGCGGTCAATTTCGCGATGTTCGCGCAGCAGGCGGCCTATCTCGCGGTGGTCCTGTGCGGCGTGTACATGATCGGCGACGACAGGCTCACGACCGGCGGCCTGATCGCCTGCACGATCTTCACCGGCCGCGCGCTCGCGCCGATGGGCCAGGTCGCGTCGCTGCTGACTCGCTACCACCAGTCGCGCAGCGCGCTCGCGTCGATCGACGGCGTGATGAACCTGCCCGGCGAACGTCCGGCCGAGCAGCGCTTCGTCCATCGGCCCGCACTCGCCGGCGAGATCGAATTCCGCAACGTCAGCTTCGCGTACCCCGGCCAGAGCGGCGTGTCGCTCGAAGGCGTGTCGTTCCGCATCGCCGCGGGCGAGCGCGTCGGCATCATCGGGCGCGTCGGCTCGGGCAAGACCACGATCGAAAAACTCGTCCTCGGCCTCTACCCGCCTTCATCCGGCAACGTGCTGATCGACGGCGTCGAACTGCGTCAGTACGATCCTGCCGCGCTGCGGCGCGGGATCGGTCACGTGCCGCAGGACGTGATGCTGTTCAACGGCACCGTGCGCGACAACATCGTGCTCGGCGCGCCGGGCGCGGACGACGACGCCGTGTTGCGCGCCGCGCAGGTGTCCGGCGTCGCGGACTTCGTCAATCGGGTGCCGAACGGCTTCGACCTCGCGGTGGGCGAACGCGGCGAAGCGTTGTCCGGCGGGCAGCGCCAGGCCATCGCCATCGCCCGCGCGATGCTGCTGTCGCCGCCGGTGCTGCTGCTCGACGAGCCGAGCAGCGCGATGGACAACCGCTCCGAAGAACTGTTCAAGGCGCGTCTGTCGGCTCAGCTCGCCGGCCGCACGCTGCTGCTGGTCACGCACCGTCCGTCGCTGCTCACGCTCGTCGACCGCCTGATCGTGATGGATCAAGGACGTGTCGTCGCTGACGGCCCGAAGGACCAGGTCCTCGCGGCTCTTGCAGGGAGAAAGCTCCATGTCGCTGCTGGCTGAACCCGACGGCGCCGGCGCGCCGACGACGCATCGCATCGCCGCGCTCAACGCGCTGCGCGCGCGCATCGGCGCCGCGCTGAAGCCGCGCGCCGACGATACCGCGTTCATGCGCGAACGCTGCGCGGCCGCGATGGAGGGGCCGCGCTACTTCACTCACTGGATCCTGTGGGCGACGCTCGCGTTCATCGTCATCGCGCTCCTGTGGGCCGCGTTCGCCGAAGTCGACGAAGTCACCGTCGGGGAAGGCAAGGTAATTCCGTCCAGCCGCGTGCAGGTGGTGCAGAACCTGGAGGGCGGGATCGTCTCCGAGATCATGGTGCGTGTCGGCCAGGTCGTGCAGAAAGGCCAGCCGCTGATGCGCATCGACGATACGCGGTTCACGTCGTCGTACAAGGAAGGACAGGCGAAGGATGCCGCCCTCCTCGCCCGCATCGCGCGGCTGAGCGCCGAAGCGAACGGCGCCGCGTTCGTCGTGCCAACCGCCTTGGCACACGCGAACCCGGGCCTGCTCGACGAGGAACGCTCGCTGTTCGAGTCGCGTCAGCGCGAATTGCAGGCCAATCTCGACGTGCTCAGACAACAGGCCGAACAGCACCGGCAGGAGCTCGCGGAAAAGCGCTCGCGCGAGGGGCAGTTGCAACACAGCTACGCGCTCGTCGCGAAGGAGCTGGCGTTGACGAGCCCGCTCGTGGAGAAAGGCGCGGTCTCGGACGTCGAGGTGCTGCGGCTCGAGCGGCAGGCGACCGACATGAAGGGCGACCTCGATGCGACGCGGCTCGCGATGCCGCGGTTGGAAGCCGCCTATCGCGAGGCGCGCCAGAAAATCGACGAAACGACCGCGCATTTTCGTGCCGACGCGATGAAGGAGCTGAATCTCGCGCGCGCCGATCAGTCGGCGCTGAGTGCGGCCAACGTCGCGCTCGAGGATCGCGTCACGCGCACGCTCGTGCGCGCGCCGCTGAAAGGGATGATCAAGCAGATCAAGATCAACACCGTGGGCGGCGTGATCCAGCCGGGGATGGACCTGCTGGAAATCGTGCCGCTCGACGACACGCTGTTGATCGAAGCACGCGTGCGGCCGGCGGACATCGCGTTCCTGCATCCGGGGCAGGACGCGACGGTCAAGCTGTCCGCGTACGACTTCTCGATCTATGGCGGCTTTCCCGCCGTCGTCGAGGACATCAGCGCCGACACGATCGTGCCGGACCGTCCCGGCGAGAAACCGGACAGCTATTACCGCGTACTGGTGCGCACCCGGCAAAGCAAGCCGAGCGGCCGGAGCCAGCCCGTCGCGATCGTGCCGGGGATGATCGCGACCGTCGACATCCGCACCGGGCGCCGTACCGTATTGCATTACCTGCTCAAGCCCGTCATCAAGACCAAGGAAATGGCGCTGCGCGAGCGTTGACACGAAAAGCGGTTTGCAGTTCGTCGGGGGTGCGCCGCATCGGGCGGCGCAGCGCCCGCATCAAAACATGACAGGACGGGGAGCACGACATGGCGACGACTTCAAGCGGGACCGCGGTTTCCATCAGCAATACGCCGCAGGCGACGAACGACGTATTTACGTCGGCGCAGACGGGGCTCACAGACAACTCGCTCACCACCGTCTACCTGAACGTGATGGCGAACGATCTCGGCGGCGCGGCCAAGACGCTCTATTCGCTCGACTCCGGCACTGAAACGACCGTCTCGCTCGAACAGGCGGCGTTGCTGACGCAGGATACGGTCCGGGCCGAATCGGTGAGCACGGATTTCAGCGCGCACGGCGCGCACATCTGGATCACGTCGGACGGCAAGGTCGGGTATGACGCGAGCCATCTCGACGCGTCGTGGTTGTCGAACAGCTTCAATACGCTCGGCTACGCGCAGGACAGCTTCACGTATGCGATCCGGCTGGGCAACGGTACGCTGAGCTGGGCGACCGCCTATGTCGACATTGCGCCGCCCGCCCCTGTCGTCTCGCTGGCGCACGACACGGGGATGTCGGCGACCGACCACCTCACGTCGGACTGTACGCTGTCGGTCGGCGCGGTAGCGCATGGCGCGACCGTTCAGTACAGCACCGACAACGGCGCGCACTGGAACACGAGCTTCTGCGCCGTCGAAGGAACGAATACCGTGATGGTGCGGCAGATCGACGTGACCGGCAATGCGTCGGCCGCCTCTTCGTGCACGTTCACGCTGGATACGGCTGGGGCGACGGCGCCCGGGGTGGCGTTGGCGGTCGATTCGGGTAGTAGTGCGACGGATCATGTTACGAATGTCGGGGCGCTGAATGTCACCGGGGTCGACACGGGTGCTACCGTGCAGTACAGCGTTGATAATGGCGCGCATTGGAGTACGAGCTTCAGTGCCGTCGAAGGGCTGAACAATGTGCAGGTTCGGCAGGTTGATGTTGCGGGGAATGCGTCGGCTCCGACCTCGTTCAGTTTCACGCTGGATACGGCGGCTGTGGCGCCCGGTGTTGCGTTGAGTACCGACTCCGGTGGCAATGCCGCAGATCACGTTACCAATGTCGGGACGTTGAATCTCTCGGGGATCGAGACGGGGGCCACCGTTCAGTACAGCGTTGATAACGGCGGGCATTGGAACACGAGCTTCAGTGCCGTCGAAGGGCTGAACAATGTGCAGGTTCGGCAGGTCGATGTTGCGGGTAATGCGTCGGCTCCGACCTCGTTCAGTTTCACGCTGGATACGGCGGCTGCTGCGCCGGGTGTTGCGCTTACGAGCGATTCCGGTGGCAGTTCCACTGATCACGTCACCAATGTCGGTACGTTGAACGTCACTGGCATCGAAACCGGCGCCACAGTTCAATACAGCATCGATAACGGTGGGCATTGGAACACGAGCTTCAGCGCCGTCGAGGGGCTGAACAATGTGCAGGTTCGGCAGGTCGATGTGGCGGGCAATACGTCGTCGGCAACGTCGTTCAGTTTCACGCTCGATACGTCGGCCGCTGCGCCGGGTGTCGCCCTGACCACCGATTCCGGCAGCAGTGCTACCGACCACGTCACCAACGTCGGCACGTTGAATCTCACTGGTGTCGAAACCGGCGCGACTGTCGAATACTCGATCGATGGCGGCCACACCTGGAGCACCAGTTTCAATGCCGTCGAAGGCGTGAACAACGTCCAGGTCCGGCAGACCGATGTCGCAGGCAATACGTCATCGGCCACATCGCTCAGCTTCACGCTCGATACCTCGGCTGCTGCGCCCGGTATCGCACTGACCACCGACTCCGGTAGCAACGCTACCGACCACATCACCAATGTCGGCACGTTGAATCTCACTGGTGTCGAAACCGGCGCGACTGTCGAATACTCGATCGATGGCGGCCACACCTGGAGCACCAGTTTCAATGCCGTCGAAGGCGTGAACAACGTCCAGGTCCGGCAGACCGATGTCGCGGGCAATACGTCATCGGCCACATCGCTCAGCTTCACGCTCGATACCTCGGCTGCTGCGCCCGGTATCGCACTGACCACCGACTCCGGTAGCAACGCTACCGACCACATCACCAATGTCGGCACGTTGAATCTCACTGGTGTCGAAACCGGCGCGACTGTCGAATACTCGATCGATGGTGGCCACACCTGGAGCACCGGTTTCAATGCCGTTGAAGGCGTGAACAACGTCCAGGTCCGGCAAACCGATGTCGCGGGCAATACGTCATCGGCCACATCGCTCAGCTTCACGCTCGATACCTCGGCTGCTGCGCCCGGTGTCGTGCTCGCGAATGATTCCGGCAGCGCTACGGACCACATCACCAACGTCGGCACGTTGAATCTCACCGGTGTCGAAACCGGCGCCACGATCGAATACTCGACGGATGGTGGCCACACCTGGAACACCAGTTTCAACGCCGTCGAAGGCGTGAACGATGTACAGGTCAGGCAAACCGATATCGCTGGCAACACGTCGGCCCCGACCTCGTTCAGCCTCACGCTCGATACCTCGGCCGCCGCGCCCGGTGTCGCACTGACCACCGACTCCGGTAGCAGCGCCACCGATCACATCACCAACGTCGGTACGTT
Source organism: Burkholderia sp. R-40 (assembly GCF_049942845.1). Classification (NCBI taxonomy): domain Bacteria; kingdom Pseudomonadati; phylum Pseudomonadota; class Betaproteobacteria; order Burkholderiales; family Burkholderiaceae; genus Burkholderia; species Burkholderia sp. R-40. Next base: position 979,538 of record NZ_CP187969.1, on the reverse strand, counting down.
GAATCTCACCGGTATCGAAACGGGCGCGGCTGTCGAATACTCGACGGATGGTGGCCATACCTGGAACACCAGTTTCAACGCCGTCGAAGGCGTGAACGACGTACAGGTTCGGCAGACCGATGTCGCAGGCAATACGTCTGCCCCGACCTCTTTCAGCTTCACGCTCGACACCTCGGCCGCCGCGCCCGGTGTCGCACTCACGAGCGATTCCGGTAGCAACACGACCGACCACGTCACCAACGTCGGCACGCTGAATCTCACCGGTGTCGAAACGGGCGCCACCGTCGAATACTCAATCGATGGCGGTCATACCTGGCACACCAGCTTCAATGCCGTCGAAGGCGTGAATGACGTGCAAGTCCGTCAAACCGATATCGCAGGCAATACGTCGGACCCGACGGCGTTCAGCTTCACGCTTGATACGTCGGCCGCCGCGCCCGGCGTTTCATTGACCACCGATTCCGGCAGCAATGTCACCGACCACATCACCAATGCCGGCACGTTGAATCTCACCGGTGTTGAAACCGGCGCCACCGTCGAATACTCGATCGATGGCGGTCATACCTGGAACACCAGTTTCAATGCCATCGAAGGCGTGAACGACGTACAGGTGCGGCAGACCGATGTCGCGGGCAACACGTCGGCCCCGACCTCGTTCAGCTTCACGCTCGATACCTCGGCCGCCGCGCCCGGTGTCGCACTGACCGCCGACTCCGGTAGCAGCGCCACCGATCACATCAGCAATGTCGGTACGTTGAATCTCACCGGTGTCGAAACGGGCGCCACGGTCGAATATTCGACCGATGGTGGCCATACCTGGAACACCAGCTTCAACGCCGTCGAAGGCGTGAACGACGTACAGGTTCGGCAGACCGATATCGCAGGCAATACGTCGGATCCGACCTCGTTCAGCTTCACGCTCGACACCTCGGCCGCCGCGCCGGGTGTCGCGCTGACCACCGATTCCGGCAGTGGCTCGACCGATCACATCACCAATGTCGGCACGTTGAATCTGACCGGTGTCGAAACGGGCGCCACCGTCGAATACTCGACCGATGGCGGCCATACCTGGAACTCCAGCTTCAACGCCATCGAAGGCGTGAACGACGTACAGGTCCGGCAGACCGATGTCGCAGGCAACACGTCGGACCCGACCTCGCTCAACTTCACGCTCGATACCTCAGCCGCTGCACCGGGCGTTGCACTGACCGCCGACTCCGGCAGCAACGCCACCGACCACATCACCAACGTCGGTACACTCAATGTGTCTGGTGTGGAAACTGGCGCAGTTGTCGAATACTCGATCGATGGCGGTCATACCTGGAGCACCAGTTTCAACGCCGTCGAAGGCGTGAATGAGGTCCAGGTCCGTCAAACCGATGTCGCAGGCAACACGTCGGACCCGACCTCGCTCAACTTCACGCTCGATACCTCAGCCGCTGCACCGGGTGTTGCACTGACCGCAGACTCCGGCAGCAACTCGACCGACCACATCACGAATGTCGGAACGCTGAATCTCACCGGTGTTGAAACGGGTGCCACCGTCGAATACTCGAGCGATGGTGGTCACACCTGGAACACCAATTTCAATGCCGTCGAAGGGGTGAATGACGTCCAGGTTCGGCAGACAGATATCGCTGGCAATACATCAGATCCGACTTCGTTCAGCTTTACGCTGGATACCTCAGCCGCTGCACCAGGTGTTGCACTGACCGCCGACTCCGGCAGCAAAGCTACCGACCACGTCACGAACTTCAGCACACTTAGCCTGTCTGGTGTGGAGACTGCCGCAGTTGTCGAATACTCGATCGATGGCGGTCATACCTGGAGCACCAGTTTCAATGCCGTCGAAGGCGTGAACGGCGTGCAGGTTCGGCAAACCGATGTCGCGGGCAATACGTCGGACCCGACGGCGTTCAGCTTCACACTCGATACGTCGGCCGCCGCGCCCGGCGTCGCCCTGACCACCGATTCCGGCCGTGGTTCGACCGATCACATCACCAATGTCGGCGCGTTGAATCTCACCGGTGTTGAAACCGGCGCCACCGTTGAATACTCGACGGATGGTGGCCACACCTGGATCACCAACTTCAACGCCATCGAAGGCGTGAACGACGTACAGGTCCGGCAAACCGATATCGCTGGCAATACATCAGACCCGACTTCATTCAGCTTCACGCTCGATACCTCAGCTGCTGCGCCCGGTGTCGCACTCACGAGCGATTCCGGTAGCAGCGCCGCCGACCACATCACCAACGTCGGTACACTCAACGTGTCTGGGGTGGAAATTGGCGCAGTTGTCGAATACTCGACCGATGGCGGCCATACTTGGAACACCAGTTTCAATGCCGTCGAAGGCTTGAACGATGTACAGGTCCGGCAGACCGATGTCGCGGGCAATACGTCGGACCCGACTTCATTCAGCTTCACGCTCGATACCTCAGCTGCTGCGCCCGGTGTCGCGCTCACGAGCGATTCCGGTAGCAGCGCCGCCGACCACATCACCAACGTCGGTACACTCAACGTGTCTGGGGTGGAAATTGGCGCAGTTGTCGAATACTCGACCGATGGCGGCCATACTTGGAACACCAGTTTCAATGCCGTCGAAGGCTTGAACGATGTACAAATTCGGCAGACCGATGTCGCTGGCAATACGTCGTCGGCCACGTCGTTCAGCTTCACGCTCGATACGTCAGCCGCCGCGCCTGGCGTCGCGCTCACGAGCGATTCCGGTATCAGCGCTACCGATCACACCACCAATATCGGCACGCTGAATCTTAGCGGCATTGAAACCGGCGCCACCGTCGAATACTCGACCGATGGCGGCCATACTTGGAACACCAGTTTCAATGCCGTCGAAGGCTTGAACGACGTACAGGTTCGGCAGACCGATGTCGCAGGCAACACGTCAGACCCGACTTCGTTCAGCTTCACGCTCGATACGTCAGCCGCTGCGCCAAGTGTCGCGCTGACCACTGACTCTGGTAGCAGCTCGACCGACCACATCACCCGTGCCGGCACGCTGAATCTCACCGGTGTTGAAACCGGCGCCACGGTCGAATATTCGACGGATGGTGGCCATACCTGGAACACCAGCTTCAACGCCGTCGAAGGCGTGAATGACGTACAGGTCAGGCAGACCGATGTCGCAGGCAATACGTCGGATCCGACGGCGTTCAGCTTCACGCTTGATACGTCAGCCGCCGCGCCTGGCGTCGCGCTCACCGGCGATTCCGGTAGCAACTCGACCGACCACATCACGAACGTCGGTGCACTCAACGTGTCGGGTGTGGAGACTGGCGCAGTTGTCGAATACTCGACCGATGGCGGTCATACCTGGAACACCAGTTTCAATGCCGCCGAAGGCGTGAACGACGTGCAGGTTCGGCAAACCGATGTCGCAGGCAACACGTCTGCCCCGACGGCGTTCAGCTTCACGCTCGACACCTCGGCCGCCGCGCCTGGCGTCGCGCTCACCGGCGATTCCGGCAGCAGTGCCACCGACCACATTACCAATGTCGGTACGTTGAATCTCAACGGTGTCGAAACGGGCGCCACGGTCGAATACTCGACGGATGGTGGCCATACCTGGAACACCAGTTTCAATGCCGTCGAAGGCGTGAATGACGTGCAGGTTCGGCAAACCGATGTCGCAGGCAACACGTCGTATCCGACGGCGTTCAGCTTCACGCTGGATACCTCGGCCGCTGCACCGGGTGTTGCGCTGACCGCCGACTCCGGCAGCAACGCCACCGATCACATCACCAATGTCGGCACGTTGAATCTGACCGCTGTTGAAGCGGGTGCCAGCGTCGAATACTCGATCGATGGCGGGCATACCTGGAGCACCAGCTTCAACGCCGTCGAAGGCGTGAACGACGTACAGGTGCGGCAGACCGATGTCGCTGGCAATACGTCAGACCCGACGACGTTCAGCTTCACGCTCGATACGTCGGCCGCTGCGCCCGGTGTCGCCCTGACCGCCGATTCCGGCAGTAGCTCGACCGATCACATCACCAACGTCGGTACGTTGAATCTTACGGGTATTGAAACTGGCGCCACCGTCGAATACTCGACGGATGGCGGCCACACCTGGAACACCAGTTTCAATGCCGTCGAAGGCGTGAACGACGTGCAGGTTCGGCAAACCGATGTCGCGGGCAATACGTCGGACTCGACGGCGTTCAGCTTCACGCTCGATACGTCGGCCGCCGCGCCGGGTGTTGCGTTGACCACCGATTCCGGCAGTGGCTCGACCGATCACATCACCAATGTCGGCACGTTGAATCTCACCGGTGTCGAAACCGGCGCCACGATCGAATACTCGACCGATGGCGGTCATACCTGGAACACGAGTTTCAACGCCGTCGAAGGCGTGAACGACGTACAGGTCCGACAAACCGATATCGCTAGCAACACGTCCGCCCCGACGTCTTTCAACTTCACGCTCGATACGTCGGCCGCTGCGCCCGGTGTCGCACTAACCGCCGATTCCGGTACTAGCTCGACCGACCACGTCACGAACGTCGGTGCACTCAACGTGTCTGGTGTGGAGACTGGCGCAGTTGTCGAATACTCGATCGATGGCGGCCATACCTGGAGCACCAGCTTCAACGCCGTCGAAGGCGTGAACGACGTGCAGGTTCGGCAAACCGATATCGCAGGTAACACGTCGGACTCGACGACGTTCAGCTTCACGCTCGACACTTCAGCCGCCGCGCCCGGTGTCGCGCTCACGAGCGATTCCGGTAGCAACTCGACCGACCACATCACGAACGTCGGTGCACTCAACGTGTCTGGTGTGGAGACTGGCGCAGTTGTCGAATACTCGATCGATGGCGGTCATACCTGGAACACCAGTTTCAATGCCGTCGAAGGCGTGAACGACGTACAGGTCCGGCAAACCGATATCGCGGGCAACACGTCCGCCCCGACCTCGTTCGACTTCAGGCTCGATACATCGGCCGCCGCGCCCGGCGTCGCGCTCACGAGCGATTCCGGTGCCAGCGCCACGGACCACCTCACCAACGTCGGCACGTTGAATCTCACCGGTGTCGAAACGGGCGCCACGGTCGAATACTCGATCGACGGCGGTCATACCTGGAACACCAGTTTCAACGCCGTCGAAGGCGTGAACGACGTCCAAGTGCGGCAAACCGATGTCGCGGGCAACACGTCTGCCCCGACTTCGCTCAGCTTCACGCTCGATATGTCGGCCGCTGCGCCCGGTGTCGCACTGACCACCGATTCCGGCAATAGCTCGACCGACCACATCACCAACATCGGTACGCTGGATCTCGCCGGTGTTGAAACGGGCGCCTCCGTCGAATACTCAACGGACGGTGGTCACACCTGGAACACTAGTTTCAATGCCGTCGAAGGCGTAAACGACGTACAGGTCCGGCAGACCGATGTCGCCGGCAATACATCGGATCCGACCTCGTTCAGTTTCACGCTCGACGCGTCGGCTGCAGCGCCCGGCGTTGCGTTGACTACCGACTCCGGTAGCAATGCTGCCGACCACGTCACCAATGTCGGTACGTTGAATCTCTCTGGTATCGAGACGGGTGCCACCGTGCAGTACAGCGTCGACAACGGCGCGCATTGGAACACGAGCTTCAGCGCTGTCGAAGGGCTGAACAATGTGCAAGTTCGACAGATCGATGTCGCGGGCAACACGTCGTCGGCCACGTCGTTCAGCTTCACGCTCGATACTTCAGCTGCCGCGCCGGGTGTTGCGTTGACGACCGACTCGGGCGGTAGCGGGGCTGATCACATCACCAACGTCGGCACGCTGAATCTCGCCGGTATTGAAGCTGGCTCCGCCGTCGAATACTCGATCGACGGTGGTCATACCTGGAACACCAGCTTCAATGCCGTCGAAGGCGTGAATGACGTGCAGGTGCGACAGATCGATGTCGCGGGCAACACCTCCGCCCCGACCTCGTTCAGCTTCACGCTCGATACGTCGGCCGCCGCGCCCAGTGTCGCACTCGCGAGTGATTCCGGTAGCAGCGCCACAGACCACATCACCAATGTCGGTACACTGAACGTCACTGGCATCGAAACCGGCGCCACCGTGCAGTACAGCGTCGATAACGGTGCGCATTGGAACACGAGCTTCAGCGCCGTCGAAGGGTTGAACAACGTGCAGGTTCGGCAGATCGACGTCGCGGGCAACACGTCGTCGGCCACGTCGTTCAATTTCACGCTCGACACCTCGGCAGCTGCGCCGGGTGTCGCCCTGACCACCGATTCCGGCAGCAGTGCCACCGACCACGTCACCAACGTCGGTACGTTGAATCTCACCGGTGTTGAAACCGGCGCCACGATCGAATACTCGACGGATGGTGGTCACACCTGGAACACCAGCTTCAACGCCGTCGAAGGCGTGAACGACGTGCAGGTTCGGCAAACCGATGTCGCGGGCAACACGTCCGCCCCGACGTCTTTCAACTTCACGCTCGATACGTCAGCCGCCACGCCCGGTGTCGTGCTCACGAGCGATTCCGGTAGCAGCTCGGCCGATCACATCACGAATGTCGGAACGCTGAATGTCATCGGTGTTGAGACGGGCGCCACCGTTCAGTACAGCGTCGATAACGGGGCCCATTGGAACACGAGCTTCAGCGCCGTCGAAGGACTGAACAACGTCCAGGTTCGGCAGATCGACGTCGCGGGCAACACGTCCGCCCCGACCTCGTTCAGCTTCACGCTCGATACCTCGGCTGCTGCGCCGAGTGCTGCACTGACCACCGACTCCGGCAGCAACGCCACCGATCACATCACCAATGTCGGCACGCTGAACGTCACTGGCGTCGAAACCGGCGCAACCGTTCAGTACAGCGTCGATAACGGGGTGCATTGGAATACGAGCTTCAGTGCAATCGAAGGCGTGAACAATGTCCAGGTTCGGCAGATCGATGTCGCGGGTAATGCGTCGTCAGCCACGTCGTTCAGCTTCACGCTCGATACCTCGGCTGCTGCACCGGGTGCTGCACTGACCACAGACTCCGGCAGCAATACCACCGACCACATCACCAACGTCGGTACGCTGAACCTCTCAGGCATCGAAACTGGCGCAGCCGTTCAGTACAGCGTCGATAACGGTGCGCACTGGAACACGAGCTTCAGCGCCGTCGAAGGGCTGAACAATGTGCAGGTTCGACAGATCGATGTCGCGGGTAATGCGTCGGCGGCCACGTCGTTCAGCTTCACGCTCGATACCTCGGCTGCTGCACCGGGTGTTGCGCTGGCCACCGACTCCGGCAGCAATACCACCGACCACATCACCAACGTCGGTACGCTGAACCTCTCAGGCATCGAAACTGGCGCAACCGTTCAGTACAGCGTCGATAACGGGGCGCACTGGAACACGAGCTTCAGCGCCGTCGAAGGACTGAACAACGTTCAAGTCCGCCAGATCGACGTGGCCGGCAACACATCGTCAGCTACATCGCTCAGCTTCACGCTCGATACTTCGGCTGCTGCACCCGGTGTTGCGTTGACCACCGACTCCGGCAGCAATGCCACCGACCACATCACCAATGTCGGTACACTTAACGTCACTGGCCTCGAAACCGGCGCCACCGTTCAGTACAGCGTCGACAACGGGGCGCATTGGGGTACGAGTTTCGGTGCCCTCGAAGGCGTGAACAATGTGCAGGTTCGGCAGGTCGATGCCGCGGGCAATACGTCGGCGGCCACGTCGTTCAACTTCACGCTCGATACGTCGGCTGCTTCACCCGGTGTCGCGTTGACCACCGACTCGGGTAGTAACGCCACCGATCACATCACCAATGTCGGCACGCTGAACGTCACTGGCACCGAGACCGGTGCAACCGTGCAATACAGCATCGACAACGGCGCGCACTGGAACACGAGCTTCAGCGCGATCGAAGGGTTGAACAATGTGCAAGTTCGACAGGTCGACGTCGCGGGCAATACGTCGTCGGCCACGTCGTTCAACTTCACGCTGGATACGTCGGCTGCTGCACCCGGTGTTGCGTTGACCACCGACTCCGGCAGCAACGCTACCGACCACATCACCAATGTCGGCACGTTGAATCTCACTGGTGTCGAAACCGGTGCAATCGTGCAATACAGCATCGACAACGGCGCGCACTGGAACACGAACTTCAGCGCGATCGAAGGGTTGAACAATGTGCAGGTTCGACAGGTCGACGTCGCGGGCAATACGTCGTCGGCCACGTCGTTCAACTTCACGCTGGATACGTCGGCTGCTGCACCCGGTGTTGCGTTGACCACCGACTCCGGCAGCAACGCTACCGACCACATCACCAATGTCGGCACGTTGAATCTCACTGGTGTCGAAACCGGTGCAATCGTGCAATACAGCATCGACAACGGCGCGCACTGGAACACGAACTTCAGCGCGATCGAAGGGTTGAACAATGTGCAGGTTCGACAGATCGATGTCGCGGGCAACACATCGTCAGCCACGTCGTTCAGCTTCACGCTCGATACCTCGGCCGCGGCACCCGGCGTTGCATTGACCACCGATTCCGGCACCAGCGCCACCGACCACATCACCAACGTCGGCACGCTGAACGTCACCGGCACCGAAACCGGCGCCACGGTTCAATACAGCGTCGATAACGGCGCGCACTGGAACACGAGCTTCAGCGCCGTCCAGGGCGTGAACAACGTGCAGGTCCGCGAAATCGACATCGCAGGCAACACGTCCTCACCCACGTCGTTCAGCTTCACGCTCGATACCTCAGCCGCGGCACCCGGCGTTGCATTGACCACCGATTCCGGCACCAGCGCCACCGACCACATCACCAACGTCGGCACGCTGAACCTCTCCGGCATCGAAACCGGCGCCACCGTTCAGTACAGCGTCGATAACGGTGCGCATTGGAACACGAGCTTCAGCGCCGTCGAAGGGTTGAACAACGTTCAAGTCCGCCAGATCGACGTGGCCGGCAACACATCGTCGGCTACATCGCTGAGCTTCACGCTCGATACGTCGGCCGCGGCACCCGGCGTCGCGCTCACGACCGACTCCGGCAGCAGCACCACCGACCACATCACCAACGTCGGCACGCTGAACCTCTCCGGCATCGAAACCGGCGCAACCGTGCAATACAGCATCGACAACGGCGCGCACTGGAACACGACCTTCAGCGCGACCGAAGGCGTGAACAACCTGCAAGTCCGTCAGATCGACATCGCGGGCAATATCTCGAACGCCACGAGCTTAAGCTTCACGCTCGACACCACCGCGCCGTCGACACTGTCATGGCAATACAACCAAGGCACCCACACGGTGACGGCCAATACCGACACGTCCAATGTCTGGAAAGTCCTGATCCACGACAACACGACCAACGCCGATTACACCGCGACGCAGCAAACCGCCGGAACCTGGACCTACACCACGCAACAGAGCCTGAATCTCAACAAGGACTCCCTCACCGTCACCGAGTGGGACACCGCGGGCAACTCGCGTTCGTTGACGCAGACAGCACCCGCCGGAGCCACCGGCTCCGAGATCAACCTCGCACTCACCGATCCCTCCGGCCACGCGGCCGACCTCGCTGTGACGATCGCTGGCATCCCGTCCGGCTGGACGCTGAACGCCGGCACCGACCTCGGCAACGGCACCTGGCTCGTGCCGACGAACGACCTCGGCGCGCTCACCATCACGCCGGCCGCGTCCTTCACCGGCGCGACCGTGCTCACGGTGACGGAAACCTGGACGGCCTCGGACGGCACCCACGCCGCCGCCACGATCGCGGACAACGTCGAAGCGTACGCAGCCAACGCGCCGATCTTCGCCTGGTCGGGCGACGATCAACTGACGGGATCGGCCGGCAACGACCTGTTCGTGTTCTCGCAGCCGATCGGCAACGACACGCTGCACACGTTTGACCTCGCCGCCGACAAGATCGATCTCGTGGGCTTCACGGGCATCGCAAGCTTCAGCGACGTCCAGGCGCATCTGGCAGACGACGCGAACGGCAATGCGGTGATCACGCTGGGCGATGGCGCCACCATCACGGTAACGGGCGTGCATTCGGCCGACCTCACCGGCGACAACTTCGTGTTCGACCAGGAACCGGTCGTGCAGAACGCCGGCGTCATGACGGTGAGCGACGGCGCGATGCTGCCGATCGGCGGGATCGTGGAGAACACGGGCACGATCGCACTCGGCTCGACCGGCGACATCACCCGCTTCGAAATCCTCCCGAAGAGCGCGACGCTGGAAGGCGGCGGGCACGTGACGCTGTCCGACGACGCCCACAACGTCGTGTTCGGCAGCACGCCGGATGCCACGCTCGTGAACGTCGACAACACGATCACAGGTGCCGGCCAGCTTGGCGCCGGCCAGCTGACGCTCGTCAACGAAGGAACGATCGTCGCCGACGGCGCCAACGCGCTCGTGATCGACACGGGCACGCACGCGGTCGCCAACGCCGGCACGCTCGAGGCAACGGGCAGCGGCGGCCTCGTGATCGAAAGCGCGGTGAACAACACGGGCAACCTGTGGGCCAACAACGGCAACCTGACGATCCACGGTGACGTGACGGGCGCCGGCAGCGCGACGATCAGCGGCGGCGCAACGCTCGAGTTCGGCGGCGCGTCCGCGGAAAACACGACGTTCGCCGATGGCGCCGCGGGCACGCTCAAGCTGGACCACTCCGCCGGTTTCACCGGCACGGTCAGCGGCTTCGGCGCCGGCGACGCGCTCGACCTGACCGACGTGCTGTTCGGCGATCACACGACACTGAGCTTCACGGCCAACGACACGGGAACGGGCGGCACGCTCACGGTGAGCGACGGCGCCCACACCGCGCAGGTCGCGCTTCAAGGCAATCTGTCGGGCGGCAGCTTCCAGCTCTCGCACGATCAGGGCAGCGGCACCGTGGTCACTTACGTGCCGCCGCCGCTGCCGCACATTCAGGAGGTGTGAGCCGCTCGGAATGCCCCGTGACCGACGTTCGACGGACAAACGCTCCTCCGGATCGTCGTTCACGGCAATGTGTTGGATGTATCTGTCGCGATGGCCGGCCGCATGATCGCCGGCATCGCGCAACGCTTGATCGTGCCCAAGGCTGGCTGTAAACCACCACCGTCGGGCGACAGGAAACAGTCGATGAACAGGAACTGCCCTCTGCTTGCCGTGCTCGCATTCGCGTCAGCGCTCGCGGGCACCCCCGCGCCCGCCGCCGCGCAAAGCTTGCAGGAAGCGGTCGAGCAGGCGATCCGGACCAACCCCGAAGTCCTTGCCACGACATACAACAGGGAAGCGGCGGATCAAGGCCTGAAGCAGGCGCGAGCCGGCTACCTGCCCCGCGTGGATATCGACGCGGCGATCGGCAAGGAGCAGCGCGACGATGTCGAAACGCGTCTGCTCGGCCTGAACCGCACGACGTTCACGCACCGGACGGCCAGCGTGACGTTGTCGCAAATGCTGTTCGACGGTTTCGCGGTCAGGAGCGAAGTGGCGCGGCAACGGGCACGCATCGACTCGTCCGCGAATCGCGTCGCGTCGACCTCGGAGGACGTGGCGCTGCGCGTGGTGGGCGCGTATCTGGAAGTCCTGCGCCGCCAGGAAACGGTCGCCGCCGCCACCGACAACGTGGAGTCCCACCGCCGGATCCACGATCAGATCAAGCTGCGCAGCGACCGCGGCGTCGGCCGGCGCGCCGACCTTTACCAGGCGGAAAGCCGGCTGGCGCTCGCGCAGGATAACTTACGATCAGAGCAAAGCAACCTGAAAGACGCCGAAGTGGCCTACGCGCGGCTGGTGGGTACGCCGCCGAACGTGCTCGTCAAGCCGGTCGCGCCGGAAGCCACGCTGCCGCCGACGGAACGATTCGCGCTGGATACGGCGCTGGCGAACCACCCGTCCCTCGCGGCCGCCGAGGCAGACGTCGCGCAGGCCAATGCGCACTATGACGCGGCGAAGGCGGCACTCTGGCCGCGCATCGATCTGGAGCTGAGCGCGAGCCACGACCGTGACGGCGTGCTCGGTCCGACGAACGACCGCCGCGTGATGCTGCGGTTGCGCTACAACCTGTTTCAGGGCGGCGCCGACAAGGCGCATATCGGCGAAGCGCATGCGCAGATCCGTGAGGCCGAGGAAGACCGCAACCGCACACGCCTGGAGATCGCGGAAGGCGAATCGCACGCCTACAACGCGTACGTCACCGCACGCGACCGGTTGGTCGTGCTCAAGCAGTACGTCGATTCCAGCGCGTCGACGCGCGAGGCGTACCTGTTGCAGTTCGGCATCGGTCAACGTTCGCTGCTCGATCTGCTCAACGCGGAGAACGAGTATTACAGCGCGCGCATCGATTACATCAGCGGCCAGTACGCGGAAGTGGCGAGCGCGTACCGCGTGTTCGCGGGGATGGGGCAGTTGCTCGATACGCTTCACGTCGCGCGGCCGGCGCAGGCGTGGGGTGCCGGCGGCATGCAGCCGGCGGTGGCCTTCGACCGTCGCGCATCCGATCCCGGCAAATGACGAGGCCCCGGGGTCGCGATCGCTCGCCCGGGGCCCTTCAGTCATCGACGTTGCCTGCGGTGTCTGGCATCGTCAGCATGCCAAACTACCGCCGTTCAACGTCTTTCTCGCCGCATCAGAACTGATAGCCTGCGCCCACCACCGCGCCGAAGTCCGAGCGCGCATTGCCCGTCACCGACGCCTTGACGACCCAGCGATTGCTTTCCGTCACGTACGAATAGCCTGCCGCGAAGCCTTGCTGCCCATGATAGTTCGACGTCGCCGCCGACACCATCGAGCGCCCGGCCCCCGTCGGCTGCGGCAAACCGGCCACCGCCATCGCCGACGCCACGCCGCCGTACATGTCCTTCTTCAGGTCGTTGAACGAGTTGTACACCTGCCCGATGCGCTGGTCGGTGTAGCCCTTCGCCTGCGTCGACGCGGCATTGAGGTTGTCGTTCAGCTGCTGCACGTTCACCGCGTCGGTCGGCGCCGTGCCGGCCGCGACGTTGGTGACCTGCCGTTCGTTGCCCTTCGCGCCGACCGAGAACGAATTGTCGCGATCCGCAACGGAGCCCTGGCCAACCGCCACCGCGTTCTTGCCGGTTGCCGTCGCCGTCGAGCCGATCGAACCGGCATCGGCACGCGCGATCCACGTCGTGTTCGCATCGGTTGCCGCCGCACGGATCTGGTCGTTGACCGCCGCCGTCTTCAGCGCGTCGTTGAACTGGGCCATGTTGACCGCGTCGTTGGCGTTCACGCCGGCCGCGACACCGGTCAGCACGCGGTCGCCCGCCGTGCCGGAGAAGTTCACGCTGCTGCCGCCCGAGTCCTTGCCGACCGTGATCGCGCCTTTCGGGTCCTGCTGCTGCACGAGCCCGGCCTTGCCGTTCGCGATGTTGGTCACGTTGTCCTGCAGGTTCGCGATATCGGTCGTGTTCTTCGACACCTGCTGGTTCGTCGCGTAGAGCTGCGAGCCGTTCACCGCGTCCGTGCTGGTCGCGCTGAGCGTGCCGGCCTTCACGTTGGTGATGCGCGTGCCACCCGCCCCGCCGAGCGTGATCGAGCCCTTCGAGCTGTCGTCGTACTGCACCGCGAGCGCGCCGAGCTGGTCGAGGTTCGACTGCACCGACTTCAGCTGCTTCACGTTCACCGCGTCCGTATCGTCGGTGCCGGCCGCGACGTTCTTCAGCACGACCGCCGCGTTCGGGTTGCCGCCGATCAGCGATACCGAGTTCAGCCGGTTGCCGTTGCCGTCGACGTCGTACTTGACGACGTTCTTCACGGCCTCGCCCGTCTGGTTCGACACCTGCGTGATCTGCTGCTCGAGATCGGACTTCACGCCGTACAACTGCCCGCCGTTCACCGCGTCCGTGCTGCCGGCCGCGACATTGCCGTCGGCGATGCTGGTCAGCTTCGTCGGCGCGCCGCCGCGGGCGGCGTTGTATGCGCCGAGCGTCGGGTCGAACTGCAGCGCATCCTTCTGCAGCCCGGCGATCGCGGTCGTATTGACGGCGATGTTCGTTTCGGCATTGCCGATGCGCGTCTCGTGATTCGCGAGCGTCGTCGTGTTGCTGCCGACACGGCCATCGAGGTTCGTCAGCGCGTCGCCGACATTGTTGAACGAATCGCCGCCGATCTTGTACGCGGGCGCCGTGATCGAGCCATCGGTGTTCGCCGTCGCACCACCGCCGAGCGCGGCTGCCGTGCCGTCGATCGCGCGGCGCAACTGCGCGCCGTTCACGGCGTCCGTGCTGCCGGCCGACACGTTGCCTTCGGCGACGTTGGTCACGCGCACCGGAACCCCGCCGTTGCCCGCGCCGAGCGAAACCTGACGCTTGCTCGCATCGTCGTACTTCACGGCGAGCGCATCGAGCTGGCTCGTGCCGTCGTGAATCGCCGCGTTCAGCTGGTCGACGTTGACCGCGTCGGTGCCGTTCTGGCCGGCCGCGAGGTTGCCGATGCGTTGCGGGCTGTTGCCGCCGTGGCTCGCATCGTACGTGCCGAGGCTCGGGTTCCATTGCAGCGCATCCTGCTGCAGCGCGGCGATGTTACCGGTGTTCGTCGTCACCTGGTCGCCGAGCTTCGTCACGCTGTTGCCGACGTTGGCGATCGACTGGTTCAGCGTATCGGTCGCCTTGCCGAGCTGGCCGACGTTCACCGCGTCGTTCGCGCTCACGCCGTCCGCGACGTTGTGCAGGCCGACCGGTGCCGGCGCGCCCTGGCCGCCGAGCGTGACGCCGCCATGCGCATCGTCGTCGTACTGCACCGCGTTCTTCGTCGCGTTGCCGATCTGGCTCGTGATCGACGTGCTCAGGTTGCCGATCGTCGTGCTCACGCTGCTGGTCACGCTCGTGCTGAGCGATGCGAGGCCGCTGCCCAGTTGCCCGACGTTGACGGCATCGTGCGCATCCTTGCCGTCCGCGACATTGTGCAGCGTCGTGCCGTTCGGGCCGGCGAACGTGACCGAGTCGAAGCCGCTCGCGCCGTCGTACTTCACGTTGCGCGCATCGGCTGCCTGCAGGCCGCCGATGTTCGACGCGGCCGTGCTCAGCGATGCATTGAGGCCCGTCACGTTGTTCTGCAGGTTCGTGATGTTCGCGGCGGCCGTCGACAGCGAGGTCTGCAACGGTGCAACGCTGCCCTTCAACTGGCCGACGTTGACCGCGTCCGTATCGGCGACCCCGGCCGCGACACCGCCGATCGTCGTGCCGTTGCTGCCGTCGAGCGCGATCGCGGCGTGCGAGTCGTCGGTGTATTTGACGACGTTCTGCGTCGCCGTCACGATGCTCGTGCTGAGGCTGTTGCCGACGTTGGTCACGCGCTGGTCGACGTTCGCGATCGACGTCGACAGCGTATTGCCGACGGAGGTCACGCGTGCGTCCACATTGGCGATGCCGGTGCTGAGCGTGCTGTTCACGTTCTTCAGCTGCTGGACGTTCACGGCGTCCGTATCGGCCGCGCCCGCCGCGACGTTCTTGATCTGGCGCTCGTGGCCGAGCGAACCGAACGAGACGGCGCCGCCGACCGGTGCAGCCGTGCCGCCGAATACCGGCGTGCCGCCGTTGTTCGCACCGGCGCTGCCCGAGCCGATCGCGACCTGGTTGTTGTCGTTCGTTTGTGCACCGGCGCCGATCGCGACGGATTGCGTGCCGCCCGCACGGGTTTGCGTCGCGGCATCGTAGGATGCGCCGTTCGACACGCCGTCGCTCGTCGTCGGATTCGCGCCGCCGATCGCGATCGAGCGATCGCCGCTCGCCAGCGCCGAGTGACCGAGTGCGATCGAACTCGTGCCGTGCGCATCGGCGACGTTGCCGAGCGCCATCGAGTAATCGCCGATCGCGGCGGACTGACGGCCCACCGCGAGCGCCGTATTGCCCTGCGCGACGGCCACCGTGCCGATCGCCGTGGCCGAGTTCGCCAGTGCCTGCGCGCCGACGCCGATCGCAATGCCGCCGCCGCTGCCGGAGCCGCCCTGGCTACCCGCGTTCGACTGGTCGCCGATCGCGATGCCGCTGGAGCCGGCCTTCGCATTCGTTCCAGACGTGAAGTTCGTGCTGCTCGTCGCGACGAACGTCCCGCTCTTCGTCGCGACACACAACGGGTTCGTACCGTCGATGCACTGCCCGTTCAGCGCGTTGTCCGGGTTGCCGCGATCGACGAAGTTGTCCGCGTGTGCGGCCCCCGCGACCAGCACACCTGCGCTTGCGAACATGGCGGCGACGAGCGCCGAAATCTGATTCCTCTGCATTTTTTGCTCCGTTTCGTGTCTTTCGTTTGGATTTGGACTACTTACTTTTATTCACAGCTTCGACTTCAACTTCGAACTCAATGCGCGATACGCTGCCCGGGCGCGCCGCTCGGTCGACGGCCCGTTCCGTTCATTCGATAAAAACCATCAGGAATACAAAATGACCGTCATGGACGAGCGCGTCCCGCCGACTCTCGCGAGTCAACCTGCTGTCATTGACATTCCGAATTGAATGCCGCGCGTGGCGCGACCAACCCCGTTTCTTTTATTTCATCTGCTGCACGTGAACGGCTTTTCGTTCACGTCAATGCCTGCCGCGGTATGCCGGTGGTCCAACCAGTCGAATCCATCCGTCACCCAAAGTTCGGACGAATTATGAGACGGACCCCGGGATTAGAGAAGGCGGCATTCTTCATAGATTGCAAAATTCAATGTTTTCAATGGCTTATGTTAAAAACGCCGAACTCGCAAACGATTTCGTATTGCCGCGCTTAATAAAAATGTTTTCCCGGAAGGATGGATACTTTGCTGGAGCGCCGCGCCATTAAAAGCAATCTCGCAAAAAAATGCAAAATATCGACAAGGGATTGAATGTTAGTCCCGACTCGCATCCCGATAATAGAGATAGGCACTCTAGCGAGAATCGAGATATCCCCCTACAATTCCGCTCGCATCGATTTCGGCAGCGGCAATCTTCCGCCCCTTTATCGGCTCAGCGATCAAAAGAAACAACGCCGAGTAATGCGCCGACTGACTGCCTGCCGTGCAGTCCGGCGAAGTCCGTTTGTCGATGCGAGCGTACCGTGCGTGTTCGCGAAGCCATGTCGCGGCTTCCGACGATTTTCCCGAACCGGAATCGACCGCGCGCAGGAACGCTGCCCGCAGCCTTTCCTGAACAGGTACACGATGTCTCCATCGACCACCGCATTGAATCATGCCCATATCCTGATCGTCGACGATCAGCCCGACCAGCTCCGTTTGCTGATCGATATCCTGCGCAGCACCGGATGCCGGATCAGCATCGCATTCGATGGCGTGCAGGCGTGCGAGCGCGCGCAGGCACTGATGCCGGACCTGATCCTGATGGATGTCCGGATGCCGCGCATGGATGGTTTCACCGCGTGCCGGCGGCTGGCGGCCGATCCGCTGACGAGCGCGATCCCTGTCATTTTCCTGACGGTGGCCGGCGACTTGCACGAGCGCGTCGAAGGGCTCGAAATCGGCGGCGTCGATTATGTGGTGAAGCCGTTCGAACCTGCCGAAGTCGTCGCGCGAATCCGCGTGCAGCTCGCGCGGACGAAACGGCCCTTGCCGATGGATGCGCCCGCCGTGCACGATCCGTTTGCCACAGGCAAGGACGACGACATCATCGTGCGCGCGGCCATTCGGCATCTTTCGCGCACGCTGAACGATCCGCCGACGGTCGAGCAGCTCGCGCGCGCGGTCGGCACGCACGAGAAGCGGCTGTCGCGCGCGTTTCGCGACAACCTGGGCCAGACGGTGTTCGAATATCTGCGACACGAGCGCCTGCGCATCGCGCAGGACCTGCTCGATACGACGTCGCTCAGCATTGCGAGCATCGCGAAGGAGATCGGCTTTTCCACGCCGGCGAATTTCGCCACCGCGTTCCGCGAACGGTTCGGCATCACGCCGACCGAATGGCGGCGACAGCGCGATGCGGCCGGGCGTGATGCCGCGCGGGAACCGCAGCGCGACGCGTAGTCTCGCCCGGCATGACGGGTACGGCTACCAGTTGTATTTCGCGCTGGCCAGCACCGTGCGCTCGTTGCCAAACACGCACACTGCGTAAGACTGGCAGCCGCCGACGTAGCGGCGGTCGAACACATTCGCGACATTCAGCGCGAATCGCCAGTGACGCACTTCGTAGTGCATCGCGAGATCGTACAGCGTCGCGCTCGGCACCGTCAGCGAATTGTCGGGCGCACCGGCCGACGCACTCTGGTAGCGCACGCCGGCGCCGATCCCGAGGCCCGACAGCGCGCCGGTGTGCCAGGTCCAGTCCGTCCACAGCGACGCCATCTGCCGCGGCAGCGGCACGGACACCGGCCAGTTGTTCAGCGATGCATCGTTCGCCTGCACGTTCTTGACGTCCTGATAGACGTACGACGCGACGATCGACAGCTCGCGCGTCACGTTGCCGACCGCGCTCAGTTCGATCCCGCGCGAACGCACCTTGCCGGTCTGCACGGACGACGTGCCGGTGGGGTCGAGATTCGTCGGCGTCGGCGTCACGACGTTGGTCTGGTCGATCCGATAAACGGCCGCGGTGAGCATCAGGTTCCGGCCGGCCGGCTGCCAGCGCAGCCCGGCTTCGGTCTGCTTGCCGCGCGTCGGTTTCGGCAAGCCGCCGCCGTACATCCGCACGCCGATCACCGGATCGAACGACGTCGAGTAGCTCACGTAAGGCGACCATCCCGCATCGCCCTGATAGGTGAGCCCGACGCGGCCTGAAAACGCACTGACGTCCTGCTGCGTGCCGATGCGGGCCGCCCGGTCGTCGAAGCGCGCGTTCACGCGATCTTCGCGGCCGCCGAGCGTCAGCGTCCAGCGGTTCCAGCGAATCTGGTCCTGCGCATACGCGCCGAGCGAATTCATCGCCGTGTACTGATCGACGTGCCCGAGCGACGTGCGGCCGGAAAAGATCGCGACACGTCACCGGCGTTAGACCGGGTTGTAGATGTTCAGCGTCGGCGCGAGCGCGAGCCATACGCTGTTGGTCGTCGTCTGCCGGTCGAACTGCAGGCCGAGCAGCAGCGTGTGCTCGAGCGGGCCGGTGGCGAAGCGTGCCTGCGCACGGTTGTCGATGTCGAGCCGGCTGTAGTTCAACTGGAACAAGCCGGCGAAGCGGTTGATGTCGGTCAGGCTGCCGTCCGCGAAGCCCGCGCCGAACACCGAACCGTTGTCGAGCGACAGGTGCATCCAGCGCACGTTCTGCCGGAACGTCCACATCGAGTTCAGGTTGCGCTCGAGCGCATAGCCGAGCGACCATTGTTTCTTCCGGTAGTCGTTGAACGTCGGGTCGCCCATGTAGATGTCCTGCGACAGACGCCCGTTCCGATTCGGCAAGACCGTGCCCGACGCCGGGAGGAAGTTCGACGAAATGTCGCCGTGATCCTGCAGATACGTGGCCGACAGCGTCAGCGACGTATCGGCGTCGGGGCGCCAGCGGAACGTCGGTGCGAGCGCGACGCGCTGGTCGTTGTTCGGGCCGGTCACCGCATTGCCGTCGCGCGCGACGCCGACGAAGCGGTACGCATATCGGCCGTCCGGATCGAGCTTGTCGCCGATGTCGATCATGAACTGCTTGCGCGCATAGTTGCCGAACTGCACGCCGGCTTCGCGCACGCGCTCGCCGTCGGCCGTCTTCGTCTGCACGTCGATGATCGCGCCCGGGTCGCCCGCGCCGTACAGCACCGACGTCGGCCCGCGCAGCACGGCGATCGAATCGATCGTATAAGGATCGACGCGCCAGCTCGACAGGTTCAGCGTGTTCGGCACCTGCAGGCCGTTCACGTAGGCCGTCGGCGTGAAGCCACGCAGCGCCGCATACCAGTCGGAACGGTTGTCCGAGCCGTACGACGCGAAACCCGGCACATAGCGCAGTGCCTGGTTCAGGTCGGTCGCGCCGGTCATCTCGATCTGCTGTGCTGTGACGACGTTGGTCGTCTGCGGGATCTCGGCGACCGGCGTGTCGGTCCTCGTCGCGGTGGCGGTACGCAACCCGACCAGCCCGAGCGATGCGCGGCCGGCCTCGCCTGTCACGTCGATCTTCGGCAGCATCGCCGCCGCATCGGCCGGCGGCGTTACCGCCGCGCTCGATGCCTGCGCGTGCGCGCCTCCCGCGGCGGCCGCGCACAACGTTCCCCCGGCCGCGATCGCGATTGCGCGTCGCACCGAACCTGTTGCCGTTCCCATCGTTTAGCTAGTGTCTCCGTCTTGTTGCCCGGGTGCCGCGCGCCCGGTCGTGCTTCGTTGCGGGGCTGGCCGGCGGTGCAGGCCTGTCGCGTACGAGTCGGTGCGCGTCGTTCGATTGCGTCGTTTTTGAGCGCCTGAATGATATCGGCGCGACGTTGCGCGGTCTTTAGAAAAAAAACCTGCGAGCGCGATATCGTTCACCGCATGCCCGCATTGCCGTCGCGCCCGCGCAAGCCAGCGTCGAGCGCGACACGAACCACGCCGCGTGTGGCGCAGACCGTTCGTTCAAACCTGGGACGCTGCTCGTCATCGTGTCGATCTCCGATTCTTGTCGTTCGTGGCTTCACCGGCATTGGGCTTGCCGCGGCATGCGCACCGCGAGTGCGACATAAAAACCCGCCCCACGTGATCCGTCGTATGACGACCGTATGAAATAGTGGGAATCTATCGCTCTGCACACCTGAAAAGTCTGCTGCCCGCATGCCGGCGACGATCATATCTCGCAAACGTATCAATCGCCATTTTTTTCCGCTTTCTTAGCATGTTAATCAACCGCCGCGCGACAATCTACTATCTGAAAATTTGGCACGGCGCCGCAAATTCGTGGTCCTCAGCACCCTCCGTTCCGTTACAATCCGCGTCGTCATGCGATAACTGATTTCGCCGCACGACATCGCCTGCCTCCTGTGAGACTCGTCAAGGAACCCACGCGACATGCACGACACCCCTCTCCTGCTTGAATCGAACGCGCGCGTTTCCCGGCGCACCTTCCTTTACAGCGTCGGTGCGCTCGCGCTGTCGGCATGCAACGGCTCCGGCGCAAGCGAGAACGTGCGCGGCGTCACGACCGCGGCAGCGGCGGCCGGCAACCGTGCGCTCGCGCGCGTGGCGACGGGCACGGCCGCCGTCACGACCCGCACGACGTTCGTCCATCCAGGACTGCTGCACACGCAAGCCGATTTCGACCGGATCGCGCAGAAGGTCGCGACCGCCGCGTCGCCGTGGCGCGAAGGCTGGAACACGCTGATCGCGAACAGCCATGCGCAGCTGACGTGGTCGCCGCGCCCGCAGGCCGTCGTCACGCGCGGCGGCACCGGCGCGCAAAACTATCCGGTGCTGTACAGGGACATCGCGGCCGCCTATGCGTGCGCGCTGCGCTGGAAGGTGTCGGGCGACAAAGCGTATGCGGACAAGGCCGTGCAGATCATGAACGAATGGTCGTCGACGCTGCAGAACCTCGCCGGCGACTCGAACGTCGACCTGGCCGCCGGCCTCTACGGGTACGAATTCGCGAACGCCGGCGAAATCATGCGCACGTATACCGGCTGGGCCGCGGCCGACTTCGCCGCGTTCCGCGCGATGATGGCCGACAAGTTCTACCCGGTCAACGCCGACTTCCTGAATCGCCACAACAACACGGACATCACGCACTACTGGGCGAACTGGGATCTGTGCAACATCGCGTCGATCATGGCGATCGGCGTGCTGTGCGACGACCACGCGAAGTTCGACGAAGCCGTCAACTATTTCATCGACGGCGCCGGCAACGGCGCGATCGCGCAGGCCGTCTATTACCTGCATCCCGGCCATCTGGGCCAATGGCAGGAATCGGGCCGCGACCAGGGGCACAACACGCTCGGCATCGCGCTCGCCGGCGCGATCTGCGAAATGGCGTGGAACCAGGGCATCGACCTGTACGGCCACGACAACAACCGCTTCCTCGCGGGCGCCGAATACGTTGCAAAAGCGAATCTCGTGCAGCCGGACGGCACGTTTCCGACGGTGCCATACGCGCGCTACGCCAACGTCGACGTCACGCAAGCGCAATTCTCGACCGGCAGCCAAGGCGTGATTCGTCCGTGCTGGGCGCTCGTCTACAACCATTACGTGAACCGCAAGGGACTCGCCGCACCGTGGTCTCAGAAGTTCGCGCGTGCAATCCAGCCCGAAGGCGGCGGCGGCAACTACGGCGAAACGAGCGGCGGCTACGACCAGCTCGGCTACGGCACGCTGACCTGCACGCGCGATCCCGTTGCGCCCGCAACCGCACCGAGCGGGCTGACCGCGTGGCCAGCCGCAGGGAAGGTCGTGCTGTCGTGGTGGGGCATCGCGAACGCGGCCAGCTACGACGTGAAGCGTGCCGCCACCGCGGGCGGTCCGTATACGACCATCGCGACCGGCATCGTCGATCCGTTGACGTATACCGACCACCCGGCCGCGGGCACCTGGTACTACACGATCAGCGCGCGCACCGCATCGGGCGAATCCGCGAATTCGGCGGAAGTGGCCGCCTCGACGGCGCTGCAACTGCATACGCTGCTGACGTTCGACGAGACGAGCGGCACGAGTGCGGCGGACGCGAGCGGCAACGCTCATGCGGGCACGCTCGTCGGCGGCGCATCGCGCGGGGCCGGGAAAACGGGCAATGCAGTGGCGCTCGACGGCTCGACAGGCTACGTCGCGTTGCCGAACGACATCGTCGCGGACGTGTCGGATTTCACGATCGCGGCGTGGGTCAACTGGCGCGGCGGCCAGACGTGGGCGCGCCTCTTCGATTTCGGTTCGGGCACCGGCCGCTATCTGTTCGTCACGCCGAAGAGCCACGGCGGCACGATGCGCTTCGCGATCACGACCAACGGCGGACATGGCGAGTGCACGATCGACGGCAACGCGGCACTGCCGGCAGGACAATGGGCGCACGTCGCCGTCACGCTGGCGGCCGACATCGCGACGCTCTATCTGAACGGCAATGCGATCGGCTCGGCGAATGACGTGATCTTCGCGCCGTGGCGCATCGGGAAAACCGCGCAGAACTGGATCGGGCGTTCGCAGTATCCGGGCGATCCGTTCTTCAACGGCCTGATCGACGAATTCCGCATCTATCGCGGTGCGATGTCGGCCGAACAGGTGAAGGCGCTCGCGCAGGGAGCGTGATGCCCGCTGCCGCCGGCCGCGCGGCCGGCGCTTACAACATCGCCTGACTGATCAAACCGTACTGCACATAGACCGGATCGGTCGCGCCGCGGTGCGCGTCGGCCGGCGCGTTGCGAACCATCTTCGAGCAGGTATCGACGCGTTTCAACCCCTGCGCGTCGAGCCAGTCGGGCAAGCTCGTGCCCGACGGTACGTCGATGCGAACGAATTCGTTCTCGCGTGCACTCAGCCAGTGACTGATCAGCGCCTTCGCGTGCGCGTCGTCGCTCGAACGCGGTGCGACGACTGGGCCGACCACGTAACCGCGACCGAAGCGGCGCAGCACTGAGAATCCGGCGATCTCGCCATCCTGCTCGAGCACGACGCTTTCGCCCCGCTTCATCAACGCCGACATCAGCGCGTCGCGCTCGAGGCCGGAAGCACGCGCGTCCAGCTCGACGAAGCGGCTCAGGTCCGCAGGCGTGCCAGCCCGCAGTCGAGCGCCGTCGGGCAGCGCCACCGCTGCGGGCCGACTCACGTTCCCTTGAAATTGATCCAGCGATCCGCACACGTTGAAACCGAGCTTTTCGTAGAGCGGCTGGCCGGCTGGCGTCGCATGCAGGAACACGATGCGCTGCTCCAGCTCGTCGAGCAGGATCTCCATCAGCGCGCGGCCGATCCCTCGGCCCTGATGCTCGGACGACACGATCACGTGTCCGATCGCGGCACGGTCCGCACCGTACTTCCAGCACATCGCCGTACCGATGACCACCCCGTTTTCCTCGGCCGCGAACGCGATCGAGGTGTCCGCGGAAAACTGCCAGTCTTCCGCCCTGAACGGCCAGCGAAGCGCCATGGAGAGTGCGTGGGCCGCGGGGACGTCGGCCGCGGTAAATCGTCGATAGTGCAGCGCCGTCGCGGCGCCGGAAGCGTTCATCACGTGTTCGTCGTTCATCAAAGTCATCCTTCGAAATGGCGCAGTTTCATAACCCGACTATAGGAAGGAATAATTTTCCTGTGCCTAACGATCTATAAATGCGCCATTAATTAAAACTTAATACCAAGTGCGCGCATGGCCATTCGATGCGCGGATCGACTGCCGACTGGTTCAGCCTCGCACACAGCTTGACGGAAATCGCGCGAAATACTCCCGTGCGAGGGCCACCCAGTACCGGACGCCCGCCGGAATGATGTCGTCGTTGAAATCGTATTTCGGGTGATGCAACGCCGGCGACGTCGATCCGACCGGCGCGTTGCCGATCAGTACATACGCGCCGGGGCGCTCCTCCAGCATGAAGCCGAAGTCTTCGGACGTCATGTTCGGCGGCACGTCGGGATACAGGCGTTCGTCGCCGAACGTGTCGCGAATCACCGCTTCGCACAGTGCCGTCTCGACCGGCGTGTTGACCGTCGCCGGGTAGTACTGAAAGAATGCGACGTCGACCTGCGCGCCATAAGCCGCCGCCAGCCCTTCGCACATGAGCCGGACGTCGCGCTGCAACTGTTGCTGCAACGCGGACGACAGCGTGCGGATCGTGCCGCGCAGCTCGGCCGTGTCGGGAATGACGTTGTCCGTCGTGCCCGCATGGAACATGCAGACGGAAATCACCGCCGGGTCGACGGGATCCTTGTGCCGCGCGGCGATCGTCTGGCACTGCAGCACCATCGAACACGCGAGCGGCACGGGATCGATGCCGAGGTGCGGCTGCGCCGCATGCGCGCCCTTGCCGGTGATCGTGATCCTGAACCGCGAGCCCGCGGCCATGATCGGGCCGGTGCGCAACCCGAAATGCCCGGCCGGCAAACCGGGCCAGTTGTGCATGCCGAATACCGCCTCCGTCGGGCATTGCTCGAACAGCCCGTCGTCGATCATCTTGCGCGCGCCCGCGCCGCCCTCTTCCCCCGGCTGAAACACGAAATGGACGGTGCCCGGCAGCTGCGGCAACGCTTTCAGCACGCGTGCGGCGCCGAGCAGCATCACGGTATGACCGTCATGGCCGCACGCGTGCATGATCCCGTGCGTGCACGACGCATGCGCGAAGTCGTTGGCTTCGTGGATCGGCAATGCATCCAGATCGGCGCGCAGCACGATGCCGCGGCCCGGATCCGCGCCGGGCAGGCTCGCCACGACGCCCGTGCCGCCCAGCCCGCGCGACACCGCATAGCCGAGCGCTTCGAGCTCGCGGGCGACGACGTCGGCCGTCCGGTGTTCTTCGAATCGCAGCTCGGGATGCGCATGCAGGTCGCGGCGCAGCTTCGCCCAGTGCGCGTGATGCGCTTGCAGCGACGTGTCGGGAATCACAGGGTTTTCCAATTTCGGCACCTTCGGAAAGTAGACGGCTGCGTCAGTCGTAATAGCCGAGGATCGACTTGATCTCCATGTACTCCTCCATCCCTTCGACTCCGTATTCGCGACCGTTGCCCGACTGCTTGTAGCCGCCGAACGGCGCCTGCGGATCCCATGCCGGATAGTTCAGATGCACCTGCCCCGACCGGATGCGCGCGGCCACCGCGCGTGCGCGTTCCTTGTCGGCGCCCTGCACATGCGCGCCGAGCCCATAGACGGTGTCGTTCGCGATCGCAACGGCTTCGTCGACCGTATCGTAAGGAAGGATCGCCAGGACCGGCCCGAAGATCTCCTGCTGCGCGATCGCCATGTCGGTGCGCACGTCGGAAAAGATCGTCGGCCGCGCATAGAAGCCGCGGTCGAATCCCGCGGTCCGTCCGGGGCCGCCGGCGATCAGCTTCGCCCGTTCGTCGATGCCCACGTCGATCATCTGCGCGACGCGACCGAACTGCGCGCGATTGGCGAGCGGGCCGTGCGTCGTCGCGTCGTCGAACGGATCGCCGACGATCAGCCGCTGCGCTGCCGCGACGGCCAGTTCCTCCACCGCGCCAAGCGCGTCGCGCGGCACGATCATGCGGGTCGGCGCGCTGCACGATTGCCCCATGTTGCGGAACGCGGCGGCCACGCCCGGCGCGATGGCCTGCTGCAGGTCCGCGTCCGGCAACACGATGTTCGGCGATTTGCCGCCCAGCTCCTGCGCGACGCGCTTGACGGTCGGGGCCGCCGCCTGCGCGACGAGCACGCCCGCGCGCGTCGACCCGGTAATCGACACCATGTCGACTTCGGGGTGCGACGAAAGCGCGGCGCCCACCGCCTCGCCGCTGCCGCTCACCAGGTTGAACACGCCCGCGGGCACGCCCGCATCGGCGATCACTTCCGCGAACAGCAGCGCGCTGAGCGGCGACAACTCGCTGGGTTTCAGCACTACCGTGCAGCCTGCGGCGAGCGCCGGGCCGACCTTCGCGGTGATCTGATAGATCGGCCAGTTCCACGGCGTGATCAACGCGCATACGCCGATCGGCTCGCGTACGACCGCGGTCGTCCCGCGCCGCGAGACGAACGGGTAGCGGGCCAGATTGTCGCGCGCGACGCGGATATGTTCGGCCGCGAGCGGCACATGGGCGCCGCGTGCATAAGCGATCGGCGCGCCCATTTCGAGCGCGAGCGCCGTGGCGAACCATTCCGCGCGCTCCAGCATCAACGCATGCACGCGGTCGAGCAGCGCGGCGCGTTGTTGCGGCGAGGTCGCGGCCCAGCGTTCGAACGCGTTGCGCGCGGCCTGAACCGCGCGGTCGGCATCGCGTGCGTTGCCGAGCGGGATGTCGCACAGCGTGTCTTCGGTGGACGGGCAGATGACCGCGAACCGGTCGCCGCCGTCGGGTAACACCCAGTCGCCGTCGATGAAGAAGCGATCGAGCCTGCCGGCTTCCTTCAGATGATGAACCGGCGAATTGACGAGTGAATTCATTGCAACGTGTCCTTGAGTCGATACCATGCGCCGACGAACGGCAGAAACCACGGCTTGCCGAAGTGGCCGGGAATCGCGGGCCAGTCGAAGCTTTGCCACGGGTTGAGGTCGGCGCGTCCGTCCATGATCTCGGCCATCAACGTGCCCATCAGCGTGGCCATGTGCGTGCCGTGGCCGCTATAGCCCATCGAGTAGTAAACGCCGTCGCGCTCGCCGGCGCGCGGCAGCCGGTTGGCCGTCATGTCGACCATCCCGCCCCAGCAATAGTCGATGCGCACGTCGGCCAGCTCGGGAAACACGGCGGCCATCTGCTGCCGCAGGATCGCCCCGCTCTTTTCGTCGGAGCGCGGATTCGACGCGGCAAAACGCGCGCGCCCGCCGAACAGCATCCGGTTGTCGGGCGTGACACGAAAGAAATTCACGAAGTTCTTCGTGTCGGTGACCATCCGGCGCGTCGGCAGCAAGCGGTCGAGCAGGTCGTTCGGCAACGGCTCGGTGACGATGATGAACGCGCCGACCGGCACGATCCTGCGGCGAACCCAGCCGAACGGCCCGACCTGCGAAATGCCGCTCGCGAGCAGCACCTGGCGCGCGCGGATCTCGCCGAGCGGTGTTTGCACCGCGTACGCGCCGCCCGCCTGCCGCTGCAGGCCGAGCACCGGCGCATGCTCGAGAATATGGGCGCCGCGGGCTTGCGCGGCGCGCGCGAGGCCGCGCACATAACGGCCAACGTGCATCCCGGCGCTCTTGCCGAACAGCAGCCCGCCGTGATATCGGTTCGAGCCGATCTCGTCGCGCAGCTCCGCCTTCGTGACCAGGCGCGTGTCGGGGTCGACGCTCGCCGCGAGCAGGGCCTGGCTTCGCGCGAGCTTGTCGTAGTGCTCGGGCTTCGCCGCGAGCTTCAGCTTGCCGCGCCGCGCGAAATCGCAATCGATCGACTCCTCCCGGACCAGCCGCTCGACCGTATCGACACCCGCGTCGAACGCGAGATACAACCGGTTCGCCAGTTCCGTGCCGATGCGCTGCGACAGCGACGCGTAATCCTGCGCGAAGCCGTTGTTGCACATGCCGCCGTTGCGTCCCGATGCCGCCTGCCCGACGGTGCCCGCCTCGCAGACGATCACGCGCGCGCCTTTCTTGGCCAGCGCCAGTGCGGCGGCCGAACCGGTGATGCCGCCGCCCACCACCACCACGTCGCAACTTCCGTCATGCAACTCCGGCGAGCTGCTCGCGAATGGCTCCGACGTATCGAGCCAGTAGGAACTGAAACGCATCAGGCACTCCCAAGCTGTCCACCGCACCGTGCTGCCAGGCCGACCAACGTTCGCCGCGCCGATCCGGCCGCTTGCCCGCGATCCGGATCGGCGCGCCTCGTCCAGGCAGCCCCCGCGTCAGCGCGACGGTCCTGCATTAGAAATCCGCGACCTTGCCCCATGCGGACTCGCTGAACCGGCCGGGCCGGTACGGCGCCGGGTCCACGAAAGGTTGCGCACCAGACGCGAGATCGGCGATCAGGTGCCCGGCGCCCGGGCCAATCCCGAAGCCGTGACCCGAAAACCCCGCCGCGAGGATCAGCCCCGGCACGCCCGGCACTTCGCCGATGCCCGGCACGCCGTCCGGCGTGCTGTCGACGAACCCGGCCCACGCGTGCGTGATCTTCGCTTCGCGCAGTTCGGGCAACAGTTCGGCCGCGCGGCGGTACGTTTCGGTGACCGTCGGCATGTCGGGCTTCGGATCGAGAATGCGCACGGCTTCCATCGGCGTCGGCGCGTCGAGGCGCCAGCGCTTCAACGTTTCGTGGCCGCCGCGCACGCCTTCGAGGCCGCCCGGCAGCAGATTGCGCCAGCGTTTCGCGAACATCGGCACGAATTGCGGCGCGAAGCGCAGGAACTGCGGCGTCAGGTCCACGCGCGCGCGGCCGCTGATCGCCAATGCGTAGCGTCCGTCGCTGCGGCGCGTGATGGACACGCCGGACGTGTACATCGCATCCGGCAACGGCGTTTCGACCGGCGACACGCTCAGGATCGACTGACGGATCGACGCTTGCGGAAACCGGATGCCGAGCTGGCGGCAGAACGACGACGCCCATGCACCGCCGGCCATCACGACCGTTCGGGTCTTGATGACGCCCGCCTCGGTGACGACGCCCGCGACCCGGCCGCCTTCGAGTTCGATGCCGCGCGCCGCGCAGTGCTGGTGGACACTGCCGCCCAGCTTGATCAGCGCGGCGGCCACGGCCGGCGCGGCCTTGCCTGGATCGGCCGTGCCGTCGGTCGGCGAGAACACGCCGCCCTTCCACTGCCGCCCGGTCGCGTGGCCGCGCTCGGCGGCCTGCTTGCTGTCGAGCATGTACGTGGTCACGCCCGCGGTCTTCGCGAATTCGCCCCAGCTGGCCCAGCGGGACAGCTCTTCGTCGTCATTGCTCAGATACAGCAGCCCGCAGCGATGAAAGCCCGTGTCTTCGCCGGATTCGGCCGCGAATCGTTCCCACAGGTCGATGCTCTTGCTCGCCATCGGCAACTCGCGCGCATCGCGGTTCTGCTGCCGGCACCAGCCCCAGTTGCGGCTCGACTGCTCGGCGCCGATTCGGCCCTTCTCGACGAGCGCGACCGATATGCCGCGGCGGGCCAGATAGTAGGCGGTGAAGACGCCGATGATGCCGCCGCCGATCACGACGACGTCGGCCGCGGCCGGCGGCGTGGACAAGGTTTCGATATGGCGCAGCGGAGGGGACATGCTCAGTCTCGTTCGGTGGAGGGTTTGACGTTCTGCATCACGTAGAACTTCGCCACGCGTTCGCTGCTTTCCCACCCGATCGACGCGCCGCGCGGCACGAACAGCGCGTCGCCGGTACCGAGCGACTGCACGCTGCCGTCGGGCGCCGCGAACCGGACGCCGCCGTCCAGCAGGAACATGAACTCGTTCGCACGATGCGGCCGGACGATCCGGTGATACGGCGTCGAATCCCATGTGCCCGCGCAGTACCCGGCGCCGTCGTCGGTGAACACGTTGTCGCTGCGGCATTGCGGCGCGGGGCCGAGCAGCACCTCGGCCGGCAGCGTGGCGGACGGCTTGAAGTCTGCGTCGGCACGCAGTGCAAAGACGCCGCGTTTCGTCGGTTGCGCGCACGCTGCCGCGCAGAACATCAGCCGCACCGGCGATTGCGCGGCGATGCGCAGCGCCGTGCCGCCGCCGATGACGGCGCCCTGTCCCGGGCCGACCACCAGCGGTGCGGCCCCGCCCGCTTCGAGCGTCAGTTCGCCTTCGACGACCACGAGGGTTTCGATGTGCGGAAAGCTCGCGATGTCGAGTTCGCCGACGAAGCCGATGCGCCCCGCGGCCATCGCGTCGGGGCCTTCCCACGCGATCTCGCGATGCGACGCGAACGGATCGCTCGCGCCGAAAGCCTGCTTGCGGAACGCGGTGGAAGGCGGTGCGCCGTCGGCCCGGTGCAACACGAAAACTGCGGTCATTTCTGCTCCTGTGCAGTGCGTGACGGATTCGTTCGAAAGCTGTCACGCGATATCGGAAAACGTCGTTCGCCGGCTCTCCTGCCGGACATCCTCAGCGGGGCATGTCGTCCATGCCTGTGCTTACGCCGCGTGACACGACGCATCGCGGCGTTCGCTGCGCATGCGCGTCGATGGCGCTCGCACCGGCGCGCCGCCCGTGCGGGCGACCACGTAATCGCGCGGCGTGATCCCGAGCACGCGCCGGAAATGCCGGCACAGATGGCTCTGATCGAAGAAGCCGACGTCGGTCGCGACGACCGACGGCGCGAGACCGGCGCGCAACAGGTCCTGCGCCCGCCGTATCCGCACGAGACACAGATACCGGTGCGGCGACAGCCCGGTTTCGCTGCGAAAGCGCGCGGTGAAACGCGACACGCTCAACCCGGCCACCGCCGCGAGCGTGTCGAGGTTCAGCGGCTGCGCGAACGACGCGTCGATCGTGCGCAGCACGTCGCCGATCGCCGGCGAGACGGGCCGCGCGACACGCGGCGAGCCAACGAATTGCACTGTCATATCGAATTCTCCCGGCGCTCGCTTCAATGCAGGAAATCCTGCATCCGGTAATACGCGCCGACGAGCGGCAAGAACCACGCGTGCCCGAAATGGCCGGGTATCGCCGGCCATTCGAGCTCGCGCCATGGGTTCGACGCGGCCGCGCCATACAGCACGTCGGCCATCACGCGGCCCATGTGCACCGACATCTGCACGCCGTGGCCGCTGTAGCCCATCGAGTAATAGAGCCCGTCGTGCTGGCCCGCGCGCGGCAGCCGGTCGGCGGTGATGTCGACGAGGCCGCCCCAGCAGTAGTCGAGCCGCACGCCGGCCAGTTCCGGGAAATAGCCGGCCATGCCGGCACGCAGGACGTCGCCGCTCTTCGCGTCGGAGCGCGGGCTCGACATCGCGAAGCGCGCGCGGCCGCCGAACAGCAGCCGGTTGTCGGGCGTCACGCGGAAGTAGTTGCCGATCTGGCGCGACGTCACGTATGCGCGGCGATGCGGAAACAGCCGGTTCAACTGCGCGTCGGGCAGCGGCTCGGTCACGACGATGAAGCTGCCGACCGGCGCGATGCGTCGCCGGAACCACGCGAACGGCCCGTGCTGCGATGCGCCGGTCGCGACCAGCACGCGGTCGGCGACGATCGTGCCGCGGGCGCAGGTGATCCGGTGGCGCTCGCCGTCGAGCCGATCGAGCTGCGTGACGGCCGCGTGCTCGTACACGCGTGCGCCGGCCCGCACGGCCGCTTGCGCGAGGCCGACGCCGAACTTGCCCATGTGCATCTGCGCGCCGTTGCGCTGCAGGAGTCCACCGTAGAAACCGTCGGAGCCGACTTCGTCGCGGATGTGCGACGGGTCGATCAGCTCGATGTCCGGATCGACGTCGCGCCGCAACGCGTTGAAGGTCTTTTCAAGCCCCGCGAAATGCTGCGGTTTCGCGGCGAGCTTCAGCTTGCCGGCGCGCCGGAAATCGCAATCGATCGCCTGTTCGGTCACGATCGTCTCGACGCTCTTCACCGCGCTTTCGTACGCACGATAGAACTGCTTCGCCTGCGCGGCGCCGATGCGCGCGGCCAGCGACGCGTAGTCCTGCGCGACGCCCGTATTGCACTGGCCGCCGTTGCGGCCGGACGCTTCGCCCGCGACCTGCGCGGCTTCGAGCACGACCACCGAGACGCCGCGCTGCGCGAGCTCGAGCGCTGCCGACAAGCCGGTGAAACCGCCGCCGATCACCACGACGTCGGCCCGCCCTTCGACGGGGCCAACGCTATCGGTGCGAAACGCGGGGCGGGTATCCAGCCAGTACGATTCCAGTTTCATCGGATCCTTCTTGTCCATGCCGGCAATGACGATCGGCGACCGTTCAATGAGAATCATTTAATCACCGTCAAAAACCGCGGTTGCCGCGTATTCGCGCGCGGCACGCGTACAAATTGCCGTTTTGCGCGACCGCCGCGGCAGACTATGCGGCGGGTCGTTCACCGCACCGCGCGATGAACGGTTCGCGCGCCACGCACTACAGCTGCACCGGCGTGACACCAGCGGGAATCGGCTCCGCCTGGAAGCGCGCGAGATCCTCCTCGCTGCGATGGCACAGCACCTGCGCGCCGTTCCCGAGCGTGCGCAGCGACGGGGCCGTCCGGTTGCACACGCCGTCCACGCGCATCGCGCAGCGCGACAGGAACGGACACAGCTCGGCCTCGTTCTCGCGCTCGCCGATCGGCACCAGCGGCCGATGGCAACGCTCGGCCGCATCGTCGAGCCAGCCCGCGCGCAACTCCGGCGCGGACGACACCAGCAGATGCGAATACGGGTGATAAGGCGGCGCGCACAGCGCGTCGCGACTGCCCGTCTCCACGCGGCGACCCGCATACAGCACGACGATGTCGTCGCTGATCGCGCGCACCTTCGCGATGTCGTGCGTGATGAACACGTACGACACGCCAAGCTTCGCCTGCAGGTCGCGCAGCAAGTCCATGATCGCGGCGCCGACCACGGTGTCGAGTGCCGACGTGACTTCGTCGCACAGGATCAGGTCGGGCTCGGCCGCGAGCGCGCGCGCGAGGTTCACGCGCTGCTTCTGCCCGCCGGACAGCTCGCCGGTGCGCCGCGCGGCCACCGCCTGCGGCAGCCGCACGAGGTCGAGCAGTTCCGCGACGCGCTGCCGCGCCCGCGCGCCCTTGATCCCGTGATAGAACGCGAGCGGCCGCGCCAGCGTGCGCTCGACGGTATGCACCGGGTTGAGCGCGGTATCGGCGTTCTGGAACACGATCTGCACGCGGCGGTGCTGCTCCTTGGAGCGCTTGCCGATGTCGAGCGCGAGCGGCTCGCCGTCGAGCAGGATCTGCCCGGCCGTCGCCGGCACGAGGCCCGCGATCACCTTCGCGAGCGTCGTCTTGCCTGAGCCCGATTCGCCGATCACGCCGACCGTCTGCCCGCGCCCGATGCGCAGGTCCACTTCGTGCAAGATCACCTTCGCGGGCCAGCCTTTCGCGGTGCGGCCGCCGTAGCCGGCGACCGCGCCGCGCACGTCGAGCAGCGGCGCGGGCGCGGCCTGCGCGAATTTCGCATCGCGTTCGATCGCGCCCGGCGTGACCGCCGCGATCAGGCTTTGCGTGTACGGATGCGCCGGCGCATGCAGGATCTGTTCGGTCTCGCCCGCTTCGCGGATCTGGCCGTCGCTCAACACGACGATCCGGTCGGCCATCTGCGCGACCACGGCCAGGTCGTGCGACACGTACACCGCACTCATCCCATAGCGCCGGATCACGTTCTTGAACGCCTGCAGCACGTCGATCTGCGTGGTCACGTCGAGCGCGGTGGTCGGCTCGTCGAGGATCACCAGCTCCGGATCGGTGATCAACGCCATCGCGGCCATCAGCCGCTGAAGTTGACCGCCCGAAACCTGGTGCGGATAGCGCTTGCCGATCGTCTCCGGCTCGGGCAGCGCGAGCGCGCGGAATAGCTCGACCGCCTTCGCCTGCGCATCGCGCTTCGTCATCGTCTTGTGGATCAGCGCGCTCTCGATCACCTGGTCGAGAATCGTGCGCGACGGATTGAAAGCGGCAGCCGCGCTCTGCGCGATATACGCGACCTTTCGGCCGCGCAATGCGGTCAGCGCCTGCGCGGACAGCGTGCATACGTCCGTGCCGCAGAGCTTCACCGAGCCGCCGGCGATCCGGCAGCCGGCGCGCGCATGGCCCATCAGCGACAGCGCGATCGTCGTCTTGCCGGAGCCCGATTCGCCGATCAGCGCGAGCACCTCGCCGCGCGCGACGTCGAAGTCGACATCGTGGACGATCGTCGTTTCCGTGCCGCCCGGACGGCCGCCGACCACGCGCAGCCCGCGCACCTCGACGAGCGGGTTCGATTCGTGTCGCATCAGTGTCCTCCGGCGGCGCCGGCCGCGCCCTTGCGGCGGCCGCGATGCGGCAGGCCGTCGATCATCAGGTTGACGCCCACCGTCAGGATCGCGATCGCGACCGCGGGCATGATCGCGACGGCCGAGCCGTCGCCGAGGCTCGCGATGTTCTCGCGCACGAGCGAGCCGAGATCCGCGTACGGCGGCTGCACGCCGAGCCCGAGAAAGCTCAGGCCGCTCAGCAGCAGCACGACGAACGTGAAGCGCAGCCCGGTGTCCGCCAGCATCGGGTGGATCATGTTCGGCAGCATCTCGACGCACGCGATGTACAGCGCGCTTTCGCCGCGCGCCTTGGCCACCTGCACGAATTCGAGCGTGCTGATGTTGACCGCCAGCGCACGCGCGATCCGGTACGAGCCGGGCATGTAGCTGATCGCGGCGGTGAGGACCAGCAGCGGCAGCGACGAGCCGAATGCGGCGACGAACATCAGCGCGAACATCTTCGACGGAATCGACGTGAGCGCGTCGAGCAGCCTGCTCATCGTCTCGTCGACCGCGCGGCCCGACACGGTCGCGAGCAGCCCAAGCGTCGTGCCGGTCACCGCGGCGAGCAGCACCGCGGCGAGCGCGAGCAGCACGGTCAGCCGCGTGCCGTACAGGATCCGGCTCAGCATGTCGCGGCCGAGGAAGTCGGAGCCGAACGGCAGCTTCGCACTGAACGACGCGAACACGTCCGGCGTGACGATCGCGCCGACGTCATGCGGCGCGATCAGCGGCCCGAACACCGCGACGAACAGCATCAGGCCGACCATCGACAGGCCGACGCGGCCGCCGGCGGTCAAGGCGATGCGCGCGGCGCGGCGCTTGCGCGGCTGGTCGGGGGCGGGCGCGGCAGGCGGCATGCTGCCCCGCCCGAGGGGCGGGTCGCCGGATGGCGGCAGCGCGCTGCTGCGTTGTACGGGTTCGATCGGTTGCATGGGCGGCATCTCGGAAGGAAAACGAAACACTCAAGTGCGCAGTCGCGGGTTCGACACGATCGAGCACAGGTCGGCGAACAGCACCAGCGTCAGGTAAGCGACGCAGAAGATCAGCGTGCAGGCTTGAACCAACGGGAAATCGCGGTTGCTGACGGCGTCGACCATCAGGCTCGCGAGGCCCGGATAGTTGAAGATCGTCTCGACGACGATCACGCCGCCGAGCAGATACGACAGGCTCAACGCGATCGCATTGGCGATCGGGCCGATCGCGTTCGGCAACGCATGGCGCAGCACGACGCGCGCGGGGCTCGCGCCCTTCAACACGGCCATCTCGACATACGACGCGCTCAGTTGCTCGATCACCGCGGCGCGCGTCATCCGCGCCATCTGCGCGATCACGACCGCGCACAGCGTCAGCACCGGCATCGCATACGCACGCAGGAAATCGTGCAGGCTTTCGATCGGGCCGCTGTACGACAGCGCGGACAGCCAGTGCAGCTTCACCGCGAACACGAGCACGGCGACCGTCGCGATCAGGAATTCCGGCGTCGCGACGAGCGACAGCGTGCCGAGGCTGATCACGCGGTCGATCGCCGACTCGCGCTTGACCGCCGCGAGGATCCCGAGCAGCAATGCGATCGGCACCGACACCGCGGTCGTGATCGCCGCAAGCGCGAGCGACTTCGGCAGGCGCCCGCCGATCAGCTCCGACACCGGCATGTCGCCGGAAAACGACCGGCCGAAGTCGCCGTGCAGCAGCCCGCCGAGCCAGTGCAGGTAACGCACGTGCGCCGGCATGTCGAGACCGAACTGCTGGCGCAGCGCGGCGACCGTCTCCGGCGTCGCCGACTGGCCGAGCGCGGCCTGCGCGGCGTCGCCCGGCAGCAGGTTCGTGATCGTGAAGATGATCGCGGATACGATCAGCAGCGTCAGCGCGGTGACCGCGATGCGCCGACCGATCAGCCCGATGAGAATTCGGTTCATGGAGCGGGACTCCCGAAAAAACCGCGCGTGGCCGGCGCGGTGGTCCGCACCGGCCGCGCGACGGCGGCCAGCCACAACGTCATGCGTTCCACCACACGTTCTCGGCGAACGTGAAGCCCATCATCGGCCCGGTGGGGATCGAGCCGAGGCCCGCGAGCCGCTTGTCGTAGCCGTCGAGGAAGCTGATGAACGCCGGAATGCCGACCCGGCCCTGCTGCGCCACGATCACCTGCATGTCGCCGTACATCTGCTTGCGCTTCGCGTCGTCGGTTTCCGAACGCGCGGCGAGCAGCAGCTGGTCGAACTTCGCGTTCTTCCAGCCCGACTCGTTCCACGGCGCATCCGACTTGAAGAACTGCGTGAACAGCACGTCGGCGCTCGAGCGCGGGTTGATGTTGCCGAAGGTGAGCGGGTGCTTCATCCAGTGGTTCGACCAGTAGCCGTCGGGCGACGCGCGGTTGACCTGCAGGTTCAGCCCGATCTTCTGGCCGGCCTGCTGCAGCAGCACGGCCATTTCGATCGACCCGTTCGCGTCGGACGTCGCATAGACCGGCGGCAACGTGGCGCCGAGCGCGCCCGCCTTCTTGAACAGGAACTTCGCCTTGTCCGGATCGTGCGCCCGCTGCGGCAGCGACGCGTTGAAGTAGCGGTGCCCCGG
Source organism: Burkholderia sp. R-40 (assembly GCF_049942845.1). Lineage (NCBI taxonomy): Bacteria > Pseudomonadati > Pseudomonadota > Betaproteobacteria > Burkholderiales > Burkholderiaceae > Burkholderia > Burkholderia sp. R-40. The sequence goes on along the minus strand of NZ_CP187969.1, from coordinate 942,662 downwards.
CGGAATCGGCTGGTCGTTGCCGATCACCGAGTAGCCGCGAAACACCGCCGTGCGGAGCTGCTCGCGATCGAACAGGTACTTCATCCCTTCGACGAAATCGGGACTCGAGACGATCGGGTTGTCGCTGCGCATGATCAGGTCGGTATAGAGGCCCGACTTGGTTTCCTTCAGCGCGTAGCCCGGCGTCGACGAGACCCGCTGCGTCGAGCGCGGATCGATCGCGTTGATCAGGTGCACGTCGCCCGACAGCAGCGCGTTCAGGCGCGCGGCGCTGTCGCTGATGCCGATCAGCTCGATCTCGTCGAGATACGGCCTGCCCGGCTTGAAGTAGCTGTCGTTGCGCACGCCGACGGTCGACACGCCCGGCTTGAACGACTTCAGCTTGTACGGGCCGCAGCCGATGCCGGTCGAGAAGTCGGTCGTGCCGTCCTTGACGATCACCAATTGCGGCGTCGCGAGGATCACCGGCAGGTCCGCGTTCGCGCTGGCGAGCGTGAGCGTGACTTCGTCCGGGCCGCTCGCCTTCGCGTCCACGAACTGTTCGGCAAGCGTCTTGACCTTCGACGCGGTGGCCGCGTTCTTGTGGCGCATCAGCGAAAACACCACGTCGGCCGGGCCGACCGGCTTGCCGTCGTGGAACGTGACGCCCTTGCGCAGCTTGATGATCCACGTCTTCGCATCGGTCGTCTGCAGCGACTCGGCGAGGTTCATCTGCGGCGTCAGGCTCGCATCGAGCTGCGTGAGGCCGCTGTAGAACATGAAGAAGCGCGTGTAGTCCGCGCCCGTCGAGCCCTTGGCCGGGTCGAGCGTATCGGACGTCGAGCCGGCTTCGTTCGCGACCCGGATCTTGCCGCCGCGCTTCGGCGCGGGCGCGGCGAATGCAGAGCCGGGGGTCATCAGCAGTCCGCCGGCGCCGGCGGCCATCATGCCGCTCGCCGCCATGACCTTCATCATGTCGCGGCGCGTGAAGCCGCCCTTGCCGCCGTTGTCGATATCGTCGCTCATCCGAACTGCTCCTGACTGTGGAAAGTGGGGTCCTGGGTCCAGCGTGGTTCTCGAATCCCGCCGCGCCCGCTTGCTGGTGGCGGGCGCAACGTCGTACACATGCAATTCATTTAAGCATCGCCAAAATGCGGTTTGTCGCGATTCGGGCGGCCCGCACGATACGAATCGACCGTTTTGAGCGGCCCGCGCAGCATGAATTGCTGCGTGCACGCACGTGTCGCCGTTGGCCCGGCGGCGTGTCGCGGTAGTTGCCGAACCCGTGTCGATGCAGGAAATCGTAAGGCCGCGGCCGCCGCAGATTGCGCCGACAAAATTACCCGTTCGGCATCCGGCGCGCGTTTGGCTCACACAAACCGCACGTTTGTGTCGAATGCGTGCGCGCCTGCCCACGACGGCCGAAACGAGCGGCACGTTGCGGCAGATCGCCGCATGCACGGGCGTCGACGGTGGGGATCGCGACGGGACGTCGCGCAGGAAAGTTCAGAAGAATGCCGCTCGATCGGAACGGCTTGGCGGGAAGACGGGAAGAAGGCGGGACTGCGCGGAAACCGGGCGCGTGCAGCCGTCAGGCGCCGCGCCCGCGTGCGGCGACGCGTGCGTCACCGGCATGTCGCCGCGCACGCCGGGCAGGCGCCGGCGCGACGCCCAGGAGGCAGGGTGGATACGCCGGCCGCGAGCGGACGGCGCGAAGCCGTCACGCAGCGAGCCGGAATACCGATACGGCGGCCCGCAGGCGCGCCGCCTGCTCGTCCAGCGACGAAGCGGCGGCAGCCGCCTGCTCGACGAGCGCGGCGTTCTGCTGGGTGACTTCGTCCATTTGCGCGACCGCCAGCCCGATCTGTTCGATGCCGGTGCTTTGCTCGGCCGATGCCGCGGAAATCTCGCCCATGATGTCGGCCACCCGGTCGATCGACCGGACAATCTCCGTCATGCGCTCGCCGGCCGTCTCGACGAGCCGGCTGCCGCTGCCGGCCCGCTCGACCGACGCGTCGATCAATCCCTTGATGTCCTTCGCGGCCGCGGCGCTGCGTTGCGCGAGCGAGCGGACTTCCGACGCGACGACGGCGAACCCGCGCCCCTCCTCGCCGGCCCGCGCGGCTTCCACCGCGGCGTTGAGCGCGAGAATGTTGGTCTGGAACGCGATGCTTTCGATGACGACGGTAATGTCGGCGATCCGCACCGATCCATCCGAAATCTGCCGCATCGTTTCGACGACCGCCTGCACGGCGGCGCCGCCGAGTTCCGTCGCATCCTTCGCCTGGGCCACGAGCGCATTCGCCTGCCGCGCGTTGTCGGCGTTCTGTTTGACCGTGGACGTAATCTGCTCCATGCTCGCCGCCGTTTCCTGCAGCGATGCGGCCTGCTGCTCCGTGCGCTGCGACAGATCCAGGTTGCCTTGCGCGATCTCGCCGGTGCCGGTGGCGATCGAGTGGGTCGTGGTCTGGATCTCGGCGATGGTGTCGGTCAGCCGCGCCTTCATGTCGCCCAGCGCGACGAGCAGGCTGCCGGGCGCGGCGTGCGCCGTATCGAACGGCACGTCCAGTTCGCCGGCGGCGATGCGGGCGGCGATCTGCGTCGCATGCGCGGGCTCGCCGCCCAGCGTGCGCCTGACACTGCGCAGCACGCCCCATGCGATGGCCGCGAGCGCCGCGGCGATGACGAGCGCGACGGCGCCCAGCACCATCGCGAGCCGGGCAAACGCCGCGTTGATGTCGTCGTAGAAAAATCCGGTGCCGATCCACCAGTTCCAGTCCGGAATCGCGACCACGCCCTGCAGCTTCGGCTCCAGGTCCGCGTCGGGGCTGCGCTTGATCAGCACGTCGACGAGCGCGAAATGCGACTGCGCCATGCCCGCGCGGTACGCGTCGCTGTCGGTCATGCCGCTGGTCGTGCGGTTGCCTTTCGCGCGCGTGCCGATGAATTTCGCGTTCGGGTGCACGAGGTTGACGCCGTCGGACGTCGTGACCCAGAAGTAGCTCTTCGAATTTGCGTTGAGCGCCGCCAGCGCGGCCTTGGCCTGCTGCTGCGCCTGCTCCTGCGTGAGCGTACCGCTCGTCTGCATCGCGCGATACGAATCGACCAGGTGCTCGGCCTTGGTCAGCAGAATGACGATCTCTTCGCGGCGGCTGTCGATCAGCGCGTCGCGCAGCGTGTGCAGCGACAACGCGGCGAGCAGGACGACGCCGAGCAGCGCCGCGGCGACGAGCATCAGCAGTTTGGTGGACAACTTCATGCGGGGGCCTCGAAATATTAACCGTTCGGTACATATATCGGCCCGGGCCGCCCCGGCTTGAACGACTCGATATCGGTAATTACCCTCGTTTCGTGCGCTGACCGAACGCGCCGGGACGCGACGGCATCACGGCCGCGTCCCGGCGCTCGATGAATCGGCCGGCGCAGCCGGCTTACAGCCCGAGCTGCGTCGCGAGCTGGCCGATGTCCGACACTTCGTAATAGTTGTAGAACGGCGTGCCCGGCTCGTGGCCGCGGTTCACGAACGCCTTGTGCTTGACGCCGAGATCCTCGGCCGTCATCAGGTCGTAGCGCAGGCTCGACGACACGTGCAGCACGTCCTCCGGCTTGCAGCCGAGCTTGTCGAACATGTATTCGAAGCCTTGCATGCGCGGCTTGTACGACTGCGCCTGCTGCGCGGTAAACACCGCATGGAACGGCGCACCGAGCTTGTCGACGTTGCTCATGATCTGGTCATCCATCGCGTTCGACAGGATCACGAGCTTGTACTTGCTGGCGAGCCGCGACAGGCCGGCCGGCACGTCCGGATGCGGGCCCCACGTCGGCACCGCATGATAGAAAAGCTCGGCCTCGGCTTCGTCGAACTTCACGCCAACCCGTGCGCACGTGCGGCGGACCGCATTGACGACGACGTCGCGGTACGGCTTCCATGCGCCAAGCACCTCGTCGAGCCGATAGGCGGCGAACGCGCGCACGAAGGCCTCCATCGTGGCCGGCGACAACCGATCCGCATAGATTTCGCGCGCCGTCTCGGCCATCCGGAAATGGGTCAGCGTGCCGTAGCAGTCGAAGGTGATGTACTTCGGTTCAAACTGGATCATGGTGACGTCCTGTCGGTGTGAAGCCCCGGCAGGGCCGGGGACGGGCTGGGTTGTATGAAATTGAATCAGGGCAAAAAGTCCGTCGCACGTCGTTCGATGCCGCCCGAAACGCACGATCGCCGCGTGTTGCGCGCCCTGCACGGCACGATCTGCGGTGCGCGCCCGGGCGATGCGCGCCGGCCGACCGACGTGCCTCGCGACACCGCCACGCGCATGCGCGGCACGGCCGCCACGCGGTGCGGCACGGCAACCGCCGCCGCGCCATCCTGCTCCCATCGTACCGGCCTTCATCCAGCACAAGCTGTCGGAATGACGGGCCCGGCCGGCACGACGCGCGCGTTCGTCCGCGCCGATCGAGCCGGTTTGCATCGATCTCGCACGGCCGCCCGCCGACGCCGGAAAACAGGCGAATCGTCCTATCCGCGCCCGTGGGTCGCTGGCAGAGTCGATAGGTCATTTCTACCCATCCGGAGTCCGGCGTGGCCGACCTCAATCCTTCCCGCACGCTTACCTATCGCCCGTTCGTCGACACCGACCTGCCCGCCGCGCACCGCCTGTCGGAAGCGGTCAAGTGGCCGCATCGCCTCGACGACTGGCGCTTCGCGCTCCAGCTCGGCGGCGGCTTCGTCGCCGAGGACGCATCCGGCGTCGTCGGCACCGCGCTCGGCTGGCGCTTCGACGATTCACACGCGTCGCTCGGCATGGTGATCGTGTCGCCCGAGCACCAGGGCCGCGGCATCGGCCGCGAACTGCTCACGCGCGTCGTCGACAGTCTCGGCGCGCGCACGATATTCCTGCATGCGACGCCGTCCGGCGAACCGCTCTATGTGAAGTTCGGCTTCGAGGCGATCGCCACGATCGACCAGCACCAGGGCGCGGCATTCCAGCCGCCGCTGATCTCGCTGCCGCCGGGCGAGCGCCTGCGCCCGCTCGGCACGAACGACGGGCCGCGCCTCGCGGCGCTCGCGTCGCGCGCGGCAGGCTACGAGCGCGGCGCGGTGATCGACGCACTGCTCGACGTCGCGAACGGGATCGCGCTCGATCGCGATGGCGAACTGCTCGGCTTCGCGCTGTTCCGTCGCTTCGGCCGCGGCCATGTGATTGGCCCGGTGATCGCGCCGGACGCGCTGCGCGCGCAGGCGCTGATCAGCCACTGGCTCGCGCTGCACGAAGGCATGTTCGTGCGCCTCGACGTGCCGGGCGACAGCGGGCTGTCCGACTGGCTGCAGGGGCTCGGCCTGCCGCATGTCGATACCGTCGTCGCGATGGCGCGCGGCGCGGCGCCCGCGCGCGATCCGGCGCTGCGCGCGTTCGCGATCGTCAACCAGGCACTCGGCTGAGCGGCACACACGATGAGCTTCCTGTACAAGGCCGACCCGGTGCGCGGCGCGCAATGGGCACAACGTTTCGCGCAACGCGCGCCCGACCTCCCGTTCCGGATCTGGCCGGATCTCGGCGATCCGCACGACGTGCGCTACCTCGCCGCGTGGCAACCGCCGGACGACCCGGTCGCGCTGCTGCCCAACCTCGAGGTCGTGTTCTCGGTCGGCGCCGGCATCGATCAGTTCGACCTGTCACGCGTACCGGCACACATTCCGGTCGTGCGGATGATCGAGCCGGGCATCGTCGAAGGGATGGTCGAATACGTGACGCAGGCGGTGCTGACGATCCACCGCGACCTGTTCGACTACGCGGCACAACAGCGCGTGCAGGCATGGTGCGAGAAGCCGGTGCGCGCGGCCGCGTCGCGGCGCGTCGGCGTGCTCGGGCTCGGCACGCTCGGCCAGGCCGTGCTCGACACGCTGCGGCGCTTCGGTTTCCCGTGCGCCGGCTGGAGCCGCACGCCGCGCACGCTCGACGGCATCGACTGCTACGCGGGCGACGCGGCGCTCGACGCGTTCCTGGCCCGCACCGACATCCTGATCTGCCTGCTGCCGCTCACCGACAACACGCGCGGCCTGCTCGGCGCACGCGTGTTCGATGCGCTGCCGGCCGGCGCGTCGCTCGTGCAGGTCGGGCGCGGCCCACAACTCGATGCGGCCGCGCTGCTCGCCGCGCTCGACAGCGGCCGGCTCGACAGCGCGATCCTCGACGTGACGGAGCCGGAACCGTTGCCGGCCGGCCACCCGTTCTGGACGCATCCGCGCATTCGCATCACGCCGCACATCGCGAGCGCGACGCGGCCCGACACCGCGGTCGACGCGGTGCTCGAGAACCTCGCGCGCCATCGCGCGGGACAGCCGATGATCGGCATCGTCGATCGCGCGCGCGGCTACTGACGCGTTCGCCCGGCCCGGCGGGGCGCGCAGCAGAAAATGCCGAAGCGCCCCGTGCAAACGCCGCGACCATACGTTTCCGGCGACAAATTGAAGACGCGTGCGGAATTCTCGCCCGGTAGCATGGACTCACCGCTGACACCCGACGAGAGTCCCGCCCTGCCATGAACCAAGCCGCGCTGATCGAAGCCGATCGTCAACACCTGATCCACCCCGTCGTCAACTATCGCGCGCACGAGGCGCGCGGCGTCACCGTGCTCGAATCCGCCGAGGGAGTGTTCCTGCGCGACGCCGACGGCCATACGCTGCTCGATGCGTTCTCGGGCCTGTGGTGCGTAAACGTCGGCTACGGCCGCGACAGCATCGTGAAGGCCGCCGCCGAGCAGATGACGAAGCTGCCCTACGCGACCGGCTATTTCCATTTCGGCTCGCAGCCCGCGATCGAGCTGGCCGAACGGCTCGCGGCGCTCGCACCGCCGTCGCTGAACCGCGTGTACTTCACGCTCGGCGGCTCGGATGCGGTCGATTCCGCGGTGCGCTTCATCACGCACTATTTCAACGCGACCGGCCGCCCGTCGAAGAAGCAGATGATCGCGCTCGAGCGCGGCTATCACGGTTCGTCGTCGATCGGCGCGGGGCTCACCGCGCTGCCCGCGTTCCACCGCCATTTCGACCTGCCGCGCGCGGACCAGCACCATATTCCGTCGCCGTACCCGTATCGCCACCCGCTCGGCGACGATCCGCAGGCGCTGATCGCCGCGTCGGTCGCCGCGCTCGAAGCGAAGGTCGCGGAGCTCGGCGCGGACAACGTCGCCGCCTTCTTCTGCGAGCCCGTCCAAGGCTCCGGCGGCGTGATCGTGCCGCCGGCCGGCTGGCTGAAGGCGATGCGCGACGCATGCCGGCGCCTCGGCATCCTGTTCGTCGCCGACGAGGTGATCACCGGCTTCGGCCGCACGGGCCCGCTGTTCGCGTGCGAGGCCGAGCAGGTCGATCCGGACCTGATGACCGTCGCGAAGGGCTTGACCGCCGGCTATGCGCCGATGGGCGCGGTGCTGATGTCCGACGAAATCTACGAAGGCCTCGCGGGCAGCCGCGCGGAGTCGGCCGTGGTCGGTCACGGGCATACGTATTCCGCGCACCCGGTGAGCGCGGCGATCGGCCTCGAGGTGCTGAAGCTCTATCACGAAGGCGGGCTGCTCGCGAACGGCCAGGCGATGGCGCCGCGCTTCGCGGCGGGGCTCGAAGCGCTGCGCGCGCATCCGCTCGTCGGCGACGCGCGCTCGGTCGGCCTGCTCGGCGCGCTCGAACTGGTGTCCGACAAGGCGCGCAAGACGCGCTTCGACGCGGCGCTGAACGTGCCCGACCGCATCGCGGCGGCCGCGTACGCGAACGGCGTGGTGTTTCGCGCATTCGGCGACGGCGTGCTCGGCTTCGCGCCGGCGCTCAGCTTCACGGCGGGCGAGTTCGACCTGCTGTTCGAACGCGTGCGCAAGACGCTCGACGACGTGCTGGCCGACGCGGGCGTGCAGCGCGCGCTGGACGCCGCGCACGCGCAGCCGGCCTGAGCCGGCCGAGGGAAAGCCGGGCTTGTGGCGGCCATCGTTCGACTCTAAAGTAACCGGACATTCCATTTTTCCGCTCTCACGTGAACATGACGGACAGCAAGCTGGATCGCATCGACCTGCGCATCCTCTCCCAGTTGCAGAAGCGCGGCCGCATGACCAACGTCGAACTGGCCGATGCGGTCGGGCTGTCGCCCAGTCCCTGCCTGATCCGCGTGAAGCGGCTCGAGAAGGCCGGCTACATCGGCGGCTACGGCGCGCACATCCAGCTCGAGAAGCTCGGCGACGTGCAGGTCGTGTTTACCGAGGTCACGCTGGCCGACCACCGCCGCGAGGACTTCGACCGCTTCGTCGCGGCGATCCGCAACGTCGACGAGATCGTCGAATGCCATCTCGCGAGCGGTGGCTACGACTATCTGTTGAAGTTCATCACGCGCAGCGTGAGCCATTACCAGACGATCGTCGAAGGGCTGCTCGAGCAGAACATCGGCATCGAGAAGTATTTCAGCTACGTGATCATCAAGTCGCCGTTCGTCAAACGGCACTACCCGCTCGAATCGCTGTTCGGCGAACGTCACTGACTACCGCAGCGTGCGGCACCCATCAGCGTGGCAGTTCGCTGTCACGCGTGGGATAGTCGCGCGCCCGCGCCGCAGCCGTCGTCACCGAATCGCTTCATCCAAGGACCTGTCATGCCGCTTACGCTCTCCCGACCCGAACTCGTTCGCACCGCCAACCTGATCGACGGCGCGTGGTGCGACGCGCGCGACGGCCGTCGCTTCGACGTCACCGATCCGGCCACGCTCGAGACCGTTGCCCACGCCCCCGACAGCGACACCGCCGACGCGCGCGCCGCGACCGATGCGGCGGCACGCGCGCTGCCCGCCTGGCGCGCGACGCCTGCTCGCGACCGCGCCACGATCCTGCGTGCGTGGCACGCGGCGATCGTCGCGCATACCGACGATCTCGCGAAGCTGATGTCGCGCGAACAGGGCAAGCCGCTCGCCGAAGCGCGCGGCGAAGTCGCGTACGGCGCGTCGTACGTGCAGTGGTTCGCCGAGGAAGCGACGCGCACCTACGGCGACCTGATTCCGCAGCAGCAGCGCGGCAAGCGGCTGAGTGCGGTCAAGGAGCCGATCGGCATCGTCGCCGCGATCACGCCGTGGAATTTCCCGCTCGCGATGATCGCGCGCAAGATCGCGCCCGCGCTCGCGGCCGGCTGCACGGTCGTCGCGAAGCCGGCCGAAGACACGCCGCTCACCGCGCTCGCGCTCGCGTTCCTCGCGCAGGAAGCCGGCGTGCCGCCCGGCGTGCTGAACATGATCGCGGCGTCGCGCGAACGCGGCATCGACGCAGTGGCCGACTGGCTCGCCGACGGCCGCGTGCGCAAGATCACGTTCACCGGATCGACGCCCGTCGGCAAGCTGCTCGCACGCGAATCGGCGGCGACGCTGAAGAAGCTGTCGCTGGAGCTCGGCGGCAATGCGCCGTTCATCGTGTTCGACGATGCCGAGCTCGACGCGGCGGTCGACGGGCTGATGGCCGCCAAGTTCCGCAACGGCGGCCAGACCTGCGTGTCGCCGAACCGCGTGTACGTGCAGGCCGGCGTCTACGATGCGTTCGCCGCCAAACTCACCGCCCGTGTCGCCGCGCTGAAGGTCGCGCCGGCGACCGACCCGGGCGCGCAGATCGGCCCGATGATCAACGCACGCGCGGTCGACAAGATCGCGCGCCACGTCGGCGACGCGATCGAGCGCGGCGCACGCGTGCTCACGGGCGGCAAGCGCCTGCCCGAACTCGGGCCGAACTATTACGCGCCGACGGTGCTCGGCGACGCCACCGCCGACATGCAGCTGACCTGCGAGGAAACCTTCGGGCCGATCGCCGCGCTGTTCAAGTTCGACACGGAAGACGAAGCCGTCGACGCCGCGAACGACACGCCGTTCGGGCTCGCCGCGTATTTCTATACGCAGGACCTGCGCCGCATCGCGCGCGTGTCGGCACGGCTCGAAACGGGCCTCGTCGGCATCAACGAAGGCGCGCTCGCGAGCGAGGCCGCGCCGTTCGGCGGCGTGAAGGAATCGGGCTACGGCCGCGAAGGCTCGCGCTACGGCCTCGACGATTACCTGTCGATCAAGTACCTGTGCCAGGGCGGACTCGAGTGAGGCCGCGCCGCCGCGCTTATTCGCGGCGGTTACGCAGTCATTGCACGACGCGCCACTGGGAGGCCGCGCTCGCACACGTTTGCGGTGCCTGCGCGCAGTCATCGCCTCGCATGCCGGCCTCGATTTCCGGGCACACCTGCCGTTAACCCGGATTTGACCAGCGCCGCTGCCGTCGCAGCCCGCTTCCCGTACGAGCGCGAGCCATGCCTGCATCCCCTTCGATCGAGAAAATTGCCGACTGGGCCGGTCGCCACCACCTGATCGTCGGCGTGCTGGGCACGCTGATGTCGGTCGCGGCGCTCGGCATCAGCGCGGTGACGCTGTGGGCCGCGCGCAGCGAAGTCGTCGAACATGCGCACGAGACGTCGCGCAATGTCGCGGCCGTCCTCGTCAGCGAGATCGCGCGCACCGTCGAAACGTCCAACAACGCGCTCGTGTCGCTCGCCGCCGATCTCGGCAACCCCGCGATCGTGCGCCTGAAGGCCGGGTTGCGTCACGACGTGCTGTTCGAGCGCACGGCCGCGCAATACGTGACCGGCATGGGCGTGACGGACCGCGACGGGCGGCTGATCGACGGTTGTTGCGGCCCGCCCCACAACTGGGACTTCAGCGATCGCGACTACTTCAAGGTCCATCGCGATTCGGACAACGTCGGCCTCTACGTGTCCGAGGCGTACCGCGCGCGTTCGCGCGGCGGCACCGAATCGATCGCGCTGTCGCGCCGCATTGAACGGCCGGATCATGCGTTCAACGGAATCGCGGTGGTCGCCGTCGATCTCGCCTACTTCGATCAGTTGCTGTCACGGTTGAACGTCGGACCGCACGGCGTCAGCGCGATCCTGCGCGCGGACGGCACCATCCTCGCGCGCAATCCGCCGTTGACCGACCACCAGATGGTGCGCCTGCGCCGGTCGAAGTCGTTCGAGCGGATGGTGAGCCGCGACTCGGGCTTCTATGCCGCGCGCTCGAGCATCGACGGGACGTTGCGGCTGTATACGTACCAGCGGGTACCCGGCACGCCGCTGATCGCCGTGGTCGCGCCGGCCGAGCGCGACGTGCTGGCCGGCATCACGCGCCTGACGTGGACGGCGGGCGTGTCGGCGTCCGTGATCGGCGCGCTGTTCTGCGCGGTGGTGTGGCTGCTCGCGTTCGCGCTGCGCGACAACCTGCGCAAGCAGACGCTGCTCACGGACCTCACGCGCACCGATCCGCTGACGGGCCTGCACAACCGTCGCGCGCTCGATGCCGCGCTCGCCGACGAATGGGAACGGCTGCAGCGCGGCAGCGACGGCAGCCTGTCGGTGCTGTTCATCGACGCCGATCACTTCAAGCAATACAACGACCGCTACGGCCATGCGCAAGGCGACACCGCGCTGCGCTTTCTGGCCGAATGCATCCGCGCGCATACGCGACGGCGCGGCGATCTCGCCGCGCGTTACGGCGGCGAGGAATTCGTCGCGGTGTTGCCCGACACGGACGAGCGCGGTGCGCAGCAGGTCGCCGAGGCAATTCGCGGCGCAGTCGAACGCAACCAGCTCGACGGGTTCGACGCGACGATTCCGGCCTTCACGGTCAGCATCGGCTGCGCGACCGGCCATCGCGCGCGGCCGCCGTCCATGCATGCGCTGACGCATCAGGCCGACCTCGCCCTCTATGCGGCCAAACGCCAGGGCAGAAACCGCGTGTGCGTCGCCGACGTGGAACCGCTCGCCCAACCGGTGTGAGCACTGCGGTTCCGGGCGCCTATTTCGACAGCGCATGCGCGGCTGCGCGCATACGCGGCTTGCGCGTCGCCGTCCAATATCGGCCTTCTCCGACGACCGGATCGATCCGTCCGGCATGTTCAGCATCACGAATTCACCAAATAGTGAGAATTCGCGCGCGTCAACCGCGACCCGCAACAAATCCTTAACCGCCACGTCACGATCGCCCCCGACAATCCGCCATCTTCGACCCTCAGGATGGAGTCTTGCATGTTGGCATCACGGAGCCGTTTCCCGCTGCACGTCGCAGCGTTGTCGAGTGCGTTCGTACTGGTCGCCTGCGGCGGCGGTAACGACGTCGCGTCGACGAACCCGACCATCGCGGCCGTTCCCGCGCCGCCGGCGGACCCGGGCTTCGTCGACAGCGCCCCCGTGCCGAGCGTGCCGGCCTTCATCGACAACATCGCGACCAACCAGCGCGGCGACGCGCGCTATGCCACGCTGTCGACCAACGCGGCCGTGCGCGTGGTGAGCCGTTTCCTCGACCTGTGGCAGCCGTCGACGATGCTGGTCGATGCGGGCGTGAGCGCGCCGGCCAACGGCGCGTTTCCGGCGATCTCGCCGTCGACCTGCTCGGGCCTGCCCGGCAGCGGCACGCCGTGCGGCACGATCCTGAACGACACGGTGCTGGCGGCGAATGTGCAGTACGTGGTCAACGCAACGACCGCGCGCACGCAGCAGCAGGCGGACGCCGCCTACTTCGACGACCGGCGCGGCAAGGGCTACAGCGTGACCGACGGCATGGGCCCGCTCACCAGCGCGTGGCGCACGGCCGCGCAGCAGACCACCAGCATCACCAGCGTGCCCGCCGACGCGACGACGGTGCTGTACAACGACGCCGGCAACAACGTCGGCGTCGGCAGCAGCACCAATGCGAGCTTCGGCAAGGTCGTCGACCTGCTCAACGAAATGGGCAACAACGCGTCGACCGAACCGTCGAAGCGCTTCTACAAGTATGCGCGGCCGTATCGCTGGAGTTCGAGCGTCGTCGTCGCACCGACGCTCGTGCCGGCCGAAAGCACGACGCCCGCGACCGACGGCGGTTTCATCAGCGGCCACCAGGCCGAAGCGATGCGCGATGCGATGACGATGGCGTGGCTCGTGCCGGAGCGGTTCCAGGAGATGGTGAGCCGCGGCCTCGAACTGGGCGAGAACCGGATTCTCGCCGGCATGCACTCGCCGCTCGACGTGATCGGCGGCCGCATGCTCGCGCTGGCTGTCAGCGCGGCGAACCTGAGCGCGTATGCGAGCGATGCGCAGGCCGCATACAACCAGGCCCACCAGGCGCTCCAGCAGCTCACGGGAACGACCGGCACGACGTTCGCCGCGTTCGCGCACTCGGGCACGCCGGCCAACGACCGATTCGCCGATTACACGGCGAACAAGGCGGCGTTCGCGCGCCGCATGACGTACGGCTTCGGCGCGATCGAGTCGACCGACGCACCGCCCGTCGTGCCGAAGGGCGCGGAAATCCTGCTGCAGACGCGCTTCCCGTACCTGAGCGCCGACCAGCGGCGCGTCGTGCTGAAGACGACCGAGCTGCAGTCCGGCTACCCGGTGATGGACGATGCGGAAGGCTGGGGCCGCCTGAACCTGTTCGCCGCGGGCGATGGCTATGGCGCGTTCAACGGCAACGTGATCGTGTCGATGGACGCGTCGCTGGGCGGACTCAACGCGGCCGACCAGTGGCGCAACGACATCGCCGGCGCCGGCAAGCTGACGCTGCAAGGCACCGGAACGCTGACCCTGGCGGGCAACAACCGCTATGCGGGCGGCACGCAGGTCAATGGCGGCACGCTCGCCGCGGCCTCCGCGTCCGCGTTCGGCAATGGCGACGTGTACGTCGGCGCCGGTGGTAGCGTCCGGATCGCGGCGAGCGCACCCGTCACGATCGCGACGCGCTATACGCAGCTCGACAACGCGACGCTCGAGCTCGACATCGACGGCAACGGCGGCGGGCGGCTGCGCGTGGGCGGGCAATTGACCGTCGCGGGCGGCACGCTGCACGTGAAGTTCGTGAACGGCTATGCGCCGAAGGCCGGCGATACGATCGCGCTGATCGACGGCGCGGCGGGCGCGGCGAAGTTCTCGACGGTCACGGTCGACGGGTTCAAGGCGACGCCGGTTTATACGGCGACGGGGGTGTCGGTGAGGTTGTCCGCTGCGTGATCGTTGCGTGGCGCGTGCGGCGTCGCTTTCATCGTGCTCTTTGGGGGTGACTTGAAAGCGGCGTTCGCCGCGTGGCTCGGCCAGCGATGGAGCGCGCGCATGCCCAGGCGTGGCACGCGCGTTGCTACTTGCCACGGATATCCACGGACTTCCGGGCATCGACGTGAAAAGCACCACCGGCGAGATTCACATCGGCATTTCAGGCTGGCGTTACGACGGCTGGCGCGGCACCTTCTATCCGAAAGGGCTGAAGCAGGCGGCCGAGCTGCAATACGCGTCTGGCCGGATGCAGACGATCGAGATCAACGGCACGCACTACAGCCTGCAATCGCTCGCCAGCTGGCGGCGCTGGTACGACGAAACGCCGCCCGGTTTTACGTTCAGCGTGAAAGGCTCGCGCTATCTGACCCACATGCTGCGCTTTCGCGATGAAACAGCGACGACCGCATGCGCCAACTTCTTCGCGCAGGGGCTCCTCGCGCTGAATGACAAGCTCGGGCCGATTCTGTGGCAATTTCCGCCATCGCTGCGTTTCGACCCCGAGCATATGGAACATTTCCTGAGCCTGCTGCCGGCCGACACCGAAGCCGCGCTCGCCCTCGCGCAACAGCACGATCGCAGGGTCAAGACGCCGTATTTGCAGATCGACCGCAAGCGCAAATTGCGTCACGCTGTCGAAGTGCGTCACGCGAGCTTCGTAGATCCCGCGTTCGTGAAGCTGCTGCGCCGCCACAAGGCCGCGCTCGTCGTGTCGGACTCCACCGAGGCGTGGCCGCAGTTCGAGGATCTGACCGCGCGCTTCGTCTACATGCGGCTGCACGGCACGGAAACGAAGTATTCCGGCGAGTATTCCGATGCGTCGCTCGATCGGTGGGCGCGCAGGATCACGTCGTGGCGCGGCGGCGCGCAGCCCGCCGATGCGCGCCTTGCGGCGCCGGAGCTGGCGCCGCCGCGCGCGCAGCGGCGCGACGTGTACTGCTATTTCGACAACGACGTGAAAACGAAAGCACCGTTCGACGCTGGGCGCTTGATGGAACGCCTCGGCCTGCATCCGCACGGACCGCTGCCGGAGAAAGCGGCCGCCGCGCGACGGCAATCCGAGCGAGAACCCGAACCGCAAGGAGAAAAATGATGACTCTGCTTATCTACCTGGTCGGATGGATCATTTTCATCGGCGGCGTGGCATGGGGATTGATGACGCTGCATGTGTCGCAGCACATCATCGAGATCGTCGCCGTCATTCTGTTCGGCATCGCGGTGATTACGGGCGCGGTACGCGCACGCACCCGCGATCGAACGTAGCGCACGCACGCCGCCACGGTATCGCGAACCCCACGCCGCGCGCGGCGCGGTGTCACTGCTGCCCGTCGATATAAGCGGCCAGTTCTTGCGGGGTGCCCGCCGGAAATGTGCTCTTGAGGTGATCGAGAAACGCGGACACGCGCGCGCTCAACAATCGCCTGGAAGGATACAGCGCCCACAGTGCGATGTCGGGCCCCGGCACGTCGCCCCAACTGACGAGTGTGCCGGCGGCGAGATCGCGGGTCACCAGCGACACCGGCAGGCAAGCGGCGCCCAGCCCGAGCCGGACCGTATCGCGCACCATGATCAGCGACGACAGCCGGGCCACCGGCTCGATCGCGATGCGTGACGTTCCGGACGGACCCGTGACGTCCCATGCGGCGCGCCTGTCGTCGGTGCCGCGAACCACGGCCGGCGCGGACGCGTCGCCGCTCGGCCGTGCCAGCGCCGGCGTCGCCACGACCACCAGCCGGTCGCGCAGGAACACGCGCCCGATCAGGCTTTCGTCCGGGTCGGGGTTCACGCGAATCACGAGGTCGTAGCCTTCGTCGATCATGTCGACGGGGCGGTCTTCGGTCGTGACTTCCACCCGCACGTCCGGATATTTCAACGCAAACGTCGCCACCAGCTTGCCCATCGCGAAATGCGAAAAGAGCATCGGCGCGCTGATGCGCAGCCGGCCGTGCGGCCGCTCGCCGCGCGATGCGATCGCCGATGCGCTGTCGGCCAGCTCGGCGAGCAGCGCGCCCGTGCGCTCGTAAAGTGCGCGCCCTTCCTGCGTGAGCGTCACACCGCGCGAGCCGCGCTCGAACAGACGCAGCGCGAGACTGTTCTCCAGTTCCGTGACACGGCGCGACAGCGTGGCCTTCGGGCGCCCGGCCGCGCGTGCGGCTTCCCCAAAGCTGCCATGACGGGCGACGAGATTGAAATCGGCGAGAGCGAGCAGGTCCATGTGTTCCACCTGTGAGACACCGAGTCTATTTAACACATCTTCCGGATCATGTGCGGATCACCTAACTTACGTGGGCAGTCAACCTAACCATAATCTCAGGAGCGAACATCATGACCATTCTCGTTACCGGCGCCACCGGCCGTGTCGGCCGCCAGGTCGTCCATCAACTCGTCAAGCGCGGCGCCGACGTGCGCGTGCTGGTGCGCGATCCGTCCAAAGCCGATTTTCCGGCGGCGGTGAGCGTCGTTCAGGGCGACATGCTCGACATCGACTCGCTGCGCACGGCCTTCTCCGGCGTGCGCACGCTGTTCCTGCTCAACGGCGTGGCGGGCGACGAATTCACGCAGGCGCTGATCGCGCTGAATCTTGCACGCGAGGCGGGTATCGAGCGCGTCGTCTATCTGTCGGTCTTCGATGCCGACCGCTTCGTCAACGTGCCGCACTTCGCGGTGAAATCCGGCGCCGAGCGGATGATCGAGCAGATGGGATTCAGCGCGACGATCCTGCGGCCCGCGTATTTCATGGATAACGAACTAATGATCAAGGACACGATCGTCGATCACGGTGTCTACCCGATTCCGATCGGCAGCAAGGGCGTCGCGATGGTCGACGTGCGCGACATTGCGGAAGTCGCGGCGATCGAGCTGATCCGCCGCAACGACGCGCCCGGCAAGCTGCCGGTCGAGACCATCAACCTGGTCGGGCCCGACACGCTGACGGGCACGGAACTGGCGTCGATCTGGTCGGCGCTGCTTGGCCGTCCGGTGGCCTACGGCGGCGACGATCCCACGGCGTTCGAAAGCAATTTCGCGACTTTCATGCCGAAATGGATGGCCTACGAGATGCGCCTGATGGCCGAACGCTACGTCAGCGACGGGATGGTGCCTCAGGCCGGCGATGTCGAGCGCTTGACCGCGATCCTCGGCCGCCCGCTGCATGCGTACCGCGACTTCGCGGCAGCGCTGGTCCGCTGAGCGCGGCGCGGCGCGGGCGCGGCGCCGTCGTGCGGCGTAACGGCGGCGTCAATATAATCGGCCTGGCCCCCACATATCGATGAATCGGCAACGTGCCGGTTTCGATCCCGCATACCACAACTGGATCAGGAGACGAGATGACCCTACCCGCCGCTGCGTTCGCCGAATCGTTCGACCTCGAGGCTGCCTTCGCCGATGTATCCGAATACTGGTCGCCCAAGGTCGTCGCGCAGGTCAACGATCAGTATGTGAAAGTCGCGAAGGTTCGCGGTCAGCTCGTGTGGCACGACCATGCGAACGAAGACGAGCTGTTCTTCGTCGTGCGCGGGCATCTGAGGATCGAGTATGAAGGCGGCCGCATCGTCGACTTGCCCGCCGGCTCGATGCACGTGGTGCCGCGCGGCACGCAGCATAACCCCGTCGCCGACGACGAATGCTGGATCGTGCTGATCGAGCCCGTGCAGACGAAGCACACCGGCGAGGTCCAGTCACCGTTGACGCGCACGATCGACGAGCAACTGGGTCAGGTTCGCTGAATTCGGCAGCCGGCGCGACGCAGCGGCCGGACGACGCGATGTACGACACCTCCGCCCACGCCCGCATCAACCGCGAGCAGCCCCGACCCCGTCGAGTTCGCGCACGGCGTCGTCCGGCAACGCCAACGCGCCGGCAGCGAGATTCTCGCGCAGATGCGCGACCGACGACGTTCCCGGAATCAGCAGGATGTTCGGCGCGCGGCGCAGCAGCCACGCGAGCGCGGTCTGCATCTGCGTCGCGCCGAGCCGCGCGGCGACCGCGTCGAGCGTCGACGACTGCAACGGATTGAAGCCACCGAGCGGAAAGTACGGGACGTAGGCGATGCCGTCGCGGGCAAGCGCATCGATCAGCGCATCGTCGTCGCGGTGCGCGAGGTTGTAATGATTCTGCACGCAGGCGATGTCGCAGATCCGTCGGCCTTCGGCGATCTGCGCGGCCGTGACGTTGCTCAGCCCGATGTGTCGCACGAGGCCCTGCCGCTGCAGTTCGGCCAGCGCGGACAGCGGCGCCTCGATCGAGCCCTCGGCCGGGCCGTGCACGTCGAACATGATCCGCAGATTGACGACGTCGAGCACGTCGAGGCCCAGATTGCGCAGGTTGTCGTGCACGGCGGCCGTCAGCGCGTCGGCAGAGAACGCCGGCAGCCACGAACCATCGTCGCCGCGCGTCGCGCCGATCTTGGTCACGATCAACAGGTCGTCGCGATATGGATGCAACGCTTCGCGAATCAGCTGGTTCGTCACATGCGGACCGTAGAAGTCGCTGGTGTCGATGTGGTCGACGCCCGCTTCGACCGCTTCGCGCAGCACGGCGAGCGCCGCGTCGCGATCCTTCGGCGGCCCGAACACGCCCGGGCCGGCCAATTGCATCGCGCCATAACCGAGGCGATGAACGCAGCGGCCCGCCAGGGAAAACGTACCGGATTGAACGACGGGGGACATGATCGTGCTCCTGTATGAACGAGTGAATCGCAGGTTACGCCGCGCGGCGCTGCACGATAAGCGGTCATAATGCGCACAACCTGTACGAAAAGGCGAACAATGCAAGTCGATCTCGGCGATCTGAACGCGTTCGTGGCGGTGGCGCGCGCGAAGGGCTTCCGCGAGGCTGCACGCGTGGCCAACGCCAGTGCATCGGGGCTCAGCGAAGCGGTCCGCAGGCTGGAGGCGCAACTGGGGGTGCGGCTGCTGCACCGCACGACGCGCAGCGTGTCGCCGACCGAAGCCGGCGCGCGTCTGCTCGCGCGGCTCACGCCGGCGCTGAGCGAGGTGGAGGCGGCGCTCGACGTGGTGAACACCTTCCGCGAGAAGCCGGTCGGTACGCTGAAGCTCAACGTTCCGATGAGCGCGGCGCGGCTCGTGCTGCCGTCGATCGTCCCGCGCTTTCTCGATGCATATCCGGAGATACGGCTCGAGGTCGTGGCCGACGAAAGTTTCGTCGATATCCTCGCGGCCGGCTGCGACGCCGGCATTCGCTACGACGAGCGCCTCGAACAGGACATGATCGCCGTGCCGATCGGCCCGCGGTCGCAACGCCTCGCGACCGCCGCGGCGCCCGCCTATCTCGAGCGGCGCGGCCGCCCCGCCCATCCGCGCGACCTGCTCGATCACGCGTGCCTGCGCGGCCGCTTCGCGAGCGGCGCGATGCCGGCGTGGGAATACGAGCGCGACGGCGAAGTGGTGCGCGTGGAGCCGTCGGGCCCGCTCGTCGTGCAGATCGGCGGCGCCGTCGATCTCGTCGTGGACGCGGCCTGTGCGGGGCTCGGCATCGTGCATCTGTACGAAGACTGGCTGCGCCCGTACTTCGCGAGCGGCGCGCTCGAGCCGGTGCTCGACGGCTGGTGGCGGCCGTTCTCCGGCCCGTATCTTTACTACCCGGGGCGGCGTTTCGTGCCGGCTCCGCTGCGGGCCTTCGTCGATTTCATCAAGGCCGACGCGGGATAGAAGTGATAGAACCGCACCTCACCGCCGGTTCGAACGCGACACCACGTCGATCCACACCGCCAGCACCAGCACCGCGCCCTTGACGATCATCTGCCAGTACGCGTCGACGTCGAGCATCGACATCCCGTTGTCGAGGCTCGCCATCACGAGCGCACCGATCAGCGCGCCATAGACAGTGCCCGAGCCGCCGCGCATCGACGTGCCGCCGATGAAGCACGCGGCGATCGCGTCGAGTTCGCCCATCGTGCCGGCCGACGGCGAGCCGGCCGCGAGCCGCGCGGTATTGACGATCCCCGCGAACGCGCACATCAGCCCCATCAGCGCGAAGATCGCGAGCTTCACGCGATCCGTATCGACGCCCGACAGCCGCGTCGCCTCCAGGTTCGAACCCACTGCATAGATGCGTCGGCCGAACACGGTCTGCGTCGCGATCCACGAGAACGCGCCGAGCAGCGCGAGCAGCAGCAGCACGGGCACCGGGATGCCGCCGTAGCGGTCGAGCATCGCGACGAACGCGAACAGCACGGCCCCGGCGCCGACGATCTTCGCGATGTCCTGCCACAGTGGCGCGACCGCGAGCCGGTAACGGCGCCGCGTGCCGCGCTGCCGGACGACCAGCAGCGCGACGAGCGCGAACAGCAGCAGCGCGAGGCCGTCGCCCGCCATGCGGGGCAGGTAGCCCTGGCCGATGAACACGAAGCCGTCGGACACCGGCGCGATCGTCGAGCCGCCCGTCACGCCGAGCAGGATGCCGCGGAATGCGAGCATCCCGCCCAGCCCGACGATGAACGACGGCACACGGCGGTAAGTCGACCACCAGCCGTTGAACAACCCGACCAGCACGCCGAGCGCGAGCACCGCCGGCACCGTCGCGGCGACGGGCCAGTGCCGATTGACGTCGAGGATCGCCGCGACGCCGCCGAGCAGCCCGAGCAGCGAACCGACCGACAGGTCGATCTCGCCCGCGATGATCACGAACACCATCCCGCACGCGAGCATTCCGGTGATCGACATCTGCCGCAGCAGGTTCGACACGTTGCGCGGCGTGACGAACGCCCCATCGGTCAGCACCGAAAAGAACACCCAGATCGCCGCGACCGCGAACAGCAGCGCGAGCACCTTGTAGCGCACGAAAACCTGGCGCAACGGATGGCCGTGCGCGCGGCGCGCGTCGGCGTCCGGCGGCACGGCGGAAGAGGAAGACAGTTCGGTATTCATTGGGTACTCGCTGCAATGGGTTCGGCCGGACGCCGCGCGGGCGTCAGCGCGGCGCCGAGGATCTGTTCCTGCGTGAGGCCGTCGTTCACGAAATCGCCGCGCAGCTCGCCTTCGCCGATCACGAGCACGCGATCGGCCAGCCCGAGCACTTCCGGCAACTCCGACGACACGACGATCAGCGCGACGCCGCGTTTCGCGAGCGCAAAGATCAGCCGGTAGATTTCCGCCTTCGCGCCGACGTCGACGCCGCGCGTCGGTTCGTCGAGGATCAGCACCTGCGGGTCGGCCAGCAGCATCCTGGCGAGCACCGCCTTCTGCTGGTTGCCGCCGGACAGGCTCGCGATCGGCAGGAACGGATGCGCGGCGCGCACCGACAGCCGCTGCATCTCCGTGCGGATCGCATCGAGCTCGGCGGCCGCGTCGATCCGTCCGCGCGTCGCGAAACGGCGCAGCACCGACAGCGTGATGTTGTGGCCCACGCCGAGCTGCGGCACGATCCCGTGGCGCTTGCGATCCTCCGGCACCATCGCGATGCCCGCGCGGATCGCGTCGGCCGGCGCGCGGATCGCGAGCGGCCGGCCGTTCATCCGCACGCTCGCCGTGCTCGCGCCCGGATACGCGCCGAAGATCGCCTGCATCAGTTCGGTGCGGCCCGCGCCGACGAGCCCGGCGACGCCGAGAATCTCGCCGCGCCGCACGCTGAACGACACGTCGTCGACGCGCTTGCGGCGCGGGTTCGCGACGTCGTGACAGGTCACGTTGCGCGCCTCCAGCACGACGTCGCCGATATCGTGCGGCTCGCGCGGATACAGGTTGCGGATCTCGCGGCCGACCATCATCGCGATGATCCGGTCGGTGGTCAGCCCGTGCATCGGCTCGGTCGCGACATGGCGGCCGTCGCGGATCACGGTCACGGTGTCGCATACCGCGTCGACTTCGTCGAGCTTGTGCGAGATATACACGCACGCGACACCGCGACGCTTCAGGTCGCGCACGATGTCGAGCAGGATGCGCGTCTCGGCGGCGCTCAGCGACGACGACGGCTCGTCGAGGATCAGCAGCTTCGCGCGCTTGTTCAGCGCCTTCGCGATTTCGATCAGCTGCTGGTGGCCGCCGCCGTAGTTCATCACCGGTTGCGCGACGTTGATCGCGTCGATCCGCAGTTCGCGCAGCAGCGCTTCCGAACGCCGCACCATCTCCGCATAGTGCATGCGCCCGCCGGGCAGCGTGATCTCGTTGCCGAGAAAGATGTTCTCGGCCACCGACAGCTCGGGCACGAGCATCAGCTCCTGGTGAATGATCACGATGCCCGCGCGCTCGGTGTCGCGCACGCCGGACGCGACGAGCGGCGCGCCTTCCCAGCGGATCTCGCCGTCCCACGTGCCGTGCGGGTAGACGCCCGACAGCACCTTCATCAGCGTCGACTTGCCGGCGCCGTTCTCGCCGCACAGGCCGACGCACTCGCCCGGCCGCACGGTCAGGTCGATTCCGTCGAGCGCCTTCACGCCGTCGAATGCCTTGACGATGCCGCGCATCGTCAGCAAGGGTTCGGTCATACGTTCATCGCCTCGCAGTGCGCACGCGGCCGCCCGCCCGGCCGGCCGCGTGCCTCGCCGCCGTCGTGCCGTTACTGGCTCGCCAGCTGGGCCTGGGTGTAGAAGCCGTCCTTCACGACGACGTCGACGTTGCGCTTCGTCAGCAGCGTCGGCTGCAGCAGCACCGTGTCGACCTTCTTCTTCCCGTTGTCGTATTGCGCGTTGAACGCGGGCTTCGTGCCCTTCGCGAGATCGACCGCGAGCTTCGCGGCTTCGCTCGCGATCAGCTTCAGCGGCTTGTAGACCGTCATCGTCTGCGTGCCGGCGATCACGCGCTTGACCGCCGCGAGATCCGCATCCTGCCCGGACACCGGCACCTTGCCGGCCAGATGCTGCGCGGCGAGCGCCTGGATCGCGCCGCCCGCGGTGCCGTCGTTCGACGCGACGATCGCGTCGATCTTGTTGTTGTTCGCGGTCAGCGCGTCCTCGACGATCCGTAGCGCAGTCGACGCGCTCCACTCGGGCACCCATTGCTGGCCAACGAGCTTGATGTCGCCGCGGTCGATCGCCGGCTTCAGCACCTTCAGTTGTCCTTCACGCAGCATCTTCGCGTTGTTGTCGGTCGGCGCGCCGCCGAGCAGGAAGTAGTTGCCCTTCGGCTTCGCGTCGAACACGCCCTGCGCCTGCAGTTCGCCGACCTTCTCGTTGTCGAACGAGATGTACGCGTCGACATCCGCATCGAGGATCAGACGGTCGTACGACACGACCTTGATGCCGGCCTTCCGCGCTTCGGCGACGACGTTGCCGAGCGTCTTCGAATTGAACGGCACGATCACGATCACGTCGACGCCGCGCGAGATCAGGTTCTCGATCTGGGAAATCTGCCGCGCCTCGCTGGCGTCGGCCGACTGCACCGACACCTTCGCGCCGAGTTTCGTCGCGGCCGCGACGAAATAATCGCGATCGCGCGACCAGCGCTCGACGCGCAGGTCATCGATGCAGAAGCCGATTTCGGGCTTGTCCTTGCTCGCGTGCGCGAGCGGTGCGCCCAGCGCGAGGATTGCCAGCGCGGCGGCGCCGGCGAGGGAACTCAATACGGTACGACGCGTCACGGATTTCATGTCTCCAACTCCTTGTTATTGGACAACTTCACGAACGCCGGGCGGCCGCCGGAATGCGCCGCCCGCATCGAGTCACTGCAACGCACAGGCCATCAGCACGTCACGCGCCCGTTGCAAACACCGGTTCGAGCGCGCGGTAAAGCGCGCGAAACGTCGGACGCCGCACGTCGCGATACCACGCATGCCGCGCGAGGTCGGGCTCGCGCACCGCGACGATCGGCGGCTGCGGGCACACGTCGTCGAGCGACGCATCCGGTTCGAGCGCGAGATGCGCAAGGCGCGCGGCGCCCAGCGCCGGCCCCACTTCGCCACCCGCTCGCAGCGTCAGCGCGCGGCCGCTCAGATCGGCGAGCATCTGCGTCCAGTACGCGCTGCGCGAGCCGCCGCCGATCACCGTGATGCTGTCGGGCGCGAGCCCGGCCGCATGCAGCGCATCAATGCCGTCGAGCAGCGCGAATCCGACACCTTCGAGCGTCGCGTTCACGAGATCCGCACGCTGCGTGTCGGGCGTGAGCCCGTAAAACACGCCCTTCGCATTCACGTCGTTGTGCGGCGTGCGCTCGCCGCTCAGATAAGGCAGGAACCACGGGCGGCTCGTGCGCGCGTTCGTCTCGGCATCGTCGAGCAACGCCGCGACGCCGCCGTAACCGGCCAGCTGCGCGCTGAAGTCGAGGCAGCCGGCCGCGTTCAGCATCACCGACATCAGGTGCCACGTATCGGGCAGCGCATGACAGAAGCTGTGCACCGCCGATTCCGGATTCGCGCGAAACCCGTCCGACACCGCGAAATAAACACCCGACGTGCCAAGCGACAGAAGCCGTCGCCCGCCGTAGATGGCCGACACCCACCGCGCCGGCCGCGTTGTCGCCGCCGCCGGCCACCACCGGGATCTCGCGCAGCCCGAGCGCGCGCGCGACGGCCGGAAGCAGCGTGCCGGTCACACTGTTGCCCTCGAACACGGCCGGCATCTGCGCGCGCGACAGTCCGCACGCGGCCAGCAGCGCGTCGTCGTAGTCGCGCTTCGCGACGTCGAGCCACAGCGTGCCGGCGGCATCCGACGGATCGGTTGCGAACGCACCGGTCAGCCGGTAGCGCAGATAGTCCTTCGGCAGCAGCACGTGCGCGATCCGCGCGAACACGTCGGGCTCGTGACGGCGCACCCACAGCAGCTTCGGCGCGGTGAAGCCGGGCATCGCGACGTTGCCGGCCACGGTGCGCAGTGCCGGTGCAAGCCGCTCGAGTTCCGCGCACTCCGCATCCGCGCGGCCGTCGTTCCACAGGATCGCGGGGCGCAGCACGTCGCCATGCGCGTCGAGCAGCGTGGCGCCATGCATCTGGCCCGACAGGCCGATCGCGGCGATGTCGTGCGGATCGATGCCGGCCGCGCGTGCTTCGTCGACGAGCGCGGCGAGCGCGCCGCATGCGGCGTCCCACCAGTCGTGCGGCGCCTGTTCGGACCAGCGCGGCCGCGGCCGGCTCACCGTCAGCGGGCGGCTCGCGCTCGCGCGCACCGCGCCGTCGCGGTCGAGCAGCACCGCCTTCACGCCCGACGTGCCTAGATCGAGTCCGATATACATGGCGTCAGCGCAGCCCGTAGATCGCCTGATTCACGATGTTCTCGAGCCGCTCCTGCGCGCCGCTCGCATGCCGCGGGTCCACGCCGCGCGCGAGCGCGTCGTCGGCGAGCGACTGCAGCGTATAGCCGCCCGACAGGATCTTCTGGCCGAACGCACCGTCCCACTGCGCGTAGCGCTGCCGGCGCAGCGCGTCGAGCCGGTCGTTCTCGACCAGCACCGCCGCGCGTTCGAGCGCGAGCGCAAGCACGTCGATCGCGCCGACATGGCCGTAGAACAGGTCTTCCGGATCGACGCTCTGGCGGCGCACCTTCGCGTCGAAATTCATCCCGCCGGTGGTAAAGCCGCCGTGGCGCAGGATCTCGTAGAACGCGAGCGTCAGTTCCTCGACACTGTTCGGAAACTGGTCGGTGTCCCAGCCGTTCTGCGGGTCGCCGCGGTTCGCGTCGACGCTGCCGAACACGCCGAGCGCGAATGCATTCGCGATCTCATGATGGAACGAATGACCGGCGAGCGTCGCGTGGTTCGCCTCGATGTTCACGCGGATCTCGTTCTGCAGTCCGTACTGCACGAGGAAGCCGTGCACGGTCGCGACGTCGTAGTCGTACTGGTGCTTGGTCGGCTCCTGCGGCTTCGGCTCGATCAGCAACGCGCCCTTGAAGCCGATCCGGTGCTTGTGCTCGACGACCATCGACAGGAAGCGCGCGAACTGGTCGCGCTCGCGCTTCAGGTCGGTATTGAGCAGCGTCTCGTACCCTTCGCGGCCGCCCCACAGCACGTAGTTCTCGCCGCCGAGCCGGTGCGTCGCGTCGAGCGCGTGGCACACCTGGGCCGCGGCCCACGCGAATACATCGGGGTTCGGGTTCGTCGCCGCGCCCGCCGCGAAGCGCGGGTGCGAGAACAGGTTCGCGGTGCCCCACAGCAGCCGCACGCCGCTCGCCTGCTGGCGCTCGCCGAGATAGTCGACCATCCGCGCGAAATTGGCCGCGTACTCGCGCAGGCTGTCGCCCTCCGGCGCGACGTCCGTGTCATGGAACGTATAGAACGGCGTACCGAGCTTCGTGAAGAATTCGAATGCCGCATCGGCCTTCAGCCGCGCCCGCTCGAGTGCGTCGCCGGGTTGCTGCCAGGGCCGCTGGAATGCGCCCTGCCCGAAGATGTCGTGCCCCGGCCATACGAACGTGTGCCAGTAGCACACGGCGATCCGCAGATGCTCGGCCATCGTCTTGCCGAGCACACGCTTCTCGGCGTCGTAATGGTGGTAGGCCAGCGGGTTGTCCGACTGCGGACCTTCGTAACGAATCGCGGGAATGTGTTCGAAATACGACATGGTGTCTCCGTGCAGGCTCTTGTTGCAGCGCAACGCGCGTCGCGACGACGCACGCGGCCGAATTCGGTTGACTGGATCGTGCCCGTGCGCCTGCCGGCCGGCAATTGCGAAATTGCGCAGCATGCTTAACGTTTCTTGCCAGTTGCTGCGCGCGGCACGCGTTCCGTCCTACAATCGCCGGACACCAGAACACCGCGCGCCGCCGCCCCGGGCGCGCCCCGGAGACAACGGCACGACGCGCCCGGCGCGCGTGCCCCGACACCAGATGAACCGCGCCCCTTCCGCCCAGACACCGCACCGCATCGCGCTGCTGTTCAACGCGAACAAGGTCTACGACCGCGAGATCATCAGCGGCATCGGCCAGTACCTGCACACGACGCGCGTCGTGTGGGACCTGTTCCTCGAAGACGACTTCCGCTGCCGGCTCGCCGGCATCGAGCGCTTCGACGGCGACGGCATCATCGCGGACTTCGACGATCCGGCCGTCGCCGACGCGCTCGCCGGTTCGCCGCTGCCGATCGTCGCGGTCGGCTCGTCATACGAGGATCCGACGCAGTATCCGGACGGCGTCCCATATATTGCGACCGACAACCCCAAGCTCGTGTCGCTCGCCTATACGCACCTGATCGGCGCGGGGCTCGCGCATTTCGCGATGTACAGCCTGCCGGCCGCGCAGGAGAATCGCTGGGCGCAGCAGCGCGAGCTCGCGTTCGACCGGCTCGCGCGGGCGGACGGGCTCGACGCGCCGATCTACCGCGGCGTGTCGACGAGCGCGTCGGGCTGGGATCACGCGATCGAGCAATTGATCGGCTGGCTGCATGCGCTGCCGAAACCCGTCGGCGTGATCGCGGTCACCGATGCGCGCGCGCGGCACCTGCTGCAGGCGTGCCTGATCGCCGGCATCGCGGTGCCGGAACAGGTCGCGATCATCGGCATCGACAACGATCCACTCACCCGCACGCTGACGCGCATTCCGTTGTCGTCGGTGATCCAGGGCACCGAGGAAATGGGCCGCACCGCCGCACACCTGCTGCACCGGATGCTGCGCGGCGCGCGTTTTCCCGGCCAGCGCATCCTCGTGCCGCCGGTCGGCATCAACGTGCTCGAATCGACGCGCCACCAGCCTCTCGCGAGCCCACACGTGATGCGCGCACGGCATTTCATCCGCCAGTACGCATGCCAGGGGATCAAGACCGAACAGGTCGCCGACTATGTCGGTGTGTCGCGCTCGCTGCTCGAAGAGCACTTCCGGCGCGAACTGCAGCGCACCGTGCATCAGGAAATCCTGCGTCACAAGCTCGAGGCCGCCCAGGCGCTGCTCGCGGCCCGCAATGCGTCGAGCGCGGAAGTCGCGATCCGCTGCGGCTTCACGTCGCTGCAATACATGTATGCGGTGTTCCGCCGCGAACTCGGCTGCACGCCGCGCGAATACCAGGAACGCACCGCGCCTGCCCACTGAATTCACCGCCCACGAGCGAACCCACTCATGCACATCGATACCGCCACTTCCCGCCCGGCAGCCGACCTCGGCCGCATTCCGTCCGAGCCGTGGGGCACGCCGCCCGGCGGCGATCCGGTGCGGCGCTATACGCTGCGCAACGCGCACGGCATGCGCGTCGTCATCAGCGATCTCGGCGCGACCGTCGTGTCGTGGCTCGCCCCCGACCGCACCGGGCGCTTCGCCGATATCGTGCTGGCCCATGACACGCCGGCCGACTACGTCGAATCGGGCGCGTACCTCGGCGCGACGGTCGGCCGCTGGGCGAACCGGATCGCGGCTGCGCGCTTCACGCTCGACGGCGTCGACTACACGCTCGACCGCAACGAGAACGGCAACCTCCTGCACGGCGGCGCGAGCGGCTTTCATCGCGCGCGCTGGGACGTGATCGACGACCACGGCGGGTTGACGCTGCGGCTCGATTCGCCGGAAGGCGATGCGGGGTTCCCCGGCAACGTGCGCGTGCAGGTGCGCTATACGCTCGACGACGACGGCACGCTGACGATCGACTATACGGGCGTGACCGATGCGCCCACGCCGTTGAACCTGACGAATCACAGCTACTTCAACCTGAGCGGACGCGCGGGCAGCGACGTGCGCGGGCATCTGCTGCAGATCGACGCCGATGCGTTCGTCGAAGTGGACGACGCGCTGATCCCCACCGGCACGGCCGACGTGACGGGCAGCGCGTTCGATTTCCGGCAGAGCGCGCCGATCGGCGCGCGCCTCGACTGGCCGCATGCGCAGCTCGCCCGCGGGCGCGGCTTCGATCATTGCTATGTGCTGCGCGAGCCTGGGCGCGGCGTGCGGCCCGTCGCGGCGATCTACGATCCGGAAAGCGGCCGGGAGCTCGCCGTGTCGACGGATCAGCGCGGGCTGCAACTCTATACGGGCAACTATCTGGACGGCGTGCGCGCAAGCGGCGGTGTGTCGTGCGTGCAGCATGCGGCGCTGTGCGTCGAAGCCGGGTTCTTTCCGAACCAGGTGAACATGAACGCGTTGCGCGACGAAACCATCCTTCAGCCGGGCGACACCTATCGCCAGACGACGCGGTATCGGGTCGGCGTGCGCGCGTAGCGCCAGATAGTAGGCAACGCACGCGTTCTTTGCATCGGCATCGGCGGCTGCGCTACGCTCGTTTTCGCCTCGTGTCGTCTCGTATCGAGGCTGAAATTTAAGCGCTTAAACCGCCGATGCCCGCGATCAGGCAATCGACCGACCGGGCCAAACACTGGAGGATGACAATGAATAGAAGATCGATGTTGCGCTGGAGTGTCTCGACCGCCGCACTCGCCTACGTCGACCTGGCCGGCGCGTTGCCGGCCGTCGCGCAAGGCGTTGCGCGCGGCGCGGGCGGCGTCCCGTTCGCGATGGGTGCGGACGTGTCGACGCTGCCGGAGCTCGAGGCGCACGGCGCGCAATACTTCGACCGCGGGCACCCGCGCGACTGCCTGAAGATCCTGCACGCGCATGGCGTCGATTCGATCCGCATCAAGGTCTGGAACGATCCCGGCAACCCGGACTTCTTCCCCGCGAACCAGAGCGATGCGGCCGGGTACAACAATGCCGCACACGTCGTGGCGCTCGCGAAACGTGCGGCCGCGCTCGGGATGCGGATCCTGATCGACTTCCACTACAGCGACTGGTGGGCCGACCCCGGCAAGCAATATCCGCCGCATGCGTGGGCCGGCAAGAATCTCGCCGAGACACGCGCGCTGCTGTCGGCCTATACGACCGACGTGCTGCGCCAGTTGCAGCGCGCCGGCGTGCGGCCCGAGTGGGTGCAGATCGGCAACGAGATCACCGGTGGCATGCTGTGGCCGCTCGGCCGCTACGACCAGTGGGACAACCTCGCGCAGCTGCTGAAGACGGGCCGCGATGCGGTGAAGGCCGTCGATCCGCGCATCAAGGTGATGCTGCACATCGACAGCGGCGGCGACAACGCGAAAAGCCGCTGGTGGTTCGACAGCGCGACGCAGCGCGGCGTGACGTTCGACGTGATCGGCCTGTCGTATTACCCGCAGTGGCAAGGCTCGCTCGACGACCTGCGCAACAACGCGAACGACCTCGCGGTGCGCTACGACAAGGAGCTGATCGTCGTGGAAACCGCGTATCCGTGGACCACCAGCGACGGCGACTCGGAACCGAACGCGATGACGAACACGGGCTCGACCGCGTTCCCGCCGTCACCGGCGGGCCAGGCGCAATTCCTCGCGGCGGTCGTCGATATCGTGAAGGGCGTGCCGGGCAATCGCGGCAAGGGCGTGTTCTGGTGGGAGCCGGAATGGATCCCGACACCGGGCGTCGGCTGGAAGGTCGGCGCGGGCGATCAATGGGACAACAACACGTGGTTCGACTTCCACGGCAACGCGCTGTCGTCGCTCGACGCGCTCCGCCGGCGCTGATCGATCCCGTCTGACGACATCACGGCATCACCGCACGGGCGCCTTGCGCGTCAGTGCGGTGCATCGAAGCGGCGCCGCGCAGGCGCCGCCGTGCCCCCCTGCTCACCGCGCGCATCCCGAGCGAGCAGCGCAAATGCGACGAGCGCGAGCCCGCAGCACCCCGCGAACGTCGCGCGATAGCCGAACAGGTCGACACACGCGCCCGACAGCACGCCCGACGCGATCGAGCCGACCCGCGCGGTGCTGAAGAACATCGCGGTCGCGGTGCCGGGGCGCGTGGGCATCAGATCGCACACGCGCGTCATCCCGAGGCAGGACGTGATCGCGACCACGCACGCGCTCAGCAGTTGCAGCGGCAGGATCATGTCGACCCGCGTCACCGCCGCGAGCCCGACGAAATACGCGGCGTGCACGGCCGCGCACGCGGTCAGCCAGCGTGCCTTGTCGAGCCGCGTCGACCGGACGCCGAGCCACAACATCATCGGGATCTCGAGCAATGCGGCGAGACCCAGCGCGGCCGACACGTTCGTGGGCGTGCCGGCGAGTCCACGCACGATGTACAGCGGCAGCACGATCATCGTCGCGTTCGCCGCGAGCCCGATCAGCGTGAGCGCGACGAGGGTCCGCAGCACGCTCGCGCGCGGCGCGCCGACGATAGCCGTCGAATCGACGGGCGTCTTTGCGTCGTCGCCGACCGCGCGCACGTGAACGGCTGCCGGCCGCCGCGCGGGCTCCGGAATCCGCGCGACGATCGCCGCGCACGCGACAAAGCCCGCGGCGGCCGCGAGAAAGAGCCCGGTAAAGCCCGTCTGCGCGAGGATCAGCGCGCCGAGCGCGGGACCGAACACCCACGCGACCGACAGCATCGTGCGCAGCGCGGCCGACGCGAGTTCGCGCTGCGCATCGTCGTCGACCGGCAGCACCGCGCGCGCGAACGAAAAGATCTGCGACAGCGACACGGCGCCCGCGCCAAGCAGGATCGTGCCGGCCGCGATCACCGGCCCGTGCGCGCGCAGCACGCACAGCAGCGCGAAGCCGAGCGCGGCGGCAGCGAGCGATACGATGAGCAGCGGCCGGTGGCGGTCGCGGCGATCCGACCACCGTCCGGCCCACGTGCTGGCGACTACACCGCTCGCCGCGATCAGCGTCATGAAGACACCCGCGAGCAACGGCGACATCCCGGCCGCCTCCACGCCGAACAGCGACAGGTACGGCGCGGTAAACGACATCGCGACGCCGAGCATCAGCGCCGCCGCGGACAGCGGCACGAAATGCGCGATCCGCGCGAGGCGCGCGACATGCAACCGCGGCGACGGCAACGACTGCATCGCGTCAGTCCGGCTCGACCCATGCGGCGACGTCGACCGCGCCGAGTTCGGGGCCGCCGAGCACGAAGCCCGCACCGTCCGGCGCGGGCAGCATGCACGGTGTGTCGCCGTAGTTGAACGCGAACACGACGCGCCCGCGCCGGCACAAGCGCACGCCGTCAGGCAGTTCGCGCACCGGCAGTCCGGCATCGCGCGCGCAGCGGCCGACGATTGCGCGCAACAGCGCGGGATCGAAGCACGCAGTCGCCATCGTCACCTGACCGTGCCGCACGAGCGCGGGCACGCCGTCGTCGCAGACAGCGAGCACGTCGATGGGGGTGCTCGCGTCGAGGTCGATGTGATCGCGCCATTTCAGCGCATGGCCGTCGACACCGTCGAACGCGACGCGCGGCGCGAGCGACGGCCGCAGCGACTCGACCTGCGCGATCCGCACCGGCAGCACGTCGCGCAGCTTGCCCGGCGCGAGGCCCGGCACGATCGCGAAGTCGACGGTGCGCGACCCGGTGCGCGGCCCGAACAACCAGTGCGCATTCCCGCGCGCGGCCTGCTCGACGACGCGATCCGGCACGACCGGCAGTGTCGGCGCGACGACGAGCGCATAACGCGACACGTCGGCATCGGCCGCGACGATATCGACGTCGAGCCCCAGTTCGCGCAGCGCGCGATACCAGTCGAACGCGTGCTGCTGATAGTCGAAACCGGCGCCGTGCGGCTGGATCCGGATCATCCAGTCGGCCGTGTAATCGAACAGCAGCGCGACGCGGGCCGGCTCGCGCGCGCCGGCGACGAGTGCGGGATCCAGCACGGCCAGCTCGCGTGCGACACGCGCCACTTCACGGCCGCCCGGCGACAGCTGGTCGTCCGGTGCGTTGAGCCCCGAGTGCAGCTGCTCCTGCGCATGCGGATACTGCCGCCAGCGGAAATACGACACGAGCTCCGCGCCGTGCGCGAATGCTTCCCACGTCCACAGCCGCACCGCGCCGGCGTGCGGCACCGGGTTGTACGGCCCCCAGTTGACGGGCCCCGCCTGTTGCTCCATCACCCACATCCGGCCGTTGCCGACACCGCGATACAGGTCGTGCGAGAACGCCGACACGTCGGGATGGCCGGTGCGCGCCCAGCGCCGCTTGTCGGCTTCGTCGAGCGGCAGCACTTCGGTGCGCGGCACCGGGTAGCTGTCCCACGCGGCGACATCGAGGCCGCCGCGCGCGAACGCGTAGTGATCGAACTCGGTGAAAAATCCCATGAAGTTGTGCAGCACGTCGCGGCCCGGCGCGTGCGGACGGATCGCATCGACCTGCGCCGCATGGAACCGCGCGACCTCGTCCGACTGATAGCGCCGGAAGTCGAGCAGATGCGCGGGGTTCGCGTCGGTCGGCGTATGGCGCGGCAGCTCGATCTCGTCGAAGCCGCGATATTCCATGCTCCAGAACACGTTGCCCCACGCGCGGTTCAGCGCGCCGATATCGCCGTAGCGCACGGCGAGCCACGCGCGAAAGCCTTCGAGCGCCGCACGCGTATAGCTCGGCAGCGTGTTGTGACAGCCGAGCTCGTTGTCGGTCTGCCAGGCGATCACCGCCGGATGCGCGCCGTAGCGCCGCGCCATCGCGTCCGCGATACGCACGCAGTGCTCGCGATACACGGGGCTCGCGATGTCGTAATGGCGACGCGAGCCGAATTGCCATACCGCGCCGTCCGCGCCGACCGGCAGGATCTCCGGATGGCGATCGACGAGCCATTTCGGCGGCGACGCGGTCGGCGTGCCGAGTATGACCTTCAACTGGCGGCTTGCGAGCGTGTCGATCGCTTCGTCGAGCCATGCCCAGTCGTAGCGGCCGGGCTCCGGCTCCATCCGGCTCCACGCGAATTCGGCGATCCGCACGTGGGTCAGGCCCAGTTCCGCCATGCGCCGCGCATCGCGCGCCCATTGTTCGCGCGGCCAGTGTTCGGGGTAGTAGCAAACGCCGAGGTGCATCGTGGATTCCTTGCTGGAGAGTGGAAGGTGGGGGCCATCAGCCTTTCGTCGCGCCGAACGTGAGCCCCGCGACGAAGTGCTTCTGCATCGCGAAGAACATCAGCACCGACGGCAACGCGGCAAGAATCGACCCGGCCGACACGAGATTCCACGACGTCGTCCATTGCCCCTTCAACGCCGCGACGCCCGCCGTAATCGGCGCGGCCTCATCGCCTTGCGTGAGGCACAGCGCCCAGAAGTAGTCGTTCCACACGAACGTGAACACGAGAATCGCGAGCGCGGCCAACGCAGGCCGGATCAGCGGCAACACGATCCGCCAGAACACCGTCCATTCGCCCGCCCCTTCAATCCGCGCCGCCTCGATCAATTCGAACGGCAACTGCTTGATGAAGTTACGCAGGAACAGCGTGCAGAACCCCGTCTGAAACGCGACATGAAACAGGATCAGCGCCTCGACGGTATTGAACACACCGAGCCGCAGCGAAAGATCCCGCACCGGAATCATCAACACCTGCACCGGCACGAAATTCCCCGCGACGAACGTCCCGAACAGCGCGGTACTCCCGCGAAACTTGTAGGTCGCGAGTGCAAAGCCCGCCATCGCCGCCAGCGCGATCGACCCGATCACCGACGGCACCGTGATCTGCACGCTGTTCCAGAAGTAATGCAGCATCGGCGACGTGGTCAGCGCGTCGCGATAGTTGCTGATCATCGAGAAGTGCCGCGGCCAGCCCCAGTAGTGACCTTCGACCAGCTCCTCGGTCGAGCGCACCGACGTGACGAACACAGCGATCATCGGCAGCAGCCAGATCACGAGCGCGACGGGCAGCGACAGCTTGTACAGCACGGCGCGAGACGGGCTTCCAGTGGGCAACGGGTGTCGGAAACATGAGGAATGCACTCCCGGTAGGTCACTGCTCGTTGCGCAGCATGCGGCGCAACTGGAACACGATGTAGACGAGCATGATCGCGAACAGCACGACCGCGATCGACGCGGAATAGCCGAGCCGGTAGTACTTGATCGCCTGGTCGTACATGTAATACGCGAGCACGGTCGAGCTCTCGAACGGGCCGCCGCCTGTCATCACCGAAATCAGGTCGAAGCTGCGCAGCGCGCCGATCACCGTGACGACGATCGCCATGAACGTGGTCGGGCGCAACTGCGGCAGCACGACGTGCCACAGCAGCGCGAAGCCGCGCGCGCCTTCCATCCGCGCCGCTTCGATCTGCTCCGGATTGACCGACGTGAGCCCGGTCAGGTACAGGATCATGCAGAACGGAATCTGCGGCCACAGCGCGGCGACGATCACGCCGTAGGTCGCATAGCGCGGATCGCCGAGCACCGGGATCCCGTGCCCGACGATCAGCGCGAGCAGCCCGAAGGTCGGATCGTAGAACCACGAGAAGATCAGCCCGACCACCACGCCGGACAGCACGAACGGCGCGAAGAACAGCGACTTCACGAGCCGGATCCCGTAGACGTTCTGGTTCAGGTACAGCGCGAGCGCGAGGCCGAGCGGCGGCGCGGCGAGGAACAGCGCGAGCCACAGCACGTTGTTGCGCAGCGCGGTGTAGAAGGTCGGCGCGTGCAGCAGCTCGACGTAGTTCGCGAGACCGACGAACGTGCGCTCGGCTCATCCCGTCCCAGTGATGCAGAAGCTCAGCCACATGCGTCTGACAGGATCGGCCACATCACATAGACGGCAACCAGCGCGAATCCCGGCAGCACGAACAGCAGCGCCGCGCGGTTGCGCCAGCGCGCGAGCGACGCGCGCGCACGCGCAACGCGCGTGGCGGCGGCTGCACCACGCGGCGGCGCGGCGCTTTCGGACAGGCTGGTTGACATTGAGGTGACCTTCGACGAAACGAGACGAAACGGACGAACCGGGCGTGACGGCAACGACGCGGCGCCGGACCAGCATGGCCGGCCCGCCCGCGTGTCGCGTTACTTCCGGTAGATGCGCTTGCGGGTCTGCTCGAGGCGTTGCAGGATCGCGTCGAGCTGCGTCGGGTCGGACAGGAACTGCTGCATCGCCTTCATCCCCTCGTCCGCCATTTCCTTCGTCATGTCGCGGTCGTAGAACTGCGCGATGCCGCCGGGCGTCGACGCGAGCGTGCGGAAGCCGATCTTCGAGATCGGATCGGCCGGCTCCGGCGACTTGCTGTTGGCCGACAGCTAGCCGAGCCCCTTCGCGAACTTCGCCCCTGACGGGCGTTTGCCCGATGAACGCGAGCAAGCGACGCGCGTCGGCCTTGTTGTTCGCCTTCGTCGGCACGATCTGCAGCGATTCGACCGGGCCGTCCTCCGCGGTCGGCACCGTCGCGTCGATGATCGGGAAGCGGTAATAACCCGATCGGGTTCCTGCTTCACGTTCAGCGGAAAGCCCGCCGCGATGACCAGGTGCCCATCAGCGTCATCGCGGCCTGGCCGTTGACGATCAGCGGGCTCAGCGAATCGACGTCGTAGGACAGCGCGTTGTCGATGAAGTAGCCCGAGTCGATCAGCGACTTCCATGTCGTGTAGACCTTCTTCACGCGCGGGTCGGTGTACGGCACGTCGCCGGCCATCAGCTGCTGGTGGAACGCGTTGCCGTTCAGGCGCAGGTCGAGATAGTCGAACCAGCCGGCGAGCGTCCACGCGTCGCGCGCCGCCACCGCGATCGGCGCGATGCCGGCTGCCTTCAGCTTGCGGCACGCATCGAGAAACTGCGTCCAGGTCTTCGGCTCGTCGGCAATGCCGACCTTGCCGAACAGGTCCTTGCGATAGAAGAGACCATACGCGTCATAGCCGAGCGGCAAACTGTAGAGCT
This sequence comes from Burkholderia sp. R-40, assembly GCF_049942845.1. NCBI lineage: Bacteria > Pseudomonadati > Pseudomonadota > Betaproteobacteria > Burkholderiales > Burkholderiaceae > Burkholderia > Burkholderia sp. R-40. The sequence continues at coordinate 906,146 of NZ_CP187969.1, read as the reverse complement.
TGCCGCCGTAGGTCGACGACTGCGCTGCGCGTCGACGCGTACATCGCGTCCCAGCCGTTCTTCGCCCAGTCGCCGCTCAGGTCCTCGAACAGCCCGCGCTTCGCGTAGTACGCCATGCGCTCGCCCGCATGCCAGTTGACCACGTCGGGCGCAACGGTCGTGAGCCACGCAGGGAGCTGCACCTTGTACGCTTCCTCGTCGACGTAGGTGGCCTTCACGTCGATGTCGGGATGCGCCTTGTGGAATGGCTCGATCATCGACTGCCAGATCGCGCGCTGGCTGGCGCCCGTGAACGCGACGTTGATCGTCAGCGTGCCCGCATCGGCCGTCCCCGCGGCGAACGCCGCGGCAGTCGTCAGGGCAAGCAGCAGTCGGCTCGCACGAAGTCTCATCGTTGTCTCCTGGTATTGGTGTGATGTGATGGGTGCCGCGTCGCGCGGCGGATCGGCGCCGCGCCGCTATGCGAATGCCGCTTCGGCGTGAATGGCCGGCAATGCGATGCCGGCTTCGTCGAACAGGTGGCAGCACGACGGCGGCACGCTGAACGCATGACGCTCGCCGCGCCGCAACGCAGCCTGGCCCGGCAGTTTCGCGAGCAGCGGCACGCCGCCGGGCTGATCGAGATGCACGTATGCGGCTTCGCCCAGTTGCTCGACGAGCGCGACGTCGCGCACGATCGCCGGCAGGTCGGCCTCGCCGGACCCCGCGACCGTCAGATGCTCGGGACGAATCCCGAGCGTCACGCGCGCGCCGCTACCGACGTGGCGCGGCAACGGGCGATCGCGCAGAATCAGCGTTTCGCCGGTGCCGTCCAGGCGCAGCCGGCAGCCGTGCGCATCGCTCGCTTCGACCACCGCCGGCAGGAAGTTCATCCGCGGCGAGCCGATGAAGCCCGCGACGAAGCGGTTGGCCGGCCGGTGATACAACTCGAGCGGCGCGCCGGCCTGCGCGATGCTGCCGAAGCGCGCGACGTCGTCGCCCGCGTGCAGCAGCACGATCCGGTCGGCCAGCGTCATCGCCTCGATCTGGTCGTGCGTCACGTAGACGGAGCTCGATTGAGCGAAGCGCGCGTGCAGGCGGGCGATCTCGACGCGTGTCTGGCCGCGCAGCGTCGCATCGAGATTCGACAGCGGCTCGTCAAACAGGAACACGCGCGGCTCGCGCACGATCGCGCGGCCGATCGCAACGCGCTGTCGCTGCCCGCCCGACAGCGCCTTCGGCTTGCGATCGAGCAGCGTGTCGAGTTCCAGGATCTTCGCGGCCTCGGTCACGCGCCGGCGGATCTCGTCCTTCGGCGTGCCGGCGATGCGCAGCCCGAAACCGATGTTCTCGAACACCGTCATGTGCGGAAACAGCGCATAGCTCTGGAACACCATCGCGACACCGCGCTCGGCAGGCGGCGTGTCGTTCATGCGCGCGCCGCCGATCCGCAGCTCGCCTTCGGTCACGTCCTCGAGCCCGGCGATCATCCGCAACAACGTGGATTTGCCGCAGCCCGACGGACCGAGAAACACGCAGAACTCGTGCGAGGCAATCTCGAGGTTCACGTCGCGCAGCACCGGCGCATGGTCGCCGTAGCGCTTCGAGACATCCTTCAATGAAATGGCGGTCATCGCGCTCTCCTCTCCCAGTCAGGCGCTGCGGATCGAAAAATTTAACCGCTTAAATTTCGGTGGCGCAGTTCTCGCGGTTGGCCGTACCATGTCGTCTCCTTCATCTGTTGTGTCGAGAAATTAGCGTATCGCCTGTCCCTGTGCAACTTGTGGGACGCGCTCCCAGAATATGAGCAGACACTCCCCCGCTCCATTTCCGTCGCGTAGCGTTGCCCGACCGGCCGCAGGTCGCGCATGGTGACGCTCGCGCAAGTCGCGCGGCGCGCGAACGTCACCGCGGCGACCGTCTCGAACGTGTTGCGCAATCCGCAGAAGGTGAAGCCGGCGACCGTCGAACGCGTGATGGCGGCGATCCGCGAACTCGGCTATCGGCCGAATCTCACCGCGCGGGCGCTCGCCGAAGGCCGCACGTCGACGCTCGCGCTGATGCTGTCGAACATCACGAACCCGTTCTACCCGGAGTTCGTGCTGGCTGCCGAGCGCGAGGCGCGCAAGCGCGGCCATTACCTGCTCGTGTCCAATACCGACGACGATCCGGCGATCACGCGCAACTACCTCGAGCGGATCGCGGGAACGCTCGCGGCCGGCGCGATCGTGATGAACACCGATCTCGCCGAAGCCGAACTCGCCGACATCGCGCGTCACGGCGCATCGATCGTGCTGTGCATGTGGGAGCACGTGCATGCATCGCGCACGCTGCCGTGCGTGACCGTCGATTTCGCGGCGGCGGGTGCGCTGGCGGCCGCGCATCTTTCCGGGTTGCGGCATCGCGCGTTCGGCGCGCTCGTCGGCAAGGGCTCGGGCGGCCCGCAGTCGGTGCGGCTGCGCGGTTTCGCCGACGAACTCGCGGCACGCGGCCATCCGGCGGATGCGCTGACGACCGTGTCGGCGCACGATTCGATCGAAGGCGGCTACGAAGCGGCCGCCGCGCTGCTGCGCGAGAAGCCCGGCCTCACCGCATTGTTCGCGACCAACGACCTGATGGCGATCGGCGCGATGCAGGCGGCCGCCGATCTCGGCCTGCGCGTGCCGGCCGATCTGTCGGTGGTCGGCATGACCGATATCCAGCTCGCTCATCAGTTCCGCCCTGCGTTGACGACGGTGCGGTTCCCGACGTCGCAGATCGCCGCGCGGGCGATCGCGCTGACGCTCGACATGATCGACGGGATCGAGCCGGCCGCGGCCGTGCATACGATCGGTGCGCCGGAGCTAGTGGTGCGGGAGTCGACGGGGGTGGTGAGGGGGTGACGAGTCGACGTTGAGACAGGGCGAATCCTTGGCTCCTGGCGATTGGAATACTTCTGTCGGAGAGATCCGCTGAGCAAGCAGGGATGCGGACGGATGTAGATTTTGGGGTGTTTTTCGCGCTGCGGGGTGTCGACTCAGAAACGATCCAACGGCAAAGCGGAGGCGCCTTACGATTTTACGGACGCGGGCAGTGCATCGGGCAGTGAGAGTCACGAGTCACGCGATGCGAAAGCGGGGCGACTGCGACGGTGGCGTCGGATACGGGCACTTCCCGACACGCCCGAACGCACCCAGGCGCGGCGACGGAGCGTTCGCGCTCATGCGCTTCCTCCTGCTGTCGGTGTTACGGATCGTAGCCAGGAACGATCAAAGCTCGGGACTTCTTGCGCCAACACACTGGCCGCGATAAACGGCAGTGCTGCTGCAGAATTCCCCGGCGAATAGCTCTCATTTTTCCAGTCATGTAATCGCACGCTACGATTATTATCGGAATCGCCTAAATGCCACAATCACCCACCTAATAATCTCAATAGAAATTGCAACACAAAATGCCCAGCCGAATACCGTCAAGACAGCGCCATGATTTGCCCCCTGCTTCGGAGAAAGGGGAGATATAACCCCATGCACTGCACCCCAATTTATCGCCGCCGGAAGGTACTTTATTCCAAAATAGACAATGATCATTCCAACAACCCGGACACAAGACCCTTTCCAACCTTCGTCCGATATCAATTGATCAATTCGCGATCGCTTCATTTTTTCGCTGGCTTACCTAGTACCTGATGCCACCCTTGCCGCGATGCGGCCTGCCAAAATTAACAAGACCGGGAACTGGGTTCCTAGCTCAGGGCTGCAAGAGAACGGGCATTTACGAGGCCGTTGAACAGCTTCATCTTGGTTTATCCTGATCATCGCTACCGCTTGTCTTGTAGCTATCGCGTGCCTTCTGGTAGCTGTTGTCAAATGGTTTGATTTTTAACATATGAGCTCGACTGGAAATTCCTCCAAGTGCCATCGTTCCGAAGCCAGACAAGAAGGCCAACGCTCTGAGCCAACGGGGCATTTGGTCAAGCCCAAGTCCTGCAAAGGTCAAAACCAAACCAACCAGAAAAAGTATAACTCTCAGCCACGCCGCGAAATTACCGTCTTCGATCAGTTTATTTTTCCACACTTTCCGTCATTTCCAAAAAAATCTTTCCACGGCATTGGGCGACCTAAAATCAATTCATGATAGCAATGTGGGCCAATTCGCTATCTCATTGCCGCCCATCTTCGTCACCCTTTGATTTGTAGCTATCCCTTGCTCTCCCATGACTTCTATCAAAAGGTTTAATTTTAAGCATCTGCGCCCTACTTGATATCCCGCCAATAGCTGCTGTCAACAACCCCAACATAGCAACCCACATAGATTTATCATACTTCAACCCAGCGAATGCAATTACAGCACCGCCAATCGTTAATACCCCCTGAACCCATGTAGTGAAATTTCCGTCCTTCAACAGCCACTTCGGCATCGTTTTTTACCTCCTGCGGCCGCGTTCACCTGCACCCCATCGGCGCCATAAAGCGGCACGCCGGTTTAGGGTCGTGCGACTGGTATTGAGAAAGCTCTGGCCGTCGACAAAGTTGCTGACGGGGTAGCCACGATCAGTTCCGCAGGGGCGCCCGCTATCTCGACTATGCCGCGGATTTGAGACGGGTTCGGACTGTTGACCTGTTTGACGATGATCGGCGCGGCCCCGCGCCCAATCGTTGGTTATCGAGCGCGAGCTTACCGAAACATCAAAAAATGACTGTCAAAAATTGCCAAGCCATTGAAGGAAAACCACAAAATTCGAATTCCAGACACGTCTGATTGACATGCATTCGGACATATCTCGTCAAGTTCCCAACGCATGCGGATGGTGAACCAGGTCAGTCTCTTGGGCACACGTCATATGTGCGCGCCAATGGAACCGGCCCCTCGCAAAAACACCTCGCGAACGGCCGGCCCCGCTTCCGAACTTTCACGACAGATTGCCGTACAGCGCATGGTCGCTGAAGCTGCCATGCGCACAGAGGCGCAGCAGGTCCGTCCGCGCTTCGCCGGTATCACCGGTTTCGCAGGCGGCGCCGCCGGCCCGCCGCAGCCCTTCCCGCCCGATCCGCTCAGAACTTGTGACGGATCCCCGCGTGCACCATCACTTGCTTCGACGTCGACGACAGATCGGCCGCCCCGGGGATAACCGCCTGATCGAGCGACGAGCCGGTCGCGTCGCCGGCAACCCGTTGGTACGCACCCATCAGGTACACGTCGGTGCGCTTCGACAGGTTGTAGTCGGCCATCAGCCCGATCGAATGGATCTTCGGTTTCGCGCTGCCCGTGGTCGCGTCGTAGCGCACGGTCGTATACACATACTGCGCGCCCACGAAGAACGCCGGCGTGAACTGATACTTGCCGTTCACTTCGAAGTTCTGGTACTTGATCGCCGTGACCGTGCCGCCCGCGAGCGGCCCCGCGACGGGTTCGATCGTCTCGTCGCCGAACAGGTAGCCGACGTTCGCGGTCGGCCGCGTGACGTTGCTGTTCGTGTACGCGAACCCGAGCGTCGCGGGCCCGGCCGTGTAGTTGATGCCGGCGCCGAAGATCCGCAGCCGCGCGGACGCGAAGTTCGCATCCGCCCCGACCGACCCCGAGCCCGCGATCGCGCCGCCGGCCGTCGCGCCCGGGTTGTCCGCATTCAGGAATGCCGCGCCGACCAGCAGGCCGCCCTGCTCGTACTGCGCACCGACGCTCCACTGCCGGTTGTTCGCGAACCCGGTGTCGTTGCTGAAGCTGTACGTGCCGCCGAACGAGAAACCGGCAAAATCCGGGCTCGCGTACTTGACCGTGTTGTTCACGCGGAACGTGTTACCGGTGTTGTCGTTGTCGAGCGGATGCGAGAACGGGTAGACGCCCCAGCTGCCGTTCGCGGTCGTCGGCGCGAGATAGTCGACGACCGAGTCGTATTGACGACCGAGCGTCAGCGTGCCGAAGCGCGTGTTGCCGAGCCCGACGTAAGCCTGCCGCCCGAACATGCGGCCGCCCTGCGCGAGCGTGCCGCTGTTCACGTTGAAGCCGTTCTCGATCTGGAACAGCGCGCTGTAGCCGCCGCCGAGATCCTCGGTGCCCTTCAGCCCCCAGCGGCTACCCTGCGCGAAGCCGCTCGCCATCTGCCACGCACTGTGGCCGCCTACATTGTTCGTATAGTCGATGCCGGCATCGACCAGCCCGTACAGCGTGACGCTGCCTTGTGCAAAGGCCGGCGCCGCACAGAGCGCCGGCATCGCGACGAAAATCAATCTCCAGTTCATTCGTTTTCCTTATTGATATGTTGATTCCAGGCCGCACGTCGAGGTGCGGCCAGGCTTACTTCGTACCGTAGATGTCGAAGTCGAAATACTTCTTGTTGATCTTCTGATACGTACCGTTCGCGAGGATCGCCGCGAGCGCGCGGTTGAACGCGTCGCGCAGGTCGGTGTCCTGCTTGCGCAGCCCGAGGCCGTCGCCCTGCCCGAAGTACTTCGCGTCGTCGATCGCTGCACCGACGAACATGAAGTCCTTGCCCTGCGGCTTCTTCAGGAAGCCGTCGCTGGCCGCGATCGATGCCTGGAACGCCGCGTCGAGCCGCCCCGTCACGAGATCGGCGTACACCTGGTCCTGGTTCTGGTACGACTCGATCTGCACGCCGGCCGGCTGCCAGTTCGCGATCGCATAGTCGGCCTGCGCGGAGCCCTGCTCGACGCCGACCCGCTTGCCCTTCAGCGACGCGGCCGTCGGCAGCAGCGGCGAACCCTTGCGCGCGATCAGCCGCGCCGGCGCGTTCGAGATCCGGTTCGTGAACGCGATCTGCTGCATCCGTTTCGGCGTGATCGTCATCGACGACGCAATCACGTCGAACTTGCGCGCGAGCAGCCCCGGAATCATCCCGTCGAAACTCGACTCGACCCACACGCAGCGTGCACGCAGCTCCGCGCACAACGCGTTCGTGATGTCGATCCCGAAGCCGGTCAGCGTGCCGTCGGGCAGCTTGTATTCGAGCGGCGGGTAGGTCGGATCGACCGCGAGGCGGATCTCCTTGCCGGTCCAGTCGCCCGCCTGCGCGGCCCCCGTAATCGTCGTCGCCGTCAGCGCCACCGCGAGCGCCGCCTTCCACTGTTTCATTGCCCGTCTCCTTGCTTCCGTTGTTGAAGGTGAATCGAATCCGTGTGTTCGCGTCACGCGAGATAGCGCTCGGCGAGCGCGATCCAGTAGCTCGCGCCGGTCGCGAGGCACGCGTCGTTGAAGTCGTAGCCCGGATTGTGCAGCCCGCAGCCGGCCGCGCCGTCGCCGTTGCCGATCGACAGGTAGCTGCCCGGGCACGCGTCGAGCATGAACGCGAAATCCTCGCTCGCCGCGATCGGCCGCAGATGCGGAATCAGCGCGTCGTCGCCACCCCATTCGCGCGCCACGTCACGGGCGAACGCCGTTTCTGCCGCGTGATTGACGAGCACCGGATAGCCGTGTCGATAGTCGATCTCGGCCGTCGCGCCATAGCTGTCGGCCTGACCTTGCACGATCGCGCGAATGCGCCGCTCCAGCAGCGCGCGCACGTCCGGTGACAGCGCACGCACGCTCAGTTCGAGATCCGCATGCGGCGGAATCACGTTCGATGCGGTGCCCGCGTGGATCGAGCCGGTCGACACGATCGCCAGTTCCTGCGGATTCACGTTGCGTGACACGACCGTCTGCAGCGCCATCACGATCGACGCGCAGACCACCACCGGATCGATCGTCGTGTGCGGCGCCGCGCCATGGCCGCCGCGCCCGATCACCCGCACGCGCACCTCGTCGGCCGACGCCATCGCCGGGCCGTCGCAGAAGCCGAGCACGCCGGCCGGCAGCCCCGGCACGTTGTGCATCGCGAATACGGCATCGCACGGGAACTGCGTGAACAGCCCGTCGTCGAGCATCCGCTTCGCGCCGCCGAGCCCTTCCTCCGCCGGCTGGAAAATCAGGTGCAGCGTGCCGCTGAAGCGTCCGCGCTCGGCCAGACACCGGGCCGCCGCGAGCAGCATCGCCGTGTGGCCGTCGTGGCCGCACGCGTGCATCACACCGTCGCGGCGGCTCGCATGCGGAAGCCCGGTCGTCTCGCGGATCGGCAGCGCGTCCATGTCCGCGCGCAGGCCGAGCCGCTTCCCGGCGCCGCGCGTGAGCGTGCCGACCACGCCGGTGCCGCCGAGGCCGCGCGCGACCCGATAACCCCATGTTGTCAGGCAGTCGGCGACGAGTGCGCTCGTCGCCTCTTCTTCGAAACCGAGCTCCGGATGCGCGTGCAGCCGGTGGCGCAGCGCGATCATCTCGGTCTCGATGGCCGCCATTTCAGGCGGAATGCGTTCTCGATCCAACCCTGATACTCCTCGATGCGTGCCGGTTGCCGATCGCCGGAATGGCAGATCGTGGCGAAATCGTAGGCAGCGAAAAAACCGGCGAACAGCCGCAGTTTCGTTATGATGACAACCTTTCGTTGTCGGGTATCGCACCCTCAGCTCCATCAAAACCATGAGCACGATCAAGCTGCATCAGTTGCAGGCGCTCGTCGCGAGCGCGGAGGCCGGCAGCATCCGCGGCGCGGCGCGCACGCTCGGGCTGTCACAGGCGGCCGTCACGCGCGCGCTGCGCGAGCTGGAGGCCAGCGAGCGCCTGCCGTTGCTCGTGCGCGCGCCGGAAGGCATCGGCTTCACCGAGTACGGGAAGACCCTGCTCACGCACGCGAAGCTCGTGCTCAAGCAACTGGAGCACGCGCAGAGCGATCTCGAGCGGATGCGCGGGCGCGTCGAGGGGCGGCTGAGCGTCGGCGTGACGCCGTGGCTGACGATGACGTTCCTCGCCGAAACCGTGCTGCGGTTTCGCGAACGGATGCCCGACGTGCGGCTCGAGCTATACGAAGCGCTGATGGCCGTCGCGCAACCGCTGCTGCGCGACGGCAGCATGGATTTCGCGCTCGGCCACGTGCAGCCCGGCAGCGGCGCGCAGGAATTCGCATTCCAGCCGCTGCTGCGCTACGACACGTCGGTGATGGTGCGCGCCGGCCATCCGCGCGAGCGCGCGAAGTCGGTGCACGACCTGCTCGATTGCGACTGGGTGCTGAATTCGTCGCCCGACGGGCAGGCCGCGCTCGTTGACTATCTGTTCACGCGGCACGGCGCGCAGATCGACGAACGGCGCATCGTGCGCGCGCAGTCGGTCGCGATGCTGCAGACGATGCTCGAACAGGCCGGCATGTGCACCTGGTGCCCGACCATCCTCGCGGCGGTGCCGCCGTTCGGCGAGCGGATGCGCGTGCTGTCGCTGAAGGAAACCTTCGAGCCGAGCGAACTCGGCATCGTCACGCGTCGCAGCAGCACGCTGAGCGACGCCGCGCGCTGCTTCATCGACTGCCTGCTGCAGACGATCCGGCGGCATGCGCGCTCGGCGCGGAAGGAGGATCTCGCGCTGTTCCGCACGCTGACGCTGTTGATCTGACGGTGTAGGGCTGCGGCTGCCAACATCGAGCGATTCCGTATTCCTCTGCGCGCGGCAATGTTCTATACTGCCCCCCAGTATCCGGAAACCACGATCCCATGCCGCATTCCCCCGAAGAAAAGAAACGCGTGCTGACCCGCGTGCGCCGTGTGCGCGGGCAACTGAACGCGCTCGAGCAGGCGCTCGAGGAGGGAGCGGACTGTGGTCCGATACTCCAGCAACTGGCTGCCATCCGCGGCGCGATCAACGGCGTGATGGCCGGCGTGCTCGAAAGCCATTTGCGCGAGGAATTCACCCAGCTCGCGGACGCCCCGCGGCCCTCGTCCGGATCGATCGACGATATCGTGACCCTCGTTCGGTCCTACCTGCGCTGACCGACCGGGGAGCGTCGACCTCCGAGCCATTCGATGATTTTTTTAACAGGATTGCCATGAAATCACGTGCCGCTGTTGCGTTTGAGGCGGGTAAGCCGCTGCAGATCGTCGAAATCGACGTCGAACCGCCCCGCAAGGGCGAAGTGCTCGTCAAGATCACTCACACGGGCGTCTGTCACACCGACGCCTTCACGCTGTCGGGCGACGATCCGGAAGGCCTCTTTCCCGCCGTGCTGGGCCATGAAGGCGCCGGCATCGTGGTGGAAGTCGGTGAAGGCGTGACGAGCGTCAAGCCCGGCGACCACGTGATTCCGCTCTACACCGCCGAATGCGGCGAGTGCCTGTTCTGCAAGAGCGGCAAGACCAATCTGTGCGTGTCGGTGCGCGCCACGCAGGGCAAGGGCGTGATGCCCGACGGCACCACGCGTTTCAGCTACAACGGCCAGCCGATCTATCACTACATGGGCTGCTCGACGTTCAGCGAATACACCGTCGTCGCCGAAGTCTCGCTCGCGAAGATCAACCCTCAGGCGAACCCCGAGCAGGTCTGCCTGCTGGGTTGCGGCGTCACGACCGGCCTCGGCGCGGTGAAGAACACCGCGAAGGTACAGCCGGGCGATACGGTGGCCGTGTTCGGCCTCGGCGGCATCGGTCTCGCGGTGATCCAGGGGGCCAAGCTCGCGAAGGCCGGCCGCATCATCGCGATCGACACCAACCCCGGCAAGTTCGACCTCGCCCGCGTGTTCGGCGCCACCGACTGCGTGAACCCGAAGGACTACCAGGAGCCGATCCAGCAGGTGATCGTCGGGATGACCGGCTGGGGCGTCGACCACAGCTTCGAGTGCATCGGCAACGTCAACGTGATGCGCGCGGCGCTCGAATGCGCGCACCGCGGCTGGGGCCAGTCGGTCGTCATCGGCGTCGCGGGCGCCGGCCAGGAAATCTCGACGCGCCCGTTCCAGCTCGTCACCGGTCGCCGCTGGCTGGGCACGGCATTCGGCGGCGTGAAGGGCCGCTCCGAACTGCCGGGCATGGTCGAGGAAGCGATGGCCGGCACGATCCAGCTCGCACCGTTCGTCACGCACACGAAGCCGCTCACCGGCATCAACGAAGCGTTCGACCTGATGCACGAAGGCAAGTCCATCCGGACCGTCGTGCATTTCTGAACCCACGCGCGAGGAGGCCCGCTGCAGCAAGCGGGCTGCTCGCGCGATGTCGCCGGCAAGCCGCGAGGCTTGCCGGCGCGATGCATTCTCCGCACCCTCCGCTGTCAGACCGGCAACGATCGCCAGCCAGTCACACCGCTGCTCCCACAGGCCCGCGACGAGCATTCGCTCCGTATGACCGAACGCGATGATCCCGCCGCCGTTGCGACCATCAACCGCGCACGCGCCGCATCCGGAGCGTTGCCGACGGCGATTCCCCGAACGCACGCTTGTAGTCGATCGCGAATCGCCCGAGATGCGCGAAGCCCCATTTCAGCGCAACGTCCGTCACCGACGCGAGCCCCGGTGTCGCATCGTCGAGCAGTTCGTCGCGCACATGTTGCAGACGCAACTGACGCACGAATGCCATCGGCGTGATGCCGTGGCGATTGCGGAATCCCGCGAACAGCGTGCTCGGGCTCACGCCCGCGAGTTCGGCGAGCCGTTCGATCGTCAGCGGCTCGTCGACATGCGTGCGGATGTATTCCTCGACGCGCCTCACATAGAACGGCGCGAGCGGCGCCGGCGCGACGCGTGCGCCATTGCGTGCGCTGTTCGGCTGGCCGTACAGCAACAGGTTGAGCAGCGTCGATTCGAGCTGCTCGAACGCGAGCGGATGGCGCAGTGGATGCCCGTCCGTCGCGATCGCATCGGCGAGCATCGGCAGCATCTGCGCGAGGCACGCGCCCTGCGGCGACGACAGCCTGAATTCCGGTTCGAACTCCACCGGCGCGCGCCGGTCGTCGCCGAAATGCCGCTGCGCATGCCGCTCCATCACCTCGCGCTCGATGCGCAGGATCACTTGCGGGCACGCGTCGCCCCACCGCATCCTGAGCGGCAGCGTCGGCGACAGCAGCGACGCGGTGTCGGGTGACGACACGAAACGCGTCGTGCCGCATTCGATCTCGGCGTCGCCGCGCAGCGGAATCTGCAACAGATAGAAGTGCTCGAGCGGCCCGGGTTCGATCGACACCTCGCCGCCGTAATCGAGCAGATTCAGCGACAGGTTGCCCCAGCGCGCATGGTGCATGCGGCTGTGCAGCGCGCACGAGTGGCCCGTCAACGTAAGCCGATGCGGCTTGAACACGTCCGCCACGCGCGCCCGCACTTCGTCGAGATCGTTCGACTGCAGCAGCAGCGTGTCGTGATTGAAACAGGCGGCGTCGCCCAGCCAGCCCGTTCCGGCAAATTGCCCCATCGAAGTTCTCCCGTCGTGCCCGATCGCACTTGCGCCGTGCACGGACTCCCGATTCCGGGGAATCCGGCTGCACGAGCCGGATAGCGTCGGCGTATCCGGACAGTTAGCGTCGTTACACTACGCAAGCGCTGCGCCCATGACGCAAGAAGCGGGCCGTTCGCGCATCGTAGAAAACTGTGCGCGCCTTCCGCATCCGCACATACCCGCAGTGCACCGCGTGCCGGCCCGGCGCGGCGGGCCGATCCACAGGTTTCCGCAATTCGCGGATACCGGCCGAAGAAAGCGGATAGAAGCGCGCGTTTCGTCCGCCAATACTGGGCTCAGGAAAATCACGAACGAATTGGAGGGACACATGAAAGGACGACACATCGAGATCCCGTCGCCGGACGGCGGGGCGTTTCGCGCGTACCTGAGCAGGCCGGCCGGCGGCACGGGGCCGGGCATCGTGCTGTGTCACGAGATCTTCGGCGCGAACGCGACGATGCGCGACGTGGCCGACTATTACGCCGAGGAAGGCTACACGGTGCTCGTGCCCGACCTGTTCTGGCGCCAGGCGCCCGGCATCGAACTCGGTTACACCGCGGCCGACGCCGAGCGCGCAATGGCGCTGTACCGCGAGTACGACGAAAACAAGGGCGTCGAGGACGTCGCCGCCGCGCTGGCCGTGCTGACGCAACGGCCGGAATGCACGGGGCGGGCCGGCGTGCTCGGCTACTGCCTGGGCGGCAAGCTCGCGTATCTCGCCGCGTGCCGGCTGCCGGACGTGGCGGCCGCCGTCTGCTATTACGGCGTGGGGATCGAGCACGCGCTCGACGAAGCCGCTCACCTGCGCGGCCGCCTCGTGCTGCAGATTCCCGCGCAGGACCGCTTCTGCCCGCCCGACGCGCAGCAGCGCATCGCCGCCGCGCTGACGGGGCGCGATGGCGTCGAGGTATACGTATACCCGGGCGTCGATCATGCGTTCGCGCGCATCGGCGGCGATCATTTCGACAAGGCGGCCGCGGTCATGGCGCACCAGCGCGCGATTGCCGCGTTCCGCGCGGCGCTCGGCCCGCACTACGACCTGTCCACCCTGTGGGAAGAACATCTTCGGCACGAGTTCGACACGCGCAACGTCGACGCGACGATGGCAACGATGGTCGCGCAGCCTTACGTGAACCATATCCCGACGCTGACGGGCGGCGTCGGCCACCACGAGCTCAAGCGCTTCTACACGCATCACTTCGTGCATGCGAACCCGCCGGACACGACGATCACGCCGATCTCGCGCACGATCGGCGCGAGCCAGATCGTCGACGAGCTGCTGTTCTGCTTCACGCACACGACCGAGATCGACTGGATGCTGCCCGGCGTCGCGCCGACCGGCAAGCGCGTCGAGATTCCGCTCGTCGCGATCGTCAAGTTCCGCGGCGACAAGCTGTATCACGAACACATCTATTGGGACCAGGCGAGCGTGCTCGTGCAGATCGGCCTGCTCGACGCGGCCGGGCTGCCCGTCGCCGGTGTCGAAACGGCGCGCAAGCTGCTCGACGAAACCGTGCCGTCGAACGGTCTGATGCGGCGCTGGCACGACAGCGCGTGAACGCGAGCGGACAGGCAGGAGGCGCAGGCGGTGCGCCGAACGCGCGCCGCCTTGATTCAATCATTCCAGGAGACACCCCATGACTGCCCTTGCTGGCAAAGTCGCGCTCGTCACCGGCGGCGCCACGCTGATCGGCGCCGCCGTGGCGCAGGACCTGAGCCGCGCCGGCGCATGCGTCGCGATCCTCGATCTCGATGCGGAAAACGGCGCGCGCGTGGCCGATACGCTCGGCGAACGCGGGATGTTCATCGCGACCGACATCACCGACGACCGCGCGATCGAACACGCGGTATCGGCCGTCGCCGAACGCTTCGGCGCGATCGACCTGCTAATCAACCTCGCCTGCAGCTACGTCGACAACGGCATCCAGGCGTCGCGCCGCGACTGGCTCGCGGCGATGGACGTCAACGTCGTGTCGGCCGCGATGCTGGTCAAGGCCGTTCATCCGCACCTGACGCGGCGCGGCGGCGGCGCGATCGTGAACTTCAGTTCGATCTCCGCGCAATGCGCGCAGACCGGCCGCTGGCTCTACCCGACCTCGAAGGCCGCGATGCGCCAGCTCACGCGCAGCATGGCGATGGATCTCGCCGCCGACCGGATTCGCGTCAACTCGGTGTCGCCCGGCTGGACCTGGTCGCGCGTGATGGACGAGCTGACGCACGGCGACCGCGCGAAGACCGATCGCGTGGCCGCGCCGTTTCATCTGCTCGGCCGTGTCGGCGATCCGTCGGAAGTCGCGCAGGTTGTCACGTTCCTGTGCAGCGACGCCGCGAGCTTCGTGACGGGCGCCGACTACGCGGTGGACGGCGGCTATTCCGCGATGGGCCCCGAGCAGGCGGTGCCGGCGATTCCGCGCCTCGCGGAGTAACCGCAAAGCGCTTCCACCGCCCGCATTCCGACCCAAGTCATTCGTTCTACAAAGGATTTCGTCATGAAACGCATCGCTATCGTCGGCGCCGGACAGTCCGGCCTGCAACTCGCCTTCACGCTGCTCGACCAGGGCTATCACGTCACGCTCGCGACCAACCGCGACGCGCAACAGATCCGCTCCGGCAAGGTCATGTCGAGCCAGTGCATGTTCCATACCGCGCTGCAGATCGAGCGCGATCTCGGCCTGAACAGCTGGGAAGAAGCGTGCCCGTCCGTCGACGGCATCGGCATCGCGGTGCCGCATCCGGAAGGCAACGGCCGCAAGGCGATCGACTGGTCGTCGCGGCTGACCCGCTACGCGCAATCGGTCGACCAGCGCGTGAAGATGGCCGACTGGCTCGACGCGATCGCGCGCCGCGGCGCCGACGTGCGCATCTGCGACGTCGGCGTGCCGGAACTCGAGGATCTCGCGCGCAGCCACGATCTCGTGCTGCTCGCGGCCGGCAAGGGTGAAATCGTCAACCTGCTGGGCCGCGACGACGCGCGCAGCGCGTTCGAGCGTCCGCAACGCGCGCTGGCCCTCACCTACGTGAAGGGGATGACGCCGAGCCAGCCGTATTCGCGGGTGCGCTTCAACCTGCTGCCCGGCATCGGCGAATACTTCGTGTTTCCTGCGCTGACCACGACGGGCCCGTGCGAAATCATGGTGTTCGAAGGCATTCCCGGCGGCCCGCTCGACTGCTGGGCCGACGTGAAGACACCCGAGCAGCATCTCGACCGCAGCCTGTCGTTCCTGCAGCAGTACGTGCCGTGGGAATTCGAACGCTGCCGCGACGTCGAACTCACCGATGCGAACGGCACGCTGTCCGGGCGCTTCACGCCGACCGTGCGCAAGCCGTTCTTCCGCCTGCCGTCGGGCCGCACCGTGTTCGGCATGGCCGATGCGGTGGTCGTCAACGATCCGATCACCGGCCAGGGTTCGAACAATGCGGCGAAATGCGCGAAGGTGTACGGCGACGCGATCCTCGCGCGCGAAGCCGCGCCGTTCGACGAAGGCTGGATGCACGAAACGTTCGAACGCTACTGGGCATATGCGCAGCACGTCGTGCGCTGGACCAACTCGCTGCTCACCCCGCCGCCGCCGCACATTCTCGAACTGCTCGGCGCGGCCGGCCAGTTGCCGACGCTGGCCGCGACGATCGTCAACGGCTTCGACGATCCGCGCCAGTTCTGGCCGTGGTGGTTCGAGCCGTCCGCCTGTGCGGCGCTGATCCGCGCACACGCCGAGCGTTCGGAGTAAGCGACATGGACACCACCACTTCCTGCGATCCGGCCATTGACCCGCTGCAACTGCGCGCCGCATTCGGCCAGTTTCCGACCGGCGTCACCGTGATCACCACGCGCGCGCCGGACGGGCGCAAGGTCGGCCTCACCGCGAATTCATTCTCGTCGCTGTCGCTCGACCCGCCGCTCGTGCTGTGGAGCCTGCGCAAGGTGGCGCCGAGCCGCCCCGATTTCGTCGCGGCCACGCACTTCGCGATCAACATCCTCGCGCACGACCAGATCGAACTGTCGCGCCGTTTCGCGACGCCGAGCGCCGACAAGTTCGACGGCGTGCCGCACGTGGACGCCGATGCGGGCGGCGTGCCCTGCCTCGACGGCACGAGCGCGCGCTTCGTGTGCCGCAACGTCGGCCATTACGAAGGTGGCGACCACCTGCTGTTCATCGGCCAGATCGAGGCATTCGATACGAACGGCCATGCGCCGCTCGTGTTCCACGCGGGCCAGTATCGCGCGATCTCGGCTCATCCCGATTTTTCTCGCGCCATTTGATCAGTAATACAAACAAATATCCAGGAGATGGTGATGATGAAATGCGGCTCTCGCCTGCTTGCGATCGCAGGCCTCGTGTTCGCCGGCCTGAGCGGACCCGCGCCGGCCCATGCGACCGACCTGCCGGCGGTCAACCTCGGGATGACCAGCTTCCTCGACGGGATGCCGCCCGCCGGCTCCGGCTGGTACGGCACGCAGTATCTCGAGTACTACACGGCCGGCCGCATCAACGACAATGCCGGCAACAAGGTCGGGCTGCCGAAGCAGGATATCGACCTGTTCGCGGGGCTGAGCCAGCTCGTCTACCAGTCGCCGCTGACGTTCGGCGGCATGCATCCGGGGCTCGACGTGATCCTGCCATGGGTGGCATCCGTGCATACCAACGACGGGATCGGCAACGTCGCGCTGAATTCCCGTGCCGGGTTCGGCGACCTGGTGGTCGGCCCGTTCATCCAGTTCGACCCTGTGATGGGCGCGCACGGCCCGCGCTTCGCGCAGCGGGTGGAATTCCAGTTCATCGCGCCGACCGGTGCCTACGATCCGGCGCGTGCGATCAATCCGGGTAGCCATTTCTGGTCGTTCGATCCGTACTGGGCCGCGACGTTCTGGGTCACGCCGAAGTGGACCGTGTCATGGCGGCTGCACTATTTGTGGAATGCGACCAATCACGAACCGGCCGCCGCGCTCGGGCCTGACGTGACGTCGACGCAGGCCGGTCAGGCCGTTCATGCGAACTTCGCGACGGAGTATGAAGTGCGGCCGGGGCTGCGGCTGGGGCTCAACGGGTACTGGCTGCGCCAGACCACCGACATGAAGGCGAACGGCCAGGATGTTGCCGGCACGCGGGAAGCCGTGCTGGCGATCGGGCCGGGCGCGATGGTCAGCTTCTCGCCGCAGGATCACCTCATGTTCAACGCGTATTTCGAGGTCTATGCGCGCAACCGGCCGCAGGGCACGCGGATGGTGTTGCGGTATGTGCATCACTTTCAGTAGCGCGCAGGCCGGGGCGCGGGCGTCGGGTCAGTATCGTATGACGATTTCAACGTACACCTTCGGCGCGTGAAAGTGTGTCCTATAGTTCTGGGGATGGTAAGGAGACACCAAGACATCACGAACAGGAAGGGAACACGCGATGGCGACTTCTGCTCCTCCCCGGCATTTTCCGCGCGCCGCCAAGCGGCTGATGCGTCGTGTGGCGGCGGCTGCACCGGCGTTGGCCGTCGGCGTCGCGATTTCCTCCTGCGGCGGCGACAGCTCGGTGAGCTCTGGCGAACCGGCCTTCGCGACCGAGGCGCGCCCGCAGATCGACGCATTGCTCGCGGATACGATGACGCCCGGCGCCGTCGTCTATGTGCAATCGCCACACGGTAACTGGCTCGCGTCGTTCGGCACGGCCGTGCGCGGCACGAACACGCCGATCCCGACCAACGCGCACTTCCGCGTCGGCAGCGTGACGAAGACGTGGACGGGCACGGTGATCCTGCAACTCGTGCAGGAAGGCAGGCTGCACCTGACCGATCACGTCAGCCAGTACGTCGCCAACGTGCCGAACGGCGACTCGATCACGATCGAGCAGTTGCTGACCATGCGCAGCGGCCTCTACAACTACTCGACGAATCTCGCGTTCAACCAGACGCTGGATGCGCAGCCGAACAAGGTGTGGACCACCGATGAGCTGTTGGGCATCGCGGAGAGCCAGCCCGTCTATTTCGCGCCGGGCGCGGATTTCCGCTACTCGAACACGAACACCGTGCTGCTCGGCCTGATCATCCAGCAGCTCACCGGCATGAGCGCCGCCGATGCGATCCGGACGCGGTTGTTCGCGCCGCTCGGCCTGACCGAAACCGCCCTGCCGCCGCAGGACAACACGGCGCTGCGGGCGCCGTCGGCGCAGGGCTATCAGTGGGGCACCAATACCGAAACGATCGACAGCGACGCGCTGTCCCCGGCACGCCAGGCGGCCGCGAAAAACGGCACGCTGCAGCCCGCCAACGTGACGACCGTCAATACGTCGTGGGCATGGACGGCCGGCTCCGGCATCTCGACCGCGACCGAACTGGGTGCATACGTGCAGCGCATGGTCGGCGGCGGCTACCTGAACGCCGACCTGCAGGCGCAACGGCTCGCGAGCTGCACGCCGATCGATCCGTCGAATCCCGCATCGGCCAGCTACTGCATGGGGCTCGCGAAGTTCGGTACGTTCTACGGACACACCGGTGAAATACCGGGCTTCAATACGTTCGCCGGCTACGACCCGGCGACGAAAACGACGATCGTCACGTGGGCGAACACGGGCGCCGGCCCCGACGGACGCGCACCGGCCAACGAGATCGCGCGAATCATAATGGCCGAGCTCAGCAAGGCGTCGGACGTGCCGAGCGAGGGGCGGCCGTGACACACCGGCGCCGGCAATCGTGGCCGCCCTATTTCACTGCCTGCGCCGCCGGCGTGAAGCTGCACTTCGGATCGCTCTTGCCCCGCGCCGAACAGCATTCGAGCAGGTCGCTCACTGACTTCGCGTTCGCCG
Source organism: Burkholderia sp. R-40 (assembly GCF_049942845.1). Taxonomy (NCBI): domain Bacteria; kingdom Pseudomonadati; phylum Pseudomonadota; class Betaproteobacteria; order Burkholderiales; family Burkholderiaceae; genus Burkholderia; species Burkholderia sp. R-40. The sequence continues at coordinate 887,173 of NZ_CP187969.1, read as the reverse complement.
CATTCCATTCGTAGAGGCTCTTGTTGTTGTCGATCGGCATCCAGTGCGTCAGCGGATACCGGCTCGCGCGCGCGTTGCTGCCCTTCGGCGGCGGCAGCATTCCGGCGGCGAGCGGCACGTAAATCTTGCAGCTGTTCTGGTCGCCGATACGGTGACAGCCGATGCACGTGTTGCCGGGCGTGCTGATCGCATGCGAGGTCCACGACGCGAAGTCGGCGCCGAGATTCACATACTTGCCCCACGGGTCGGTCGGCACCTTGTTCCATACCTGCCCGATCCACGGGCTGTACATGACCGGGCTCGCGTCGTGACACGACACGCAGCGCTTGGTCGCGGTCGCAGCCGGCTTCCACCAGAACTCGGCCGCGGACGGATGGCCGGGCGGCGGCGTCGTCTCGTTCGGCGGCGGCACGCGCGCGGCGTTCATGCCGGCCGTGCCGCCCTTCTCTGCATGAAACCAACAGGTCTTGCCGTTGCCCGCATGGTGCAGCACGATGTCGACTTCGTCGTAATACGGGCTGCGGTTCGCGCGGATCTGCTTGCGACGGCAAAACGCCGAGATCTGCGTGTCGCCGTGGGACAGGTCGAGGATCTTCGAATAAGGCGTGCACTGCCCGGACGTCGGCGCGTCGTACGGCAGCAGCGCCGGGCGATCGCACGTCATGTGCGCCGCATAGCGCGCGGGCACGCGGCCGTTGACGGTGATCGGCACATCGGTGCCGGCGTTGCAGTCGAACGCGGGAATCTCGCCGATTTCGTCGGTGCACTGCTGCGCATACGCATGCAGCGACGCATCGGCGTTGTCCGCCGCGAGCGCGCCCGACGCGCCGGGCGCCGCCTGCACGGCCAGCAGCATCGCCAGCGCGGCGACGCGGGTTCTCGTCGTCATGCCGCCCCCTTCGTGTAGCGCAGCGCCACCTTGCGAATGGCCTCGATGTACTTGACGTAGCCGGTGCAACGGCAGATGTTGCCGCCGACCCAGGTTTCGATCATCGCGTCCAGATCGCGCTCGTGCACCGGCTGCGCGCGCAGATGGTCGAGCATCGCGGTCGCGGCCATCAGGAAGCCCGACGCGCAGTAGCCGCACTGGAACGCGAACGACTCGAGAAAGCTCTGCTGCAGCGGCGACAGCGCGCCGCCCTGCGCGAGCCCTTCGATCGTGTACACGTGCATGTCCGCCATCGCGCTGACCGGCGTCGAGCACGACAGCGTCTTTTCCATCGGCGCATCGGGCGTGTTGCGCACGCCGACCGTGCATGCGCGGCACACGCCGATGCCGCAGCACAGCTTCGTGCCCGTCAGATCCCGCCGCTCGTGCAGGAAGTCGATGAGGTTCATGTCGCCGTCGGCGGCGTCTGCTTCGACGGGCTTGCCGTTGATGGTCATCCGGACCGGATTGCTCATTGCAGTGCCTCCCGAATCTTCTCCGGCGTCACGGGCGTCACCCGGAACCGCCGCCCCGTCGCCATCGCGAGCGCGTTGAGCAGCGCCGGTGCGATCGGACACATCACCGCTTCCGCGATGCCGCGCGCGTTGGCCGGATCGCCGGCCGGCGGCGGCAATGCGATCAGCTCCTGCACGGGAATGTCCGGCAGCCGCGTGACCTCGTAGCGATCGAGATTCCAGCGGCCGCCGCCCGGCCCGTCCGGCCCCAGCGGGCAGGTTTCGGTCAGCACGTTGCCGATCCCCATCGCGACCGCGCCCTGCGACTGCCCTTCGACGAGTTCCGGCGACAACTGCCGGCCGACGCTCACGGCCGTCACCACGTGTTCGACCTTCACGCGCCCGGTCGCCGGATCGACCGCCACCGCGACGAGCGTCGCCGACGGCGCATAGGTCGTCCGCCCGTAGAGTGACGTATTGACCGGTGGCGGCTGCAGCACGCGCTGCAGCGGCGCGAGACGATACGGGTCGAGGCCGACCGCCACGTAGTCGTAGTCGATCTGCGCACTGCCGGACGCGAACGGATAGGTGCCCTTCCAGAAGTACCCGGCATAGCTCGCGTGCACGGCCGCCACGGTCTGCAGGCCCAGCTTCCCGATCGTGCCGAGCAGCGCGGGCCACGAAATCGGCGCGAGGCCGTTCGCGACGAGCGTGCGATCGACCCAGCGCACGTCCGCGGCGCGCACGTTCACGCCCCACCGTGCGCGCGCGGCCGGCAGCACGCTTTGCAGAAACAGCGCCTGCGCGGCCCCCTTCACCGCGTGGAATTGATGGAACGCGCCGAGGCACGCGCTCGACGAACCGTAGTAGTAGCGCACCCAATTCGGCGCGCTCGACGGGCCTTTAGGAGTGAGCCCGAGCGCGTTGAACGGCGCGATCTCGCTCATCGCAATCGTTTGCGCGTTCTGCCCGAGAAATTCAGACGGTGCGAGACCCAGCGTCGTGGCCGCGCCGTTGCCCATGTCGGTGTACGGCGTGATCACGCGCAGGTTGCCGTCGGGCAGGATCTGCACCATCCCGAACATCCCGTCGCCGGACGTGCCGTACGCCTCGTTCGCCATCGCGAGACCCACGCCATACCGGAGATTGCGCGTGTTGCGCTCGGCACGCGTGTGCTCGCGCTCGAGCCATAGCGGGTGACGCTCGAGCCGGTCGAGCAGCGCGTCGAGCTGCAGGTCGAACAGGATCGGCGCACCGGTGATCGCGCGGCCCTTGCCGGGACCGGGCGCCTTGCCGAGCAGATTGGCGCGCCGGATCTCGAACGGCGACAGCCCGAGCTGGCGCGCGGCCTCGTCCATCAGCGTCTCGATCGCCATGAACGCCTGCGGGCCGCCGAAGCCGCGCTGCGACCCACCGAACACTTCCCGCGTATAGGTGGACGCGGCCTGCGCGCGTGCGCGCGGGATCTCGTAGCAGCTCATCGCGCTCAACGCGGCAAGCTGCGCGACGTACGGCGACAGGTTCTTCTTGCCGCCGCCGTTCAACAGGAAATCGCAGGTGATCGCTTCGAGCTTGCCGCGACGGTCGAACCACAGCGATTCGGAAAACTGCGTCTCGCAGCGTTTCAGGCCGACCTGGAATTGTTCATAGCGCGACTGCTGCCAGCGCAGCGCGCCCTTCGCGAACGGCGCCGCCAGCGCCAGATACAGCGGGAAATAGGACTTGTCGCGTCCGCCGAAACCGCCGCCCGGATAGCACGCGATCACATGCGCCTCCTTGACCGCGATGTCGCTGCCGTCGAACAGCGCGCACGCGCCGGTCGCATCGTCGTTCGCCGACTGCGTGCCGAGCACGAGGCTCATTTTCGCGGCGGACGTGTCGTACCACGCGAGTCCCGACTCGGGCTCCATGAACATCGGGTCGATCGCCGGCGTCTGGAAGCCGTTGTCGCCGGTCGCGCGAACGCCGATCCACGCGCCGGCGGCCGCCTGGCGAGCAATCGTCGCGTCGATGTTGGCGACTGCCGCCTCGCGTTCCTCCAGGTACTTCGCGCTCGGCTTGCCGTTGCTGTCGGTCTGGTAGTTGTCGACGTAGTTGAACCGTCGTTCGTCGTCGCGCACGTAGACGGTCACGGGCAAATACGGCACGACCGGTGCGGCCGGGCCCGCGCCGGTCGATGCGCCGTAGCGGATCACGCTGCGATTGAAGTCGAGCAGCTTCTTCGCGTGGCGATAGACGTCGAAGTTCTCGAAGATCAGCAGCGCGGCCGGTTGCCCGTAGCAGTCCGCCGGATGACCGGGCCGCGCGAGCCAGTAGATGTCCTGGTTCGCGATCGGATCGGGTTCAGGCGCAAGCGGAATCCGGCGCGCGCTCAGCAACGCGCTGTCGACGATCGCGATCGGTCGCAGCTCGGGCGGCAGCACGCTGAGATCGTAGCCCTGGTACACGGCGTCGACGCGGTCGCAGCGCAACGCATAGAGCCAGTTTTCCTGCTGCGGCCAGCCGACGAAGTCGCGGGCCTTGAAGTCGCGCGCATAGATCTTCTGGCCCGTGACCTTCGGCATGCCGTCGATGCGCCAGCGCGCCTTGCCGGGCACCGGCGCCCAGTTCGGGCCGTTCGCGTCGGCCTGCGCTGCGTCGCCCGCGGCGAGCACGACGGCCGGCAAATGGGTGACCGACACGGCGACGACGGCGCCGCTACCGGCGAGCTTCAGAAACGTCCGGCGTGTCACAGGCACATGGATGGCCATGCTGCGTCCCTCGTTCGAATTGTTATGTCGGTCCGTCGACTGCGCGACGCGCGTCGCCACGCCGGCCGCGTGGGCGCCGATGCGCAGGTGTCGATGAGAAGATGGTGTACCGGGCGCGGTTGCGGGCGCCGGTGCTCAGGAGTCGGGACGCAGAGGATGCGCGACGATGCCCGGCGGGTTCGCGGGTTCACGCCACGCGGATGGGCGCCTGCTCGATGAAGCGTCGGACCGCGTGCGTCGCGCTGTGTGTTCGTTCATGGTTCCCCCGGCCTTGATCGTGGACGACTGGCCTGTTTTCCGTATCGTCGGGCAGACGCTCGATTTTCAGTTGTCGTGTTCGATATATCGGGCACGCAGGTCAATCGCCCGTGCGCACCGTCGTTCGAGCCTGATTTTGAATAATCGTAGGAATTCGAAACGGGAATTTCAAGGGGATTTTGGAGCGGCACGCGCGGTGCGCACCGGTCTTGCCAGGCCCGACTTCCAGGCCGGCTGGCGCGCTGCCGCGGCTGCGTTCGCGACTAGCCGCAGGGGGCCCACCCGCACGGGCAGTGGACTACGGCTGTGTCCAGGGTCGACCAGGGGTCCGGGTTGCGTTGACGCCGCTATGATCGACCTGTCTCGCGGCGCCGCCCGGGGGGAGGAGGAGCCTCCCATGAAGACCTACCGTGCCGGCCGACCGGTGCGGCCGGGCCGGCACGCCAATTCGTTTCGCGCGGCCACCCGCGCCGCTGCTCAGTGTCCGATGCTGGCGAGGGACGGCAGCAGCACGCGATACACGTGAATCATCGCCGGCCCGAGCAACACGCACATGAGCGCCGGGAAGATGTTGAAGATCAGCGGGAACAGCAGCTTCAGCGCGATCTTCGCGGCGCGTTCCTCGGCGCGCATCCGCCGCCGCGTGCGCAGCATGTCGGACAGCACGCGCAGCGATTCGGCGATGCTCGTGCCGAAGCGGTCGGCCTGGATCAGCATCGCGCAGAATGATTCGATATCCTCGACGCCGGTGCGCAGCGCGAAATTGCGCAGCGCGGTTTCCTTCGTGAACCCGGAACGCATCTCGAGCAGCAGCAAGTCGAGCTCGCCCGCGACCACTTCGCTGCGAAAGCGCAGCTCGTCGGTCACCCGCATCAACGCCGCATCGAGCCCGAGCCCCGCTTCGACGCAGACGGTCAGCAAGTCGAGCGCATCCGGGAAATCCTCGAAGATCACCCGCTGACGCGTCGCGATCCGCCGCGAGAGGATCACATTCGGCACGTAGTAGCCGATCCCGGCGAGCGCGACGAGAATGAACGACAGCAGCATGCGCTGATCCGCAAGCCGCGTCGTGGCGAGCGCCAGCAGCGCCGCGCCCGGCAGCACCAGCGCGAGCACCGTCTTCGCTGCGAAGTAAAGCGCGCCCGCGCTCGGATTGCGCCAGCCGGCATTCATCAGCCGAATCCGCAGCGGAGAATTCTCCCACCCCTCTTGCGGCACCGACAACCGGGAGATCGGTTGCGACAGCTCGACGAATTTCGCGATCCAGCGCGACGTTTGCCCGTCGCCGCCGTCCGCACCGCCGCCGATGCCCACGCTTGCTCCGCTCGCCTGTTGAATCCGGCGCTCGATGTTGCGCGGCGCAAACAGCAGCATCGCGACCAGCACGCCGCCGGCGACGAAGATGAACAAGCCGGCCAGCATCACGGTATGTATTACGCTCAGGTTTTGCATGACAGCCTCGAATCGGTTCGTGAAGCCTGAGACACGCGTCAGACGCGAATCCGGATGATGCGGCGAATCCACAGCAGGCCGAGTGCCATCGACCCCAGCATCGCGCCGACCATCTTGATGCCGGCCGGATCCTGCCAGAGCACCGACAGAAACTCGCGGTTCAACATTGCCATCATGGCCGCGGTGCCGAACGGCAGCAGCCCGAGGATCCAGGCCGACAGCCGCCCTTCCGCCGACAGCACGCGGACCTTGTCGAACAGCTTGAAGCGCTCGCGCACCAGCGACGCGATGCTGTCGAGCAGCTCGGCCAGGTTGCCGCCGGTCTCGCGCTGGATCAGCACCGCGATCACGAAGTAGCGCAGGTCGTGGGCCGGCACGCGCGTCGCGAGGTTCACCAGCGCATCGTGCAGCGACACGCCGTAGTTGATCTCGTCGAACGTGATCCGGAATTCACCGCCCATCGGATCGGGAAACTCCTCGCCGACCATCCCGAGCGCGCTCGAGAACGAATGGCCGGAGCGCAACGCGCGCGCGATCATGTCGCAGATGTCCGGCAGCTGGCGCTCGAGCTTGACCATCCGCCGGTTGCGATGCCGCATCACGTACATGGCGGGCAGGCATGCGGTCAGCAGCGCGATCGGCAGCACGACGATCAGCGGCAACGGGGTGACGGCCAGGGCGAGCGCCGCCGTGACCGGCAATACGGCGCTGATCGTGACCAGCTTTGCGACCGTCCAGTCGAGCCCCGACTGCTGCAGCACCAGGTCCAGCGCCTGAATACGCGGCACCCGCATCAGCAGCCGGTCGAACGGCTTCGACTCGTCGAGCATCCGCTTCTTGAGAATCGACAGTCGCTCCTGCTGCACGCTGCCGCCGGCCGACATCGCGCGCAGGCGCGACTCGATCCGGCGTGCCGCGGCACCATGACGCGCGTTCCACCATTGATAGACGCCCTCGATCGCGAGCACGACCGCGACGAAGGTGAGAATCACAAAACCGTAATAGATCGAGTCCATGAGGCCTCCCCGGAATCAGACGATGGCGCGTCGTCACTTCGTCTCGTAACGCTGCGCCGGGTCGTACAGCGAATCCGGCAGGTTGATGCCGAACGCCTGCAGACGCTCGGCGAACTTCGGCCGCACGCCGGTCGCGCAGAAGTGTCCGCGCACCGTACCGTCGCGATCCATGCCGGTGCGCTTGAACGTGAAGATCTCCTGCATGTTGATGATGTCGCCTTCCATCCCGGTCAGCTCCTGGATGCTGACGATCTTGCGCTTGCCGTCGGTGAGCCGCGTCGCCTGGACCACCACCGAGATCGCCGACGCGATCTGCTGGCGCATCGTCTTCGGCGGCAGCGTCAGGCCGCCGACGCTGATCATGTTCTCGAGCCGCGTGAGCGCATCGCGCGGCGTGTTCGCGTGGATCGTCGCAAGCGAGCCTTCGTGGCCGGTGTTCATCGCCTGCAGCACGTCGAATGCCTCCGCGCCGCGGATTTCGCCGAGGATGATGCGATCGGGCCGCATCCGCAGCGCATTGCGCACGAGGTCGCGCTGCGAGATTCCGCCGAGCCCCTCGGTATTCTCCGGCCGCGTCTCGAGGCTCACGACATGCGGCTGCAGCAGTTGCAGCTCGGCCGCATCCTCGATCGTCACGATCCGCTCGTGCTCCTCGATGTGCTGCGACAGGATGTTGAGCAGCGTCGTCTTGCCGCTGCCGGTGCCGCCCGACACGAGCACGTTCACTTTCGCGTGGGCCAGCGCGTCGAGCAGTTCCGCCATCGGCGGCGTGAGGCTCTGGTAGCTCACGAGGTCGTCCATCTTCAGCGGGTTGACCGCGAAGCGCCGGATCGACATCAGCGGCCCGTCGATCGCCGACGGCGGAATGATCGCGTTCACGCGCGAGCCGTCCGGCAGACGCGCATCGACCATCGGGGTCGACTCGTCGATGCGCCGCCCGACCCGCGACACGATCTTCTCGATCACCTTCATCAGGTGCGCGTCGTCGTAGAACGTCACGTCGGTCAGCTCGAGCTGGCCGCTGCGTTCGACGTAGACCTGCCGGTACGTGTTCACGAGGATGTCGGAGATGCCGGGGTCGCGCAGCAGCGACTCGAGCGGGCCGAAACCGAACATTTCGTCGTACACGTCGATCGCGAGCTGGCGCCGCTCGATGTCGTTCGCGAGCAGCCGCTCCTCGTCGAGAATGCGCGAGATCAGCGACGAGATTTCCTGCCGGACCTGTTCCTGCGGCAGGCGTGACAGGCGCTCGAGCTCGACGCGGTCGAGCACCGTCAGGTGAATTTCACGGCGCAGCTTCTGGTACGCATCGCGTACCGACGAATGCGCCGCACCTGCCGGTTCGGTGCCCGCCGCCTGCGGCTGCGTCCGGTACAAGGACATCTGTTCGCGCAATGACATGATGGTTTCCCCGAAAGATTCACATGGATTTGAGCTTCGGCGTGGCCTTGCGGCCGAACAGCCGGGACATCAACGGTTCGCTGCTGGACGTGCCGTGCCGCGTGCGCACGTCCCCTTCGACGATCTGCTTCGCGCAGGCCTGCAATGCCCGCGTCACTGCGGCGCTACGTGCGACGCGCGAGGCCGGATGCCCGAGGTCGAGCGCTTCGCGCACCGTGTCGACGTCGTCGGGTATCGTGCAGCTGGCATGCAGGCCGAGCACTTCCTCGAGCGCGGCGCGGGACCGGTCGCCCGCGCGCGTCATCCGGTTCACCACCAGCCGCAACTGGTCGAGCGGGTAGCCGAGCGACACGAGAATCTCCAGCAGCCGGCGCCCCGCGCGCACGTGCGGCATCGCGGGCTGCAGCACGAGCTGGATCTGGTCGCTGCGATCCAGCGCGATCATCGACAGTGGATTGATGCTCACGCCGATGTCGAAGATCACGAAGTCGTAGCGCGGCGCCGCGACGCCGAGGATCCATTCGAGCGCATCCTCGCGCATCTCGGCGGCCTTGACCGGGTCGCCCGCGCCCGCCAGCACGTGAAAGGTCGGCGTCACGTGCGCGACGCTCGCGTCGAGAAACGCGCCGTCGAGCCGCTCGATCTGCGCGCAGAGCTGCGGCAGCGTCGACGGCGGCGTCTCGTCGCTGACGAGGAACGCGGCATCCGCGAACTGCTGGTTCAGATCGACCAGCAGCACGCGGCGCTTGTGGGCTTCGGCGATCTCGTACGCGACGTTGCTCGCGGCGAAGCTCGTGCCCGCGCCGCCCTTGCACGACATGAACGACACGAAGCGCGTGTCGCCGCCGTCGCGCCGCGTGCTTTGCGCGGCGGCGCGTTCGAGCGCGTGGGCGAGCGCGGCCGGATCGATCGGCCACTGCAGCACGTCGCGCGCGCCGGCGCGCATCGCGTCCAGCAGCACATGGGGCGCCGCATCCGCGGTCACCAGGATGCCGATCAGGCACGGGTGCAGCCGGCAGATCCGCTCGATCGCCGACAGCTCGGCCGCATCGGTCAATGCGCCGTCGATCAGCAGGATATCGAATGAATCGAGTCCATCGGTGCGATGCTCGATCTGGGACGGCCGACCGTGCGCGCGTGTCACGCGATAGTGTCCGCTGTCCGTGACCAGACGCGCGATCTGCATGAGCCGGGCGGTATCGTCGGCGGCTACGAGGATATTGATCATGACTGTGCCTCGTCGGTTCGTTATTGACAGGCGCTGCCGCCCGTCGAGGAGTTCAGGCTTTCCCGCGACAGCGTCGTGGTGAACGACGGCATCGTGATCGCAACGTTCGCGATCGGGATCATCGTGTTGACAGTGACATTGCTGATGCTGACGGTCACGAACGAGCAGGAGCTCACGTCGCAGCCTGACGGCGAGTAGCTCACCGACACGTTCGAGTCGGCCAGGATCGGCATGAGCGACCGCACGCGCTTCACGACGCCGGCCGCGTTCACGTCGCAGACGATCGCCGTGCGTGCGCCGAGCCGGATGGCCTCGCTCGCCGTGTTCCAGTAAAACAGCACGCGCCCGAATTCGAAGATGCCGATCAGCAGCATGATCAGGATCGACGCGATCAGCGCGAATTCGACGATCGTGGAGCCGCGTTGGGCGCGACGGCGCGACGGCGGAGTGGGACGCGGGTTCATGACACTTGCCTCATCACGGTGACGATGTTGCCGAAGGTGATCGACGACAGCCCCGGGTAGGCCGGAATCGGCTGGTACTGATAGCCCTTCACCTTCACTTCGACGAGGTTGATGCTGCCGGTCGCCGTGCCGCTTGGCGCGTTGTTGGTCGAGTCGTAGGTCGGCAGGTTCGCGAACTGCGACGGGTCGGACGCGTCGCCGCAATCGGTCGAATGCGTGGCATCGCACACGATCACCATCGACGTGGTCAGCCCCGGCACCAGCTCGGTGCCGGCGGAGCCGCACGTGGTGCTGCCGTACACGACGAGGCACTGCGCCGCCGCGAGCGGATACGCGCTGTCGTTCGGCAAAAACACCGACAGGTAGCGCGCCGCGTTGCGCGTCGCCTTCGTGAGCGTCTCGTACTGGTAGATCGCGCGGCCGAACTCGGCCACGCCGGTCGCGAGCACGATCATCGGCATCAGCACGAGCGCGAATTCGACCGCGGCGACACCGCGCATGCGTGACCGGCGAATCGGGAGCCTTTTCATGATCGTGTCTCCTCTATTGAACGAGCATCGGTACCTTGATACCGACCGAGCTGCCGCTGCCGGGCAGGCCGTGCGTCGCGCACGGCGTGGTGCCGGAGGCCGTGGAGCCGAGGTATTCGAGGTGCGCCACGACCCCGCCGGCTCCCGGGCTGAACGGCAGCGGATCGAGCATCAGCACGCAGTCCCACTGCGTGACGTGCACCTTGCCGCTGGCTCCCGACAGCGTCGAGCAGTCGCCCTCGGGAGCCAGCGCGACCCGGCGGTCGCCGCCATACGTCTGGTAGTTGCTGGCCGAGACGGTCCCGTTGGTCGAGATGCCGCTGCCGGTCGGCGGCGTGCCGTCGCCCTGGTAGGCCTTGAAGCTCGCGCGATCGAGCACGAACTGCGTGTACGCGTCGCCGACGATGCCCGGGGTTCCCGGCGGCCCGTATTTCGGGCCGACATACGCGTAGCCGGTGAAGTCAGGCTGGCCGCTCGAGCCGTTGGCGCCGTTCGTGTAGATGCCGAAGCGGGTGTTCCAGGCACGCAGCGACGCGGACTTCAGGCCCGTCGAGCCGAGGTCCGGCGGCGACGTGATGTTGCAGGTGTTGCCGGACAGTTCGCTGGCGATGGTCGGCTCGTTCGTCGAGCCGTCGAGCGCCGCCCAGCCGAAGTTGCCGGGCCCGTACGTCGTCGACGAGCCGGACGGCGACGAGATCCAGTCGCCGACCTTGTACGGCGCGGAGGACGCCGGCTTGCACACGAACACCGGAATCGCACAGGTGGTCTGCCCGGCCCCGACCGTCGCGATCGCGCTGGCCGCGACCTGCGCCGCATTCGCGACCTGCAGGCCGGGAATCGTGTTGAGCACCTCGATGAACCAGTGCGCGATGTTGCTCAACTGCGTGGTGCACTTCACGTATTTGACGTTCGCCGGCGTGGCGACCGCCGTCTTGGTCAGAAACGGATTGGTCAGCGAATCGCTGAACGTGACGTTCGAATCCGTCTGCATCTGTACCGCGTTCTGCTGAAAGAACGCGAAATTCGCGTGGCCGGCGGCGATGCCGTCGGCTTCCGCGACCTGCAGGCTGATGGCCGACGTCAGGTCGCGCGCAGCGGACAGCGCGCACGCATCGGCGCTGTTCTGCAGTTCGCTGCGCGTGACGTACAGCTTGCCGAGGTCCAGCGCGAGACCGACGAACCCGATCATCACCGCCAGTGCGAGACCGACGATGATCGCGACGGCGCCTTGCTGACGATGCAGACCGCGACGCGTGAGCTTCGGATGACGAGCTGCGCTGGACATGGCGTTCTCCCTGAGCGTGCCTGTTTTATTGCGCCGACTTGCCGATGCCGATCACGAATGCATTGGCTTTCGGCTCGGGCTGCTTGAACGACTTGTCGTAGCTGTCGAGCGCGGACGCGGCGGCGCGGCCATCGACCCCCGGGTGCGTTGCCGCGTGTTCCCCGGCATGCGGATCGATGATCTGGGCCTGCGTGACGGCGCGGACCGAGTCGCCGAAGCGGCTGTCCCACACCGGGCTCGACGACATGCAGCCGGCGAGTGCGAACGCGAGCGGGACGGCAAGCGCCGCGCGGCGCACGAATACGAGGTAGGCGGATTTCATGAGCTTCCCCTTGGATAGCTTCAACGATCGGTGGACTGGGGTGCCGCGCTCGCCCGCGCGATCTGCGCATGGGCGGCCGGCACACTGGGCGTCGGACGCGGCGCAGGTTTCGCCGGCGTGGCGGAGCCGGCCGCCGCGAGGCGCGCGGCTGCGGCTTCGATGCGCGCGATCCGCGCCGCACCGGCCGCATCGGCCTGCGGTTGCGCGGGCGCTTGCGGCTGCGGCCGCGCGGCAGGCGCCGGCTCGGCGTTCACCGCCCCCACGGCCTCGGCCGTGGCAGCGCCGGCCTTCTCCGGCTGGGCCGGCACCGGCGCCGGTGCCTGGGCGGGCTGCGGCGCACGCGGTGCGGGCAGTGCGGCGGCAGGTGCGACCGGCGCGGCCGATTGCGGTGCGGGAGCCGGTGCCGGAGCCGGCGTCTGCGGTGCCGCGCCGTTCGACGGTTGCATGGTCGCCTTGCGGACACCCTTGCGGCCTTCCATGTTGCCGGTCGCGTACACGTCGACTTCGTTCGGCTTCGAGAAGCTGTCGGTCGGCAACGGCACGTCGGCGGTCTGCAGCGGCCTCACCAGGTGCGGCGTGATCAGGAAGATCAGTTCGGTGCGGTCCTGCTGGAACGACGTGCTGCGGAACAGCGCGCCGAGCACGGGCACCTCGCCGACGCCCGGGATCGCCTTCAGCGCGCCGGTCGCGTTGTCCTTGATCAGCCCGCCGATCGCGAACGATTCGCCGTCGCTCATCTGGACCGTCGTCGACGCACGCCGGGTCGTGATCAGCGGCAGGATCGACGTGCCGCCGATGTTCGTCGCGCTCAGCGTGACACCCGTCTGCGACAGCTCCGACACTTCCGGCGCGACCTTCAGGCTGATGCGGCCGTTCGCGAGCACCGTCGGCGTGAACTTCAGCGCGACGCCGAACTCCTCCTCCTGCAGCGTGATCGACGACGTGCCGTTGCCGCTGCTCTGCGGGATCGGGATGAATATCTTGCCGCCGGCAAGGAACGTCGCTTCCTGGCCGCTGATCGTCACGAGGTTGGGCTCCGCGAGGATCTTGACGAGGTTGTCGGTGTTCTGTGCATCGGCCGCGACGCTGAACGGCTTGTTGTTCGCCTTGTTGAAGATCCCGGCGCTGGCAACGCCCGCGAGCAGGTTGCTGACCAACGCACCGCTCCACGAACCGAAGCCGCCCTGGATGTTGAATGCGCTGCCCATCTGGTTGATCAGCGTCTTCGACACTTCGGCGACCTTCACCTCGAGCATCACCTGCTGCGGCGACGTGACGGCCAGCATGTTCAGCACGCCGGCGCCCTTGCCGGCCCCGCCGCCGTCCCCGGCGCTGTCGCTGTACGCATGGGCGATCTGCACGGCCTGCTGCGCGGCCTGCGAGTTCGACACGGTGCCGGCCAGCACGATCGTGCCGGCGGCGGTCGACACGTGAATGTCGCGCTCGCCCGGCATCAGCTGCTGCAGCGACGACTGCAGGCCGCCGGCGTCCGCGCCGACCGCCACGTCGATCACGCGGCATGCGCCGCTCCTGCCCTGCACGATCATGTTGGTCGTGCCGACCGACAGCCCGAGGATGTACAGCGTCTGCGGCGACACCATCGTCGCCTGCGCGACGGCCGGATTGCCGATGGTGCGGTTGCGCACCGGCTCCGGCATCGGCACGAGCAGCGACTTGCCGAGCGGCACGGTGACGCTGGTCGCATCACGCACCGCGCCCACGCAGTTCGGTCCGCGCATCGGCGCCGCCGATGCGGCGGCCGCGGTGGCCGGCGCCGGCGCCATGCTGATCGTCATCTGCATCGGCCCCTTCGCGACGGCGGCCGGCGCGCTGGCACCGCCCTTCATCAGCGCGGCCGATTCGGCGCCTTCCTGGGCCAGTGCGCTGTACACGGTCAACGTTCCTGCACAGAGGATCGCGGCCATCATCGCGCCCCGGGCGATGCGCGTACGCACCGGGCCGGTACCTGAATATTGCGGATTGATCTTCATTTCGTCTGATCCCCCGAGTGACCGGCGAGACGCCGGTTTTTGCCTTGCAAGGCCGCCGTGCCTTGACGGCGGCCGATCTGGTTAATCTGGTTATCTGGATGTGTGCTGCGTGTTCAGAAACATTCGACGCTGCCGTGCACACCGGTCAGTACACCGACGCAATCGCGGCGCGCTTCCGGTGCGGCGTGCGACGCGACATGCACGCGCACGGTCCGTACGTGCGCGGGTGCCGGTGCGGGCGTCGTGTCGGGTACCGGGGCCTTGCCAAGCAACGTCAGCTTGGTTGCGCCGTCGGTGGTCCGCGTCTTCTGGTCGACCTGGTTGCGCAGCACGAGCGACAGCGTGCCGACGCTGCGCGCGAGGTCGAGGCGTTCGGCCTGATCGGGCGTGACTTCGAGCGTCACCGCGTTGACGACCTTCGGTGCGGTGTCGTCGCGGCTGACCTGCTGCGCGACGGCGAGCACGAGGATGTGCTCGAGCACGATCTTCGAGATGCTCTGCCCGTCGGCCTTGCCCTGCTGTTCCTGCGTGTTGACGATCACGTCGACGTAGTTGCCCGGCAGCGCGAAGCCCGCGACGCCGACCACGTCGTTCACCCGCACGGTGATCGCGCGGCTGCCGTCGGCGATTACCGCTGACAACCCGCCCTTCGTGCCGACTGGCGCGAGCTTGGACTCGATCACCGGCTCGCCGCGGGCGAGGCTCGTGCGCACGACGCGCCCTTCGAGCTCCTTCGTGTCGGCGAACGCGCCGGTCGGCACGCTGCCCGACGGCCAGCTCACCATGTGGATCTGGTTCGGCCCGAGCGGCTCGCCCAGGTTCAGGTCGGTGGTCGCGACCGCGACCGACGTGACCGAGCTGCTGGATGTATGCATCAACCAGCGGGATGCGAACACGACCGCGGCTAGCCCCGCGACCATCGCGATGATCAGCATCATGAGCGCTCGACTGTTTTTCATGGCAATGCTCCTCAACGAATCGTGAAAGAAACGGCTCAACCGGTTATGTACGTGCGCCCGCCGTGATCGACAGGCGGCGGATGCCCGCCGTCGCGCGCCGGCGCCGAGCCGAAATAGCTGGCCCATGCGTCGTACAGCGCGTCGTGCGTCACTTCGGGCGGATCGCCGCGATACCGCGCGCCGGCGGCGACGAGGCGCAGCAGATCCATCGGGAAGCATGCGAGATAGGCCTTGCCGCTCGGCAGGTGCAGCCGGTGCAGCAGATAGTCGAATGCGTCCTGTGCCGGCACCAGCCCGAGCGACACGCATGCGGCATCGAACACCGCGCGGTAGTGGTCGATCGACATCGCGCCGACGTGAAGCTTGGAGCCGAGCCGGCGCAAGAATGCGTCGTCGGCGAACTGCTCCGGTGCCAGGTTGCTCGAGAACACCGGCCAGACATCGAACGGCAGCACGAGACGATTGCCGGACTCGAGCGTCAGGAAATCGACGCCGCGGTCGAGCGGGCGCAGCCAGCGGTTGAGCAGGTCGCGCGGCTCGACGCGCTGGCGGCCGAGATCGTCGACGATGTACATGCCCATGTTCGCCTTCATGTGCGGCGGCGCCTGATAGAAGCCTGCCCCCTCGTCGCGGCGCAGGTCGAGCTCGTCGAGCGTCAGCTCGCCGCCCGACATCACGACGGGCCGCTCGCACAGGCGCCAGCGGCGATCGGCCGATTGGCCGTCGGCTTGCGACGCCGCGTCGACATGCACGATCGGGTCGTAGATCTGGATCACTTCGCCGGCGGCGTAAATGGCGTGCGGCACCGGCACGTGGCCGCCCATCAGCGCGCCAAGGCGCTCCGCGAGGAAGGTCTTGCCGCTGCCGGCGGGGCCGTGGATCAGCAGCGGACGGCCGGCGTTGAGCGCCGCGGCCGCCGAATCGAGGACCGCGGTGTCCATGACGACGCCTTCGAATACGGCCCATACGTCGTTCTGGGACACGCGCAGCTTGCGCACCGAATGGTCGGACACGCAGTCGAGATACGCGTCGAGCGTCACCGGCGCGGGGCCGCTGTAGCTGCTGCGCGCACGCTCTTCGAGCGCGAGCACGCGGCCCGCGTCGGTCAGGCGGAACGTCACGTCGAGGTCGGTCTTGCCGCGATGGGTCAGTTCGACCAGATGCTCGCGCACCAGGAACGCGAAGACATCATCGAGCACCGCGAGCGGCAGGCAGTGGCGCTCGATCAGGACACCGTATGACGGGCGACCGAGCACCAGCGTCGACTTCAGCACGAGCCCTGCGACGAACGCCTGGGTCAAGCCGGTTTCCTCGAGCGAGCGCGGCGCCGGCGGCAGCAGCGCGCCCGGTTTCGCATGCACCTCCCGCGACGGCGGCGGATACGGCAGGTGTGCAACCTGCGCGTCGCGTTTCGGTTCGGTGGGGATCGTGTTCATGTGCGTTTCATCCTCGTTGCGGGTTCGTCACGCTATACAGACGAAACGAACAGCATGCCCAGCGTGCCGGCGGCTATCGCCACGCCATACGGCAACGCGCCAACCGACGCGAATTCCACGGGGCCGTCGGTTGCCCCTGCATACGCGCCGGTCGAGCGGCGCGCGATCAGCGTCCAGACGTTCGCGCACATCTGGCGCATGCGTCCGCGCAGCAGTGCAAAGCCGATCGCGCCGATCCCGCCGACCAGAAAGGTGGCCAGCACGATGTAGAACGTCATCTGCGCGCCGACCCATGCGCCGATCGCGAGCATCAGCTTCACGTCGCCTGCAGCCATTCCGCGCAGCAGATAGAACGGCAGCAGCAGGCCGAAGCCGGTCGCCGCGCCCGCCAGCCATGCAAGCGCACCTGCCTGGATCCCGTGCAGCGCGCACTGTGCGATCAGCGCGCCGACCAGACCGAGCGCGACGAGCCGGTTCGGAATGCGTCGGCTCGTGATGTCGGTGCTGGCCGCGACGATCGCGAGCAGCGTCACGCACAACGGAACCGGGTAAGGCAGCGCGGCAGGCAACAACATGGCGGACCTCGATTGAACGTAATGTCAGGGATCACTGACCCAGTGCGGTATTCACTGCATCGGTCACGACCGACGCGATCATGTTGTACGTGTCGTCAAGCGAGCCTCCCAGCGTCATCACGCTTGCCATGACGACGGTGGCGACCAGCGCACCGATCAACGCATACTCGATCGACGTCACGCCCTGGTCGTCGCCGATCCATCGCAATACCGATACCGCTCGTTCCCTGGCCCGCATGGCGGCCTCCGATTCGGTCGATCAAGGAGCGGGGAAGGCTCGAGCACTGCACCGGCCGAGCCATCCGCCGTTCATTCCATCCTGCATCCGTGGGTGTTGCGTCCGGCCCTGCGCGCGCGACGGATTGGCGACGAACGGGCCGGACCCACCGTTCGCCGCCCCGTCATTCAGAGCGCCGAGTTGAGGTCGTCTGCAATCAAGTTGAAGACGTCGTTGAGGTCTTTGCCGACCAACGTCAGTGCTGCAACGAGGGTGACTGCGATCAGCGCGGCGATCAGGCCGTATTCGATGGCCGTCACGCCTTGCTCGTCTTGAAAGAAACCGCGGACCTTCTGAACGAATGTGGACATGGCTATTCTCCTTTCGCACTACTATGAAATTCCCGTTGTCGGGGATCGACGCGGGGAGCGGGTACCACCGGCACAACAAAAGAATGCGGATGTAGCGCTCAGCGACGCACACGGCAGGGTACGAGCCTGGCCTGGCGAACGATCGTCGGTGAGCTGATGCGTGCGATATGCATGCAGGCTGCGATCGGGCGGAACGCGCGATCGAGCAGAACGGCGAGACCGTTCCGGGCATGAATACGGATTGAGCGGATGACGCCAACGCGTCGATGCTGCTGCAGATCTTCTGCGCGGCGTGCAAGCCGCGGCGTGCTCCGGTCTTTCATTTTTATTCCCCAAATGCTGTCATGTGATTCTTGTTGCGCGGACGATGCCGTCGCGTATCGCTCGGTCGACGATTCCGGCGGTTTTCAAGGCCTGGGCGGCGTATTCCCCGATGCGCCCTCGATCCGTTGCTTTCCGCAGGTGATTCAGTCCGGTTCGGTGAGTCCGTTGCTTGAACCGGTCATTCGTCACATCCTCGACTGTCGTGCGGACCTTGACGCAAAGAGCAGGCCAGCCGCAAAGAAAGCCAGGCGCAGCAAGGGTTCGGGCGATTCGCCCACCAGTGGGGCTTCGGCCCGATGCGCGAAATGTTTCAGATTTGATATACGCGTGCCGGTCGCCGTGACGTGCCGGCGTGAGCGCCGCCGCGCTGTGCAAGGCATCAAAAAATTTTCTCGGGACTTTCCCGAATCCTCGAGGCCGCTCCCCCGACGCCGGTTCCACGACGTGCCGGACCGGCCAAAAACCCGGAATGTTTCAAGCGAGAAACATCATTTGCGCCGGCGCGGTTTTTTCAGACGTCAAAACGCGGTTTTCAGCCCTGTCGCCGCCAAATCGATATTTCACGATTCAGCCCGCGGTTTGCGTCACGCGATTTTTTCTCCAACAATGCATTCACCGGACAGCGCCATCGAATGCGATTCGCTCCGGATACACGACAACACAAAAAGGCTGCGGCACACCATGCGGCCTTCACTGCAAACGGGGCATCATGTACACAGCCAATCGTGGAGTGGACTATCGCGCCAAACGCTGTACTCAATGGCTGACAGCGGACCGGATCATTCCGTACAGCTGCATCATGCTGATGCTCTGCGTTGGATTCCTGATCACCTGGGGCGCCGTCACGAATACCTTCACGTCGCAAACCACCGCCCGGCCGGGCGTCGACTTCGCCGTCTTCTGGACCGCATCGCAACTCGTGCTGCAAGGCCATGCCGCGGCGATCTACGATCCGGTCTTCTTCTCCCATGCCGAGGTAGCGCAGTTCGGTGGCTATTTGGGTCACCAATCGCTGCCCTGGCTCTATCCGCCGACGATGCTGCTGTTCGTCGCGCCGATTGCCCTCGTGCCTTTCCTGCCCGCGTATTTCCTCTTTTTTGCGGGCAGTCTTTTATGCTATGCGTACGCCGTTCTTCGACTGTCGGGCCTGCGTGCGCACCTGCCCGTTCCACGCGCCGCCGCGCTCGTCGTGCTCGCCTATTCCGGCGTGTTCGCGTCCGTCCTGTACGGGCAGAACAGCATCCTGACCGCCGGCATCGCCGCGCTCGCGCTGCATTTCCTCGGCCGACGCCCGATCGTCGCCGGCGTGCTGATCGGGCTGCTCGCCATCAAGCCGCAGATGGCGATGGTGTTTCCGTTCGTGCTGATCGCGGCGCGTGCGTGGCGCACCTTCGCGGCGGCGGCGCTCGCGACCACGCTGTTCGTGGTGGCCGGCATCGCGCTGACCGGCACCAGCTCGCTGACCGGCCTGGCCCACGCGATGTCGATCGTGCGCGGCATGCATTTCACCCTGCCTGCCTACTGGTTCGTTTCACCGACGACGTTCGCGGCGCTGCGGCTCGCGGGTGCATCGATTCCGATCGCGCTCGCCGCGCAAGCCGCCGTCGGACTGCTCGCCATCGCAGCAGCCGTCCATGTCTGGCGCCGCACGGCCGACATGCGGTTGCGCGGCGCGGCGCTGGCGGTCGCCGCGCTGGTGACGACACCCTATCTGTGGAGTTACGAACTGGCGTGGCTCGGCATCGCGGTGTTCTGCGTGATCGCTCACGGCCTGGAAGATGGCTGGCTGCCGGGAGATCAGATCGTGATCGTGCTCGCGTGGCTGCTGCCGATATTCGAGGTGTTCAACCGGATAATGAAGCTGCCGCAGATCGGCCCGATCGTGCTGCTCGCCGTCCTGTTCGTCGTCGTGCGTCGCGCAAGCCTTGCACCGCGGAGCGCGCAATGAAATCGCCACTCTCCCTCCTGCACGCGGATTCGGCAATGGACGCCCATCCGGAGCTGCCGATCGCCGGCCCGCGCCGTTTCCCGCATTGGCTCAATCGCGATCGGGTGCGCCTCTATGCGGCAGCGGTATTGTTTGCCGAACTGCTGTTCATGTTCGTGTATCTCGCGCGCGTACATTGGTCGCAAACATCCCTGCCTGAACCCCTGGCACAGGATGTCGCGCCGATCTGGGGCGCCGCGAGGCTCGCCGCTCACGGCCTCGGGATCAACGCGTGGAACCTGCCGTCGCTGTTCGAGGTCGAGAAGGTCGCGCTCCCGCTGATGAACGCCGGGAGCGGCTCGCTGCCGTGGCTCTACCCGCCCACGATGCTGATGTTCGTGCTGCCGCTCGGCTGGCTGCCGTACATGTTCGCGGTGGTGCTGTGGCTGGGCGCCACCTACGCGCTGTTCGTGACGACGATCCGCGCAACCGTACAGCGCGAGGGCGCGCTGCTCTGCGCGCTCGCGTTCCCTGGCGCGTTTCTCGCAGTGATCGTCGGGCAGACAAGCCTGCTGACCGCGACGCTCGCCGGCGTCGGGCTGCTGACGCTGAACCGCCGCCCCGTCATCGCCGGCATCTGCTTCGGGTTGCTGACGATGAAGCCGCAGATGGCGGTGCTGTTTCCGCTCGCGCTGCTGTGCGCCGGACAATGGCGTGCGCTGGCCGCATGGGTCGCGACGATCGCCAGCGGCTTCGCGCTGTCGACGCTGATGTTCGGCTTCGACGCCTGGGTCGCATTCGCGCACGGCTTGCACGCCGCATACCAGATCGTCGGCGCCGGCCACGCCAAGCTCGCACGCATGCCGACCGTGTTCGCGCTCGCCACGATGGCCGGCTGGCCCGCCGCGGTCGCGCGCGTGCTGCAGCTGCTGTCGGCCGCGACCGCCGCGATCGCCGTCGTGTACGCGTGGCGCGGCGCGTGTTCGTACGCGCTGCGCGCGGCGACCCTCGCGTGCGCGTGCCTGATCGTCAGCCCTTATCTGTACGACTACGACCTGACCTGGTACGGCCTCGTGATCGCGTGGTACGCACGCTATGCATGGACGCACGGCTGGCGGCGCTTCGATCGCGAATGGCTGCTGCTGCTGTGGGTGATGCCGCTCGCCGGCCTCGTGCTGGTCCCGCACCTGTCGTTCCAGTTCATGCCGCTCGTCACGCTGGCGTCGCTGGCGCTGCTCGTCAGCCGGATCGCACGGGAAAGGCACGACGTGCCGTCGATGCCCGACGCAAGCGACAGCACGACCGAAACCGGCTTCACGCATCCGTTGCGCTCACATCACCGCCCGGCGCACGGACTGCGCCGCACCGGCCGCCCGACCTTCGGCATCGGCCGCTGACACGCGATCACAGGGGAACCATCATGCGCGAATCACTCTACACGCCACTCGTCTCGCTGGTCGTGCCGTTCTACAACGAAGGCGAAGCCGTCGAACGCTTCTTCGACGTCGTGATTCCGTTGATGGCCGGCCTCGACGCGATCCGTTTCGAAATCGTCTGCGTCAACGACGGCAGCCGCGACGACACGCTCGAACGCCTGATCCGGATCAGCATGAGCGACCGCCGCGTGCGTGTCATCGATCTCACGCGCAACTTCGGCAAGGAAGCGGCGCTGACGGCCGGCCTCGACGAAGCGGCCGGGGACGCCGTGATCCCGCTCGACGCCGACCTGCAGGATCCGCCGAGCCTGATTCCGGTGATGCTCGAGCACTGGCGCGACGGTGTTGAAGTCGTCGCCGCGAAGCGCAGCAACCGCGCCTGCGATTCGTTCGCGAAGCGCACCGCCGCCTCGATCTACTACCGCGTCCACAACCTGCTGTCGGACGTGAAGCTGCCGGAGAACGTCGGCGACTTCCGGCTGATGGATCGCAAGGTCGTGAACGCGCTACGCAGCCTGCCGGAGCGGCATCGTTTCATGAAAGGGCTGTTCGCATGGGTCGGCTACCGGACCGTGATCATTGAATACCAGCGCGAAGCGCGCAGCGCCGGGCACTCGAAGTTCTCCGGATGGAAGCTGTGGAACTTCGCGCTCGAAGGGATCACGAGCTTCAGCACCGTGCCGCTGCGCAGCTGGACCTACATCGGCCTGGGCATCGCCGCGCTCTCCTTCCTGTACGGCGCGTTCATCGTGGGCCGTACGCTGCTGTTCGGCAACCCGGTGCTCGGCTATGCGTCGCTGCTGTCGGTCACGCTGTTCATCGGCGGGATCGAGCTCATCGGCATCGGCGTGGTCGGCGAGTACATCGGGCGCATCTACGACGAGTCGAAGCAACGCCCCGTCTATCTGATTCGCCGCCGCTACGAGGCGCACGCCAAGGTGATCGAGCTGCCGGTCGCGCGCGACGCGCGGCGCACGGCCGCACGCCGCCGCGTCCAGCCGGCCCGCGTGCGGGTCGGCTCGCGCTGACCGGCGGAGATCGCGATGTTCGAACTGCTCTGCGCGGAGCGCGTGCGGCTCGCGCGCTTCGGCCTGTCCGGGCTTTGCTCGACCGCGCTGCACGTGCTGGTCGCATCCGCGATGTATGCGCTGTTCGATGCGACGCAGGTGCTCGCGAACGCCGTCGCGTTCGTGTGCGCGACGGCGTTCTCGTATCTCGCGAATACGCTGTGGAGCTTCTCGTCGACGGTGCAGTCGCGCAATCTGGTGCGCTATCTGACGGTCGCGCTGGCCGGCTTCGTAGAAACGATGCTGCTCGCGCGCGCCGCCGAACTGCTCGACGTGCCGCGCGGCTGGGCCATCGTCGCGATCGCGCTGCTGATCCCGCCGACGATGTTCGTGATGCATCGGGTGTGGACGTATCGGTAAAGCTTTACGGTGGCGAGCGCGCCGCCACCCGCACAACGGCCCGTCAACGGTTCAGCTCCTCAAGGCGCAGGCCGTTGGTCTTCGGGCCAAAGAATCCGATCGATACCGCGACCGCCAGCATGCACGCCGTGATGCCGGCGAATACGCCGGGCAACCCGAAATCGCGAAGCAGGAATGCGATCGCAAAACCCGACATCATCGCGCCGACCCGGCTGGCCGAGTACACGATGCCATTGGCGCGGCACCGCACGGCCGTCGGGAACAACTCGGCCTGGTAAGCGTGGTAGCACACCGAGATGATCTGGCCGGCGAAGCTGATCAATACGCCGAGCAGGATGAGCGGCACCACGGCCCTGACCTGCGCGAACGCTGTCCCGCAGACGATCACGACCAGCGCGCCGCCGACGATCAGGTATTTGCGCTGGATCCGGTCGGCGACGGCCATCGCCAGCAGCGGCCCGACCGGCAACGCGAACGCGATGATGAACGAATAGAGCAGGCTTTTCGTGACCGTGATGCCCTGGCTGATCAACAGCGTCGGCACCCAGTTCGCGAAACCGTAATAGCCGATCGCCTGGCAGAAGTTGAAGACGATCAGCATCACGAGGCGCGAGCGATACGGCGGCTGCCACAACTCCGCGAGCGATGCGCGTCGATGCCGCGGCTGTTCGACGATCGGTGACGGCGCCGGCAGCGGCTGCCCCGACTGACGTTCGACGATCGCCTCGATGTGCCGCACGATCGCGTCGCTCCTCGCGACCTGTCCGTGCATCGCGAGCCACCGTGGACTCTCCGGCACGCCGCGCCGGATGAACCACACCAGCAACGCGCCGAGCGCGCCCGCGAGCACCACGACGCGCCATCCGTCGATGCCGAACATCGTGGTCGGCACCAGCCAGTACGACAGGATCGCGGCGACCGGCGCCGCCGCGAACATCACGCTCTGGTTGAACGCCATCGCGCGACCGCGCATCTGCTGCGGGACGAGTTCCGTCACGTAGCTGTCGATCGTGATGATCTCGACCCCGACACCGATTCCCGTGATGAAGCGCCAGAGAATCATGCCTTCGGCGGTCGTCTGAAATGCCATGATCACCGAGCCGATCGAATACCAGAGCAGCGACACCGTGAACACCGCGCGCCGGCCGTAGCGATCGGGCATCCAGCCGAGCCCGAACGTACCGACGAACAGGCCGGCGAACGTCGCGGCGATGAAGCCGGCGATTCCGGTGAAGCCGAAAAATGCGTGCGTGGTGGTTTGCAGCACGCCGCTCTTCGCCATGCCCGGCGCGATATAGCCGGTGAAGATCAGGTCGTAGACTTCGAAAAAGCCGCCCAGTGAAATCAGCAGCACCAGCATCCACAGATGGCGGGTGATCGGCAGCCGATCCATGCGCGCGGCGATCGCTGCGCCCGGCATGGCGTCGACATCGATGAAGGGCGAATCGTGCGGACGCGAATCCGCGGTGACGGTGGGCTGCATGTCTGTCTCCTGATACGGCGATTGTCGACGGCCTTGTTGTTCGATCGTGGTCCGTCTGCCGGTGTTGCGCGCCGCGCACGTCATGCGCGGCGCATGGTTCTCATCGGTTTCGTGCTGCGACACCTCGACGGATCGGATCGCTGCCGAGGCGGTAGCGGGTCATGCGGCCGCGCGTCCGGTCAGCCGCGAAAGAATCTCGTGCGTGTGTTCGCCGACCCGGGCCAGCGCCTGCCGGACGCCCGGCCGGCGGCCGCCCATCGTCAGCGGCAGCAGCACGACGTCGGTCATCGTGCCGTCGTCGGCCTCCATCGGCACGAGGCCGCCGCTCGCCTTCAGATGCGGATCGTCGAGCAATTGCTCCGGTCGCACGATCGGTGCATACGGAATGCCCGCGGCTTCGAGCTTCGGCGTCAGTTCGTCGATCCGGTGCCCCTTCAGGATGTCGCCAAGAACATCGAGCAACGCCGGCCGGACCGCCACCCGCAGCGCGTTGCTGGCAAAGCGCGGCTCGGCGGGCAGATCCGGCCGGCCCAGCACGTCGCACAGCGTGATGAACTGCTTGTCGCTGACGGCGCCGATGAATAGCTGCTCGTCGTCGGCAAGCGTGAACACGTCGTACACGCTCCAGGCGGACACGCGCGCGGGCATCGGCGGCGGCGCTTCATGCGTCATCGCATACTGCTGCATGTGCTGCGCGCAGAGGAACACGCAGTTCTCGAACAGTGCGCTTTGCACTTCCTGGCCGCGCCCGGTGACGTCCCGTTCGCGCAGCGCGGCGAGCACGCCGATCGCACCGAACATGCCGCCCATGATGTCGTTGACGGACGTTCCCGCGCGCAACGGCCGGCCCACCGGCCCCGTCATGTATGACAGCCCGCCCATCATCTGCACGACTTCGTCGAGCGCGAGCCGCTTCTCGTACGGCCCTGGCAGGAAGCCCTTGTGCGACACATAGACGAGCCGCGGGAATGCCTTCGACAACGTATCGTAGTCCAGACCAAGTTTCGTCATCAGGCCCGGACGAAAATTCTCGAGCATCACGTCGCAGGTGCCGATCAGTTCGACCGCCGCGTCCTTGCCTTCCGGCGTGTTGATGTCGAGGACGACGCTCTTCTTGTTGCGGTTGAAGGTGCGGAAGAAGCCGATGCCGAGGCCCGGCAGCGTGCGGGTCTTGTCGCCGCCGGGCGGCTCGATCTTGATGACCTCCGCGCCGAGATCCGCGAGAATCATCCCGCACGTCGGCCCCATGACCATGTGCGTGAATTCGATCACGCGCACGCCGTCGAGCGGCAGTCTTGCGTTGGTTTCCATGAAGTCCTCAGGCATTGAGCGCGATCGACGCGCGATGGGTTTTCGGCAGGCCGGCCCGCCACAGCGCGCCGTGCAGCGATTCGCCGTCGAGCCAGCGCGCGACCTTGGCGCGCAGCGCCAGCAGCGCCGGCAGGTCGATGCCGGTATCGATACCCATGTCGGCGAGCATGAACGCCAGGTCTTCGCTCGCCGCATTGCCGCTTGCGCCCGGCGCGTGCGGGCAGCCGCCGATGCCGGCGAGTGTCGCGTCGAAACGCGCGACGCCGGTTTCGAGCGCGGCATAGACGTTCGCAAGCGCGAGGCCGCGCGTATCGTGAAAGTGACCGCAAAAGAAGCGCTCGCCGGCGACGCGACGCGCCCGCTCGAACAGCGCGCGCACGGCGGCCGGCCCCGCGTAGCCGACCGTATCGGCGATGCTGACGCGATCCGCGCCCGCATCGAGCAGCGCCTGCATGCAGCGCAGGACCTCGTCCGGTGCGACGCGCCCCTGGATCGTGCAGCCGAATGCCGTGCCGATGCCGCCTTCGATCAGCGTCGTCGACCCGGCGGCATCGCGCTCGGCGCGGATGCGCGCGACTTCGGCGACGACTTCATCGGGCGTCTTGCGCAGGTTCGCGAGGCTATGTTCGCGGCTCGCGGACAACGGCACGAGCAGCAGGTCGGCGCCGGTTTCGAGCGCGCGCTGCGCGCCTTTCAGGTTCGGCACCAGCACCGACACAGCGAGGCCCGGCAGCGTTTTCGCGTATGCGACGAGTTCGGCGGTATCGGCCAGTTGCGGCAGCAGCCGCGCCGGCACGAACGAGCCGACTTCGATCTCGCGCTGGCCGGCCGCGTAGGCGCCGGCGATCCATTCGAGCTTGCGCGCGGTCGGCAGAACGGCCTGGATGCTTTGCAGGCCGTCGCGCAATCCGACCTCGCGAATCACGACGTGGGTGGGAAAAGAAGGCATGGCGTGGGCTGTCTCCGCAATCGGTGGCCGGTCGTTACACGCCGGCGATAGCCCCACTTTAGAGATTCCCGAAAAAACGTAAAGCATCGGTTTGGAACCGACATCGTTCCGAAACGGAATCCCTGCACGTCACGCCATGAAGGCATTTCGAAAGCAATACCGGCGGCGCGACGCGTCGGCGTCGCCGTGGTAATTTCTGGCATTCCCGGAGAACCCGGAAACCGGCGGAATCGACCGGAAAAATTCCGGCCCGGAACGTTTCGACACGCGGAGACTGCACCGATGCGCGACATCGACCTCAAGACCCTGCGCCTGTTCGTGGCGGTGTGCGATCACGGCAATATCGCGCGTGCCGCGCAAGAAGCGCACATCGAGCCTTCGGCGATCAGCAAGCGCATCGCGCAGCTCGAAAGCGATCTCGGCGTGCCGGCGCTCACGCGGTCACGACGCGGCGTCGCGCCCACGCCGGCCGGCATCGCGCTGCTCGAGCATGCGCGCAGCATGTTGTTCACGATGGAGCGGATCGCAGCCGACGTCACCGCGATCGGCGACGGGTTGCAGGGGCGCGTGAGCATCTGCGCGTCGGCATCGGCGATCGCGGAAGTCTTGCTGGACGACATCGCGTCGTTCATGCGAGACCCCGCCAACCGGAACATCAAGGTCGACGTGGAAGAGCGGCTGTCGCGCGATCTTGTCCGGCAGGTGCGCGAAGGGGCTGCCGCGCTCGGCGTGTGCTGGGACAACGTCGATCTGCAAGGGCTGCAGGAGCGGTCCTATCGCCACGACCAGCTGGCGCTCGCCGTGCATCCCGAGCATCCGCTCGCCGGCCGTCGGTTGATCGGCTTCGACGACACGCTCGAATTCGAGCACGTCGGCTTGCCGCCGGCCACCGCTGTTCATACGATGCTCAAGCGGGCCGCCGCGGACCGCGGCCGGACCGTGTCGTATCGCGTGATCGTGTCGAGTTTCGACGCGGCGTTTCGCGTCGTGGCCGCGGGCCTGGGCATCAGCGTCATTCCGGTCGAAGTCGCGGCGGCTTACCGGCAGTCGCTCGGCGTGCACATGATTCCGCTCACCGACTCATGGGCGAAGCGTCGCTTCATCGTGTGTTTCCAGCGCTTCGATACGCTGCAGCCCGCCGCCCAGCGGATGGTCGACCATCTCGCGAACCGCGCCGTCGGCGGCCGGTAACGTATCGCGCCGCGCCGTGTCGGCAATCGGCTCGCGCAGCGCAGCGGCACCAACGCCCAGCCCCAACGACAGGGTCGAAGCATTCACCGATCCGTCATGAAACCATCGCACCCGATACGGGCGACGCCTGCTAGCATGCCGGGTGGCCCGTCCGAATCGCGCCCCGGCTGTAAAGATGTCGCGTGGCATGGCATTTACTTCGCCACCCGCGTTCGTGTTCGGCCCTGCGCGACCGCTGCGACGCGGCCGCTTCCCGCAAGCACGAATCGTGCTCTGCCCGCATTCGACTTCCATCCGACGGCCGGCTGCGCCGCAAGCTGTGGCGCGCGCCGCCGGCACGAGATTCGTCCATGCCCAGGAAAAAAATCAGCCTCTGGCTACGGCCATTCGACCTGTTTTCCGCCGCGACGAGCACGCGACCGAAACGCAAGACAGCCAAACCGGCGGCGTCGGTCAAGCGCCCTGCCACGGTACGGACCCCGCGTCGCACCCGCACCCCGGCGCCGGCCGCCCACCCGTCGCCGCGCCACGCACCGGGCACCTGGCTGCGTTCGTTTCATTCCGCGCGCCCGACCGCCGGTCGCCTCGTCAACCATCTTGCCTACGCGCTGTACTTGCCCGCCGCCCCGGTGACGACCGCCGGCATGCCGATCGTCGTCATGCTGCACGGCTGCAAGCAGACTGCCGAGTCGTTCGCAGCGGGCACGCGCATATGCCGCGTCGCGGAGCGTGCCGGGTTTGCCGTGCTGTTCCCCGAACAGGCGAAGACCGCGCACGCGCATCGCTGCTGGAACTGGCATGGCGATGCGTCGCAATCGGAGCTTCCGGCGGTCGCGTCGCTGATCGACGCGATCGTGCGGGAGCGCGGGTTCGACCGCGACCGGATCTATCTGGCCGGCATGTCGGCCGGCGCCGGGCTGGCCGCGCAGCTGGCGCTCGCGTATCCCGAGCTGTTTGCGGCCGTCGGTCTGCATTCCGGCCCGGCCATCGCGCCGCCGTTGTCGACGATGGCCGCGATGAGCCTGATGCGCCGCGGGCTGCGCGACGACCCGATACACGTGGTCGACGCATGCGTCGACGTGCGCGCGTATCCGGGCATGCCCGCGCTCGTCATGCATGGCGGACTCGACACGGTCGTCGCCGAGCAAAACGCGCTGCAGCTCGGCGTCGCGTTCGCGCGGATCAATCGACTCGTCGACGAACACGGTGAATTGCGCGTCGGCGAGCGGCACACCTACGTGCATGACGACACGGATTACACGGATTATCTGCGCGGCGGCCGGGTGATCGTCCGCGTCTGCATCGTTCGCCGCCTCGCGCACGCGTGGAGCGGCGGCGATCCGCGCGAAGCCTTCCACTCCGCGACGGGGCCGGACGCGACCGCGATGTTCTGGAATTTCTTTCGAAGGCGGCGGCGCAAGCGGTAACGGCGACGCTGCGCCGCCTCGCGCTCACGCGCGCTGCCCGACTGCCGCCGTCTCGCTCACGCTCACGGTCTCGCTCTCGCTCGCCTCTGCGCGCCGAATCGGCAACCGAATGCGGAAGGTCGTGCCGCGCCCCGGCTCGCTCGTCACGTCGATTGTGCCGCGGTGGCGCTCGACGATGCCGTGCGACACCGACAAGCCGAGCCCCGTGCCCTGCCCGACCGGCTTCGTCGTGAAGAACGGATCGAAGATCCGCCGCACGATATCGGGCGTCATGCCGGTGCCGGTGTCGCTGATCGCGATCGACACCTGTTCGTCATCGCTCGACGTACGGATCGTGATCACGCCGCGCTCGGGAATCGCATGCGCCGCGTTGACGAGCAGGTTCATGAACACCTGGTTCAATTGCGACGGCAGGCATTCGACGGGCGGCACGTCGCCATACTCGCGCACGATGTCGGCCTTGTACTTCAGTTCGTTGTGGACGACGTTGAGCGTGCTCTCGAGGCCCGCATGGATATCGCCCACGCACCATTCGCCGCTGCCCGGCCGCGAGAAATCGCGCAAGTCCTGCACGATCCGCCGCACCCGCAGCGCGCCATCGATCGACTCGTCGATCAGCGTCGCGATCTCGTCGCGCACGTAGTCCAGATCGGTGGCGCGCCCCATCGCGGCCAGCGCGTCGCGTTGGGCGGGTTCCAGCTGCGGCAGCGCGGCCTCGTGCGCGGCGATCACGTCGAGCAGGCTGCGCACCCACGTCTTCAGCGTGTTGAGGTTCGCGCTGATGAAGCCGACCGGATTGTTGATCTCGTGCGCGACGCCGGCCGCGAGCTGGCCGATCGATGCGAGTTTTTCCGATTGCAGCAGCTGCACGTGCGTTTCCTCGAGTGCCCGCAGCAGGCGCCGCTGTTCGTCCTTCTCCTGCTCGAGCCGGATCTGCGCCGCCTTGCGCTCGTCGATCTCGGTCGCCATGTTTTCGCGGGTGCGCTGCAGCATCGCGGTCGTCTGCTCGTAGCGTCGCAACGCCGTTTCGAGTTCCGCGGTCCGCAATCGCACCAGCCGCTCGAGCGTATCCGTCATCCCGCGCAGAAAGGTTGTTCGCGCATCGAAACGGGACACCAGCAGCGTGACGATCAGCGTCGCCATCGTGAACAGCGCGATCGTCGTCGCAAGCCACGGCCCATCGATCCCGTTCGCCGCGCCGCATCGCGCATCCGGCGCGAAATGCGCGGCCGCCATCGCCGTGTAGTGCATGCCCGTGATGGCGATGCCCATGATCAGCGCCGCCCCGATGCGCAGCGCGGTCGCATGGCGCGCCTGTTGCACGCGCAGCGCCTGCGCCATCCAGAGCGCGGCGGTCGACGCGATCACCGCGATGCCGATCGACGCCGCGAACAGCACGGAATCGTAGCGAATGCCGGGCGCCATGCGCATCGCGGCCATCCCCGTGTAATGCATCCCGACGATCCCGGCGCCCATCAGCGCGCCGCCCGCGAGCAGGCGCCGGCGGCTCAACCGCGCACGCGTGACGATGTTCAGCGCGAAATACGACACGAGCACCGCGATGACGAGCGACGCGACGGTATCCGGCAACGCATAGCCGAGCGGGATCGGCAGCGACAGCGCCAGCATGCCGACGAAATGCATCGACCAGATGCCGGTGCCCATCGCGGCCGCGCCGCCGCCCAGCCATGCGCGCTTGAGCTTCGGGTTGTCGAGCAGCGAAATGAACGCGGCCAGGTCGAGCGCCGTATAGGACGCCAGCGTCGCGATGACGAGCGACAGCAGGACAAGCAGCGGATCGTAGTTGCCATGCATGATCGAACCCTCGGTCGAGAGGAACGCGTTACCGCGGCGCACGGACGATCGCGCGCCGCGGCCGTGCGGTACGCGACGTCAGGCCGGCGGCGCGGCGTCGGTCGGCGCCTGCTTCGACGCGGCGGCACCGGTCAGCACCAGAATGTCGAACGATGTCCCTTCGCGCGCCTCGAAGCGACGCACGAGCTCGATCTGGTGCGCCGACATCACGCTGCCCTTCGTCATCAGCAGCACGCCGCGATGCGTGCGCAGATCGTCGGCGAGTTGCATCCCTTCGCGCAGCTGCGCGGACTGAACCTCCGCGACGGATGTCGCGATGCCGAGGCTCGCCGGATGCCGCATCAGTTCGATGAAGCGCGCGACGAGCAGCGGGTCGTAACGCACGCCGGCCTGCGAGTGC
The DNA here is from genome assembly GCF_049942845.1 of Burkholderia sp. R-40. Classification (NCBI taxonomy): domain Bacteria; kingdom Pseudomonadati; phylum Pseudomonadota; class Betaproteobacteria; order Burkholderiales; family Burkholderiaceae; genus Burkholderia; species Burkholderia sp. R-40. Next base: position 855,845 of record NZ_CP187969.1, on the reverse strand, counting down.
AGCACGTCGATCGCCTGCTCGACCGAATGCGGCGCACCGATCTCGCCGTTGCGCAGCCCTTCGAAGTCGCGCGCGATCGCGACGATCCGCGAACCGAGCGGAATCGCATCGCCCGTCAGGCCGTCCGGTGTGCCGCGCCCGTTGTATCGCTCGTACTGGTGCAGCACGATCGACGCGACCTTGTGCAACTGCGCGACCGGCGTGAGCACCATCTGCGCGCGCAGCGGGTGCTGCTGGAACAGGCTGTGCTCGTCCGTCGTCATCTTCACGAGCGGCTTGTGCAGCAGTTCGTCGGGCAGCGACAGCTTGCCGATGCCGTGCAGCAGCCCCGCGAAATAGACGTCCTGCGCGTGCAGATTGCTCATTCCGGCCGATAGCGCGAGATGCCGCGCGATTTCGCCGACGCGCATCGCATGCCCGCCGGCGGTCCCGCAGCGCAGCTCGATCATGCTTGCGCACACCTGGACCATCGCGGTGAAACTGCTTTTCAGGTCGGCCTGCGCCGCTTCGAGGAACAGCACGGTCTGCGCGAGCTCCTCGGTGCGCGCGCGCACCTGTGTTTCGAGATCCGTATTGAAGCGGCGCAGCGTTTCGTTTTGCGCTTCGGTCAATGCGGCAAGCCGCGCGGCTTCGGCGCGCAAGCGCCGCTGCTCGAGCGCCTGCTCGATCGTCATCAGCAGGTCGTGGTCGTCCCACGGCTTGTTCAGGTAGCGGTACACGCCGCCTTCGTTGACGGCCTCCACGATCGACGCGATGTCGGAATAGCCGGTCAGCAGGATGCGCATCGTGTCCGGGTACAGCGAGCGGGCGCGCGACAGAAACGCCGCGCCGCTCATGTTCGGCATCCGCATGTCGGACACGATCAGGTCGACTTCGGTCGACGCCAGGATCTCGAGCGCCGCTTCGCCGCTGTCGGCGGTCAGGACGCCGTAGCGCGCGGGCCGCAACACGCGCTTGAGCGCGGACAGCACGCTCGGTTCATCGTCGACCAGCAGGATCGACGCGGCAGCGGCGGTGTCGCCGGATGCGCCTTCGGCGATCGTTTCAGGTAGTGCATCGTTCGCTCCGTTCATCGCGGATGTCGTCATAATTGGCCTCGGATCAATTGTCTTCACTACCTCTGTGACATCGGCCTGTGCCGCCGCTTCCACATCCGGGAAAACGCTGATCCGTGCGCGGAGCGAACGTTCGTGTCAGGGCGCCTTGATCCCTTCCGCCCGCGTGGCCAGGAACCGCAGGTATTTGTCGTCCTCGTCCTCGAACAGCTCCGGGCCGCCACCCATGTAGGCGCGCATCAATTCGTCCGCCGCACGGTCGAGATTACCGAGCTCGAACTGGCACTGGCCGAGCCTCAGATGCAGAAACGGGTTGCCGATCGCGTCGGGGAAATGCATCGCATGGCCGAGATTGTCGCGTCCGGCCTCGTAGTCGGCTTGATGGAAATTCGTGTCGCCGATGGCTGCCATCAACCAGGTTCCGGCTTCCCAGTTGGTCCTGGGTTCGGGAAGCAGGTCGAACGCTTGCCAGTATTTTTCCAGCGCGCCTGCGTAGTCGCCGTCTTCGACCAACGCATCGCCCGCCTCGCTCAGCGCGCCGATCTGCTCGTAAAGCACGTCGTCCAGTTCTGCCATGTCGAGCTCCTCTCTCCGGAATTGAATGCAGCGTGGCAAGCGGGCGGTCGCGATGCCGGACCGCGCACGGCAATCGCCCGTCTTCCCCCGCACCGCATTGTGCACGCGAAGCTTCATGAAGTCAGCCGCCGCCTCGTGCGGATCGGCAAGCAGCAGGCCGATCGGCGTCAAGTGCTCGCGGCAACGCCTCGTCGCGAGCGACGGCCTTGCGGTACGCCATCAGGCGGCTCGGCCGAGCGGGATGCCGAATTACGGTATCGTTGCCGGATGCGCCGTGCGCGGCGCGCGTTGCATCCCGATCCGTTCGCATCTTTCAACCTGTATGGAGCATTCATGATTCTGGAAATGGCATCGCTCGAAATCGACCCGTCGCAGGCCGAGCCGTTCGAGGCGGCGGTTCGCCAGGCACTCCCGCTGTTCGCGCGGGCGCGCGGCTGCGGCGGCGCCGAGCTGCATCGCGTGATCGAGCGCAGCGGCGGTTACCTGCTCGTCGTCAAGTGGGACACCGTGGACGATCACATGGTGCATTTCCGGCAATCTGACGACTTCCAGGCATGGCGGCAGTTGGCCGGGCCGTTCTTCAAGAGCCCGCCGCAAGTCGTGCATACGGAAGTGGCGGTCAAGTAATCGCACATCTGCCGCATACGCTCGATGCGCTGTCGCGCATCGGTGCCATTCTGAAACCCCGAGCGCCCGTGCGACCGGCGCACCGATTCCCCGCGAGGCTTTCATGACCATCGACCCTTCCGTCCTCAGCGCGTTCACGCCGACCGGCAAGTTGCGCGCGTCGATCAATCTCGGCAACCCGATCCTCGCGAACCGCGACCCGGCCACCGGCGAGCCGTTTGGCGTATCGATCGACCTCGCGCGCGCGTTCGCCGAGCGGCTGTCGGCCGAGCTCGAGCTCGTGGTGTTCGACACCGCCGGCAAGTCGGTGCAGGCGCTGACCGAAGAACGCGCCGATTTCGGCTTCTTCGCGGTCGATCCGCTGCGCGGCGAAACGGTCGCGTTCACCGCGCCCTACGTGCTGATCGAGGGCTTCTATCTCGTGCGCGACGATTCGCCGATCCGCGGCAATGCGGACGTCGACCAGCCGCACAACCGCGTGACGGTCGGCAAGGGCAGCGCGTACGACCTGTTCCTCACGCGCGAGCTGAAAGCCGCGCAGATCGTGCGCGCGCCGACGTCGCAGGCCGTCGTGCAGACGTTCGTCGAACAGCAGCTCGAAGTGGCGGCGGGCGTGAAGCAGCAACTCGAAGCCGATGCCGCGAAGACGCCGGGCCTGCGCCTGCTCGACGAGCGCTTCATGGTGATCCGCCAGGCGATGGGGGTACCGAAGAGCCGCGGCGAAGCTGCGGCCGCGTTGCTCGGCGCGTTCGTCGAGGAGATGAAGGCGTCGGGATTCGTCGCGGATGCGTTGAAGCGCCACGGGATCACGGGCGCGTCGGTCGCGTCGCTGGCGTGATGGACGCAACCACGGCGCCGATGTCTCACCGTGCATCGGTGCCGCCCACCCCAAGCATCACGCGGACCTATTCGGTATTGGCTCGCCGCCACTGCATCGGCGACATCTCGTACCGTCCGCGAAACGCGCGGCTGAACGCCGCCTCGGACGTATAGCCGACGCGGTTCGCGATATCGGCGATCGGTGCGCGGCTATCCAGCAAGCGGGAGATCATCGCGGCGGCGACCGCGCGCGGGCTCTGCCGCGTACGGTGCGGTCGCGATGTCCGGACCCGCAAACCACCCGCCGGCGCATGCGTTCATGATGCCGGCCGGTGCCCCGCCAACGTTGCGCCGGCAGGCGATCGCGGTGCGGTCGTCACGGCATGCGCGGGCGATGCAGACGCCGCGGCGCCTGACCCGGACGGCGGCTGCGGCGTGGGTGTGGGCAACGGATTCGGCTGCGGCGATGCCGGTTGGCTCGCGTGAGCGCCACCTGCCGCGCCCGAAGCCGCGGAACCCGCAGCCGCGGACCCCGAAGCCGCGGGACCGGCGACAGGCGGCGCGCGCAGCCCGCCGTCCAGCGAGGTCCGCCGAGCGGCCATGTCGGCCTGCTCGGCGCCGCGCTGGGCGGTGCGATCGGCGGACAGGCGCGCTGCTTCGGCATCCGGATTGATCGTGTTGACGCGGATGCGTTCGATGTCGCCCACGCCCGCCAGCCGGTTCAATGGTACGTAATCCGTACGAAATACCAGTTCGACGCCACTGCTCAGGTTGACGTCGGCGTGCGAGCGCTCGGTGGTCTGGGTGCGGTCGGTCGACACGTAGCCGATCGTGCTCTGCACATTGGCCTCCGCGCCCCAAGGACCGAAGCGTGCTCCCCCGCTCACGCCCACCGTGTTGCGCGTGTCGAATTGCGAGCCGCGGTCGTTGGCGGCGGCGCTGCTCGCATCGATATGGAAATTCATCGCGGCGTTGAGCCGCCCGCTCTCGATGACGATGCGCTGCAATCCCATCTGCACCATCGTCGCGAGCAACTGCTGGCGGTTGCGGGCCAGCACCTGTTGCGCCAGCGGCACCAGGCGCTCGGGATCGGATGCCGGAACCCCATCGCCAGGCCCCAATCCCAGCGCACTGCGCAGCGCCGCTTCGGCCGGCGGCGTCGCGCCCGGGCGCAACACCAGCCGGGTCGCGGCATCGCGCTCCGCCTGCAGTTCCTGCTGGCGCTGGCGGCGCTCGTCCGGCGGCAGGCCCGCGAGTTCGTCGGCGTCGTCCGCGGCCGCGTCGTCGCCGGTGACCTGGTAGGCAGTGGGGAAATGCTCGGCCAGCCACTGCCGCGCGCCGGCGATGCCGACATTGCTGTCCGCGAAGCCTTCGGTAGTCTGCGCGACATTGCGGATCAGGTCGACGAACGCGGTCAACTGCTGTTGGTTCGAATCGTTCATCGCCTTGAAGACACCCGTGATCAGCTCGGTCACGAAGCGCGGAAACGACACCGCGTCGAGCACCGCCCGGGTGGTGCCGGCCATCCGGTCGATGGCGGTGCCCGAATAATCCGAGCCCGCGTTCTGCGCGACGGCCAGCGGCGTGCGAGGTTGCGCCGCGAGCTCGTCGTGGTCGAGCGCGAGCGAGCCGATCCGTACCAGTCCGGACGCGAGATCGCGGCGCGTGGCCGGATCGAGCGCGTCGAAGCCCTGCTGCCCGGACAGCAGTTCGCGGACACGGTGACGAACGTCGGGCCGCGGCACCGGCGAACGCGCGAGGTAAGCGGTAGCCGCCATCTCAGCGACTCCGCCGCGCGGGGCGCGTCCCGCGACGCGTGACGTGCTGCCGGGAGGGCGACGGCGCATGCGCCGCCCTCGCCACCCCGGTTGTGCCGCCCGCATCGCGAGGGCCTGAGCGACGCGGCTTCACGTCAGTGTCCGAGTGCGGCCCACGCGTTCGCCGGCACGGCCGGACGCGCAGCCGACGGCACGACGCGACCGTCGTCCGGTACGGAAGGCGCCTGGCCATCGGGTTTCTCGCCGAGGCTGAGCGTGGCCTCGATCCAGTCGGCGGCGGAGGCGATCACGGGGTTGTCGAGGGCCACCAGCGGCGACGGGCCGCCCAGCGCATCCGCGACGTCCGCCAGCCACGCGATCACGGTCATCCCGGCTTTGCCGCGCCGGACATAGGCGGCGGGCTGGCGCGGCGGCTGCCGCGAGAGTCTGCCGATGCCGGCGACCACGCCCCAGATGTCGCGCGCGGCGAAGCCTTGACGCAGGTCGGCATGGCCGAGGATCGCGAACGCGTCCCTGAGCATGCCGACGATCTCGCCGGCCATGAACGCGGTCACCCCGGTACAGGCGGCGCCGAGATTCTGCGCGAGCGCGCGCGCGGCGTTGCGGACTCGCGCCTGGTGGCCGAGCTCTCCGCTCGGATCGGCACCGGGCGCCTCGTCGAGCTTGTAGAGCGCCTCGCAAAGCACGAGCATGCATTCCTCGAACTGGACGTTGCGCTCGGCATCCGCCGCCGCGGGGCCGTACGCAGTGCCGAACAACCGCGAATAGAACGCCGCGCGCTCGCCGGCCGCCAGCTTCTCGGCGCGGTGGCGCCACCAGTTGGCGACGAGCGGCTGCGCGCCGCCGAGATCGACGCCGACGGCGCCGCTCGCGGACAGGCCGGCGAGCGTCTCGACCGCGGGGATCACGCCCGCGGACTCGAGGTCGCCCGCCAGATAGAGCGACGCAAGCGCCCGCAGCTGCGCCTTGTCGACGTGTGCGGCGACGGGATCGGGGATCGCGATGTCGCCGAGCTCGTCGAGCGCGAACGCGAGGCCGTGCGCAGTCGCGCGCTCGACGAGCCGCGCCCCCGACCGGATGGCGGCCGCGAGCCCGGCATCCGCGAGCGGAGCGATGAGCATGCGCGCCATGATTCAGTGCTGCCCGGCCGGCAAACCGGCGGCGGGCGCCGGCTTGTTGGGGTTGTACGGCGTCGAGTTGCCCTGGATCACCGACATCATCTCGGGCGTCGCCATCTTGTCGAGCGGCAGGTAGTCGCTCTTGAAGTTGACGCGGACCTCGCCCGACAGTTTCGCTTTCACCTCGGCCCTGGATTCGCTGGTGTCGTCGAGTGCCGACCCGACGGTGGCCACGTGTTCCTGCTGTCCCTCGAAGGCGGCGTCGGCCGAATACGGCGTGTACCAGCTGCCGTAATGGGCGCTGAGCGATTCCTTGTACTTCTGGCTCTCGCGGTCGTGCATCGACGCGGTATAGGTGCGTTTCGCGGTGTCGCTGGCGCGCATGTCGAACACCACCTTGGCGTTGATCGACCCGTCGGTGACGACGATGCGATTGATGCCGAGCATGACCATCGACGACAGCAGCTGCTGGCGCTGCTTCGCCATCTGCAGGCGCGCCGCGGTGACGAGGCGCAGCTCGGACTTGTCGTCGGACAGGTCGGTCACGGGCGGTTCGAGGTTGTAGTTCCGGCTGATCTCCGCCAGCCGCTGCTGCGCGTCGTCGCCCTGCGCCACCAGCCGCGACGGGGCCGCGGCGGCGGCCGCGCCGGCGCTGTCCGCGTCGAACGCGCCGGCGCCGTCCTGCGCCTGCACCGACAGCACGTCCGGGAACGAATCGGCGAGATAGTCGCGGCCGGCCCCCTCGCTGATGTTGTCGCTCATGAACTGGCCGGTGGTCTTGGCGACATTGGCGATCAGCTCGCCATAGGCACGCATCTGCTCGATCGAGCTTTCGACGATCGCCTGGAACACGTTCTTGATGAGGCCGCCGACGAATTTCGGGAAATCGACCTTCTGCACCATCTGGCCGAACTGCTCGACGCCCTGCTTGACCGCGCCGGCCTGGAAGTCCTTGCCGGCGAAGCCGGGGTCCTGCGCGAGCTGGCGCTTGGTCGCGGTGACCGGATCGTCGGCCAGCGCCGTCGCGGCCGGCACCGGATGCGGCGATGCGATCGGGCGCGCGAGGCCCGTGGGCGGCAGTTCGCCGTTCGCCTCGCGCTCGGCGATCTCGGCATGCACGCCGTTCGGATCGGCCAGATAGGCGAGCACCCGCACCGTATCGGCGGCGATGCGGCGGCGCTCGTCGTCGGGCAGGTCGAGGAACGACGGAATCGCGGTCAGCAGGCGGCGCACTTCGGGCCGCGTCGCGTCGAACGCGGCGGCGCTCGTGGGCGGCCGTAGCGGGTGAAGCGCGTCGGGGGGAGCGGACAGGCGCATGGCTCAGTTTCCCTTGGCCGGAGCCGACGCGGCGGCCGGGGCCGAAGCCGAAGCCGAAGCCGGCACTGCGACGGGTACGGCGGCCGGCGGCGTTTTCGGACTGGGCAGCACGTTGGGATCGGCCGGCGTCGCGTTGCCGGTGATGGTGGCGATCATCTGCGGCGTCGCCATCTTGTCGAGCGGCAGGTAGTCGCTCTTGAAGTTGACGTCGACCGCGCCGGACAGCTGGATCTTGGTCTGCATCGCCGAGTTGCTGGTTTCGGACGCGGCAGTCGACGCGGTGATGATCGGCTTGTTCTCGTACTCGTAGTCGCCCTTCGCGTAGTAGTCGGCGCTGTACTGGCGGCCGTTGTCCTTGTCGTTGCTGGAGTCGTACTTGCCGCCGCGATCGTAGGTGCCCTTGCCGGCGTAGGTCGTCTGCACGTTGCCGTCCTTGTCGCGGGCGAGGTCGACCGCGGTGGCGCTGCGCTGCTTGGAAAGCGTGTCCTGCGCGCGCACGTCGTAGATGATCTTCGCGGAGATCTTGCCGTCGGTGACGACGATGCGGTTGATGCCCATCAGCACGATCGAGGCCAGCATCTGCTGGCGCTGCTTGGCGAGCTGCATCTTGAAGCGGTTGACGACGGCCAGTTCGGACGCCTCGTCCGACAGGTCGAAGGTGTCGCCGTCGCCCATCTGCAAGCGGGCGCGCACGGTCTTCGACGCTTCGTCCGGATCGACCCCGTCGCGCACCTGCACGCGCGGGCTCGGCGCATCGCCGCTGTCGTCCATGCCGATCTCGAACAGGTCGGGAAACTGGCCGACCATATGATCGCGCGCCTGGTTCTCCGTCACGTGTTCGTCGGCGAACTGGCCGAGCGATTTCGCGACCTGCGCGATCATTTCCTGATACGCCTTCATCTGCTCGATCGAGCTGTGCGTGATCGACTGGAACACGCCGCTGATCAGGCTGGCAACGAAGGTCGGAAACTTGACCTGGTTCAGCAATTCGCCCGCGACCGCGGCGCCCTCGTGCGCGGCCGCCGCGTTGAATTTGGACTTGCCGATGCTGTCGACGGCCTGTTTGTGCGTGTTGAAATCCGCCTCGTGCGCCGCATGATCGGTGTCGTCCAGCGCGCGCGCCGGCGCGGTGGCCAGGCCGCCCGGAAGTTCGTGACCGGCGAACCCCTCCGGTCGCGCCAGATAGTCGGCGATCAGCGCGGTGTTGCGGGCGATGTCGCGGCGATCGGCGTCGGGCATCGCGTTGAAGGCCTGCGATCGGGTCAGCATCTGCGCGACGCCGTGGCGCACTGCGTCGGCCGGCACCGGCGGCGTGTGACGCGGGGCGGCCGCGGCGGCGCGCGGCGGCGGCGCGATCGGCGTGTGACGGGCAGCTTGCGGGAACATGGCGACCTCGCGGGAAACGCGTGACGAAGCGATTCAGTGGGCCTGGGCAGGCACGTCCACCGGCAGTTCGAACTCGATGGGGCGCAGGTAAAGACTCACCCGCGCCGGGCTGGCCGCGTCCGTGCGCAGGCTGACGATCGAGAAGCGGCCCGGCCAGTGCGCGTCCTCCGGCGTGAACGCGCCCATCCATCGCTCGAGCGCGTGCAGCCCGCGTGGCCGCTCGGCGAGCCCCATCGTCAGCAGGCTGAGGAACGCCGGCGGCACGTCGGGGATCGCCGACAGCAGCACGTAGAGTTCGAGATCCGGCCCGTCCGGTCCGAGCCCGAACGCGAGCAGCGCACCGTGCGGCGGCAGATCGAACCGCCCGCCGAGCACCAGCCCCACGAGCTGCATGATGCCGGGCAGGCGATGACCGATGCCAAGCACATCCATGACCGGCTGCAGATCGGCGAGCCGCAGTGCCTGGGTGCACGCGAACGTGAGCCGCTGGCCGCCGAGGTCGCGCTGGGCAGCCATCGTGGTGAAGAGCGGCTTGAGCCCGGGCACCATCCGCAGCGCGGCCTGGACGACGCCGGCCAGGTCGCGGGGCAGGTTCTCGATCGTGCCGGCGTCGCCGGGCAGCTCGTAGTACACCTTGGACGCGTAGAGCCCGTCGCGATCATAGCTGGAGCCGAAGAACGCGCCATAGTCGAGGTTGCCGCCCGGCCGGGCGAAGCCCCGGAACGGCTCGCTCGCCTGGTCGAACCAGTGCAGCGCTTCGCGGCCGATGAAGTCGCGGATGAGCTTGCGCATTTCGCGCGTCGACTCGTCGCGCCGGTCGATCGCGGACGCCTCCGGCGGCAACGGCTCGATCGTGAAGCGCAGCTTGCCCGGCTGGCTTTCCGAGAAGCTGGGTTCGAACGGTACCGCCATCGGCATCAGCGCGTTGTCGCGGAACCGCAGATCGTCGGCGCCGTCGCCGAAGGTACGCAGGAACAGGTCGCGCGACGGCGCGAAGGGATCGGCGGTGCCGAGGCTTCGCGCGGCGCTTTTCAGGCGGCGTTCGACCCGGGCGACGACCGGCTCGCGGAATGAGGTCAGGGGCATGGCTCGGCTCCGGCAGGGTTCGGGAATGGCGCAGCGCACGCAACGCCGGTTCAGTTCGGGCGGTTCGAGTAGTAGCTCGCGCCGTTGTGCGCGCCGACGCCGTAACCCGCCTTCACCGGTACGCCCGCGCCGAGGCCGATGCCGGCGCCGATATCGCCGACGCCATCCAGCATCTCGCGCGCCATCGCCGGGATCGGCACCGGCTTCGACGTCATCTGCGGCGCCTCGCGCGGCTGCGAGAACTGCTCGATCTGCGTATCGGTGGTCGCGGTATCCGCCAGCCACAGCTCGCACGCGTTGACCAGGTCATAGTCGGTGGGGTCGACGGTCGACTTGTGGTTCGACGAGACGTCGGGATTGGCGATCTGGTCGATGCTGAGCAGCGGGCCGGTCGCCTTGTTGACGCGATCCACGTTGTTGGCCAGCCACGCGGTGATGATCGTGCCGCAGGTCGCCAGCGTGCGATAGCGCGAGCTGGTGCGCGCGCCGCCGAGATCGTAGGTCGCGACCTGGTCGATCACCTGCCACATGTCCTTGGCGCCGTAGCAGCCGCGGATCTCGGGATCCTGCAGCAGATCGATCATGAACTTGACCTGCGACTGGATCTCGCGCGCGGCGTAATGCGCCATGCCGTAGCCGTGCAGCGAAAGGTTGCCGGCGAGATCCCGGGCGGCCTTGCGCACTTGCTGGTGGTTGATCGGGTTCGGCACGCTCGCGCGCAGCAACGAGTCGACTTCGGTCTGGCGCACGAACGACGAAACCGACGACACGAAGCGGATCCACAGGTCGTTGAACTCGCGGTTGCCCGCGGTGTTCGGATCGCCGCCCGGCACGCCGAGCGTGATGGCCGCGAAGTTCTTGCGCTCCTGCTCGGAGATGCGGTTCGGCGTTTCGCGCCAGTAGCGATAGAGCAGCTTGCCGGCGTTGCCCGGGCCGATCGGCAGCGTGCCGTGCTGGAACTGCTCGACGATACGGTCGACGACCTGGAACACCTTGAGCTCGTCGAACATCGCGGCGACGATCATCGGGCCCATCACGCGCACGTTGTCGGCGACGATATTCGCGTCCTCCAGATCCTCGAGGTTCGGAAGGTCGATGCCGAGATCGGCGATCGCGTTCTCGCCGCCGATGTTCTGGACCGTGTTCAGCTCCTCGTTGATGCGGCGGCGCAATTGCGGCTCGTCGGCCTGGATCTTGCGGGCCTGCAGGCCGCGCATCACGCGCGCGAATTCGGTGGTGACCACGCCCGGCTTCTCGCCGCCGCGGCCGTCGGGATCGCCCTCGATGCACAGCAGCGCCAGCACCCGCTGCGCGAGCGCCCCGTACGAATTGGCTTCGCCCACCGCCGCGAAGAACTGGCGGGTAAACGTGTTCATCAACCCGCTGGCGTCGTCCGGCACGGTCCTGCCGTCCACGACCTTCACGGGGGGCGGCGTGGCCCCGTCCACCGCGAGGATGCCCAGCACCAGCGCGACGAGCGTGATCGACGCGGGCTCGGTATCCGAGCCGTTCGCGCCATTGGCGTCGCCCGCGTCGCCCGCGCCGAACACCAGTTGGCCGTTCAGCTCGGAAAGCAGCGGCGGGTTGATCAGCGACTTGCGGGCGAGCAGCTCGCGGGTGGCGACGAACAGCGGATCGCATACCTCCGCCACGCCGTCGGACGACTTCGTGTCGTACACGGCCGCGAGGATGGCCTTGCACAGCGCGAGCTGCTCCCGCTCGGCAGCGACCGGTGGCCGCTTCAGTGACTCGAGCCGGTTGACGATATCGACCAGCCCGTCGCGGGCCCGGGTCTCGAGGTCGACGAGGTCGAGGAAGCGGACTTGATGATTGACTTGAAACATTTAACTTCTCCTTGAAATCCGGTCGGTTCGGGGAGTGAACGGGATCCGGCGCGCAAGTCAGCCGTCGTCGGCCGTGCCTTCCTTGCCCGTGCAACCGTCGTCGCCCGCCGCTTCGTACGCGTCGATGCGGCCGGACAGCGCCCGCAGCGCCGCCGCCGCGTCGAGAATGCCGGCGCCGCAGCCGTCGGCCGCGCCGGGCGCGAACGGGCGGGCGGTGGCGACGAGCAGCTCGCGCACCGTCGCGCCGTCGAGCGGATACGCGCGGCGCTGCGCGTACGCGACGAGCAGCGCCGCGGCGCCCGCGACGAACGGCGCGGCGAAACTGGTGCCGGTCGCCAGCTGATAGGCCTCGATCGCACTCGTCAGCACCCGTTCGCCCGGTGCGCACAGCGCGACGTGCGGGCCGCGCGTCGAGAACCGGGTCGGCCGTCCGTCGTCGCCCACGGCGCCGACCGCGATCACCTGCGGGTAGGCAGCGGGCCAGTAGCGGGTCACGCTGCCGTTGTTGCCGCTCGCGGCAACGAGGATGCAGCCGCGCGCGGCGGCATACGCGATCGTGTCGGCATGCGGTTTCGGCCGGTTGGCGGCGATCGTCGCGTCGTCGGTGCCGAAGCTCATGTTGATGACCTTGGCGCCGAGGTCGACCGCGAGCTTGAGCGCGCGATCGAGATCGGCGATCGCGCCGAGCCCGACCGCATGCGCGTTGCCCGGCAGACGGGCGGCCGCCAGCGCGCGCATCGGCAGGATGCGGCAGTCGCCGCCGAGCCCGCGCGGCATCGCCACGCCCTCCGCGGCGATGATGCCCGCGCAGCCCATGCCGTGACCGACGAAGCGGTCCTCGGGAAAATCGCCGCGATGGCCATGCCCGCTCAGCAATTGCACGCCGGGCGACAAGTCGCCGGGCTCCAGCCGCACCGTGTCGGCGCCCGTGCGGAACGCATGGGCGAATTCGGGATGCCGGCGGGCGATGCCGCTGTCGATGAGACCGATCGTGACGCCGCTGTCGCCCCGCTCGATCGCATGCGCGTCGGCCATGCGCACCAGCGCGCGCGCGTCCCGCGCGAACCGCGCGACCGGCGGCACGGGCGCCAGCCGGCCCGGCACGTCCATCGGAACCATCGCCACGTAGTTGGGCGTCACGCTTTCCACGGTCGACAGCTGGCCGAGCGCGTCGCACAGCTCGCCGATTGCCGTGCCGGCCGGCACGCGCAGCAGCAGCGTGCGGGCCATGCCCGTCGCTTGCTCGATCGCGTCGTATCCGCGGTGCGCGTGCCCGGGCACCCAGCGCCCGGCCGCCGCGCTGAACGGGCGCACCGCCAGAAAGCGGCCGGCGAACGCAACCACGATACGGTCGACCGGACCGCCGTCGATGCGTTGCGCGGCAGCCAGCGCGCCGCGCGTCACGTCGCGAATCGACGGCACGTCCTCGGGCGCTTCGCCGAGCGCCAGCTTGACGAGCAGGCTGGTCGGCAGGCTGAACTGCCGCTCGCCGGGCGAGGCCCACGGCGTGCCGAGTGCGCAGATCGTCATGGCCGCGCCTCCTCCTGACCGGGGATGGCGGCCAGAGTCATCGGCCTGGCCGCGGGTGCCGCCGGCGGCGCGAATGCGCTCAGGTCGAACGCCATGGCGGCCGCATGCCGGCTCGTCGGCGACACGGCAAGTTCGCCGGCCCACTGGTCGCGACCGGGCGCGAGCAGCAACTCGTCGTCCGCCGATTGCAACACGGCGACCGGGCGATTGCCGATCCGCACCAGCGGCGCATGCGTGCCGTTGACCAGATTGCGCCCGATCACGCGCAGCAGCGGCGACGCATCGGGCTGCGCGTCGTTGGCGGGCGCCACGGGCTCGACCCGCTCGACGCTCGGCGCGGACGCCCGATCGAGCGCCCGGCGCAGCCGGTCCACGGACAGATTGGTGACGCGGCCGATCGCATGCACCATGTCACGCTGCTCGGCCTGCTGAAATTGCCTGACCGTGCGTACGCCGGCCCATTCCAGCCGCTTGCGGTCCTCGGCCGAGAGTTCGTCGCCCAGCGCGTCGAGCGGCTGGTCCTTGCCGTCCTCGGACAGCGCGATCGCGTTCTCCTCGATCGCCGGACGCGTGATGGTCGTGAAGACGAGATGGAAGGTGCTGCTGTCGGTGTCGGCCGGGCCGGCCGGGCGAATCCAGACCTCGCTTTCGACGAATTCCACATGGGCGCGCAGATCGAGGTTGACGTCCTTGATCGCGAAGGTCAGCGGCAGGTTGAGGTTGCGCGCCTTGATCGCCATCGCCGCCTGCGCGTTGTCGAGCTGGCTCTGGACGGCCTGGATGAAATCCTCGAGGCGCAGGCTGGCGTTGCTGTTCATTGCCCCGCTCCATCGATCGGCACGGCTTCGAGGACGATCGCGAGCCGTGCCGGCTCCGGATCGAAGGCCGTGCGGGTCAGGAACTGCGGCAGATCGCCGACCAGTTCGATGCCGTCGGCGCCGCGCGCGATGCGCAGGTCGAGCGGCAGCTCCATGACCACCGAGCGCACCCGCAGCCCCTGCGCCGCACCCGCGGTCAGCTGTTCGGCGACATCGGCGAACGCGCCCAGCGTCTCGCCCAGCGGCCGCGGCGAAATCATGCCGGTTCTCCTCGGGTGGGTGCGGGTGCGAGCGGTGCAGCGGGTGCGGCCGAGGCAGCAGGCACGGTGGCGGGCGCAGCGGCGGGCGCAGGCGGCGCGGCGGGAGCCGACGCCGCAACGGGCGCCGCAGGCTGGGCGGCCATCGCCGCCGGTGGCGCGATCCGCGCCGCCGGCCGGCTGTGCCGCTCCAGCAGATTGCGCGACGCCTCGTCGACGAAACGGTCGAGCGGCAGCGTCTCCGACGCGAAATTGATGCTCACCTTCCCGGTCAGCGTCGCCTTGAGATCGGTGTCGGTTTGCGCATTGACCGCAACGGTGGAGACCGTGGTGACCACGTCGCCCGACGTCCCCCGTCCGCCCCAGGTCGTCTGTCCCGACGACGGGTCGTTCGACGTCGCATACTGCACGGCGGCCCGGTCGCGCGCCTTGGCCTGGAAATTGAGGCTGGCGGCGATCGTGCCGTCCTTGACCACGACCCGCTGCATGCCCAGCAGCACCATCGTCGACAGCGTCGACAAGCGATGCTGCGCGACGCGCTCGCGGGCGCGGGGCAGCACCACCGATTCGAGCGTCTGAGAGTCGAACGCGCCATCGGCGGCGCCGAAATCGGCGAGCCACGCGGGCGCAGGCGCCGCGTCGTCGTCGCTTGCCCGGACCGCCGGCGCAAGGCGGTATTCACCGCCGTCCTGTATCAGCGTCACGTCGTGCGGATACTGCTCGACCAGCCACGCCCGCGCCTGCCCGTCGGTCACGTTCTCCTGCGCGAACTGGTCCAGCGGCTTGGCCACCGCGCCGACCAGGTCGGCGAAACTCTCCACCTGCTTGATCGAGCTGTCGACGATCGCGTCGTACGTGCCATGCACGAGGCTCGCGACGAAGGTGGGGAAGTCGATCGCGTCGGCCAGCGCCGCCGCACGCCGGCCGATGGCGTCCGTCGCCTTCTCCTTGGGGGGCGCCGAAGCGCCCGGGCCGCCGGCCGGCGCCGCTGGCGGCAACGCGCCGTCCTGCCTGGCCGGGTCAGCCGACCCGGAGCCGTCGACGATCTCGCGGCCGAACGCGTCGCGAGCAAGTGCCACCGCGGGCGTGATCGCGCCGCGGGGTGGCGGAGGGGGAATGTGGCGAGCCATCGCGCGTGTCCCTCGGGGTCAGGCAGGTTGCAGTTCGCGCGCCGCCGGCTGCGAGCCGCTCGACGGCAGCGGCGGCGCGCCGTCGGCGCCATGCACGGTCTGGAAGCGGCCGTCGCCGTTCAGCGTCACCTCGGTCACGCCAACCTGATCCTCCTCGCCCGCATGCCGGAACGTGGTGGTGATGCGCAGCGTGACACTCGCCCGTTCGGGCGTGCCGGCACCGCGGCCGATATCCGCGCGGACGAATGCACTCCAGCCGTCGAGCATCTGTCCGTCGCCCGCGGCGATCGTCACGTCGCCAACCGCGCCGCCCTGCCACGCCCAGTCGATCGATACCGGCGCCGACGTGCGGCCGCTCGGCCCGTCGATGTACGGCCAGTCGTCGAGCGTGATGTGCTGACCGGCCATGCGTGGCTGCCCGGCGCCGCCCGCCAGCGCATTGGCGGGCTGGACCAGCCCGGCCAGTTGCGCAAGGTCGTAGCTGCGCCCGTCGCGGCGCTCGGTGCGCCGGGTCAGGCTCGCGCCGAAGCCGAATTCGCCGCCCGCGGCCGGCGGCGCGACGCCGAGCGCGTAGCCCGCGCCCGCCGCGCTGCCGCGATTGATCAGGTGACCGAACGTGCCGCCCGAATGCATCAGCTGGATCACGCCGATGCCGGCCGCCGCCTCGTACTCCGACACGAAATCCTCGTAGGTCATGATGTAGCGGCTGCCGGTCGTATGGGTCGGCGGCAGCGTACGCGCGCCGGGACGGCCCGGCGTGCCGACCACCCGGTCCAGCGGATCGGTGATCCGCACGAAATACGCGTCGCCGCTGCGATACATGCCCGTCACCACCACCGCATGGAAGAAGTTGACCGGCGCGCGCACGACTTCGGCGACCCAGATCGGCCCGTTCGCTTCCAGCAGCCGCCGAAAGCCTTCGGGCGCGAAGCACGCATTGGGTTCGACCGTGAGCGTCGACGCACCGGCGAACCCCGCCACCTCGGCCGGCGCCAGGCCGTCCCGCATCTGGCGCTCGAGACTGATGCAGCGCGCGAGCAGCGCCGGATCGACGCTCTGGTTGTCGCGCCAGCCGAGCACCATCGACGCGGCCGTCGCCCAGCAGCCCATGTCGGTGGGTTGCGGGACCATCTGCACCTCGTCCCAGTTCACCGTCCAGTCGTCGGCGCCCAACGCGCGCGCGGCGCCCGGCGCGACCGACAGCGCCTGGCTCATGCCGAAGAAGCCGCGGCTCGGGATCGGCGCCTTCAGATGGCCGACATACGCGAGCGTTCCCGCGGCCATCGTGCCGGTCGACAAGCTGGCGAGATCGCCCGGCGGCACCCAGTGCGGCGGCACGCTGACGATCGGCTTGCCTGCGTCCTGAAACGACTGCGCGACCAGTTGCGAACAGAAGAAGTTGTCGGTGTCGGCGCCCTCGCCGAGCTCGATGCGGCCGACGAAACGGCGACAGCGCTGCGCCGCGTCGCCCGACAGCAGGTCGCACGCGCGGCGATCGATCAGGTAGCCGCCGCAGCGCACCAACCCGACATAGTTGAAGCCACGATCGAGGTAGCGCGCGGCGGCATCGGCGACCTGCCGCTGCTGCGTATCGGTCAGGCCCGGCACCCGAAACGCGACCGCGAGGCGCGCGTCGGCCAGCGCATCCGCGAGCGGGCGCAGCTGGACCCCGCCGGGAATCGCCTCGATCACCTGCCCGCCCTGGCCGACATAGAGCATCGCGTGGCTGACCTCGGCGCCTGAGCCGGCGCGAATGACGCCGGAGCCGGAATTGCCGGTGGTGCTGAGAATAATGTCGCCGATCTCCAGCGCGTCGGTGCCGATCGACAGGCCGCCGACGCCGGGATCGAGCGGAATGTCATCGCCGAGGCCGCGCGCGGCGAACCCGAGCGCCTGGCCGGCTGCCTGCGGCTGGCAGGTGCGGCTGTTGACCAGCCGCATGAAGTAGTCCCAATCCCAGTTGCCGTCGGGGCACGCGGTATGGCCGGTCGACGTGTCGGCCTCGCGATGGCCCATGATCGTCGTGCGATTGATCGGCAACTGATACTTGTCGCACAGCGACGCGACCAGCGCCGCCGAGGTTTCGTACTGGAGCTGGGTCGGCGCCAGCGCGTCGAAATGCTGGACGGTGCCGCTGCGACGCGGGTAGTCGGCGCCGCCGCGCTTCACCGCAATATGTTCGATGCCGATGCTGCGCTGGTTCGAGCCCTTGCAGTGCCACGCCGTGTCGGCCTCGGACACGAACTGGACCACTTCGCCCGCCTGCCCGACCAGGTAATGCGAACTCACCTTGGATGCGGCATTGGTGAAGGTATTCACCACCTGCTGGACCGTGGGTACATCGGCGATGTGGATGATGATCCGGTCGATCGTCTTGCTGCCGCGCCCCTCGTCGAAATTCGGGCTGGCCGCGGTGCGCGTGACGAGACTGTTCTCGCGCGCGCCCAGCGCCAGCGCGCTGGCCGTGGCGGGTGGCTCGCCGACCGCATCGTCGTCGCTGTACGGCGGCGTATCGATGCCGTACGCCTCGGGGTCGTCGCTCAGGCCGCGCGACCATGCGAGCGCCGACGCGGTGGCGATCGTGCCCGACGCGGCGCGCGAGACGCCGACGAAGATGCTCACCGGGCTGCCGACGCTCACGCCGGCCGCCAGCGTGACGCCGACGAATTCGTTGCGCGCGTTGAACAGCGCCGAGATGCCGCCGGCCGGGCTTTCGCCGACCATGACGCCCACCGTCGTACCGGTGCCCGAGAAATCGTCGATATGGCCGCGCAGCAAGCTGATCTGGCCGGTGAGGCTCGCCGACACGATGTAGCCGAAGTCGAGCTCGCCCGACACGAACACGCCGATGTCGTCGCCGTTGGCGTCGAAGATGAGGCCGACCGCGCCGGCGCCCCCAGTTTCCAGCCCGGCCCCCGCGCCCGCGCCGATCGAGACCGACAGGCCGTTGCGCATCGCGACCGGCAGCAGCAACAGCAGCGACGCGGTGGCCGGATTCGCGCTCAGCATCGCGCGCAGCGCGGCCCGCTCGACGCTCGACAGCTTTCGCGGTCGCGGCCAGGTAAAGCCGCGGCGCTCGCCGGCAAGGCGGAACTCGGCATCGCCGCTCATCCCCTGCGAGACGGGCGCCGGTGCGACAGCAGGCGCCGGGCGCGCGGCCGGCGCCGGAGCGACGGGCGTCGCGGCGACAGGCGTGGCGGCATGGAGCGGCGGAAGCGGACCGAACCCGTCGTCGTAATGGACGTCGTGGCGCGGCGCGGCGGGCTCGACGGCCGGCTGCGGCGGGACGGACACGGCGCCCGGTGCGGCAGGCGCCGGCACGGCGGTAGCGCCCGGCCGGGTGCCGTCGCCCGCCCAGTTCAGCAGCGGACTCCTGACGGCGGCGGGGCCGCGCGTCGGGAACACGCGGACCCTGCGCAATCCCCGATCGCTGAGCCCCGACAGCGACACGTAGGGACTGTCGGCATTCGGCAGCACGTCGACCGTCCACGCATCGGCATCGGGCGACGCCGCGGTGGCGAGACCGAACCACAGACGGCTCGCGCCTGCGAAGCGCGCCAGCACCGCCGGCGGCACCATGAACACCGCTTCGCCGCGCGGGATCGCCAGCAGACCGTCCTCGCGACTGGTATAGAACGTCGACGACGTGCGCCCTTCCTTGCGCATGAACAGCGCGGGATCGGTGGCGATCACCAGTTCCGCGACGCACGGCGCGTGGCCGACGCGAATCGTGAAGCCCAGCATCGGGAAACGGTCGGTCAGGACCATGCGGTTGGGATGGAGTTGCGCTGCCATGTCGTGTCCTCAGCTCTGGTTTTGATCGGGCTCGTCGCGACGGCCGCCGAGCATCGGCTTGCTGCGCGCATCGATCGCGCGCCGTTCGAATTCCTGCGGGGGAAGAATCGCCAGATCCGGTTCCGGGTCGCCGATGTCGGGGATTTCGTGGTGCGTCGCCTCGAACTGGGCGATCGCGCGCGCCAGCAACTGCGCCAGCAGCTTGGCGTGAACCGGGCTGACCGCGACGCGGCTCATCAACTGGACGTTGCCGGACTGCGGCTCGACCTGCCCGGCATCGATCAGGAACTCGAACGCGTTATGCCCGACCTCGAAATAGTTCGCATAACTGGCGAGCAGCGGCCGTGGCGGGCCGGCGGGCTGAGCCGGATCCGGCGGGGCGTCCTGGAGTGGCTCGATGACGTGCACGACGGCCTCCTTGCATGGCGACGGTCGGTCTGTCCGTTCTTCTTCGCAAGGAGCGGGCCAACGCGCGCGCGCTGACGCAAGCGCATGATTAGCCGTGGAATTTTCCGACTGGAGTGGAATTCGCGAACGCTGCCGGGCTGTACCATGTGACAGCCGGGCTGTCACACCGATGCAGTGTTGCCGGCGTCCAGGTTGTACTTGGCCAGCTTGCGGTACAGCGTCATGCGCGACCAGTTCATCTGGCGCGCCGCTTCCATCTTGTTCCAGTTGGTCTGGCGCAGGACCGAGACCAGTCGTTCGCGCTCCTGTTCGCCGGCGGAAAAGTCCTGCAGGAACAGGCGGCGAAACGCCGGCGGAAGGTCGCCCAGCCCGAACGGGCGCCCTTCCGGCGCATCGATGAACAACGCCTCGACCAGGTTGCGCAGCTCACGTACGTTGCCCGGCCACGGGTAGTGCCGCATGTACTCGAGCAATGCCGGATCGGGCCGCCCCACCCGCATCGCCCGCCGCTGGTTGTGTTCGGCGACGAAGTGATCGACGATCGACGCGATGTCCTCCGGCCGTTCCCGCAGCGGCGGAATCTCGATGCGCGCGACGTTCAGGCGATAGAACAGGTCGGCGCGGAAACGGCGCTCCGCGACCAGGTCCTCCAGTCTTTCGTTGCTGGCGGCCACGATCCGGACATCGACAGGGCGCCGGCGCAGCGAGCCGACCGGCATCACCGTACGGTCTTCGAGCAGGCGCAGCAGCTTCGCCTGGACAGCGGGCGGCATCTCGCTGACTTCGTCGAGGAACAGCGTGCCGCCGTCGGCCTCGACGAAGCGGCCGGGAAACGCGTGCTGGGCGCTGGTGAAGGCGCCGCGCTCGTGGCCGAACATCTCGGATTCGAACAGGCTGTCGGGCACGGCGGCGCAGTTCACCGCGATGAACGGCTTGTCGGTGCGGGTGCTGAGGTGATGGACGGCGGTCGCGACGCGCTCTTTGCCGGTGCCGGTTTCACCGGTCACGAGCACCGTCGTATCGGTTTGCGCGACCTTCGCCAGATAGCGACGCAGATCGATCATCGCCGGACTCGAGCCATGCAGCCCGAGTGACGTCGCGCAAATGCCTCCGATCGTGCTCATGCGCGCGCCGTACGGCTAGCAAACCGTTGACGGATGTTGCGCAGCCCCGAATTTCATCGCCACTTCCCCCCGCTGGATGTTGAGGAACAAGGCAACCATCCTCGATGGCGATTGTTGGCACGCGTTTAATTAGTACTGGAATGCGTGTTGAATGGATAGCCGCGTGTCACGACGCCGGCCGATAATCAGTGTAGTGTCAATATCGAGGTTCGTACAACCTTCCGAGAGGCGACGCTTGCGCATGGCATGCCGGCTCGCCGGTGCGACTGTGAGCCAGTCGACTCGGACATGCGCGGACGCGATCGCGAATGTGTCATGTCACGCATGTTCATCAATCCGTGCGCAATCAGCACGACGAACGGAACACCGATCGCGGCATCCGGTGAATGCGGGTCCTGACCGTCCGCACACTGGCTCGCCGACTCATCCCGCGCATGCCGCGCATCCCACCCGTCACGACGGCGTGGCATCACCCGCGCGCAGCGTGATGCCCGTCCACACGCCGCTTGCGGCCAGTTCGCCGATCAGCTCGACGATCGTTTGCCGCACGGCCAGCGCGGCGGAATTGACGGGGGACGTGTTCGACCAGCACAGGCTCGCGGGCCGGCGAATCTCAGGCTCGACGATCCGGCGCATCTTCGGCCGGCTGGACGGCTCGCGCGACGCCAGCGCGGACGCGGGCAGGATCGTGCACGCAAGGCCCGCCTGCGCGAGCGATATCATCGTCGGCAGCGAATCGATATCCGCGACGATGTTCAGCGGCACCTCTTCGCGCGCGAACGTGCGCTCGAGCAACAGGCGCAGCCCGTTCTGCACGCCCGGTGCGACGAACGGCACGCCGGCGAGCGACGCGAGGGAACAGGTTCGCGCGCGCGACGGCACCGCGCCGCCCGGCTCGCCGAGCAGATACAGCACCTCGTCGAACAGCGGCATCGCGGTAATGCCGGTGGTGTTCGATTCGCGGAACAGGATCGCGAGGTCGAGCCGCCCGTTCGCCAGCAGCTCGTTGATGAAGCCGCTCATGGTCTCGATGTACTGCAGCCGGATGCCCGGATAACGCGCCCGGATTCGTTCGAACAGCGGCACCGCGAGGATCGACGTCATCGTGGTCGGAAAACCCACCGCGACCGTGCCCGACTCGCTGCCCGCGCCTTCCCGCACTTCCTGGCGCAGTTGCTCCATTTGCCGCAGCACGAGCCGCGCATGGCGGTACAGCGCCTGGCCGGCCGCCGTCGGCTTCACGCCCTGCGGGCTGCGCACCAGCAGCGCGACGCCGAGGTCGCCTTCGAGCTTCGCGATCTGCTGGCTCAGCGACGGCTGCGCGACGAAGAGTTTTTCGGCCGCTTTCCCGAGGCTCCCGTATTCCACGATGCTGACGAAGTAGCGGAGCTGACGGATGTCCATGGCGGTTCGATCGAAGCGAAAGCCATAGGGTACCCCTATGACGGGTACATTCAAACGGTATTTCCGCCGCGCCCGCGCTTCACCTACAGTCACTTCATGCCCAGTCAGAAGCGCCGGCCGCCCGGCGATGGAGGTGACAGTGAATGCTTCCCGGTCGAATGCCAGTGACGATGTGCAGCAGGTCGCGACCGACCTGATCAGCGCCGACCGTGCGGTCGCACTCGCGGCCACGCTCGACCATCCGACCGTTCCCGCCGCCGGCGATGCGTTGCCGCCCGCGTGGCACTGGCTGTATTTCTGGTCGATCGCGCAGCAGGCCGAACTCGGCCCCGACGGCCATCCGCGCACGGGCGGCTTCCTGCCGGACCTCGGGCTGCCGCGCCGCATGTGGGCCGGCGGCCGGCTGACGTTCGAACGGCCGCTGCCGATCGGCGCGATCGCAACGCGCACGTCGCGCGTGCTGTCGGTCGAGCGCAAGGAAGGCCGCAGCGGCACGCTCGGCTTCGTGACCGTCGAGCACGTGATCGAAGCCGAAGGCGAAGTCGCGATCCGCGAGGAACACGACATCGTCTATCGCGGCGCGGCGGCGCCCGGCGCGGCCTTCGGCGCCGTCGCGCCCCCGCCGAAGGCCGCGCCCGAGCATGCGCAATGGCGGCGCGACATCACGCCGGACGAAGTGATGCTGTTCCGCTATTCCGCGCTGACCTTCAACGGCCATCGGATTCATTACGACCGCAGCTACGTGCGCGACGTCGAAGGCTATCCGGATCTCGTCGTGCACGGGCCGCTGATCTCGACGCTGCTGCTCGACCTCGTCACGCGCTCGCTGCCCGGCGCGACGATCGGCGAATACGCGTATCGCGCGGTGCGGCCGACCTTTCTCGGCCACCCCTTCAGCGTGTGCGGCCGCCTCGCCGACGACGGCAAGACCGTCGAGCTCTGGGCGAACGACCACGACGGCTGGCTGACCATGTCCGCGAGCGCGACCCTCGCCTGACCCATTCCGACGCTTTCCCTGATAAGACGCATGAACCCTACCGACGCGTACCAAGACATTCGCGAAGCCGTTCGCGACCTGTGCGGCGAGTTTCCCGCCGACTATTTCCGCGGGATCGACGAAGCGCGCGGCTATCCCGAAGCGTTCGTCGACGCGCTGACGAAAGCCGGCTGGCTCGCCGCGCTGATTCCGCAGGAATACGGCGGCTCCGGCCTCGGCCTGACCGAGGCGTCGGTGATCATGGAGGAAATCAACCGCGCGGGCGGCAACTCCGGCGCGTGCCACGGCCAGATGTACAACATGGGCACGCTGCTGCGCCACGGCTCGGCCGAACAGAAGCAGCGCTATCTGCCGAAGATCGCGAGCGGCGAGCTGCGCCTGCAGTCGATGGGCGTGACCGAGCCGACCACCGGCACCGACACCACCAAGATCAAGACGACCGCCGTGCGCAAGGGCGACCGCTATGTGATCAACGGCCAGAAGGTGTGGATCTCGCGCGTGCAGCACTCCGACCTGATGATCCTGCTCGCGCGCACGACGCCGCTGTCGGACGTGCAGAAGAAGTCGGAGGGGATGTCGATCTTCATCGTCGATCTGCATCACGCGATCGGCAACGGGATGACCGTGCGCCCGATTCCGAACATGGTCAACCACGAGACGAACGAGCTGTTCTTCGACAACCTTGAAATCCCCGCCGAGAACCTGATCGGCGACGAAGGTCAGGGCTTCAGGTACATCCTCGACGGGCTCAATGCCGAGCGCACGCTGATCGCCGCCGAATGCATCGGCGACGGCTACTGGTTCGTCGACAAGGTGTCGCAGTACGTGAAGGATCGCGTCGTGTTCGGCCGTCCGATCGGCCAGAACCAGGGCGTGCAGTTTCCGATCGCCCGCGCGTTCATCAACGTCGAGGCCGCGAGCCTGATGCGCTTCGAGGCCGCGCGCCGGTTCGACGCGCACGAACCGTGCGGCGCGCAGGCAAACATGGCGAAGCTGCTCGCGGCCGACGCGTCGTGGGAAGCCGCGAACGCGTGCCTGCAGTTCCATGGCGGCTTCGGCTTCGCGTGCGAATACGACGTCGAGCGCAAGTTCCGCGAAACGCGCCTGTACCAGGTCGCGCCGATCTCGACGAACCTGATCCTGTCGTATGTCGCGGAGCACATCCTCGGCCTGCCGCGGTCGTTCTGACGGGAGTGACGAGCATGCGTCCACTGGAAGGCATCAAGGTCGTCACGTTCGAGCATGCGATCGCCGCGCCGTTCTGCACGCGTCAGCTCGCGGATCTCGGCGCGCGCGTGATCAAGGTCGAACGACCGGGCGTCGGCGATTTCGCGCGAGGCTACGACGAGCGCGTGTCGGGACTCGCGTCGCACTTCGTGTGGACCAACCGCTCGAAGGAAAGCATCACGCTTGACGTCAAGCAGCCCGCGGCGCTGGACGTCGTGCACAAGCTGCTCGCGGATGCCGACGTATTCGTGCAAAACCTCGCACCCGGCGCGACGCAACGCCTGGGGCTCGACTACGACGCGCTGCGCGCGCGCTATCCGCGGCTGATCGTCTGCGACATTTCCGGCTATGGGCTCGACGGGCCGTTTCGCGACAAGAAGGCATACGACCTGCTGATCCAGAGTGAATCCGGATTCCTGAGCATTACCGGTTCCGACGGCGAGCCGGCCAAGGCCGGCTGCTCGATCGCCGATATCGCGGCGGGCATGTACGCGTATTCGAACATCCTCGCCGCGCTGATCGAGCGCGGCCGCACCGGACGCGGCCGGCACATCGACGTATCGATGCTCGAAAGCATGGTCGAGTGGATGAGCTATCCGCTCTATTACGCGATCGATGGCCAGCCGCCGCCGCGGCAAGCCGGCGCGTCGCACGCGACGATCTTTCCGTACGGTCCGTTCAAGGCCGGTGACGGCCACACCGTGATGCTGGGCCTGCAGAACGAGCGCGAATGGAAAAGCTTCTGCGAGACCGTGCTCCGCATGCCCGAGCTCGCGGCCGACGAGCGCTTCGGGTCGAACAGCCGACGCGTCGCGAATCGCGACGAGCTGGCATCCGTCATCGTCCGCGCGTTCTCGACGCTCACGGCCGCCGACGTGATCGACCGACTCGAGCAGGCCGGCATCGCGAACGCGCGGATGAACGACATGCATGGCGTGTGGACGCATGAACAGCTCGCCGCCCGGCACCGCTGGACGCGGGTCGATACGCCCGCCGGCGAGATCCCCGCGCTGCTGCCGCCCGGCATCGCACCGAGCGACGAGCCGCGCATGGATCCCGTGCCGGCGCTCGGGCAGCATACCGACGCGGTGCTGCGCGAGCTTGGGTATGCCGATGAACAGATTCACGCGTTGCATGCGTCCGGCGCGGTCTGACCGGGCCTTTCCGCGCTGATCGCAGCGCGCCCCTCATCACACTATCGAAGCGTCTCCGCGTCTGGTCAGCAGACGCGAGAGCGCCACATCTGGAGACATCATGGCGAACACCGTCAATGCCGCCGGCCGGCTCGACCGGCTGCCCGTTTCAAGGTTCCACTGGAAGATACTTGGATTGATCGCCGGCGGCGCGTTCCTCGACGCGTTCGACATCTATCTCGCCAACGGCTCGGTCGCGTCGATGGTCAAGGACGGCTTCACCGATCTGCGGCATGGCGCGATGTTCGTGTCGTCGACGTTCGTCGGGATGATGATCGGCGCGTTCGTCGCGGGGTATGTCGGTGATAGGCTCGGGCGGCGGTATTCGTATCAGCTCAATCTCGCGGTGTTCGGGC
This sequence comes from Burkholderia sp. R-40, assembly GCF_049942845.1. Classification (NCBI taxonomy): domain Bacteria; kingdom Pseudomonadati; phylum Pseudomonadota; class Betaproteobacteria; order Burkholderiales; family Burkholderiaceae; genus Burkholderia; species Burkholderia sp. R-40. The sequence continues at coordinate 830,000 of NZ_CP187969.1, read as the reverse complement.
TCGCGTCGATCGCCGCGTGTTTTGCGCCCGACATCGAGTGGTTGATCGTGCTGCGGTTCATCATGGGGATCGGGCTCGGGGCGGAACTGGTCGTCGCGGCCGGGACGCTCGCCGAATTCGTGCCGCCCGACACGCGCGGGAAGTGGGTGTCGCTGCTCGCGATCATTACCAACAGCGGGCTGTTCGCCGCGCTGGCCGCCGGGTACTGGATCATTCCGAATCTCGGCTGGCGCTATATGTTCGCGCTGGCCGGTATCGGTGCGCTGGTCGTGTGGTTCATGCGCAAGCGGATGCCGGAATCGCCGCGCTGGCTCGAATCCGTCGGGCGGCTCGACGAGGCGGAGGCGACGCTGGCCGCGATCGAGCAGGACGTGAGCAAGCAGGTCGGCGCGCTGCCGCCGGTGCGGCGCACCATTGATCTGCATGTCGGGAAGGTGCCGCTCGCGGTGCTGTTTTCGAAAGGGATGCGTGGGCGGATGGCGGTTGCCGCGTTGACGGCGATCGGCGTAAACGTCGGGCTCTATGGCTTCATCGCGTGGCTGCCGACGTTTTTCGTCACGCAGGGGTTGTCGGTCGTCAAGTCGCTCGGCTTCGTGTTCCTGATGTCGATCGGGTCGCCGGTCGGCGGGTTGATCGGGTATCTGATCGCGGACCGGATCGGCCGTGCGAGGGGAATCGTGATCGCTTCGATTCTGAGCATCGCGCTCGGCTGGCTGTATGTGTCGCTGCGCGATACCACGGCGATCATTCTGGTCGGGTTCTGTCTCGTCAGTGCGATCTATACGATCACGACGCTCGGGCTGTTTGGGTATATCCCGGAGCTGTTTCCGACCGAGGTGCGGCTGCGTGGCACGGGCGTCGCGGGGATGTGCGGGCGGATGTCGTCGATCGGGACGCCCGCGCTGGCACTCGCGCTTTATCAGGCGTTCGGCGTGTCGGGCGTGATCGCAATGGTCAGCGCGACACTCGGCGTGCTGTGCGTCGCGATCGGGTTGCTGCGGGTCGAAACGGGGCGACAGGCGCTGGAGGAAGTCGCACCGGGGACGAGCGACGCGGATGGCGCGGCCGTCGCGCCGCGGGTGACCCAAGTTTGATCGGCGAAGATGTATCGGCGTACCGGCCGACGCGCGTCACCCGACTGCCCACGCGTGACCGGCCGCTGAATGATCGGCTGAAATCCTAATGTCATCTCCGCGACGCGCGCCATAGTATTAGCAGGAATCGATCGGCGTCGGGATAGCCGCATGCGCGCCGCGCGCGCAAGCCGCGACCGCGATCGAGGTGTACAGGTGCGATGGGGCCGCCCATCGGAGTCGTCAGCCGGAGCACGTTGATGAGCAAGCGTGACCGAAACCCAGCGAGCGCCGCGCTACGCAGGAAGGCGTGGATGTTGATCGTTCTGGCGGCCTGTTGGCTGCCGTGCGTGGGGTTGTGGGCTGGAACCTCCGACGACGCCACCCGTTTGCGCGCGCTATACCAGAATCTGAAACCGCAGCTCGATAACAACGCGTTTCATCGGCGGCTGTATCTGGATTCGCAGGAGTCGTTCTCCACGGTCACCGGCGAAGTCTACGCAGAAGTGGACTACCCGTTCGCGACCGTCAGCAACGTCCTGGATTACCAGTCGCAGGGCCTCGCGAACTGGTGCGAGCTGTTGATCCTGCATCCGAACATCAAGTACTGCCGTGCGCCCGGCACGAATAGCGACAACATGCTGGCCCTGAATATCAGCAAACGGGAAGCCGCCGCGGAGCTCCCGGCCACTTACCGCCTGTATTTCCGTTACGACGCGGCGGCCCGGGCCCCGGGATACTTCAAGGTCAAACTCCACGCCGACAGCGGACCCTTGAACACCCGGGATTATCAGATTGTCCTGGAAGCGGTGCAGCTCGGTAGCAACCGCACGTTCCTGCATCTGACCTATGCATTCAGCTATGGCCTGGTCGGGCGTCTTGCGATGAAAAGCTTTCTGGCAACGTTTGACCGCGGCAAGATCGGCTTCACAAACGTCGCAGGTCCGTCCGCGGCACAAGCGGAATACGTCGACGGCATACGAGGCCTCGTGGAGCGCAACACCATGCGCTACTACCTCGCCATCGATGCCTATCTTGCCGCGCTATCGAGCCCGCCCGACAAGCAGCTCGAGCAACGCCTGAGCACGTGGTTCAATTCCAGCGAGCAATATGCGCGGCAGCTGCACGAAATCGACCGGCAGCAGTACTTGCGGATGAAACAGGACGAATACCGGCGCCAGCAGACGGAGTAGCGGGCGGAGTAGCAGGCGACGAAGCGCCGGCGGACAGCACCGGAATGTTCGCGCCGAGCCGCTGTGAAAAGCGGACGCATCGCCATGACGCCCGAGATCCGACGCTCGCGACGCATGGTTTAAATGTATAAGGGTGGACTAGACCGAACAGGTAGCGTCAGTTCGTCTGACTCGGTTCGGCCAGAAGCGGTCGTTAGACATAGCCGCACAGATCGACGAAAATCGACGCATCGGCGAAGGACGCACGATGGGAGGCGATGGTGGCTGAGAAAGAACAACAAACGGTTACGTCGATAGAGAAGTTCTGTATTGGCGTACTGGCTGTCGTAACTGGGATCACAGTTGCGGCGATCATCTGCATTACCGCTCTCAATCTGATTCTTTATCACCGCTTCACGGCTCCCTCAACAGAAGACACCGACCTTGCCGGAGGTTTTGTATTGTTGGCACTCGCCCCCGTTTTTTTGCTGGTCATAATCGCATCGATAACAGGTGTTTTCTATTTGTTTCGAAAGATGAAATAAGGGAATCCGCGACGCATCGTCCTTCGCTGACGAACATGGGACGTTCGACACTCCTATCGAGTCGCGAAGTTTCCTGATTCAACGACAGCTCTTGGGAATTCTGAAGGACCGCTCAGGATCTATCTGCGCCGGTCGCGCGCCACTGCGCGGCGGCAGGCCGCGTTCGGCCAACATGGGTCATCCACCGGGATGTCGGCCGCGACATTCGAGCGTCATCGACGCATCCGAAAACGGCCATGCGATCGTCAGTAGAGGCGGCCGGTTGCCCCGAAACGCTTGACCGCAATGAAGCAGATGAAGCCCATCAGCACGAGCAGAACGACAAGCAAGAAATAGAGCCATTGCTTTCGCGTAGTCGGCAAATCCGTCAGACCACTAGCATCGCCGCTTAGCACCGCAAGTATGGCGACGATGATGGCAGCTACTACTAGTGTTCCTTTCGCCAAGCCACCGAAAATCACTTCAGCAAACTTTGATGGGTTCGGCGTGCTACAGGGCATTTTCTTGTGTCCTCTATCCGGCGTTACTGGTCAAATCTTCAATAATTTTCGCAATCATGGGGCGCGCAAACGCCTCAACCGGATCAGCCTTCGGCCGGTATGGTTGATGAAGCATCAATGACGCCCCATTTCGAACGACCGTTCGCAGATATATTGGATCGCTGGTTGACCGCGATGTTAGCCCGTCGACCGGGATCAGCCAACGGGTGACCGTTCAGCACTCGATAGCTGCCGTCCGCTCCCCTATGCTGCGGGGGACCGCTCCGGGTCGGGTGCGGCCTCCTACGTCGGGCGGAAGTCGGCCATCAAGCGACGTTTCCCTTAATCACGCTCGGTCCATTCAGCACATCGTAGCTAGTGTTCATGTTGACCCACTCCGGCCACGCCGTCTGAGTGCGATTGCCTGCGGCGTCCGACGCGCCTGTCGCTTTGGATGGAGACTGATATGCAGGCATACCTCTCACACTTCGACGGTTGCTTGTGCCGCCTTCTACAAGCCATGCTTAAGCAAAACTGCTAGCGAGCCGAAGCGCGACCGGGCGCAGGCCCTTGTGCCTGTGCCCGGGACAGCCGGCTTTGAATACGCGTTCCTGTCCTTCCAGATTCGACGCTACGCGCCGAACCGGATCGAGCCGTTCTCGATGGCAGCCTGGCCGCCGTATTGCCAGGTGATGTTGCGGTGTTCATGTCCGATCGGCAGACCCGAGTAGATCGGCAGACCAAAGCCGCCTAGCACGTCGACAAGCATCTGCTCGAGCGTGAAATCCGCGCCGTCCGGGATCGGGCAGCGCGTGAATTGCCCGAGCACGAACGCACGAGCTCCGTCGAACGCGCCGCTCAGACGCAGTTGCGTCAGGCTGCGGTCGAGCCGGTAGCCGAACTCCGTCACGTCCTCCAGCAGTACGATCGCGTCGCGTGAGCGAAGCGACCAGCGCGTACCCGCGACGCTCGCGAGTACCGTCACGTTGCCGCCGCACAGACGTCCCCGCACTGCATCAGGGGCGCCGGACAATTGCCGCAGACTCAGCGCGGCGCGTTCGTCGCCGGTCAGCACAGCGCGAATGTCGGCGCGCGTCGCGTCGTCGACCTTGGTCGCCAGACTGTGAAATGTCGGGCCATGCAGCAAACGCACGCCGTGCCGATCCGCGAGTGCGCAGAACAGTGACGTTGCGTCGGAAAAGCCGATGATTGTCTTTGGCGTTGCGATCTCGTCGGGCAAGTGCTCAAGCAAATGCGCGCAACCGAATCCCCCCCGCGCGAGCCACACGATCTCGATCGACGGATCCATCAGGGTGCGCCGCAGGTCTTCCGCGCGCTCCTCGGCGGTACCGGCGAAATAGCGGTACCGGCTACCGAGATGCGCGCCCGCCCTGACCTCGAAACCCCAACTTTCGACGAGCGCAATGCCACGCGCGATGCCTTCCGGATCGGGCACACCCGCAGGCGCGACCACGCCCACTGCCTTGCGTCGTGATTCCATTGAATGGCTACCTTGATGTTGGAGAACCTGCTGAATATATCCGACACCGCTTGCTAACGGCTCAGCCTTGTAACGCAGCGTCGTGCGCGCGGGGATGCTGCTTGGAAGCGGTCGTTGCGGTAGAAGGAGCCCGAACGGCTGCTGAGGGTCGATCGGCGCCGGTCGCGCGTTGCAGGGCGGCGGCCGGCCGCGTTCGGCCATGAACTGCCGGTCGATTGCATACCGCGGCGGACATTCAAACGGCCGCTCCGCCTTAGTTTAGGAACGTTCAATCCACTTTCCTCGTCGCCGTGTCGTCGGTCTTTCCTGTCGTTCGCCGTACTCCATCAATTCGATCACAAACGTCCCGTTTGCCAGCCTTCTGATCAGAATCGGAAGGTCAGTCTAGCCGAGCTCTTCTCTGACGTCCTCACTGGTAAGCAGACCACTTTTGCAAAATAATCGCTGCATCCCGTCGGGCCCCAAGGTCAAAAGATTGGGATCACGTAGTTTCGCATCGATCATGGTGACAAACGCATCGGCTTCAACAAGACAGACTTCACTGATGTCAGTCTCCATCTTGAGACTGCGGATCAGATCATCGAAGTCATCCTGGAAAGAACTGGATACCAAAACATAGTAAAGATTTCGCAGATGTCGACGCCTTTTCAACTCTCTGCTTTGCGTCGTTATGTATTCACGGATAGTCCGATCGTCTGTGCCCATCTTGTAGCCATTCTGCCTTGCCTTCGCATCCCAAAGAATCGCGTACGAGTGGTCTGCCGAGATTGCCAGACCGTCCTGAATGCGACCTTGTCCCTGCCCTTGAAGCTGCGTGTCATAACCGAGAATGGTGAAAGCCGCATGGACACTTTTCTCGAACGCACGAGAAATACTGGTACCAGCGGCCTTTGCCAAAGCTTCTAATGACGGGTCATTGTTGGCTAGCAAGGGAATGATGCTGATAATCGGGGGGACATAGCTGTCGGGTAGCTGCAACGGCGAAGCTATTCCATCAACGACGAGCTTCGGTTCCGGTTCTTGTTTCGTGACACCTGTGATCGTTGCGGCAGCGACCGACACCACAGCGGGCTTTTTCGCGTACCACCACACATGTTCCACGTCGTAGAGCGTGACAGGTTGCCCAAGTTTCTGCCGAAACAGGTCGCGAATTTCAGTGTCAAGATGAACGTAACCTATATAGGCGTCGGCCAGGTCTTCCGTCGGTTGGTAAAGGTTCAGGTCGGATAGTACTTGTACGCTGTTCGTGTAATACACGGGCCACTGGTCAGGGGCTTGAATCTGCCAAAAGTAGCTAAGAAAGAAGGGGATACTTGAGGGCTTTGGCCGCGAATGCTTACCTCCTCCGTTTGCAACGTGTTCTTCGCCAGACCGCCGAACGTAGCTCACGAAATTCCGAATTCGACTCCTTGCTACAACATCGTCAGAAGGTAACTCTATAGCCGATTTAAGTTCAGCAGTTAGCTCATCGACATCAGCACATGTGTTGTAAAGCAGATTGAAAAACATCTGCCCTTTTATGCCCTTAAAGCCCCACAATTCGTTGCGCTTGTTGATACGGTCGACTTCTGTCTTAAAAGTGCCAAGATCCGTAGATCCGCCGAGAAATTGACCGAGCACTGGCAACAATCGCTGGTCGATGACCTGCTTTCGATTTTGATCCAAAATAAGACATTCTTGAACAGGCGTCTTGCCTGTCTCTGGGTTGGCGGCGGCGGATCGAAAGCGTTCAAGCTCTCGAAGTGCGCGCGATTTTTTGTTTTCGTCCAGGATGGTCATGGCTTGTCGCGGCGATATGCGGATTGGTCGCCTGTAAAGTATCACTTTCACGGTGTGTAGTCACGTTTTTGGGGCGGCACGTGGTCAAGCCAAATCCCACCATACCGACCTTTGGTCTTTACAGTGTTTTCCGACGATTGAAAGGGGGCATTCATCGTCAATACCCTGCAGTTACCGCCGTCCGCAAAGGCTGATCGACGCGCCAAGGGACTCGCAGGAACGAATGACCGTTGTCCGGTGGAGCCTGCTGATTCGACGGAGGTAACTCTGCCGTCCGCTCCGGGTCGGCATCTGCCGTCGGCGTCCGCGGTCCCCCAACGATGCGGCGCGACCGTCGTCGTCGGGCCGGGTTCGGCCACGACCTACCGTTCACATGCGTCGCCCGTTGGACACTCAGGCGTCAGCTCCACCCCGTAACCTGTCATCCAATTATCTAAGACGAGCGCTTCTTCATCGGCCAAAGCAGTCAATTTTGTCATCGTGACAGGCTGACCGCTATATATAGTAGGCTGCCGGAAAGCCGCATTGTTGAGTAACTGGGTCAATATGCCCTGCTACAGCCAATGTGCGATGCCCGTTTAAATTTGCAGCACCGCTGATCATGACACATCCCGCGTTAAGGAGACCCGGATGCAGAACCTGGACGATCAGGCGCAAAAACTAAGAGCGATTTTTCTGGATTCCGCCACAGCCGTGCCGATGACAGATGAAGCTGCCGCCAATGAGGCGTTGGAAGCCTATCAGAGCCTTCAACATGCATCGGACCGGCTCTTCGATTTATTGATCGTCTTGGAGAATACGGGACAAACGGTTGGCACCGTGCGCTCTCTAGCCAATCATTTCTTTTTGGCTAATGTGCTGGATAAGGTGAGCGAACCAATCGCCGAGGCGCTGAATAACATTGCGGCTTGCCTGCCTGGAATCGCCAAGCCCAACGGAAAGAGGATTCCATCCGGGCCCGTTCAACCAGGCGCTTCTCCTCCTCCGCAAGTCACTGCCTTCGTGAGAGCACTCGACCACGAGTCGGCTTGGCTGGAAGCAATGCTCATAGGCCGCGCCTTCGCGGTCCTCAAGCGATTTCCATTTTCGAACGCTCGCACGAAAGCGGTTGCCGACGCAGCGACTCGGATCAGGCGGCTCGGCTACGCCTTTTCGATCCGCTCAGACCGATATCAGATCAGGCCTGAAGGTATCGAAAACATCGTCGGCGAAATTTGGAAATGCCTCCAGCGTCTAGGCTGTCTCAATGCGCTCTCGAATATCATGCGGGTGGCCTTGCAGACCCAAGACTACGCCTACGAGCAAATTTTATTCGGCAGGAAATATGCCGGCGGTCTTGGCTATCGGCCCCCGGGGTTGCCGATCGGGCTGCTTTATAACATTGCCGTCAAGCTGCCGGCGCAAGGATCCAACGAACGAAATGCCAAGTCCTTCTGGGACAAGGCCGTCTGCCTAGCGCGCGATCTCGTGGCGATGCTTGATCTCGAACCCTACTCACAATTTGCTTTTCTAGGATTGAATGCCGAAGCCTTGGAGGACGGACTGCGAGAGGTCGCTCACTACGACCACTGCTTCTCTCTTCGTCAGTGGCATCTCAGCTTCACGCCTCAGTTTCTCGCCATTTTTTTCCGCGAAGGCCTCGATGCCGATATGAAGCAGCGGATCGGCTGGAACGTTGCGGATGCGATACAGCTGGCTCAAGTTCTGAAAGAGCATGCCAGACCTGGCACTCAGGTCGTACCGATCCCCAGGTTGGTTGAAACCGGCTTCGACCCGGAGCTCTTTCAATCCATGTTGCCGTTCTTTGCGCATAGAGAGGGAGAGGCCAACAAACACTATCGCTCCCCCTTCGGGGCCGCGGGTCCGGACGTAATCTTCAAGCCGCTCATTCTGCTCAAGGGAAACAGCGTCGTTCTGCCGGCGGCCTCGGTACTGGGCCCAGCCCTGTTCGAAGCCACGTTCGCAGCCTGGAGAACCAATAAGACCGATCAGGAAATCGCCTGTCTGAGAGGCGATGCGGCAGAGAGGCTAACGAAATACATATTCGGCAAGCGTGACTTTCAACCGAGCTTCGAGAACGCGATCTATGATTTGGGTGGGCAAGGTGCCGGCGAGTGCGATCTCGTTTTCGAGGATGAGGAAAATATCATCCTTGTCGAATGCAAAGCGAAGGCGCTAACCCGGGGCGCCATGACCGGCATGCAGGGCGATGCGCTACTTGATTTTGCGGGTGGCTTGTTTGCGTCTCAAGCTCAGGCTCTCAGGCATGAGCGTATTTTGCGAAGTATGGGCGCGATACATTTCCTCGACGGGACGAGGCTGGAGCTTCGAGGCCGGCACATCACGCGCCTCACCGTGACCCTGTTGGACCACGGCGCGCTCCAGGATCGGTGGATGCTTAGGAACGTCTATAACGCTTTGTTGTCGGCCCAATTCACCTGCGATCCCGGCTATACGAAAAAAAAGCAAGTTAAGGACTTCAACACGCATCTGCGCTTGTTTCAGGAAGAGACACGCCTGCTTGCGGCGGCAGGCCAACACATCAACGCCCATCCGCTCAACGCCGCTTCCGCGAGCGTGGCCCAGCTCGACATCCTGTTGGAAAGCGTGCAATCGCTGACCGAAGTGAGGAATAGGCTATCCACTCCCATGACGTTCTCGACCCTCAATGTGCTACTGGAGCACTTCCATCAACAGAAGATGCGCAGCCAAGATCAGTCTTCTTAACGTCGGCATTGGCCGAGATCGGGAACGAAGTTGAGCACGTCCAGAAAACGGTGTAAAGCGGCCTTGGTTGTCCAAGTTCTTGATGACCGGTTTGGCCGATGACTTGCCGAGCAACACGGCGAGGCGAGCGTCCCTGGTTTCAGTGCGCCCTTGCCGGCCAACCCGATGTGCGGCAAAGCCGCGCCCCCCCCTGCGGGCCTCCAATCGCCCGTCTTTCAATGGCCGGCCTCAGCCACCCAACGAATCAGCGTTAGTGTTTACCGCGACCACCCGCAGGCTTCCCAGCCGGCTTACGCGCTCCCCCACCCGCCTTCGCAGCGGGTTTGCCTTTGCCGCGCGGTTTTTGCACGCTGAACGGGCTACCGTTCAACACGCTTGCGCCCTTGCCCGCGGCTCCGCCACCCTTGCGCTTGCCCTCACCGCCTTGCGGCCGCGGCTTTTTTCCGGCCACCGGCATCGCCGCCGCCCCGCCTTGCGGCACTTTGGGCTTCTTCGGCTTTTTAGGCTTCTTGATGATCTGCCCCGTCGAGCTGGTTTCCGGCACGCGGTGTTCCGCTTCAAACCCCGGCTCTTCTTCGCGGCGCAGCGTCTGCCCGATCAGCGCCTCGATCGCGGCCAGTTGCGGGGCTTCATCCGCACACACGAGAGACACGGCCACGCCGCTCGCGCCCGCGCGCCCGGTACGCCCGATCCGGTGCACGTAATCCTGCGCGACGATCGGCAGATCGACGTTGATGACGAGCGGCAAGTCATCGATATCCAGCCCGCGCGCCGCCACATCGGTGGCGACCAGCATCTGCACTTCGCCCGTCTTGAAGCGCTCGAGCGCACGCAGCCGCGCGGGTTGCGGTTTGTCGCCGTGGATCGTGTCGACCGCATAGCCTGCCTCGTCCAGCATGGACGCCAGATACTCGACGCCATTGCGCGTCTTGACGAACACCAGCGCGTGATCCCAGTTGTTCTCGGCCACCAGGTGCATGAAGAGGTCCGGCTTGTTGCGCTTGTCGACCGTCACCACCCACTGCTTGATCTTGCTCGCCGTGACATTGGGCGGGCTGACGCTGATATTGACCGGGCTGCGCAGAATGCTCGCCGCCATCGCGCGGATATCGTCGGTAAACGTCGCGGAGAACAACAGGGTCTGGCGCTGAACGGGCAGCGCGGCAAAGACGGCATTGAGCTCGCGCGCGAAGCCCAGATCGAGCATGCGGTCGGCCTCGTCCAGCACCAGCGTTTCGACCTGATCGAACTGCACGGCATTCTGGCGGTTGAGATCCAGCAGACGGCCCGGCGTCGCAACGAGCACGTCGACGCCTTTGCGCAACTTCATCATCTGCGGGTTGATGCTCACGCCGCCGTAGGCGGCCAGAAATCGCAAGTCGAGGCCCTTGCCGTACGCGACGAAGCTTTGCAGCACCTGCTCGGCCAGCTCACGCGTCGGCACCAGCACCAGCACCCGCGCGCGGTTGCTGGAAACCGCCGGGCCCTGCTGCACGAGCCGCTGCAACAGCGGCAGCGCGAAACCCGCGGTCTTGCCCGTGCCGGTCTGCGCGCCAGCCATCACGTCCTTGCCGCCGAGCACCGCGGGAATCGCCTTGACCTGCACCGGCGTAGGTGTCTGGTAATTGAGGTCCTGCAGATTACGCAGCAAGGGGTCGATCAGGCCGAGCGAGGCAAAAGACATGGACGTGTTCCGGGCTAAAACCGCAATTCTAGCGGTTGGCGCGCTGACCGGCTTCCTGTTGAGCGCGGATGCGAGCGCGATCACGGGGCAGCAGATCGTCATGTGTGGTGGCGCGTCGCTTTAACGCGAGCGGATGGTGTTGGCGTCGCCGATCCTAGTTCGATGCGACGCGCGCGAACGGCTTCGGCCGTCTGCCCGACTCCTGACGATCGATCATCCAGCCCGGGTAACACGGAGGCAAAGCACTCACGGCGTCGAGACGCGCCAATTCATCGTCGGTCAGGACGACATCGACCGCGCCGAGATTGTCTTCGAGCTGTTCGACCCGCTTGGCACCGATGATGACGCTCGTGACATGCGGCTTGGCGAGTAACCATGCGAGCGCGATCCGGGCGACCGACACATCTCGCGCGTCGGCGATAGAGCGCATCGCTGCGACGCACGACCACGCCCGGTCAAGATCGACCGGCGGAAAATCGAAATGGCTGCGCCGCGCACCTTCTTCTGTTGGCGCCCCCGGACCAAACTTCCCCGACAGCAAACCGCCGGCGAGCGGCGACCAGACAAGCAGCCCCATCCGCTCCTCGATCGCGAGCGGCACGAGTTCGCGCTCGACGTCACGCCCGGCGATCGAATAGTAGGCCTGGAGCGTCTCGAAGCGCGTCGCGCGGAGCGCTTCGCTGAGTCCGAGCGCCTTGCCGATCTTGCCTGCGCGCCAGTTCGAGACACCGACATAGCGCACCAGCCCCTGGCGCGTCAGATCGTCGAGCGCCCGCAGCGTCTCTTCGATCGGCGTGACGGAATCGTTCGCGTGGATCTGGTAAAGGTCGATATGATCGACCTGCAACCGTTCCAGGCTTCGCTGCACCGAATCCATGATGTGGCCGCGCGACGCGCCCTGATCGTTGGGCTTCGAGCCCATCACGCCGGCTGCCTTGGTCGCCAGCACGATCTCGCCGCGCGGAACGCCGAGGTCCCGGAGCGCTTGTCCGACGAGGCGTTCGGCGTGGCCAAAGGAGTAAATATCGGCGGTATCGATGAAGTTGATGCCGGCGGCCAGTGCGCGGGCGATCAATCGGGTCGCGTCGTCCCGGCCGACCGCGCCGATCGCCGCCCACATGCCGGCATCGGCATTGCCGCCCAGCGTCATCGTGCCGAGACACAGCTCGGAGACATACAGGCCCGTGCGGCCCAGTTGCTTGTATTGCATCGTCGTTTCCTTCTGGATCGGCTGGAAAGAATGCGGCGGTGTCCGGTCCGGCACGCACCGCACACCTGGATTTCAGCGGATTCGAGCGTGTGCTGCCCGAAATGGGCCGGCACTCGTTGCGACACGTGCGCCATACCGGCGTGCCGTCTCGAGATGCCCGTGCGACAAAGTGTGTTGCGTCATGCCTGGCTTCCTTTCATTCAGGTTGTCGCCGGGCGTCGACATGGGAAAACACTCTACTGAGTCGCAAGCGGGTGATAAATGACGGCCGATTGAACGTTCTGTTACTTCCAGAGTGAACAATGCAAAACCGCGACGTGCGCTTGATCTTTGCCAAGCGTCGATCCCACGACATATCGGCGGCGGCAACCCAGGCCATTGCGGCCCGGCATAAAACCGGCCATGAAAAAACCCGCCGAAGCGGGTTTTCTCACTGCGTGCCAGTATTCTTATGGGTTTTGCTTCGCACTGCTTCACACTGGCGTTTTACCTACCTTGGGGTTGACCTGTGGCAGCGGGGGGAGATCAATGTCACTGCGGGCCATACCCAGGCAGGCAATGTATCCGTCGATATGCTGAAAGCCAACCTGCGCCTGGAAATCCAGAATGGCTACATTGACGTCCGCCTTCAGCTGATACTCCATCGCCGTCGCCACGGGCCCTGATGGTTCAGACGTTCCCCATTGGGTGTACTTCAGCGAATTTGTCGCAATGCTGACCATATCGACAGCAATTTTCACGTTGTCAGGGGTGTCATGGTAAGGAACGTCGCTGTAGACGTGTTTCACCTTCTGGAGGCTGTCCGCATTCCATGCCATCGGCACGATATCCCTCGTCGTGAATATGCGTACCGCATTGCCTCGCATCTGCTCGTCGAAATAGTCGGCGAACACCTTGTTGCCTGCCGTCGGCGCGGCAAACGTCTGGCAGTGGTACGTCAGAGATTGCAAGCCGCTCTGATTCTTCAGGTACAACACGATCGCGGACGCCAACGCTCCGCCGAGGCTATGCCCGACAACGTTGACTATCGATGACGGTGGCACGGTGCTCAGGAATTGGACGAGCGTCTGATGACTTTCATCGGGCGTCTTCAGTACGTGGTACAGCGCTCCGTTCGTACCCGCCGATATGCGTGCGTCCGACGGACAGTTCGGCACATACGCGCTGAATGGCTCGAGGGTGTCATAGGAAAAATCGCTCAGAACATCAAGCGGGGACGTGAAATTGGTGCCGCTCGTCACCACTGTATATTCGCCGCTACCGGCCAATTGCAAGACGACGGTGACATTGGCAGCTTCGCCATTCGGATCCAATACGATTGCCGGCCCCCAGGCGATTTCGAATCGATCGTTCCGAGTCATCTTCGATCGGTTCAGGCGATCCACGATGATCTTTTTGACCTGCGACGCAGTCGGATGATTGAGTTCCCTCCCGACTCCGTCGACTGCTGCGTTGTTAAGAACATAGGCCAACGTGAGATTGGCCTGCATTTGCTCGAGTCTGCTGGATGTCATGGTTCGCCTCGTCGTCGCGCTGCGGAAGGGGGTCATTGCGAACCAGCCGATCCCCCCCTGTTGCGCCGCAGCGGATCGGAATGGGGCTTGATTGCACGGAACGCAAGCGGGGCAGGCTCGCAATGAGCACGCAAATCATCGCGCGCGCGGTACGGCGGAACAACCTGTCGAGATTGGCAGGTACCGTCGGCCTGTCACGGCCGCGCGGGGCGACTCGTGCTTCCGGCCGACGCGCGGCTTGCATGGCGCTTTTTGAGGGTTATACGACCTTTGCGCCATTCGCATCACATTCCATACTTCACATCGAAAGATCACGCCGGGAAAGGCGCACGAACGCGATTGCGTTTCGAGCGTTCGCCCGGATCAATCACGACATGGAAAGGAATGGAAGATGAGGCTCAAGAACAAGTCCGCGTTGATCACGGGCGGAACCAGCGGCATCGGTCTTGCAACCGCGAAGCTGTTCATTGCGGAAGGCGCGCGAGTAGCCGTTACGGGTCGCGACGATTCAGTATTCGAGCGCGTAAAGGCCGAGCTTGGCGAGCATGCGCTCGTTCTGAAGGGCGACGTGCGTTCGATCCAGGACATGCGCTCGATTGCAGCCGACGTAAACGAGCAATTCGGCGGCCTGGATGTCGTGTTCGCCAACGCCGGCTGGGCTTTCCCGTCCGCGGTCGACGATATCGACGACAAACTCTACGACGAGATCATGGACGTCAACGTCAAAGGTGTGGTGTTCACGCTTCAAGCGGCGCTTCCGTACTTGCGTGAAGGTTCATCAGTGATCCTCAACACATCGTTCGTTGCGCAGACCGGCAAGCACGGCATCTCGTTGACCGCCGCTGCGAAGGCCGCCGTGCGATCGCTCGCCCGCAGCTGGTCCTACGAGTTTCTCGACCGGAAAATCCGCTTCAACGCGATCGCGCCCGGCGTGATGAACACGCCGTTGATCACCCGGTGGGGCATGTCCGACGAATGGGTTCGCGACCGTCGGGCCGAGTTCGCCGCAGCGATTCCGGTGGGCCACCTGGGCAAGGCCGAGGACATTGCCTACGCCGCACTCTATCTCGCCAGCGACGAATCCGCCTACGTCGTCGGCACCGAACTGGTCGTCGATGGCGGTGCGTCGCAGCTTTGAGCCTGCGGTTCATGGCCGCCACGCGGTTCGTCGTGGCGGTGATTCAATCCGGCCCAGCCCGGTGGCACTCGCCGAGCGGCCGAAGTGCAAGGAGAAATCATCTTGACCGACAGTAGCGATAACCACGCTTCCGTAAAACCACTCACCCGAGCAGGTCGCTCGCGCCGCGATGTGCTCAAGCTCGGAAGCGCCGCCACGCTCGGCGCCGTCCTGGGCGGCGGCGCGTTGCTCGCGCATGCCACACCGGTGAGCGCACAGACAGGCAGCGAGGGGTTACTTCCCCCGAATGCCCCGCTCAACATTTTGATCGTCAATTACGACGGCGGTACGCTTCTCGACTTCGCCGGCCCCAGCGAGATTTTCCACCGGCTACCCAATACGAACGTTCGCTACGCGAGCCTCGATGGAGGCAACGTAACGCTCGAATTCGGCGTCGTGTATGGCAACACAGAACGACTGGCCGATATCGAGCAGACCGATGTGATCCTCGTCCCCGGCGGTTCCGATTTGTCGGCGCCGATGCGACCGGCGTATCAGGCGCAGATCCGGCGTCTGGCGGAGAGCGCCAAGCACGTTACGTCGGTATGCAACGGATCGCTCGTGCTCGCCGCAACCGGCGTACTCAACGGCAAGCGAAGCGCCTGTCATTGGGCCTTCGTCAACAAGCTGTCCGAATATGGCGCGATTCCCGTTCCCGAGCGCTTCGTCGAAGACGACAACGGCCGGTTCATGAGCGGCGGCGGCGTGACGGCGGGCATCGACTTCGCCCTTCGCGTCGCAGCGAAACTGCGCGGTCGACAGGCCGCCGAATTCACGCAGCTCGCGATCGAATACGATCCCGCGCCGCCGTTCCACTCCGGTCATCCGAGGGACGCACGGCCGGAAGTCATCGCGATGGTCGACAAGAAGCTGCCCGGCGCATCGAGGGGGCTCGCACGCATCCCCGGCGTTCGCTGAAACGCTTGTCTGCAACAGCTGCAGCCCGCGGCCGGCCTCGATGAAGGCCGCGGCCACGTGCCCGCTCCACCGGCCCATTTGGCGCCGTCCTTTCAATTCAAGTCCGTTCGGGAATCACACGATGCAACAGATCCGTCTTTGTACCGCTGCTCTTGCAGCCTGCGTCTCCTTTTTCGCATTCACGACGCCCGCCACGGCCGGCGGCGCGCAACGTCCGCCCGAAGCGGCCATCAAGGCCGAAAACGCCCGATGGGCGAATGCTTTTGCGCGAGGGGACTATGAGGCGATCGGCCGCCTCTACACCGACGACGGCACCCTCCTGCCGCCCGGAGGCGACAAAGTCACCGGGGGCCGCGCGATCGCCGAGTACTTGACCAAGGGCTATGCCGGAACGAAACCGGGCACCGTATCGTTCAGCCATTACGAGTTCTACGGTGACGACCGGATGGTGACGGAGGTGTCGGATGCGGAGGTGCACGATCACGATGGAAAGCTCCAGATCCGCGGCAAGCAGATCCTCGTGTTTGTGAAGCAGGCCGGCGAGTGGAAGCTGCATCGCGACATGTGGAACGACTACCCTCCGGTCAAAACCGCCGACCATTGAGCGGCCGGCGAAATAGCCCGTCAGACGGGCGTTGACCACGCAGCGCGCTGATCGGCCGGCGATCGATCAGCGCGCGCCGTTCGATCTGCTCTCGCGTCGAATCGCTTGCGGTGGATGCCCGTGCAGTTTGATGAAGGCCCGCCGCATCCGCTCCGGATCGGTGAACCCAACCGCCAACGCGATCTGTTCGATCGGTTCGCTGCCGCTCTGCAGGCGCAGCCGCGCAGCTTCGACGCGCAAACGCTCGACCGCCTTGGCCGGTGTTTCTCCGGTTTCCCGGCGAAACGCGCGGCCGAACTGTCGCACACTCAATCTCGCGGCTTCGGCAAGCCGTTCGACAGGCAACGCTTCAGCCAGATGCTCCCTGGCAAAATTCAGCGCGATGCGGATGCGATCCGATTCCGGCTCCATCTGCGACATGGCCGAGAATTGCGACTGCCCGCCCGGTCGACGATACGGAACGACCAACAGCCTCGAGACAGCGCGCGCGGTCTCCGCGCTCATGTCTCGTTCAATCATGCCGAGCGCGAGGTCTATGCCGGACGCGATGCCCGCCGACGTCCACACGTGCCCGTCCACCACGTAGATGCTGTCGCCGTCGACCCGGGTGCGAGGAAAGCGCGCCTGCAATAGCGCCGCGTATCGCCAGTGCGTCGCGGCTCTCAAGCCGTCGAGCAAGCCCGTTTCCGCGAGCAGAAACGCGCCCGTACAGACGCTCGCGACCCGCGATGCCCTGGCCGCCAGTTTTCTGGCGGCGGCGATATTCTCCGGCGTCTGCATCGGATCGATATCGCCGCCCACGAACACGACGGTGTCGAACGTGCGCCGTGCGGCGGGCTTCGTCTCGATCGATAGGCCCGTATTGCCATGAACCGGGCCGCCGGATTGCGAGATGACATGAAGATCGTACGGCGTATGGCCCGCGGCCGTGGCCACCTGATTGAAGGCCGCCAGTGGCCCGCCCAGATCGAGCGCATCGTAGCCGCGGCAAACGAAGAATCCGATTCGATGCATGACGAGCGGTTACCGAAAAATCAGAAGAGGCCAATTTTACCGGGAACCCTCGAATCGCGTCATTCGGCGACCGGAAGCTTCGCCACGACCTTGATCTCGAAGTCGAAGCCGTAAAGCCAGGTCACGCCGACCGCGGTGAGCGCCGGATGCGGCGCGTCGCCCCAGAACTCCGGCACGACCTGCCAGACGCGCTCGAACGTCGATTGTGGATCGACCATGAACACCGTGACGTCGACCACATCGTCGAACGTGCAGCCGGCCGCGTGCAGGATCGCATTCAGGTTTCGAAACGCGAGCCGCACCTGTTCCTGCAGATCCGGCTCGGGCGTGCCGTCCTCGCGACTGCCGACCTGACCGGAGACGAACAGCAACCCGCCCGCCCGTACGGCCGGCGAGTATCGGTTGCGCTCGTACAGCGCCCGACGTCCCGGCGCAAACACCACATCGCGCTTGCCCACCTTCACCTCCATGGATCACTGGTTTCGATCGGCACACTGTACCGACCGACGCCCGCGCGATAAACAACCATCGCTGTCCATGACCGTTTGTAAAATGCAAACAATTCAAATGCGAGGCACACACTCATGGATCGCTTCGATGCGATGCGCGCTTTCGTCCGGGTCGTCGAGGCGGGCAGCTTCACGAAGGCCGCCGAGACGCTGCATATGAGCAAGACCACGGTCACGCAGCTGGTCCAGCAGCTCGAGGCGCGCTTGCGGGTCCGGCTGCTGAACCGGACGACACGCAGGATCAACGTCACGCCGGACGGCATCGCGTACTACGAGCGCGTGACCCGGCTGCTTGCCGACATGGACGACGCCGAAACGAGCCTGTCGAGCGCCTCGACGCTGCCACGCGGCCGGCTGCGCGTGGACGTGCCCAGTCCGTTCGCGCGACTGATCCTGATCCCCGCGCTGCCGGCCTTCCTCGCCCGCTATCCGGACATTCAGCTCGACATGGGCGTGAGCGACCGCACCGTGGACATCATGGGCGAAAACGTGGATTGCGTCGTGCGCGGCGGCGAGCCGAACGATCAGTCGATGGTCGCCCGGCGCGTGGCGAACCTGTCGCTCGGCATCGTTGCATCGCCCGGCTATCTCGCACTCGCAGGCACGCCTTCGCATCCGGCGGAACTCGAAAACTCGCATCACCGCATCGTCGGGTTCTCGTGGGGACGCGCGGGCAGACTCTATCCGCTCGTCATGCATCGCAGCGGCGAGACCATCTCTGTGCAAGGCCGTTACGCGCTCGCCGTCGATGACGGCAATGCCTATCTCGCGGCCGGCGTGGCCGGCCTCGGCATCATGTGGCTGCCGCACTATATGGCGAAAGCGCATCTGGAGCGCGGCGAGCTCGTCACGCTGTTCGAAGACTGGCAACTCGCTCCCATGCCGCTATACATCGCGTATCCGCCGAACCGCCACGTCAGCGCCAAGCTGCGTGCGTTCATCGACTGGGTCGTCGAGCTGATGAACGCCCCTGCTGCCGTGGAGCCGCAATGAGCACGTTACGTGCGTCATGCGCGACCGCGCCCTTCGTCCGGGTGGCGGCGGCATCCGCGTCGGATCATGCGCGAGCCGCCCCTTCCGCTGCCGCTCCGGCGGATGCGGCCAGCTCGTCGATCCGCATCGCACGCAGCAACACGGGCCGATCGACCATCTTCCCGTCGACCGTCACCACGCCGCCATTCGACTCGCGCATCGCATCGAGCACCTGTCGCGCCCAGCGCACCTCATCGTCGCTCGGCCGAAAGCACTTGTGCACGAATGCGATCTGTTTCGGGTGAATGCAGAGCTTCGCGCCGAATCCCAATTGCTTCCCGTTGAGCGCGTCGCGCGCGATCCGTTCCCCGTCGTGAATGTCCGGCGTTACGCCGTCGACCGGCGACTCGATTCCGGCCACCCGCGAAATCAACGTCAGTTGCGACCGAAAGTGATTGAGCGAAACGCCATCGTCCGACATGCCCATGTCCGCGATGAAATCGAGCGTGCCGAACATCAGCCGCGCGACGTACGGCGCTTTCGCGACGTCGAGCGCGTTCCACATGCCGTGCGCGCTTTCGATCAACGGATAGATGGGCACACGCCGGCGCGCAAGCGCGACGGCCGCGCACACATCGTCCGCACGCGCGGCCTTCGGCAGCACGATACCCGCGACGCCCTTCAACGCGCCAAGCGCGGCGTCGGCCTCGAACCACGGCGTGTTCCGCGCATTGATCCGCACGAGCACCGGATGCTCGGGCGAAACCCACTGCGCGATCGCGTCGCGCGCCGCCGCCTTTGCGTCCGGTTCGACGGCATCTTCGAGATCGATGATGACCGCGTCGGCGCCGCTTGCGAGCGCCTTGTCGAACCGCTCGGGCTTGTTGCCCGGCACGAACAGGTATGACTGGGCAGGTGCCGAGCGTCCGACGCTCGCGCGCACCGCGGCATCAGACGGCATCGATCACCTCCGGCATCCGCTCGAACAAATCGCCGACCAGGCCGTCGTCGGCCACGCTGAAGATCGGTGCTTCGGAATCCTTGTTGATCGCGACGATCTTCTTCGAATCCTTCATGCCGGCCAGATGCTGGATCGCACCCGAGATGCCGACTGCGATTTCGTCGAACGGATTCATCGACATCTTCATGTTCGCGATGTCGACGCCCGTGTTGTCCGACTTCACGCGGACCTTCACGTTGCAATCGACCACCCGCTTCATCGCTACTACGATCTTCACGCGCTGCTCCTCCGTCGGGTCACTGGCGTCATCCGGTATCGCGAGCCATTACACGCGCAATCCCGCACGGCCACAACTATCGATTCGCTCTGCCGGTCATAGCCCGAACCTATTGCACGGCCGTTTTCCGGCGCCGGATGCGACACGGCCCGGAAGCGCCGGGCCGTTCGCCGCCAGCGTCCCTGTAATCGCCCGGAATCGCTGGATATCGTCCAGCGCATGACGCATGACAACGGAGCGGCGAGATCCGTGCCGCACCGCGCCGCCGAGCGGAAACGATCTCAACAACCGGCCCGAATACAGGCTCGACGCGATGCGTTCATGCCCGAGTGCATCGCCGATGATGAACATGTGAGGCTTCACGTGATGCGTGCACGCCTGACGTGCGACTTCATGGGGAGGGTCAGGCATACGCCCACGGGAACCGTGGCGCGGTCGAACAGGCGCAGTGCTGCGTCGCACAAATAGAGCCCCGGTTGCACCGCCTCCGCGCATCGACGGCGCCACCGGCGCAATCCCCGCCGGGGCAATCCGTCGCGACCCGGCGCTAGCGCAAACCCCGACCCCGGTTGCACTGTTCATCGCCTTTTGTGTCCTGTATTGTCCTTCCATCCCCGGTTGCCGAACCGGTGCATGGGAGGCTCACGATGCAGAAAAAGAATGCTGCAGCCGTCTGGATCCTGGTCGCGATGGTGGCGGGCATCGTGATCGGCTACATGATCTACACGAGCTTTCCCGACAAGAAAGCCACCACCGAAATCGCCGGTTACATCTCGCTCGTGTCCGACGTGTTCCTGCGCCTGATCAAGATGGTGATCGGGCCGCTGGTGTTCTCGACGCTGGTCGTCGGCATCGCGCACATGGGCGACGCGGCATCGGTCGGGCGCGTGTTCGTGAAGGCGTTCGGCTGGTTCGTCACCGCGTCGCTGATCTCGCTGCTGCTCGGCCTGTTCATGGCGAACCTGCTCCGCCCCGGCGACAACCTCGGCTTGCCGCTGCCGGACATCGGCGCCTCCGCGAACCTCGCGACCTCCAAGTTCACGCTGAAGGATTTCGTCGGCCACATGGTGCCGAAGTCGATCGCCGAGGCGATGGCGAACAACGAGATCCTGCAGATCGTCGTGTTCTCGATGTTCTTCGGCGTCGCGCTGTCCGCGCTCGGCGAGCGCGGCAAGATCCTCGTCGCCGCGATCGACCAGCTGTCGCACGTGATGCTCAAGATCACCGGCTACGTGATGAAGCTCGCGCCGCTCGCGGTGCTGGCCGCGATGGCCGCGACCGTCGCGGTCAACGGGCTGTCGGTGTTGCTGAAGTTCGCGGTCTTCATGGGCGACTTCTACCTCAGCCTGTTCCTGCTGTGGGCGCTGCTCGTCTGTGCGGGGATGGCGTTCCTCGGGCGGCGCGTGTTCAAGCTGCTGGCGCTGATCAAGGAAG
This sequence comes from Burkholderia sp. R-40, assembly GCF_049942845.1. Taxonomy (NCBI): domain Bacteria; kingdom Pseudomonadati; phylum Pseudomonadota; class Betaproteobacteria; order Burkholderiales; family Burkholderiaceae; genus Burkholderia; species Burkholderia sp. R-40. Next base: position 808,450 of record NZ_CP187969.1, on the reverse strand, counting down.
CGTTCATGCTGTCGTTCGCGACCGCGAGCTCCGAAGCCGCGTACCCGAAGATCCTCGACGCGCTCGACCGGTTCGGCGTGCGGCGCAAGATCTCGAGCTTCGTGCTGCCGATGGGCTATTCGTTCAACCTCGACGGCTCGATGATGTACTGCACGTTCGCGTCGCTGTTCATCGCGCAGGCGTACAACATCCATCTGTCGCTCGGCACGCAGATCACGATGCTGCTGGTGCTGATGCTGACGTCGAAGGGGATGGCCGGCGTGCCGCGCGCATCGCTCGTCGTGATCGCGGCGACGCTGCACCAGTTCGGGCTGCCGGAGGCCGGGCTGCTGCTGATCCTCGGCGTCGACACGTTCCTCGACATGGGCCGCTCGGCCACCAACGCGGTGGGCAACTCGATCGCGAGCGCCGTGGTCGCGAAATGGGAAGGCCAGCTCATGTCGGAGGCGGAAGCCGAGGCCAACCTGGCGCGCATCGAGGCGGAGCAGGAAGGCACGATCGCGCATCCGGCGGACGTCTGACGGAGGCCCGGCGATGAAGATGCAGCGATTCTGGCGCGCGCTCGCGCTCGCAGGCCTGCTTGCCGCGGGCGCAACCGCGCGCGCGGACGATGCGCCCGCCCCGCCGCCGCGCGCCGAGCCGCTCGCGCCGGCCCAACTGACCGGCACGCTCGCGAAGGTGCGCAGCAGCGGCACGATCGCGCTCGGCTATCGCGACGCGTCGATACCGTTCTCGTACCTGAATGCGCGCAACCAGCCGATCGGCTATTCGATCGAGCTCTGCAAGGCGCTCGTGTCGTCGATCGAGGATGCGGTCAACAAGAGCCTGACGATTCGCTGGGTGCCGGTCACGTCCGACAACCGCATCGATGCGGTGGTCAGCGGCAACGTCGATCTGGAGTGCGGCTCGACGACGAGCAACCTGGAGCGCCAGCAGCGCGTGGCGTTCTCGCCGATCATCTTCGTGGCCGGCACGAAGGTGATGGTGAAGCGAGGCTCGCCGATCCGCTCGTTCCGCGATCTCGCGGGCAAGAAGGTCGCGGTGACGGCCGGCACGACCAACGAGAAGGCGCTGCGCGACCTGGACGCGCGGTTCAAGCTCGGGATCCAGTTGCAGGTGGTGCCGGATCATGCGCAGGGCTTCGCGCTCGTCGCGAGCGGCCGCGCCGATGCGTTCGCGACGGACGACGTGCTGCTGTACGGCCTGATCGCCGAGAATGCGGGCAAGGGCGGCCAGTACGACGTGGTGGGCGATTACCTGTCATACGACCCGTACGGCATCATGTTCCGCAAGGACGATCCGCAACTCGCGCAGGTCGTGAAGAGCACGTTCGAGGAGTTGGCCGTCGACGGCGAGATCACGCGTCAGTACAAGCGCTGGTTCCTGCGCCCGCTTCCGTCGGGCGTGAGTCTGAACCTGCCGATGAGCCAGCAACTGCAGACCATCATCGACGCGATCGGCGTCAAGAGCGATTGAGCGCGGCGGCTCGAATGTCGAAATGACAACGGCCCCGGTGTCTTTCCAGACACCGGGGCCGCTCGCCGCAAGCACCGCGCTTAACCGACCCGCGCTTCGTCCTGCCGCTCGGCTTCACCGCCATCCGCGGCCGCTCGCGCCAGCACGGGCTTCAATGCCTGCCCCGTGTGGCTCGCGCTCACCTGCACGAGCCCTTCCGGCGGCGCCGCCGCGACGATCGTGCCACCGCCCACGCCGCCTTCCGGACCGAGATCGATGATCCAGTCGGCTTCCGCGATCACGTCGAGATCGTGCTCGATCACGACGACGCTATGCCCGCCGTCGACCAGCCGGTGCAGCACGCGGATCAGCTTCGCGACGTCGGCCATGTGCAGGCCGACCGTCGGCTCGTCGAGCACGTACAGCGTGTGCGGCGCCTTCTGGCCGCGTCGCGTGATGTCGTCGCGCACCTTCGTGAGCTCGGTGACGAGCTTGATGCGCTGCGCCTCGCCGCCGGACAAGGTTGGCGACGGCTGGCCGAGCGTCAGATAGCCGAGGCCGACGTCCTTCATCAGCTGCAGCGGATGCGCGATGTTCGAAATCGGTGCGAAGAACTCCACCGCTTCGTCGATTTCCATCGTCAGCACGTCGCCGATGTTCCGGCCGCGCCACGTGACCGCGAGCGTCTCCGGATTGAAGCGCTGCCCGTGGCACACGTCGCACGGCACCTTCACGTCGGGCAGGAAGCTCATCCCGATCGTGCGCACGCCTTGCCCTTCGCAGGCCGGGCAGCGCCCGTCGCCGGTGTTGAACGAGAAACGCGACGCCGTGTAGCCGCGCGCACGCGCTTCCAGCGTATCGGCGAACAGCTTGCGGATCGTGTCCCATACGCCGATGTAGGTGGCCGGACACGAGCGCGGCGTCTTGCCGATCGGCGTCTGGTCGACCTCGAGCACGCGGTCGATGCGCTCCCAGCCGCTCAGCGACGCGCAGCCCTGCCACGCATGCGTGACGTTCAGCGACGGCCGCGGCGCGCTGCGCGCGAGCACGCTCGAGCGGCGGTTGGCGGCCGGCGCGTCCTGCTGCGCGGCCTTGCGCGCGCGCCGCGTGGCCGGCGACGACAGCACCGAGCGCCCGACCGCGTCGAGCAGGTTCGTCATCAGCACGTCGCGCGCGAGCGTCGACTTGCCCGAGCCGCTCACGCCCGTCACCGCGACGAGCCGCGCGAGCGGAATGCCGACGGTGACGTCGCGCAGGTTGTGCAGCGTCGCGCCGTGCACGGTCAGCCAGGCCTCCGGCACCGCCGGTGCGCCCTTCTTGCCCGCCAGGCTCACCGCGCGACGCGGCTGCAGGGGGTGCGTCATCGGCTGCGCGAGCAGGCGCCCCGTCACCGAATCCGGCTGCGCGGCCAGATCGGCGACCGCCCCCTCGGCGACCAGCGTGCCGCCGCGCTTGCCGGCGCCCGGGCCGACGTCGATGATGTGATCGGCGCGGCGAATCGTGTCCTCGTCATGCTCGACGACGACGAGCGTGTTGCCCTTGTCGCCGAGCTTGCGCAGCGCGTCCAGCAGGATCCGGTTGTCGCGCGGATGCAGGCCGATCGTCGGCTCGTCGAGCACGTAGCACACGCCCTGCAGGTTGCTGCCGAGCTGCGCGGCGAGCCGGATGCGCTGGGCTTCGCCGCCCGACAGGCTCGGCGCCGCGCGATCGAGGCTCAGGTAGCCGAGCCCGACCTCCTCGAGAAACGCGAGGCGGCTGCCGATCTCGCTGACGATGTCGCGCGCGATCTGCGCGTCGCGGCCGGTCAGTTCCAGCGCGTCGATCCAGCGGCGCGTATCGGACACCGTCCACTGCGCGACCTCGACGATCGGATGCGCGTCGAACGTGACCGCGCGTGCGGACGGGTTCAGGCGCGTGCCGCCGCAATCGGGGCACGGCTCGTTGCCGACACCTTCCGGTTCCTGCTCGTCCGACGGCAGCGTCTGCTCGCGGCCGCGATCGTCCCCGGCGCGCACGGTGTCGTCGTACGCCGCGCGCTGTTCGCGCGTGAGCGTGACGCCCGTGCCGACGCAGGTCGTGCACCAGCCATGCTTGCTGTTGTACGAGAACATCCGCGGATCGAGTTCCGGATAGCTCGTGCCGCACACCGGGCACGCGCGCTTGACCGACAGCACCTTGACCTCGCCGACGCGCGCGGTCGAATGACCGTTCTGCACCGCGTGGTGCAGCCCGTCGAGCGGCGCGAGCAGGTGCATCACGCCCTTGCCGAGTTCGAGCGTCTCGTCGAGCACCCGCCGCAATCCGGCTTCGTCGTCCGGCGACACGACGATATCGGCCACCGGCAGCTCGATCGTGTGCTCGCGGAAGCGGTCGAGCTTCGGCCACGGGTCGACCGGCACGAACTCGCCGTCCACGCGCAGATGCGTGCTGCCGCGCGCCTTCGCCCACTTCGCGAGATCGGTATACACGCCCTTGCGATTGACGACGAGCGGCGCGAGCAAGCCGACGTGCTCGCCGCGATGATCGCGCAGCAGCTGCGCGGCGATCGACTCGACGGTTTGCGACGTGACCGGCGTGCCGTCGTGGATGCAATGCTGGAGGCCGAGCTTCACATACAGCAGCCGCAGGAAGTGCCACACTTCGGACGTGGTCGCGACCGTGCTCTTGCGGCCGCCGCGCGACAGGCGCTGCTCGATCGCCACCGTCGGCGGAATGCCGTACACCGCGTCGACTTCCGGCCGCCCGGCCGGCTGCACGATCGAGCGCGCATACGCGTTCAGCGATTCGAGGTAGCGGCGCTGGCCTTCGTGGAACAGGATGTCGAACGCGAGCGTCGACTTGCCGGAGCCCGACACGCCGGTGATCACGTTGAACTTGCCGTGGGGGATGTCGACGTCGAGCGCCTTCAGGTTGTGCTCGCGTGCATTGACGATCCGTACGACGTCCTCGCCCTCGATCGCGCGCCGCTCGCGTGCGGCGTTCAGCACGGCCTGCAGCGGCACGCCTTCGTCGGCCAGCGCCGTTTCGCCATCCATCGCGCGGTCGTACTGCAGCAGCGCGACGCCGGTATGCGATTCCGCGCAGGCCTTCACGTCGTCGGGCGTGCCCGCGCACAGCACGCGGCCGCCGCCGTCGCCGCCTTCCGGGCCGAGATCGATCAGCCAGTCGGCCGCGCGGATCACGTCGAGGTTGTGCTCGATCACGATCAGCGAATGGCCGGCCGCGAGCAGCTTGCCGAACGCCTGCATCAGCTTCGCGATGTCGTCGAAGTGCAGCCCGGTGGTCGGCTCGTCGAACATGAACAGCTTCGCCCGCGCGACGCGCGCCTCCTCGCTGGCGACGCGGCGCCCGCCAGCGGCTGCCGCCGATTCGGCGAGGAAGCCGGCCAGCTTCAGCCGCTGCGCCTCGCCGCCGGACAACGTCGGCACCGGCTGGCCGAGCTTCACGTATTCGAGACCGACGTCGACGATCGGCTGCAGCACGCGCAGCACCTCGGCGTCGGTCGCGAAGAACGCGGTTGCCTCGCTGACGGTCAGGTCGAGCACGTCGGCGATGTTCAGCGCACGGCCGTCGCGCTCGATGCGCACTTCGAGAATCTCGGCGCGGTAGCGGCTGCCGTCGCAGTCCGGACAACGCAGGTAGACGTCGCTCAGGAACTGCATCTCGATGTGCTCGAAGCCCGAGCCGCCGCACGTCGGGCAACGGCCGTCGCCCGAGTTGAAGCTGAACGTGCCGGCGCCGTAGCCGCGTTGCAGCGCGAGCGGCGCCTTCGCGAACAGCTTGCGGATCTCGTCGAACGCGCCGACATAGCTGGCCGGATTCGACCGCGTGGTCTTGCCGATCGGCGACTGATCGACGAACACGACGTCGCCGACCTGGTCGGCGCCCGTGAGCTCGCGGAACGCGCCCGGCGACTCGGTCGCCTTGCCGTGGTGGCGCGCCATCGCCGGATAAAGCACGTCCTGCAGCAGCGTCGACTTGCCCGAACCCGATACCCCCGTCACGCACACGAGCCGCTGCAGCGGAATCTCGACCGTCACGTCGCGCAGGTTGTGCTCGGTCGCGCCTGCGAGCACGATGCGCGGCGTGCTCGCGTCCACCGGACGGCGCGCCCAGTTCGACGCATGCGCGACGTGCTTGCGGCCGCCGAGATACTCGCCCGTCAGCGTGTGCGCGGAACGGATGTCGCCCGGCGTGCCGTCGTAGACGATCGTGCCGCCGCGCTCGCCGGGCCCCGGGCCCATGTCGATCAGCCGGTCGGCCGCGAGCATCACCGACGGATCGTGCTCGACGACGACCAGCGTATTGCCCGCGTCGCGCAGCCGCTGCATCGCCTCGACGATACGCGTGAGGTCGCGCGGGTGCAGCCCGATGCTCGGCTCGTCGAGCACGAACAGCGTTTTGGTGAGCGACGTGCCGAGCGCCGTGGTCAGGTTGATCCGCTGGACCTCACCGCCGGACAGCGTGCGGCTCTGCCGGTCGAGCGTCAGGTAGCCGAGGCCCACGTCGCACAGGTATTTCAGGCGCGTGCGCACTTCGGCGAGCAGCAGCTTCAGCGCGTCGTCGAGCAGCGCGCTCGGCAGGCTCACGTCGTCGAAGAAGCGACGGATGCGCTCGATCGGCAGCAGCATCAGGTCGTGCACCGTCAGGCCCGGCAGCGCCTCGAGCTGCGCGCGCGTCCAGTCGACCCCGCGCGGCAGGAAGCGATTGGCGGGCGCGAGCACCGCGTCGGCGTTCGCCTTCGAGCCGAGCCGCCACTGCAGCGATTCCGTCTTCAGGCGCGCGCCGCCGCACACGTCGCACGGCGTGTAGCTGCGGTACTTCGACAGCAGCACGCGGATATGCATCTTGTACGCCTTCGATTCGAGATAGCCGAAGAAGCGTTTGACGCCGTACCACTGGCTCTGCCACTTGCCGTTCCAGTCCGGCGAGCCGTTGATTACCCATTCGCGCTGGGCATCCGTCAGGTCGGACCATGCCGTGTCGCGCGGGATGCCGGCTTTCGCCGCGTAGCGCATCAGGTCGTCCTGGCATTCCTTCCAGGCGGGCGTCTGCATCGGCTTGATCGCGCCGCCGCGCAGCGTCTTGCGCGCGTCGGGGATCACGAGGCCGAGATCGACGCCGATCACGCGGCCGAAGCCGCGGCAGGTTTCGCACGCGCCGTAGGCCGAGTTGAACGAGAACAGCGCCGCCTGCGGCTCCGCGTAGCGCAGGTCGCTGTCGGGATCGTGCAGCCCGGTGGAGAAACGCCACACCTGCGGCTCGGCGGTCGCGGCGAGCGCGGTGTCGGATTCCGGCGCCAGCACGTAGACGTTCACGCGGCCGCCGCCGCGCTTGAGCGACGCCTCGATCGCCTCGACCACGCGCACCTTGTCGGCCTGCTGCACGCGGAAGCGGTCGGCCACCACGTCGAGCAGCTTGCGCGGGCCGGTGGGCGACGCGACTTCGCGCTGCGCCTGCACGCGCGTGTAGCCGCTCGCGGACAGCCACTGCGCGACTTCGTCCTCGGATGCGCTTTCCGGCAGCTCGACCGGGAACGTGACGACGACGCGCGGATCGTCGGCGCGGGTGCGCTCGACGAGTTCCGCGTAGATCGTCTCGGGCGTGTCATGCCGCACCTGCCGCGCGGTCTGGCGGTCGAACAGCTCGGCCGCGCGCGCGTACAGCAGCTTCAGGTGATCGTTGAGCTCGGTCATCGTGCCGACCGTCGAGCGCGAGCTGCGGACCGGGTTGGTCTGGTCGATCGCGATCGCGGGCGGCACGCCGTCGACGCGCTCGACCTGCGGGCGGTCCATCCGGTCGAGGAACTGCCGCGCATACGCGCTGAACGTCTCGACGTAGCGCCGCTGGCCTTCCGCGTACAGCGTGTCGAATACGAGGCTCGACTTGCCGGAGCCCGACGGGCCGGTGACGACCGTCATTTCGCCGGTGCGCAGGTCGAGATCGAGGTTCTTGAGGTTGTGCTGACGTGCTCCGCGAATGCGGATCAGATTGCTGGATGACAATTTGCCTGCCCGTCTGAATGAGTTAGCCGGAATCACGGTGCCGGAACGCTGCGGCGGATGCCGCGCAGACGCGGCGCACGTGCCGCACGGGTCATGCCCGCGCCGCTCGAGTTCGATGGATACTATACTGTATATTCATACAGTTTTCCAACCTGGGCTGCATCGTGCCGGAAACGTTCGCACGATTGCGACATCCGTGTGTCGCGCTGGCCCGAAACCGTTGTTACGCATAGCGAAGCGTCGCGCGGGCAAGTAAGAATTCCCTGAAAAATGCGCGTGTTCCGGCGCTTTTTACCACGAGCGACATTCTTACGACGAATTCACAAAATGTCACAATCGCGTTCATTGGCCATGATTTATATTCCCTAACCGGTTGTTCCGCACGCATCAAAAGGCAAACGTTTGCGTGCTCGTAAAGCCATGTTTTGCCATGTAAATCGAGAAGGCCAACCACGATATTCGGGGGCACGAATGCGCATTTTGGTTGTGGAGGACGATCCCGTTCAGGCGGAGGAAGTGCAGAACGCACTCGCTCCGTTCTGTCACACGATCAAGGTCGTCGTCGATGGAGAGCAGGCGCTGCGTTACCTGCGATCCGAGTCGGTCGACGCGGTCGTCCTCGACTGGCACTTGCCGTGTCTGACCGGCATCGAAGTGCTGAACTGGATCCGCACGCGCGCCGACGTCGAATACGGCGTGCTGTTCCTGACCAGCCGCGTGCAGGAGCTCGATGTGGTCAGAGCGCTCGAAGCCGGCGCCGACGACTACCTGAGCAAACCGTTCCGCGCGGAAGAACTGGCCGCGCGAGTCAATGCGTTGCTGCGCCGCGTCGCGCGGAACGTGAAGCGCGACGAGCCGATTCGGGCCGGTGAGTACTTGCTGGACCCTGTGCATCGGGCCGTGAAGCTGCGCGGCAACACGATCGAATTGACGACGAAGGAATTCCAGCTCGTTGCGTGCCTGTTCAACAACATCGGCAAGATCATGTCTCGCGAGCAGCTCGCAACGACGGCTTGGGGACGAGAACTGGGAACGGAATCGCGTTCGCTCGATACCCACATCTACCGAATCCGGCAAAAGCTGAAGCTCGGCATCGAGAATGGCTTGCGCCTGTCCGCGATTTATACGTTGGGCTATCGACTGGATCAGACCAAGGCGACACCCGAGCTGCATTGCAGCCCGGAGGTGATGATGGAAAGTCGCGTGTGAGTTTCAGTTGGATGCCGGTGGCGGCGTCGCAGGCAATACGCGTCGCCTGCGCGCCGACGATTCTCGTCGAGCGAACGGTTCGCCGTCTGCATCTCGCCGGTAAGCGGATCGGTTAATCCGAGCCGTGTCGCGTATACGATCCTGCGGCGACAAATCCGGGCAACCCGCTGCCGGATACGAATGACGTCACGCTCCACACAGTTCACGCTGCCTGCCGCCGCCGGCGTCGGGCAGCGACCACCTCCCCCGCCTCCCCGTCGATCGATACGTCCGGCATTCTTCCATCCTGCTTCTGCTCGCATTCCTCCCACGGTTGCTTCGGATTCCTTTGTTGTCGAACGATCAGCAATTGATCCGGGCCCGTCGACCGCTCGACCGCGTTCTTTTCCACGCGTTATTTCCGCGCAAGATTGTATTCATCGATCGTGTACGAGCCGATGAAAATCACCGTGTCGTCACAGTTTTAAATCTTACGCCACGGGTGACAAATGTTCACTTTTTAATTCCCCGATACTCTCCTAACATCTAGCCACCACAAGGCTCATTAAATTAAGCATCTTTATATTTTCGATACAGCACGAAACCATCGATGCGATAACAAAGAAACACCACCGAAAGAACGTTTCACGAACACGTCACATGGCCCGCGCCACCGAGAGTCGACTCGATCATCTCGGGACGTAGCCATGCTTATCGAATCGCGGCATTGAGTGTTTTTTCCAGTTCGGATCAGTCAACAAAGATTCATATAGCGCATCGGGCATTTATTAAAGTAACGGCGATATATCGCCAATCGTGACGTATCTATATCGAGATTAAGAGATGCCAAATCTCCCGAGACGATTCATGGTCGTCGACACTGCATTCGGCCGCACCGCATATTGCCGACCCGCGGCGACGACGTGCCGCATTCGCGCAATCGTAACCGGGCGCCACGCCGCCCGACTCGCGCCTTATTCCCGGCTGCGCCAGATACCGCTCCATGTCACCCCATCCGGCCACGCCACGACCGGCGTAATGCCCGCTTCCGCGGAACTCGCGTCATGCGAGCGATCCGGGAATGCGAGCTCCATCGACATGCGATGCGTGTCGCCGATTCGATGTGACATGACATTCCCCTCAGCATCGATCACGGTCGAGACGAACGGCCAAGCCCACCACAAGAAAAGCGCCGCACAAATCACCGACGTACATGGCGCCATCCAAGTCTCGATCAGATCGATGATGACTTGATTTTCATTTGTCAATTCAACTTCGCACTACTACGAAATTTACTCTGAGAGAGAGTTTTCATTTCATACGGAGCATCAAGATGAACAGAGTGCACAAGGTCATATGGAGCAAGGCGCGTGGGGCGTTCGTCGCCGCATCGGAGCTTGGCAAGGCGCGCGGCAAGGGGAGCGCCGGCACGTCGGGTGCCGTATGCGACGATCGACGTACGGGACAACATGCCGCGATCGGGCAGCAACAGAAAATCCGGATTCTTCTCGGCTTTGCGATTCCCGTTTGCCTGAGTGCCGCCGGTCAGATCGCACACGCCCAGTATGCCGCAGGTAACGGCAGCGCCACGGCGACCGGGGATATCGCGATCTCGGGCGCCGGTGGAGCGGCCGCCACCGCAAGCGGCGGGCTGGGCGTCGCCATCGGGGGCGGTGCGGTGACGTCGGGACTGAACGCGATGGCGCTGGGCACGAATGCCCATTCGTCCGCCGCCGGGGCAATCTCGATGGGCGCAAACGCGCTGGCTACGGCCGGGAATGCGCTGGCGATCGGCGTGAACACGACTGCGTCCGGGCAGACCAGCGCCGCAATCGGTCCCGCCGCTTTCGCGTCGGGCCTTATGTCGACGGCGGTCGGCCCCAACGCACAGTCCACCGGCGCCAATGCTGTCGCCGTGGGTCGCTTGGCCTCTGCCACCGATACCGCCGCAACAGCGGTCGGCACCAGCGCCGCCGCGTCCGGCACCGGCACGAGCGCTTTCGGGCAAGCCGCGACGGCATCCAACAGCAGTTCGACCGCCATCGGCGGCAATACCACGGCGAGCGGCCTTGGTTCGAGTGCGATAGGACAGCAGGCACTGGCGACCGCCACCAACGCTTCCGCGGTCGGTATTTGGTCAGCCGCGACCGGCGAAAACGCCAGCGCACTGGGCGATTTCTCGACCGCGTCCGGCGTCGGCAGCACGGCGTTGGGCGGGGGCGCCCATGCGAGCGCCGACAGAACTTTAGCCGGCGGCTTGAACGCAACCGCCAGCGGCATTTCATCGGTTGCGCTCGGCAACGCGTCGGTAGTCTCGAGCGATTCCGCGACAGGGCTCGGCGCCGGCAGCACCGCATCGGGTGACCATTCGACCGCACTGGCGACGATGTCGACAGCCGCCGGCGGCTACTCGATCGCGATGGGCTTCGACTCGATTACGACCACCACCGCCGCCGCCGGCGTGGCGATCGGATCGGGTGCGTCGGCCAGCGGCGCGTCCGGCATCGCGATCGGCGTCAACAGCGGCGTGTCGGGCGTCAACGCGATCGCGCTCGGCCCGGGCGGCACGGCCGGCGTCCCCGGTTCCGGCACCCAGGCGACGGGCGACCAGGCGGTCTCCATCGGCTTCAACGCGCTCGCCAGCAACACAGGTGCGCAGGCTTTCGGCAGCCAGGCGACGGCGAGCGCAACGAGTGCGATCGCCATCGGTAACCTCTCCAACGCGTCCGGCGCATCGGCCGTTGCAGTCGGCCCCACTTCGCAGGCGCTCGCCGCATCGACCGTCGCATTCGGCGACACCAGCACGGTTGCCGCGGGCGCGGGCACCGGTTCGATTGCGGGCGGTCACAACTCGCAAGTGGCCGGCGGCACGGGCGCCGTGGCGCTCGGCGAAGGCCAGACCGCGAACGGCAACGGCGCAGTGGCGATCGGCGATCCGAACACCGCGATCGGCAACGGCGCGGTAGCAATGGGCGCCAACAACACCGCGAACGGCGACGGCGCCATCGCGCTGGGCAACACGAACGTCGCGACCGGACAAGGGTCCGTGGCGCTCGGCAACGCGTCGCAAGCCAATGTCGCCGGCGCGGTTGCGATCGGCGACACCGCCGTCGTGCAGGCCGCCGCGACCAACGGCGTCGCGCTCGGCTCGGGCGCGATTGCCAGCGTCGCCAACAGCGTGGCGCTCGGTGCGGGCTCGACGACGACCGCGGCGACACCGACCTCCAGCGCGGTGATCGGCGGCGTGACCTACAACTTCGCGGGCGCAGCCCCCGTAGGCGTGGTGAGCGTCGGCGCGCCGGGCGCCGAGCGGCAGATCCAGAACGTCGCCGCCGGCCAGTTGAGCGGCGCCAGCACCGACGCCGTGAACGGCTCGCAGTTGTTCGCGACCAACCAGCAAGTGACCGCCAACACGACGGCGATCTCGAACATCAACAACGGCGCGGGCATCAAGTACTTCCACGCGAACTCGACGGCCCCCGACTCGTCGGCCACCGGCGCCGATGCGGTGGCGATCGGCGGCAACGCACAGGCTACGGTCGCGAATTCGGTGGCACTCGGTGCAAACGCAACGACGACCGCGGCGACACCGACATCCAGCGCGGTGATCGGCGGCGTGACCTACAACTTCGCGGGTGCAACACCCGTAGGCGTGGTCAGCGTCGGCGCACCGGGCGCCGAGCGGCAGATCCAGAACGTCGCCGCCGGCCAACTGAGCGGCGCCAGCACCGACGCCGTGAACGGCTCGCAGTTGTTCGCGACCAACCAGCAAGTGACCGCCAACACGACGGCGATCTCGAACATCAGCAACGGCGCGGGGATCAAATACTTCCATGCAAACTCGACGCTGGCCGACAGCCAGGCAACGGGCACGGACAGCATTGCCGTCGGCCCTCAGGCAGTCGCCAGCGCGGCTGACAGCTTCGCAGCCGGCAGCGGCGCGCAATCGACCGCCGCAAGCGGCATGGCGCTCGGCGCGCAAACGACCGCTTCGATCGTCGGCAGTGTAGCGATCGGCTCGGGCGCCGTGTCGGACCGCGCGATCGCGGCGGGCAGCGGTACCATCCCGGCCGGCAGCCACACGGTGCCGTTCAACACGTCCGACGCGACGCTGCTCGGCGCGGTGTCGTTCGGCAGTGCATCGGGGAACACCTACCGGCAGCTCATCAATGTCGCCGACGGCACGAACGCGCACGACGCAGTGACGGTCCGGCAGTTGACCGGCGCGCTGCAATCGTTCGCCGTGACGCCGACGATGTACTTCCATGCCAATTCAACCGCGGCCGATTCGCTCGCCGTGGGCGCGGAGTCGATCGCGGTGGGGCCGACGACGGTCGTAAACGGCGACAACGGCGTGGGGATCGGCAATGGCGCAATCGTCCAGCAGACGGCACCTGGCGGCGTAGCGATCGGTCAGGCGGCTAATTCGGGGCAGGCCGATGCGATCGCACTCGGCAGCGGCGCGAATGCGACCGGGCCTCAGTCGATCGCGCAAGGCGCCAACGCCGTCGCGACTTCGTCTGGCGGCATCGCGATCGGCTCCGGCGCGAACAGCAGCGCCGCCGATGCGCTCGCGCTCGGTTCCGGCGCCAGTGCGAACGTCGCGAACAGCATCGCGATCGGCGCCGGCTCGGTCACGACGGTCGGCGCGCAGTCGAACTACATTGCGTACGGCCTGAGCAGCCCGCAGTCGTCGGCCGGCGAGGTCAACATCGGTAACCGCAAGATCACCGGCGTCGCCGCCGGATCGGCCGGCACCGATGCGGTCAACGTCAGCCAGCTCGATGCCGTCAACCAGAACCTGACGACGCTGATCCAGAACATCAGCAATACCAACGGCGGCGGCGGGTTCCCGTCGACGCCTGGCTCGTCGACGCCCCCCGCGTCGACCGGCTCGAATTCGTCGGCCGGCGGCAACGGCGCGGTCGCGTCCGGTTCGAACAGTACCGCGGTTGGCAACGGCTCGACCGCGTCGGGCACCGGCTCGACCACGATCGGCGCAGGATCGACATCGTCGGGCAACAACTCGGTGGCGATCGGTGCGGGCAGCAACGACGGCGGACGAAACAATGTCGTGTCGATCGGTACGGCCAGCGCGCCGCGGCAGCTCACGAACGTCGCGGCGGGCACCGCGCCTACCGATGGCGTCAACGTCCAGCAGTTGAATGCCGCGGTCGGCAACGCGAACGCGTACACCGACGCGAAGATTCAAGGGCTGCGGCGAGACGCGGATGCGGGAGCCGCGAGCGCAATGGCCGTCGCGGGGCTGCCCCAGCCTTCCGGGCCGGGCAAGAGCATGGTCGCCATCGCCGGCAGCGTCTATCGAAGCCAGTCCGGGCAGGCGATCGGCATCTCGACGATCTCGGAAAACAACCACTGGATCTACAAGGCCGCCATCACGACCAACACGCGCAACGACTACGGAGCCGTGATCGGTGCGGGCTATCAGTGGTGATCGCGAGAACCCGATATCCAACCGGGCTCGTCCGCGGCCGTGCAGCGCCTCCATCGCGCGTTGCACGGCTGTCGGATGCGCTGCTCCCAATACGATGAGAGAGATAGATCATGAAAATCCAATGGGCACTTGCGCTGTCTATCAGCCTGCTTTCCGTTGCAACCCTCGAAGGCTGCGCCGTCAGCGGTCCGCCCAAATTCCCGGATCCGCAGTCGGCCAGCCCGAAGGGCGGCACGTTCGTGAACGTGGACAATCTTCGTAACGTCGCGCCGGGGCTGAACAAGGATCAGATGTACGACCTGCTCGGACCGCCGCATTTCAACGAATGGTTCGTCGGCAGCCATGTGTGGAACTATCTGTTCGACTTCCGTCGCGGCAACGAGGTCGTCAGCTGCCAGTATCAGGTGCGCTACGACCAGCACATGAAGGTCACCGATACCTACTGGCGCGAACCCGCATGCGCGGACTTCGTACGCACGTCGTCGGCCGCGCCGGTGGCCGCGGCCGAGCCGCCGGTGTCGACGCTCGAGCAATTCACGCTTCAGAGCGACGCGCTGTTCGCATTCGGAAAATCGAGCCTCGATTCGATGCTGCCGGCCGGCAAGGCGCAGCTCGACGGTGCCATCGAGCGGATCAAGCGGCACAAGGAGATCACGCGCATCGTCGTCGTCGGGCACACGGATCGTATCGGCCCGAGCACGGTGAACGAGCCATTGTCGAGAGCGCGTGCGCAAACGGTGCGCGGTTACCTGATCTCGCACGGGTTGAACGGCAGCATCATCGACGCGGAAGGTGTGGGATCGAGTCAGCCGGTCACGCACTGCCCGGCGGGTCAAAGCCGCGCCGTGATCGCATGCCTGCAGCCGGATCGCCGGGTGTCGATCAGCGTAAGCGGCCGCAACTGAAACGCGGCGAGCCGGTCGCGCCACGCACGCTTCGTCCGCGTGGCGTGCATGGCGCGACCGGCCGCGCCGACGGTTGGAACGGATAGCGCACCTCCGGATGACGATGATGAGAAGGGTCGGGGTTTATGTGGATGGAAGCAGCATGGACGCGAACGGCGGCCATCTGATGCGGTACGAGGTATTGCGCTCGCTCGCCGGTCGTGCCGGCGCCACGATCCAGCGGCTGCATGCGTATCTGAGCTTCGACGAACGCCGCGCCGCGCGTTCGCCCGACTACGACGCACGGATAAAGGGCTACCAGGCGGCGCTGCGAGACAAGGGATTTCGCGTCACGATCAAGCCACTCAGGCACTACGCGGACGAAGACGGAACGGAAACCGTCAAGTCGAATTCGGATCTCGGAATGGCGATCGACGCGCTGTCGGAATCGGACCGGCTGGACACCGTCCTGATCGCGACGAGCGACGGAGACTTCGTCGAAGTCGTCCGCGCGCTGCAGAAAAAAGGTTGTCGGGTCGAAGTCCTGGGTTTCGATAACGTCCCCCTCGAGCTGCGGGAAGCGGCCGATCAGTTCATCAGCGGCTATCTCGTGCCCGGCCTGCTGCCGGTGCGAGATTCGGCCTCAGGCCTGCCCGCATGGGGCCAAGTGGGTTCGCGCGTGCGCGGCGTGTGCAACCGTTTCGAGCCGGACGACGGGTATGGCTTCATCGCGTTCTGGCCTTCACTGCCCGATACGCCGCTGCTCGCCGCCGCCGAGACCAGCCCCGCCTACTTTCGTAGCAGCAGTGTTCAGGATGCGTCGATACTCCAGCGCTTGCCGTCGAGAAATACCGTGCTCGAATTCGAACTGGCCACGCCGGCGAAGCAGAACGGTGCGCCCGAAGCGCGCCGGATTCAGGTCGTTTCCGGCGCGTAGCGCGGGCCCCGCGCGGCGGGCCGCATCACATCGTCATCCGGCCGGCACCGCGATCAGCTTCCCAGCGCCGCGTCGTGATCGTGCCGCGACAGGAACATCAGGAAGGTCGTCCCTTCCCCGAGCTTCGATCGCACCTGAAGCTTGCCGCCGAGTGAATCCACGACCGTCTTGACGAATGCCAGACCGAGGCCATGCCCGGACAATGGCGAGGTGCCATCCAGCTGCGTGAATTCCCGAAACAGCTTTTCCTGGTCTCGCTCCGATATGCCCGCCCCGTAATCGGTCACGGCGATCTTCACATGCCGTTCCGTGGCGGACAACTCCACGTCGACCGTCGAGGCTTCGCGGCCAAACTTGATCGCATTGCCGATCAGATTGACGAACGCCCGCCGCAGCAGTTGCACATCGGCGATCGTGCTCAGCCCCGGCTCTGCCATCAGGTTGACGATCGTGGATTTCGCACTCGCCTGCGGCAGCAGATCGTCGACCGCATCGCCCAGCACCAGCGCAGGATCCACCGCGGCGAGCTTCGGCGGCAGGCTTTCGGCCTTGGCGAGAAACAGAAAATCGTCGGACAGGTTGAGCGCCCGCGTCGCATACTGCGAAATCAGTTCTGCGAACCGTTGCGGCGTGTACCGCGACGGATCGCGCTTTATCTGCGAAGCGAGCGCGAGGATCGACGCCTGCGGAGACCGCATATCGTGCGACAGGAAACGCAGGACCATGTCGCGCTGCCGCTCGGCGAGCCGTACGGACGATACGTCCGCCACATGGAAGACCAGCGCACGCTCGCCGAACGCGGACGGCCGGATCGGCGCGCACTTGATCAGCAGCGAGAGGCCGCCGCGTGCATTGGCGATCTCGACGCCCTGATCGAGCTGCGATTTCGTCTGCGCCGACAGATCGTCACCGTGCGGCGAGTGATTGAGCCATGTCAGCGCCTGTGCGGCGAATTCGTTGGCACGATGTGACGCCGTGATCTGAAACAGCACATCGGAGACCGAGCGCCCGGCCGGCGAATGGCGCGCCCCCGGATTCCCGTCGAGCTCCCCGCACAATGTCGCCACCCCGCTCGTTCGCCAGCAGAACGACGCCCGATGCCGACGCGATCAGGGTCGCTTCCGGCAGGCTGTCGACCCATGCGTCGATCAGCGCGCGATACCTGCGAACCTGCGCGTCCAGCGCGCCCGCCCTGCTCAGTTCTCGCCAGACCGGGTCCATGCAATGCGGAACGACGGCGGGCTCCGCGTGCAGCGAAGGCTCGGTCGTCAGTCGATCCGCGAGCCGGACGATGAAGCGCAACAGTGCTTCGAGACGTCGCCATGACCACAGCACACAGGCGAGCACGCAGATGAGCATGCCGGTGGTGGGCGGCAGAATGCGGTCGCCAAACCGAAACAGCGCGAAAGCGCCTGCCGCGATCGCGATCGTCAGGCCGATCGACGCGACCATGCCCGCGCGCGGATACAGCCGATAGAGAATCGCGCAAATCGCGCACACAATCAGTTCGTTGAACACCAGTTCGGCAGCGAAACCGATCTCGCGCGGCGGTTCGGCCGTCGCGGGCGCAGCGATTTCATCGCCAGCGGCAAAAACATTCGCGACCGTCGGCATGCCGCCCGAAGACGACACCGACGACCCGCCGGCACCTTCGATCGACGACCGAATCAGGACGGACCGACCGCTCAGGTTGCTCGACGGCACGCGTCCGTCCAGGACGTTGATATACGAATAGAGCGCATAGGGGCGAGGACATTGAAACCCTGCAGCCTCCACACAGCCCTTTGCGCGAGTATCGAAGCCGGCCTCGGGCAGCGAAGGCGCCATGCGTCCGTTGTCGCGGTCGATGGTCTCGCCAACAGCGTTGTTGGCCGCACGGCCGCGCGTTGCTTCACGCAAGCTCGTCAGGTCGATACCGATCGCGGCGACGCCGCTGCCGACGAGCCGGTCCATCATCCGCTCGCGCGTTTCGCGACTGAACGGCCAGCCGCCCAGCTGCTCGATCGTACGATCGTCGACGACGATGACGATCAGCGATTTACCTGCACCGCCACGGGCAGATTGCGAAGCAAGATCGAAAAAGGCACGGTCGACGCGATGCAGCAGGTGGGTCGCCGTCAACACCAGACACACGAGCATCAGTGTGAATGTCATGCATACCCACTCTCCTGCCAGATCGAAGCGGGGAACCTCTGCCGACTCCTCGCGCTTGTCGCGCGAGCGGCACAATCTCGATAAAAAAATTCGTCCAACCATGTCAATTCGATGATGTTTCACGATATCGCACTAAACGACACTCGAAATGACGCCATCAAATTCCGAGATCTTCCCCGAAAAAATCACCAATACTTTATGCAACATCTATTCTAATAAATTTCAATTCCATACACCCATACATCAACGACACTTGGGCCACTACGCCTCGACTACCGGCACCAAAAAGCCGATAAAACGCGCATATAAAATAACAAATAATTACAGCAATTATACACGATATAAATTCACAATTGTATTCTTGAATCGCATTTAAAATTCATATTGATAACACCCGCCAGATTCAATCATTCAACCGCCAGGCACACCGTCGCAAACACCTGAAATCCATCACCCATTGCCATCTCAAAAAATGAAGACCACACGTTCGACCCAACGTCGAAACGTTTTCATTTCCGGCAATTCGGGCGCCCGCGCGACGCCCCTCAAATACTCAGCATCGCAAAACAAATTTACATTTGTTTGTTTTTCGAAGTTGAAAATTCAACATCGCATCCATAGAATCGAGTGATCGAAAAAGCAGCAGCCCCACCCCCGATCCGGCATTCCGGAATATTCATGAAACCTACCTTATTGATGAACCATCCACTCGACGACGCCGAACGGGGGCTTCACGAGGATGAGTTCTTTTTCCTGCTCCAACCCAAGTTCGCGTTGCAGGAATTCCGCCTGTGCGGCTTCGAATACCTGATCCGCTGGCGACATCCGCAGCGCGGCGTCCTCGAGCCGGCGTCGTTCATCAGCGTGGTCGAGGATTCGTTCCTGGCCGGTCGATTCACGGACCTGCTCACCCACCGCGCGACGCGCATGCTCGCGCAATGGATGGCGCCCGGATATGACACGCTGTCGCTCTCCATCAACTTGTCCTCGCTGGAATTGGGGCATGCGGACTTTCCTGGCCAACTGTCCGCGCTGCTCGAATCGCTCGATCTCGATCCGAACCGATTCCAGATCGAATTGACCGATGTCGTGCCGCCTGCCGAGCTCGATTGGCTGGTGGAAGCCATTCACGCGGTGCAGGCTGTCGGCGTGCGGGTTGCGCTCGACGACTTCGGCGCCGGCTTCAACTCGCTGACGCTGCTGCAACAATTGCCGGTGGACATCGTCAAGTTCGATCGGTCGTTGATCCGCGATGTGGTGCAGAACGGCGAATCGATGCGCGTCGTCGAAACGCTGGTGCAGCTTGCAAAAGGTCATGGCAAGCAGATCGTGATGACGGGCATCGAGACCGCGGAACAGTTCGAATGGGCGCGCGCGTTGCCCGGCGTCGAAGGTCAGGGCTTCTACCTCGGCGAGCCGCTTTGCGAGGCGGATATCGACGCTTTCATCGCCAACAGTCAGCGCAGAACGCATCCATAGGCTGGCACCGGAGCCGAGGCATCCGCTTCGCCTGTTCAGCCGCGCGTTGCGGGATGGCGCGCAGGTTCTGGCGGCCCGGTGGGCCGGGCGCGATGCCGGCCACCCGACATCGCGTCGTCCTGAAGTGAATCTGCCATGTGCACTCCGTTCGGGCCTTTGTCTGATGAACCGCTGTAGACGGAATGCGGCCAGCATAGAACAGCGCCTCCGGTACGCAAAGTGAACATTTGTCACTTTCGCGTACGTTCCGCACCTACCAGCGAATCAACGCCGCCCCCCAAGTAAAGCCCGCCCCCATCGCCGGCATCAGCACGAGATCGTTCTCCTTGATGCGTCCATCGGACACCGCTTCGCTGAGCGCGAGCGGAATCGACGCCGCCGACGTGTTGCCGTGTTTGCCGACGGTGAGCACGACCTTCTCCATCGGCAGGTTCAACTTCATGCCGAGCGTCTGCACGATGCGCTGGTTCGCCTGATGCGGCACGACCCAGTCGAGATCGTCCTGCGTGAGGCCGTGTGCCGCGAGCGCTTCCTGCGAAGCCTCGGCGAGATTGACCACGGCATGCAGGAATACCTCGCGCCCTTCCAGATGCATCTTGCCGGCGCTTTGTGTCGACGAGACGCCGCCGTCCGTATGAATCTTGTCGTGATGCCGGCCGTCGGAATGCAAATGCGTGGAGAGGACGCCGCGCGGCTTGTCGCCGTCGACTCGCTCACCGCGCAGCACCACCGCGCCGGCGCCGTCGCCAAACAGCACGCAGGTATTGCGATCCTGCCAGTCCACGATGCGCGACATCGTTTCCGCGCCGATCACGATCGCGGTGCGGGCCTGACCCAGCCGGATCATGTTGTCCGCGACCGACAGCGCGAATACGAAGCCCGAGCAGACGGCCTGCACGTCGAACGCCACGCCGCCCTGCATGCCGATCGCCTCCTGGACGCGCACGGCCGTCGCGGGCATCGTGCGATCGGGGGTACAGGTCGCGAGCACGATCAGATCGACATCGGCACCGCTGATGCCGGCCTGCTTCAGCGCAGCGGTAGCCGCGCCGATCGCGAGATCGGACGTGTGCTCGCCGTCAGCCGCGATACGGCGCTCCTTGATGCCGGTGCGCTGCGTGATCCATTCGTCCGTGGTATCGACCATGCGGGCGATGTCATGATTCGTCACACGCCGCTCGGGCAGTGCCGAGCCGCAGCCGACGACGCGCGAGGTCCAGCTCCCCGCGCCGGTGATTTCCGCCATCTTCCGTACTCCGGTGAAGATCGATGAGGCGCGCCGGCGCGCGACAGGCGCTGAACCGGCGCACGCGAGTTACCAGTTTCCGGCGCTTGCCCCTTCGCCCGCTTCCGTATCCGCGGCTGTGCCCATGGGCGTGAGCGACACGAGATGCTCGGCCAACGCGATGAACGTCGGGTAATCGTAGAGCACCGTATCGTCGATCTTGATCTTGAGCCGCTCCTCCAAAAAGAACGCGAGTTCCACGGAATGCATGGAATCGAAGCCGGCGTCGGCGAAGGTCTGTTCGAGATCGGTCGGCACCTGCAGATTGTTCGCTTCGGCCCATTCCTGGATCCAGCCGAGAATGGTCTGGGCGGTCACCGCGGAACCGTTCAACGTTGCGGCTTGAAGTTGGTCGCTCATGGCATTGATTTCCTGAAGTCGGATTGACGAAGAAAGGCACGGCACGATGCGCCGTGCGTCGTACGGTTGAATCGAAACACGCGAGCCTATGCGGGCGTCTCCTGCGCAAGCGGCTCGAACCCGACACGCGTGGCGTCCGGACTGCCATCGAGGAAAGCCGCGACGCGGCGCGCGGAGGGTTCACGCACGATCGAGTTGTGATCGTCGTCGAACACGCTCACCGCGACGCTGCCGCCCGTGAGCCGCCGCAGATACTGCGTCACCTGCGTACCGGACATGCCGCCCGCGTTGCGATTGGCGAGCGCGTAGTCGATTCGCGTGCGCACCTGGTGAGGCCGGTGACGCGCGAGCGCCACCGCGCTCACGGCATGCAGCCGCGAGATGTGGGCGAACGTGGCGGGATGCGCGCGGCGCCGCACGTCGGCGAGGTAGAAGTCGCGATCGAGCATCGTGTCGAAGCGCGGGTCGGCGAGCCACGCTTCGACGACCTGCGTGGCGTCCTCATTGACGAAATCGCCGGCAAGCGCGCGTAGCCGCGTCGCGAATTCGCCTTCATGGAGCGGAGTATCGACGATCACCAGCGGCGGCGCGGCCCTGCCCTCCGCTTCCCACTGCGCCGCCATTTCGTGCGCGACGATGCCGCCGAACGACCAGCCGCCGAGCACATCGGGCAGCGTGCCATGTGCTGCAAGCCACGCCGCGCGATAACGCGACGCCAATTGCGCGATCGACAGATACGCAGGCGGGCGGTCCTGGTCCGCGTGCGGATGGCGAATCGCAACGATGGTTGGATCGCCCGGCCAGCCGTTGGCCAGATCCTGATAACAGAGCACGTTGCCGCCCACCGGATGCACGAGTGCGACGAGCGGCCCCGCGCCGTTGCGCAGCGTGACGAGCAGCCCGTGATCGCCCCGTGCATCGGCCGCTTGCTGCGTGTCGCTCGATACGGTTTCCTGAATCGGTGTCGTGCTCGACGATGCGCCGAACCACCGAGCCAGCGTCGCCAGCGATGCACCGCGTGCGAGCATGGAAATCGACGGCATCCTGCCGAAGTGCTGATGCAGGCGCACGCGCAATTCCGTCAACGCCAACGAATCGAGGCCCTGACTGACGAGTGAAAGATCGTCGGCCAGCGTCACGCTGTCCGGCGTGACGGCCGCCGCGATGGTGCGGAGTGTCGCGAGCACCTGCTCAACGTCAGTGTGCGCGGTGTCAGTGCCGACGTCCGCCATGTGCGAAGCCTGTTGCGGGGGCATCTCCCCCGACGCGATATCGCGCCGATGCTGCGTGCCGCCGTGCGCGGAAGCCGCAAGCACATGGGCCGGGAACGGCAATTCGAAGCGATCGCGATCGAACGGATAGCCCGGCGCTTCAGCGGGCCGCGGCGCGTTGCCGTAGAGTTTGCGCCACGCAATCTTCTGCCCGATGCTGTAGAGGCGTGCGCACGCATGCGCGAAGCCGGTCGACTCCGTTTCTTCATCGCCGTCCGGCCCGTCGGCAAGCGAAGAGACCGCACATTGCCAGTCGCCGCCCGCGGCCGCGCGCGCGAGCTTCGACAGCGCCGCGCCGGGCCCCACTTCGACGAAGATCGTCTTGCCGTCGGACGCCGCGAGCAACGCTTCATGAAAGCGCACCGGCTGCTCCACGAGATCCAGCCAATGCTCGACACTCGCGATCGCGTCTGTCGCGAACGCGCCCGTAAGTGTTGAGACGATCGGGATCGCGGGCGCCGCCAGCGTCAGCGGTTCGAGCGCCTGCCGGAACGCTTCGCGCATCGAACGCAGCATCGGCGAATGGCCGGGCGTGCCGTAGGTCTTGAGCAACGAGACGCGCTTACCGGCCGCGACCATCGCGTCCTGAACCCGCGTGATCGCCGCCTGCGTGCCGCTCACGACGGTTTGCTCCGGCCCGTTGATGCCTGCCACGAACAAATCCGTGCCGAACGCGAAGCGTGCGGCGAGTTCATCCACGCTCGCGGCGACCGCGAGCATCGCGCCCGCCGGCGTCGCCGTGTCGAAAAGGCGGCCGCGCGCGTCGACGGCCTTCAGGCCCTCGGCGAGCGACATCACGCCGCCGATCACGGCGGCCACATGCTCGCCCAATGAATGCCCGATCAGCAGATCGGGCTGCACGCCGAGATCCATCCACGTACGCGCCAGCGCATAGCACACGACGAAATGCGCGAGTTGCCCCGGATGATGGCGCACCGCTTCGGCGGTCCGGCCAACGATCGCATCGAGCACCTCGCGTGCCGTATCGGCGTCGAGCTGGCCCAGGCACGCATCCGCGTGCTTGCGGAACAGGCCGTTTTCCTCGTAGAGATTGCGCCCGACACCGGGCTGCCACGCCCCTTGACCGGGTACGAGAAACGCGAGACGCGGCTTGCGCGGGTGCTCACCGGCATGCCAGTGTCCCGTCGGGTCCTCGGCGAGAAAGGCATCGAGCGCGGCAACGAAATCCGCTTGCGTCGTCCCGACCAGCGCGACGCGATGATCGAAGTGATCGCGCCGCACGCTTGCCGTGTGGCACGCATCGCGCATCGGCGCGTTCGTGTCGGCGAGCCACGCGCGCCACGCGGACGCGGCACGCCGGCGCGCTTGCGGCGAACGTCCCGACAGTGTCAGCACGCGTTCGCGAGCGACCTGCGCGGCGGTATCCGGCACCGGGTCCGGCTCGGCAAGAATCATATGGACGTTGGTGCCGGTGATGCCGAAGCCACTCACACCGACGAACGCATTGCCGTCGCCGAGCGGCATGCCGTCACGCGGAATCTCGAGTTGCGCGCCTTCCCAGTGAAAGCGCGGATTCGGCGTGGCGAAATTCACCTGTGCGGGTACCTGGCGATGACGGAGAATCAGCATCGCCTTGATGAAACCCGCCATGCCCGCCGCACCTTCCAGATGTCCGAGTTGGGACTTCACGGAGCCGACGAGAATCGGCTTGTCGCGCGTGACGGCGCGCGCATACACGTTGCGCAGCGCGGAGAGCTCGATCGGGTCTCCCAGTGCCGTACCCGTACCATGCGCTTCCACGTAGGCGACCGCTTCCGGGCGCACGCCCGCACGCGCCATCGCGCGACGAATCACGGCTTCCTGCGCGGCGCCGTTGGGCGCGGTGAGGCCATTGCTCGCACCGTCGCTGTTGACGGCGGAACCGACCAGCACCGCGTCGATACGATCGCCGTGCGTGCGTGCGTCGCCCAGCCGCTTCATGACGAGCGCGCCGCCGCCTTCGCCGCGAATGTAGCCGTCGGCGTTCGCGTCGAACGGGCGACACTGCCCGGACACGGACATCGCCTGAAGTCGCGCGACGCCGATCGTTTCCTCCGGCCCGAGGATCAGGTTCACGCCGCCCGCGATCGCCACGTCGCACTCGCCGGCCTGAAGGCTCTGTGCGGCAAGATGGATCGCGACGAGCGACGACGAGCAGGTCGTGTCGACGAAGATCGCGGGCCCGCTCAAGCCCAGGATGTGCGCGACGCGCCCCGGCGCCATCGCGCGCAGGTTGCCGAGCTTCGAATACGTGGTTATTTTTCCGGGATCGCCAGACCACACGGTACGCCGGCCATAATCGGCTTCGCCGGTCGTCATGAAGACGCCGACGTTCTTGCCGCGCAATTGACCGGGCGCAAAGCCCGCGTTCTCGAGCGCTTCCCAGGTCAGTTCCAGCATCCAGCGCTGCTGCGGATCCATCTCGATCGCCTCGGCCGCCGACGTGCGGAACAGCCCGCGGTCGAAGCAGAACGGATCGTCGACGTAGCCGGCCACGCGCGAATAGGTGGTGCCGGGTTCAGCGGGATCCGGCGAGTAGAACGCGTCGATATCGAACCGCTCGCGCGGGGTTTCCCGAATCGCCGTACGCCCGGAATTCAGAAGCGCCCAATAGCTCGACGCACAGGACGCGCCACCCGGGAAGCGGCACGACATGCCGATGATGGCGATCCGTTCCGCGTGTGTATTTGACCTGTCCATACCGTTCTCGCTGCAAGAAGAATGCTTCATGGCTAGTGGCGACGGGCCGCGTCGAGATCGTCGCGGCTGCTGGCCTGCACCAGCACGGCCATGTTGCCCGGCAGGTGCTGATTCGCGCGAATCTTCGCGTGCGCGTCCGGCAGGCGGTTCCAGGGAAACACTTCCGACAGGCACGGATCGATCTTGCCGCTCATCACGAGCCGGTTTGCCTGCGCGGCTTCCTTGAGACTTGCGAAGTGGCTGCCCTGGATACGCTTTTGCCGCATCCAGACGTAGCGCGCATCGCAGGTCAGGTCGTAGCCACTCGTCGCGGCGCAGAAGACGACCATGCCGCCGCGCTTCACGACGTAGCAGGACGGCGCGAAGGTGTTGCGGCCCGGGTGTTCGAACACCATGTCGACGTCGCGCCGTTCGCCGAGCGCGTCCCAGATCGCCTTACCGAACTTCTTCACGGCGTCGACATAGGCCGCGTATTCGTCCGTTGCATCGACGGGCGGCGGCGCGCCCCAGCATGAAAAATTCGAACGGTTGATCACGCCCACCGCGCCAAGGCGCTTGACGAATTCAGCCTTCGAATCGTCGGAGACCACGGCGACCGGCCGCGCGCCGGCCAGCGCCGCGAGTTGAATCGCCATCGTTCCCAAGCCGCCCGCCGCACCCCATACGAGCACCGATTGCCCCGGCGAAAGCACATGCGGCTTGTGGCCGAACAGCATCCGGTACGCGGTGGCGAGCGTGAGCGTGTAGCACGCGCTTGCGGCCCACGTGAGGTGCTTCGGGCGCGGCATCAGCTGCGTGGCCTGCACGCGCGCGAATTGCGCGAACGAACCGTGAGTGGTTTCGTAGCCCCAGATGCGCTGTGACGGAGACAGCATCGGATCGCCGCCGTTGCATTCTTCATCGTCGCCATCGACCTGCGAGCAATGCGCGACCACCTCGTCGCCCACCTTCCATTTCTTTACGTTCGCGCCGACGGCCCATACGATGCCGGACGCGTCCGAGCCCGTGATGTGATAGGGATCGTCATGCAGGTCGAGCACGGAAAACGGCTGGCCGAGGGCGGCCCACACGCCGTTGTAGTTGACGCCGGCCGCCATGACGAGAATCAGCACGTCGTTCGGGCCGAGCGTCGGTACGTCGACGATTTCCTTCGTGAAGGCATGCTGCGGCTCTCCGTGGTTCTCCCGGCGAATCGTCCACGCATGCATCCTTCTCGGCACGACGCCCAACGGAATGGCACAACCGATCTCGAACAGCTCCGGTTGCCCGCTCTCCGTTTTCTCCACCACTTCCATCAGTTCGGAATCCATATTTTTACCCATACGAAATCTGATTGCTCGAACGTAGCGCTGGCGCTACGACATGCGTGAAGACGACGTGGGCGTCAAGCCGCGGTCATGCCGCCGTCCACGGAAAGCGCGGTGCCTGTCATGAACGAGGACGCATCGCTCGCGAGGAACACGACGGCCTGCGCGATCTCCTCTTCGGTACCCAGGCGGCCGATCGGATGAAAGCTCTTGATCTGGTCGGTCATATGGGTTTCGTCGAGGAATTTTTCCACCATCGCCGTTGCGACGAATGCCGGACAAATCGCATTGACGCGGATCTTCTGCTTTGCGTATTCGAGCGCGGCCGCTTTCGTCAATCCGAGAATGCCTGCCTTCGACGCGTGATACGCACAGCCTCCGAATGCCGATGCCACCAGGCCATAGGTCGATGACATATTGATGATCGATCCACCCCCGGTTTTCAGCAATTCCGGAATTTCATATTTCATCGCAAGGAACACCCCTTTCAGATTGATGTCCACGACAAAATCCCAAGTCGCCTCGTCGGTATCGGCCACCGCATTGCCGAACGCTTCAACGCCTGCGTTATTGAAAGCGATATCCAGCCTGCCGAATTGTTTTACGGCGTGCGCCACCGCATTCGCGCAATCCTCGGCCCTGGAAACATCGGTTTTCACGAACATCGCGTCGCCACCGGCGCTGCGAATTTCCTCGACGACGGCCAGGCCTTCGTCGATGCGGCGCGATGCAATCGCGACGCGCGCGCCTTCCCGTGCGAACAACAGCGCCGTGGTCCGGCCGATTCCCGAATTCCCGCCCGTGACGAGGGCCACCTTGTCTTGAAGCTTCAGCACTGCGCTCTCCCGGTTACGTTGATATGGCCGATCGCTGCCGCCATCGAACGATTCATTCGGCTCGGATGAAAACGTTCGCGTTCTCGTATTGGTCTGGATTCTAAACGTCAAAAAACGTCCATCCATGACAGTTCATAAAAGTTCAGAATTACTTCCGGGGCGGGCGAATATCATCGGCACCATCGATATTTTCGGCAATTGGCCAGGCTGGTGCACCATGCATGCAAAAACGATATCCCGGCATGAACTTGGCATGTCCGTCATTCATGCAATCGGCAGCCAGGGTTTCTCGGACCTCAGCGCAGCGCTCGATTCACTCGACCCCGACTTCAAACGATTGCTGATCGAGGGCGCTTATGCGGATATCATCGCCCGGCCTAATCTGTCGCTGAAGCATCGCGAACTCGTGACCGTCGCGGTCCTGACCACGATGGGCAATGCCGATTCCCCGCTCAAGTACCATGCAGCCGGCATGTTGAATACCGGCTGGGCACCGGAGGCCGTGCTCGCCACGGTCCTGCAGACGCTCGAGTACGCGGGGGTGCCGGTGGCCATGGCCGGCGTGCGACACGTCGTGACGGTGCTGCGCGCGCGTGGCATCGATATCGGTCAGGCCGCGAATCCGTTCGAACCCTACGCATCCGCAGTCGCGTGCACGCGTGAGTTGCGGCAACACCATCTCGAAGCACTGACACCCAAGGAGCGCGAACTCGCCACGCTTGCCATCGTCATCGCGCTCGAAAATCAGCATGCGGCCGTACGGCAGCACTTGAATGCTTGCCTGCATGTCGGCTGGACGCGTCATGAGCTGACCGAAGTACTGATTCAGCTCACCGGCTATATCGGCTGGCCGCTCGTACTTTCCGTATCGCGCATCGCGCTCGACGTATTCGCTGCCGCGGAGCAGGCCCACGTCGCCCCGACACAAGCCGCGCCGGAACGTGCTCGATATGCGCACGCAGCGCCGGTGTACGCTGCCGAGATTTCGCCCGAACTCGCGCGGCACCTCGATGAGCCGGGCGCGTCGACGTCGAGCGTCGATTCGGTCGAACACGCGAAGGCGCGGCACCTGACGGCCATCGCCTGCCTGACCTGCCTCGCCCGAAATGCGGATACCGAAGCGCTCGTCATGCATATACGCGACGCGCGCTTGCTGGGTGCGTCTCGGTACGAGATCGTGAACACAATCGCCGGCGCACTGCCCTACGCGGGCGTGCTCGCCACGCAATCCGCACTGGCGGAGGCAAACCGGTTGTTCGCATCGACAGATTTGCACGCTGCTTCAACACACGAGAACGCGGCGGCATGACAGATGACGGCGCGCGATGCCCGTCAACGCCACGCAGTACGAACGACACAGGAGCAGACGATGAACGACGAAGGTGGATACGATCTCGAAGACTTGATACCCGGCATGAGCGCGAGCTTCACGAAAACGTTGTCCGAGCGCGACATCTTCCTGTTCGCGAGCGCGTCCGGCGACCGGAATCCCGTGCATCTCGACGACGCCTACGCCAGTCGCACACGCTTCGGCGGCCGCATCGCGCACGGCATGTTGTCGGCGTCGGTGATATCGGCAGCCATTGCCATGCGCTTGCCCGGCCCCGGATCGATCTATCTGTCGCAGGACCTGCAATTCCGGCGCCCGGTGAAGCTCGGCGAAACGGTTTGTGCGACCGTGACCGTCAAGGAGATCGTCGCGAACCGGCGGCGCGTCGTGCTGGAAACCCGATGCGAAGTGAACGGGCTGATCGTGGTGGAAGGTACCGCGGTCGTCATGCCCACGACCGCGGCGGCGCGCAGCAAGGAAGCGGAGCACTTGCAAGGTCAGGAAGTTTGACTATCGCGCTTCAGTCGTTCGGCCGCCGGCCGGCTCGCGAAGGACATCGCATACGCAATGCACGTGCGCGCAAGCACGTCAGTCGGATCGACGAGCGTCGCCCGGCGCCCGGTCCGCGCGACATATTCGCCGCCCGGCAGCAGGATCGGCAGTTCCGTGCATCCGAGCACGATCACGCTCACGCCTTCGTCCATCAACGCGTCGATGGCCGCGCCGATATCTTCCTCGCACCGTCCGGTCGTGAAGCCGGCCTTGACACCCTGCGCGCCGTAGATCGCTTCCATCACGCGCGCCTGCAACGCCGGCGCCGGCGCCACTTGCCGCAGCCCCTGCGATTCCAGCGCCTTCCGGTAGACCCCGCTTTCGATCGTGCCGGACGTCGCCAGCACACCGACCTCCCGCAGCGCCGGATAGGTGTCGCGCAGGTGGGCGACCGTGACGGTCAGCATGTTGACGATCGGAATGCCGAGCCAGGGCTGAATCCGCTCGACGAACGCATGCGCGGTGTTGCACGGAATCGCGATGACGTCGGCATCGCCGTCCTCGAGTTTCTTGCAGGTCGCGTACAGGGAGATCGTCGGATCCGCGCCGGCGCCCACCAGGTTCTCGGTTCGATCGGGAATCTGCGGATTCTGTTCGACCAGCAGCTTGACATGGTCCTGATCGCGTGACGCCGGCGTGTTGCGCACGATCTTGTCCAGGAAATCGACGGTCGCCGCCGGGCCGACGCCGCCGACCACGCCGATCTTGAACGTCGCCGCGCGTGAACCCGGTTGCCCGGTCACCGCGTACTGCGCATACGCGAGGTTCGAATCCACGAGCGGCACGCGCTGCGGGCCGATTTCATCCGCGACCAGCGCGATCTCGGTCAGCCCCGGAATGATCACCTGTGCGCCCTGATCGGCAAGATCCTCGCACGCACGGCGCAACAGCTCGACCGGACGGCCACGAAGATTGCCGCGCTTGATGCCGTCGCGGCCGTAGATCGCTTCGGTCACGAGGTCGATCCCGTCGTGCGATCGCGGATGGACGATGTCGAATTGCGGCGCCGGGAAATACGCTTCGAAGAGTCGCTTGTCGCGCACGTAGTCGGACGCCAGCACGCCGATGCGCGTCGCGTCGGGATACTTGCGCCGCACATGGCTGCGCACCGCTTCGACGATATCCACGATCGGCAGGCTCGTGTTCGCCTTCAGCTCGTCGATGAACGTGTGGCTCAGAAAGCAAGGCAGCACGACCGTCGTCACGCCCCGCTTCTCGAACGCGCGGATCATGTCGAACACATACAGCTTGCGTTCGATGGTCGCCGCGCTGCCCGACCCCGCGCCCTTGAACGGGTATTGCTCGAAGATCGTGTCGACGTGCTCGTCGTCGGACGACGCAGGCGTCGCCTTCACCATCTTGAAGAACACGTCGGCACTGCCCAGTGGCCCGAGGCCGCCGACCACGCCGAACTTGCGCCGGGCAGTCACGCCATCCGTGTGCATCATGCGTTCTCCGGCTGATCGAATACGGCGGCGGCTTGCGACTTCGCCGTGCGCCGGCTTTCCCACTTCGCGATCACCGCCGTCGCCACGCTGTTGCCGATCACGTTCGTCATCGTGCGGCCCATGTCGAGAATCTGGTCGATCGCGAGAATCATCGCGACGCCGGCCACCGGCAGATGGAACATCGGCGCGACCGCCGCGACCACGACCACCGAGCCGCGCGGCACGCTCGCCATCCCCTTGCTGCTCAACATCAGCACCAGCAACATGAACACCTGCTCCGACACCGGCATGTGCACGCCGAACGCCTGCGCGATGAAGATCGCGGCAAACGCCTGATACATCATCGAACCGTCCAGGTTGAACGCGTAACCGAGCGGCAGCGTGAAACCCACCACCTTCTTGTCCACGCCGAACTGCTCGAGCTGCTCGGTCAGGCGCGGATAGGCGGCCTCGCTGCTCGCGGTCGAGAAGGCGATCAGCGCGGGTTCGCGCACGGCCTTCAGCAGGCTGCCGACGCGTCGCCCGAGAAACACGTAGCCGGCGCCGATCAGCAGCGTCCAGAGGACGAGCAAACCGAGATAGAACGCGCCGATCAGCTTGCCATACGTATAGATCACGTCGAGCCCGCGCAGCGTGACCGACGCGGCGATCGCACCGAATACGCCGAGCGGCGCCACGCGCATCACGTAGTTCGTCAGGCGCAGCATCACCGGCACCATGCCGTCGATCGACTGGATCACGACGCCGACCCGCTTGTCGTGCTTCAGTGCGCTCAGCCCGATGCCGAGAAAGACCGAGAACACCAGGATCTGCAGGATGTCGTTGCGCGCCATCGCGTCGAGCAGGCTGGTCGGGAACGCATGCGTGATCACGTCCCGCGCGTTCAGCGCGGCGGTATTCAGACCGGTGCCGACCTCGCCGGCGGATGCCGCGAGGTTCAGGCCGGCGCCCGGCTGCAGCGCATTGGCCATGACGAGGCCGAGGCTCAACGAAATCAGCGACGCGCAGACGAACCACCCGATCGAGCGCAGGCCGATGCGGCCGACGTCCTCGCCGCTGTCCATGCCGGCCAGGCCGGACACGAGCGTGACGAACACCAGCGGCGCGATGATCATCTTGATCAGGCGCAGGAAGATGTCGGTGACGATCGAGAAATAGCCGGCGACGGTTTTGAGCGTGGCCGGGTCCGCGATGTGGGTGTGGCACGCATAACCGGCGACGACACCGAGGATCATGCCGACTGCAATGCTGAAGGTAAGGCGATTTTTCATGTCCATCCGTCCTTGGGTGGCGCCCTGCCGCCGGCGGCGGACGAGCGCTGCGAAGAAGGCCGCGCGACGCCGGTCACGCGTCACGATTGCCGTTGGAACGAATGGTAGGGACGGTCGATAAAACCGTGATGCCGGTGCAACATGGCGGTATGCGAGTCCCGCATAAGGCGGGAAAACCCCGACTCAGCCGAGCCGGGAAGGCGCCGCGCGCAGGTGCTGCCACAGCGTATCGAGGAATTCACTGCGGTTGGACACGTCGCGATACACGCGCAGCTCGACTTCCAGGTTCCACGCCGCGGGCCCGGCCGGGACGAGTTCACCGGCCGCCAGCTCGGCGGCGATGGCGCTGCGGGGCAGCCACGCGACGCCCTCGCCTTCCATCACGAGTTTCTTCAGCACCTCGGCCATGTCCGACTCGTAGTGCAGTTGCAAGGCCGGCGTATCGGGGGCGCGGCCGAGCAGCAGCGCGAGACAGCGGCCGAAGTAGCTGGTTTCCGTATAGGAGATCAGCGGCAGCGGGCTCTGCTTCGTTCCGGGCAGGCGAAACGCGGGCGCCGAGCGCCGGTTCGGCCGGCATGCCGGCATCAACGTGTCGAGGCCGACCGTCAAGTGCGCGTACTTCGCCGGGTCGAGATGGAGTGGCAGCTCGGGATGGTGATAGGCAAACATCAGCTCGCAATTGCCATTGACGAGCATCAGGATCGAGTCATGGACGTTGGTCGGAATGACGCGCGCCCGCACTTCGCCGAAATGCGGGGCGAGTGCCTTGAGCCAGCCCGGCAGGAAACTCAGCGCGATCGTGTGGCCCGCGGCGATCTGCAGGCTCTTGCCGGCAATCCGTTGCTCGGTGCGGATGATGGCCCGCGTGTCGAACAGGCGGCTGAGCACGTCTTCGGCGGTCTCGCGAAACAGCCGGCCCGCCGGCGTCAGCACCGGCGGAAAGCTGCTGCGGTCGATCAGTTCCGCGCCGATCCACTGCTCGAGCGACTGGATGCGACGGCTGAAGCCCGACTGCGTGACGTTGCGAAATTCAGCCGCACGGGAAAAGCTTTGATATTGAGCGAGCGCGAGGAAGTCCTCGATCCATTTGATTTCCATGATGGCCTTGGCGGGTCGCGGGCGGAGCGGCCCGCGCGTCACCCAGGTCATGGCGAAGCGCAGGCCGACGGACGCTCACATTGTATGTGCTCGCTCCGGTGCGCCGCGCGGGCAGCCGTCACGCCGCCCTGCTCGCTACGCCTTTTTCGCATAGGCACTGCACCAGCCTTTTGCATTGACCTGCTTGCCGCCGAAAATGGCGCACGGCGCCATCGCGGCATCGGCCTTGCCCTGATAGAACTGGCAATTCGCACAGGCCTCGCCCGGCTGAAATTTCGGGAACTTCTTACGGTCGACCCGGCTCGCGTCGGTCTTGTAGCCGAGCGCCTGCGCGTTTGCATCGGATTCCTGCACGGCAACGGCATCCGCCGCCGCCGCGCGACGGCCCACGGCCAGCGCGGACGCCAGCACGGTCGTGGCTGTAATGAAACGTCGGCGTGAAAATTTCATGAGAGTCTCCCTTGAACGGATGCCCGCGGATCAGTGAAAGAAGAGTGCCCGCATGCCGAACGTGTGATGCGCTTCGGCGGCCATCAGCACCATGAGCACCAGCAGGCACAGCGGCGGCACCAGGATCGCGTACACCAGCGCCAGCCGCTCCCACATCATGTGCATGAAGATCGACACGATCAGCCCGGCCTTCGCGATCATCAGCACGACGATCAGTACCCAGCGCAGCAGGCCCTGCACGTGGAAGTAGTCCACCAGATACGACAACGTGCTCAGAACGAACAGCAGGCCCCAGATTTTCAGGTAGACGCCGATCGGATGCTGCTGGCCGTGCGCGGCGTCGGGTCGATCGGCGGAATCGGTGTGGTCCATGGCCTGCCTCACCACAAGTAGAACAACGCGAAGATGAACACCCACACCAGGTCGACGAAGTGCCAGTACAAGCCGGCAATCTCGACGATCTGGAAGTTGCCGTGCTCGGTGAACCCCGGTTGCAGCACCTTGCGTGCGATCAGCAGCAGATAGATCACGCCGCAGGTCACGTGAAAGCCGTGGAACCCGGTGATCGTGAAGAAGCACGCGCCGAACTGCGCCGCGCCCAGCGGGTTGCCCCATGGCCGGATACCTTCATGGACGATCAGCTTGGTCCATTCGAGCGCCTGCATCGACACGAAGGCCGCGCCCAGCAGCGCGGTCGCCAGCAACAGCACGGCGGCGCGTTTGGCGTTGCGCCGGTAGCCGAAGTTGACGGCCATCGCCATCGTGCCGCTGCTGCTGATCAGGATGAACGTCATGATCGCGATCAGCAGCAACGGCACATCCACGCCGCCCACCGTGAGCCCGAATACCTTGGACGTATCGGGCCACGGCGCCGTGGTCGAGATGCGCACCGACATGTAGCCGATCAGGAAGCTGCTGAAGACGAAGGTGTCCGACAGCAGGAAGATCCACATCATCGCCTTGCCCCACGGCACCTTGAAGGCTTCGCGGTCGCCCGCCCAGTCGGTGACGATGCCGCGCCAGCCGTCGGGCCCGGCGTCGGCGGGGGCGATGTCGGCCGATTCGCCGACGGACGGTTCGGTGGGGAGCGTGGGCACGGTCATGGCGCGGCTCCATACAGCGGCCCGCAGATGGCGGCGACGATCGCGGGGGTCATCCACCACATCGCCGCCAGCAGCACGAGCCAGACAGCCAGCAGGAAATGCCAGTAGGTCGCGCACAGCGCAATGGCGCGCTGGGCCCGGAACGGGTCCGCGCGCCGCACAAGCGCGATCGTGACGACCCAGGCCACCAGCCCGCCCAGCACATGCAACCCGTGCAGGCCGGTGAGCAGGTACAGGAAGCTGTTGGAAGGATTGACGGTGACGGTCTGCCCGGCGGCGGACAGCATGCGCCACGCGGTCAGTTGCCCGATCACGAACAGCGCCGCCAGCACGCCGCCGGATACCAGCCACACCGTGCGGTGCAAGGACATCCGTCGGGCGCGCTGCATCGCGATGCTGGCCAGCACCAGCGCACCGGTGTTCCACCACAGCAGCACCGGATGCGGGATCGGCTGCCAGTCGGGCTCGCGCATGCGCATCCCATAGGCGAGCAGCAGCAGGGCAAACAAGGTCGTGGCCACCGCCATGAAGACGATCAGGCCCGTGCGGCCCGCATTCGGCAAGACCGGTTGCGCGTCGGGACCGAAGGGGCGCGGCAGCGTGGTCATTCGTGTGCCTCGCCGGAGTGAAGCGTCGGCCGGGCCGGCGCGGGCTCGGGCGCCGTCGCGGGCGGCCGGTTCTGCGGGACGAAGTCTTCCGCCTCCCCTGCGGGACTGTATTCGTAGGCCCAGCGATAGACGACCGGCAGCGCCGCGCCCCAGTTGCCGTGCGCGGGCGGCGATTGCGGCGTCTGCCATTCCAGCGTGGTGGCCCGCCACGGGTTGCCGTCGGCCCGCTTGCCGTGCACGAGGCTCCACGCCAGGTTGAACAGGAACAGCAGCTGCGCCACGCCGACGATCAGCGCAACGACGGTGATGAACGCGTTGAGCGTCTGCGCCGAATGCGGAATGAAGCTGTAGCCTTCGTACGCGTAATAGCGTCGCGGCATGCCGAGGACGCCGAGATAGTGCATCGGGAAGTAGATCGCATAGGTGCCGACGAAGGTGAACCAGAAGTGCAGGCGCCCGAGCGTGTCGTTCAGCATGCGGCCCGTCACCAGCGGATACCAGTGGTAGAGGCCGCCGAACACCACCAGGATCGGCGACACGGCCATCACCATATGGAAGTGCGCGACCACGAAGTACGTGTTCGACAGCGGAATGTCCACGCTCACGTTGCCGAGGAACAGCCCGGTCAGCCCGCCGAGGACGAAGGTGCTGATGAAGCCGATCGCGAACAGCATCGGCACGGTCAGGTGGATATCGCCGCGCCACAGCGTCAGCACCCAGTTGTAGACCTTCAGCGCGGTCGGCACCGCGATGATCAGCGTCGTGGTGGCGAAGAAGAAGCCGAAGTACGGATTCATGCCGGCGATGAACATGTGGTGGGCCCAGACCACGAAGCTCAGCGCGCCGATCATGACGATCGCCCACACCATCATCCGGTAGCCGAAGATGCTCTTGCGCGCGTGCGTGCTGATGAGGTCCGACGCGATGCCGAACGCCGGCAGCGCGACGATGTAGACCTCCGGGTGCCCGAAGAACCAGAACAGGTGCTGGAACAGCAGCGGGCTGCCGCCGGCATGGTTGAGCGTCTGCCCCATCGACACCACGGCCGGCACGAAGAAGCTGGTGCCGAGCGTCTTGTCGAACAGCATCATCACCGCCGACACGAACAGCGCCGGAAACGCCAGCAGCGCCATGATGGTCGCGGTGAAGATGCCCCACACCGTGAGCGGCATGCGCATCAGCGTCATGCCGCGCGTGCGCGCCTGCAGCGTGGTGGTGACGTAGTTCAGGCCGCCCATCGTCGCCGCGACGATGAAGATCGCGAGCGACACCAGCATCAGCACGATGCCCCATTCCACGCCCGGTGTGCCCGGCAGGATGGCCTGCGGCGGATACAGCGTCCAGCCCGCGCCGGTCGGCCCGCCCGGCACGAAGAAGCTCGCGGTCAGCACCAGCACGGCGAGCAGATAGACCCAGTAGCTCAGCATGTTGAGGAACGGGAACACCATGTCGCGCGCGCCCAGCATCAGCGGGATCAGGTAGTTGCCGAAGCCGCCGAGGAACAGTGCCGTCAGCAGGTAGATCACCATGATCATCCCGTGCATCGTGACGAACTGGTAGTAGTGGTTCGCGTCGATGAACGCGAACTTGCCCGGGAAGCCAAGCTGCAGCCGCATCAGGTTCGACAGCACCAGACCGACGAGGCCGATGGCGATGGCCGTCAGCGCGTACTGCACGGCGATGACCTTGTGGTCCTGGCTCCACACGTAGCGGGTCCAGAAACTCTGCGGGGCGTGATCGGAATGCGCGTAGGTCATGGGGTGTGCTCCGCTAGCGCTGCGCGGCACTGCTGGCGTCCGGCCCGCCTTGCGCCTTGATATAGGCCACCAGTGCGGCCAGTTCCTGATCGCTCAGGTCGAAGTGCGGCATGATCGGCGAGAAACCCTTCACGACGCGGGCCGTCGGGTTGGTGATGAACGCGCGCAGATAGGCGTCGTCCACCTTCGCGGTGCTGCCGTCGGCCATCGTTTCGGTCTTGCCGTACAGGCCCTTCCACGTGGGGCCGACGCGCGGCGTGCCGTCCACGGTATGGCAGGCGATGCAGCCCTTGGCCGCCGCGAGCGCCTTGCCCTGGTCGGCCAGCGCCTGGGCGCTGCCGCCCGCGGCGGCCGGGGCAGCCTGCACGTTCGCCTGCTGCCGCTGCGTGAACGTGGGCTGCCGCGCGAGCCAGCGCGAGAACGCTGCTTCGTCTTCCACCA
This sequence comes from Burkholderia sp. R-40, assembly GCF_049942845.1. NCBI lineage: Bacteria > Pseudomonadati > Pseudomonadota > Betaproteobacteria > Burkholderiales > Burkholderiaceae > Burkholderia > Burkholderia sp. R-40. The sequence goes on along the minus strand of NZ_CP187969.1, from coordinate 771,076 downwards.
CCACCACGCCGCGCATGTTCGAGTGCCCGATGCCGCAGAGTTGCGCGCACAGGATGTCGTAACGCCCGGCCTTGGTCGGCGTGAACCAGAAGGTCGTCACCATGCCGGGCACCATGTTCATCCGCGCGCGGAACGGCGGCACGTAGAAGTCGTGCAGCACGTCGCGCGACCGTGCCAGTACCTGCACCGGCCGGTTGAGCGGCAAGTGCACTTCGGACGCGTCGATCAGGTAATTGTCGCGGCCGTTGGGGTCGCCGGGGTTCAGGCCGAACGGGTTGGCGTCGCTGATGTAGCGCACGTCCGTCGTGCCCAGCTTGCCGCCGGGGCCAGCGAAGCGGAAGCGCCATTGCCATTGCTGGCCGAGCACTTCCATCTGCAGCACCTTGTGCGGCGGTCGTACGTAGTCCGCATAGACGAACAGCCCCGGTGCCAGCAGTGCAGCCACGCCGACCGAGGTCAGGCCGATCAGCCACCATTCCAGCCGCCTGTTGTGCGGCTCGTAAGCGGCGCGACGGCCGCTGCGATGCCGGTAGCGCAGCAGGGCGAGCACGATGAACAGGTTGATCGCGATGAAGAACGCGCCGGTGATCACGAGCGTGATCGTCAGCATGTCGTCCATGCGCACCCAGTTCGACGCGATCGGCGTGATCCACCACGGGCTGGCAAAGTGAAACCCCACCGCCACTGCGATGATCAGGACCAGAGCAATCGCAAGGGCCATAGGCCGCCTCGCTGCGTGTCACGCACTCGAGCCGTCGACACGACGCTGCTGGCGTCGTCGCGCCGCGTCGGCGCATTTCGCATTCGTCGTATCGTCCGCGCCGGCACCTGTGCCGGGACCGCTTCGCGACACGCTGCCCACGACGGCTCTTAAGAAAAGGTAGTCCTCTGCCCTGCATCGTGCAAGGCGGCGAAACGCGCAGACGCATGCCGCGCACGACCGGCGCGAACGGCGACGTCGCATGCTGCGATGCGATGCAAAAACGGCCGCCTCCGGCAGAGATTGCCGACGCGGCCGTCTATCGGGCCGGAGGGATGTTCAGCGCCGGCGCGTCACTCCATCCTGCTCGGCCTGCGCCATCGCTCCAGCTGGCCATAGGCGACGGCCGCAACCACGCCGAACAGCAGGTTCGCCAGCAAGGGGCCGGAACCGCGCTCCGAGATGAACCACGGGAACACGGCCGTCATCACATAAAAGTTCCACAGGTACGCGACGAGCCCGAACGCCAGCCCGATCACCGCCTCCATGCCCACGCTCGAATCGAACCGGAAAGGCGCCATGATCGCGGCGAGCATCATCCCCATGAGCGCGCCGAGCACGTAGTGCAGCAGCAGCGCCATCGCGACGATTTCGAGGTTGAATTGCGACAACTGGCTGAGCGCACCGCGGCCCATCACCATCGCGGCGATCTTGTGGGTCGGCCGCCACGGGCTTTCATGGAGCACCAGCGTCGACCAGAAGAATTCCAGCGCGATCACCAGCGCACCGCCCGCGAGGCCGGCCACGGCGGCGGAAACCCAGTCCGGCGTGCGCCGTTCCCAATGGTGCGATTGCATGTGCAGTTCCATATGACCTCCTTGCTGACGGTTCAGCTTCAGCACTCAGGTTCAGAACGCGCCCTTCGCGTCAAAAAGTATGTCGCCGTGTGCGATTCGAAATCGCCGGCGCGAGCCGGCGCAGCGCATCGCCACACGTTCGTCCCGCGATTCGGCAACGCCACAGGCAGCCGCGTCGAAACGCAACGCAATGCCGCCCACGGTCGCGGCAACGCGAACATGCGTCCGACGAATCGCGTCGACGAGCGCGGGTGTTCGCGTGTGCCGGTTTTGGCGTGTCAGGGGAAGATCGGCGTCGTGGGCTCGCCGCCTTCCATGTCCGCCTTGGGAAAATGCTGGGCGACCATCTGCGAGATTTCCTCCTCTCGCAGCGGCGGCACGTCGGCCATGATCAGGATCTGGCCTTCGCGGATGGCCTCGCGAAAGCGCGCGAGTCGCCCATTCGGTTCGGCAATGCCGATCATCGCGGCCGTCCACGCGCCGAAGCCCGCGCCCGCCACCGTCAATCCGACGACGGCACCGCCCGCGATCACGAGCTGCGCGGGAGGGAATACCAGCGCGACGAGACCGATGAGCGCGCCTGTCGCGCCGCCGAGTGCGACGCCGCGCTCGAGCGCGTGCACGACATCGCTGCTTTGCAGCAGCGATGCTTCGGGCAACTCATCAAGCGTGACGCTGTGATCGGCGAGAACGTGGATATGGCGCCAGATGATGCGGGCGCGCAGCAAGTCATCGACGATCGCCTTCGCCATCTGCGTATCGGGTACGAGAAAATAAAGGCGTCTCATGTTGGCACCCCTCTTTTGCCAGCGGTTTATCCGCGACAGAGCCTTTTGTTATTTTATGTCAGCATCGGCGGGTGGATAGCCGGGTTTGCGCAGGGGCGCCAGCAGTTCCCTCAGACCGTTATGGTCGATCTCGTGCATCAGCGCGAGCTGTCGGCCGAGTTCGCCGCGCGGGAATCCTTCGCGCGCCAGCCAGTTGAGGTAAGGCCCGGGCAGGTCGGCAAGGAGTCGGCCCTTGTATTTTCCGAAGGGCATGGTAACGGTGACAAGGCATTCAAGGTCTGGGGCTCGCATGCCGGTATTGTGCACGTTTGGCTGCTAGACTGGAATTTCCCCCTGCAAACCCTGGAGGGAATCATGATGTCCGTGTACGTCGTGAAGACCGGCGAGCAATTCCTCTGCACTGCCGAGGACGGCGATATCGGCATGGCACCGGCGATTGAAAATGCCACGTCCTTCGGTTCGTATGAGGAAGCCGAAAAAGCGGCAAATAAGCATGCCGACCCCGGATACGAAATCGTGGCTGTCTGCGTGATCCGGCACTGATCGGCTGCCCGGTGCGGTTGATCGCTTGCGTGCCGGACGCAAGTCGCCGTGCGGCAGCGTCGTTCATGCGACGACGACGGCGACATCGCGCACGCACCGCGTGACGCATTGCCTTCGTCGACATCGCGCATCCAAGCACGGCACCACCGCCGCAAGCGCGCCGTACGGTTTCGACGACCACGCGTGCGGCGACCCGATCGCCACGTCTTACTTCTGCAGCGAGATTTCCACCCGGCGATTGCGCGCCCGCCCTTCGACGGTATCGTTCGATGCCGCCGGATTGGTTTCTCCATGCCCCGTCGCGGCAAACGCATCCGCCTTCAGCCCGTGTTCGCGCAGATACCCCGCGACCGCATCGGCGCGACGCTTCGACAGCGCCTGGTTATGCGCATCCGAGCCGGTCGCGTCGGTATAACCGTCCACTTCCACGCGCGCGAAATGCCGGTCGCCTTGCTGGTTCAGCAGCTTGTCGAGCGCGGCGGTGGCGGCCGACGTCAGCACGGCCGAGTCGGTCGCGAAATAGGCATCGCCGGTGAGGCTCACCTTCTCGACCGCGGCGGGCGCGGGCGCGGCAGCCGCGGCGACCGGCGCGGGGGCCGCGCCGCACTGGAACACCATCGAGTGCGGATCCGCGCCGTCGCGATACGGCGTCGTGGCATCGACCACGCGCACGGCGTCGTTGCCGCACATGCGCGTCGCGACCTTCATGCAGGTCTTCGCGCTCGACAGGATGCCGTGACAGTCGACGCGGAAGGTGCGGATGCCGTCACGGGACTGCAATTCGTATGCGTTGTACGTCGGCCCCGACGCGCTCGAACAGGCAGCGAGGGAAACGACGGACGCCAGCAGGGCAAGATGGATGTTTTTCACTTGATTACTCCGAAAATGCGATGGGCGCAGCGCGTGCGGCGCGATGGCGCGGCCGCATCCGCGTGCGGTTGCGTTCGGCGCGGTCCGCTCCGGCAGTGCGTGCCGGAACGGACCGCCGCGCGCGATTACTTCCACTGATACAGCACGCCCGCGCCGACGACGCGCTGGCTGCCCGCGAAGCCGCCGTTCAGCGTCGCCTTCAGGTTCTCCGTGAGGCGCGCCTGCACGCCGACGGCCATGGCCTTCTGACCCTGGAACGTCGCGGTACCGACGCCCATCGCGAAGTTCGAGTCGCGGTCCATGTGCGGGATCGACGCCAACGCGGCCGTCGCGGCAATCCCCTCACGTGCCATCGAATCGGTCTGCTGGATCTGCTGCTGCATCTGCGAGATCTGGTTGTTGACCGTGTTCAGCGACTGCGTGAACTGGTTCGAGACCGCATTCAGTTGGTTCACGTTCACCGCATCGGTGCCCTGCGTGCCCGCCGCGACGTTGACGACCTGTCGCGGCGAATCCGCGGAGCCGACCGCGACGACGTTCGAGCGGCCGCCGTCGTTGCTGCCCGTGCCGATCGCCGTCGAGTTGTTGCCCGATGCGATCGAGCCGACGCCGATCGCCGTCGAGCCGTTGCCGGACGCCGTCGAACTGTTGCCGACTGCCGTGCTGTTCGAGCCCGATGCGACCGCCCCCGAACCGCCCGCCGACGAATTCGAACCGCTCGCCCCCGGCGGCACGTTGCCGCCGGGCGGGTTCGTCGTGTACTGCCCGCCGAGATTGGTCGTGCGTTGATCGATCAGCGTCGTCAACTGGTTCGCGACCGAGTCGAGCTGCGACACGTTCACCGCGTCCGTGCCGTTCTTGCCCGCGGCGAGGCCCGTGATCTGCCGGTTGCCGATATTGACTTCACCGGCCGACGACTGCGGGCTGCTCAGGCCGTACGCGACGTAGTTCGTCAGCGCGCCGACCGTGGTCAGCGAACCGGCGCCCAGCGCGACGCTGTTCGCGAGCGTCGCCGACGCGCCGGCGCCGAGCGCGACCGCATCGGTGGCGGTGCTGTGCGCACCCGAGCCGAGCGCGACGCTGCCCACGCTGACCGCCGACGCATTGGCACCCTGCGCGACCGACTGCGCGCCGAGGGCCGACGCACCGCTGCCGAGTGCGATCGCATCGGCCTGCGCGGAACTCGCGGCCTGCCCGATCGCGACGCCGCCGGGTGCGGTCTGGTCGACGATCGCCCCGTTGCCGATGCCCACGCCGTTGTCGCCGTTCACGACCGTCGTCGGCCCGACCGCGACCGATTCCGCGCCGACCGCGAGCGAGTCGCCGGCCGTCGAATTCGCGTGGAAGTACTTCTGGCCCGTGACCGCGAACGACTGCAACGCGCCGGTCAGCTGCCGTACCGTCACCGCGTCCTGCTGCCCGGTGCCGTCCGCGACGTTGGTGATCTGGCGATACGTGCGGTTCGTCGTGTCGCCCACCGACACCGCGCCGAGCAGTGTCTGGTCCGTCGTGTTGAACGGGATCGCCGCGGTGCCGTTGCGGATGATGCCCGACGACGGCGTCGTCGGCCGATCGGCGACCGAACCGGAACCGAGCGCGATGCTGCCGTTCACGAGCGAGATCGCGTTCGGGCCGATCGCGACGCTGTCGACGCCGATCGCCTGGCTGTCCGGCGCGGTCGAGTTCGCGTGGAAATACTTGATGCCGTGCGCGTTGATGTTGTCGATCGCCGAGCCGACGCTGTTGTTGATGATCGTCGACCCGTCGCTGTTGTACGTCACGTACGACGGCGCCGAGATCGTGCCGGTCGTCGGGTCGTAGGTCGAGCCGCCGCCGATCGCGCCGGCCGTGCTGTTGCCGAGATTGGTGTTGTTGTTCACGATCGAGCTCAGGCCCGTCGACAGCGAACCGATGCCCGTCGACGTGGCGGTCGACAGCGAGGTGAGGTTGCTGTTCGTCGCGCTCAGGCCGGTGGACAGTGAGCCGATGCCCGTTGACGTCGACGTGGACAGCGACGTGACCGTGCTGTTCGTCGAGCTCAGGCCGGTGGACAGCGAGCTGATGCCCGTGGACGTCGACGTCGATAGCGACGTCACCGCGCTGTTGGTCGAGCTCAAGCCGGTGGACAACGAACCGATGCCGGTCGACGTCGACGTGGACAGCGATGTGATCGCGCTGTTGGTCGAGCTCAGGCCGGTCGACAGCGAACCGATGCTGGTCGACGTCGAAGTCGACAGCGACGTCACCGCGCTGTTCGTCGAACTCAAACCGGTCGACAACGAGCTGATGCCCGTGGACGTCGACGTCGACAGCGACGTCACCGCGCTGTTGGTCGAACTGAGGCCCGTCGACAGCGACGTCACCGAACTGTTGGTCGAGCTCAGGCCCGTGGACAACGAACCGATCCCGGTCGACGTCGAAGTCGACAGCGACGTGATGCTGGACAACGTCGACGTCGACAGCGAAGTCACCGCCTGGTTCGTCGCATCGAGCTGCGAGCCGTTGATCGCATCGGTGCTCGTCGGGCTGATCCGCCCTGCCGCGACGTTGGTGATCTGGCGCTCGGTTCCCACTCCGCCGACGCTGACGACGCTCACCGGATTGACGCCGTTGAACGTATACGTGACGCCGCCGATGGTGCCGGTGGCGGTCGGATTCGGCGCGGCCGTCACCGAACCGGAGCCGAGCGCCACGTCGTTTGCATTGTTCGCCACGGCCGACGCGCCGAACGCCACCGCGCCCGCTGCTGCCGCCGTCGACGTATTGCCGAGCGCGACGGAGCCGGTGCCTTGCGCATTGTTCGAATTGCCGATCGCCACCGCGCCGTTGCCGTTCGCGGTGTTGTTCGAACCGGCCGTGACCGCGCCGGTGCCGATCGCGGTGCTCGGGTCGCCGATGGCGACCGCGCCGTTGCCGCTGACGGTCTGGCCAAAGCCGAGCGCGACGGCGCCGGTGCCGCCCAGGACCTTCGACAAGTTGCCGCCGGCGATCGAGCCGGCACCGGCGCCCGCGGCAACCGAGTTGCTGTCGCCGATCGCGACGGTCGATGTCGCCGCCGCCACGCTGTTGATGCCGATCGCGGTTGAATTCAATGCCGACGCCGTCGCGCCCGGCCCCAGCGCACTTGCCGAGATACCGGTCGCGAGCGCGAGGTTGCCGAGCGCAACGCCATACTGCTGCGTCGCGGTCGACTGCACGCCCATCGCGATCGAACTGAGGCCCGATGCATTCGCGTTCAGGCCGAATGCGGCCGCGTTGTTGGCGCCGGCCGTCGTCCCCGAGCCCATCGCAATCGAACTGGTGCCGAGAGACTGCGTGCCCGAGCCCGGCACGCCGGCGACGCCGCCCCAGCCGATGGCGATCGACGACGTGCCTTTCGCCCCGCTGTTGACGCCCATCGCGACCGCCGAGTTTCCGGAAGCGAGCGCGCCGCTGCCCACGGCCACACCGGCCGAGCCCGAGCTGGTCGACTGGTTGCCGAGGGCGACCGAGCCCGTCAGGTCGGCATGCGACGCATAGCCGAGCGCAATGCTTTGCGCCCCTGCCGCGCTCGCCCCGAGCCCGAGTGCCGCCGCATACTGACCCGACGCGAACGCATTGTTGCCGAGCCCGATCGCGGATACGCCGGTCGCCGCCGCACCGCTACCGAGCGCCACCGAGCCGCTTTGCGTCGCGCTCGACAGGTTGCCGACCGCGACCGCGAAAGCGCCTGAACCGATCGCCTGCACGCCCAGCGCCACGCTGTTGACGCCGGTCGCCTGCGAGTTGATGCCGATGGCCGACCCGCCATCCGCCATCGCGTGCGCACCCGGGCCGATCGCCGTGGACGACACGCCCGCCGCCGTCGCCAGATTACCGAACGCGGTCGCATTCGTCTGCGAAGCAAGCGCGCCGTTGCCGACCGCGGTCGAACTGGCGCCGCCCGTCGCGGAGCCGCCACCGGCCGAATACTGCGCGTGGGCGCCCATCTGAAACAGTCCGAGGTACGCGGCGGCCATCATCATGACCAGTCGCCGGGGCGACAACCCCGGCGGCGTTGCCATGCTCGCGGCGGCGCCTTCGTGGGGAGCCTGCTCGCCCGCGCTCCTCGACGATGCCACGCGCTTGCCGCGCGTGCGATCGAGCTCGGACGCCGCAACCCACGCCCCCAGTGCTTCGTTCCAGATCGACTTGAACGACTTGTTCATCTTGTTTTCCCTCGGTTCACATGTGCTGGATGACGCAACAGCGAACGCGGCCGGGAGCTGACCGTCTCCACCTTCTTTGTCTCCCGTCTCGCGACGCCCCGCTACTTGATTCGCATATCTAACTGAACTGCTCAACGGCTCTGCACGACACGCGCGACACACGTCGCGATCACACGACCGCACGCCGCCCGTGTCGGACGACACGCTGCACGGCGACGATCGCGGGTTATCGAATCATGGAAGTCGAGCTCGCCGATCAGGCGGCGGCATGCCGGGCAGCGCAGCGCGGAAAAGCGCGTGCGCACGCCGTCGCGCCAGCCCGTGGGCGGCGAACTCGAATTTCATGTTGAGGCGTCGTTCAGACGCCAGTGGGACAAAAGCCGCGCCGACTGCGCCGGGCGGCCCGTCCTGGGTCATTCAGGGGGAGGATGACGTCGTGCGGCCCCGGGGAATGAAGCATGCGCCGCCGGACCGCGGACGCTGACAGCCGCTGCCGGTTCGGGCGAACCGGTGCCGTGATCTGCCGTGCCTTTCATATTCATGTTTTTCGTGCCGCCTGATTCGAGAGCGCGCCCGCGCGACCGCCGCCTGAAAGACCGAACTGCCCGGCGGCCGACGCGAACCCACCCACCCCTTTCCGTCCAGGCGCGCGCCGGAGATTCCGGATTTCCGGAAAAAACGACGATAGGCCGGACGACCCCTGCATCGAATTAATCGACTGACTTTCTTTGACTATTTCTTGTTGCCTTGTATGTCACACTCTCATCAGCTTCTACCCCATTCCCTTCATCTCTTATATCAACCCAATTCGAAGGGTGGGAAGCTTGCATTGCCCTCGTGCCGACTCTCGTCGCAGCACCGGAATCCCGGAATTTGAGATTGTCAGCACTCAATGTCACATTGAATATTGCGCACTCAAACATGCCGCCGCGACAAATGAAATTCGCGTGGAACGCCGTTCTGCCGAACAACCGCTCCAGTCACCTCGGGCCTAGTGTGCCGGGACTCCGGTGCGCGAACCTTTTCCCGAGCGGACAAATTGTTTTCCCGGCCGGACGAGATTTACATTCATACATTCCGGCATCCCGATCGACTTAAACGCGAAAGCATTTTTAACCAGCGATCCATAAAAACTTAATCACGGGGACACGAAATTGATGACCGCGATCCGCGTCGAAACAGGCTGCCTGCGCGACACATTTCAACTCGATTCATCATTCGGGCCAATTCCATTTATGCCGATTCAAATCGGCAATAACGACCGAAATTTAATAGCCGGCCCGGCACTTTTTCCCAGCCTGTTTTCGCGGTGCGGGCGCGCCGCCAGGAAGGTTGCGCGCACTGTCAAACATGCCCACACGCGGCGCACGGAAACCCCACCGCGGGCGCTATTGTCGTCATATAATTTTTTGCAACAATCGTGCGCATAGATGCATCGAGTCCGACCCCGGCCTACCTCCCCAACGCGTTCGCAACCATGTCATCCCGCTCGTCCAGTCCGGCGTCGCTGCGCGCCACGCCGGATCTCGTTGGCGCACACATTCTCGTTGTAGACGACCGACCGAACGACCTGCGGCTCCTGACGGAGATCCTGCGTTCGGCGCGATGCCGGATCAGTGTCGCGTTCGACGGGCTGCAGGCCTATCACCGCGCGCAGGCCGTCGCGCCCGACCTGATCCTGATGGATGTCCGGATGCCGCGCATGGACGGCTTCGCCGCGTGCCGCCTGCTGGCATCGACGCCGTCGACGCAGAACATACCCATCATCATCCTGACCGCCGCCGCCGATCTCGACGATCGCATCGCGGGGCTCGAAACCGGTGCGCTCGACTACATCGTGAAGCCGTTCGAGCCGGTCGAGGTCATTGCGCGGATCCGCAATCATCTGAAGCGCGCGCGGCGCAGCCAGCCGTTCGCGCACCTGCCCGAGCTGCCCGATCATCCGGACGCCGCGCTGGTGCGTGCGGCGAGCGACGTGCTGCTGCGCGAATTGCGCAATCCGCCGACGCTCGAGGAACTCGCGCGGCAGGTCGGCACGCACGAAAAGCGACTGTCGCGCGTGTTCCGCGATCATCTCGGCCAGACCGTGTTCGAATACCTGCGCGACACACGGCTGCGCGCCGCGAAGCACTTTCTCGCGGAGACGTCGATGGGGATCGGCGACATCGCCGAGGAAATCGGCTTCTCGACGCCGGGCAATTTCGCGACGGCGTTTCGCGAACGGTTCGGCATCACGCCGTCCGACTGGCGGCGCCAGCGTCCGGCGGTCGACGCACTGCCCGCGACGCATGATCACCCGCGCGATGCCTAGGCGCCGCGCATCGGGCTGGTACACCCTTCTGCTGCTCGCGGTGGCGCTGATCGCGTGCACGACCCACCGCGCCGAAGCGACGGAAAACGCCGCACAGCTGGACGCGGTGTCGATCGTCGAGGATCGGGGCGCGACGATGTCCGCCGACCAGGCCGCCGCGCGAGTCGCGGCTGCGCCAAGCAGCACGTCCGCGTCCGCGGCGCGCCCGTCGTTCAACATCGAGTTTTCCCGCTCGGCATGGTGGGTCGCCGCGACGCTGGTCAATCACGACAGCGTCGAGCGCCCGCTGGTACTGGCGATTCGCGATGCACGTCTCGACCATGCAGACTTTTATGTCGAGCGCGGCGGCGCGTGGACGCTCGCCGCACGCTTTCCGGCCGACCGCGGCGACGCGGACCATCCTGCTTCCCGATATCCGACGCTCGACACGACGCTGCGGCCAGGCGAACGGATGCCCGTGCTGATCCGCATCACGTCGCGCAAGGAAATGCGGCTCGCGCCATCCGTGTTCACGCCCACCGCATGGCACGCGTACGAACTGCGCGCCGCGATGTGGAACTTCGGCTTCTTCGGCGGCCTGCTCGCACTCGTGTGGTGTGCGCTGCTGATCGGATTCTTTTCGCGCAGCGGAATGTTCGTCGTGCTGGCCGTGCTGGCGCTGAGCACGACGCTGTTCGAGGCGACGTACCGCGGCTATACCGTGATGTATCTGTGGCCCGGCGCGTATGAATGGTCGGCACGCGCCGAAGTGGTCTTCGTCTATCTGTCGGTCGCCTGCTTCATCGCATTCATCCTGATGGTCGCGCACCGCGAGAAGGCCAGCATGCCGATGCGCGCCGTCTACATGGCGTTCTTCGCGCTCGAATGCATCGGCATGGCCGGCGCGGCGTACGGCGACCTGCTCACCTTCACGTGGTTCTGCCTGCGGTTGAACACCGTGATGGCGGTCGTGAACATCGGCCTCGCGCTGACCTTCGCGATCCGGCGCACGCCGAGCGCCCGCGTGATGCTGATCGCCGTCGGGTTCGCGAGCTTCAACATGCTGGTGCGCGTGCTCGACGGACGCGATGCGATACCGGCGTGGCTGCTCTGGCTGAAGTCCGACATCCATCCGAATCCCGTGGTCGCGATCATCGGGCTCGCCACGCACCTGCTGGTGCTGGCCGCGTGGATCCACCACGTCGGCCGTCAACGCACCGAGGCGCGCAAGCGGCTCGAGCAGTGGCAGCTCACCGAACAGGATCGCCTGCGCGATGAGGTCGCGAAACGCACGGTCGCGCTCAACGACGCGTTGCAGCAGGTAAGGACGCACATGCAGCAGAAGATCGAGACGCTCGGCTACGTGAGCCACGACCTGCGCGCGCCGCTGTCGACGATCAACGGCTACGCGAAGCTGCTGCTGCAAAGCGCGACCCGCAGCCAGGCGCGGCTGATCCGCTCGATCGACCGCAGCATCCGCTACCAGCTCACGCTGATCGACGAGTTGCTGCAATACACGAAGTCCGAGCTGCAGCCGCTCGGCATCTCGCCGGACGCGACCGACCTGCCCGGCCTGCTGACCGACATCGGCGACTATGCGCTCGCGCTGTGCCAGCAGCAGGAGAACCGGTTCGACTACCGGCCGCTGACGCCGCTGCCGCGCAAGCTGTCGATCGACGGCATCCGACTGCAGCAGGTGCTGCTCAACCTGCTGTCGAATGCGTCGAAGTTCACGCGCGACGGCACGGTCACGCTGTCGGTCGGCGCGTATCCGCAGGGGGATGCGTGGCGCATCGTGTTCGAGGTCGCCGATACCGGGATCGGGATCGACATCGGCAAGACGACCGACATCTTCCGCGCGTACCAGCAGGTTCAGGCGGTGAATGGCGGAACCGGGCTCGGGCTGTTCATTGCGCAGCGGATCGTCGGCGCGATGAACGGCGAGCTCTCCGTGACGAGCCAGCCGGGCGTCGGCACGTCGTTCACGTTCCAGATCGTCGCACCGGCGCTCGGGCATGCGCTGATCCCGGCGTCGGCGCTGATGCGGCCGGCCGAGCTCGTCGAACCCGACGAATCGCTGAGCGACGCGCATGCGATGCGCTGCCCGTCGCCGGATGCGCTCGACGAGCTGGCCGTGCTCGCCAGCGAAGGCCGCCTCACCGATATCGAGGAATGGCTCGGCCAGCATGCGCACGCGCCGCGCCATGCCGCGTTCGTGCAGGCGATGCGCGAGCGTCTCGACGCGCTCGATCTGCACGCGATCGAGCGGCTGGCCGAGTCGCTGAAACGGATGGGTATCGCCGATGCGTCGTTCGATGCGGAGCCGGACATGGCAAGGTCGGCGTGATCGCCGCGCCGATCATGAAGCCAGTGACAGCGGGCCGCGCACTACTTCGCAGGTGCGTGCAGACGATCGCACCTGATGCGACAGTCGTTACAACCGCCGCATCGTCGACACCAGCGCCGCGTCGTCGCCCGCCGCAGCGGGCCTGACCTGCGCGGCCTCGCGCTTGCGGCGTTTCGGATCGAGCCCGGTGCCGCCGGTACGCCGCCGCGCCGCATGCCGCTCGATCACCCGCTGCAGCAGGCAGAACACGCACAGCAGCGCGCCGATCACGATCCGCGTCCACCACGAGCTCAGCGTGCCGTCGAACGTGATCAGCACCTGGATCGTGCCGAGAATGCCGACGCCGAACACCGACCCGATCACGTAGCCCACGCCGCCCGTGAGCAGCGTACCGCCGATCACCGTCGCGGCGATCGCGTCGAGCTCCATCCCCTGCGCCTGCAGCCCGTAGCCGGATAGCACGTACAGCGTGAACACCACGCCGCCGAGCGCCGAACAGAAGCCGCTCAGCGCATACACGCCGACCTTCGTGCGCGCGACCGGCAGCCCCATCAGCAGCGCCGAGCGCTCGTTGCCGCCGATCGCATAGACGTTGCGGCCGAAGCGCGTGAAATGCGCGACGTAGAGCGCCGCAGCCAGCGTCGCGAGCGCGATCAGCGCGCCCGCGCTCAGCGTCCCGCCGCCGATCGGCACGCTGATGCCCGCGAGCGCATGGAACGTCGGTTCGTTGATCGTGATCGACTGCGTCGTGATCAGGAAGCACGCGCCGCGCGCGAGAAACATCCCGGCCAGCGTGACGATGAACGGCTGCAGCCGGAAGTAATGGATCAGCGCGCCCATCGCCGCGCCGTACAGCGCGCCGAACACGAGCACGAGCGGCACGATCGCCCACACGGGCCAGTGCAACCGCTCGGCGCCGACCGCGCAGAAGATCGTTGTCAGCGCAACGACAGAGCCGACCGACAGGTCGATGCCGCCCGACACGATCACGAACGTCATCCCGATCGCGACGATCAGCAGGAACGCGTTGTCGACGAGCAGGCCGGTCAATACCTGCATCGAGAAGAAGCCGGTGTACATCACGGATCCGAAGCCGAACAGCGCGGCGAACAGCACGATCGTCACGACGATCGGCAGCGTGCGCGGGTCGGCGAGCCGGGCGAGGAATCGGTTCATCGGGGCGTGGCTCCGGTGGTGGCGCGCGAACGCGCGGAAGGCAGCAGCCGCGACGCGTGCCGGAGCACCAGCGCGCGCGCCGCGTCCGACTGGATCAGCGTCACGACGATCACGACGATCGCCTTCACGACGAGCGTCGCCTCCGGCGGCACGCCGATCGAATAGGTCGTGTAGGTGAGCGTCTGGATGATCAGCGCGCCGAGCACCGAGCCGGCGAGGCTGAAACGGCCGCCGAGCAGCGACGTGCCGCCCAGCGTCACCGCGAGGATCGCGTCGAGCTCGAGCAGCAGCCCCGCGTTGTTGCCGTCGGCGCTGCGCACGTTCGAGCTGGCGAGGATGCCCGCGAGCGCCGACATCACGCCGGAACACAGATACACGCCGAACACGACCGCGCCGGCGCGCAGCCCCACGAGCCGCGTCGCGACCGGATTCACGCCGATCGCGCGGATGAACAGGCCGAGCGCGGTGCGGTTCACCAGCAGCGCGGTCGCCGCGATCGTCGCGACCGCGATCCAGACCGAGCACGGCACGGCCGCGAGATAGCCACCGCCGATCTCGAGATAGCCGGGCGCACCGATCGGGATGATCTGCCCGCCCGTCAGCAACTGCGCGATGCCGCGTCCGGCGACCATCAGGATCAGCGTCGCGATGATCGGCTGCATCCCGACGAACGCGACGAGCACGCCGTTCCACGCACCGGCGAGCACCCCGACGCCGAGCGCGGCGGCCAGCGCCATACCGAGCCGCGACGGATCGCCGTCGAGCACGATCGCCGCGGCCGCGCCGGCGATCGCGACGATCGCGCCGACCGAGATGTCGATCCCGCGCGTCGCGATCACCAGCGTCATCCCGAGCGACACGATCACGAGCGGCGCCGCGCGGTTGAGAATGTCGATCGGCGCGCCGAACAGGTGGCCGTCGAGCAGCGAGATCGACAGGAAGCCCGGCCGATGCGCGACGTCGAGCGCCAGCAGCAGCGCGAGCGTCAACAGCGGCCATACGAGCGGATGGCGAAGCAACATACGTAGCCGCGTCATGACCGGCCTCCCGCGATCAGTTGGTACACGTGTTCCTCCGACGCGTCGGTGCCGCTCAGTTCGGCGACCTTGCGCCGGTCGCGCAGCACCGCGATCCGGTGGCTCACGCGCACGACCTCGCTGATCTCCGACGAGATGAACAGGATGGCGAGCCCCTGCGCGCACAGCGCGAGCACACGCTCCATGATGTCGAATTTCGCGGCGACGTCGATGCCGCGGGTCGGCTCGTCGAGGATCAGCAGCTTCGGTTCCGTCGCGAGCCAGCGCGCGAGCAACACCTTCTGCTGGTTGCCGCCCGACAGCAGCCCGATCGGCTGCTCCGCGTCGCGCGCCTTGATGCCGAGCCGTGCGATGTAGGTATCGGCGAGCTCGCGCTGGCGCGCGCGGCTGATCAGCCGCCACCAGCCGCGCCGCGCCTGCAGCGCGAGCACGATGTTCTCGCGGATCGACAGCGCGGCGACGATCCCCTCCTTCTTGCGATCCTCCGGGCAATACGCGATGCCGTGGCGCACCGCGTCATGCGGCGACGCGAGCCGCGTGCGCGCGCCGTCGATCTCGATCGCACCGGTGTCGGTGCGTTCCGCGGCAAATGCCAGCTGCGCGGTTTCCGTGCGCCCCGAGCCGAGCAGCCCGGCCAGCCCGACGATTTCGCCGGGCCGCACGTCGAGATCGAGCGGGCTCATCATTCCGCGCCGACCGACCTGCTGCATCGACAGGAACGGCGCGGCCGCGCCGGCATCGCGCGGCACGGCCGCCGCGCCCGCCTGCAGCGTGCCGGACATCGGCGCGCGGCCGGTCATCTTCGCGACCAGGCTGTCGACCGGCAGGTCGCGCGCGAGATACTCGCCTTCACGCTCGCCGTTGCGCATCACTGTGATCCGGTCGGACACCGCATAGGTCTGCTCAAGGAAATGCGTGACGAACAGGATCGCGATGCCCGACGCCTTCAGCCGGCGCAGGACGCCGAAGAGCCGCGCGACCTCGCCGTCGTCGAGGCTCGACGTCGGTTCGTCGAGAATCAGCACGCGCGCATCCACCGACACGGCCCGCGCGATCGCGACCATCTGCTGCACCGCGATCGGATACGCGTCGAGCGAGCGCGTGACGTCGAGCGACAGGTCGAGTTCGGCGAGCGCCGCGCGCGCACGCGCATGGATCGTCTTCCAGTCGATCGCGCCGCGCCGCATCGGCTGCCGGCCCGCGAAGATGTTCTCGGCGACCGACAGGTTCGCGCACAGGTTCACTTCCTGGTACAGCGTCTGGATCCCGGCCGCCTCGGCCTCGCGCGGCGCGGCGAAGCGCACCGGCGCGCCGCCGACGTGAATCTCGCCCGCGTCGTGCGCATGCACGCCGGTCAGCACGTTGATCAGCGTCGACTTGCCCGCGCCGTTCTGGCCCATCAGCGCATGGATCTCGCCCGGAAACAGCCGGAAGTTCACGCGCTGCAGCGCGTGGACACCGGGAAACGTCTTGTCGATGCCGATCATCTCGACCACCGGCGGATTCGTCATGGAACGCCCTCGCTTCGAAGCGGTTGCCGGACGGCGGCAGCCCGCGCCACCGCCCGCGTCCGTCAAGAATCAGTACTTGCGGGTCGGCAGCACCTGCGCCGCGACGTTCATCGGGAACACCGTCTCGTTCGTGACGATGCGCTTCGGCAGCTGCTTGCCGGCCACCACGTCCTTCACCGCCGTCATCAGTTGCGGGCCGAGCAGCGGGCTGCATTCGACGTCGACGTTGATCTTGCCCGCGACCATCGCCTGGAAGCCGCCCTTGGTCGCATCGAACGACACGACGCTCACGTCCTTGCCGGGCTTGATGCCGGCTTCTTCCATCGCCTGGATCGCGCCGAGCGCCATGTCGTCGTTGTGCGCGTAGACGACGTTGATCTGCTTGCCGTAGGTCTTCGCGAACGCTTCCATCACCTGCTTGCCGCCGGCGAGCGTGAAGTCGCCGCTCTGCGACGCGATCACCTTGAACTTCGGATTGCTCTTGATCACCTCCAGCAGGCCCGCGCGGCGATCGTTGGCCGGCGCGGAGCCGACCGTGCCCTGCAGCTCGACGATGTTGATCGGGCCCGCGTCGTTCTTGTAGCGCTCTTCCATCCAGTGACCGGCACGCCGCCCTTCCTCGAGGAAGTCGGAGCCGATCATCGTCACGTACAGCGACGGATCCTTCACGTCGACGCCGCGATCGGTCAGGATCACCGGGATATGCGCGGCCTTCGCTTCGGTCAGCACCGGCTCCCAGCCCGACTCGACGACCGGCGAGAACGCGATCACGTCGACCTTCTGCGCGATGAACGAGCGGATCGCGCGGATCTGGTTCTCCTGCTTCTGCTGCGCGTCCGAGAATTTCAGGTTGATGCCGGCGTCCTTCGCCGCGCTCTTCACCGACACGGTGTTCGCCGTGCGCCACGCGCTCTCCGCGCCGACCTGCGAGAACCCGAGCGTGATCGGTTTTTGCTGTGCGTGCGCGCCGGTGGCCAGCACCGCCGCCGCGGCGACGATTGCGCCGACCGCCAGCTTCCTGATGAATGTCATGGTCCGTCTCCGATGGTGTCGTTGTATGCCGCTGCGCCGGCCTTGCGCGGTGCTGTGCTGCGCTGTTCTGATTCTGCGTGGCGCGGATGCGGTGCGGGCTCGCCCGGCCTGCGCTTGCGCGCCAACCCGGTATGCATGCCCCGGATCAGTCTAGGAACAAGTCCGATAACCTTCCAATGAAATCTTGGATTGAAGCGATATCGGTATCGGCATACGTATAAACACCTAAGCGGGTGGTGGGCTGCTGGCGGGGTTGTGCGGGAATGGCGTTAGCCCGCGTGTGGGCGGTCGCGGCAGCGGCCGTCGTGCTGGCAATGCGGAACGCGCGAAGTCGGCTCGGCGGCAAATCCGCCGACGGCGCACGAATCTTGCTGCCGCGCTGGCAGGCCCGCTCGCGCTTCGCGGCGGCCCGCCTGCAACAAGGAGAACAACAATGCCCGCCATGCATGAACGCAGCACGCTGCGCGTGGACGTTCCGTTTGATTGGCGCATCGCAGCATGAAAAAGCCCACGCCCCGCGGTGCCGCCGAAGCTCTTGCAGCCGCCGTCGCGAGTTCGACCGTGCGGCTGCGCCACGTCGACGACCGCCGCCCCGGCTACACGCGTCGGCGGCTGCGCAACGGTTTCGCGTACTACACGAAGGACGGTGAACGGATCCGCGACGCCGACGAAATCGCCCGCATCAAAGCGCTCGCGATTCCGCCCGCGTACACCGACGTGTGGATCTGCACGGACCCCAACGGCCATTTGCAGGCGACCGGCCGCGATGCGCGCGGACGCAAGCAATATCGCTATCACCCGCTGTGGCGTGAAACGCGCGACGCGAACAAGTACGCGCGGATGGCGGCCTTCGCCCGCGCGCTGCCGCGCATCCGTGCGCGTGTCGATCGCGATCTCGCGCTACCCGGGATGCCGCGCGACAAGATCGTCGCGACGATCGTGCGGCTGCTCGACACGACGCTCGCGCGGATCGGCAACGCCGAATATGCGCGCGAGAACGCGTCGTACGGGCTGACGACGCTGCGCAAGCGCCACGTGACGATCCGGCCGGGACAGGTGCGCCTGCGCTTCACGGGCAAGAGCGGCATCGAGCACGACGTGACCGTCGAGGATCCGCGCATCGGCCGCATTGTGCGGCGCTGCGCGGAGCTGCCGGGGCACGAGTTGTTCCAGTATCTGGACGACGACGGCGTGCGCCATTCCGTCGGCTCGTCCGACGTGAACGACTATCTGCGCGACGCAGCGGGCGCGGAGTTCACCGCGAAGGATTACCGGACGTGGGCGGGCAGCGTGCAGGCGCTGGCGCTGCTGAGGCGCATCCCGCATCAGGGCGTCACGCATGCCCGCAAGCAGATCGTCGAAACGGTGCGGAGCGTCGCCGACACATTGCGCAACACGCCGGCCGTGTGCCGGCGCTGCTACATCCATCCGGTGGTGCTCGATACATTCGAGGCCGGGTTGCTCGCGACGCTGGAAGTGCGCCGCACGCCGAGGGGGCTGCGCGCGGATGAGGCGGCGTTCGCGGCGTTGCTCGAGCAGGCGGCGCGGCAATCGAGGAAACGATCGAGAAAGTGACGCGCGCCGATCACGCGTCCCGTCCCGCTCAGCGCCCGATCGAATTAGCCACACTGCGAAAGATCAGCGGACGCTCGTCCTGCCGCCCCGCCCGCCGCGCGAATTGCACCACCTGCTCGACCCGGCCGTGATGCGCGGACTTCGCGCACACCGGATCGGCCTCCGCCGGATCGCCCGCCAGCATGTAAGCCTGGCACCGGCACCCGCCATGATCCGTATGGCGCTCGTCGCAGGTGCGGCACGGGTCGCGCATCCAGCCGTCGCCGCGAAACGCGTTGAACGCGTCGCTGTCGTACCAGATTTCCTTCAGCGACCGGTCGCGCACGTTCGGCAGCACGAGGCCGGGCAACCCGCGCGCGGCGTGACACGGCAGCGCGGTGCCGTCCGGCGCGACGCCGAGGAATACCGAGCCCCAGCCGTTCATGCAGGCCTTCGGCCGCTGCTCGAAGTAGTCGGGCACGACGAACAGGATCTTGCATCGTTCGCCGACGAGCTTGCGGTAGCGGTTGACCGTTTCCTCGGCTTCGCGCAGCTGTTCGGCGGTCGGCATCAGCTGGTCGCGATTCAGCATCGCCCAGCCGTAGTACTGCGTATTCGCGAGCTCGAGAAAATCCGCGCCGAGGTCGAGCGCCATCTCGATGATCTGGCCGACGTGCGGCAGGTTGTACCGGTGCAGCACGCAGTTCAGCACCATCGGATAGCCGTGCGCCTTGATCAGCCGTCCGACGTCGCGCTTGAGGTCGAAGGTGCGCGTGCTGGTCAGGAAATCGTTCAGCTCGCGCGTCGAATCCTGCAGCGACAGCTGGATATGATCGAGCCCGGCCGCCTTGAGACGATCGATGCGCGTGGCATTCAGGCCGACGCCCGACGTGATCAGGTTGGTATAGAAACCGAGCGACCGCGCATGCTGGACCAGCACTTCCAGGTCGTCGCGCTGCAGCGGCTCGCCGCCGGAAAAGCCGATCTGCGCGGCGCCGAGCGCGCGCGCGTCGCTGATCACCGCGCGCCATGCGTCGGTATCGAGCTCGGCGCCGTGCGTCGCGAAATCGACCGGGTTGTAGCAGAACGCGCAGTGCAGCGGACAGCGGTACGTGAGTTCGGCGAGCAGCCACAGCGGCGTGGACGGCCGGGTCGGTGCGGGTGTCGTGTCCATGTCAGTCGAGCCAGCCGCGCAGTCGCGCATGATCGAGGAAGCGGTAGACGTCCGACGCGAGGTCCGACGTGCTGAACAGCCGCTCGAGTTCGTCGATGATGTCGTCGAGCTCGCGCGTGCCGTCGCAGCGCGCGAGGATCTCGCCCGCGCTCGGGTTGAGCCGGACCATGCCTTCCGGATACAGGAGCACGTACGCATCCTGGGCCGCCTCCCACTGCAGGCGGTACATGCCCCTCAGCGAGGGGCGCAGCGGCACGCCGCTGACGACGTCGTTGGAGTTCATGCGGGGTATGCCTTTTCAATCGCATCGAGAATCGACCACAGCACATCCAGCTTGAACGACAGGATGTCGAGCGCGCGCCGTTGCGCGTCCGGTGTCGTGAAATGGTTCAGCGTCACCGCGAGCCCGTGCTCGACGTCACGCTGCGCGAGCGGCACGCGGCTGCGGAAATACTGCAGCCCGTCCGCCTCGATCCACGGATAGTGGGACGGCCAGCCCGCGAGCCGGTCGAGATGGATCTGCGGCGCGAACATCTCGGTCAGCGACGAGCACACGGCTTCCTGCCACGGCGCATGCCGCGCGAAATTGACGTACGCGTCCACCGCGAACCGCACGCCGGGCAGCACGTGCACGAGCGACCACAGTTCCGCACGCTCGATGCCGACCGCTTCGCCGAGGCGAGCCCATGCCTCGATCCCGCCTTCCTGCCCGCCGTGACCATCGTGATCGAGAATCCGCTCGACCCACAGCCGGCGCGTCTCGCGGTCCGGGCAATTGGACAGGATCGCCGCGTCCTTCAGCGGAATGCTGATCTGGTAGTAGAAGCGGTTCGCGACCCAGCCGCGGATCTGCTCGGGCGAGCACGCGCCGGTATTCAGGCGCCGATTGAACGGGTGATGGATGTGGTAGCGCGATTCGAGCGCGCGCAAGCGCGCCTCGAACTCCTGCGCACTCCAGGGCGTCGCGTGCAGCGCCGCGGCGGGAATCGGTGCGTTCATCAGAATTTGCTCCGAGAAACCCCGCCATCGATGGCGGGAAGGAAAGGAGTGCTGTTGACAGGCAGCTTCTTCCACGGGTTAGGATCACCGGCATGATTCTTGTCTACCGCTACCGGGTGAAGTCGCTCAACGGACTGCTTAACAAGCAGAGCCGAGCGGTGAACTACGTCTGGAACTTCTGCAATGACACGCAGAAGCACGCGCTCAAGTGGAGCAAGAAGTGGCCGACGGGATTCGATCTGAACGTGCTGACGACCGGCAGCAGCAAGGCGCTCGGCATTCACTCCGGCACAGTCAATGCAACGTGCGAGCAATATGCGAAGTCGCGCAGTCAGCACCGTCGGCCCTACCTGCGCTATCGCGGCAGGAAGTCGCTTGGCTGGGTGCCGCTGAAGGGGC
Organism: Burkholderia sp. R-40; assembly: GCF_049942845.1. Taxonomy (NCBI): domain Bacteria; kingdom Pseudomonadati; phylum Pseudomonadota; class Betaproteobacteria; order Burkholderiales; family Burkholderiaceae; genus Burkholderia; species Burkholderia sp. R-40. The sequence goes on along the minus strand of NZ_CP187969.1, from coordinate 749,612 downwards.
GTGACCTGAAGCGCGAAGGTGATGCGTTTCGCTTCGCTGGCAACACCTTTCGCGTGTTCAATAGCCGCCCACTTCCTGAAGGCAAGATCAAGGACGGAACTAACTTCGCACAGGATGCGCGCGGCAATTGGTTTCTCAACATCGTGATGGAGATGCCCGATGTTCAGGCCCGCCCGATCCGTTCGGGTGTCGGCATCGATCTCGGTCTGAAAGACTTCGCCACACTTTCGACCGGCGAGAAGCTGCCCAATGATCAGTTCGGTCGACGCGCGGCGGAAAAGCTGGCGAAAGCGCAACGGGCGCGAAAGCACAAGCGGCATATCGCGAAGTTGCACGCCAAGGTCGCGAATGCCCGTGCCGATTTCCAGCACAAGCTCGCGCTCGATCTGGTGCGGCGTTTCGATTACATCGCGGTCGGCAACGTGTCGGCCGCGAAGCTCGCCAGAACCAGGATGGCGAAGAGCGTCTACGACGCATCCTGGTCGTCCTTCCGAAGCAAACTCCGTTACAAGGCGATCGCGCACGGGGCCACGTTCGAGGAAGTCGACGAAAGCGGTTCTACCCAGTCCTGTTCGTCGTGCGGGTCGAAAGACAGCACGACGCGGCCGAAAGGTATCGCGGGACTGCGAATAAGAGAGTGGGCCTGCGATGGCTGTGGTGTCGTGCATGATCGTGATATCAACGCTGCGCTGAACATTCTCCGATGCGGACGTGCATCGCCGGGTGTGGGAATCACCTGCCTTTAGGCGGGTGAGGACGTCAAGGTCAGATCTCGATTTGCATGCCGTCGTGGGCGACCTCGATCCCGTGCTCGCGCAACTGCGCACGCTGCGCGGAACCGGGGTCGAGAATCGGATTCGTGTTGTTGATGTGCGTGAGCACCTTGCGCGTATGCGCGGGCAATGGCCGCAGCCGATCGATCATCCCGGGCTGCGCCGCGTCGCCGCACTGCGCGAGATGGCCCATCTCGGCCGCGTGTTTCGACGACAGGCCGAGGTCGATCATTTCCGTGCCGGTCCAGAACGTGCCGTCCACCAGCACGAGATCGGCGTCGCGCATCGCGGCGCGCACGTCGTCGTCGACGTCGGCGAGCCCCGGTGCGTAGAATGCCTGGCGGCCCGTGGCCGTATCTTCGATCAGGAGTGCGATGTTGTCGCCGGGAACGGCCGCCGCACGCCGCGGCGAATAAGGCGGCGGCTTGCTGTCGACGGGCACGGCGGTGAAGCGGATGCCGCCGGCGCCGGGAATCGCGAACGGTTCGCCCGGCGCGATCGGGTGGACGTCGACGCCGCAGTAGTGGCCGAGCAGCGGCACGAGCGGCAGCCCCGTCGACAAATCGTCGAGCACGGGGGCGCTCGCGTACAGCGGCAACGGCGACGTGCGCTCGCGCAGCATCAGCAAGCCCGTCACGTGATCGATCTGCGCGTCGCACAGCACGACGGCAACGATCGCGCTGTCGCGGATCGCGCGGGCCGGCTGCAGGTCGGGATCGGCGCGCAGCTGCGCGAGGATGTCCGGCGACGCGTTCACCAGCACCCAGTCGACGCCGTCGCCGCTGACCGCGATCGACGATTGGGTGCGCGGCACGATGCCGTCGGTGCCGGCCCGCGCGCGACGGCAGTTGCCGCAATTGCAGTTCCATTGCGGCAATCCGCCGCCGGCGCCCGAGCCGAGTATCTTGATCTTCATCTGCGTATGCTCCCGGTGCCGCCCGCATCGTGTCCGTCGATGCGGGCGGCACTGCGCGCGTCGATCAGCGGTTGGCGATGTACATCGTGATTTCGAAGCCGAAACGCAGGTCGGTATAAGCCGGCGTGGTCCACTGCATGATGTGTCTCCTTGTTCAGTTGGTGAGTCGATAACAACCGCATCGATCGAGCGGCCGATACCTATTCAGCAAGGAGCATGCCGGGGCGCGATTTGCGTCGCGCGGCGGCGCGCGAGGGCATGCGGCAGCCGCCGCGTGGTCACGCCACCGACATTCTTTCTATTTCCATACAACGTAATTTCATCAACCTTGCTCGGACGGTTTGCTGCATGTGTGTCCGGTTGAGCAGGTGTTGAATCCTTGAACACCGGGTGTTGCAACCTGACACACCCGTGTGACACTCGCGCCACCGTCAGCGCTCGTCGGATTCCACCACATCGGGCCCGGCGGCCGGCATCTTGCGGTAGATCGTGTTGCGCGACACGCCGAGCGCGCGCGCGGCGGCCGACACGTTGCCGCCATGGCGGGCCAGCGCGGCCGCAATCGCGGACGCGGCCACGTCCTGCAACCGCGCATCGCAGGCCGCGAACGCGGGCGCTGACGCTGGCGCGGCGAGCGGCGGCGGCGCGCAGGCGCCTTGTTCCGCCGGCCCGTCGTCGCGCCGCACGTCGTCGAAGAAGTCGTCCGGCAAATGCTCGCAGCGGATCTCGCAGTCGTCGTCGACCATCGCGGCCGCCGTACGCAGCAGGTTCGCGAGCTGCCGGAAATTGCCCGGCCACGCGCAGCGCTCGAACAGCGCCATCACGTCGGGCGCGACGCTCAACGGCCGGCGCCCGGGCCCCGACAGCGTTTCCCGTTGCAGCATCTTCTGGACGACCACCGCGAGATCCGTGCGGTCGCGCAGCGGCGGCAGGCGCACGACGAGGCCGTTGAGCCGGTAATACAGGTCCTCGCGAAAACGGTTCTGCGCGATCATGTCGCGCAGGTCGCGATGCGTCGCGCAGATGATCGCGATGTCGACGCCGATCGCCTTCGTCGACCCGAGCGGATTGACGATGCGCTCCTGCAGCACGCGCAGCAGCCTGACTTGAAGCGGATACGGCATGTCACCGATTTCGTCGAGAAACAGCGTGCCGCCGTTCGCCTGCAGCAGCTTGCCGGTCGCGCCCTTGCGGCGCGCGCCGGTGAACGCCCCTTCCTCGTAGCCGAACAGCTCGGATTCGATCAGCGTCTCCGGAATCGATGCGCAGTTGACGGCAACGAACGGCCCGTCTCGACGCGGCGACTCCTTGTGCAGCGCACGCGCTAGCCATTCCTTGCCGGTGCCGGTCTCGCCGGTGATCAGCACCGGAATGTCCTTGCCGATCACCTTGCGGACCTTCGCGATCACCGCCGCCACCTGCGGATCGCCGGTGTCGAGATAGCTGAGCCGCGACAGGTTCGCCGCGCCTTGCGCAGCGGGCGGCCGCGCGGCCGGCGTGGCGCCGTCGTGCACTTCGGCGGGCCGGCTGCCCTCGGCCCGCATCGCGCGGCGGAACTGCACGCGCGCGCAGACCACCGCGCCGTTGCCGAGGTTCAGCGACACGTGCGGCTCGGTGCTTGCGCGCATCCGGTCGATCAGCTGCGCGCTCGTCACGTCGAACAGCGACGCGAGCGTATGCGCGCGCAGCGCGGCGAGCGGCATCCCGAGCTGGAACTGCGCGCTGCGGTTGGCCGACAGGAAGCGGCCGTCCGCGGTGAACGCGACGATCCCTTCCATCAAGGTGCCGAGGAATTCGGGGCGGCCGTGGAACGACACCTGCAGCGTCTCCTGGAAGGTCGTCGTGAACAGGTGGTTCTCGATCATCTGCACCGACATCTTCGCGAGCGCCATCGTGTGCTGGTGATAGCTGCGGTGGTCGCCCGTCACGTCGAGCACGCCGATCGCGTCGCCGTACGGATCGAGGATCGGCACGCTCGAGCAGGTCAGGAAATGGTTCGCGGCCAGGAAGTGCTGGTCGCCGTGCACGACCATCGGGCACAGCTCCGCGAGCGCGGTGCCGATCGCGTTGGTGCCTTGCCGGTTCTCCGCCCAGTTCGCGCCGGGGCGCAGCGCGACGCGTTCCGCGCGCCGCAGGAAATCGTCGTCGCCGATCGAATGCAGGATCAACCCTTCCGCATCGGTCAGCACGATCATGCTTTGGGTATTGACGATCTGCTCGTGCAGCGTCTCCATCACGGGCATCGCATGCACGCACAGCACGCGGTTCTGCTCGCGCTTGAGCGACAGCGCGGCGCCGGACAGCAGGTCGTAGTCGGGACGTGCCGACGCCTGCAGGCCGAACGTCTCCGACCGCTCATGGGACTTCTGGATCGTCGGCGTCGGCCAGCCGGGCGCATGCGTGGCCCGTGCGTTGGCCGTCGGATGAACGTCATCGCGCATTGTCTCCTCCGGGGATCCTTCCGGTCGCTGCCGGACTGTTTGTCCTGAATCAAGCAAACTTCGGGCCACGGTGGCTATGCTGCTCCAGCCGTGCGTCGTGGATCGCTGCCTCGATGCCCAATGAAAGCAAGATGCAAGCAAGCGCCCGGCGCTCGCGACGACTGCCGACGTGAGAGGCATTGCGAATGCGGATGCACCCGTCGCCGTTACCGGATGATTCCGATCGTCGTCGCTGGCGCGATTCTGGCTTTGATGTCGGTCAAGCCACGGCTGGTTCGTGGTCCCCTGCCGCATCGGTCATTACCCTGATTCCGACGCCCCCGACGCCTCGACGACATGACGGCATGACGCACCGACGCCCTAACGCTCTGATGACATGACGCGCCGACCACACCGACCGCGCCGCGCTACTTCCGCCTCCCCGTCCGCCCTGTCCCGCGACGCATGCCGGATCGCGTGGACCGAAGTCGGCAATCCGCGCGGGCAGCCCGTCGTCGTGCTGCACGGCGGCCCCGGCAGCGGCAGCCGACCGGCAGCGGTGCTGCATTTGTTCGATCTGACGCGGACGCGCGTCGTGCTGGTCGACCAGCGCGGCGCGGGGGCGTCGACGCCGCGCGGCGGCCTGCGTCACAACAACACGATGCGACTGATCGGCGACCTCGACGCGTTGCGCGCGCAGCTCGGCATCGCGCGCTGGGGTGTCGTCGGCGGATCGTGGGGCGCGGCGCTCGCGCTCGCGTATGCGGGACGGCATCCATCGCGCGTGACCGGCGTCGTGCTGCGTGGGTTGTTCCTCACGTCGACGCGCGAAGCGCGCGGCCTGTTCATCGGTGCACGCGCGCGGGCACCTCGGGAATGGCAGCGCCTGACCGCTGCCGCCGGCACAACGCGGGCCGATCGCCTGATCGGCTGCTGCGCGCGGCGTCTGCAGCCGGGCGCCGGCGCGGCGCGGCAACGCGCGCTCGCGCTCGCATGGAGCGCGTATGAAGACGCGATCCTGACCGGGCGGCCTGCACGCGGGGCGCGCCCGACCCAACGCACCGTCGACCGGCTGATCGACAAATACCGGATCCAGGCGCATTACCTGCAACGTGCGTGCTGGCTCGGCGAGCGCCGGCTGCTCGCGCTGGCGCGAGAGGCCGCACGGGCCGGCGTGCCGTTGCATGCCGTGCACGGCACGCGCGACCGTGTATGCCCGGTCGACAACGTCGACCGTCTCGCGCGCGCTGTGCCGGCCGCCATCGTCGAACGCGTGCGGGCCGGGCATTTAGCGAGCGACGCTGCGCTCGCGCATGGCGTCGCGCGCGCTGTGCGTGAAATGCTAACCGCCGCCGCGGACGCACCACCGCATGCCGGATCGCCCGCTCAGTCCCATGCATAGCGCGCGCCGGACGACGAAGCGGCGCTCCGACGCATCGGTCTCCTTCATCTCCATGTCGCCTCTCGCCATTTATTTATGTCGTTATCCGTAACGACTCACGTATGGCAATCGACGCTGCTTTGATCGGCCGGAGCTACAGGCGGCATCGGAACGATCATCGCACTGTGTCATCGCACGCGATCGTTTGAGGTCGACAGCGGCAAGAAGCATACCGACACATGCACCGGCTAGCCGGCGGCATGCGGCCGCTGCCACGCGACGGCGCGCGGCGCGTCCCTATTGCTGTCCGTGTCACCGCAGTCGCACCTGTGTCGATCTGGATCAGTGACGCGGCAACCCGGTCGCCACGCACGCCTCGCGTGCACGGCCCAGAGCTGCCGGTAGCGTGCGCATCGTCGCCGGCACGACACCGTGCGCGCCCCCTGCGCTCCGTCGATGGCGATCGCGAGCGTTGCGCCGCACGTGCACGCCTCCAAAGACCGCACCGAACGAACACGCACCATCGCACGCGATGCGCAGCGCATCACCATCAACCCACTGTCATGTTTCGCAACACTCCGCCCGCGACTGTCCCCGAACGCAACACCCGCGGATCGCCCGCGCTGCGCCGCATGCGACACCACCGCGCGTCCAATCGGCCGCTACGCCTTGCGTGGCAACGCTTCCGCCGCAATGGCATGCGATTTGCGTGACTGGCTGCGCACTGGACCCGGATCCCCACCCTTGCCGGCCCGGCCATGAGTTGGCCGCGGTGCGACCACAATGACTCAGGAGACAACCATGAAAAAACTCTCGGCTTCGACGCGCCGACTGGCAACGATCGGAATCGCGGCAGCCGTCGCCATCGCCTTGAATCCCGGCCTCGTGGACGCCGCCGCCGATTATCCGGCCGTCACGTACCAGCGCCTCACGGACGCGCAACGCGATCCCGGCTGGCTCACCTACTACCGCACGTACAACGGCCAGTCGCATTCGCCGCTCAAGCAGATCGACCCGTCGAACGTGAAGCAGCTCACGCAGGCGTGGAGCTACAAGTTTCCGGCCCAGTTGAAGCAGGGTTTCGAAGCCACGCCGATCGTCAACGGCCGCTACCTGTTCGTGACCACGCCGAAGGACAACGTATACGCGTTCGACGCGGCCACCGGCGCGCAGCTGTGGAAATACGAACCGAAGCTCGGCGCGGAGTCGTTCAAGACGGCCTGCTGCGACGTCGTGAACCGCGGCGTCGCGCTGTACGGCAAGAACGTCTACGTCGCGATGCTGAGCGGCGAAGTGGCCGCGCTCGATGCGCAGACCGGCGCGCTCGTGTGGAAGACGCAGATGTTCGAGCCGGGCCTCGGCTACTCGTTCTCGCTCGCGCCGCTCGCGATCGACGGCGCGATCGTGGTCGGCAGCTCAGGCGGCGAGTACGGCGCGCGCGGCTTCATCGCCGCGTTGAGCCCGAACGACGGCGCGCTGCTGTGGAAGCGCTACACGATCCCCGGCCAGGGCGAGAAGCACGCCGATACCTGGCCCGACGGCATGCAGGCGCACGGCGGCGCACCGGCCTGGCTGACCGGCACCTACGACGCGGCGACGCGCACGCTGTACTGGGGCGTCGGCAACCCGGGGCCGTGGCTCGCGGACCTGCGCCCGGGCGACAACCTGTACTCCGATTCGCTGCTCGCGCTGGACCCGAAGAACGGCGACCTCAAGTGGCACTATCAGTACACGAAGCACGACACATGGGACTACGACGGCGTCAACACGCCGGTGCTCGCGACGATCAAGTACAAGGGCAAGGAACACGACGCGATCATCCACGCGGACCGCAACGGCTATTTCCACGCGATCGATCGCGACACCGGCAAGCTGATCTATGCGGAACCGTTCGTGAAGGCGACCTCGGTCACCGGCTACACGGAAGACGGCGCGCCGATCCAGGATCCCGCGAAGTATCCGAAGGTCGGCACGACGATCGACACGTGCCCGAGCTTCCTCGGCGGCAAGAACTGGTGGTCGGTGTCGTACGACCCGCAACGTCATCTCGCGATCGTGCCGACGCTGCATGCGTGCATGAGCCTGTCGGGCAAGTCGGTCAACTACATGGAAGGGCTGCCGTATCTCGGCGAAGGCTTCGAGATCAAGCCCGAGCCGGGCAGCGAAGGCTACGGCGAACTCCAGGCGATCGACGTGAACACCGGCAAGAAGGTATGGAGCCACTGGAGCAAGCTGCCGTGGAACGGCGGCGTCGCGACGACCGCGAGCGGCCTCGCGTTCAGCGGCTCGCTGGACGGCCACCTGTACGCGTTCGACGTGTCGACCGGCAAGGTGCTGTGGGAAAGCCCGAAGCTGGCGAGCGGGATCATCGCGCAGCCGTCGGTGTTTGAAGTCGATGGCAAGGAGTACGTAGCGGTACTGGCCGGCTACGGCGGCGCGAACCCGATCTGGGGCGGCCCGATGGCCAAGGCGGCGGACGACGTGCCGCGCGGCGGCACGCTGTACGTATTCGCCCTCGACCGCGGTTGATCTCCACCCGGCCAACCGTATTGCGCCCGCGCCGACGGCGCGGGTGCCTCCCCCGTTTCCAACCGAGCGACGATCATGAACCTTCCACTTTCCCGTCTCGCCGTGGCCTGTGCGCTCGCGGCAGGCACGGCGCTGCTCCCGGTGCCGTCCACGGCCGCGACGCCGGTGCGCGTCTGCTCGCTGCCCGGCACGCCGACGGCCGCGCTCGACAAGGCCATCGCCCGTGACGTGTTCCGCGCAGCCGGCATCGCCGCCACGTTCTCCGCGCACGACGCGGGCGGCAGCGACGACGACGGCGTGTCCGCGCACGAGCTCGCCGGCATGCTCGAACGCGATTGCGACGTGCTCGCCGGCTTCCCGCGCTCGGCGATCGCCGATGCATCCGATACGAAGCTGCTGTTCTCGCAGGGCTACCTGCGCTCGGGCTACGTGAGCGTCACGCGCCGCGACGCCGGCACGCCGACGGCCGGCCGCGAAATCGTCGCGGCCACCTATGCGAGCCCCGCGCAGCTGATCGCGGTCCAGCAGAAGGACGCGCGCTTTGATCTCGAGAACACGTCCGAGCAAACCGTCGACGCGGTCGCCCGCGGCCGCGCGCATCGCGCGATCGTCTGGTATCCGGCGGTCGTCGCGTATCAGGCCACGCATCCGAAGCAGGCGTTCCGCATCGGCGCGACGTCGTCGCCGTATGCCGAGTGGCAGCTCACGTTCGCGTTCGCACCGCGCTCGGCCGCGCTGCAGCAGCGTATCGACGCGGCCCTCACGCAGATGAAGAACAACGGCCGGCTCGCCGCGCTGACCCGCAAGTGGGCACTGCCCGGCAGCGCGCTCGAGGCGCACGAGTCGCACGAATCGCGCACGCCGGCGCGCTTCCTCGACGGCGCGACGGCCGCCGGCGGCCGTCAATCGGGCGGCCTCCTGCGCGCGCGCAACGCGACTGCCGGCGGCGGCTTCATCCGCGTCGCCGCGGGCGCCGGCGACCCCGCACCCGCGTTCGACGCCGCACAGGCCGCGCACGGCAAGGAACTCTACGGCAATGCGTGTGCGAAGTGCCACGGCGCCGACCTCGAAGGCAACACCGCGCCCGCGTTGAGCGGCACGTCGTTCGCACCGCTGTCGCATTCGCACCTGACGATCGGCGGCGTGTTCGGCTACATGGCGACCAACATGCCGGCCGACCAGCCCGGCAAGCTCAAGGACGAGGACTACGCGGACCTGATGGCCTTCCTGCTCGCGTCGAACGGCTATATCGCCAGCAAGAACAAGCTGACGGCCGATGCCGCACGCGCGTCGACGGCGCCGCTCATCGCCGGCCCCGCCGCCCACAAGGACGCGAACGCGAGCCAGTAACACCGGGCAAGCGGCTCCGCCACGCAATGCGGGCCGCGCCCTTCCCCACGATTTCATCTTGACCAGGACACGACCGTGACGCACTCCACTTCCCGCAGAACCTTCATCGTCAACACCATCGGCCTGTGCGCCGCGCTCGCCGCCGGGCGCACCGCCTATGCGGCGCCGCCGCTCGTCGACGAGAACGACGCCACCGCGAAGACGCTCGGCTATCGCGCGCATGCGTCCAGCGTCGACCCCGCGCAGTTCCCGAAATACCAGGCCGGCCAGCGCTGCTCGAACTGCCGCTTCTACAAGGGCGAGGCGGCCGATGCGAGCGGCACGTGCCCGATGTTCGGCGGCAAGTCGGTCGCAGCGGACGGCTGGTGCAACGTGTATGCGAAGCGCGCGTGACGCGGCGCGCGACGGGATGCCAGCGCGGCACGCGGTGGTGCCCGCAGCCGGCCGCGACGATGGCACAGCGCCGCACGCCGTCGCGCACCTCCACGCGCTGATCGCGACCGGCCTGTCGCGCGGCTTCGTCACGCGCGGCGACATCATCGACGCACTGCCCGACGACGATGCGAATGACAGCGGCGTCGATGCGGTGGCGGCGGTGCTCGGCGAACTCGGCATCGCAGTGTGCGACAGCGCCGACACCGCGAGCGGCTGGACGCTCGAGCGCTACTTCCGGCCTGCGCCGCCCACGCGCGCATGGGCCGACGGCGCCGGCGCGCTCGCCACGGCCGACCTGCTCGCGCCGCGCACGACCGATCCGGTCCGGTTGTATCTGCGCGAGATGGGCACGACGCCGCTCCTCACGCGCGACGAGGAGTTCGCGTATGCGCGACGGATCGAGCGTGGCCGCGCCGCGTCGGCCGCGGTGCTGTGCGGCGATCCCGATGCGCTCGACGCGCTCGTGTCGATTCGCGTCGAGATCGCGCAATGCCGGACCGCCGCGTCGACCTATGTGATCTTTCTCGACGACGGCCCGCGCGACGACACGTCGGCCGATCAGGCCGAGGCTGGCACGTCGGCCACCGCCGCCGGCGAACCCGCGCGCGACGACGATACGGAGGCCGATACGCAGACCGAGGATTCGAGCTGGCGCGACGCGGTGGTGGCGCGGCTCGCACGCATCGATGCGCTTGCGCACGGCATGCGCGCGGCACTGGCGTCCGGCGGCAGCGCTTGCGCCGCGTATCGCTCGCACGTACGCGACGCCGCGGCACTGCTCCGCACATTGGGCTTGTCCGCCCGCGCGCTCGAACGGATGAGCGAGCCGCTACGCGGCCGCGCACGCCGGCACCGCGCGTTGCGCGGCCGACTGGAGCGGATGCTGGCCGACGTGGGTGTCCCGCCGTCGTTCGCGCACGCGGCCGACGACGATCACGCCGGCTGGCTCGCATCATGCATCGCCGCACACCCGGCCTGCGCGTCGACGCTGACGAGACGGGCGGCCGAGTTCGTCGATGCACGCGACGCGATCCTGCGCGCGGCCCCCGCATCGGAACTACCGCCCGGCGCGACCGCGTCGCTCGATGCACGGCTCGGCGCGATCGAGCGCGCGATGCAGCCGGCGAAGGCGGGTTTGTTCGATGCGAACCTGCGACTCGTCGTGTCGATCGCGAAGCGCTATCCGGATCGCGGCCTACCGTTCGCGGACCTGATCCAGGAAGGCAACATCGGACTGCTGAAAGCCATCGAGCGCTACGACTACCGGCGCGGTTTCCGGTTCTCGACTTACGCGACCTGGTGGATCCGGCAGGCGATCACGCATGCACTCGCCGACCTCGGCCGCACGATCCGCGTGCCGACGCATACGGTTGACGCGCTGAACAAGCTGTCGCGGCTCGCGCGCGAGCATCGTCAGCGCGCGGGCACGGCGGCGACGCCGGCCGAACTGGCCGTCCACATGGGCGAGCCGGTCGACAAGGTGCGCGACCTGATGGCCATCGTGAAGGAACCGGTATCGGCCGACGTGCCGGTCTCGCCGGAGGGCGACATGACGTTCGCCGACGTCGCGCCGGACACGTCGAGGCCTTCTCCCGAAGACGCGGCCGGCGCCACGCAGTTGCGCCGCACGATCGCTGCCGTGATCGACCGGCTGCCGCCGCGCGAGGCGATGGTGCTCAAGCTGCGCTACGGATTGCACACGGACGAAGGCTGCTCGCTGCGCGACATCGGCCGCCAGCTGAACCTGTCCGCGGAACGCGTGCGGCAGATCGAGGCGTCGGCGCTCGCCCGCCTTCGTGCGTCCGACACGCTCGGTCTGCTCCGGTCGTTCATCGCGTAGTACTCGAGCGGCATCGCGGGCGGCGCTCGTCGCTAATCCCACGCCGTGTTGAAGCCTGCAACACGTCTGCTGCATTTCGACGCAAGCGGCAAGCCGACAGGTACACCGGCCGTTCCCTTCATCATTGCTTTGCAGTGCAGATCGAACGACAGCAGCAGCATAGGAGCCCGCACACAAGCCATTCCGGCCGAATATTCAAGCGATTGGCATGCAAGTTGCGTTTCAACCGTCAGGCCACACACTACGAATTCCATGGAGAACACCTTGACCGCCATCGTATCGATCCTTCAGGAACGCCGGATCTTCGAACCGACGGCCGACACGCGCGAGCGCGCGACCATTTCCGGCATGCCGGCCTACGAGGCACTCGCCGCCGAAGCCGAACGCGATTACGAGGGCTTCTGGGCGCGTCTCGCCCGCGAAGGCCTTTCGTGGCACAAGCCGTTCACGAAGGTGCTCGACGAGAGCGACGCACCGTTCTACAAGTGGTTCGACGACGGCGAACTCAACGCGTCGTACAACTGCCTCGACCGTCACGTCGAAGCCGGCAACGGCGAGCGCGTCGCGGTGATCTTCGAGGCCGACGACGGCACCGTCACGCGCGTCACCTACGCCGATCTCCTCGCACGCGTGTCGCGCTTCGCGAATGCGCTGAAGAAACGCGGGATCGCGAAGGGAGACCGCGTCGTCATCTACATGCCGATGTCGATCGAAGGCATCGTCGCGATGCAGGCCTGCGCACGCATCGGCGCGACCCACTCGGTCGTGTTCGGCGGCTTCTCCGCGAAATCGCTGAACGAGCGGCTCGTCGACGTCGGCGCGGTCGCGCTGATCACCGCCGACGAGCAGGCGCGCGGCGGCAAGACGCTGCCGCTCAAGAGCATCGCCGATGAAGCGATCGCGATGGGCGGCTGCGAAGCGGTGAAGAGCGTGATCGTCTATCGCCGCACCGGCGGCAAGCTCGACTGGCACGCCGGGCGCGACCTGTGGATGCACGAACTCGCCCACGCCGAGTCCGACACGTGTGCGCCGGAATGGGTCGGCGCCGAGCATCCGCTGTTCATCCTGTATACGTCCGGCTCGACCGGCAAGCCGAAAGGCGTGCAGCACAGCACCGGCGGCTACCTGCTGTGGGCCGCGCAGACGATGAAGTGGACCTTCGACTGGAAGCCCACCGACGTCTTCTGGTGCACGGCCGACATCGGCTGGGTCACGGGCCACACGTACATCACGTACGGGCCGCTTGCGTGCGGCGGCACGCAGGTCGTGTTCGAGGGCGTGCCGACCTATCCGGACGCCGGGCGCTTCTGGAAGATGATCGGCGATCACAAGGTCACCGTGTTCTACACCGCGCCGACCGCGATCCGCTCGCTGATCAAGGCCGCCGAAGCCGACGACAAGGTGCACCCGAAGAGCCATGACCTGTCGAGCCTGCGCATCATCGGCACCGTCGGCGAGCCGATCAATCCGGAAGCGTGGATGTGGTACCACAAGCACGTCGGCCAGGAGCGCTGCCCGATCGTCGATACGTGGTGGCAGACCGAAACCGGCGGCCACATGATCACGCCGCTGCCGGGCGCGACGCCGACGGTGCCGGGTTCGTGCACGCTGCCGCTGCCGGGCATCATGGCCGCGGTGGTCGACGAGACCGGCCAGGACGTGCCGAACGGGCAAGGCGGGATCCTGGTCGTCAAGCGGCCGTGGCCGGCGATGATCCGCACGATCTGGGGCGACCCGGAGCGGTTCAAGAAAAGCTATTACCCGGAGGAACTCGGCGGCCGGTTGTATCTCGCCGGCGACGGCACGGTGCGCGACAAGGACACCGGCTACTTCACGATCATGGGCCGCATCGACGACGTGCTGAACGTGTCGGGCCATCGGCTCGGCACGATGGAGATCGAGTCGGCGCTGGTCTCGCATGAGCTGGTGGCGGAGGCGGCGGTGGTCGGCCGTCCGGACGACACGACGGGCGAGGCGGTGGTCGCGTTCGTGGTGCTGAAGCGTTCGCGTCCGGAAGGCGAGGAAGCGGCGGCGCTCGCGAAGACGTTGCGCGACTGGGTCGGCAAGCAGATCGGGCCGATCGCGAAGCCGAAGGACATCCGCTTCGGGGACAACCTGCCGAAGACGCGCTCGGGCAAGATCATGCGACGCCTGCTGCGCTCGCTCGCGAAGGGTGAGGCGATCACGCAGGACACGTCCACGCTCGAGAACCCGGCGATCCTCGATCAGCTCGGCCAGTCGCTCTGAATCGCGAGGGCGGCACCGGCTGCCCTCACCCAACTTCCTCGACGCACGCGCGTTCCGGCGCCCATCCGGGTCATGAACGCGTCGCGCGCGGCCGACACCCTGCCGCGCACGTGCGTCCCGCCGCGCCCCACCCTGCGTGCGCGGCCTGCACGACGGACCCCGCCATGCGCGGCGTCCGTCACATCCCTGTTCGATGCATGGACGTACAACAACACTGGAGACATCCCAATGAAAAACAGAATCGTGATCGGTTGCGCCGCGCTGGCGGGCGCGATGGCCAGTAGCAGCGCCTTCGCGCAAAGCAGCGTGACGCTGTACGGCAACCTCGACGCCGCCTTGCTGTACACGAGCAAGACGCTCGACGCCGCCACCGGCGCGAACGCCGGCCATCAGTTCGCGATGACCGATACCGGCATGACGCCGACGACCTTCGGGATGACCGGCACCGAGGATCTCGGCGGCGGCCTCAAGGCGAAATTCCAGCTCGAAAGCGGCTTTGCCGTCACCAACGGCGCGTTCGCCCATTCGAACGGCAACTTCTTCGGCCGCCAGGCGTGGGTCGGGCTCGACGGCGGCTTCGGCACGATCAAGGCTGGCGTGCAGTATTCGCCGTTCCTGCTCGCGATCTTCGATTCGGATCCGCGCAACTTCTCGCACTTCGGCAGCGGGCTGATCAACTACGTCGACAACGTGCTCGTGACGGGCCTGTTCAATCCGAACGCCGTGTCGTATACGAGCCCGACGATCGCCGGCCTTACCGGTAGCGCGATGTTCGCGTTCGGCGGCAAGGCCGGCGACTTCCAGGCCGGACGCCAGTATTCGGCGAGCGTCAAATACGAGCACGACGGCTTCATGATCAACGCCGCGTTCTACGACGGCAACGACGGCACCAACCCGACGCCGACGCCGAGCACCGTCGCGTTCGTCGGCCGCACGATCGGCGCCGCGTACCGGTTCGGCCCGGTCACCGCGAAGGCGTCGTTCGCGAGCTACAAGGTCGGCGGATCGTTCAGCAACAACGTGTACGGCGGCGGCCTCGACTACCAGGCGACGCCGGCGGTCGACCTGAACGGCGGCGTGTGGTTCACCAGCGACCGCAACGACACGGCCAATCACTCGCTGCTCGCGGCCATCGGCACGAGCTACAGCCTGTCGAAGGCCACCGCGCTGTACGCGCAGGTCGCGATGGTCAACAACCACGGCGCGATGAATACCGGGCTCGGGATCAACAACGCGCTTTACGCGGTCACCGGGACGACCGTCGGCGCAAACCTCGGGATTCGCCACCTGTTCTGATGTGCGCGGGCGGCGGTTGCCTTCGTCGAACTGCCGCCCTTCTGCCTTCGCAGTCCGAAGCATCGTGCCGCGCGTTCGTCGCGTTCGTCGCGTTCGTCGCGTTCGTCGCGTTCGTCGCGTTCGTCGCGTTCGTCGCGTTCGTCGCGTTCGTCGCGCGATGGCGCGATGGCGCGTCCGGATTCGGCGCAGCTTCCATCGCGCGTGCGAATCCGTGCATGACGTATCGGCCGCATCATGCCCGCACGATCGCACGACGCGACGCGCCCCTCGCGTCGCGGCTCCGGTATAGACCACCGTCGACGCTGCCCGGACCGCCGAACCCTTACCGGGCGCCGCCCGACGAGTTGCCCGCCTGCGCCATCCGTGTCGTTTACGACCGGTTTCCGGGCGCATGACCGATAGTCCGCTTTCCCCGTTTCTCTACACTGCTTTACACCAACACACCCTTGCCGGGTGTCGCGTGGCGCGCGCCGCGCCCTCGACATCACGGCGATCCAGAGACAACCGCCTTCGTCCCCGACGGTTCCGCGCCCGCCCCCCGTGCGCCCGCTCGGCCGGCCGCGAAGGCTCCTTCCAGGAGCGTTCCTTGAGTTCATCGCAAGCGCACCCCGCGAAAGCCCGGTCTTCGCGCAAGGCCCTGAAGCTGGACGACATCACGATCGTCGACCCGGCCGTCCTGAAACGCGCGGTCGGGGCCATGGCGTTCGGCAACGCGATGGAATGGTTCGACTTCGGCGTCTACAGCTATATCGCCGTCACGCTCGGCAAGGTGTTCTTCCCGTCGAGCAGCCCGTCCGCGCAGCTGCTCGCGACCTTCGGCACGTTCGCGGCCGCGTTCCTCGTGCGTCCGCTCGGCGGCATGGTGTTCGGCCCGCTCGGCGATCGCATCGGCCGCCAGCGCGTGCTCGCCGCCACGATGATCATGATGGCCGTCGGCACCTTCGCGATCGGCCTGATTCCCAGCTACGCGTCTATCGGCATCATGGCGCCCGTGCTGCTGCTCGTCGCCCGCCTCGTGCAGGGCTTCTCGACCGGCGGCGAATACGGCGGCGCCGCCACCTTCATCGCCGAGTTCTCGACCGACAAGCGCCGCGGCTTCATGGGCAGCTTCCTCGAGTTCGGCACGCTGATCGGCTACACGCTCGGCGCGGCCACTGTCGCGGTGCTGACAGCCACGCTGTCGCAGGAAGCACTGTTGTCGTGGGGCTGGCGCGTGCCGTTCTTCATCGCCGGGCCGCTCGGCCTCGTCGGCCTGTACGTGCGGCTCAAGCTCGAGGAAACGCCCGCGTTCAAGAAGGAAGCCGAATCGCGCGAAGCGGACGAACGAGCGCGCCCGAAGCAGTCGTTCGGCACGCTGCTCATCGAACAGTGGAGGCCGCTGCTGCAGTGCGTCGGCCTCGTGCTGATCTTCAACGTGACCGACTACATGGCGCTGTCGTATCTGCCGAACTACCTGTCGGCGACGCTGCACTTCAACGAGACGCACGGCCTCTTCATGGTGCTGATCGTGATGGTGCTGATGATGCCGATGACGCTCTACGCGGGCCATCTGTCCGATCGCGTCGGCCGCAAGCCGGTGATGATGGCCGGCTGCGTGGGTCTGCTCGTGCTGTCGATCCCGTCGATGATGCTGATTCATGCGGGCACCACCGCGTCGGTGTTCAGCGGTATGCTGATCTACGGCACGCTGCTGTCGACCTTCACCGGCGTGATGCCGTCCGCGCTGCCCGCGCTGTTCCCGACGCGCATCCGCTACGGCGCGCTCGCGATCGGCTTCAATGTGTCGGTGTCGCTGTTCGGCGGCACGACGCCGCTCGTCACCGCATGGCTCGTCGATCGCACCGGCGACCTGATGATGCCGGCCTACTACCTGATGGGGGCGTCGTTCATCGGCATCGTGTCGGTGCTCGCGCTGCGCGAAACCGCGCGGCGGCCGCTGCCCGGCTCCGCGCCGTGCGTCGCGAGCCGTGCGGAAGCGCAGGACCTGATTCGCCGCGGCGCGGACGAAGGCCGCGTGCGCGACCGCAAGTTCACGCCGATCGGCGAACGCGCGTAACACGCGTTACGCGCATCACGCCGGGCCGCATCACGCAGGCCCGCATCACACGACGCCGCGCGGGCATCCGCCGCCGGCGTCGCGCGCATGACGGTCAGCCCGCCGCGAGCTGCTGCTCGTCGAACCAGTCGAGCAGCATCCGCGTGACGAACGCGGGATTCTCCAGGTTCGAGATATGGCCGGCGTCCGGCACCAGCGCGTGGCGGCAGCCGATCACGCTCGCCATCTTCACCGTCTCGGACGGCGGGCGCGCCATGTCGCCCGCGCCGCACATCAGCAGCGTGCGTTCGCCGTCCAGGTCGGCGAGCGCGGCCAGCGTATCGGGTCTCCCGAAGATCAACCGGCCGAGCGGGGCGATCGATTCCCGCAGCCGGTCGGCCGGCAGCTTCGCGAGCGCCGCGCGAAACGCGCTCGGCACCGGGTCGGCCAGGTTCACGTCCGGCCGGAAGAACAGCGGCACGATCGCGTCGAGCAGCGGCGGCACGATGCTGCCGGCGGCCTCGATCGCATCGAGCATCGCGAAGTAGCGCAGCCGCGTCGCGTCGGGCTCGGCCTCGAGCGACGCATCCATCAGCACGAGCGAGCGCACGCGCCGCGGTTCGCGCAACGCGAGCCGCGCACCCCACATCCCGCCGACGCTGAGCCCGACGACTGCGCATTGCTCGATCTCCAGCGCATCGAGCAATGCGCTCGCGTGTGCGGCGAGATCGTCGAGCGTCTGCGTGCCGTCGGGCAGCGGGCCCGACGCGCCATGCCCCCACAGGTCCGGCACGATCACGCGATAGCGGCTGGACAACGCATCGATCTGCGGCGCCCACATCGCCGCGTCCCACAGATAGCTGTGCCCGAGCAGCACCGGAAAGCCGGTGCCGTGATCCTGGTAATGCAGTGTGCTGCCGTGAACGATTCGAGTGGGCATCGGGCCTCCGGATATGACGATGATTCGGCAGTCGCCCGCAAGCGGGCGCTGGGTCGGTGGCGCGTTTCAGGAAACGCGGCGCTGCGCATCATCGCACAGGTAGGTGACGATGCGGACGACCGATCGCCGTCCGGTTCGGGAGGCGACGCATGCGTGCGCGTCGTCGCAGCCCGGACGCTTCCCACTCACCGCCCCCGCGCAATCCGGAACACCGACATCGCGGCCTGCATCGAACCGGCCTGCTGCTCGAGCGCACTCGCGGCGGCACTCGCCTGTTCGACGAGCGCCGCGTTCTGCTGCGTCATCTGGTCCATCTGCGTGACCGCCTGGCCGACCTGGTCGATACCCGCACTCTGCTCGACGGTGGCCGTCGTGATCTCGGTCATGATCGTCGCCACGCGCCGCACCGACGACACGATCTCGTCCATCGCGCGCCCCGCCTGCGACACGAGCGCATTGCCGTCGCGCACGTCGTCGATCGACGCGCCGATCAACTGCCGGATCTCGCGCGCGGCGCCCGCGCTGCGCTGGGCGAGCGAGCGCACCTCGCCCGCGACCACCGCGAAGCCGCGCCCGTGCTCGCCCGCGCGCGCCGATTCGACCGCCGCGTTGAGCGCGAGGATGTTGGTCTGGAACGCGATGCCGTCGATCATCGCGGTGATCTCCGCGATCTTCTGCGAGCTCGTGTTGATCACGCCCATCATGTCGACGGCGCGGCCGACCAGTTCGCCGCCTTGCTGGGCTAGGTCCGCCGCGCTCGCGGCGAGCGTGCTCGCCTGCTGTGCGTTGTCGGCGTTCTGACGTACCGTCGACGTCAGCTGCTCCATGCTCGCGGCCGTTTCCTCGAGCGACGCGGATTGTTGTTCGGTGCGGCTAGACAGGTCGAGGTTGCCCGCGGCGATCTCGCGCGCGGCCGTGTGGATCGCGTCGCTGCTGTCGCGCATGCCGGTGACGGTCGTCGCGAGGCCGGCCTGCATCCGCTTCATCGCCGCGAACAACTGGCCGATTTCGTTGCGGCCGGCATCGGGCACGTTCACGGTCAGGTCGTTCGACGCGATCCGGTCGAGCAGCGCGGCCGCGTTCGCGAGCGGCCGCGACACGATCGCGCGCAACGCGAAGTGCGTCGCGGCGATCAGCGCGAGCGCCAGCGCGACACCGATGCCGACCATCGCGACGATGCGCGTGTACGCGGCGTTGTCGTCGTCGATCGTGTCTTCCGCCAGCTTGTTGGCCGTGCGCTGGAATTTCTCGACGTTCGCCGAATACACCTGGCCGGCAAGCGTGATTTCCTTGTCGTTGATCTCGGCATACGCGGCGGTATCGCCGTTGCGCAGCGCGTCACTCGCGCGGGCGAGGACGCCCGCGAGATGCGTCGACGATTCGACCAGCGCCTGCTTCAGGTCGGCACCAAGGCTGCCGATCGGCGCGGTGTCCTTGAACGCCTGCGTTTCCTTTGCCGACAGATCGAACGTGCGCTGCGCGCTTTGCAATGCCGAGTCGCGCTGCGCCGGATCGTTGTGTTCCTTCAGTGCCGAATACGCACGCACGAGCGCCGAGCGGGTACGCGTGCTGTCCTTGTACGCGTCGTTGACGAGCGACGTCTGCGTTGCGATCGCGTGCAGGCGCTTCGCGTTCGTGTTCGCGCTGCCGAGCGCAACGACCCCGACGATGCCGCCGACGATGATCATCGCTGCAAACGTGGCCAGCACGGCAAGCAAACTGTTTTTTACCTTCAGATCGCGCATGGTGAATCGACTCTCGAAGTTATCCCTAGTCGGTTAACGACAGCGGCCGGTTCAACTTGAGTCGATCGCGCTTCGTCGCGCGGATCAGTTCGTCCCGTCGTACGTGACGATCTCGACCCAGTTCGCGCCCTTGCCGACCGGATACTTGCCGATCGCGTCGAGGTGGCCGGTGTGCCGGTCGATCCGGTACACCGCGAGCGTCGGCGACAGTTGCCCGGCCGCGAGCAGATATGTGCCCGACGGATCGATCGCGAAGCCGCGCGGCTGCCGCTCGGTCGCGAACGTGCCGACTCGCGCGAGCTTGCCCGACGCCGCATCGACCCGGTACGCCGCGAGCGTGCTCGACGTGCGCTCCGACGCGTAGAGGAATTTGCCGTCCGGCGTCAGGTGCAGGTCCGCGCCCCACGGCTTGTCGCCATGAAAATCCGGCGGCAGGATCGACACCGTCTGAATCGGCCGCGCCTCGGCGCCGCCATGCGACAGCGCCAGCACGTGCAGCTTGCCGTCGAGCTCGTCGATCAGGTATGCGAACCGACCGTTCGACGAAAACACGAAATGACGCGGGCCCGACTTCTCCGGCAGCCGGTACGCGGGCTCGGCCGTGTCGGTCAGCGTGCCGGTCGACGCATCGAACGGCAGGCGCAGCCATGCATCGGCACCGAGCACCGACGCGAATGCATAGCGGCCGTCCGGCGACTGGCGGATCGCATGCGCCATCGGGCCGGTCTTAATCGTCTGCTGCACGTCGCCGGCCACGCCGTTCTCGCCGATCCGGTTGACCGCGAGCAGGTTGCCGCCGTACGACGCGGAGAACAGGTAGCGGCCCGACGCATCGGTCGACACATACGCCATGCTGTCCGCGAGCGGCGCGCGGCCCAGCTCGATCAGCCGCCCGTCGAGCGGATTGATCGCGAAGCTGACGACGCGATATGGCGTCGAGCGCAGCGCCGCGTACAGCCGGTGATGATCGGGCGACAACGCCATCGGCATCACGGTGCCGTCGACCGGCACGGTTTCGATCGCGCGCAGCGCGCCGGTCGACGTGTCGACGCCGAACACCGAGATGTCGCGGCTGTCGCCGTTCGATACGTACGCATACGTCGCGGCATGCGCGAGCGATGCGGCCAGCGCGAATGCGGCGGCGGCGAGGGCGCGCCATGCTGTGTTGTGGTTCATGGGGATGGATACGCTATCCGTGATACGCGATACGTGAAAAACACCGTTGACGTGATGACGGCGCCGGAGGTCGTCCGGCGCCGCGACAGACAAGGCCTAGCGGTCAGAACACCGCGTGGCCGCTGATCAGGCTCGGCAGCCAGGTCGAGAAGAACGGCATATACGTGACGATGTTGATCGCACTGAAGATCGCGAGGTAGTACGGCCACGCCATCTTCGTCGTCTCGCCGATCGACACGTTGCCGATCGCGCAGCCGACGAACTGCACCGAGCCGATCGGCGGGTGCACGAGGCCGAGCGAGCAGTTCAGCAGCAGCATGATCCCGAACTGCACCGGCCCGACGCCGCACGCCATCGCGATCGGCAGGAACAGCGGCGTCGTGATCAGGATGTGCGCGGCCATGTCGACGAACGTGCCGAGGAACACCTGGATGATGTTGATGTACAGCAGCATCAGCCACGGCGCGGCGGTCGACTGCTTCAGCAGCCCTTCGATCGCATCCGGAATCTCCAGGTACGACATCTGGAAGCGCAGCATGTTCGACACGGCGATCAGCAGCAGCACGACGCCCGTCGTGCGCGCCGCATGCGACAGCGCACGGCGCAGCTTCGCGACGGTCAGCGTGCGGTACACGATCGCGGTCAGCACGAGCGAATACACGACGGCGATCGCGGCCGCTTCCGTCGCGGTCGCAATCCCCTTCGCGACACACACGAGGATGATCGCGATCACCATCAGGCCCGGCACCGCGCCGACGAAGCTGCGCAGCACCGCATACCAGCCCGGGAACGACGGCAGCGCGGACGAACCGTCTTCACGGCGCGGATAGCCGTGACGCACCGCTTGCCAGTACGCGGCGACGAGCACGAAGCCCATCACCCACAACACCGGCAGCAGCCCGGAGAACAGCAGGTCGCCGATCGA
The DNA here is from genome assembly GCF_049942845.1 of Burkholderia sp. R-40. Taxonomy (NCBI): domain Bacteria; kingdom Pseudomonadati; phylum Pseudomonadota; class Betaproteobacteria; order Burkholderiales; family Burkholderiaceae; genus Burkholderia; species Burkholderia sp. R-40. Next base: position 727,604 of record NZ_CP187969.1, on the reverse strand, counting down.
CACGCCGCTTACCTGCTGGCCGTGCAGCATCCCCGTGATCCCCTGCGCGGCGAACGCGTAGATGATCATGTTGGTCGAGGTCGGCATCAGCGCGCCGGCGAGCGACGCGTGCGTCGTCACGTTGACCGCGTAAGCCGCGCTGTAGCCTTCGCGCTTCATCAGCGGAATCACCACGCCGCCCATCGCCGACGTATCGGCGGTCGGCGAGCCCGACACGCCGCCGAACAGCGTGCAGGCGACCACGTTGGCCATCCCGAGGCCGCCGCGGAAATGTCCGACGGTCGCCTGCGCGAAGCGCAGGATCCGGTCCGCGATGCCGCCATGCAGCATCAGCTCGCCGGAGAAGATGAAGAACGGCACCGCGAGAAACGAGAACGCGTTCATCCCCGAGATCATCGACTGCATCGCGGTCGCGATCGGCAGCCCTTCGACCATATAGGTCAGTACGCAGGAAATGCCGAGCGCGAACGAGACGGGCACGCCAAGCACGAGGAAAATCAGAAAACTGACGGACAGGATCGCGAGTTCCATGGCGTTATTGTCCCGACGAAGAACGACGAAGCACGAGCAGGTGCTCGAGCGAGAAGAGGACGATCGCGATCGCCGCGGGAATCGTGATCAGGTAGCGCACGCCTTCGGGCAGCCCGATGATCGGGATGCGGTCGGCCATCGTCTCGGCGGCCATGCTGCCGCAGCCGACCATGATCGCGATCGCGAACGCGATCAGGCTCAGATGCTGGATCGCGATCACCACGGTGCGCGGGCCCGGCGACAGGCGCCGCACGAACGAGTCGAGGCCGATATGGCCGCCGTCGCGCACCTTCATCGCCGCGCCGAACATCGCGATCACGATCACCAGCAGCAGCGCGATCGGCTCGACGAAATCGGGCGCGTTCTCGAACACGTAGCGCATCACCACCGCGTAGAACACCAGCAGCGTGAGCGCCGCGAGACACAGCGACGCAATCACCGCCAGCGCACGGAACAGCAGGTCGTTCGCGCAGCGCAACAGCGGCGCGGCCGCGCGCGGCCGGCCCGGCGCCGCACCGTCCGCGGAGGCCGCGTCCGGCGAGCCCACGGCCGCCGCGCCGTTCAGGGAAGTGCGACGGGTCACTTGGTGGCCTCGATCTCGTCGACGATCTGCTTCATCTGCGGCGTCTTCTCGTACTTCGTCCACAGCGGCTGCATCGCCTTCACGAACGCCGCGCGGTCGACCTGCGCGGCCGGCAGGATCTTCGCGCCGCCCTTCGTCACCGCCTGCTGCGCCGATGCCTCACGCGCGGTCCACAGCTTCTGGTAATACGGCACCGAATCGGCCGCGGCCTTCCGGATCGCGGCCTGCTCCTGCGGCGACAGCGTGTCCCAGATCTGCTTCGAGAACACCAGCACTTCCGGCGTCATCGCGTGCTGCGTCTCCGAGTAGTCGGGCGCCACCTCGAAGTGCTTGGTTTCCTCGTACGACGGCAGGTTGTTTTCCGCCGCGTCGACGAGGCCCGTCTTCAGGCCCGTGTACACCTCGGCGAACGGCATCGGCGTCGGCGTGCCGCCCATCGCGCGGATCTCGTCGACCATCAGGTCAGATGGTTGCACGCGCACCTTCAGCCCCTTCATGTCCGCCGGTGTGCGCACCGGACGCTTCGCATAGATCGAGCGCGCGCCGCTCTCGTAGAACGTCAGCGCGATCATCCCCTTCGCCGCGAACGCGTCGAGGATCTTCTGGCCGGCCGGACCGTACATCGCCTTGCGGAAATGGTCGACGTCGCGGAACAGGAACGGGAACGACGGGATCAGCGACTCCGGCACGATCTCGTTGAACGACGCGCCGTTCACACGCGCCATGTCGATCGCGCCGATCCGAACCTGGTCGACCGTGTCCTTCTCGGAGCCGAGCGCGCTGTTGCCGAACACCTTGATCGAGTCCTTGCCGCCCGTGAGCTTCGACAGCTCGTCGCCCATGTACTTGACCGCCATGTTGGTCGGGAAGCTGTCGCCGTGCACGTCCGCCGAGCGGAATACGCGTGCCTGCGCGGACATCGCGAAGCCGGCCATCAGCGCGACGGCCAGTGCGGTACGGGAGCGGGGGAATCGGTGCGTCATCGTCAGTCTCCTTGTTGGTTGTAGCTCGCTATTTGGCGGCGATTCGGGTGGTCTTGCGCATAGGTCGGGCTTGGGCCTTCGCGAAACCGGAGTCATACGTTGTATGACGTGTGGAGGCGAATGTACGTCGGTTAATCGTTTAACTCACTTGGTGCATACCCCTATAAGCGCCTCTGTAGCGGGTTGGCGGACGGATAGAGGGAAAAGCGTTCTCTGTTTAGCCCGATGTCGGCGAAACGTTTTCCGGAAATGGCTCTGTATTTGAATCGGAGGTAGGTTGCGTCGTTTTCCTGATGCCGAATGCCGTCTTTCGTTTCCCTGCCTCACGTCATAGGATGACTGTTCACAAGGGCGGCTACGGCCCACGCCGCCGCCCCGCCTCGACCGACCCGATACCAACCCGGCAGCGTCCGCGGACACTGCCTCACCAGGAGACATCCGTCATGACCTCCCGACTTTCCGGGTCGAGCGCACACCCGCGCGTGCTCGCCCTGTTCGCGGCGCACGTCTCGACCGCCGACACGCCCGACGGAATCTCGACGATCGCATCCGACGCGAACCTCACGCTGCACAACGTGAACCTGCCGGTGTTCGCATCGACTGCGAACCGCGTCGTCGTGAACGGCGAGGCCACCCGCAACGCGCGTCCAGGCAATGTGCTCGACTGCAGCAAGGCGTTCGTCGACTTCCCCGGCATCGACCAGTCGAACCCGTTCGGCTCGACATGGGCGCCGTCGTTGTAACGACGACGCGATGACGTCGATTCTCCGTCGTCATGCGGGACGTGGCGTCATCGTTGTCGGTCCGCCTGCCCTGCGCGCTGTCGGCATGCAGGTCGGACATGGTGCCCGTGTCGTCGCAGCGGGCACGCACGATGCGTGCTCGCAGCGACGTCGGAAACGCGAATGGAGGTGTGTGATGCAGACGACCAGAACGCCGACGGGCCAGAATCAAGACCCGCCATTGAATCCGGGCGACGAAGGGCCGCCCGATGCGCCCGGCGTAGGCGAGGATCTGTGCGGAGTATGCCGCGGCACCGGCATGGTCGAAGGACAGAAATGCGCGGTATGCGGCGGAACCGGCAAGGTGTTGCAGGGAATCGGCGGCGGGTAAGCGAACGTGATGATGGAGGCAAGCGGGATCCGGTGATGCACGGACAGCCTGCGCATCGCATGCGACCCCGCTTCACTGTGCCGGAGGCTAGAGCCGCATGTCAGCCATGGCGCCCGGATGACTTCAACGACCCAGCCGCCGGTCACGCAGGAACGCATTCAACTCACCGCCCGCATGCTCGATGTGCCGCTTGAGCAGCGACGCCGCCGCGCGCGCATCGCCCTTGCGGCACAACGAGACGAGTTCGGCGTGTTCCGATTCGGCCACGTCGCGCGCGGCCTCGGATAGAGACAGTTGCACGCGCGTGTAGCGGTCGGTCTGTTGCAGCAGCGACGCGACGATCGCCGTGGTTTTCGGCTGGTCGGCGCGCGACAGCAGCAGCTGATGCAGTTCGGTGTTCAGTTCGCCCCAACGTCCGGACTGGCTCGCATGGAGCACTTCGCTGTATTCCGCGAGGATCGCATCGAGCCGCGCGAAATCGTCGGCGGTGAGCTTGGGAATCGATTTTTTCAGCAGCACGGGTTCGAGCAGGGCGCGCAATTCGAAGAGTTCGGTGATGTCCTCCGGGGACAGCTCCGAGACAATCGCGCCCTTGTGAGGCAGGATCTTCACGAGCCCTTCGCTCTCGAGCTGCACGAGCGCTTCGCGCAGCGGGATGCGGCTGATGCCGAGTTCGGTCGCGAGCGCATCCTGGCGAAGCTGGTAGCCGTCGACATACTCCCCTGTCAGGATACGGCGGCGCAATTCGTTCGCTGCGGCTTCGGCGCGCGTGGCGTAGACAAGAGCAGGGCGTCGTTTCTCGTTCATGTTGCGGTTCGGACTGGGGGAAGGCGGGCAGGCAAGCGCCGGCGCGGCGGCGGATATTGCATATTTTCTACAATATTAGCAGAGGGGTCTTGGGGGGAGGTGGCGGCGGACGCGGAGCGTCGGGCAGGCGTGCCGCCGCGCCCGTCGGTCAGCCAACAAAAGGGCTCTTCGTGGGTGTCGCTACCGACCCATTTCAGCCAGTCACGAAGTCGGAGCGTGAATGTCGGTTCGGGGCAGCATTGGACAATGGTCCCCGACGTTACAAGCCCGCGTCGTAGTTGTCGCTACTGCCGCAAATGCGGAGCGAAGGTCCTGCCGACCACGCCCGAGATGAAATCGATGACCGCGCGAATCGGCGGCGCATGCCTGAGATCGGCATGCACAACCAGCCAGATTTCGCGAGAGAACGACTCCCCATCAAACGGCAGGCGTTGCAGATCGGGATCGCTATCACCCATGAACATTGGCAACGCAGCCACTCCGACTCCCGTTCGGGCCGCCACCTGCTGCGTCGTGATATCACTTACTTCGCAAATGATCGGTCGCCCTTGGGCAATCGACTCAAGCCACTTCTGGTGCGGCATTTCCGCGAATTGCGCTTCATAGCCGATGAATGCCCAATCGGCGGGGGTAGACGCGTGCACATATCCGTGGCTCGCATATAGCCCAAACATCATCTCACCAAGCTTGCGCGTGACGTTTTGTGGTTCCTCGGGGCGAACGAGCCGCACCGCAAGATCCGCTTCACGGCGGCCTAGCGAGATTCGCTGCGCCTGACTGGCCATCGACAACCGAATGCCCGGGTGTAATCGAGTGAATTCATGAAAGTGATTCGCGAAGAGGTTATTCGCGAGCACTGGCGGCACGCTCATGGTCACCATGCCGTGCATCGGCATGTGCTCCGCTAGCGCAAGTCGCTCAATCGCAAACGCGTGCTCTTCCATTTGCTCGGCCAATTGGAGAATCTGCCCGCCTGCTGACGTTGGTCGGCACGCACGCGGCAATCTGTCGATCACACGTACCTGCAGTTCGGCTTCGAGCGCGCTGATGCGACGACTGACCGTCGCATGATCGACACTCAATCGTCGTGCCGCGGCCGAGAGACTGCCAGTTTGCGCAACGGCAATGAAGCAGCGAAGGTTTTCCCAGTCGAACATCGGTGCATTTTCTCCGGGTTGCTATGCGATTTTGCGGAATATTCGCACAGACCGCGATCCTATACGCTTCGACCTTCCCAATTCGAAGGATTGTCGATGCCGTCACCATCCAAACATCAGTCGTTGCTGGTTCAAGTGGCGGCATGCCTCGGCTTTGTCGTCGTTCTGGTCGACGTCAGTGTCGTCAACGTCGCGCTCGACACGTTGCGGACGGCTTTTGGCGCAAATGTCACCGACCTGCAATGGGTCGTCAATGCGTATGCGCTCGTCTTCGCATCGTTGCTGCTAATTGCGGGCGCGCTGGGCGACCGGCTTGGTGCAAAGCATATGTTTATCGCAGGCTACGCGATTTTCACGCTGTCATCGATCGGCTGCGGCTTGACGCAAACCATGCAAGCGTTGATCGAGTGGCGTCTGGTCCAAGGGCTAGGCGCAGCGCTGCTGGTGCCGAATTCGCTGGCCGTCTTGCGTCTGGCGTTTCAGGATACGGCGACGCGCAGTCGGGCGATAGGCTGGTGGGGCGCGGGAGGTGGTATCGCGTTGGCCGCAGGACCGCTTGTGGGCGGGCTACTTGTCGCTGTAATCGGCTGGCGCAGTATTTTTCTGGTCAACGTGCCCGTCGGTGTAGCAGGCATCTGGTTGACCTGGAGATTCGTGCCTGATACGAAAGCCCAACGTGGCAGGAGTCTCGACCTTCCCGGGCAACTCACCGGCGCACTTGCACTGGCGGCGCTCACGTTCGCATCAACCGAAGTCAGCGCGCTGGGCTGGAGCAGTCCCGTTGTTCTCGGCGCCTTCGCACTATGCATCGGGCTGAGTATCGTATTCATCCGTTTGGAAACACGCAATCCGGCCGCGATGCTGCCGACCGCGTTGTGGGAGGACCGGACCGTCCGCAGCGCGACGATTATCGGCATGATCGCGAATCTGGTCTTTTACGGCATTGTCTTCACGTTAAGCCTGCTCTTTCAGTCCATCTGGCACATGACGCCAGTGCGCTCGGGAGTTGCACTCTTGCCGATGATGGGTATTTTGATGCTGATGAACATAGTTGCCGGGCGACTGGCGAGTCGGCTGGGGGCGCGGACGTTGGCAACGATCGGCTTACTGATTTCCGCAGTCGGTTATCTCGCGATGTGGCCGGCAATCGCCGCGGAATCTTTCTGGCTGCTTGCAGTCCCGATGCTCCTCGCAGGCAGTGGCATCGCCCTTACGATTCCCACTATTACTGCTGCCACGCTTACCGCCGTGAGTAGCGCACACTCGGGGGTGGCATCGGGATTGTTGAATGCTGCCCGTCAGATCGGTGGCGTAATGGGCGTCGCGATATTCGGCTTCTTCGTTCGGCGGTCAGGGTGGGTGTCGTTTATGCACGGGATGGAGCATGCATTGGTCGTTTCGGTACTACTCTTGATAGTCGGCGCCGCAATGGCCTGGCGAAATTTAGGCCAGACGCCGCCTCTAGCTCGAAGACAGAATGGTCGTTCACCGTCCTGAAGCAGACGATTGAGCGTCAGCAAGTCGTCGCACGAATAAGACCGCTTCTGGCCGACTACAGCCCGACGGTGAGCCGTTGTCGGATGCCGGCGTCGAACGGACTGCATCCGGTTGAATCCGCCACCCTTCCCGGCCATTCGCTACGTCAACTTGACTTGAAGGGAGATCCAGTTCGAGTCCCGAGCAACGGGCGCTACCTGACCCGGACGCTCGCCTGAAACCGAAGCGGCCATTGACACTCTTGCTTGAGTCGGTTTGTCGCTTTCACCAATAGCGCCTCACCACGCGATGTGTCCTTCGACACAATCGCTGCCAACTTTGGCCAGCGCATTCACCAGCCCTGCGCGCAGCAGGGTCAGCGCGCGGCTCTTTTCGTCGATTTCTGTGAGCTTTGCTTGCAGGCAAGCGACCTTTTTCGCAACACCGAATGTCGGACTGTCCCATATATGAATGACGTCGCCAATTTCCGTGAGCGTGAAGCCTAATGCCTTCGCATGGATAATCAGCTGTATCCGCTGTAACGAGCGTTCGGAGTAGTGCTTGTACGTATTTGTCGCGTGAGGTTGTGTTGCTTTGTCCAGCAGCCCCATTCGCTCGTAGTAGCGCACGGTATCGTGCGAAACGCCCGCCCGCTTGCATAGTTCGCCGATGCGCATGCTGCCTCCATTCAATGTTGTGGACCGTCATTAAGGCTTGACCGTTGCCTGTAGTCAACGGTTTACAGTCCAAGTCACCTTCCACTCCATCCGCGGGCTATGAGAAATCGTTTCGATTTTCACGGAAAAACAGCACTTGTCACGGGTGCATCGTCGGGTATCGGGCGCGCGTTTGCCTATGCATTGGCCAAACGTGGCGCGAGACTTCTGCTGGTCGCACGCTCTCGCGACAAGCTGCGCGATCTGGCCGCGGAACTGCGACGCGACTATGCGTGCGACGCCGATTTCCTGACGGCCGACCTGAGCACAACTGATGCCGTACACACGATCGATTGCCACCTGAAGGTGACCGGCAAAGTCATCGATGTACTCGTCAATAATGCGGGCTTTGCGGCTTACGGGCGCTTCGAAACGATTCCGTGGACGCGCCAACGCGACGAAGTGCTGGTGAACTGCATGGCCGCAATCGAGCTGACTCATCTTCTGCTGCCGGGGATGCAGGCGCGTTCCGCTGGCGTGGTCATCAACGTCGCGTCGACAGCCGCATTCCAGCCCGATCCTTATATGGCCGTCTACGGCGCAACCAAGGCCTTTCTGTTGTCATTTTCAGAAGCCGTTTGGGCTGAGAACCGGCATCGCGGCATCCGGGTCGTCGCCTTATGTCCCGGGGCGACGCAAACCGCCTTTTTCGATGTCGTTGGCGCGCAGGAGGCGGCCGTCGGCACGCCGATGCCTGTCGCGAGTGTGGTGCAGGATGCCTTGTGGGCGCTGGATCGCAATCGGAGCCATCGGATTGTTGGAACCCGGAACCGGCTGCTTGCCAATTTGCAGAGACTGTTGAGCCGCGAGATGTCGGCACGCCTGGTTGAGAAAATCCTTCGGCCGAGAGACGTTCAGGACCTGGTGACCGGAGAGACCAACGCGTAGGGTGCGGCCACTATCCGCCCCACGTTGCGCTCCAGCCGTTCCGGTTTGAATGTGAGCGGCTTCCGGCGGCCGTATTGGGCGGCGGAACGTGATGTCAGAGAACGAAATGGCCCGACGCGGATGGTCGCCACGTGCGGTTGGTAGGCCTGCCGGCGGAGTTGGCCATCGATTGTCAACGATCCGAGCGTCCGTGTCGAACGGCTGAAATTGGCCGGTTTCTGTCTTTTATCGATCGCTTACCGATGGGACGACGAGTCCGGCGTCCAAGGCCATGCGTATTCGGGGTAAGGAGCCTTTGCAGCTCCTTGCAGCTCACAGGGCGCGAGCGCACAGGAGATATTGCCTCGAGCAATCAGCCTGCGCCGTCGGCGGTGCACGGAGTATCCGTCGATGTCGCATCCTGGCGGCCTGCCCGGATTACTACTCCCTGCGGTAGTGGCCTACACTAGAACTTACCCGTTCCGCGGGCTCGGTTGCAGTTGCAGCTTCGATGCAATGCAGTGTTGCCGCCGGCCGATTGAAGCGAGCGACTGGCGATACCACGGGCGACGCCGGAGTTATCTGCTGCCTGAGCTCATCTGGAACCGACGTTCAAGGAGGAGTTCATCATGTTGCAAACCAGTGAAATCCAAAAGCGCTTTACCCATCTGCAGCAAACCGTGAGCGAGGCATCACGTACCTGTCACGCCGACAGGACGATTCCAAAGGACCTGATCAACTGGGTGGATGAGTTGGACAAGGAATGCAAATCGGCGAAGAAGCTCATGGCGTCCAACGATGAAGATCGTATTCGGCAATGCGTCGACGATCTCGAACGAATCGGTGATCGTGCAGAGCGTGCTTGCCAACAGGCCGGCAGTCTTGATGCCAAGATCATGAATGCAGTAAGTACGATGCATTCGGAACTTTCCGATCTAAAGCGACAACTGCATTGACGTACCCGACAGCCCCGGTTTCATGTGTGTTTCACGCCGGGGCTGTTTGCCCTTCGGCCCGCACTTTGACACGCCGATAGGCAATATCAACAACTGGACCTTACCGGCACCCGCTGGTTGTGAACACGCGGCGCAACAGCTCGAGCACTTGCACGCGGGTCCTGAAGCAAGGGCACTTTATACGCTGATGCGATTGGTCGAGGGGCTTGATCCGTCCTTTCGGGAGTGATCGCAGCCGTGGTCGTCGCGCCCATGCGAGCGCGATTGGGCAAGCCCACCCCTAATCCGTGCTCGCGCTCGCAGATCATCAGCGGACCGGAGTCGACCCACTCGCGCCGTTGGAACCTAAGCTACCTCAACGGCAGGTACTGCACACAAGAAGTCACCTGTACCTAAGTGCTGGCGCCCGACCATGTCGATCCGGAACCTGAGTCCGCGCCGACAATCGGGAATATCCGCTGCGCGCAATCAGAAACGCGTTCAGCTCGATCACGCGGAACGTCGCCGACATCATTAGCGAGTCGACGTGGCGACACATCGGCGTTTGGCTCAGCGCCCGCGGGAGGGAATAGGTCAGGCCAATGCGTCGCCAGGCTCCCAGAGCCTATTCTGGATTGAAGACGGTCTGATCGTAACTGCCCGGCGTTGGAAAATGACCGCCGGATTGATCATGCAGGAATGCTCGTATTGCAGATGGCCGGCACACCCGGACTTTTCGCGCGATGCGCATCGGCATTTGCAGTCGCAAAGCAAGTAAGGTGCGGCCTCGTGGCCGCACCCGGATCGAGACGGGTAGCATACGGGTATGCCGCTCTCCGCGAAACTTACCCTGTAACAATCAAGCGCAGCTTACGGCGCGTTGCCGCCTCCCTTTCCATTGTTCGCACCGCCCCGGCCGAGAGCCGGCTGGTTGGCAGAGATATCACCGTAGCCGCCCAGACCGCCAGTGCCATAGGTCAGATCAACCGCCGACGTCGTGAGGCCAATGTTGATCTTGACGGTCGGCGCGAGCGACCCGCCGCGCCGCGGGCCGATTGCGTCGATAAAGGATTCGACCAGGCCGCCCGGCATCACATAGTGCGAATACGATTGGAATGTGCGTGGATTCTGGTTTGGATCCAGCGCAAACGGAAAGCCGACAGGTTGAGTGAGGTCGGTCGGGTTGCCGAGCACCAGGCCGCTGCCCTTGTTCATCGGCAGGAAATCGCTGCGGATCCCGTTGCCGACGAAACCCATCACGCCATCCGGCCCGTCGACGCCAGTCGCATAGGTCGAGCGGTGAGTGATCGTGAACAGATAGTATTTGCCGTTGCTCAGATAGATCTGCGGCCGCTCGGTCTGGTCGTCCACGCAGTTCGCGGAAAGAATCGGTGGAAGAAACTTCCATGCAGTGAGCTGAGGATTCGTCGCGATCGCGAGGCCGACGTTCGCTTTCTGCAGTACCGCACTGGAGGCATTCACAGCTGCGACAGTCTCGGCGAACGGGTCGCCGGATACATAGCCGAGGTCGTCGGCAGTGCACGTGGGCGCCCCACGCGGGCCGGCGGTGTTGCCCTCGAACACCATGTACGTGTCGCCGGGATGAGCCGGATCGAGGAACACGTACGGGTCACGGAAGTTGTAGAAATTATTCTGCGCACCATTCTGATACAGGACACCGTCGGGTTGCAGCAGCGCCTGGTGATCGTTGAAGCCGTCGAACCACACATGCGTGGCGTCCGCGTGGATATGGCCGTCCGCGCGCGCAATGATCGCGACCGGCGGGGTGATGTCCGGGCCGTTCGGGGACGTTTTGTTGAACGCCAGCGCCGTGTAGTAGAGACTCACGTTGGCGCCGCTGGTGAGCCTGGCGGAGCCGGACCATTCAGCGTTTTGCGTGATCGGCACGGTGGGGCCGAAAACCCTGATGCTCGAGCCATCCGGGAACAGATGGCCGCCGAAGATCCATCCGCCGTTCGCGGGCCGCTGTGACGCGGGAATGCCCGTCTTGCGATAAAAGAATCCAATGCGCGCATGCACGTGCCGGTCATCGAACGAATAGCCGCCGTGGCGATCGGCGGTCAGCGAGAAAATCACGTCCCAGCCCTTGTAGCTGAGTTGCACTGCGTGCAGGTCCGCGAGCGGCCAGGTGTCCCATACCCAGAAGTCGGCATTGGTGTCAGGGAAGTCCGCGCGGATGTTCGGCATGGTGAGGGCCGGGGGCAGCGAGTTCCCGCCGACTGTAGTGGGAAGGGACATGGCCTTGATCTGCCGGGCATCCGCCCTTGTCCATCGGGAGGTAAAGCTGGCAGCCGGATCGAATGCCTGTTGGGAGTGAGGTGTCGGGGCTGGGAATTGTGCCTGAGCTGGTGTCGTGGCGATAATCATCACGACGGCAGAAACTGCGCTCGCGAGCAGGTGGGGGCGGAGCAGCCGGCTCTGCTGAAAACAGCTACTCATCATCATTTCTCTCCTGAGTAATAACTGGTAGCACACCGTAATTTTTACGAAATGCGAGTCTAGTCAAGAGCACGCAATTGAAGGTGTCAACCGCTTGATTGTGTCAGGCCGATGCCCGATGGGATTGGCCCTACAGCCGGCATCCGTGGAACTACATACATAGTTCAAAGTCGCGCGCCGTTCGGCGTGACGGACCATCCTGCATGCCTTGACGGCAGCGATACACTTGGCGTTCTCAACGCGGCACGTCCGGGAGAACCAGGCAAGTCCTTGCTGTAGATGCGATGCGTTCTGGCGGAGCCCAGCTTTCGAGCCAACGCATGGCACTATTGCTTTGCACGTGGATCAGCGAGACGGGTAATCGTCATATCGCTGAACGTCGCCTCGCCGTTGTCGGCGAAGACCGAAACGCGATTGTCGTCGGGTGCCGGAAAGATGAGGTCGGTGATGACGGTACGGCCGTCGCCCGTAAACATTTCCACTGAATTCCGGTCGATCAGTACGGTAAGGCGCAACTTCCCGTTCTCCACGGCATATTGACAATGTGCTGCTTGCTGAACGCGTTCGAGAATCGGATGTTGCCGGACCTAGATCGGTCGAGCGTGAGGGTCCGGCTAGCGGTGTCGTAGAAGATCCAGGTGCCGACATCACCATTCGCCGTGCCTCGCACAATAAGGCCGGCCCGCTGGGCCGAATCGTAGATGGATTTATCAGATGTGTAGTGGTCGAATGAATTCGGACACTGATTTTGGCGAGACTGGTCGCCATGAAGCGGTGTCTGACGAGCAAGCACCGACGTCCGTTTTCCCCGGAGTTCAAACAGCAAGCAGCCAGTCTGGTGCTCGACCAGGGCTATAGCCATATGGAGGCAAGCCGCTCGGTCGATGTCGGCGAGACGGTGCTGTGTCACTGGGTGCAGCAACTTCAGATGGAGCGTCGGGGCGTCGTGCCGCAGGGCAAGGCAATCACGCCGGTCAACGGCGCATTCAGGAACTCGAGGCGCGTATCGAACGCCTCGAGCGTGAGAAGGCCATTTTAAAAAAGCTGCCGCGCTCTTGATGTCGGAAGGCACCGAACGTGCGAAGCAATTGATCAGATCGGCGCAAGCGAATCGGTCGAACTGATCTGCACGGTATTCGACTATAGCGATCCTGCCAGTATGCATACCGGGAGCATGCCCAGCGCGTTGACGCCGAGCGCATGGCACCGCGTGGCCGGGTACACGAGCTGTTTATCGAGAACCGAAGCTCTTGGCGCCGATCGCGGTCGAGTTCTGCGTTCGCAGAACTGGTCACACACCAAGGCTCACCGGCGCAGCCCGAACACGCCGTGCCAGAGAGCGCTGAAAAAGTCCGTATGCGCGTGTTCGCCACTCCTTCGCGCGTCGCTCTTTGACGCCGGCGCCGATGCCGCCTGTGTCGCCCTCTCGTCGCATTGCGGCATCTGCTCATCACGCTCCCCGTCCTGCGACCCGCCCGGCTGGCGCGACGCATGCAGCTCGACCACGCTGCCGGCAATGCGCTCGGCGAGTTGAACATCGCAATCACGGCCGAGCAGAACACCGAACACGACGTCGCGGTTGTGCCCTTGCTCGGCGAAGCGCATCGCCCATGCCACGAACCGCGCATATTCCGCTTCGCGCTCCGCGTTCAAGCGCTCCTCTTCTTCGCGAAGCCGTGCGTGACGGAGCATTTCCTCTGCGTAAGTGGTGTCATAGACGCGGCGCAGCTCCGGGTCCGAGAGAATCGCGTATGCCTCCTTGATCTCCTGAAATCGCGCATGCGCGTCCGCTTCGCACCCGACGTTGCGGTCGGGATGCGCTTTCATCGCCGCCTTTCGGTAGCCTCGCTTGATTTCCTCGTTGGTCGCGTTCTCGCACACACCGAGCAATTCATACATCGTCGTCATTGTGCGTCGGGATGAAAGTCGGATCGCGTTGATCGTAGCATGTCGCCGCTGCGCCAATCCGTCGGGTTAAGAATTCACCGGGTTCTGACACTCTGAGTGGAGGTCAGGAACGCTTTGGCAGATGACGGAATCTGAATCATTCTCATCGGAACGGCCGTTTGCCGACTGGAGCGGTCGCTCGAGTGTCCGAATGTGCATGCAGGCGAACGGCGCCTCATTTCAAGAAAAAGTAAACAGTTTTTGAATGAACTGACAGCGAAGTCCCCCATCGATTCATGGCATTGACGTTCGCTTAAGCAGAATGGCTTGATCCGACTCGACCAACGTTGCGAAACATCTGAGAGGCACCGAAATTAGATGCCTTGGGACAACAATCCGCTCGCATGTCCAATCCTCTGCAAGGACCTTTGGTAGTCCATCGTCGACCTTTCTGTCGATATCGCTTTCAAGCTCCCGTCCTGCCGCGACAACAAAGGTGTTCGAGATGCGTCTGGCGACGTTTGCCGTCTCCATAAGAAACTGCCGCAACTCGTCGAGATCAAAATTGCGCGGCAAAGGAAGGGAGACGACGAACTGTGCCCTCACACCATTTTCTTCAATACCGATGCTGCTTCGAGCGCCGCCGGCTCCGATAGATTGATCACCGTATATGAAAAGCAGTTCGTCATTTCCTGCACCGGCTGCCAATAGGGACTCGCCTTCAGGCCACGGTTCACATTGCGCAACGCCGGTCTTGTAGTTGTTCCGACATATCTCGTGAAGGTTGTCAAAGAACGGGGCGTAGGACTTTGCGAGATCGAAAACCATCCCGAGGCGTTCAGCCGGTGAGATCGCCTTCTCAAGCACGGTGACAATATTCAGATGTTCAGCCATGGTATGCCCCTTCGGACAACGACCATTTAGTTGGAACAAGGGCTGTCGCGATCGCTTACCCAAACACGTCAACGAACTACCGCTCAGCATTCAGCCCCCGACGACGCCCTCCCTCCCGTCGACATCACTCAGGGCTTCCCTTCCCCTTCCCTGGCCCCTCTAGCCGCAACCATGCGACTTTGCACAGCAACGAGTTGATCATCCGTAGTCGCCACCAGCCACAGACGTGCCTGCTCCTCGATCCGGCGGTTGTGGTCTTTCAACGGGCCCATCGTGGCAGCGGCCTTCCAGACCACCGGGCCGATACGGCTTTTCCTGCCCGATGGCGCGCCGACCAGCAGACAGTAAGGTCCCAGCGGAAGCGACACGAACGGAAGTGCCGGACTCGCGGATACGCGCCAGTCAATGAAGGGCGTGTCGCCGATAAGCAGTGGCTGGGGCAAGCCGTAGAGCACACTAAAATCGTACAGTCCAAGTTGCTCGCGCATGCCGACATAAACGCGCCGGATGTCGTCGACAACCGCCGCGCGGATCTCGTCGTCGAACATGGGTTCCTGCGCGTATCGGGCAAATGCATTGCGAGCCTCTCCTTGATACGCACTGAACAGGCCAATCTCCACGCAGTCCTGCACTGCGCGCTGCACCTCCGCTACAGAACCGGCTTCTTCCGGCTTACCCAACTGCGCAGCCCGCAAAAACCGGGCAAGTCCGGCCTCCTGAATTGCGGGCCCCTCCACAGACGCATCGTCGTCAGCGCCGTTGCCAAGCGGCACATAGATATATTTTTCCGCTGCGAAATGCGACTTCTTGCCTTCATCAAACTTGATTTCGCAGTCGACGCAGTCCAGATAGCGAGTCCCGATTCGGCCGTGCTCCCAAACCCAATTTTTCAGGAACGGACGTAGCGGATGCAGTCTGTCGTGATCAGTCATGGAACCCTCCAGGTTGCCCCAGTATAGTTCCAAGTTGCCGATTGGCCCGTGCACGACATGGCGGTCGATCAATCCGACGGATCGAGGCGCCGGTCAGACTGCACGCGACACTAGCTCGCGCAGAACCGTCTCCAGTTCGACGCGGCCACGCAAGATTTCGTCAGGATTACTTTCGAAATCGATCCAGCCTTCATTGAAGCCGTCCAGCATGCGCATCCTGGGTAGAGGATGCTTCATGCCCTGCCCGCGGAACAGCGCTTCCCACGTCTGTCTCTCGACAACTTCCGCGCGTACCTGCGCACCCAGCACGCGAGCGAAGGCCAATGCGAGATCATTGGGACTCACCCGGCGCGGGCCCTCGAGCTCGACCACGCGCACACCGCGCCACGTCTGCTGGAGCAGTTCGGCCGCAACGCGGCCTACGTCCGCGGTAGCGACCATCGGCACGGGCTTGTCGAGAGGCTGCAGGTAACTGGCAATGACGCCATCGTCGCGCGCGGACGCGACATCCCATGCAGCGTTTTCCATGAACCAGCCAGGCCGCAGGAACGTCACCGGCATCGGCATCTCGCGCAGTGCCTGCTCCATCAGCGTGCGTTGAGTAAGCAGATTGATCTCGTCGGCCTGTGCGCCGATCGTCGACAGGCAAACGACTTTTTCTGGCCGCGCCTTCAGAAGCGCTGCGGACACAGCCTCGATCACCTTCCGCGCTTCGGGAAACCCGGGTGCCGGATCGAACTCCGAAGGCGGCAGGATGAAAACGCCGGTGGCGCCCTCGAACGCGGCGGCGAGCGACGAAGCGTCCTCCATGAACGCCGTCGCGATCTCGCAACCTCGGTCTGCCCATGATCCTGCCCGCGTCGCATCGCGCACGACCGCGCGCACCGGCTGACCCGTGGCCAGCAGCTCGCGGGCCAGTGCGCCGCCGACCTGGCCGGTGATTCCTGTTATTGCATACATTGCTCGTTCTCCATATGTGGATACATCGGGTGTCTCGGTGACACGCATTCTGGACAAACACCGATCGAAACAAAATGACATGGATGGCATCAGATCAGTGACAACGAGTCATCAATGCGGCATGATCCACGGAGTTATCCTGCGCTGCTGCACGGCGCAGTTTTGGCGCGTTGGCCTTCGGGTTGGTCGGTCGCGATTCACCACCCGCATTCAGTCGAGCAATCATGAGATCCAGTAGCGAGAAGCTGTCCGGCAGCATCAGCGTGTTCGCCGCCGTGGTGGATATGGGGACGTTCGCGGCCGCATCGGAAGTCATCGGAATGACGCCGCCGGGCGTCAGTCGCGCGATTGCGCGGCTGGAAAAAAAGCTGAACATCCGGCTCTTCAACCGAACGACGCGCTCCGTCTCGCTGACTGAAGAGGGCCGCCGCTTTTACGAGCAGGTCATGCCCCATCTCGCCGGGCTGGAGGAAGCAGCCGCGGCCGCGGCAGGTAGCGCCTCCGCTGTGCGTGGAAAGCTGAGAGTCAATCTGGATCCTGTCGTCTACCGGACCATTCTTGGGCCGCAACTCGATGCGTTCATGGACGCGAACCCCGAACTCGAAATCGAGCTCATCGCGCGAGACAGTCTTGGCGACCTCGTCATGGACGGCTTCGACATCGCCGTGCGATTCGGCGAGCCCCGAGCCTCTACGCTGATCGCGAGAAAGTTGCTCGATACCGGCATTGTTACGGTCGCATCGCCCGCGTATATCGCTCGCCGGGGGCGGCCGGCAAAACCCGAGGACCTTGAAAGCCGAAGCCACCGATGCATTGAATTTCGCAACCCGGAGACAGGCAAGCCGTTCGCGTGGGAATTCCATCGCCGGCGAAAGCGCATTGTGGTCGACACCCGGGGACGCCTCACGGTCAACGATCCGGGCGCCCTGCTCAACGCATGCCTCGCCGGTTCCGGAATCGCGCAGATGTTGCTGCTCGGTGCCGAGCCACTGATCGCGAACGGCCAATTGATCAATCTGTTTCCCGAATGGGCAGACGAGCGATTTCCGCTATACGCGTACTACCCGTCCCGGCATCACCTGCCGGCAAAGACGCGGGCGTTTCTTGACTTCGTTGTTGAGCTGATGGGCAAGAACGCGCGCGTCGGCGCGCGCTAAGCACACGCGATCTCGTCGTCAGTCGCATCTCAAAGCAGCAGCGACACACATAGCGCCATACCGGTCAGGTAGGTGCCCAGTGCGCCGACAAACCTCAAAGGGTTGAACCTTGCCATCGTCGGCCACGCGATCAGTCCGACGACGAGCAAGCAGCGGCACACGGTTGCCGCGACCATCAGCGACACTGTCGCCGTCGAAGGCGATCGCGCGCCAAGATAGAGAAACAGCAACGCGAGGAACGGCGCGTATTCGGCCGTGTTGGCATGAGCCCGGACGAGCTTGTGCAGCAGGTTCGCGGGGTCCGGCTTGCAGCCCGACGCGATGCCTTCACGGAAACGCATCGCCGAGATGGACAATCCGAGGCCGAACAGGAGCAGCCCTAGAACCACCACGCATGCGAGAGCAACGTTGTTCATTTGAGCGCACCTCCTTGGCAGAGCATCAACGAACGCCGGTTTGGTGGGGTAAAGCTGCACCGATCTTTAGCCAAACCATCAGCGCAGATCGGCACGAAGGTCGCGCACGCCGCGCCCCGTCCTCTGGCGCAGGAGCGCACCCAACGTCGCCCCGTCGATATAGCCTACCTGGGCGGCCACGGCTTCCAGGTCCATGCCGCCATGGAGAAGCGCTTGGGCGTGCTCCACGCGCAAGTCCTGAAAATAGGACAGCGGTGATTTTCCCAGTATCGCTTGGCATCGCCGCTGCAATGAGCGCGTGCTGGTCCCTACCGCGGAAGCGGCATCCGGCAGGGAGAATCCGTCTTTCAGATGATCCCTTGCCCAGCGCTCGAAACGCAGGACGAGGGGATCGGCCTGCGCCAGATGGTTCGGGATAATGTATTGCGCCTGCGACGAACGCAGGTCGGCGAGCAGGTATCGCGAGACCACCACGGCCAACTCCGGACTCGCCTTGCGAATCAGCCAAAGCGCAAGGTCGAGATGCCCCATCGCCGCGCCGGCTGTTACGCCGATATCGGTCGGCACCAGCATTCGCGACTCTTCGAGCTGCACCTTGGGGAAGCGTTGCCGGAACAGCGGCGCAAGCCACCAGGTCGTCGTCGCCTCGCGATCATCGAGAAGACCGGTTTCGGCCAACACGAACGCCCCGATACACGAAGTGGCGAGCTTGGCTCCCTGCTCATGCCACCTCCGGAGCTCCACAACGGCCTGCTTTACGTCAGCCCGCTCGAGCGCCGGAATCAGAAGCTCCGGTGTCGAAGTCGCCAAGGCAGGAAGAATCACCCAGTCCGGCATCAATGCCGGCGTTATGGGCTGCACGGGAATAAGGAGCCCGCCATTGGTCCGCACCTTCTTGCGCACCCCCACGACGCTTATTTCAAACGGAAGTTGCCGGCCTTCACGGGCCGCGAAACTGTTCGCCATCCTGAGCGCATCGAGCATCGCCGTGTACCCGGTGTCAAACACTCCATCGAGAGCGATCAGCGTGATTCGCATGGCGTAAACGACCCCAAAGTTGGCATTTACGACTGTACCTTCTTTCGAGTGCGGGGGCTAGACTCTGCCTCGTCGATTCACCAAGGAGACGACAGATGAAAGTTTTTGCAATCGGAAAGGGCGTGAAACCCATCACGGACGACGTTCGGCAACAGATCATGCCGAAGGAAGTCCCGCACACACTTAAGCTCTACCTCGAAGGCAAGATCGAGCAGTTTTACTTTATCGACGAACATCCGGGCGTGGTCTTCCTGATGAGCGTCGAATCTGTCGATGAAGCCAGGGCGATTGTGGGTGCAATGCCTCTCGCGGCTGGCGGCTTCCTCGACTTCGAGTTCCTGCGGGTCGGCCCGCTCAAACCCCTCGGTATGCTGCTTCAGGGTAAATAAGCTAATAGCGCCGTCAATGATGCTGCAAGTTGTTGACGGCGCACCGGATGCTTTGAAGCGACAGGAAGCGCGCTGACTATGAAGCCGACAACAGAGTGAGGCCGGTTTCTAGGCACCGCCGCCTCCAGCGACTTTAAGTTGGTCAACAAAAGCTAGAGCAACCGGCGCCCAAGACATACCGCGCGCCTTTAGCTAGATGCCACCGTGCGCGGCGATGAACATGGCAACGGCCGACCGGCAATAGGATTCGATTTCGTTGTCGTCCGCTGCTCTCGCCTGATCGAAGCGTGCAACCATCAGAAGATCGGATCCTTTGAAAAGCGCGGCAAACAAGCGGGCGGACCGGAGGGGATCGGGCACGTTCAGAAGCGCCTTCGCATGCAATTGACGCAACAGGGCCTCAATTTGGGCGATGACATGGGCGGGGCCAGCTTCGTAATGGAGCTTGCTTAACGAGTTTTGATTCGTCTTATCGGCCATGACCATGGCTTCGACACTGCGAACATCTGATCTCAACAGCGTGCGCAGCAGTGATGATCCCACCGCCATGAGCTGATCTTCGACCGAACCGTCGACGCCTTCAAGAAGGGCCTGTGGTGCAAACAGCTGATGGCAGCCGGCCGCGATTGCCGCGCTGAACAGCGCCTCCTTGTTCTCGAAGTGCCGATAGATGCTGAGCTTGGATATCTTCGCCCGCTGGGCGACCTTGTCCAGCGTCGTCGCTTGAAAACCCAATTCCACAAATAGTTCGCCCGCGGCGTCGACGATCGTTTGGGCAAGCGCCTCATTGGCGGGCCGGCCACGCCGGGCCTGTTTATTTTCGGTCACGATAATTCCGGTACTTGACAGTATCTCAATAATATAATTACGATACCACGCAGTACCTGAAATATGCAAGCCAATGGGTGGCGTCCTCCGAATAGGTTTCCCCCCAGCCCCCTCCATCCACAACACGGAGCCCATCACCATGAATGACGTCATCATCATCGGCGGCAGCTTTGCCGGCCTCGCCGCCGCCCTGCAGCTCGGCCGTGCCCGCCGCAACGTCACCGTTCTTGACACCGGCCGTCCGCGCAACCGCTTTGCCGGCCACTCGCATGGCCTGCTCGGCCACGATCACAAGCCGCCGCTGGACATCCTGCTCGAGGCGCGGCAGCAGCTGGCGCGCTATCCAACGATCAGGATGGTCAATGCCCGGGCGGAGAGCGTGTCTGGCGCCATCGACGATTTCTGCATCGTCACTGACGACAACGAAAGCCTGAAGGCGCGCCGTCTGATCCTGAGCTATGGCGTCGCCGACCAGATGCCTGATGTTCCGGGCTTTGCCGAAAGCTGGGGCACGTCCATCGTGCCCTGCCCCTATTGCGACGGCTTTGAAGTCGCCGGCCAGCATTGGGGCCTCGTTTGGTCCGGCCCGCAGTCGCACCAGTCTGTCAGGCTGTTCCACGATTGGACCGACAAGTTGACTGTCTTCTCCGATGGTCACGACATGCCACCCGATATCCAGGCCGATCTGGCGCGCCGCAAGATACCTGTCGTCGATGGCCGGATCGTCGAGATCGCCCATCACGAGGGCCATATCGTCACCGTCAATCTCGATACCGGTCGCAACGTGGCGGTCGACATCCTGTTCGCCCATCCGCGCAACAAGCCGTCCGCAAATCTGCATGAATCGCTGAGCCTCGCCACGGTGGATACGCCCACCGGCATCGTTCTCAAGGTTGACGAGCGCCGCCAAACCAGCATGCCCGGCATCTACGCCGCTGGCGACCTCGCCACGCCCTTCTTGCCATCGGTTACCCAGGCATCCTCGCAGGGCGCGATGGCGGGCATCTTCGCCCAGCAGTCGATGCTGGTTTGAGAGCACGGATTCCCTTCTCTTGTTGCGTCGCCGCCTTCGAAAAGGTTGGCGTAGATCGATGCGGCGAAGGGTGGATCGTCGAGCCAAGGAGATGACATGGCAAAGCAACGTGCGGATCAGGTGGGTGACTGGAATGGTCAAAGCGGGGAGCGCTGGGTCGCCAACCAGGCCCGGCTCGACGCTCTGGTGGCGGTGTTCGGCCAGGCCGCGATCGAAGCCGCCGCGCCCGTCACGGGCGAACGCGTGCTGGACGTCGGCTGCGGCGCGGGCGCGTCGAGTCTGGCACTGGCCGCCCGCGTCGGCCCGGGGGGCCAAGTGCTGGGCGTGGACATATCCGAACCGCTGATCGGCCGAGCGCGCGCACTTGCGCCACAGGATACGCCGGCCCTGTTCCAGGTGGCCGACGCCAGCAGCGCCGAGCTGCCCGAGGGCGCGTTCGACATCTTGTTCTCGCGTTTCGGGGTGATGTTCTTCGACGATCCGACAGCGGCGTTCGCCCATATGCGACGCGCGCTGCGGCCGGGCGGGCGGGTCGCCTTCGTCTGCTGGCGCGGTGCGGCTGAGAACGATTGGATGCGCCTGCCGGTGGGCGCGCTCAAGGGCATCCTCCCGCCGAGTGCGCTGCCCGATCCCGAAGCGCCCGGCCCATTTTCGTTCGGCGACCGGGAGCGCGTGGCACGCATCCTGACGACGGCCGGCTTGACGGATATCGCTATCTCGCCCTTCGACGCTGCCGTCCGATTCGGCGAGGGCGAAACGCGGAACGCGGCGATCGACGACGCGGCGAAGATGACACTCGAGGTCGGCCCACTGTCGCGTGCGCTCGCTGATCAGCCCGACGACATCCGCGCCCGCGCCTCGGCCGCGGTTCGTGCCGCCTTCGCGGGCCTCCCCGGCGAGCGGTCAGTGATGATCGACGGCGCGGCGTGGATCGTCATGGCACGCAATCCGGCAAGCTGACAGGGATTAACAAGGGAGACGCCCTGCTCGGTGGGGCTGCGCGTCTTTGGCCGCTCAGATTGATGTCCCTTCTGGCCGATGAACATGAGCACGCAACCCACAGCAGCACCTGCAACCGTCACTCCAATGATGCAGCAGTACCTGCACCTTATCTGACGAGGCTCGGCGCGCAAACCTACGCCACGACCTACGCTTACCCTTTCGAGAATCGGCCGTTACCGAGGCTGTGTGAAAACGCGAAACTAGCCGGTTTTCGGGTGTCGCTTTACCCTTCCCGAACCGCCGCCAAGCCTATACAGCGCGATCTGAAGGGGCGAATTCCTGGAGCAACGCGGCCAGCCTGCGTTTTCACACAGCCTCGACCCGACGCCGTCTTCCGACGCGTCTTGCGAGACAATGGCACCTCTGCGACTGCATCGTCGGCATAGCGCATATTACGTGCAATTCAAACGCGAACTTATTCGCAGCTTCGATAATTGTGAAAATATACGCCTTGTCGTTCTTTTATTAATAATAAGTGAATGCCGATCTGCAGTGCTGCAAATCTTTAAAGTATAGATCGGGTTGCACGTGAGTTATGCGCCAAGATGGAGCGCGAAACTTCGCCAAGCAAAAAAGAAATTTCTAGCTCACTGCCTTTCTTTTTCTATACTTTCTAATCGTTGATTGGAAACGCCAATTAAATTCCGAAGCGAATATTATTAATATGAAGCGAGATTTTCGCCACGGCTTTGACGCGTCTGCTGACTATTGCGGAACAAAGCAAGGCGAGAGCCAGGCGGGGCGAGCATCCTTTTCGCGTGGTCAACGATCAGTCAGGTCGCGGTAAGGTGCGCTACAAAGATCTGACGATGAGCACTGCGTGGCTGTTGATCTGTTAAGAGGGAGGTCCGGTCCTGAGTGCGTAAAGCGAGTCAGGAAAGAGACCAATTCGGCTCATTTTCGTGAAAACATTCTCGGCGCGTATTTTATATCAAGATATTTGATTGCGGGATTTGTCGAAACACTCACCGACAAAAAGGTGATTGATCGGTGCTTCCTTAATCTGATGAAAGGAGAAAAAAGGCAATTAGCAAGCCGGTTATTTATCAATAGCTTCTTGGAGAACAAGCATGAAGAATCTAGCTTTGATTGCATTGACAGCGGTGCTGGTCGCTCCCGCGGCATGGGCCGAAACCAATGCCGCCGATGGGCCCAGTGGAGCACATTTTGCAACTGCCGCGCCGGTATGCACCGTAGATCAATCCACTCTGGATGTCAGTTGTACCGGGGCTACCATCGGGGGGATCGGCCACACGAATGCGACAGCGAACCTGTCGGCGACTTATTCGGGCACCGTGCAGTGCACAAACCATGGCGGTCAGGTCGTTGATGTGAAGACGCAGGTCACGGATGCTGCTTCGGCGGGAAAGCTGATCGCGTCCAAGAACGGGCAAATCGTCGTGCCGCCGCTCGGCGTGGTGGCGCCGACGGCCCAGCAGTTACTTGCCAATGCCAGCTGCCCCAACGGGAACTGGACCAAGCAGCTTACCGCGGGCCCGGCCCTCGCGAATTTCGTCTATACGATCACCTTCGCGGGCTTCAGCGGGCCTTATTTCAGCCTCGTGGGTCCTTGATTGACGTGGCACAGGCTTCGGCACATTCCACTGAACGGGAAGACCCCGGCATTAGCGAGAACGCCCTAAGCCATAGGGATGGGCGTGCCAGCATCCGCTGGCACGTCTGCAATCGGTGACGGCTGGTACCGTCATTTCATACGGTGCCACGCCCACTTTTTCATGAATCATCGGATGCTTGGTCATGCAACACGATGTTCACCTTGGTTGCCGCGCGTGGCATGTCCCACATGCAGCGCGCTATTTTTTGCACGCTCGGTCGATGCTGCTGTTTAGTCTGCTGGTCACCGGATGCAGCGGAGGGGATTCCGCTCCACCATCGACGGCAGCTCCGCAGCAAGCTTCGTCGGGATTGGCCCCATTGGCGGCGCAAGGCACGCCGCCAGGAGGGGAAAAATCGGCACCGTTGGGAGTGGTGGACGAACCTCCCGTGCCGTCGACAGGCTCTGCCAAGATGGTGCAACTCAGTGCGCTACCGCATCTGTCATCGCTGTCCGACCGTGAGAGAGCGGGGTTGCTCATGCTGCTGCCATCCAAGTCGGCATCGCAACGGCTGGCCTTGATTAACATGTATCCCAGCCTGGTCAAGCTCCCGGAGCAGCAAAAGGAACTGTTGCTGGACAGACTAGAAAAAATCGTCCCGGTCACGGTAAGTGAGCGTCAATGACCGCTTCCTTCCGACGAAGCTTTGGTGCTTTCGTAAGCGACCGAAATTCGATGTGAAGCGGCCGTCTGAGTGTCTGAGCAAATCGATGGCGGGTTGAATCCGCAACCGAACGCCGCCATTCCTCCCCAACGCTCCCGAGAACCCCGCGATACCAAACAAAAAAGCCACCCTTCCGGGTGGCTTCCCATCAGCGATCACGCCGGCGATCACCACCGCGTCACAGATGCGTACGCCGGCTCGCCTCCGCATCCACATCGCGCAGCGACTTGCCGCGCGTTTCCTTCGCGACGCCCACGCACACGATCGAGATCACGGCCGCGGCGACCAGGTACAGCGCGATCGGCGTCGACGAGTGATAGCGCTCGAGCAGCGACAGCCCGATCAGCGGTGCGAGCGAGCCGGCCATCAGCGGCGCAACCTGGTAGCACAGCGACAGCGCGGTATAGCGCACGTTGGTCGGGAACATCTCGGTCATCAGCGCCGAGTACGGCGAGTACGTCATCGATTCGATGAACAGGCCAAGCACGATCGCGGCCATGATGATCCAGTCGTTGCCGGTATCCATCATCGGGAACGCGACGAAGCCCCAGCCGGCGGTCAGCACCGCGCCCGTCAGGTACACGGGCTTGCGGCCGACGAAGTCCGATAGCAGCCCCATCAGCGGAATGAAGAAGAAGTGGATCGCGTTCGCCGCGAACATCAGCTTCAGGATCCGCGTGGTGTCGGCCCCGACCACCAGCTTCAGGTAGGTCAGCGAAAACGTGACGACCATGTAGTACAGGATGTTCTCGGCGAACCGCGCGCCGATACCGATCAGCACCTGCCGCCAGTGATACTTCAGCACGTGCACCACGCCAAGCTGCTTTTCCTGCTTCTGCGCGCGGCGCGCCTGCGCTTCCTTGAAGATCGGCGCATCGTCGACCTTGCGACGAATCCAGAAGCCGATCAGCACGACCACCGCCGAGAACCAGAACGCCGCGCGCCAGCCCCACGACAGGAAGTCGGCCTCGGACAGCGAACTCGACAGCACCAGCAGGATGATGGTCGCGACGAGGTTGCCGGCCGGCACGCCGGCTTGCGGCCAGCTGGCCCAGTAGCCGCGGCGGTTGTCGGGGGCGTGTTCACTGACCAGCAGGATCGCGCCGCCCCACTCGCCGCCAAACGCGAAGCCCTGGATCAGCCGCAGCGACACCAGCAGCACCGGCGCCCAATAGCCGATCGCATCGAAGGTCGGCAGGCAGCCCATCAGGAAGGTCGTGATGCCGACCACGATCAGGCTGACCTGCAGCAGGTACTTGCGGCCGAACTTGTCACCGTAGTAGCCGAACACCAGCCCGCCGATCGGGCGCGCGGCGAACCCCACCGCATACAGCGCGAACGCGGCGAGCAGGCCGTCGATCGGGTTGCCCGTCTTCTTGAAGAAGTGCGTGCCGAATACCAGCGCCGACGCCGTTCCATACAGGAAGAACTCGTACCACTCCGCCACCGACCCCACCATCGACGCCGCGACGACCCGCTTCAATTCCCGTTTCGACGCCGTGTCCTGCACGGCTGCTGCACTACCGGGCGAGACTGCCTCGCCGACCTGACTTGTCATCTCCGTATCTCCTCTCGTTGTCTTCCATTTCCCGTGACGGGGCGGCTCGTGAGTAAGCGCGCCGAAAGATTTTATACAATATCCAATACACAATCCACGCAATCTCAAAAATGCTTTCCGCAGAAATGCGACAAGTCGGCGGGGGTACGCCGACCGGGATGGAAGCCTGCGAGACGGATGTTTTTGGTCCGGGGAAAGTGCGGCGGGGATAAGCTTGCGGGGCGCCAGTCGGGCTGCCAAGCCATCAGGCGGAGCCGGAACGCGGCGTCGACCAGCTTTGTCGAGTGCGGCCGCCCTCCCCGCCGAAGGCCGCCGCGACGCGGTTCTCAACTTCCCCGACACCTCGAAACGACGCCCCGCGTCACGCCCTTTTTATTTTATATTGTATAAAATATGCGGACTGGCTAGAATGCACTCGTCGATGGCTGACTCTCGGTCGAAACCGGAGGCAACGTTTCGGCACCGAGGCAAACAAGAGGCGGCCAGCCGCCGTCCGGGTGACGTGAAGCACCGACGAGACGGCGAGCGCGCGTACGGCCCAGGTTGTCAGCACTGGCAATTGACCCTATCTGAATGTGAGGAAACGAGATGAGCGACAACATTTTTACCGGCACCATTCCGGCCTTGATGACTCCGTGCACCGCTGATCGTCAGCCGGATTTCGACGCGCTGGTAAAGAAGGGCAAGGAGCTGGTGGCACTCGGCATGCGCGCGGTGGTGTACTGCGGCTCGATGGGCGACTGGCCGCTGCTGACCGAAGCGCAGCGCCAGGAAGGCGTCGCGCGTCTGGTCGAAGCCGGCGTGCCGACGATCGTCGGCACCGGCGCGGTGAACTCGAAGGAAGCCGTGTCGCACGCCGCGCATGCGGCGAAGGTCGGCGCGCACGGCCTGATGGTGATCCCGCGCGTGCTGTCGCGCGGCGCGTCGCCGGCCGCACAGAAGGCCCATTTCGCCGCGATCCTGAACGCAGCGCCGAACCTGCCGGCCGTGATCTACAACAGCCCGTACTACGGCTTCGCGACCCGCGCCGACCTGTTCTTCGAACTGCGTCGTCAGCACCCGAACCTGATCGGCTTCAAGGAATTCGGCGGCGCGGCCGACATGCGCTATGCAGCCGAAAACATCACGTCGCAGGACGACAGCGTGACGCTGATGGCCGGCGTCGACACGCAGGTGTTCCACGGCTTCGTGAATTGCGGCGCGGCAGGCGCGATCACCGGCATCGGCAATGCGCTGCCGCGCGAAGTGCTGCAACTGGTCGACCTGTGCAAGAAGGCCGCGCAAGGCGATGCCGTGGCGCGCGTGCGTGCGAAGGAACTGGAAGCGGCGCTGGCCGTGCTGTCGTCGTTCGACGAAGGCTGCGACCTCGTGCTGTTCTACAAGCATCTGATGGTGCTGAACGGCGACAAGGAATACACGCTGCACTTCAACGAAACCGATGCACTGAGCGACGCGCAACGCAACTACGCGGAAGCGCAATACACGCTGTTCCGCAACTGGTACGCAAACTGGTCGAAGACCATCGCGTAAGCCGTGCGATACGCGGCCGTGACACGGCCGCCTGCATGAGAAAGGCAAAAGCCACGGAGCGATCCGTGGCTTTTCCTTTATCCGCGCACACGCGACAAGCGTCTGCCGAATCAATCTCGCTGCACGGCCGCCCCGCTCGCGCGCTGGTGTTCCGTGATCTCCGTTCTGCAAAGGCCGATCGCATACAACGCACCGGCCGCGGCGAGCGCCGGCATCGCAATCAGGCTGAACACATCGCCGAAGCGCCAGCCGAGCCCCATCACGACATGCGCTGCGCGCGCCCGCACAGTCAGGGATTCACCGTCCCCCGCCGCGACTCGATCGCGTCGATCTTCGCGAGCAACACATTGCCGAGTTTCATCACGTGGCGCGGCATGCCGGGAATCGCGAGCAGCACCTCGATCCGTGCGCGCCAGTAACCTGGACGACTCACGCGCATCGCGTACGGCATCGCCGCCGCGCCGGTATCCGCATCGCTTTCGAGCAGCGCGACCATTCTCTCGATATGAGACAGCTCGCGCTCCACGTAGTCTCTTGTCAGCATGTGATTGACACTCCCCCGCAACACCGCAGCCGGCCTGGCGTCGTCGGCGTGTCGCCGCTTGGGCTTTTCGCTCGACACGTCGTCGTTTCCCGTCACGGTACGCGCGTCGTGTGTCAGGAAATCGCCGGCACGCGCGAGGGTTCTCTTCAAATCGTCGGATCTATGTCGCGCTGCGCAGCCCGTGCCGCGTCCATGGCGACGACGAGCGTCAGATGGAATCGCCAAGCTCGTCGGGAAGTTGAGCGACTGAACGCGTTCAGCCGCGCCTGCCGCGCGCGCTCGTACGCTTGTCCGTGCCCACCGGCGGCTCGCCCGCGCTCATGCGGTCCAGCTGCCGGACGATCTCCGCGCGCAGCTCGGCCGAAATCTCCACGCTGTCGAGCAGCTCCGAGATCCACAGCCCGTCGGCGGCCAGCCGGCAGATCATCAGCGTTGCCGCCTGCTCGAGCGGCACCGGGTCCGGCCGCGTCCACTCGCGCATCGGCACCGACCAGCGCGCGCGCGTCTCCTGCTCGGTGATCATCGATGCGACCAGCACGCGCAGCACGTCGGTGCTCGCGGCCGGCTGCGCGGTGTCGAGCACCGCATGCAGATACGCACGCGCCGCCGCGCCGTCGCCGTGCGGGTCGGCCGCCCGGCGCGCGGCCATCTGCGTCGCGAAGCGTTCGGTCGCCTGCCCGAACAGCGCATCGAGCAGGCCCTGCTTGTTCGCGAAGTGATACTGCAGCGCGCCTTTGGTCACGCCCGCGCGCTCGGCGACCGCATCGAGCGTCAGCGCGGCCACGCCCTGACCGGTCGCGATGTCCGACGCGGCTTCCAGCAGTTGCGCGCGCACCTGCTCCGGGGCCTTTTTCCGCCGCACGCCGGCAGCGGGCGCAGGCGCGGGCGCGCGCCGTGCGTCGGCCGGTCCGGCCGTGTCGACAGGCGCGGCGGTATCGCGCGAAGCGGGTTCGAGGCGTTTTTTCATGGAGGCGATGTTAGCACCCGCGGTCTCGGTATAAACATTCCGGCCGGATGGTATTATCCGCCGCATGAACAAATCCGCCCCCTCCCCCTGGTCCGCGCTCGACACCGCGATCGCCCGTGGACGCGACGCGCTGATGCGCCTTCAGCAGCCTGACGGCAGCTGGTGTTTCGAACTCGAATCCGACGCGACGATCACCGCGGAATACATCCTGATGATGCATTTCATGGACAAGATCGACGACGCGCGCCAGGAGAAGATGGCGCGCTACCTGCGCGCGACCCAGCGGCTCGACACGCACGGCGGGTGGGACCTGTACGTCGACGGCGACCCGGACGTGTCGTGCAGCGTGAAGGCGTACTTCGCGCTGAAGGTGGTCGGCGACAACGAGAAGCGCCGACACATGCAGCGCGCGCGACGCGATCCACACGATGGGCGGCGCCGAGACGCTCGAACGTGTTCACGCGCATCCTGCTCGCGACGTTCGGCCAGGTGCCGTGGCGCGCGACGCCGTTCATGCCGATCGAATTCGTGCTGTTTCCGAAGTGGGTGCCGATCTCGATGTACAAGGTCGCGTACTGGGCCCGCACGACGATGGTGCCGCTGCTCGTGCTGTGCTCGCTGAAAGCGCGTGCGCGCAATCCGCGCAACATCGCGATCCCCGAGCTGTTCGTCACGCCGCCCGACGAGGAACGCCAGTACTTCCCGCCCGCGCGCGGGATGCGCCGCGCATTCCTCGCGCTCGACCGCGTGGTGCGCCATGTCGAACCGCTGCTGCCGAAACGCCTGCGGCAGCGCGCGATCCGGCATGCGCAAGCATGGTGCGCGGAGCGCATGAACGGCGAGGACGGCCTCGGCGGGATCTTTCCGCCGATCGTGTACAGCTACCAGATGATGGACGTGCTCGGCTACCCGGACGATCATCCGCTGCGCCGCGACTGCGAGAACGCGCTGGAGAAGCTGCTGGTCACGCGGCCCGACGGCAGCATGTACTGCCAGCCGTGCCTGTCGCCTGTATGGGACACCGCGTGGAGCACGATGGCGCTCGAGCAGGCGCGCGCCGTGGCCGTGCCGGACACCGGCGCGCCCGCGAGCGCACCGTACGAACTCGACGCACGCATCGCGCGCGCGTACGACTGGCTGGCCGAGCGCCAGGTGAACGACCTGCGCGGCGACTGGATCGAGAACGCGCCCGCCGACACGCAACCGGGCGGCTGGGCGTTCCAGTACGCGAACCCGTACTACCCCGACATCGACGACACTGCGGTCGTCACCGCGATGCTCGACCGCCGCGGCCGCACGCATCGCAACGCGGACGGCTCGCATCCGTATGCGGCGCGCGTCGCGCGCGCGCTCGACTGGATGCGCGGGCTGCAATCGCGCAACGGCGGCTTCGCGGCGTTCGACGCCGACTGCGACCGCCTGTACCTGAACGCGATTCCGTTCGCCGATCACGGCGCGCTGCTCGATCCGCCGACCGAGGACGTGTCGGGCCGCGTGCTGCTGTGCTTCGGCGTCACGAAGCGCGCGGAGGACCGCGCGTCGCTCGCGCGCGCGATCGACTACGTGAAGCGCACGCAGCAGCCTGACGGCAGCTGGTGGGGCCGCTGGGGCACGAACTACCTGTACGGCACGTGGAGCGTGCTGGCCGGGCTCGCGCTCGCGGGCGAGGACCCGTCGCAGCCGTACATCGCCCGCGCGCTCGCGTGGCTGCGCGCACGTCAGCACGCGGACGGCGGCTGGGGCGAGACGAACGACAGCTACATCGACCCGGCGCTCGCCGGCACCAATGCCGGTGAAAGCACGTCGAACTGCACCGCGTGGGCGCTGCTCGCCCTGATGGCGTCCGGCGACGGCGAACAACCGGAATCCGTCACGCGCGGCATCGAGTACCTGAATCGCGTGCAGAAGGACGACGGGCTTCTGGTGGCACCAGACGCGCTCACGGCGCCGGGCTTTCCGCGCATCTTCTACCTGAAGTATCACGGCTACACCGCGTACTTCCCGCTGTGGGCGCTCGCGCGTTATCGGCGCCTGGCCGGCGGCGCGTCGTCGGCCGGCGCGCACGCCGTGCCCGCGTCCACGGCGGCGGACGCCGCGCTCGCCTGAGCGCGGGCACGACGCAGGTTAAGGCTTGCCGTTCAGCGACTCGACGATCCGGTACGCGGCCTTCACGCGATCCTCGATCGGAAAATTGCGGTTCGCGAGCATCACGATCGCGATCCGCTTCGCGGGGACGAACGCGACATAGGTGCTGAAGCCGTTGGTCGAGCCGGTCTTGTTGATCCACGTGTCCGGGCGCGGCGCGAGCGGCGGCTTGAGTTCGGTCGCGAGCGTCGCGTCGTGGAGCATCGCCGGCCCGTTGCCTTCGAGCAGCGTCGGCAGCGCGACCGGATACGGATACTGTTCCCAGATCAGGTCCTGCGTGAACGGCCCCGCGCGGAAATAGCCGGTGTGCGTGCGCTCGAGCGCACGCTGCAGACGCGGCGCCGTGCCGACCAGCCCCATGTTCGCCTGCACGAAGCGCAACAGGTCGGCCGCCGTGGTCCGGACGCCGTACGCCGGCTGCCACAGCATGCCGCTCGTCATCCGGATCGGCTTGCCGTCCCGCCTATAGCCCTGCGCATAGTCGCCCTGGCGCGCGGCGGGCACGTTGATGTAGGTATGCGTCATCCCGAGCGCGGGGAACAACCGCTGTTCCATCAACGCCGCGAAGTCGCGGTTCATCGCCTTCGCGGTGAGTTGCCCAAGCATCCCGATCGCGACGTTCGAGTACGTGCGGCGCGTGCCCGGCGCGTACGCGGGCCGCCACGCATCGAGATAGCGCATCAGGTCCGCGTCGTCGCGGATGCTGTCGGGCACCTGCAGCGGCATCCCGCCCGGCGTGTGCGTGCCGAGTTCGAGCAGCGTCACACCACCGAACGGCTTGCCCTGCAGCGCGGGCAGGTACTTGGCCGCCGGATCCGACAGCGACAGCTCGCCGCCCTCCTGCGCGTCGGACGCGAGCGTCGCGGTCAACGTCTTGCTGACGGAGCCGATCTCGAACAGCGTGTCGCCAGTCACCGGCTTGCCGGTTTGCGTCGACATCACGCCATAGTCGAACACGTAGGGCTTGCCGTCGGCGACGATGCCGATCGCCATGCCGGGAATGGCGAACTGCTTCATCAGCGGCGCGACGTTGCGGGTCACGGTGTCGTGAATCTCGTCGGGCGTGGCGGCGGCCGCGCGGCCGGCCGTGACGGCGGCGCACGCGGCGACGAACAGGGTCGCGGCGATGCGTATCGCGTTGAATCGCATGGTTGCGGTTCCTTCGATTTTCTGATGGTTGTGTGGACAACAGGTCCGGCCGCGCCGCGCGGAGACTGTGGGAGCCGGCCGGTCGAAGCAGGACTATCCGCCACCGGCCGCCATCCAACAATCGACGATATTTTGCGCGAGCCTAAAGAAAATCTTATGCAACGCATGCACCGGCCATGCCGATGTCAGTCCGGTAAGCGGTCGAGAAAGGCCAGCATCGCGGCGTTGAAACGCGCCGGCCGCTGCAGTGGCGCGAAGTGGCTCACGCCGGGCAGGATCGTCAGTGTCGCGCCCGGAATCGTGCGCGCGAGATAGGCCGCATGCTCGGCGCGGATGAACTCGTCGTGCTCGCCCTGCACGATCGCGACCGGCACCGCGATCGCAGCGAGGTCGGCCGCGCTGTAATCCGGTTGCGTGCGCATCATTTCGCTGACGGCGGCGACGAACGCATCGAACTGGTCGGGCGTCGCGGACAGTCGCGCGTAGTCCTTGCGGTGCCGCGCGAAGCAGCGGTCGATCAGCGGGCTCGGCACCATCTCCTTCGTGCCGCCCGGATCCATGTTGCACGCGAAGAAGAACACGCCCGCCGCGCGCTGCGGCGCGCGGGCAGCCAGCACGAGCGACACGCACGCGCCGTCGCTCCAGCCGACGAAGCGCGCGCGCCCGATGTGCAGCGCATCGAGTACCGCGAGCACGTCCGAGGCCATGCGTTCGTACGAATAGGGGCGCTCGTCGCGCGTGCTGCGGCCGTGGCCGCGGCTGTCGATCACGATCGCGCGGTAGCCGGCCGCGAGCAGCGCCGGCACCTGGTTGCCCCAGTTGCCGCCGTGGCCGAGGCCGCCGTGCAGCAGCACGACCGGCGGGCCGTGGCCGAACGACGCGTGCCAGATGCGCGCGCCGTCGTGATCAAGCCAACCTTCGGCATCGGCCGCGGGCAGCGGCGTGCCGCCTTGCGCGTCGAAGCGGACGAGGTCGTCGTCGGCGAATTCCGCAGTCATCGTTCTGCCGTCCTTTCGAGGGAGACGAGCTTGCGATTGTAATGCGCGAGGTGACGTGCCGCGACGCGTCGGCGTGCTGTGCTCGGCTGCGCGGCGCCGTGCCGTCAGGCCTGAGTCGATACGAGCCTGCCGGACGTCGAGCCGCCCGACTTCTGGAGGGCCTGCGCGAGCTGCGCGATCGCCGTCGACAGCGCGGCCGAGATCGTGCTCGCTTCCGCGTTCAGCGTCTGCTGCTCGACCGCGGCGGCCGGGTCATCCTTCGCGCGCTGCGCGGCGGCCGCCATTTGCTGCTGCAATTGCGCAAGTTGTTTCTGCAAGCGCTCGATGAGCTGTTTCAGTTGCGCGACCGCGGGATCGTCAGCCGACGATCCCGACGCGCCCAGCGTCTCGCCCGCGTCGCCGGACGGCGCGGCGCCGCTTGCCGACGTCTTCGTTGCGCTGCCTGTAGGCGACGACGCAGCCGCGGTGGCCGTCGCCGCGGCGCCCGTGCCGGACGGGTTGGCGGCCGCGGTGCTGGTGGTAAGCGGTGTCTGCATGGCGGAAGAGAGATCGATCTGCATCGTGTCGGTCCGTAATGAGTGTGTGCGACTCGTGTCGGTTGAACAGGGAAATCCTTGCAACCGGTTTACGGTATTTGTCCGACGAAACTTTAGTCTCGCTTTCTGCGGCGCGCCGGCGCGGCCGCGCAGCCGGCACCGCGCGCCATTGTCATGCGCAGGCTGCGGATTGCTGCGAAGGGGCCAGAATGACCGGCCATCCGCGCTGGTAAAATCGCCGGCTGGCCTGCCGCTGCAGCACACCGGCTGCTTTCGGCAAGCCTTGCGGGCTACGCCCGCACTGGCGCCCGCCCGATCGGGCGCGACACGCGACGCCGTCCGGCGCCGTCGCTGCGCGAGTCCGCGCGCGAAGCGACACGACGACGCGACGGCTTCGGCGTGCATCCCCTTCATCACGCATTTCGAGGAATTCACGATGGCCCGCATCGGCGCCTTCTGCCTGACCACGTGGCTCGCGGCCGCGATTCTCTATTTCGGCCAGCATTCGGTCGCGATGATTGCGCTCAGCGGCGTGGTCGTGTTCGGCGGGTTCGATCTGCTGCGTCCGTAACGGAGCGCCGGTTCATCGCAGGCGCGGCCCCCGCCCCTCGTCGCACGTCAGCCCCATCCGCATCGCCAACGGCGACCCCGCAGCCGGCCCACCCGCGCCACACGTCAGCGAGGCAACGTCCGCAGCGACGACGGCCCGCCCGACAGCGCGATCCGCTTGCCCGTATCGCGCAACTGGCCACCTTCCACCGAATACAGCGCGAGCTGCCGCTCGACGTTGAACTGCACGATCACGTGCCGGCTGTCGGCGGTGAATACGATGCCCTGCGCGGCTTCGCCGCCCGGCACTTCACTCGTCTGCACCGCGCGGCCGTTGCGGATCTCGAACAGCACGACCTTGCCGAGCTTGTGGCGGCCCGGGTTGTCGGCCGTGAGGTTCGAGCCGTCCATCGCCTGCACGGCGATCCACTTGCCGTTCGGCGAGATCGCGACGCCTTCCGGCAACGATGGCACGTTCAGGTACTGGACCGTGCGGAACGGCGTGCGCGACACGTCGATCAGCGCGACCGTATCGGCATCGCCCGCGAGCGTGCCCGTATAGCCCGGCAGCCCCGCGAGCCCGACGTTGCTGACGACAGCCCAGCGGTTGTCGCTCGACACGTCGATCGTGTAAGGCGCGACGCCCGTGCTCAGCCGCGCGCCGCTGTCGGTCACCTTGCCGTCGTCGACGTTCAGCACCGCGACGCCCTGCTCGTCGCGCAGCGACACGAGCGCATGCTTGCCGTCGTGCGTGAAGCTGATCCCGGCGAGCCGCTTCTTGCCGATCTTCAGGTTGCCGTCGAGCGTCACCTGCGTGCCGTCGATCCGCAGGATCGACACGCTGCCGTCGACGTTCGCCACCAGCGCGACGCGACCCGACCGGTCGATCGCGATCCCCTGCGGGTGCGTACCGAGGTCGATGCGCGTGATCGCCGCCGGCGACGCATCGAGATTCACGACCTGCAGGAACGTGTCGTACACGAGTTGCTTCGCGCTCGTGTCGTAACGCGTCGGCGCGCCGACCAGCGCGAGTTTCGCGTCGGGCGTGATCGCGACGGCCTGCGGCGGCCCCTGGATGCCGTTCTCGACGTCGACCTGCAGCGCGACCTTCGGCGGGAACACGCTCGCATCGAGCAGCGTCAGCGTGTCGGCGGGCGGCGATGCGAGAAAGGTGTCGCGGCCTTCGACGCGCTGGTACTTGCCGTCGTTGCCGGACACGATCCAGTCGGCCGCATGCGCGGCGACGGCGGTGGTGGCAAGCGTCAGCGCGGCGAGCAGACGGGCGCGACGAAGGCGAAAAGGATTCGAATGCATGACGGACGGTTCTCCGGATCGGTTGCGGACGCAAGGAATCGCACGACCCTGCTGCTCGACGGGTCGATGCCATCGCATGATGCCCGAAAGCACGCGAAACCGGTGTGTCGCGGCCGCCGGTCAGCGAGTGCGCGGCCCCGCGCCTTCCCACTGACGGACGTCGTCGAGCGGATACACGGGCCGCGCGAGCCGCTCGTAGCGGAACAGCCCGAAGTCCGACCCGGTCACGCCGCGGCTGTCGCACTCGACGAGCGCGGCCGCGATCGGCACGAACACGGGCCGGCAATACATGCGCGACTTCAGCAGCAGGAATCGCGCGCGGCGTGGATCGATGCCGACGCTCTCGAACACGCCGAGATCCCACGGTTCCTGTGTGCGCTCGGTGACGACCAGCGTCGCCACGCCGATATCGAGCACCGCCGCGTGGCCCATGTATGCGCGCTGGCCCGTATAGGTCGGCCCGGTAATCACGTATTCGCCGTCGGTGATGGCGCGCACGATGCCCGTCGCGCGAAACGGTGCGCGCCGCGCGCCGCCATGCGACGGCATCCGGTTGCCGACCGGCACCGTGACGGTCGCGCCCACGCCCGCGTCGATCAGCGCGGCGACGGCTTCGGGGTCGCACAGCGGCCCGCTGACGATCCCGTCGAGCCCCTGCGCGAGCGCGGACTCGAGCAGGTCCATCGTGTCGCACGGGCCGCCCGACATGCAGTTGTCGCCGTGATCGAGCATCAGCACCGGACGGTCCGCGCCGCCCGCCAGCGCCGCGGCCTGCGCGACCGATTCCGCGAGCGGCGCGCTGCGGTACACGAACGCGTCGCGCGCGTCCCAGATCTGCCGGGCGATGCGTTCGGCCACCGCGTCGGCTGCCGCGCGGTCGCCGTCGGCGACCACCACGACGCTGATACACGGCGCGGGAATATCGGCGAGCGCGAAGCCGGGCAGCACCGATACCGCGAGCATTCCGTCGGCCTCGGCCGCGCGCGCGGCCTCCACCGCGCGCCGCATCGCGCCTTCGGCGCTCGCGCTGCGCAGCGTCGACGTCATCAGCGGCGGCTGGCGCCATGCGAGCACGGGCCGCGCGCGGCCGTGCAGCCGTTCGAGCAGCACGCGTGCCGCATGCTCGCCCGTCTCGTACATGTCGACGTGCGGATAGGTCTTGAAACTGACGATCACGTCCGCGTGGTCGATCATCTTCTGCGTGACATTCGCATGCAGGTCGAGCGCCACCGCGATCGGTGCGCCGGGCAGTGCCGCGCGCACACGTTCGAGCAGGTCGCCCTCGCCGTCCGCGCTCTGCTCGGCGACCATCGCGCCGTGCAGGTCGAGCATCACCGCGTCGCAGCCGGGCGTGGCCGCGACGATCGCATCGCAGATCGCCGCATACGCGTCGGCCGTGACCGGGCCGCTCGGGTTCGCGGCGGCCGACACCGGCGTGACGATCTCCGCGCCTTCACGCACGGCCGCATCGATGAACGCGGCCATCGCGGTGCGCATCCCGTGATTCGCGCGATACGCGTCGTCGCCCCAGTCGGGGCCGTTGCGGCCGAACGCGGCGAGCGGCGTCGGTACCGGCGAGAACGTGTTCGTCTCGTGATTCATCCGGGCGATCAGGATTTTCATCGTGCGCGGCCCTCCGCGACCCCAGCGGCGCCCAGCATCGCGTGCAGCAACACGTTGCAGCCTGCCTCCAGATGCGCGGGATCGGCCTCCTCGATCTCGTTGTGACTGATCCCGTCCTTGCACGGCACGAAGATCATCGCGGTCGGTGCGACGCGCGCGAGATACACGGCGTCGTGGCCGGCCCCGCTGATCACGTTCATCGACGACAGCCCGAGCGTGCTCGCGCCCGTGCGAACCTGCTCGACGAGTGCCGTATCGAACGGCTGCGGCGGGAAGTACACGACCTGCTCGACGTCGATCGGCATGCCGGCCGATGTGCCCAGCTCGGTGCACGCCGCGCGCAGTTCGGCATCCATCGCCGCAAGCGTCGCATCGTCGGCCGCGCGCAGGTCGACGGTCAGCGTCACGCGGCCCGGAATCACGTTGCGCGAATTCGGGTGCACGTCGACCCAGCCGACCGTGCCGCGTCCATGCGGCGGATGCGCGCACGCGATGGCGTTCACCTTGCGCACGAGATCGGACGCGACGAGCAGCGCGTCGCGCCGCAGCGCCATCGGCGTCGGGCCGGCGTGCGCCTCCATGCCGTGCACGGTCACGTCATACCAGCGCTGCCCGAGCGCGCCCTCGACCACGCCGATCGTCGTGTCGTGCGCCTCCAGTACCGGGCCCTGCTCGATATGAGCTTCGAAATACGCGCCGACCGGATGAGCGCCCCGCCCATCGCCCGCATCGCCCGCATAGCCGATCGCGGCCAGCGCGTCGCGCACCGACACGCCGTCGCGGTCGCACTGTGCGAGCGCATGGTCGAGCGTGAACGCGCCCGCGAACACGCCGGAGCCCATCATCACGGGCACGAAGCGCGAGCCTTCCTCGTTGGTCCAGACCGCGACCTCGAGCGGCGCCCGCGTGCGCACGCCCGCGTCGTCGAGCGTGCGCAGCACTTCGAGGCCCGCGAGCACGCCGTAGTTGCCGTCGAACTTGCCGCCGGTCGGCTGCGTGTCGATATGGCTGCCCGTCGTCACGGGCGGCAGGTCGTCGCGTTCGCCCGCGCGCCGCGCGAAGATGTTGCCGATCGCGTCGACCCGTACCGTGCAGCCGGTTTCCTTCGCCCATGCGGTGAACAGGTCGCGCGCCTCGCGATCGAGTTCGGTGAGCGCGAGGCGGCACACGCCCCCTTTGTCGGTCGCGCCGATCCGCGCGAGACGCATCAGGCTGTCCCACAGCCGCGCGCCGTCGACGCGCAAGCCGGACGCCGCGACGCCCGGTGTCGAATCCTGAACTTGCATCGATGGAATTCCTCGCAATGAAAGGGCGCGGCGCTTACGCGACGCCGACGCCCAGGTAACGGTCCTTCACCTCGTGATCGGCCGCGAACGCCGCGTTGCTGCCTTCGTAGACGATCACGCCCTGTTCGATCACGAAGTGGCGATCCGCGAGCTGCGTGCACACTTCGAGGTTCTGTTCGACGAGCAGGATCGCGACGCCGGCTGCCTTGATCTGCTTCAGCTGCGCGACGATCTCCTCGACGATCACCGGCGCGAGCCCCTCCACCGGCTCGTCGAGCATCAGCAGCCGCGGGTGGTTCATCAGCGCGCGGCCGATCGCGAGCATCTGCTGCTCGCCGCCCGACAACTGCGCGCCGCCGTTGCGGCGGCGCTCCTTCAGGCGCGGGAAGATCCGGTAGATGTCGTCGAGCTGCCACGGCGAATCGCGGCGCGCGCCGAGCCGCAGGTTCTCCTCGACCGACAGCAGCCGGAAAATCCCGCGATGCTCGGGCACGAAGCACAAGCCGCGCGCGGCGATCCGGTGCGCGGGCTGCCCGGACACCGGCCGGCCCGCGAACGTCACCGTGCCGCCGGTCGGCGCGACGACTCCGGCGATCGTCTTGAGCGTCGTCGACTTGCCCGCGCCGTTGCGGCCGAGCAGCGTCACCGTCTCGCCTTCGTTCACGTTCAGCGAAAGGCCCTGCAGGATGTGGCTCTTGCCGTAGCAGGCATGGACTTCCTTCACGTCGAGCATCATGCGCGGCCTCCCGTGATCATGTTGCCGAGATACGCGCTGCGCACGCGCTCGTCGCCGCGAATCGCATCCGGCTTGCCTTCGACCAGCACGCGGCCCTGCTGCATCACCGTAATCGTGTCCGAGATGTCCATCACGATGCCCATGTTGTGTTCGATCAGCACGACCGTGTAGTCGTCGCGCAGGCCACGGATCAGCGCCTTCATGTCGTCGAGATCGTCGATCCCCATGCCCGACGTCGGCTCGTCGAGAAAGATCGCGCGCGGCCGCGCCGCCAGCGCCATCCCGACCTCGAGCCGGCGCTGCTGGCCGTGCGACAGCACGCCGGCCGCCGTATCGGCGAAGCGCTGCAGGCCGAGCCGCTCGAGCACGTCGTCGACGATGCCGTCGTGCGCGAGCGCACCGCGCGGCGGCGCCCACGGATTCAGCGCACGCCGCGATTCGACGCCCTGCGCGGCGACGCGCAGGTTCTCGCGCACGCTCAGGTTCGGAAACAGGCTCGTCACCTGGAACGAGCGCGCGATGCCGCGCCGCACGCGCTTGTGGTCGGGTTCGCGCGACACGTCGTGACCGTCGAACAGGATCGAGCCCGCCGTGATCGGCAACGTGCCCGTCAGCGTATGGAACAGCGTCGTCTTGCCCGCACCGTTCGGCCCGATCACCGAATGCACGGTGCGCGGCATGATCCGCAGATCGACACCGCCCAGCGCCGTGAACTTGCCGTAGCGCTTGACGATGCCGCGCGCCTCGAGAATCGCTTCGCTCATTGCCGCTCCCCGGTCGTCGCTGCCGTGCGTCCGCCGCGCCGCAGCGACGCCGCGACACGTTCACCCAATCCCCACAACCCGCGCTGCATGAACAGGCTGACCGCGATCAGCACGAGGCCGAGCAGCAGCAGCCAGCGCGGCCACAGCGTCGACAGCCAGTCCGCGAACAGCACGTAGAACGCCGCGCCGAGCACCGACGCGAACAGGTTGCCCGTGCCGCCGATCACCGTCATCACGAGGATCATCTCGCTCGTGTGGTAGTCGATGTTCGACAACGGCGCGATGCCCGTCATCAACGCGTGCAGCGCACCGGCGAGGCCCGTGACGGCCCCCGAGATCACGAACGCCGCGAGCTTGAAGCGCTTCACGTCGTAGCCGGCCGCGGCCGCGCGCGCCTCGTTGTCGCGGATCGCGAGCAGCGTGCGGCCGAACACCGAGCGCGACACGCGCAACAGCAGCCAGAACACCACGACGAACAGCACCGCGACGAAGCCGTAGTAGCGCCACGGCGAATCGAGCGGAACGAGCGGATGCCCGAATGCGGACAGCACGGGGCGCGGGATGTCGAGCAGCCCGTTGTCGCCGCCCGTGAGGCCCGGCGTCGTGTAGGCGAGAAAGTAGAACAGCTGTCCGAACGCGAGCGTCAGCATCACGAAGTAAGTGCCGCGCTGCCGGATCGAGAACCAGCCGACGAGCGCGGCCGCGACGGCACCGAGCACGGTGGCGGCGACCAGCGCGGCGGTCACCGACGCGACGCCGTGCGTCAGCACCAGCCCCGCCGCGTAGCTGCCGAGCCCGAAGAAGATGCCCTGCCCGAACGACAGCAGCCCCGTGTAGCCGAGCAGCAGGTTGCAGCCGAGCGCGGCGAGCGCGAACACCAGCACTTCGGTCGCGAGCGAGCCCGAGGTCAGTGCGACCGGCAGCACGCACACGACGGCCACCGCGAGCCAGCCTTCCGGCCGCTGCAGCGCGCCGCGCCACGGCTGCGGGCGTGACGTGGCCGCCGTCCCGGGCGGCAGCGGTTTCGACGATTCGATCATGCGGCCCTCCCCAGCAACCCGTTCGGACGCAGCAGCAGCACGGCCGCCATTGCGACATAGATCATCAGCCGCGCACCTTCCGGCCACAGCGTGCTCATCAGGCTCTGCACGATGCCGACCAGCAGCCCGCCGACGAGCGCCCCGAGAAAATTCCCCATCCCGCCGACGACGACCACGACGAACGCGATGCCGAGCGCCTCGATGCCCATGAACGGGTCGACGCCGCGGATCGGCGCGGCGAGCACGCCTGCGAGTGCCGCCGTCGCCGCGCCGAGCGCGAACACGAGGCTGAACACGCGCGTCACGTTGATGCCGAGCAGCGACACCATCTCCGACGATTCGCTGCCCGCGCGCACCGTGCTGCCGAGCCGCGTGCCTTCGAGCACCCACCACAGCAACGCGGCGAGCACGGCCGTGAACGCGATCACGAACAGCCGGTATTTCGGGTAGACGAAGCCGCCCCAGATCACGACGCCGTTCAGCGCGTCGGGCGGCGGCACGTTGTCGCCGAGCGGGCCCCAGGCGAGGATCGCGCATTCCTGCAGCACGAGCGCGAGCCCGACCGTCGCCAGGATGTGGAATTCGTGCTGCTGCGCGTACACGTGACGCAGCACGAGCTTTTCGACGCCCCACGCGAACGCGCCGACGACGAGCGGCACGACCGCGAGCGCGACCCAGAAATTCGCCGACCATTGCAGCGCCTGGTAGCAGAGATAGGCGCCGAGCAGGTAGAACGCGCCGTGAGCGAAATTCACGAAGCGCAGCAGGCCGAACACGATCGACAGGCCGACGGCGAGCAGGAAATACAGCATGCCCACGCCGATGCCGTTAACGATCTGCAGCAGATAGACGTTCATGGCTTCCGTGTCAGAAAGGAAGGTAACGGACGCCCGCGGCGCACGACGGCCGCGGGCGCATGCACTGCGTCACGCGAGCTTGCAGTTCGTCTTGTCGATCGGCAGGAACGACTGGCCCGAGCTGACGATGTCGGCGTAGTCGTCCGCGTTCTTCATCCGGCTCTTCGGCTTGCCCTTCAGCAGGTAGTAGTTCTTCAGCACCTGGTGGTCGCCCTTGCGGATTTCCTCCGGGCCCGTGAGGCCGTCGTACTTCATGCCCTCCATCGCCGCGACGACCTTCTTCGGATCGGCGCTGCCGGCCTTCACCATCGCGTCGACCAGGATCTTCGAGCAGATGTACGAACCCGCGAGGCTGTAGTTCGGGTTCGCCTTGAACGTGGCGTTCGCGCGCTTCACGAGGTCGCGGTTCAGCGGCGAATCGATGTCGTGCCAGTACTGCGCGCCGAAATACACGCCGTCGCAGATGTCGGGCCCGAGCGCCTCGAACTGCTCGAGGCCGGACGCCCACGCGAGCAGGATCGTGCAGTTGCGCTTCATCCCGAAGCTGACGGCCTGACGCAGCGTGTCCGACGATTGCGAGCCGAAATTCAGGATCAGGAGCACGTCCGGCTGCGCGGCCGCCGCGTTCGTCAGGTAGCCGCTGAACTCCTTCTCGGCGAGCGAGTGGTAGCTGTTGCCGACATGCTCGATGC
The DNA here is from genome assembly GCF_049942845.1 of Burkholderia sp. R-40. Taxonomy (NCBI): domain Bacteria; kingdom Pseudomonadati; phylum Pseudomonadota; class Betaproteobacteria; order Burkholderiales; family Burkholderiaceae; genus Burkholderia; species Burkholderia sp. R-40. The sequence continues at coordinate 684,872 of NZ_CP187969.1, read as the reverse complement.
CCTTCTCCTTGAAGATCGCCTTCGCAGCCGACAGCAGGCCGTCGCCGAACACGTATTGCGGCGTGATCGTGTACCAGCGCTTCGCCTTCGGCAGCATCTGGGTCAACGGGCGCACCGTCTGCTCGATCGCGCCGAAGGTCGGCACCGACCAGCGGAACGTCGCGGCATTGCAATCCTTGCCGGTGATCTCGTCCGCGCCGGCCGTCGTGATGAACACGCCGCCCGCCTTCTGGACTTCCTTGCCCATCGCCAGCGATTCGGACGACAGGATGCCGCCCGCGAAGAAACGCACGCCCTTCTGCTGCGCGATCTCCTGCACGCGCCGCACGGCGGTCGCGGGCTTGCCCTCGGTGTCGAGCGCCGTGTAGGCGAGCGGCGCGCCGAGCACCTTGCCGTACTGCTGGACGACGAGCTTCATGCCGAGATCGGCGTACTTGCCGTTGGCGGCGAACGGCCCCGACATCGGCACCGGACACGCCAGCTGGATGGATGAACCCTGCGCGAACGCGGCACGGGACGACATGCTGCCGAGCGCACCCGGCACGGCCGACAGCGCGGCCAGTTTCAACAGTTCTCGGCGATTCAAGTTGACGCTCCTGATAAAGGGGGACACACGCGATGCGACCGACTGCCAAACCGTGCCCACGCCCTGCAGGATGCGCGCCGCCGGTTGATCCTATTTATCATGATAAATAGAATGAACCTGATGCTAAAGTTGATCAAAATTGGTGTCAATCAGGCAAAATTCCGTACCCGCGCCGGAACGGATCGTCGACGATGACGCGGCGCGCAGTCAGACAAAGGAGTCGTGAAGATGGTCATGGACCGAGCCAGGGCGGGCCTCGCGGTCGAAATCAAGCAGCCGAAGCGGGCCGACCTCGTCGCCGAGGAGATCAAGCGGCTGATCACCGAGAAGGACCTGAAGCCGGGCGACCGCCTGCCGCGCGAAGCCGAGCTGCAGCAGCTCTACGCCGTGAGCAAGAGCACGATCCGCGAGGCGTTGAAGTCGCTCGAGGTGCAGGGGCTCATCAAGGTCACGACCGGGCCGTCGGGCGGCGGGATGGTCGTCGAGGTGCCGCTCGACCGCACGCTGCAGCTCCTGCAGAACTACTTGTTCTTCAAGGACGTGACGATCGACGACATCTACACCGTGCGCAAGCTGCTCGAACCCGAGCTGGCGGCCGGTGCCGTGCCGCACCTGACCGAGCGCGACTTCGCGGCGCTGGAGGCGAACATCGCGTGCTGCGACGGCGCGTCGGGCGTGCACGACCGCGGCCATATGCTGCGCCAGCGGCAGGAGGACACGACGTTCCACGACATCCTCGCGGCCGCGAACCCGAACCCATTCCTGCGCTTCAGCTGCGAGCTGATCAACGAGATGATCCGGCAGCTGATCGAGTTCCGGAACGATACGCCGCTCGTGGAGCACAAGCGCTTCGGCGAAGCGAACGTGTCGATCCACAAGGCGATCCTGCAGGCCGCGCGCGAGCGGGATGCCGAACGCGTCCGGGCGCTGATGGTCGAGCACATGACCGAGGCACCCAAGCATGTGAAGCGGATGAAGGGCAAGCTGCGCGGGCGGTTGATCCTCGATTCCGAGATCCGCAGGCGGGCCGCCGCGGCCGTTGCGGGACCCGATGCGGGCGCACCGGATCCCGACGACGACTGATTGCCCGCGGGCGCGGCGTCGGCTCGACGCCGCGTGCTGCGCCGCGCACGGGATCGTCAGCCGCGTCGCGGATGCCGAGGCGGCTCCGGGTCGTTACGGTTGTCATGGCCGTGACGGCCGGACGCCGCGAGCGGCGTCGACACCGGCGAGTACGCATCCGTGCCTCGCTTTCCCCGGGCGGCCGGGATCGTCATCTCCCGCACGCTCACGCGTACCCCGTCGTCCCCTTCGTCTCCAGGTATTCGACGAGCCCGAACTCCGCATACTCGCGGCCGTTGCCCGAGCGCTTGTAGCCGCCGAACGGCGCGGCCGGGTTCCACGGCGGGTAGTTGATGTGGACATTGCCGACCCGCAGCCGCGCCGCCACCCTGCGTGCGCGATCGAGATCCTTCGACTGCACATAGGCCGCGAGCCCGTAGACCGAATCGTTCGCGAGCGCGACGGCCTCGTCCTCGGTGCGGTAGGTCATGATCGCGAGCACCGGCCCGAAGATCTCCTCGCGCGCGATCGTCATGTCCGGCGTGACGTTCGAGAACACCGTCGGCCGCACGTAGAAGCCGTCAGCGAGCCCCTCTGGCCGCCCGGGGCCGCCGGCGACGAGCGTCGCGCCTTCTTCGATCCCAAGCCGGATGAAGTGCTGGATGCGGTCGAACTGCGTGCGGCTGACCACCGGCCCGATGTCCGTTTCCGGCGACCGCGGATCGCCGACAACCGTGCGCGCCGCCTCGGCACGCGCCGCCGCCTCGGCCGCGGCCAGCTGGTCGACATGCACGAACATCCGCGTCGGCGCATTGCACGACTGGCCGCTGTTGCTGAAACAGCTGCACACGCCGCGCGCGACCGCATCGTCGATGTCGGCGTCGGGCAGGATCAGATTCGGGCTCTTGCTGCCGAGCTCCTGGTGCACGCGCTTCACCGTGTCGGCGGCCGCCTTCGCGACCTCGACGCCCGCACGCGTCGACCCGGTGAACGACACCATGTCGACATCCGGATGCCGCGACAGCGCGTCGCCCACTTCATGCCCGTAACCGTGCACGAGATTGAACACGCCCGGCGGCACGCCGGCTTCGTGCAGGATCTCCGCGAACAGGACCGCGCTGAACGGCGCGATCTCGCTCGGCTTGAGCACCATCGTGCAGCCGGCCGCGAGCGCCGGCGCGACCTTGCAGACGATCTGGTTGATCGGCCAGTTCCACGGCGTGATCAGCGCGCACACGCCGATCGGCTCGTGCGACACGAGCAGCGAATCGGTCTGCGTGCTGAACCGGAACGCCTGCAGCGCACGGATCGTCTGTTCGAGATGCGCGGTGCCGACCGCGGCCTGCATCGCGCGTGCGAACGCGATCGGCGCACCCATCTCCTGGCTGATCGTGTGCGCGACTTCGTCGTAGCGGCGCTGGTAGATCTCGAGCACGCGCCGCAGCAGCGCGACACGCTCGTCGACCGTCCAGCGCGAGTACGTATCGAAGGCCTGCTTCGCCGCGCTGACCGCCCGGTCGACGTCGGCCGGCCCGCCGATCGCGAGACGCGCATATGGTCTGGCGGTCGCCGGATCGATCACGTCGATCGCGCGCGCGTCGGCCGGGTCGACCCACTGCCCGGCGATATAGCTCTGTTGCGAGGTTCGCATCGAATGCTCCTGGGATAACGAATGCCCGTGCCGTGCTCAGCGCGTCGCACGCGCGTAGGTATCGACGAGGATGTCGCGGATCTGCGCGACGAACCACACGATCTCGTCGCGCGACATCACGAGCGGCGGCGAGAACTGCACGATCGGCGTGCCTTCGTGATCGACGCCCGCGCGGCACAGCAGCCCCGCTTCGAAGATCGCGGGCGCGAGCAGCGTCGACACGAAGGCCTGCGCGCCGATGCCGGCCGCCCAGCGGCGCGCGGCCTTGTCGGTCACGAGTTCGAGCGAGTAGTGGTAGCCGTCGCCGCGCACGTCGCCGACGCACGGCAGCTCGAGCAGCCCCTCGAGCCTCTGGCGCAACACCGCCTGGTTGTCGCGGACGTTCGCGAGCACGCCTTCGCGCTCCATGATCGCCAGGTTCGCGAGCGCGGCCGTGCAGGCGACCGGATGACCGCCGTAGGTCGCACCGTGCAGGAACATCTGCTGCGGGCCCGCGAGCACCGTATCGACCACCGTGTCGCTCGCGATCACGCCGCCGAGCGGCACGTAGCCCGACGCGATGCCTTTCGCGAACGTGATGATGTCCGGCTTCAGCCCGTAACGCGTCGACCCGAACCATTCGCCGAGACGCCCGAAGCCGCAGATCACCTCGTCCGCGACGAGCAGCACGCCGTGCCGGTCGCACAGCGCGCGCAACCCTTGCGCATAACCGGCCGGCGGCGTCAGGCTGCCGCCCGCGTTCTGCAGCGGCTCGACGACGATCGCGGCGACGGTGTCCGGCCCTTCCTGCACGATCAGCGATTCGATCTCGTCGAGCAGGTGGCGCGTGAACTGCGCTTCCGTCTCGCCCTCCGGTCGCCCGTAGCGCTTCGTGTTGCTCACGTGCCGCACGCCCGCCATCAGCGGCTCGAAATGCTTGCGGAAGTTTGTCATCCCGTTCAGCGCGAGTGCGCCGAACGACGTGCCGTGATACGCGACGCGCCGCGCGATGAACTTGCGCCGCTGCGGCTCGCCGCGCGCCTGGTGATACTGGCGCACCAGTTTGATCGCCGACTCGTTCGACTCCGAGCCGCTCGACGTGAAGAACACGCGATTCAGGCCGTCCGGCGCGAGCGCCGCGAGCTTGTGCGCGAGACGGATTGCCGGTTCGTGGCCGTAGCCCCAGTTGGTCGCGAACGGCAGCCGCACCATCTGCTCGCGGATCGCGTCGCCGATCTCCGCGCCGTGGCTGTAGCCGACCTGCACGCAGTACAGCCCGGCCAGCGCGTCGAAGTAACGCTTGCCGCTGCGATCGACGAGCCAGCAGCCTTCGCCGCGGTCGAACACCGTCAGCGCCTGCTCGCGATAGGCATCGGCGTGTGTGAAGTGCATCAGCAGGTGGCGCTTGCCGAGCGCTTGCAGGTCCGCATCGAGATTGACGTCAACACCGTTCATGGGTCACTCCTCCTTTTTGCGTTGCGACACCGGCGACCGCACGCCGCCGGCTGGTCATTCAGTTCATCGACAGCGTCGGCGCCGGACGCGTGAAACCGCGCGTGAGCCACAGCAGCTGGCAAAGCCCGAGCGCGAGCCAGCCGAGGCCGACGTAGAAGGTCTGGCGCGACAGGCCCGACCACAGCCATACGTTCATCGCGAAGCCGAGCGCGGGCACCACGCCGAACTTGATCCAGCACGCGAAGCGGCGGTGTTCCGGGCGACCGAGGTAGCTGCGCATCACGCACAGGTTCACGACCGCGAACGCGACGAGCGCGCCGAAGCTGATCATCGTCGACGCGAGATCGAGCGTGATGAACAGCGCGGACAACGACACGGCGCCGACCGCGAGCGTCGCGCGCACCGGCGTGCACAGCCGCGCATGCAGGTGGCCGAACACACGCTCGGGCAGCACCCGGTCGCGGCCCATCGCGAACAGCACGCGCGTCACGCTCGCCTGGCCGGCCATCGCGCTCGCGAAACAGCCGGCCACGTACACCGCGACGAAGAACGCCGACAGCGTGCCGCCGCCGATGCGTCGCATCAGTTCGAGGCTCGCCGAATCGAGATCCCTGAATGCATGCCAGTCCGGAAACACCACCTGCCCCGCATACGCAATCAGCATGAACAGCAGGCCGCTCGCGAGCGTGCAGAGCAGGATCGCGCGCGGCACCGTACGGCGCGGCTCGTGCGTTTCCTCCGACAGCGTCGACACCGCGTCGAAGCCAAGGAACGACAGGCACAGGATCGCGGACCCGGCGAGGATCGCGCGCGCGTCGCCCGACGATGGCAGCGCGAGCGTCGTCGTCAGCCCCTCGCCGGCCGCGACGTGCGCGGCCGCCGCGACGAACACCGCGATGAACACGAGCTGGCTCGCGATCAGGATCAAGTTCACGCGATTGACGAGCCGGATGCCGACGATGTTCAGCCCGGTAATCAGCGCGATGCTGCCGACGATCCACACGCTGGCCGGCACCGCCGGAAAGAGCTGCTTCATGTAGATTCCGATCGCGAGGTAGCTGATCATCGGGATGAACAGGTAGTCCATCAGCAGCGCCCAGCCGACCATGAAGCCGGCCGACGTGCCGAAGTTGCGGCTCGCGAACGTATAAGCGGAACCGGCGCTCGGCATCAGCCGCGCCATGTGGCCGTAGCTGTGCGCGGTCAGCAGCATCGCGACCAGCGTGACCGCATACGCGATCGTCAGATGGCCGTTGGTCTCGCGCGTGACGATCCCGTAAGTCGTGAACACCGTCATCGGCAGCATGTACGCGAGACCGAAGATCACCAGCGTGAACAACCCGAGCGAATGCGCGCTGCGTGGTCCCGCCTGGGCGTGCCCGCTCGCATGCGTTTGCACATCGTCTGTCGCGGCGCTGGGCGCGCGCTGCTCCGGCCTCGTGTCTTTCATGCTGTCCTCGCGTGGATGTCGTCCATGACGTCAACACTCGTGTCGTCGGCAATGCGGGCATCGCAGGCATTGCGCGATTCGGAAACGAGTGTGGTGCGCCAAAAAATCGACGACGAATGAGAAAAGCGGACGTAATCGGGGGATATTTGCGGACGTGCGACCGGCGGCGTGTCGGGAGCGGGGAAGGCCCGCTGGCGTTTCGCGGGCATTCCCGCTATGTTCTATGCGAACCCGTCGTCGCCCTCGCACCATGGACAGCAAGTCCCATCGACCTCAAAGCCGCGCCGAACGCAGCCTGCGTTCGGCGCTCGGCCTCGCGCGTCCCGCCGGCCGCCAGGAGGACATTCCCGCCACCGTGCACGCGATCGCGGCCGCGCTCGACGAGTGCCGCGTCCGACATATCGATGGCGCGGTGCTGCTCGAAGGAACCGGCCTCGGCGCGGCCGAAGTCGCGTCGCCGAGCCTGCACGTGAATCGCGGCCAGGAGCAGCGCTGCTTCCGCAATCTGCTGCGCTGCACCGGCTTGCCGTCGATCGGCCTGTCGATCGGCGCGCGGCTCCATGTGTCGACGCTCGGCCTCGCCGGCTACGCGATGCTGATCAGCGGCTCCGTGATGCAGGCGTTCCGGTGCATGAGCCAGTTTCCATTGTTCATGGGCTTGTATTTCGACGTGCGCGTGCACGCGCATGCGCAAGGCATGAGCGTGACGATCGATCGGTACAACGGCGAACCCGACATCGAGGTGTTCCAGACCGACATGTGCCTGTCGAGCCTGCGGCTGATCGTGTCCGATCTGGTCGGCAAGCCGGTGTGGCCCGCCCGGTTGCATCTCGCGCGCCGCGCGCCGCGCAACGGTGCGGACTACGCGCATCACTTCGGCTGCCCGGTGGCGTTCAATGCCGGCGAGAACCGGCTCGTGTTCACGAGCGTGAACGGCACCGAGGTCCCGCGGCTCGCGAACGAAGTCAGCTTCAATGCGCTGCACGGTCAATGCGAAGCGCTCGAGCGACAGTGGGCGGCGTCGATCGGCACGCGCTTCGCCGACCGCGCGAAGGAATTGATGGCGCGCGACCTCATGCGCTTCAAGTCGATGACGTCGCTCGCGAACGCGCTGCATCTGACCGAGCGCACGTTGCGCCGCCGGCTCGAGAAGGACGGCATCACGTTTCAGTCGCTACTGGACGACGTGCGTCGTCAGGAGGCGGTGCGGCTGCTCGACGAGCCGACGCTGAGCGTGGCCGCGATCGCGGAGCGGCTCGGCTACAGCGAACCGCGCAGCTTCCGCCATGCGTATCGACGCTGGACCGGCAAGACGCCGCGCGCGGGGGCGGGTTCGGACGGCGACGCGTGCAGCGGCGTGGCGGCGCACACATCCGATTCCAGCGGGCGTAGATGCCGCGCGGGATGAAGATCGCTGCGCGGCGGGTCGAACCAGTCGGGCGGCATCATCGTGCGGTGCTGCTGCGGATGGTCGTCACAGCTCATGCGTTCGGAAATGCGCGGCTGATCCATCCGGACGCCGATGCATTCTGCACAGCGCGCACGAACGATCGCACTGCACACGCCGCGCGCTCCGCTCACGCATCCGGCAGCAGTGCGAAACGCAAGCCGGCATGCCGCTCGAGGCGTTCAATGAAGCGCTCATCGAACATCGTCGCGGGCGTCCAGAAACCTCCGCCGCGCCCGGTCTTCGCACCGTCGCGGCTGCAATCCAGCGCAAGGCTGAGCGCCGCATGCCCGAGCATCTTGCCCGTCGAGCCGTATCCGGGATCGCGATCGCCGGTGACTTTCACGCGCAGCGTCCGCCCGTCGTCGGCGCGCCCGAAGAAGCGCAGATCGTAGCGGCCGGCCAGCTGCGCGGCGACGCTCGGCCCCTCGCCGGGCTTCGGCAGCAGGAAGCGCTCCATCAGGCCGCGCACTGGCGGGATGAGCACGCCCGCCATGAACGCGCCGAGGCCGGCCACCATCGTTAGCGCGGCGAGACGGCCCTTCAGGCCCGTGCCCGTGATGACCGCCTCGTCATAGGCGAATCGGGTTCCGTATGCGTCGCCGGCGAGCGCGTTCGAGCGATGCACGACGCGCTCGTTGATGGCCGCCATCACGAACGGCGCGATCCACGTGCCGCTGTCGCGATCGAATTCCGCCGAGCGGACCGCGTGCTGCCGCACCGTGAAGCGATGATCCGCTGGGCACAGCGCATACGGATCGAGCAGTTCGCGGCGCAACGCGGGATCGGCCGCGGCTTCGCGCACGACGTTGATCACGCTCGCGACCGTTCCGCCCGACGCGCCGCCCTTCAGCGTCTTCACGCGCATCTTCACGTGCGTGGCCGGCACGCCCCACTGCCGCCGTGCGTGCTGCTGCAGGAACAGCACGCCGATATCCGACGGCACCGAATCGAAACCGCAGCAATGCACGATGCGCGCGCCCGATTGCCGGGCTGTCGGCTCGTACCGTTCGATCATCCGCTTGATCCACTGTGTCTCGCCGGTGAGATCGCAGTAGTCCGTACCGGTTTGCGCGCATATCCGGACCAGCGGTTCGCCATACAGCGCGTACGGACCGACGGTCGACACGACGACGCGCGTGCGCGCGCACAACGCCTGCAATTGCATGTCGTCGGCCGCATCGGCGACGATGATCGGCAGCGTCTGCCATGCGGCGCCGAGTGCCTCCCTGACGTGCCGGAGCTTCGCGTCGGAGCGGCCGGCAATCGCCCAGCGCAGCGTTTCGCCGCTGCCCGACAGGTATTCGGACAGGTAGCGCGTCAGGATCTGCCCGACGAAGCTGGTGGCACCGAATACGACGAGATCGAGATCATGGGTCAGCTGGGTCATCGATGCTTCCTCTGAAAGGGGTGGCTAACGGCAGCCGCGCTCATCGAACGCCTTCAATGGCGTCGGCAGGTTCAGCATGAGCTGCGCATCCTTGACCACGTCGAACCGCGCGACGGTGGACACGCCCAGCCCGTCGAGCCGCTGGCTCAGCGGGCCGCCATGCCGCACCAACTCGACGCCGCGCGGCAACACGCGCTGCGCGAACGATAGCGTATTGGTCTGCACCCAACTCTGGTGCCATACGCCGTCGACGAGATGGATCATGATATTCGTGCCCATGCGCGACTGGGAAGGCACGTCGGTCAGCGCGGGCGTCGGGGGCGTTCAGCGTCAGGTCCGGCCGACCGTCCGCTCGAGCGGATGCACATGCCTCTATCCGCTGCGTATGACCCGGCCGCGAGAATGATCGGGAATCCCAAGAGCCGGAGCGCGTAACGATGCCCGCGCACCCGGCCCCGCATCGTCATTCGCGTTCGACGCCCTTGAGCTCGGGGATCAGGAACAGCGTCGCGACCATGTCGAGCATGTAGAGGCCGGCGAGCAGCGCGATCGCCGTCTGGAACGAATAGCGCGCGGCCAGCGCGCCGACCGCCACCGGCCCGAATCCGCCGACCGCGCGTCCGATATTCCCAGCACGTTCTGCGCGGTCGCCCGCGCGGCGGTCGGATAGCCGTCGGACATCAGCGCCCCGTAGCCGCCGACCATCCCGTTGACGAACAATGCGCACGCAGAAAGCGCCGCGCGCGCCCGCTTCCGGGAACGGAACGGGCGGCGGCGGTAATGAATTTGAAAGGTATCGGAGCCGGCGATCCCGCCATCAGGCGGGACACCGAAGAACGGGATGAAGCGGGTGTGGCGCGGCCGGCGTCGCCGCCGGCGCGGGTCGAACGGCACCGCGGCGGTGCCGCTGCGGCATCAGCCCTGGTCGTCCCCGGGCCACCAGGTTCGGGCCTCGCGGTCGACGAGCAGCGTGTCGAGATCCTTGCCTTCGAGCCATTTGGGTCGCGGGCCGCGGCCGGACCATGAGCGGCCGGTCGTCGGATCGTAATACTTGGCAGGCGCCTTGCGTTTTCGCTGGACGATGTAGCCGAGGGCGCTCAGCACTTCCTGCTGCGTGATGCCCAACAACTCGACCTGCTCCTTGAATGCCGCGAGTGCGGCTTGCTTCTCCTTCTGCTTGGCATCCGACAACTTGATGTTCAGGTCCCGAAGTTGTGCTTCGAGTTCCTGCAGGGCCTGGGTCATGTATTCATCCTCTTTGGGTATGTTTTTATTCAAAAAACCTCCGATGGCCGAACCTATCACGAAGTTCCGCCAATCTGTGTTGCGATGTGTGAATTCGCCCGGACCTGCAAGGCTTTCGCAGTATGCTGCAGGCAATGCGATCGTCGAAAGCCGCATGGCATCGGCACGCAACACGGGGCGCGTCGCGCTCGAACGCGCGGCGCGCCGCCTTGGTGGCGACCTCCTCGCCACCGGCGCCGCCCCCTTGCACGGGCGCGGCAGCATGGCGCGAATGATAGCAGTGCCGATCCCTCGTGTTTGAGGACTTTTGCGGTCCGGCGCAGCCCGGGGCTTCGCCGGACCGCACGCGTCGACGCCGGCGCGGCGATTACGCGCCGAAGCCGCACCCGTCCCACGCGATCCGGGCGAACAGCGCATGCAGCTTCGCGCCGCGCGCGGCGTTCAGCGCGCGTGCATGGGCGACGCGTCCGGCCAGGTATGCGCGGAAATCCGGGTGCGCGGCACGATTCTGCGACGCCGGTCCGTGGCGGATGCAGTTGGTCAGGATGGCCTTCAGGACATCGAACTCGTCGCGCGCCAGATTCGGATGGCGATTGACGACCACGCCAGCCAGTTGCTGCCGCACGCCGCGCCGCATCACGCGCGTCTTGCGCAGCTGCAGCGCGAAGCCTTCCTCGAGCGCGATCGCGGCGACCCGCGCCTGCAGCCGCCCGGCCTCGCGGGCAAGGGCGCCGCCGCCCGAGAACGCGAGATCGTCCGCATAGCGCGTGTAGGTCGCGTCGAGCGAACGCGCGAGCCCGGCGAGCCGCATGTCGAGGCGGAACGCGCACAGGTTCGCCAACGCCGGCGAAGTCGGCGCGCCCTGCGGCAGGTGGCGGTTGCGGTAGCGCTGGCGGCCGGTCCAGTCAAATCGGTCACGCAGGTCGGGCGCGAGCAGCCGCGCCGACGGCACGCGGTTGGTGCACAGCGCGGTCAGCGTGCGCGCGACTTCCGCCGGATAGCCGAGCGTCACGAACAACGCATGCACCCGCGCCGCGCGCACCGACACGAAGAAATCCGCGAGATCGAAGCGCACGACGACGTCGCGATCCGCATGCGGGGCCGCGAACGACACGATCCCGCGTCCCTTGCGAAAGCCGTGCGCCGCGTCGTGCGGCGGGATGCGATCGAGCAGACCGTGCAGGATGCGGCGCTGCGCTTCGCGCAGCCGGCCCTTCGGGATCTCGATCAGGCGGCAGCCGCCGCGACGCTTGTCGTAGCCGGTGTACGTGTAGTGATGCAGCGGCGAGTCGCTCCCGCGCGCGTCGACGCGCCAGCGCTCGGACAGCCAGTCGAGCTCGGGCGCACTGACGCCGAGCCAGCGTGCCAGGTCGCCGCACGTCGGCCATTGCGGCACGTCGGCGCCGGCGAGCCGCGCCGGCAATGGGCGCTGCACCGGCAATGGGCGCTGCACCGGCGGCCGGCGCACGATGCGCATCACGACCGGCCGATCACGGCCGTACCACGCGATCATGAACGCCGACGTATCGGCCAGCGCGCTGGCGAGCAGATCGGTATCGACGTCGGCCCAGTGCGTGCCGAAGTGCGCGATCGCGTGATCCACGAGCTCGTGCGACCACGACGGTGCGGCGCCGAGCACGGTCGCGATGCGCTCGAGCATGCCGCCACGTTCGGGCGGGCCGGCCAGCATCGCTTCGGCAATCGTGCGGGCTGTATCGAACCGGGATGCGTGCATGGCAAGGAATGGGCGGGACGATGAGTCAACGTGACAGGTGCTGCGAGAGCAGTCGTTGCGCAACGCGCAACCTGCGCTCTTGCGACGCATCGGAGTGTCGGTCTCATCCACGGGGTAGCCCCGTGGTCCTGGAACATCGGCTGCCTGTTCCGGGGGTGTGCTTGACCCACCGCCCCGCGACGCGACTTTAATGGCCGCGCGCGCGGGGTGTCAAATGGCGGGTCGCGCGGCGCTCATGCCCGTCGCGCGAAAAACTCGCCGAACGGTGTCGGCGACACGCGGACGCCTGCCATGCCGCTCAACATCGTCGCGGAGGTCGCGTGCGCGATCGAGTCCGGTACGTCGGTACGAAGACGTGTCGGCATGGACCCGGTCTCGCTCTCTTGCTCTCGTGCGTTGTTCGAATGCGTCAGCGCATCGGCGAACCGGGCGTTTCGGACTTACGGCAGCGGCGGCGCGTCCCGCAACACGGCTTGCAGCCCGGTCGCGAACGGCGTCGCATGCGCGATCCCGAGTGCGCGCACGCGCGCCGCATCCAGATGGCAATCGTACGGACGCGGCGTCGCATCGGCCGGCGTGTCGATCCGCGCGAGCGCGGCGTCGATGCCGAGCGCGGCCGCGATCCGCTGCGCGATGTCGTACTTCGTCATCGGTTCCTCGGCCGACCAATGCCGGATGCCGGTGACGGTCGAACCCGCGAGATGGCGCAGCGTCAGGTCGCGGATGACCTCGGCGACGTCGGGCGTGTAGGTCGGATAGCGGATCGCCCACGCGTCCATGCCGACCGCGTCCGCGCCCGGTCGTGCGGACGCGACGATCGCCGGCACGAGGCTCGTGACGGCCGACTCGCGCCAGTCGACGATCGGGCCGTAGAGCAACGGCAGGCGCAGCACGCAGGCAAGCGGCGACGCGGCGAGCAACGCGGCCTCGCCTTCCAGCTTGGTGCGGCCGTAGATGTTCAACGGGTTCGGCGCGGCGTCTTCGCGGTACGGCGCGTCCTTGCCGTCGAATACGTAGTCGGTGGAAATGCCGAGCGTCCACGCGCCGTAGCGCGCGGCGAGCGCGCCGATGCGGGCCGGCGCGTCGACGTTGATCGCGCGTGCGGCCGCGGGGTCGCGTTCGCAGACGTCCGGGCGCCGCTCGGCGGCGCAGATGATCACGGCGGCCGGTCGCCGGGTGTCGAACAGGTGTTCGAGCGCCGGCTGATCGAGGACGTCGAGCCGCGCGACGTTGTCCGGCGGCAACGCGAGGCGGCGTGCGCCCGCGGTGTCCGGGTTCCGGATGGTGGCGACCTGCGTCAGCGACAAATCGCGGGACAGCGAAGCGGCAACCGCACGGCCGAGCAGGCCGGACGCGCCGATGAGAAGGATGGTCGGATGCGACACGGTAGCCAACGACGAAAGGGATCAGGGGCCTCAATCTATACGAGAACCGGCACCGATGTCGATTTCGGTCGCACGTCGACGACGTGCGCGTGATGAAACGAGGCCCGGTGCGCGATTGCGCGCACCGGGCCTGTCGTGCGGCACGAAGTCTCGCGCCCGCTTACTTCCGGTCGAACGAATACCGCCCCGGCCCGGTGACCGCGAGCAACAGCAGGCCGCCGATGATGCTGATGTTCTTGTAGAAGTTGATCATCGCGAGGTACTGGTCCATGCCCTGCAGTGCCCAGTAGCGATGCCCGATCAACGCGGTTGCGAGCGTATAGACCGCGAACACCAGCGCGAGGGGACGCGTGTAGAAGCCGACCGCGATCAGCGCGCCGCCGACCAGCTCGACCGCCACCGCGATCACCGCCGACAGCTCGGGCGACGGCGCCCCCGTCGACGCCATGTACGCGACCGTGCCCGAGAAGCCGTTCAGCTTCTGCCAGCCGAACAGCACGAACAGGGTCATCATCAGCACGCGACCCGCCAGCAGCAGCTCGTCCTTCTTCGAATCCAGCGAAACGTAACGCATAGCAATCACCTTGAATGAATGGTTTGACGCATTCGGTGCCGACGGCCGCCGCAACGGCGAACCCAAAGATCGACAACGAACCCGCCTCGCACGATCGAACCGCGGGCCGGTCGGCCCGTTGCCGAAGAACCCGTCCGGTCGCGCCGTCTTGGCACGCTGCGGATCGGTTCTGGCGAAGCACGGGTGCAGTCTACTGTCTCACCGAAAATCATCAATCCGTCGAAACAAGATTCGTTGTCCCCTTGCAGTGGACAATTGTCACGTAACAAACGTGGCGTATGCGGCCGAGGGAGCATCGCAAATCTACTGCGCGGCACCGAGCGAGACGACGCGGTGCCGGCGCTGTCGCAAGCATTCGGAGGGCAAGGAGATTGTCACCGACTGTCGCGCGATGGTCTTTACCCTCGACCGGCATCCGCTGGCGCGTTGCGCGATCGGCTGGCTCTCGATCGCCTACAGTCGGCCGAGCAGCTGCAGCCGTTGCGTAGCGGCCAGCTCGCGCGCTTGCGGACTGGTCGCGGTACGGCAGCGGCCGGGCACGGCGAACGGCGTGCTGTTGATGACGCTCGAGGACGAGACTGACCAGATGAACGTGATCCTCTGGCCCGGTCTGCTGGAGAAGTTTCGGAAGGAAGCGCTCGGCGCTGCGCTGCTCGCCGTCTATGGCGTATGGGAGGCCGAAAGTAAAGTGCGGCATCTGATTGCTAGCAAGCTCGTCGACCGGACCGAACTTCTCGGGGCGCTGCCGACGACTGCACGGGAGTTTTGCTGAAAAGACTCGCGGGGCGTCCCAGGTTTGAATATGAATAACCTGCGGCGTCATCGTATCGGGGACCGGCACGGCGTCCTCTACAGGTGCCGGTCCACGTCCATGCGTTGATGCAATACCCGAATCACGTCCAGGCTGTCGGCCGTTTCCCGATAGAACACCACGTGGGAACCGACCATATAGCGCCAATAGCCGTGGCCCGCACGACTCGGTCGCCCTCTCCACTCGCGCCGCGCGAGACGCTCGAACGCCGAGGCCAGCTCGCCCACATAGTGCTCGGCCTGCTCAAGCGACCAGCGTTCGAAGGTGTAGGTCCAGATGTCCTCGAGATCGGCCTCGCCAGCGGCGTCAGCCACACCAGACGCGCCTCAATCGGCATGCTTTTTCCGCATCCGCTCCAAGAACGCCTGGCTGTCAAAGGCAGTCGGCTCGCCCGAGGCCTCGCCGGCCTTCAAGGCCTCCTGTAGGGCCCGCAACTCGGTTTCCTGCGTTTCGAGCAGGCGCAGCCCCGCCCGCACCACGTCGCTGGCCGAGCCATAGCGACCGGACGCGACCTGCATGTCGACAAACTGCGTGAGGTGGTCTCCCAGCGAGATTGAAGTGTTCCGTGCCATCGTGCACCTCCTCATGGTGGCATCACCATATACCAAATTTTGGTATCGCCCACGGGTCACACGGCTTCGACGGATCCGCCATGAGGCGTTATCAGATGCAGCATTTCTGGCCCCTTAGTGCAAGCCGGCGTCGACCATGAAAAACCCGGCGGAAGCCGGGTTGTGAGATACGTAGGTGGTACGGGCCATTTCGCAGCACCGCTCAGCGAAGCTAGCACTACGGTGCTGGCCGCTAGCCGGTCGCCTCCGCGCGCCGCGATCTGCGTCACTCCGGCAGCGTGCGCGAGCGGCAGTCTGGCGGCCCGATCGCCCTCAGGCGGGCGGCCACGGCGAAAGCACGCTGTCCCAGTACTCGAACGTCAGTTTGCCGTCGACTTCGTCACCGACGTAATCCAACGTATAAGCGGTGGCCAGGCTCAGCACGCCTTGGTCGGTGCCGTTGTCGTCGACCACCCAGGTCCTGGCCTTATCCAGCGTAACAATCGATACCTGCGTGCCCTGGCCGAGCTCGGTCTTGGTAAATAAGAAGCGCGCGTGATTGAGGGTATTGTCATCCGGCGGCTCAACGGCCGAATATGGGATCAATTTCGTCGGATCGTCCAGGCTTTGCATGATCCAGTTGCCCTCCACATCGCTAAATACGCCCATCGTCGGATTCATGGTGAACATGCAGAACACATCCGGGGTGTCTTTGCACGCCACGTAACAATCTCGACCGTAGAAGCTAGTAACCAGCGATATCCACTTTTTGTTGTACACCGACCTGAACGCAATGCCCTGCAGAGACGATCCCATGCTTGCCACTCCTCGTAATGATCAGTGATCGGCAACACGCTCCGCCGCGGACGTGGGCTCTTTTCCAACGCGAGCGCGGAGAAGACTCGGCCCTCGATTGCCGAACGCTCAATATAGGTGATTCGGCGCGAATTCATATGACGAAAACCGCGTCTTCAGCTTGCTTGGTCACGTTAATGCGCAAGGCCGTGTCTCACGTGGTAATCCACGATGTCGATCAAAGCACCACACTGGCCCAGGTTCGGCACTCGCGTCGGCGTCGCGAAAACTACCCAATGGCGCGCACTTCCGGAATCATCGCTGCCTGACCGCAGTGATTCCCGGCGGAATCGGTAAGTTGCCACACCGTCGCGTGATCGATCCAGAAGCGTGTGCCGGACTTGGTGATGCGTATCCCGCGATATCCCGACACGAAACCGTCTCGCGCGACTTGCTCGAGAAACGACTGGCGTTCACTCCGCTCCATCGGCTCCGCCGAGAACCGTGAAGGCAGTGCGGTCAATTCATCCCAGTCATAGCCGAAAATGGCCTGCGCGCGCTTGTTGCCGTAGACGAACACGGGATCGACCGCTACACCATGCGCGAGAATCCCGAAAGGCGCTTCCTCGTACAGCCATGTCGCGGCTTCGGACGTGCCCATCCCGGCAGGAACGAGCGACTTGTGGAGCAGTCGCTGATAGCTGTCCGCAAGGACGCGGAAGAAGTGAACGTCGATGGGCGAGGACATTGCAGAAAGCTCCGGAGAAGGATTTCGAGCGCAATAGTATGACGATTTCGGACGCACCGTCATGGACGCACCGTCATATTGCCCCCACCATCCACCGTCGTCCGATCAGGATGCCCTCTGCGGCTGCCGGCGACATGTTTCGCGGGACAAATTCAATTGCCACTCGGGAAAACCGAATGGACCAGAAAGCCATAAAAAAAACAAAAACTCGATTTACCAACAGACAGCCGACACGCCTGTTGGCCGCCGTCCCGCCGAATCACATCACATCGACCGGAAGCGTCTTGTCGAGCTTGTCATGCCACGCGCGAATGGTCTTCGGCACCGTCTTTTTCCACGCCGGCACGTTCGAGTAGTAGCGCATCCGCACCTTGTCATGCGCATCGAACACGAGCAGCCCGATCCACAGGTCGGTACCCCGTTGCATCATGATCGCGGCGTTCGTCGTCGCGATGCCACGCACCCAGTACGACGTCACGTTGGCGTTCAGGCCGTCGAGATCCTTCTCGTCCGCGCTGACGTTGATCATGTCGACGAGCGTCTGATAGTCGGCGCCGAGCAGCTTGTGCGCGACCGCGTTCTGCCGCGCGTCGGTCAGCACCTTCAGGGTCACGAGATCCGCCCGCGGACGCGCCTGCGCCTCCGATGCCGTCACGTAGTCGCCCGCATACGTGACGCCGGAACCGGCGCCGCAATCGGCATCGCTGCCCTGCTGCGCGACCTGCATGCGTCCACCCTTTCGGCTGAAATCGAGTCGGCATTGATCCTGGCGAAACGTGCCGCGGTCGCCGTGCAGTTCGATATCGCCGCTGAGCCCGCCGGTATTCGCACCGTTGTTGCCGCTCAGTTCGAAGTGCAGGCGCGGCGCCGTGCCGGTGAACGTCAGCACGCCGCCGAACGACGGGGTGTCGCTGTCGCGATACCACGTCTGCTGCCACCGGTCGGCTGCAAGCGGCGCACCGTTCAGGCTCGCAAGCCGCTCGCGATAGCGATCGCCGACGCACAACACGCCAGCACCACAGCGGTCGCGTTGCTTCAGCCATTGCAACTGCGCGGCCTTCAGCGCGGCCGTATCGCCGCCTTTCGCGAGCGCCTTCTTCCACGCGGCGGCCAGCTGGCCGTCGAGCGACGACAGC
This sequence comes from Burkholderia sp. R-40, assembly GCF_049942845.1. Taxonomy (NCBI): domain Bacteria; kingdom Pseudomonadati; phylum Pseudomonadota; class Betaproteobacteria; order Burkholderiales; family Burkholderiaceae; genus Burkholderia; species Burkholderia sp. R-40. The sequence goes on along the minus strand of NZ_CP187969.1, from coordinate 666,872 downwards.
GCGGGATCCGCGCAGATCGCCTTCTCGGTCGGCGAAGCGGCTTTCGTGCAGTCGAAGCCGGCCGCGTGCGCGGCCATCGGCGCTATCGTCAGTACTGCCAATATGATCGCGGATCGCAGGTCCGCGCGCCGCGCATGCCGGCCGTGCATTACGGTTTGCCCTCGCTCGCCGGCGCGAGCATTCGATCGGTTTTTCATTGTCATTGGACTCGTCGTGGATCGCAGCGAGTAGAAGCTACGTGCTCGATGCGATGTGAGGTAAAAACGCCCGGCCCGGCATGCACTGCGGACCGTCGGCCCCGTCGAAGCCTAACGCGAATGCGCGCCGCCGATCAATCGCGTCCCCTGCTCTCTACCTGCGCGCGCCCAACCGTTCCGCCAGAAATCCGATGAACGTGCGCAGCGTGACGAACCCTTCCCGATGCTGCGGAAACACCGCGTTCAGCGTGATCGGCGACGGCGCGTACGCGTCGAGCACCGGCACGAGCGCGCCGCTGTCGAGCGCCGCGCCGACGATGAAATGCGGCAGCAGCGCGATGCCGAGCCCCGCGATCGCCGCGTCGCGCACGACTTCGCCGTTGTTCGCGACGAGCGGCCCCTGCACGTCGAACGTGCGCGCCGCGCCGTCGATCCGGAATTCCCAGCCGACGCGCCGCTCGCGGCCGTACAGCAGGCACGTGTGCGCGGCGAGATCGGCCGGCGTGTCGGGCGTGCCCTGCCGCTTCAGGTAAGCGGGGCTCGCGCACGCGATCATCTTCCACGCACCGAGCGGGCGCGCGATCAGCGTCGAATCCTCGAGCGCGCCGATCCGCAGCACGAGGTCGAAGCCCTCGCCAATGAGATCGACGCGCCGGTCGGTCAGGTCGAGGTTCAGCCGCACGGCCGGATGCGCGGCCAGGAATTCGGCGATCAGCGGCGACACGTGCGTGATCCCGAACGACAGCGGCGCGCTGATCTTCAGCGAGCCATGCAGTTCGGTGCTGCGCACCGACATCGCCTGCTCGGCGTCGGCGACCTCGGCGAGGATGCGCTGCGCGCGCGCATAGAACTCCTGCCCCGATTCCGTGACCGCGAGATTGCGCGTGTTGCGATGCAGGAGGCGCACGCCGAGCGACGCCTCCAGCGCCATCGTGCGCCGGCTCACGAATTGCTTGGACAGCATCAGTTGATCGGCCGCCGCCGTGAAACTGCCCGCGTCGACGGTCGACACGAAGATCCTGAGGTCGTTGAGTTCCATATTGTCCACCCGAAAGTGACAGTCATTATCCCTACAACCATTTATTTGTCAAATCGATTGACCTAAGATTCATCTCAACGAACGGCCGGGCCCACTTTCGAGGTCCGGCGACTTCCAGGACAAAATCATGATCGAGACTCGTGCAGCAAACCAACGTGGCCACGCCGAACATGGCTGGCTCAGCTCCCGTCACACGTTTTCGTTCGCGAACTACTACGATCCGAAGCAAGTCGGCTTCTCCGACCTGCTGGTGATCAACGACGACCGCGTCGCACCGGGCCGCGGCTTCGGCACGCACCCGCACCGCGACATGGAAATCCTGTCGTACGTGCTCGACGGTGCGCTGGAGCACAAGGATTCGATGGGCACCGGGTCGGTGATCGTGCCGGGCGACGTTCAGTTGATGAGCGCGGGTACCGGCGTGCGTCACAGCGAGTTCAACCACTCGCACGAGACGCCCGTCCACTTCCTGCAGATCTGGGTCGGACCGTCCGAGAAGGGTGCCGAGCCGCGCTATCAGCAGACGAATGTCGCGGAGGCCGACAAGCGCGGCAGGCTCACGCCGATCGTGTCGCCCGACGGTAACGGCGGTTCGCTGAAGATCCGCCAGGACACGCGGATCTACGCAGGCCTGTTCGACGGCGACGAGCGCGCCACGCTCGAACTGGCACCGGGCCGCTTCGCCTACGTGCATGTCGCACGTGGCAGCGTGACGGTCAACGGCGTGACGCTCGGCGAAGGTGACGGCGCACGCATCCGCGACGAACAGACGCTGACGTTCGCCGACGGCAAGGATGCCGAGGTGCTGGTATTCGACCTGCGCCCGGTCGAAGTGACGGCCGAGTGGGCGTGACGCCCGTTCGGAAAACCAGGCCCCGCTGACCGCGGGGCCTTACCTTATCAATCGGAGATTCGCATCATGGCCAAGGTACTCGTTCTTTACTACTCGTCCTACGGGCACGTCGAAACGATGGCGCAGCACATCGCGGAAGGCGCGAAATCGGTGCCCGGCGTCGAGGTCACGCTCAAGCGCGTGCCGGAAACCATCCCCGCCGACCAGGCGAAGGCCATCGGCGTGAAGGTCGACCAGGCCGCGCCCGTCGCCACCGTGGACGAGCTCCCGAACTACGACGCGATCATCTTCGGCACGCCGACCCGCTTCGGCAACATGGCCGGCCAGATGCGCACGTTCCTCGACCAGACCGGCGGCCTGTGGATGAAGGGCGCGCTCGTCGGCAAGATCGGCAGCGTGTTCGCGTCGACCGGCACGCAGCACGGCGGCCAGGAAACGACCATCACGTCGTTCCACACGACGCTGCTGCACCAGGGGATGGTGATCGTGGGCGTGCCCTACGCATGCAGCGGGCTCGTCAACATGAGCGAGATCACGGGCGGCACGCCGTACGGCGCGACCACGCTCGCGGGCGCGGACGGCAGCCGTCAGCCGAGCGCGAACGAGCTCGACATCGCGCGCTACCAGGGCAAGCACGTCGCGGAACTGGCCGTGAAGCTCGCGTCGTAACGCGGGCGCCGCCGGCCCCGGCAGGCCCGGGACCGCGGCGTGTGTCGCCTGCGCGGCACGCACACGAACGAACGGCGCCGGTCGAACCGGCGCCGTTCGTCATTGCGCGAACGCCGGCCGTTACTGGCCCGATGCCGGCGCGGCAGGAGCGGGAGCGGGCGCCGGCGCCGCCTTCGTCGCGGGCGCCTTTTCCACCGCGTTCTGCGGATAGTTGCTCTGGTCGTTGGTCAGCCGGTAGCCGCTGCCCGTGCCGATCGCGTTCAGGTCCTTCGCATGGCGCGCGCGGGCGGCCTTGCGGGCGGCCTTCTTCTGCGCCTTGTCGAGCTGCTTCTGCGTCGGCGCGGACGCCGGATCCTGCGCGTATGCCGCCGGCGCCGCGGTCAACAGCAGACCGAACGACGCCGTTACTGCCACTGCCACCGAAACCACGCGAAACTTCGTCATCGCCGGTTCTCCTTGTCGATTGTTGGATGTGGGTCGAACGCCGGCACGCACGCGACGGGTGTCGGCGTGCGACGACGGCGCCGATGCAACGTTAGCCGATCGTCGCACGAATGTCCGTGCCGGTTCCTGAATTCTCCTGATAACGGCAGCGATACGTGCGCGGCAGGCGCCCGCCGGCCGGGGCGGCGCACGCGGCCATCAGGGAAACCGATAGCCTCGCGCGCGGCCGGCGCGCGCCGCCGCTCAGATCCAGCGCGACAACACCGGCAGCAGGATCGGCACGATGAACGCGGTCAGCACGCCGTTCAGCCCCATCCCGAGGCCGGCGAACGCGCCGGCCTCCTCGCTGACCTGGAACGCGCGCGCGGTGCCGATCCCGTGCGATGCGACGCCGAGCGCGAAACCGCGCACGGCCGGCTCCTCGATACGCAGCGCGTTCAGGATCGCGCGTGCGCACACGGCGCCGAAAATCCCGGTCGAGATCACCAGCACCGCAGTCAGCGATGGAATCCCGCCGATCGCCTGCGCGACGGCCATCGCGATCGGCGTGGTCGCGGATTTCGGCGCGAGCGACGCGATCGTCTGGTGCGACGCGCCGAACAGCGCGGCGATGCCCACCGCCGACACGATCGCGGTCAGCGAGCCCGCCAGCAGCCCGACGAGCAGCGGCACCGCGCTGCGCCGCAGCTTCGACCACTGGCGGTACAACGGCAGCGCCAGCGCGACGGTCGCCGGGCCGAGCAGGAAGTGGACGAACTGCGCGCCCTCGAAATACGTCGGATACGGCGTGTGCGTGATCGTCAGCAGCACGACGATCAGCGCGACCGCGATCAGCACCGGGTTCGCGAGCGGGTTGAAGCGCGCGCGTGCATAGACGGCCTGGGCAATCAGGTAGGCGATCAGCGTGATCGTCAGGCCGAGCAGCGGGGTCGCGGCGAGGTAGACCCAGATCGCGCCGAGTTTCGGGAAGGCTGTCACGGCGTGCCCTCCGCCGCGCCGTGCCCGCGCCGCTGGCGGCGCAGCAACGCGCGCGTGACGAGCGCCGTCACGGCGATCGCGAGCGACGTGCTCACCGCCAGCGCGACGACGACCGCGAGCGCATCGCCGCGCACGCGGTCGGCCGACACCATGATGCCGACGCCGGCCGGCACGAACAGCAGCGACAGATGGCGCAGCAGCTCGAGCGCGGTCGGCTCGATCGCGTCGGCCGCCCGCGGGCGCAGCATCACGAAGCCGAACAGCAGCAGCATGCCGATCACGGGGCCCGGCACCGGCAGGCCGAACAGATAGGACACGCCTTCCCCGAGACACTGGAAGGTCAGCAAGACCGCGAATGCCTGCAGCATGAACCGCTTCTCCCGAACGTGGCCGCGCTACTGCGGTACCGGGTAGCCGCGCGGCCGATGAACCGGCGGCGAGCGACGCCGGCGTGAACGATACGCGCGATCGTACCAACATTGAATGCCGCGCGGACGGCGGGACGTCATCGAGCCGGGGCGCAAGGGGGTCAGGATTCGTTGATCCCGTCGCCATGCGCCGAGCCGCGCATCACCGCCCGCGCAGACGCGACCGAACGCGAGATGCACCGCGCAGCCGATGCGTGCGGGACATGCGACCGCCCGCCCCGCCCGCATCACAACCGCACGATCGTCGATTTGAGCTCGGTGTATTTGTCGAGCGCGTGCAGCGACTTGTCGCGACCGTTGCCCGACTGCTTGTACCCGCCGAACGGGAAGTTCATGTCGTCGCCGCCGTCGCCGTAGCAGTTGACCCACACCGTGCCGGCACGCAGGCGCCGCGCGACCGTATGCGCCGTCGCGAGGTCGGCCGACCACACGGCCGCCGCGAGCCCGTACTCGGTATCGTTGGCGATGCGTACGGCCGTATCGACGTCGTCGAACGCGATCACCGACAGCACCGGCCCGAAGATCTCCTCGCGCGCGATCGTCGCCTGCGCGTCGACCTCGAACACGGTCGGCTCGACATAGAACCCGCCGGTCTCCTCGCGCACGCGCGCACCGCCCGTCACGAGGCGCCCTTCCTCCCGTCCGATGCCGATGTAGCGCATCACGCGCTCGAGCTGCGCACGATCGACGATCGCGCCCATCGCCACCGCGGGATCGAGCGGATGCCCCGGTGTGAACCGCCGCGACGCGGCGACCAGCCTGTCGACGAACGCCTCCTTGATGTCGCGATGCACGAGCAGGCGCGAGCCCGCCGTGCACACTTCCCCCATGTTGAAGAAGATCGCATCGGCCGCCGCCTGCGCGGCGCGATCGAGGTCCGGGCAATCGGGCAGCACGATGTTCGGCGACTTGCCGCCCAGTTCGAGCCACACGCGCTTCAGATTCGATTGCGCGGCGCACGCCATGATCTGCTGCCCGGTGCGCGCCGAGCCGGTGAACGCGATGCAGTCGACGTCGCGATGCAGCGCCAGCAGCCGTCCCGGCTCGGCGCCGCCGGGCACGACGCTGAACACGCCGGGCGGCACACCGGCGTCGCATGCGAGCTGCGCCACGCGAATCGCGGTGAGCGGCGACTTCTCGGACGGCTTGAGCACCACGCTGTTGCCGGCCGCGAGCGCCGGCGCGAATTTCCACGCGGCCATCAACAGCGGAAAATTCCACGGCACGACCGCCGCGACGACGCCGATCGGCTCGCGCGTGACGAGCCCGACGAGATGACGGTCGGCCGGCACGACCTCGCCGCCGACCTTGTCGATCGCTTCGGCGTACCAGTCGACGCAATGCGCGGCGGCCGGCACGTCGATGGCCGTGGTGTCGGCAATCGGCTTGCCGGTGTCGAGCGTCTCGAGCAGCGCCAGTTCGTCGCGATGCGCGCGCATCAGCGCCGCCCAGCGCTGCAGCACGGCCTTGCGGGCACGCGGATTCATGCCGGCCCATGCCTGCGCGTCGAACGCGCGGCGCGCGGCCGCCACGGCCGCATCGACGTCGTCGGCGCCGCAGTCGGCCACGTGCGCGAGCACGCGGCCATCGATCGGACTCACGCACGCGAACGTCGCGCCGCTGTGCGCGTGGCACAGGTCGCCGTCGATGAACGCGCGCGCTTCGATCCGCAGCACGGCCGCGCGGGCCTGCCAGTCTTCAAATGTGGATGGATTCATGGGTGTTCCTTTCCGGTCAAAGGTCGGTCATCACGATCCGGTCACCGGATCGATCGGCGTGAACGTGCCGGCGCGCGCCTCGATCGCCTCGCCGGCGGCGAGGCACAGCGCCTCCTGGAAGCGCCCGGCGACGAGTTGCACGCCCGTCGGCACGCCGTCGCGCACCCCGGTCGGCACCGACAGCCCCGGCAGCCCGAGCAGCGCCGTCGCCAGCAACGGCCCCTGCATGGCGACGATGTCGCGCATCGCGTCATCGCCGTGCTGGTCGGCATCGATCGCGAACGGCTGCGCACACGACACCGGCATCAGCAGCAGCGGGTAACGCGTGAAGAACTGCTGCCAGTCGCGCAGAAGAGCAGTCCGCCGCGCCAGGCCGTTCATGTAGCCGGCGAGGTCGAGCGGCGACGCGAGCCTGCGCTGGCTCGCGAACGCGGTGCGGATCGCCGCGTCGCCGTGCTGCATGATCACGTCGCCGAGCCCGCTGCGCGCTTCGTTCGTCACGAGGTCGAGCCACAGCGTGCACGCTTCGGCGATCCGCGGCGGTTGCGCTTCCTCGACGACGCAGCCCGCCTCTTCCAGCCAGCGCGCGGCCTGCCGGACCGCTTCGACGACCACCGGGTCGGACGGCACGCCCGGCAGCGCCGGACACACGGCAACCCGTACCGGGAACGTCGCGTCGCGACCGGCCGGCGCGACAGGCATCCACCACGCGTCGCGCGCGTCGCCCACCGCCATCGCATCGAGCGCGAGGCGCAGGTCGCCGATCGTGCGCGCCAGCGGCCCTTGCACGGACGCGAGCTGCACGGCGAGCGTACGGTCCTTCGATTGCGTCGCGTTGTAGGCCGGAACGCGGCCGGTGCTCGGCCGCAACCCCGCGACGCCGCATGCGTAGGCCGGGTAGCGGATCGAGCCGCCGAGGTCGTTGCCGTGCGCGATCGCGCCGATGCCGGCGGCGACCGCGGCGGCCGCGCCGCCGCTGGAGCCGCCCGGCGTCAGCGACGGATTCCACGGATTCGACGTGCGGCCGTGCAGGTCGTTGTCGGTGAACCATCGATACGAAAACGCCGGCGCATTGCTGCGCCCGATCACGATCGCACCGGCGTTGCGCAGGTTCGCGGTCACCGGGCTGTCTTCCTGCGCGAGCAGACCGGCAAATGCGCGCACCCCGTTCGTCGTCGCGTGGCCGGCCGTGTCGACGTTGATCTTCACCGTCACCGGCACGCCGTGCAGCGGGCCGACCGGCGCGCCACGCGCGATCGCGGCATCGGCTTCGGATGCCGCCTGCAACGCGCTGTCGGCCAGCACGTCGACGATCGCGTTGATGACGGGGTTCACCTGCTCGAGCCGCTGCAGGCAGCTGTGCACGAGTTCCGTCGACGACACGTCGCGCCGCGCGACGTACGCGGCCATCTCGGCCGCGCTCAGACGCCACAATTCCTGGGTCATGGGATGCTCCTCGTTGATGTTTCGATCGAATGGAATCAGCCTCGCGCTACGCACGCGACAACTCGGCCTGCGGCGCATGCGACGCGTAGATCTTCCGGCACGTCTCGACAACCTCCCACGTGCCGCGAAAACCCGGCGGAATCACGAAGCGGTCGCCGGCGCGCAGCACGCGCTCGCCGCCGTGCGCACCGCGCACGATCGCGACGCCGCTCAGCATCTCGCAGTACTCCGACTCGTCGTAGTCGATCGTCCAGCGCCCGGGCGTGCATTCCCAGATCCCGCAACTGAACTGCCCGCACGGGCTGATGTAGTGATGCGACAGTGTCTGCATCGGATTGCCGTCGAGCAGCAGCCCGGCCGGCACGCGGCTTTGCGTGAGCCGGGCCGGCGCCTGCATCAGGTCGACGAGACGGGTGACGTGGGTCATGAATGCCTCCAGCGCATGAGTGAATGGTTCAAAACGATTCGTTGCCGCGCGCTCGAGCAAGCCGCGCCGCACGGGTCAAAGCAGATCCATCGTCCGGTGCCACGCCATCGCGAGCGCCAGCATCGGCGTGCGCAGCGCGCGGCCGCCCGGAAAGTCGCGATGGCGAATGCGGCCGAACAGGTCGAAACGCGCAGCCTGTGCGTCGATCGCTTCCGCGATCAGCCGCCCCGCGAGGCCGGTCACGTTCACGCCGTGCCCGGAGAAGCCCTGCGCGAAATACACGGTCGGCTCGAGCCGACCGAAATGCGGCGCGCGATTCATCGTCGCGTCGATCAGGCCGCCCCACGCATAGTCGATCCGCACGTCGGCGAGCTGCGGGAACGTCTTCAGCATGTCGTGCCGCATCGCCTTCGCGAGATCGCGCGGCGTGCGCGTCGAGCTGCTCGCCTTGCCGCCCCACAGCAATCGGCGATCGCGCGTCAGCCGGAAATAGTCGAGCGCCGAATTGCAGTCGCTGATCGCCGCGTCGGCCGGCATCGTTTCGGCCGCGCGTGCGTCGCCGAGCGGCTCCGTCGCGATCACGTAGGTCGCCACCGGGATGATCTTGCGTGCGAGCGCCGGCGCCAGCTGCCCGAGGTACGCATTGCCGGCCAGCACGACGTAGCGGGCGTCCACGTGCCCGCGCGCGCACCTGACGCGGTGATACGGCGCGGCGCGCTCGAGCGCGAGCGCCGGCGTGTCCTCGTGGATCGTCACGCCGGCCGCGCGCGCCGCGCGTGCGAGGCCGAGCGTGTAGTTCAGCGGATGCAGGTGGCCGCTGCCTTCATGACGCAGGCCGCCGACGTAGCGATCCGAAGCGACGAAGCGCCGCATGTCGGCACGTTCGACGATTTCGTAGCCGCGATAGCCGAAGCGGCTCGCCGCGGTGTCGCGCCATTTGCGCAGCGCATCGATGTGGCGCCGCTTGTTCGCGGCCGTCAGATAGCCGAGGGTCAGGTCGCAATCGATGCCGTGGCGCTCGACCCGCTGCCGGACGAGATCCACCGATTCGAGCCCCATCGCCCATATCTGCCGCACGTCGTCGGCCGGCAGATAGGCGGAGAACGTATCGATGTCGCACGAGTACCCGGCGATCAACTGGCCGCCGTTGCGACCGCTGGCGCCCCAGCCGATCCGCGACGCCTCGACGAGCACGACCGAATGGCCGCGCTCGGCGAGATCGAGCGCCGCGGTGAGGCCGGTGAGCCCGCCGCCGATCACGCACACGTCGGCCGACACGGCGCCGTCCAGCGACGGATGGCGGGTTCGGTCGTTGGCGGTATCTGCATAGTAGGACTGAATATGTTGCTGATTTTCGAACTTGAGCATGAGTGACAATCGCTAACGGCGTCGCGTCAGAACGCGTAGATGAGTTGGGTCGCGAGCAGGTCGTTCGACTTCGCGTACGACCCGTCGTGACGCAGGAATACCTTGTTGCTCGCCCAGTCGTGCCGATACTCGACCTTGACCGTCACTTGCTGGGTCGGATAGAACAGCAGGTCGAATGCGGCAGCCTGCCGCGTCGCGCCCTTGCACTCGAAGCCGACGCCGCCGTTCGCCTTCGACATCGCGAGGCAGTCCGCGTCGATGCCGAAGCCGTTGTACGGATCCATCCCGTTGCCGTTCAGGCCGATCGACGATCCGCCGCCGCCGTTCCTGCGGTTGACGAGCAGGTCGTAGCGCAACGTCGCGCCCATGCGGCCGACCACCGGCACGTTGAACTTGCGATGCGCGAGCAGCGACAACCCGAACCACTGCGCAAGTCCGCCGTTGAACGCGCCGTGCTGCTGCTGGCCGTAGTCGAACTCCGCGTTGTACTGCGCATCGGCGAGCGTGTAGGTCGCATCGGCTTCCGCGAAGAAAAACGTGCCGTATGCGCCGGGCGCATTGCCGCCCACGCCGTAGTGCACGTTGCCGGTGGCCGGGTCGATCGCGCTCGGCAGCGTCTGGCGGCCGATGTTGATCGACCCGCCGATATCGAGCGCGCTGCCGCGCATGTAGTCGACGCGCGCGGTGAAGGTCGGCACCTTGTTGCTCGTCGTGATCGGATCGCCGAGTGCGTTCACGCCGGTCTGCGTGACGGCGCCCGCGCTGCGGAATTGCTCGTTGCCGACGAAGAACTTCCACGCCCACTGCCCGCTCGGGCTCAGATAGTTGATGCCCGCGCCGATCGACGAACCCGGATCCGAGAAGTCGTACAGCAGGTTGTGCGTGAGCGTGAGCATCTGGTTCGACTGCTGGTACTCGTAGCCGCCGAAGCCGAGCACCAGCCCGCCGATGAACGCGGTCGTGCCCGACAGCGGCACCGTGACGACGGCCGTGTTCACGATGTCGAGGCCGCTTGCGCCGCTGCCCGTCATCATCGACAGGCCGGCGCCGCGGTTCGGCATCAGCGTGATTTCGGCGGACGGCGCGCTCGGCCCGACGCCGAACGTCTTCTTGATGTCGAGGAATACATCGCCGAACGTGCTGTTGTAGTAGGTGTACGCGCTCTCGTGGTTCGCGAACTGGAACGACGACGTGCCAGCGCCCCGGTTGTACACGTAGGTCGGATCGAGGTAGCCGGTCACCGACAACCCGGCGATCGGCCCGGTGCTGGCCGCGTCCGTCAGCGAGTCGACCTTCAGCTGCTGGTTGGCGATCTGCTGCTTCATTTCGCTGACTTCGTCGTTGGTCAGCGCGGCCTGCGCACGCCCATAGTCCGGACGACGCCGGGTCGGCCACGATCGTACTCGCCTCGCCGCGGCCGTCGCACGCCTGCGCGACGGGGCGCCGGCTTCGCGGCGAGCTGCGCCTGCAGCGCCCTCATCTGCTTCTGCAACGCGGCCACCTGCTCCTGCAATGCCTTGATTGCTCGGCGCTCGAACTCGCGACGGCCAACCCCGGCAACGCACCGGCAATCAGCGCGCACAGCATCTTCTTTTTCATTGAACGGATTCTCCTTGTCGTGCTGCACTTCAACTGGATGCGGTGCGCGCTCGCAACGCGCGTGCACGCCCGTCTTGCGATCGATGGCGGCGAGGCCATCGGTACGTCAGGCGCGCCGGCCGCGTGCCACGCACGGGCGTCGCGGGCTTGCCGCCTTTCGCGGGCCAGCATCGAGCGGTTCACGACGACGACGCCGATCGTCACGACCGTGATGAACACCGTCGCGAGCGCGTTCATCTCCGGGTTCAAGCCGAGCCGCACGCGCGAGAACACCACCAGCGGCAGCGTCGTCGAACCCGGCCCCGACAGGAACGCCGACAGCACCAGATCGTCGATCGACAGCGTGAACGACAGCAGCCAGCCCGACAGCAGCGCCTGCGAGATCAGCGGCAGCGTCACCACGAAGAACACCTTCAGCGGCGTCGCGCCCAGATCCAGCGCCGCTTCTTCGAGCGACTTGTTCATCTCCTTCACGCGCGACTGCACGATGATCGCCACGTACGACAGGCACAGCATCACGTGGCCGATCCAGATCGTCAGCCAGCCGCGCCCGGCGGGCCAGCCGAAGGTCTGCTGCATCGCGACGAACAGCAGCAGCAGCGAGATGCCCTGGATCACTTCGGGAATCACCAGCGGCGCGTTGATCATTGCCGCATAGAGCGTGAAGCCGCGAAAGCGCCCCATGCGGGCCAGCACGAAGCCGGCCCAGGTGCCGATCGCGACCGACGCGGTCGCCGTCAGCACCGCGATCTTCAGCGACAGCCATGCGGCCGTCAGCAGTTCGCCGTCGTGCAACAGCGCCGCGTACCACTTCAGCGAGAAGCCCGACCACACCGTCACCAGCTTCGATTCGTTGAACGAGTACACGACCAGGCTCGCGATCGGCACGTACAGGAACAGGAAGCCCACGCCCAGCACGCAGGCGGACAACAGGCGATTCGCGCGGGTCATGAGCGCACCTCCGCTTCGGCCTGGCTGTAATGGAGCAGCGCCATCGGCACGAGCAGCAGCGCCACCATCGTCACCGTCACCGCGGACGCCATCGGCCAGTCCATGTTGTTGAAGAACTCGTCCCACATGACGCGGCCGAGCATCAGCGTGTTCGCGCCGCCGAGCAGTTCCGGGATCACGTATTCGCCGACGGCCGGGATGAAGACGAGCAGGCTGCCCGCGACGATTCCGTTGCGCGACAGCGGCAGCGTGATGCGCGTGAACGCGACCCACGGCTTCGCGCCGAGGTCGTACGCGGCCTCGAGCAGCGTGAGGTCCATCTTCACGAGGTGCGCATAGAGCGGCATCACCATGAACGGCAGGTACGAATAGACCATCCCGATGTAGACGCCCGCGTCCGTGTGATAGAGGCGCAGCGGCGCAGCGATCACGCCGAGCGCCGCCAGCGCGCGATTCAGCAGGCCGTCGTCCTTCATGATCCCGACCCATGCATAGACGCGGATCAGGAACGACGTCCAGAACGGCAGCATCACGGCCATCATCAGCAGGTTGCGGCGTGCCGGCGCCGCGCGGGCGATGCAGTACGCCATCGGATAACCGATCAGCAGGCACAGCACCGTCGACACGGCGGCCATCTTCAGCGAGCTGAGGTAGGTCGCGATGTACAGGTCGTCCTGCAGCAGCAACGCGTAATGCTTCAGCGACAACACGAGCTGGACCGTGCCGGCTTCCAGCCGTGCGAGCGCGGTATACGGCGGAATGCCGAGCATCTGGTCCGCGAAGCTGATCTTCAGCACCAGCACGAACGGCAGCGCGAAGAAGATCGTGAGCCACAGGAACGGCACGCCGATCGCGACGTTGCGGCCCGACGGCAGGAAGCGCGACAGCGCGGTGAAGCGGCTGCGGCGCGCGCGGCCGGCGCCGGCGCTGCTGCTTGCCGCACCGGTCGACACCGGCGCGGACGGAGTGGAAGCGGAAGTTCTGATCATGTCGTCCTCACTGCGTCAGCACGACGCCGCTGGCCGGCGACCACGACACGAACACGTCGTCGTTCCACGATGGCGCGCCGTCGTGCAGCAGGTGCGAGCTCGACAGGTTCGACACGACCGTCTTGCCGCTCGGCAGACGCACGTGATACAGCGAGTAGCTGCCCATGTACGCGATGTCGGTCACGACGCCGCGCGCCCAGTTGTGATGCGAGCCGGGCTTGTCGCGCGACACATGCACGCGCTCGGGCCGCACCGAGATGCCGACGGGCATCCCCAGCGGGCCGGTCACGCCGTGGCTCACATACATGCGCGCTTCGAGGTCGTCGCTCTCGACGAAGATGTGATCGGGTTCGTCCTCGACCACGCGCCCTTCGAACAGGTTCGTCGAGCCGATGAACTCGGCCGAAAAGCGGCTGTTCGGGTATTCGTACACTTCGCCGGGCGTGCCGATCTGCACGATCTTGCCTTCGCTCATCACCGCGAGGCGGCTCGCCATCGTCATCGCCTCTTCCTGGTCGTGCGTGACCATCACGCAGGTCACGTCGACCTTCTCGATGATGTTCACGAGTTCGAGCTGGGTTTTCTGGCGGATCTTCTTGTCGAGCGCGGACATCGGCTCGTCGAGCAGCAGCAGCTTCGGGCGCTTGACGAGCGAGCGGGCCAGCGCGACGCGCTGCTGCTGGCCGCCGGACAACTGGTGCGGCTTGCGCTTCGCGTACTTGCTCATCTGCACGAGCGCGAGCGCGTCGGCCACGCGTTCCTTGATCTCGTTCTTCGGCGTGCCTTCCTGCTTCAGCCCGAACGCGACGTTCGACTCGACCGACATGTGCGGGAACAGCGCGTACGACTGGAACATCATGTTCACCGGGCGGCGGTACGGCGGCAGCGACGCGAGGTCCTCACCGTCGACGAGGATCTTGCCCGAGGTGGCCGTCTCCAGCCCGGCGAGCATGCGCAACAGCGTCGACTTGCCGCAGCCCGAGCTGCCGAGCAGCGCGAACAGCTCGTTCTTCGCGATCGTCAGGTCCACGTTGTCGACGGCGGTGCTGTCGCCGAACTTCTTCACGACGTTTTCGATGCGCACGAACGCGTCGTGCGCGGGCCGGCCGCGATGGCCGGCGGCGGCCGGCCGGGCGTATGCGATGGAGTCCATGATCGTCGCCCTCAACCGCCCGACTTCAGTTGCAGCCACAACCGGTTCTGCATCCGCGCGATGTCGGCGCTGCGCGGCATCGCGAGCGACGTCTTCGCGAGCGTGCCGTCCGGCAGATAGATGCCCGAATCCTGCGCGATCGCCGGCGTCACGAACGATTTCGCGGCCTTGTTCGCGCTCGGATAGAAGATCTCGTTCGTGATCGCCGCGTTGGTCTTCGGCTCCTCGATGTAGTTGATCCACTTCAGCGCCGCTTCCGGGTGCGGTGCGTCCTTCGGAATCGCCATCACGTCGAACCACAGCAGGCCGCCTTCCTTCGGATTCACGTAGCGGATTTCGTACGGACGCTTCGCGTCGAGCGTGCGCCGCCGCGCGACGCTGACGTCGCCGGACCAGCCGAGCACGACGCACACGTCGTTGTTCGCGAGGTCGTTGATATAGCCGGACGAGCTGAACTGCGTCACGTACGGGCGGACTTTCTTCAGCACTTCGAAGGCCGCCTGGTAGTCGGCCGGATTCCTGCTCTCCGGATCCTTGCCCAGGTACTGCAGCGCGGCCGCGAACGCGGCATCCGGCGCATCGAGCAACGAGATGCCGCAGCCTTTGAGCTTCGCCGCGTTCGCGGGATCGAACAGCAGCGCCCAGCTGTCGGTGGGCGCGTTCTCGCCGAGCCGCTTTTTCACTGCGTCAACGTTGTAGCCGAGGCCCGTCGTGCCCCAGGCCCACGGCACGCCGTACTGGTTGCCCGGATCGGCCTCCGCGATCATCTTCATCAGCAGCGGGTCGAGGTTCGCGAGGTTCGGCAGCTTCGACTTGTCGAGCTTCTGGTACACGCCGGCCTGGATCTGCTTGGCGAGATAGTTCGACGTCGGCACGACGATGTCGTAGCCCGAGCTGCCCGCGAGCAGCTTGGTCTGCAACGTGTCGTCGCTGTCGTAGCTGTCGTAGCGCACCTTGATGCCCGTCTGCTTCTCGAAGTTGGGCACCGTGTCGCTCGCGATGTACTGGGACCAGTTGTACACGTTCAGGTTGGCGTCGCCCGCATGGGCGGGCCGGCTGGTCGCGAGGGCCAGCCCCGCGGACGTGACGAGCGCGGCGCACAGGGCCGCGCGACGACGGGAACGGATACGCATGGGGATTCTCCTTGTGATGGGTATCGGCCCTGGCGCCATGTCCGGTCCGGACTCGCGTCAACGCCGTCGAGCGGTGTTCAGCACAAGGGTCAATGTAGAGATCGCGGCCCGCACCGTCAGTCGTGAAAACCGGGACAAACGTCATCGCCGTTCGCGGTGGTTTGGGTAGATTCCCGCGTAGGCAGTCGAAATTATTCGTGATACCTGTAGCGCCACCTGACTTCTTCGACATCCGACGCCATGAGCGCTGCGCTTTCCACTCCCGATCTCCCGCTGAGTCACGTCGCATTCGTGACGGATACGCTCGGCGATATCGCGCAAGCGATCGGGACGCCGCAGTTCATGCGCGCCGTGTACGACACGCTCGTGCGCTACGTCGATTTCGACGCGGTGCATCTCGACTACGAACGAAGCGCGGCGTCGGGCCGGCGCAGTGTCGGCTGGATCGGCAGCTTCGGGCGCGAGCCGGAGCTCGTCGCGCAGGTGATGCGCCACTACTACCGAAGCTATGCAAGCGAGGACCTCACCTATGCGGCCATCGACAGCGAAAGCGACACGCAGTTGCTGCAGGTGTCGTCGCAGCGGGTCGCGAGCGAGCTGCGGCACCTGTTCTTCGACGCCGGCGACATTCACGACGAATGCGTGATCGCGGGCGTGACGGGCGGCACGCGCTACTCGATTTCGATCGCGCGGTCGCGGCGGTTGCCGCCGTTTTCGCTGAAGGAGCTGAGTCTGCTGAAGCAGCTGTCGCAGGTCGTGCTGCCGATGGCGTCCGCGCACAAGCGGCTGCTTGGCGCTGTCTGCGCGGACGAAGGGCCGCGCGACGAACTCGATCTCGACCGCGTCGCGCAATGGCTGCCGGAACTGCAGGAACGGCTGACCGCGCGCGAGATGCATGTGTGCGCATCGTTCATCCAGGGCATGACGTCGGCGGCGATCGCGCAGTCGATGGGACTCAAGACGTCCACTGTCGATACCTATGCGAAGCGCGCGTTCGCGAAGCTCGGCGTCGATTCGCGCCGGCAGCTGATGGCGCTCGTGCTCAGGAATGCATCGCGTCGGCACGATGCGTGAGGGCCCGGCAAGCGCGCCGTCGTCCGGTTGCGCACGCAACGATACGGCGATACGCCGCCCCGGCTCATAACGATCCGACAATTTATTGGTTCCCTTGACGATGCGCCGTCCGTATCGTTCACCGACTCGTCAGACCTATCGACCAACGGGGGAATCCAATCATGAAACGAATCCGGTCATTCGCGCTGCTCGCCCTGCCGGCCTCGCTCCATGCCGCCGGCGCGCACGCGCAAAGCAGCGTCACGCTGTACGGCATCGCCGATGCGGGTATCGCCTACGTGCACAACGTGCGGAACGCGAACGGCAGCAACGCGTCGAACCTCGTCAGGTTCAGCAGCGGCAACCTGTCCGGCAGCCGCTGGGGGCTGCGCGGCATCGAGGATCTCGGCGGCGGGCTGTCCGCGCTGTTCCAGCTCGAGAACGGCTTCAACCTCGGCACCGGCGCGCTCGGCCAGGGCGGGCGCGAATTCGGCCGCAAGGCCGTCGTCGGCCTCGCGAACACCACCTACGGCACCGTGACGCTCGGCCGCCAGTACGATCCGGTCGTCGATCTCGTGCAGGGCCTCACCGAGGACAACTACTTCGGCGGTGTGTTCTCGACGCCGGGCGACCTCGACAACTACGACAACAGCCTGCGCGTCAGCAACTCGGTGAAATACACGAGCCCGTTGATCTCCGGCTTCCAGTTCGCCGCGCTGTACGGCTTCGGCGGCGTCGCGGGCGCGACCGGCAACGGCCGCACCTACAGCTTCGGCCTGAGCTATGCGAATGGGCCGCTGTCGCTCGGCGCCGGCTACTTCTTCGCGAACGGCGGCTCGACGGTCGCGAGCGGCGTGCGCACGTGGTCGAGCAGTTCGGACACGCTGTTCAACACCGTGATCAACCAGGGCTTCTCGAGCGCGAAGTCGATCCAGATCGTGCGCGTGGCCGGCCAGTACGTGGCCGGGCCGGCGACCTTCGGCCTCGCGTATTCGAACACGCAGTACGGCGCGGACACGCTGTCGGCCTTCACGCAGAACGCGAAGTTCAACAACGGCTCGGCGTTCTTCAACTGGCAGTTCTCGCCGGCGCTGCGCGCGGGCGTCGGCTACAACTACACGTCGCTGACGGGCCCGACCTCCGCGCACTACAACCAGGTGAACCTCGGCGCGGACTACGCGCTGTCGAAGCGCACCGACCTGTATGCGCTGTTCGGCTACCAGAAGGCGAGCGGCAATACGCTGAACGCGAGCGGCGCGATCGTGAAGGCCGCGGCATCGGTCGGCTCGTATGGCGTGAACTCGGGCACCGATACGCAGGAACTCGCGATCGTCGGCATCCGCCACAAGTTCTGACGGCGCACGTCGCATCATGCCGAGCGCGGCGGATGAACGTTGCGATGTGCCCCGACCATTCGACCCTTGGCGTCACGCACGGCGCCGGCTTCGTATAGGGTCACCCGACGATTGAACGACCGGGCACGCCGGATTATTCCAGGGGTCGTGATGCGAAAAGGCGACGCGGCAACCGCCGCCGATCAGGCGCGCGGCGAGCGCCGCACGATGCAGTAGACGCCCGCGGCGGTCACGCCGAAGGCCAGATGGGCGACCAGCGTGATCGCGCCGCGCACGGGAACGAACCACGGAAAGATCGCGGTGAACGCGTGCAGGTTGACGCCGTAGAGAACGAGTCCGAACACGCCGCCCGCGAGCAGCGCGGCGCCGGGCGACAGGTTGCGGACCAGCTTCGCCAGCACGGCCGCATAGGCCAGCGACAGCGCGGCATGCACCAGCGTCGCCACGCCCATGATCAGCGGATCGAACCCCGAGGACGCGCCGAGCACGGCTCGCCCCATCACGATCGCGGCCGTCAGGCGCGCATCGCGCAGCAGGTTGTGCATCGCATCCTCGCCGGCGATCGGCCAGAGCATCAGCTCGATGACGGTCGAGCCGACCGCCGCGCCGAACGCGGCCCACAGAATCGGCACCGAACCGTTCCGTTTCAAGCGCCCTCCGCGATCGCCACTCGCCGCACGACGGGGCTTACAACGGACGTTCGCAGTCCGTCCAGTACGCGAACGGATCGCGATGCTTCGGATAGTGCTCGTCGAGCCATTTCAGCAACGTCGCACGCGCGTTGTCCATGTCGGCCTTCGACGACGACGTCGTCAGCTCGTGCACTTCGACGGACTTTTCCCGATCCATCACGTAGCAGTTCCAGTCCGGGCCGTCGCCATCCGGATCGTCGGACGCGTTCGATGACTTGCCCCAGCCGAACCCCTTGCGCGCATCGATGTAGTAGCGCGGATGCACTTTCAGATACGACATCTCGCCGCCCTGCAGGCTGCTTTCCGCGCGCAGCACGTCGCGCTCGTCGACGATCTGCGTGACGTCCGGAAGCCGGCGCGAGCGCCAGCCGGCCGGCAGCGTCGCCGTCGCGCGAACCGCGTCGTACGCGCCCCACGTGAGGCCCCAGGCTTCGGCCATGCGCTTCATGAACGCATCCGCGCCCGGATAGCCGCGCAGCTGAATCCGCGTCGACAACGTGACTTCGACCCGGCCGTCGGGGCCGGCGGGGTCGCCTGCCGCTTCGAACGGGTTGCCCGGACGCGACGCGCGCTGCTGCGCGTCCGCGGGCGCCATGCCCGAAAACAGCTGGTCGAGCGCCGCACGCGCTTTCGACGACTTGTCTGGTCTATTCATTACTCACTCTCTCCCTCTGCATCCGTACGTCTGCAGAAACTGTCGATTCTCATTCATTATCGGATCTCGCGGTTTTCCGCGATCGCATTGTCAATCATCCGGCATCCCGGGTCGAGCAGCCGCGACGTCAGCCACCCTTCGTCGCGCGCGCCAGCGGCTGTACCGCCTGCCCCAGCGCCGCCCGCATCCGCTCCATCAGCGCGAGCACCTCCGGACGATTCTCGCCCTTCGCATGCACGAAGTGATACCGGAGCGGCGATTCGACCTCGTGCCGGCTCACGCGGACGAGCGCGCTGCGCTCGAGATACGCATCGGCGAGCGGCATCCGCGCCAGCGCCACGCCGAGCCCGGCTTCGGCCGCCGCGAGCACCAGGTTGTAATCCTCGAAGCGGCGATCCTGCGCGCGCGGCTTGAACGCAATGCCGAGCGCGTCGAACCAGGTGCGCCAGCCGGTCACGTCGGAATCGTGCAGCAGCGGCATCTCGAGCAGCGCGGCATCGCCGCTTCGACGACGCAGCGCGGCCAGCTGTGCGGCGAGCCGCGGATGCGCGACCGGATGGAGCGTCTCCGGCATGAACTCGCGGGTTTCGAGCTGACGCCAGTTGCCGCGCCCGTAGCGGATCGACAGATCCGCCTCGCCGGCGGCGATATCCACGTTGCGCACGTCGATGCCGAGCTCGATGCGCAACGCGGGCGCTTCGCTCTCGAGTGCATGCTGCCGCTCGAACAACCAGAGCTGCGCGAATGCCGGCACCACACTCAGCTTGACGAGGCGCGGCGCACGCGGCGAGCGCCACTGGTCGGCCGCGCCGTCGATGATCGTGAACGCCTGTTCGATCCGGCCGACGAAGCGCTGGCCGTCCGGCGTGAGGCGCACGCCGCGCGCATGGCGTTCGAACAACGCCATGCCCAGCCAGTTCTCGACGGCGGCCACGCGCCGGCTGATCGCGCCGTGCGTGACGCCGGACACGTCGGCGGCCGCCAGAAACGAACCGTGGCGCGCCACCATGCAGACAGTCTCCAGGCTCGCCAGCGGCGGCCGCGAGCCGGGTGCCGGCGTGACGGCCGGCAGCGCGTCCGCCACACGCCGAGACGTGCGCGCCGAGCCGTCGGCCCGGCGCCGCACCGAGCTGTGAGCCATATTCATATTCGGATGTTGATCTGTGCGCTAGCTTAACATCTCGCCAGCCCGCAGCATTGTCGCATGAACACCCTTTCCTCCTCGTCGCGCAGCGCGCGACAGCCGCTCGTCGCGGCCGGCGCGGTGGCGTTCACGATCGTCTCGTGGGCCTCCGCTTTCCCGTTCATCCGGATCGGCCTGCACGGGCTGGCGCCGCTGCAACTCGCGGCCGGGCGCTTCGCGACCGCGGCCGTGCTCGTGATCGCATGGCTGGCGTGGCGGCGGCCCGCGAAGCCGTCGACACGCGACGCGTTGCGCTTTCTCGTCTGCGGGTTTCTCGGCATCGCGCTCTACAACGCGCTGCTCAATACCGGCGAGCAAACCGTGTCGGCCGGCGCGGCGAGCTTCATCGTCAATACGCTGCCGATCTTCACGGCGCTGCTGGCCGCGGTGTTTCTGCACGAACGCTTCAATCGCTGGGGATGGCTCGGTTCGCTGATCAGCCTGGCCGGCATCGCGGTGATCGCGCACGGACAACCCGGCGGGCTCGTGCTCGGCTCGGGGAGCACGCTGATCCTCGGCGCGGCGCTGTGTTCGGCAAGCTATTTCGTGCTGCAGCGGCGGCTGATTCCCGTGTACGGCGCGCTGCCCTGCGCCGCGTACACGCTGCTGGCCGGCGCGCTCCTGCTCACGCCGTGGTTGCCCGGCGCACTCGTGTCGCTCGGCGGCGCGTCGCACGACACGACGCTGGCCGTGCTGGTGCTCGGTATCTTTCCCGCCGCGCTGGGTTACGCAACCTGGACTGTCGCACTCGGCTACTTCGGCGCGGCGCGCGCCGCCAATTTTCTCTATCTGACGCCGGCGGTCGCGACCGCATTGTCGATGATGCTGACCGGCGAGCGGCCCGGCATCGAGACGGTGTGCGGCGGGCTGCTGGCGATTGCGGGCGTGATAGTCGTCGCGTTGCGCGGACGGATGTAGGCTCACGATTTCGTCGAACGGCAAAGACCGATCCGAAGAACGATCCGGCCATGTCGAACCCGGTTGCCTGCAAAGCCGAACGCACACGCCGCTCATATCGACCCGCACCAATTCGCCGACGCGGCCGGGCTTGACCGTTAGTTGCATCAAGAAGAAGGCATGAAAGTGTGCAGACAAACCGACCGAACAGTTCCCGATTAATTGCATCGCACTGTCCATGGCCATCGGCATCGGCCCGGTCGAATAATCGGAGCAATCGACAGCGGCGCGAAACGGCCACCAACCTGCACGACGGGCCGGCGCAACAATGGCGCGATCGCCTCACATTTGCGCAAGGCTACGCAATTCGGCGCAGCGGGCGCATACGCGTTCGGATATATTCATACCAATTGCGTGTCGTCTGACGAAAGCATCCCGCTCGCTCGGGAACCGCTCGGCGCCGGCGTTTTCGTCGACGTCGAGAGCCGGCGGCATGCAAGCCGGCCCCCTCACGGGTCATGGAGATTCGTCCGGCACGCCGATCGCCTCACAAGGGCGCGCAAGCGGCCGGACGGCACTAGAAATATCAATCAACGGAGATGGCAGATGGAACGAAGCACTGTCGGCATGCGCTGCAAACCCCTGATCACCGTCGCACTGGCAGCCGCCGCATTCGCGGCCGCGTCGGGCGCGATGGCCGACCAGGTCGTGAAGATCGGCAGCGTCGAACCGACGACGGGCGGCATTTCGCACCTGGGCAAGGACAACGAGAACGGTGCGCGCCTCGCGGTCGAGGAAATCAATGCGAAGGGCCTGACGATCGGCGGCAAGAAGATCACGCTGCAGCTGGACGCGCAGGATGACGCGGCCGACCCGCGCCAGGCGACGCAGGTCGCGCAGAAGCTCGTCGACGACAAGGTCGTCGCCGTCATCGGCCACCTGAACTCGGGCACGTCGATCCCGGCGTCGAAGATCTACAGCGACGCGGGCATCGTGCAGATCTCGCCGTCGGCCACGAACCCGACCTACACGCAGCAGGGCTTCAAGACGACCTACCGCGTGGTCGCGACCGACGCGCAGCAAGGTCCGGCGCTCGCGAGCTACGCGCAGTCGAAGGGTGTGAAGAGCGTCGCGGTGATCGACGATTCGACTGCGTACGGCCAGGGCCTCGCGAACGAATTCGAGAAGAAGGCGAAGGCGCTCGGCCTGAAGGTGATGTCGCACGACGCGACCAACGACAAGGCGGTCGACTTCCGCGCGATTCTCACGAAGATCAAGGGCGAGAACCCGGACGCGATCATGTACGGCGGCATGGATGCCACCGGCGGCCCGCTCGCGAAGCAGGCAAGGCAGCTCGGCCTGCGCGCGAAGATCCTGTCGGGCGACGGCGTGTGCACCGACTCGCTGGCCGAGCTGGCCGGCCCTGCCGCCGACAACGTGCTGTGCTCGCAGGCGGGCGCTGCGCTCGAGAAGATGCCGGGCGGCGCGGCGTTCCTCGCGAAGTACCAGAAGCGCTTCAACCAGGGCATCAAGTTCGATGCGCCGTTCGCGTACGACGCGGTCTACATCGCGGTCGACGCGATGAAGCGTGCGAACTCGACCGACCCGGCGAAGGTCCTCGCCGCGATGCCGTCGACGAAGTACGAAGGCGTGATCGGCACGACGACGTTCGACGCGAAGGGCGACCTGACGCACGGGATCATCTCGATCTACGGCTACAAGAGCGGCAAGAAGACCTTCCTCGACCAGGTGAAGATGTAACCCGCGGCGACGCCGGCACGACGGGCACGCCACCCGTCGGCGCCGGCGCCGCCCGGGTCGATTCGCGTTTTGCGGAGATGAAGCGACATGTGTGCAATGGCGTATACGGAATTTCAACAGGAGTTGAAGAAAGCGCAGTTGACGGCGCGGGAATTCGCCCGTCTGATCCGGATGAACGAAAGCTCCATCACGAACTATTCGAGCAAGGGCACCGTCCCCTCCCACCTTGCGGTCATCGCGACGCTCATCGGCGCGCTCGCCGCGCACGAGATCGATTTCCGGCACGTGATCGGCAACACGGCGATCGAACCGAAACGCCCGCGCGGCGTCGGCGCGTTTCCGGCGGCGGGCAGCACGCCGGCCGGGAAAAAGAATCGCGGCGCGTCGTGATCGGCCACGCCTGACAGCGGCGCGCTCGATCGACGCCGCGACATCCGGCGCGGCCTGCGGCAAGTGAACGGCGCGCCATTTTTGGCTTCTAGGCGATCCGTTCGGCGGTTGATGTCGATGCCTGTTTCACCGCACCACCGCCGGCCGGCGTCGGTGGCTCGCCGAGGATTTCGCGCAGATGCGCAAGCACCTCCGCGCGATGCGAGTCGATGAAAAAATGCTCGCCGCCGAACACCCGCACGCTGATCGGCAACGACGAATAGCGTTGCCATTCGCCCAGATCATCGAGTGCGACCAGCGCATCGTCGGCCCCGGCGAGCACATGGACCGGCACCGGCACCGCGCGAATCGCCGCGCGCCAGGTTTCCCGGCACTCGAGGTCCGCACGGATCGTCGGCAGGAATAGATCGATGAACGCATCCGCATCCAGCATCCCCGCGGGCAGCCCTTCCAGCAGATTCAGTTCCTGCACCAGTTCGTCGCGGGGCAAATCGTGCAGCCGGCGCCGGCGTCGCGACGGCAGATGCGGCGCCGCGCATCCGGACACGGCAAGGGCCGACGGGGGCATGCCGACGTCGACGAGCCGGCTCGCCAGCTCGAGCGCCAGCGCGCCGCCCATGCTGTGTCCGAACAGCACGATGCGCGCATCGGCAAGGGGAAGCAGGCTTGCCATGACGTGGTCGGCGAGCGCGCCCATCGTGCGCAACGGCGGCTCGCGGAACCGCGCGCCGCGCCCGGGCAGTTCGACCGCGCACACTTCGACGTCGTCCGGCAACCCGGCATGCCAATGGGCGTACGCGGACGCGTTGCCGCCGGCGTACGAGCAGCACACGAGCCGGATCCGCGGCGCGCGGACCGGCATGAAGACTTTCAACGCTGCAGTGGCGGTCATGAGTGTCGTGGTCGGGAGGTCGGGTTCATCGGTCGATCAAGCGCCGGCCACGCGCCGGACGCGTACGTCACGCAGGCGAGCCGCTATGCCGGCGCGCTTCCCACAGCGCTTCCATGCGCGCGGTAATGGCCGGCAGCTGATCCCGTGTCACGCAATACCTGACCGTACGCAGCGGCGTGCGCAGGATCGGCAGATCGAACACGCCCTCTCCTTGCGCGTCGATGCCGAGCCGCGTCTTGACCCGATTGGCGCCCACGTTGTTGGCCGGCGACTCGAACCGGATCGAATCGAGCGAGAAGCGCGCGAAGAATGCCGCCATCGCCTTCACGTACGACACGATGCCGATGCCGAGTCGCCGATGTTCCGGGCTCCAGATATGCGCATGCATGACGCCGCTGACGTACTGCCCCGGCGCCCCGCCGACGCGCGGTTCGAGATGCGTGAGTTCGTGCACGCCTACGGTCTGTCCTTTCAGCGCGACGCTCAGGATCGCGTTGCGCGGCATGTCGGCACGCGTGTCCCGCTCGATGTTGAGCGCGAGCATGTCGCGCATCTGGCGGCGGCCGGGCAGCCGCGCCGGGTCGACGCCCATTTCGATCAGATGGCTGTCGCCGCTGTCGTACCAGTACGCGATGAAGCCGTCGATGTCGGCGCTGTCAAAATTTCGTACCTCAATATCCGCTACGTCGATCACGCCACGCTCCCTTTGTCGCTTCACTGCGGTCGACCGGGCCTTGCGTGCCCGCGTCGGGCCATGCCGTGAAGCGGCCGGCCAATCCGTCTGTCGCGATGATGCAGACATCCGGCACCGACCGTCAGCTGTAGTTTTTTGCAGGATCAAAGGAATTGCGCGTCGCCACGGTTAGTCGCAGAATATTTCCGAAATCCGGCCATTCATGGCATCAAGTCCGCACTTCGAATCACGGCGGATGGCGTGGCTTCATGGCCTTTTTGGTATCCGAACCAATCCCGTCCGGATTACCGCGATTCAGCCGGATCACCTCCGGCATCACACCGCACATCGTCGCGCCAACGGCTACTTCCCGCCGCGCGATCCGATCCGTTCCGCATCGATGTTGTTCCGCTTCCGGCCTGCCGTGGCGACGCCGCGCGGCCAGTCGTCCGCCCATGTTTGAAGGTCACGGTCGTCATTCGCGCGCGATGCGCGCATCGGCCGGGACACACGCCAAACAAGGAGGTTGCTCTTGGATCTGAAACCGGACGGACATGCGATGCCGGCTTACTTCGACACGTGTTCGCACGACGGATACGTCCGCGTGCCCGCTACGCAGCTCGCGTCGATCACGCTCGCGCTGCTCTATGCAGCGTGCGACGAACGCGTACTGAGCGACGCATGGGATCTCGGCCTTCCCGCGTGTCATGCCGGCCATTGCGAATGGATCGATACCAACTGGCGCCCGCCGATGACCTTCGGCTGGGCCTGGTTGACGGATCGCGATCGCACTTGCCGAATGTTTCCGAACAGCGTGACCTCCAACGTGATGATCGTCTGCGCAAGAGGCTACGACGTCGGGCCCGACCACACCCGCTCGCTGCTCGCGGACTGGATCAATACGCTGCCGTGGACCGTTAGTGTCCGCGCGCATCTCGCCCTGCCGGTCCTGTAAAAAGTTGCAGTTTCGACGCGTCCTCCATTTCGCATTTAATGCGTACGTCCATTGGAGTTCGCACATGCACCAAACCACTATCGGAAACGCGTCGCAACTGTCCGCATCGAACCTCGCGGCACTCGCGTCGTATCGACACGCAATCTTCATCGAGAAGCTGGGCTGGCAGCTTCCGGTAGTCAATCAGCAGGAGTTCGATCAATTCGATCGACCGGACACGATCCATATCTTCGGTCGCGAGGATAGCGGCGCGATCTGCTCGTGCGCCCGACTGCTGCCGACGACCCGGCCGTACCTGCTGAGCGAGATTTTTCCCGGGCTGATGGGCGCGGCACCGGTGCCGAATGCGCCGGATATCTGGGAACTCTCGCGCTTTTCGTCCTACATCCTCGGCGCCGATTCCGGCGGCCTCAAGCGCGCGCATGCGAACACGCGCAGATTGCTGGCGGACGTCGTCGAATTCGCACGCTCGAACGGCGTGCGACGGCTCATCACGGTGTCGCCGCTCGGCGTCGAACGGCTGCTGATGCGTCTGAAGGTTCACGCGCACCGCGCCGCGCCCCCGCAGATCATCGACGGAAAGCCGGTGTTCGCGTGCTGGATCGAGATCGATGAAATCACGTGCGCGTCGCTGGGCATCGACTGTCCGCGCACGCCGACGCCGAGCTGAAATCCGGCCGGCCGCGGTCCCAACGCATGCCGTCCCGCGCGACGCGGCGACGCCCTTCCTTCCCTACGATATTCGTCCCATGCAGCGAGAGACCATTCCGGCCTTCGACGGTCGGCCCCTGCGAGTGTTTCATACGGAACGCTCGACCGGCCGACGCAACCTGATGCTCGTTTTGCCGTTCGGCGTGCGTCATGCGATGGTCGAACGACTGTGCAACGCGCTCGAGCCGCACTTCAATGTGATCACGTGGGAATCGCGGTTCGTGCTCGACCTGCAGGATGATGCGACCGACGACGCATTCGACGTCGAATACCACGTGCGCGATCTCGTGACGGTCGCCGCGCATGCGAACGACCGCGTCGGTCACGACGGCCCGATCGATGTGATCGGCTATTGCTCCGGCGCCGGCGTCGGCCTGCTGGCCGCCGCGCGCTACCCCGACAGCGTTCGCCGGCTCGCGCTGGTGTGCGGCGAATTCATGCTGAAGCCGTCGGTCTGTCCGCCGAGCAGCTTCCAGCGCGAAGTGGACGTGCTCCTGCCGGTCGCGGCGACGAGCAAGGAAATGGCCGGCATGCTGTTCGACAAGATCTCGTCCGGCCGCAGCGCGCCGCAATCCGAATTTCATTCGTTCATCTCGGTGCCGTTCTCGAGCGCGGCGCACCTGCACCGCTACGGACTGAACTACGTCGCGTACCGGCGCACCGACTTCCTCGACGAAGCCGCCACCGTCACGCAGCCGACGCTCGTGATCGCGACGCGAAGCGATCGACAGGTGCTGCCGGAAAGCGCACACATCATCGTGGCGCACCTGCCGGATGCGACCGGCGTGCACGAATTCGACGGCGACCACTACGAGCTGTGTCGCGCGCAGCCGGCCATGACCGACACGCTGCTGCAATTCTTCGGAACGCAAGCCAACCGATCGGAAACTGTTCAATGAACCACTCGACCATCGACGGCCGCTTCGCCGAGCAGGTGCGCCGCACGCCGGAGCGCATCGCACTGGAGGGAACGGCGCACACGGCGCCGCTCACCTACCGCGAACTCGACCGGTGCGCGAACCGGCTTGCCGCGGTGCTTGCGCGGCATGGCGTCACGCAGGGCGCGCCCGTGCTGCTGATGCTGCCGCGCTGCTCGAACGCCGTGATCGCGATGCTGGCGATCGTCAAACTCGGCGCGACCTTCGTCCCGCTCGATCCGAACTACCCCGCTGCGGTCAAACACGCGTACGCACGTGACAGTGCGGCGCGGCACGCGATCGCGGCAGTCGGCGACGACTCGCTGCGCGAGTCGGGACTGTCGGTCATCCACGTCGCCGATCTCGCAAACGACAGATCGGCCGATGATGCCGAAGCTGCCGACGCTCCGCCGCCCGCCGCCTCGCACGATGGCGACGCACCGGCCTACGTGATGTTTACCTCGGGAAGCACCGGCAAGCCGAAAGGCGTCGTGGTGCCGCATCGCGGCGTCGTGCGGCTCGTCGATCGGCCGAACTACATCGCGATCGAGCCGGGCGATGCATTCCTGCTGCTGTCCCCTATCACCTTCGACGCGTCGACGTTCGAGATCTGGGGCGCGTTGCTGAACGGCGCGCGCCTCGTGGTGTACGACGGCGCCATCTTCGATCCCAATGCCGTTTCGCAGCTGATTCGCGAACAGCGCGTGAGCGTGATGTGGCTGACCGCCGCGCTGTTTCATCTCGTCGTGCGCCGCTATCCGGCCATGCTGACCGGCGTGCGTGTGCTGCTGGCGGGCGGCGACGTGCTGCATCCGGACGCGGTCAATGCCGCGCTCGACGCGTTCCCCGACATCACCGTCGTCAACGGATACGGCCCGACCGAAAACACCACGTTTACGTGCTGCCACGTGATGACGCGCGACAACCGGCCTGACGGCGTCGTACCGATCGGCACGCCCGTGACCGGCACGTCGGTGCATGTCGTGCGCGGCGACGGCGATCTCGCGTCCGTTCCGGACGGGCAGGAAGGCGAGCTCTACACCGGCGGCGACGGCGTCGCGCTCGGCTATCTGAACAACCCCGACGCGACCCGCGCGGCCTTCGTGCCGGATCCGTCCGGACCTGGCCGGCTCTACCGCACCGGCGACATCGTCCGGCGCCGTGCGGACGGCACGCTCGAATTCGTCGGTCGGCGCGATCGGCTCGCGAAGATCCGCGGCTACCGCGTCAGCCTCGACGAGGTGCAGCAACTCGTTGCGCGCTTGCCGTGCGTGGAGGAATGCGTCGTCCAGGTTCGCGAAGACCCGAACGGCGAAAAGTTGCTGGTCGCCACGGTCCAGACCAACGAACAGCGCGACAACATGGCCGCGTTCATTCGCGGCGAACTGCGCAAGCTGGTGCCTGGTTTCATGATTCCCGACGCCATCGCCGTGTGCGCCGAACTACCGGTCAACGCGAACGGCAAGGTCGATCGGGTTCGACTCGCAAGTCCCATCTGAAAATCCGGAGAACGTAATGACTGAAAAAACTGTTGCCATCCCCGACATGATCGCCTCGACCTGCCGGGACACGCTCGGCTTCGCCGACCTGCGCGGCGACGAGGATTTCTTCGACCGGGGTGCCAGCTCGCTGACGATCGTCGAACTGCAGATTCAGATCGAAAACCGGCTGCAGGTGCGGGTGCCGACCAGCAAGCTGATGGCTGCGCCCACGATCGACGGCTGGGCCGGCATCTACGAAGCCGCGGCCGCCGAACTCGCGTAAGCGCGTGCGTCATTTCCCGAACACCGCTTCGTCCGTTCGAAGCGGATGCATTTAATCGATTCGACCAGGAGCAGCTCCATGCAGAACTTTCGACTGACGCCCGAGGAAATCGCCACTTTTCGCGCGCAAGGCTACATCGGCCCGTTCACGCTGTATTCGCCCGAGGAAGCGCGCGAGCGCTACAGGACGATCCGCGCGCAGCTGTTCGATCGTGAATACGCGGTGTACGACCTGCCGCCGACGAGCCCGATCGCCAATTACGACCGCCACCTCGACGTCAATCTGCTGAGCGAGCATATCGGCCGGCAGGAAATCGTCCAGCGGCTCAACTCGATTCTCGGGCCCGACGTCATCTGCTGGCGTTCGGAGATGTTCCCGAAGTATCCGGGCGACGAAGGGACCGACTGGCATCAGGCCGACACGTTCGCGCACGCGTCGGGCCAGCCGCAGATCGTGTGGCCGGGCGACCAGCGTTTCGGCGGCGCGATCACGGTATGGACGGCGCTGACCGACGCGACCGAGCAAAACGGCTGTCTGCGGTTCGTGCCGGGCACGCATGAAGAGATGTTCTACGACGAGTCGCGGAAGATGCAATTCGATCCGTCCAACATCAATGCGCTCGAGAAGGACGGCATCAAGCGCGGCTTCTTCGGCTACGACTATCGCAGCCTGCAGAAGGATCCAGACTGGAAGCCGGACGAGAGCAAGGCCGTGTCGATCGTGATGAAGCCCGGCCAGTTCGTGATCTTCTGGTCGACGCTGATGCACTCGTCGTTTCCGAACTCGACGGTCGACCAGACCCGGCTCGGCTACGCGAGCCGCTACGTGCCGGCCGCGGTCAAGGTCTATCCGGACACCGATACCGTCGACGAATACGGCAGCAAGATCTCGCTCGACAAGTTCGGCGTCGTGCTCGTCTCCGGCGAGGATCGATTCGGGCATAACCGCCGCGTCGAGCGCAACGCACGCGGCGTGAGCTTCGCGCAGCAACCGTCCTACGCCTGACCGACCGCACCCGCGGCCATGAAACCGGCGAACGGCGCGGCGCGCCGTTCGTCATTCGACCGGTGCCAACCCATGATCCAGCCTATCGAGATTCCTCATGTCCGGCGCGTCGACCACGTCGTCGCGTCCGTCGTGGCGAGCGTCCTCGGCCGCGACGCCGTGACGCCCGACGACGACTTCTTCACGATCGGCGGCTCGTCGATTTCCGCCGCGCTGGTGAGCACCCAGCTCGAGCGACAGCTCGGCCACGACGTGCCGGTGCGCCTGCTGTTCGAATATCCGTGTCTTCGCGTCTTCAGCGAAAAACTGCTCGAATCCATGAGCGTGGCCGCACGGTAGTCCCGAGATCACTGTCCTGAATCGCCTTCTCCTCGGAGGAATTCGCTTTGAACAAGCACTATCGCGCCGAAATCTACGATTTCGACAAGCAGGTCGAGCACGCGGATCTCACGCTCGCCGATGCCGCATTGCTGATTCGCGATCGCAAGGCCGCCGCGGTTCTTGTCGATCTGGTCGACCCGAGCGCGCTCGACCGATGGTGGGACGATCCGGCCTTCCCGCCGGTCACGCAGCACCAGAGCTTCGCCGGCGCCGGCAAGTCGGGGCTCGCGATCGGGCCGACCCAGCGGCTGGTGAAAGAGCAGTTGATCCCCGGTTTGATCGACTACTTCTCCTATGCAGGCCGCACGAATGCGGCGCTGCGCGACACGGAATTCGTCAAACTGTGCGCCCGCGAACTCGGCGCGGATTCGGTTCGGGTCGGCGACTGGGGCGAACTCCCGCTGGTGTCCAAACGGGAATATCAGCCGGTGCCCAACGGGCTCTACAGCGTCCCGCCGCATTGCGACGCGATCCACTTCGGCCGCGAACCGCTGAACTGGCCGATCAAGGACGGTTACGACGAAGGCTACGATCAGATCTCGCTCTTCCTGTCGGTCCAGGACGCGGAAAACAGCGCCGGCCTCGTCATGTGGGACTACCGGCCCGCGACGCGCGCCGAGCTCGACGAACTGATGAGCGAATTCGCGCAAACCCGGCGCATCGATCGTCTGGACCGCGTGCGCAGCGTCACCATCAACGGACGGCCCGGACAGCTGAACATTCTCAACACGCGCGTCATGCATGCGGTCGAGCAATGCACGACCGTGCGCCGCACGCTCGGATCGTTCCTGGTATGGCATGACGGTCAATGGCGGATGTTTCACTGATGACAGACATCGCTTCAACGGCGGGCGGCGACCCCGCGCGCAGTCGGCTCGAGGCCGAGATCGCGGCGTTCGAACGTTTCGCCGCGTCGAGCACGATCGGTCGCGCCCGCGTCGAGCGTGTCGAGCGCTTCGGCTTCGTGATCCATCCGCCCCACGCGAACGCGGCACACGAGCCGCGATTCGACCTGTTGTTCATCGCGCTCACACACGGCAACGAATACGCCGGACTCCCCGTGCTCAATGCGCTTTGCCGCTACGTGGAGGCCGGCGTGCTGGCGCCGTCGGTGTCGATCGGCTTTCTGCTGGGCAACGTCGACGCCGCGCGGCGCGGCACGCGCTTCGTCGAACGCGACTTGAACCGCACATTCGGTCGCGCCGGGCGCGACACGGCCGACGACCGGCGCGCTCGCGAGATGGAGCCGGTGATGAGGCGCGCCCGCTTCTGCGTCGATCTGCATCAGACGATCGAGCCGTCGGAAGCGCCGTTCTTCGTCTTCAACTACCACCCGACGAGCCTGCAACTGGCGCACGCGATCGCACCGGACACGCCCGTCGTCACGCATTGGGGCAGGCCGTTTTCCAGCGCGTCCGCAGGCGGCTGCACGTCGGACGAATTCATCCAGCAGGGCGACGGCGTCGCGCTGAGCATCGAGCTTGGCCAGAAGGGCTTCGGCCTCTACCAGATCGCGGCGGGCGTGCGCGTGTGCCTGGACGCAATCACCACCGTCAGCGCGGTCGTCCACGGCGCTTCGTTGCCGCCCGTCGATGCGTGCGCGAATCCGATCTATACGTGGGCGCACATCGTCCCCTATCCGGACGGCGAGGTCAGGCTCGACGCAGGCTTGCGAAATTTCCAGCCGATCCGGGCCGGGGATCGGCTCGGCATGCGGGACGGCGCGCCGCTCGTCGCCGGCACGAGCGGCCTGCTGCTGTTTCCGAAGTACCGGCGATCCGAATCCGAGCCGAAACCCGCGGAGCTTTACCGTCTATTGAGGCAACCGGCATTGTCCGAACTGGGCAAGGGCGACTGCCTTATGCCGCAATCCTAATCATTCCGCATACGTGGAGGCATCATGCAGCATACCTACCCAGCTCAACTGATGCGCTTCGGCACCGCGGCGCGCGCCGAGCGCATGACCATCGCCTCGGCGGTTCACGCGCTCGATGCGGACGAGGCCGACGCCATCGTCATGGACATCGTGCCCGACGGCGAGCGCGACGCATGGTGGGACGACGAGGGCTTCTCGAGTTCGCCGTTTACGAAAAACGCCCACCACGCGGGTATCGTCGCCACGTCGGTGACGCTCGGCCAGCTTCAGCGCGAACAGGGGGACAAGCTCGTTTCGAAGGCGGCGGAATACTTCGGGATCGCCTGTCGCGTCAACGACGGCCTGCGTACGACCCGCTTCGTTCGCCTGTTTGCGGATGCGCTGGACGCGAAGCCGCTGACGATCGGGCATGACTACGAAGTCGAGTTCCTGCTGGCGACGCGACGCGTGTACGAACCCTTCGAGGCGCCGTTCAACTTCGCGCCGCACTGCGACGACGTGAGCTACGGGCGCGACACCGCGAACTGGCCGTTGAAGCGATCGTTTCCACGGCAGCTCGGCGGGTTCCTGACCATTCAGGGCGCCGACAACGACGCAGGCATGGTGATGTGGGACAACCGGCCGGAATCGCGCGCCGCACTCGATGAGATGCATGCCGAATATCGTGAAACCGGTGCGATCGCCGCGCTCGAAAGGGCCGCGAAGATCATGCTGAAGCCGCAGCCCGGTCAATTGACGCTGTTCCAGAGCAAGAACCTGCATGCGATCGAGCGCTGTACGTCGACGCGACGCACGATGGGCCTGTTCCTGATCCACCAGGAAGACGGCTGGCGCATGTTCGATTGAGCGACGGCAATCGTGCTTCGCGCGCGATTCGCTCGACACACTTCCCATCCGCCGGCCGGTTCGACGAACCTGCCGGCCTTTTTCACTTCCGGCGGCCCTGCGCGCCGGCATTTCCGACAACAGGCACCTCCATGAACGACATCGTGCTGGCCATGCGCGCGCGTGGCATCAAGTCCTCCGCAGTGCGCGAG
This sequence comes from Burkholderia sp. R-40, assembly GCF_049942845.1. NCBI lineage: Bacteria > Pseudomonadati > Pseudomonadota > Betaproteobacteria > Burkholderiales > Burkholderiaceae > Burkholderia > Burkholderia sp. R-40. The sequence goes on along the minus strand of NZ_CP187969.1, from coordinate 633,283 downwards.
CTGCTGGAGTTCAGCAAGAATCCGGACGTGATCTCGCTGGCCGGCGGCATTCCCGCTTCCGACCTGTTCGACATGGACGGCATCGACGACACACTCGGCGCCATCCTGCGCGACGAGCACCGCGACCTGTTCCAGTATGGCCTCACCGAAGGCGAAGCGGGCGTGCGCCAACAGATCGGCAACTGGGCCGGCACGCTCGGCATACCGGCTTCGCCGGAATCGATGCTGATCACGTCCGGATCGCAGCAGGGGCTCGATCTCGTTGCGCGCGTGCTGTTCGACCAGGGCGATCGCGTACTCGTCGAGCGGCCGACCTATGTCGCCGCGCTGCAGGTATTCCAGTTCATCGGCGCGAAGGTCGACGGCATCAACGGCGGCCCGGACGGGCTCGATCTCGACCAGGTCGAACGCGAACTGAAGCGCGGCGGCGTCAAGGCGATCTACCTGACGCCGAATTTCGCGAATCCGACCGGCTACACGATGCCGCTCGCGCAGCGTATCCGCCTGGTCGAACTCTCGCAGCGTCATGGCTGCGCGATCATCGAGGACGATCCGTACGGCCAGTTGCGCTTCAGCGGCGCGGCGATTCCGAGCCTGCTGTCGATCGCTTCGCAGCAGCCGGGCGGCAACCGCACCGTGTGCTACCTGTCCACCTTGTCGAAGGTCTTCTCGCCCGGCGTGCGCGTCGGATGGATCGTGCCGCCCGCGGCGCTGCGTCCGCCGATGGCCGTCGCGAAGCAGGCATTCGATCTGCACACGTCGACGCTGACGCAGAACATCGTCGCGCGCTATCTCGCGTCGGGCCGCCTGGCGTCCCGCATCGACGTGCTGCGCACCGCTTATCGCACGCGCCGCGACGCGCTGACGAAGGCATTGCGCGACGCCTTCGGCAACGACCTGTCGTTCAACGAACCCGAAGGCGGGATGTTCCTGTGGTGCCGCTTCGCGCGGCAAGTTCAGGCGGAAAAGGTGCTCGAAGCGGCCATCCGCGAAAAGGTCGTGTTCGTGCCCGGCAACGCATTCTATGCATCCGATCCGGAACGCGACACGCTGCGCGTGTCGTATTCGATGCTGGGAGAACAGAGTGCCGAAGAGGCCGCTCGCCGGTTGAAGCGTGCGTGGGACGCCGTCGTACGCGATTGACGCAATCGACGCTGTCGTCGCGTGGCGCGGCACGCATCCGGATACGCTTCGCGATACGCGCCGCCCCCGTCACTCGCCGACGATCTGCATCGCCGGGGCCGTGCGCGAATGCGCGCGCAGCGTGAGCCGCACGAGCGGCGCGGTCAGCGCCGTCGTCACCAGCGCGAATATGACGAGGATCGTATAGACGCGGGTCGGAAGAATCTGCATCTGCAGCCCGATCGACAGCACGATCAGCTCCATCAAGCCGCGCGTATTCATCAACGAGCCGACCAGCATCGCATCGCGCGGCGCAAGCCCCGTCACGCGCGCACCGACGTAGCTGCCGCCGAACTTGCCCGCGAACCCGCCGGCGAGAAACACGCCGAACCACATCCATGAAGACGCATCGTCGATCATCCCGATCGACGCGTGCAACCCGGCGTACGCGAAGAACACCGGCATCAGCACGAGCTTCACGAAGCCCTCGACATTCTCGCGCCACTCGACGTCCAGCCCCGGCACGCGACGCACGAACAGCGCCGCCGACAGCGCCCCGAACGCGCTATGGAAACCGATCAGCGACGTTGCGACCGCCGACGCCAGCACGAAGCAGAACAACACCGCCAGCCGGTCGCGCGTCGCGTGCGCCGTCTGCGCCAACCGCATGAGCAGCGGGCGAACGACGAAGCGCGCCAGCAACGCACTCACCGCCAGAAACACGAGCAAGCTGGCGAGCATGCGCGCGAAGGCCCAGCCGGGCCCGTTCGACAGCGACGCGATCGTCGCCAGCAACATCCAGCCGAGCGCATCCGTCAGCATCGCCGCGGACATCGCATGCCGCGCGCCGCTCATCGCGCCGAGCCGCAGATCGTCGACGATGCGCGCCATGACCGGCACGGCCGACACCGCGAGCGCGACACCGCAGAAGAGCACGTACGGCAGCCACGGTGCGTCGATCGCAAGCGTGTCCTTCGACACGACCGCGATGACCATGCCGATCGCGGCCGGTATGCACAAGCCGCCGATCGCGACGGCGACGGGCACGCGCCACCGGCCACCGCGCAACGTGACGCCGAATTCCATGTGCAGCCCGAGTTGGAACATCAGCAACACCAGCCCGATCTCACCGACCTGCGCCATCGCGGACGGCGCGCGCGGGCCGAACAGCACATCGTAGAAATCCGGTGCGATCGCGCCGAACAGCGAAGGGCCGAGCAGGAGCCCGGCCGCGATTTCGCCGACGACCGCACATTGGCCGAGCCGCTCGGCAACACGGCCGCAGACGTTGCAGCACGCGATCACGAGCATGAGTTGCAGCAACCAGATAGTCATGGAATGCCTCGGGAAAAATCGACTGGCGGAAACGGGGAAGCGGCGCAAAGCCGAAGTGTGGTCGAACGTGCATCGCAACGCGTGCAGTACGTACGCACACTTCGCGATGCCGTCAACCGAATCTCGGCATCGATCCTATAGCGCGGCTACGCGTGGCGATACTGGAAGGACCTACAGGCGGGCGGCGTCCGGCGACGGCCGGATGTGAAGCACGCGCTCAAGCCGCGCGATCGGCCGCACCGGACAACAACCTGCCATCGCCAACGGACGGTGCGTGGAGAAAACCGTTGCGAATGAAGTTCGCCATTTCCTCGACCAGCGGCGTGGTTCCGGATGGCGGCAGATGCAAGGTCACGGCGAAATCCGGCAACGTGGGCAAACCCTGCGCCGGTCGCAGCGTCTGCAGATCGGCGGGGACCGTCGACGCGAGCCATGCGGTCACTGCCATGTCCATCCGGACGGTCGCCTTCGTCGCCTCGATGTCGCCGTTTTCGAACACCGTCCGCCACGCGATCTCGTGCTGCGTCAATGCGTCGAACAATGCCGGGCGAAACACGCACGCGTCGCTGACGATCGACACCGCCAGCGGCCGCTTCAAGTGCGCGTTGCCGCCGACCGCGCCGACCCACGCGAGCGGCTCGATGCGCAGGCACTCCCCGCCCGGCTCGCTCGCCGGCTGCTCGATCACCGCGATATCGACTCTTCCATCGAGCAACGCGGCCGACAGTTCGACCGACGCAAGATTGACGAGCGCGATCTCGACGTGCGGATAGTGGTGCGCAAACGCCTTGAAAACGCCGGCGAGATAAGTACCGACCAGATCGGACGGCGCGCCGACACGCAGCACGCCGGCAAATACCGGCTCGCTCATGTCGTCCCAGATGCGGTCGTTGAGCCGCACGAGCTGCTCCGCCCGCTCGAGCAGACGTTCACCCGCGGCAGTGAGTTTCAGGCGCCCCTGCGAGCGATCGAACAGCCGCTGCCCAAAGCACTCCTCGAGCCGCTTGATCTGCTGGCTGATCGCGCCCTGGGTCAGATGCAGCGCGTGCGCGGCCGCCGTCATGGTCGAGCGACGCGAAACGGTGACAAAGGTGCGCAACAGACTCGTATCGAGATTGCGGGGCATGGGGAGAAATAGAGTATTAGCAACGCTAATAGGCCCATTATAAACATTCCATACCCTAGCTTGCGAAAGACTTTTAGAGTTTGTCAGGCACCCGATCCCGTTCGCGCCAAGACGGATTCCAAAGCCGCCCGCTCTTCATACGAGGTTGTCCAACCATGTCCCAGACGCTGTTCTCACTGATCGTGTTCGTCATCGTCGCCACCATCACGCCGGGCGGCGCGACCACGCTCGCGACGGCGTCGGGCACGCAGTTCGGGTTCAGGCGCAGCGTGCCGCTGCTCGGCGGCATCGCGCTCGGCCTCGCATCGCTCGCGGCAATCTCGGCGGCCGGGCTGGCCGGGCTGCTGCACGCGGTGCCGGCGCTGCAACTGATCATGAAAGTGCTGGGCTCCGCCTACCTTCTGTGGCTCGCGTGGAAAATCGCGTCGAGCGGCGCGCCCAAGAGTCACGTGAATGCATCGCAAACGCCGACCAGCTTCCTCGGTGGCGCGCTGCTGCTGTGGCTCAATCCGAAAGGATGGACGATGGCGCTCGGCGCGGCCGCGTCGTTCGCGGCGCTGACGCCCGACCCGATGCACCTCGCCGTGATACTCGGGATCGCATTCGGCATCGCGGCGATCTTTTCCCTCGTGCTGTGGTGTACGGCCGGCGTGCTGCTCGGCCGCACGCTGCGGACCGACCGTCATTGGCGCATCGCAAACGTTACGCTGGGGCTCCTGCTCGCGCTGTCGATCGTGCCGATCTGGCTCGACTGATCGTGCGGGCATGCCGTACCGCATGAAAGAGGCAACGTGCGCGCAGCACACGAGATGCGCGTAGCCGACAAGAACAAACGGCGGTTCGCCGTACCACGCCGTCGACAACGCTCGACTACACCACGATCGAGCGCTTCGCTGAAGATTCAGATTCGACTCGACGCTTGACGGCTCGTCTGCCGGCCGGACGTCGGCGGGTCGTCGCCATGCAACGACGACGCAACCGGCTCTGCATCACGCACGTGCGAAGCATCCGTGCATGCACCCGGCGAAAGCATTCGTGCAGCACTTCAGGCGCCGGGGTCAGCGCGCTTTCCAGAACAACACACACAACAGCATCCGGCCGGAACCGGGTGCATCACGTCGGTGGCACTCGAAGAGTTTCACGCTTCTTCCCCGACTGATTCAGCCAGTCGATATCGACACGCCGCGGAAACCTCCTGAATCACTGTGTTGCGCGCGGGCTCGAGCTTCCCGGCTCCATGCGCAGCGAACATGTCGTCCGCGCACGCGGCCTGGTCATCGACCGCGTGCGTTTGACACTACACGCTATTTGGAGATTGTTGTGGATGCATGGAGAGAAGACGTCATGACGACGTTGTCGCGCGCGCTGAGCTTCGACGATGTATTCGAAATCGTTGCCGCACAGGCACGCGCGCTCGATTTTGAAATGTGCGCCTACGGCGCACGCGACCCGCTACCCGTGACGCGGCCCACGTTCCGTACACGCAATACCTATCCGGAATCCTGGCAACAGCGCTATATCGAGGGAAACTATTTCGCACGCGACCCCGTCGTTCGTTACGGGCTAATCTATACGTCACCGCTTGTATGGCCTGTCGACGCGTGCGCCGATGAATCGTTCTGGGAGGAAGCGAAGGCGCATGGTGTTGCGCACGGCTGGTCGCAGCCCATCCGCGACAAGCACGGGCGCATCGCGATGTGGAGCGTCGCGCGAAGCGCGGACCCGATTTCGGATCTCGAACTTGCCGCCACGGAAAGCCGGCTGATCTATCTGGCGCACGCCGCTCACGCGGTGAATTCGCGCCTGGTCGACGCGCCGGCGGCCGCGATGCAAATGGGCCCGTTCACCACGCGCGAAAAGGAAGTGCTGAAATGGGCCGCTGACGGGAAGACCGCGCTGGAAATCGCCTCCATTCTTTCCATCTCGGAGCGAACCATCACCTTCCACATGCAGAACATCATGGAGAAACTCAACTCGGTCAACAAGACGCAAGCGATCGTCAAGGCCGTGTTGCTCGGCATCATCTACTAATTACAGGCGGCGCGATTCGGCCTCCCGTGCCGGTTGCCGGCACAACGGCATACGTGCGTGAAGCGCGTGCTTGCAAGCTGCGAGCCCAGCCGCATGCGGAACCCGTCCGCCGCTCCGGTGTCCGGCACCATGCCGGCACCGGCCATGCCGAACGCTTGCGCGCCGTGCTCCGCACACTACCGTCGGCGCGCCCCGCATCGACGATTCGACCGGCCGTCACAGTCCATTACGCACGTGATCGAGCAGCGCCTGCAGCGGATGACGCACCTGCCGCGCGGACATGCGCTTCACCTGGCTCCGACACGAATAGCCGGTCGCCAGCGCTTCGCCCTGCGCTTGCGGCGCATCGACATGCGCAGCCCACGATTGCGCATAGATCGTCTTCGATGTGTGCAGGTTGCGCGCCTCGTGCCCGTAGGTCCCCGACATCCCGCAGCATCCGGTCGCCTGAACCGCCAGCCGCAACCCGCGGCGCGCGAACACCTGCGCCCACTGCTTGCCGCTGTCCGGCGCATTGGTCTTCTCCGTGCAATGCGGCAGCAGCCGGTACGCTGCCGAAAGATCGGCAGCGCCCGCGTCCGCGCCGGCTTCCGGCAGCGCGTGCAGCAGCCACTCCTGCGGCAGCGCGACCTTCGGCACGTCGGCCAGCCCCGTCACCTTCAGGTATTCCTGCCGATAGGTGAGCGTCATCGCCGGATCGAGGCCGACGAGCGCGACACCCGAGCGCGCGAGCGCCGCCAGTTGCGTCGCGTTGCGAATCGCCGCCTTCTCGAACGCGCGGAGAAAGCCCTGCACATGCAGCGCCTTGCCGTTCGGCGCGAGCGGCGCGAGCCAAACCTGGAAGCCGATGCGTGCGGCCAGCTCGATCAGCGTCGCCAGCTGCTCGGTGTCGAAATAGCGCGTGAACGTGTCCTGCACGATGACGACGCTGCGCATGCGCTGCGCGTCGCTCAGCGCGGCGAGCGCGTGCGGATCGGCCGGCCGAACGTTCCACCGCCGGATCACGGCCGCGAGATCGAAGCGGCTCAGGAGCGGGCTGTCGACCATGCCGACGTGCCGCTCGAGCAGCGTGCGCACCCAGCCGGCACGCATCAGCCCGTTGTACAGCGCCGGCACGCGCGCCATCCACGGCATCGTGAATTCGAGCGAGCCGATCAGGTAGTCGCGCACCGGCCGCAGGTAGCGCTGGTGATACAGCTCGAGAAAGCGCGAGCGGAACTCGGGCACGTTGACCTTGACCGGGCACTGCCCCGCGCACGATTTGCACGCGAGGCAGCCGGCCATCGCGTCATACACCTCGTGCGAGAAGTCGGCTTCCCCGTTGCGCGCGGCGCGGCTGTTGCGCCAGCGGGCCGCGAGACCGCGCAGGAACGGCTGCCGCGCACGCGCCGCCGCGACGACGTCGATGCCGGCCTGTCCTTGCAGGCGCAACCATTCGCGCATCAGCGACGCGCGCCCCTTCGGCGACTGCACCCGTTCGCGCGTCGCCTTCCACGACGGGCACATCGCGTCGTCCGGATCGAAGTTGTAGCACGCGCCGTTGCCGTTGCAGTGCATCGCCGTGCCGTAGCTCTGCCATACGCGCTCGTCGATCTGCCGGTCGTGGTCGCCGCGCGTGGGCACCTCGTCGATCTTCAGCAGCCGCAGCGTGTGGTCCGGCGGCGTCGCGATTTTGCCCGGGTTGAACTGGTTGTGCGGATCGAACGCCGCCTTCAGTTGCTGCAGCGACGGATACAGTTCGCCGAAGAACGCCGGCGCATATTCGGAGCGCACGCCCTTGCCATGCTCTCCCCATAACAGGCCACCATGCCGCTGCGTGAGTTCGGCCACCGCGTCCGACACCGGCCGCACCAATGCGGCCTGCTTCGGGTCCTTCATGTCGAGCGCCGGGCGCACGTGCAGCACACCCGCGTCGACGTGGCCGAACATCCCGTACTGCAGCCCGTGGCCGTCGAGCAGCGCGCGGAATTCGGCGATGTACGCGGCCAGGTTCTCGGGCGGCACCGCGGTGTCCTCGACGAACGGCTGCGGGCGCGCCTCGCCCTGCACGTTGCCGAGCAAGCCGACCGCGCGCTTGCGCATCGCGTACACGCGCTTGACCGCCTCGTCACCGGTCGCGAGCGTATGGCCCAGGCGCTCGACGCTCGTATCGGTGCGCAGATGCTCGACGAACGCACGCACGCGCGCATCGACCTCCTCAGCATCATCGCCGCTGAATTCGATCAGGTTGATGCCGAGCGTCGGACGCGCTTCGTCCTGCGGGAAATACTCGGCCACGCTGCTCCACACGAAATCCTTCATCGCGAGCATCAGCACCTTCGAGTCGACCGTCTCGATCGACAGCGGCTCGAGCGCGAGCAGCGCGCGCGCATCGCGCAGCGCGTCCATGAAGCCGGCGTAGCGCACGTTGACCAGCACCGACACCTTCGGGATCGGCAGCACGTTCAGCTTCGCCTCGACGACGAAGCCGAGCGAGCCTTCGGCGCCGCACAGCACGCTGTTCAGGTTGAAGCGACCGTCCGGTTCGCGCAGGTGCGCGAGATCGTAGCCGGTCAGGCAGCGATTGAGCTTCGGAAACTTCGCGTCGATCAGCGCGGCTTTGTCGTCACTGATGCGGCGCGCGGTGCGATAGACCTTGCCGACCCGGTCCTGGCGCGCGCAGCGGCGTTCCAGCTCGTCGTCCGCGAGCGCGTCGCTGTGCAGCTGCTCCCCGCCCATCAGCACGAAGTCGAGCGCGAGCACGTGGTCGCGCGTCTTGCCGTACGTGCAGCTGCCTTGCCCGCTCGCATCGGTGTTGATCATCCCGCCGACCGTCGCGCGGTTCGACGTCGACAGCTCCGGCGCAAAAAAAAGACCATGCGGCTTCAGCGCCGCATTGAGCTGGTCCTTGACGACGCCTGCCTGCACGCGCACCCAGCGCTCGTCGGCGTTGATTTCGAGGATCCGGTTCATGTTGCGCGACAGGTCCACGACCACACCGTCGGTCAGCGACTGCCCGTTGGTGCCCGTGCCGCCGCCGCGCGCGGCCACCGCGACGTCGCGGTGCGCCGGGTCGGCCAGCAGGCGCGCGACGAGCCGCACGTCCTCCGCATGCGCGGGATAGATCACCGCCTGCGGCAGACGCTGGTAGATCGAGTTGTCGGTCGCCTGCACGGTCCGGTTCGCATGGTCCGCGCGGATTTCGCCGGCGAATCCGGCGGCCTGGAGGGCGGCGAGAAAGTCGCGGTAACGGCCCTCGGGCGGGCTGACGGGACGGGGCAACGGAGCGATCGACATGGGATGAATGCGCGAGATGGATGAGGCCGGCGCGCGGTCTCGATCAGAAACATGAGTTTTGAGCAAGATTCCACGCCACGCGGAAATCCAGTATCTTGCGAATCAACGCGAGAAACAAACGAATTCTCGCCCGGCAAAACTTGCATAAAACTCATGAATTACCGTCGCCTAACCCCGTCCATGTCGCTGTTGCTGGTGTTCGAGGCCGCCGCGCGCCACGAAAGCTACACGCGCGCGGCCGACGAGCTGTCGCTCAGCCAGAGTGCGATCAGCCGGCAGGTGCAAACGCTCGAGGATCAGCTCGGCGTGCCGCTGTTCCGGCGTGAGGGCCGCTCCGTGAAGCTGACGGAAGTCGGGCGGCGCTACTTCGTCGAGCTGAGCGGCGCGCTCGGGCGCATCCGCGGCGCGACGCTGCAGGCGATGTCGCACCAGGCCGGCGCCGGCACGCTGCGGCTCGCGACCTTGCCGACCTTCGGCTCGAAATGGCTGCTGCCGCACCTGCACGACTTCTATGCCGCGCATCCGGGCGTGACCGTGCACCTGCATTCGCGGATCGGTGGCATCGACTTCCATACCGACGATCTCGACGCGGCCATCACCGTCGGTGCGGGCGACTGGCCCGGCCTGCACGCGCACCGGCTGTACAACGAGTTCCTGATCGCGATCGCGAGCCCCGATGCGGCCGGGCGCCGCAAGGCCGGCCCGCGCGCGCCGGCATGGGCGGTCGGGCAGACGCTGCTGGGCGTGACGAGCAATCAGCACGCATGGGCGGAATGGTTCTCGCACTTCGGCCTCGATCATCGCGAGATGCGGATCGGCCCGAGCTTCGAGCTGACGTCGCACCTGATCCAGGCCGTGCGGGCCGGGATGGGGATCGGCCTCGTGCCGAAGGTGCTGGTGGAAGACGAACTGAGCCGCAACGAGCTCGTGTCGATCGGCGACGCGATCACCAGCCAGCGCAGTTACTACCTCGTGTACCCGCCGGAAAACGACACGCTGCCGTCGCTGGTGGCGTTTCGGGAGTGGCTGCTGAAGTCGTGCTGACGCGATCACGTGCGCCATTCATCGAGAATCTGCTCGGCCAGGTAGTCGCACGGCGGGCGCGCGGACTTCGCGCTGCGCGCCAGCACGACCTCGAGTTCGCCGAGCGGCGGCAGCCCGTGGCTTTCCGACAGCTGCACGAGATGATCGGGAATGCAGCAGCGCGCGAGCGGCGCGACCGCGAGCCCGGCCTCCACCATGCTCAACAGCCCGAGGTGGCTCGGGCTTTCGTACGACATCCTGTACGGGATCTTCTGCCGGTTCAGCGCCTTGACCGCGTGATCGCGCGCCATGCTGCCGCCGTGCGTGAAGAACGCGACCGGCAGCGGCCGCTCCTCCCACACGTTCCGCTTCGGTGAGCCGACCCAGACGAGCGGCTCCATCCGGATCAGCTCGCCGGTCACGCCCTTGATGCGCGTGAGGCACGCGAGGTCGACCGTGTTGTCCTTCAGCATCGGCACGAGCGCGCTGCTCGGCTGGCCGATCACGCGCACTTCGACGCGCGGATGCATCGCCGCGAACTTGCCGAGCACTTGCGGCAGCAGCGACGAGATGTAGTCGTCCGGCACGCCGATCGTCACGCGACCGCGGATCTCCGGCCGCACGACCGATGCCCACGCCTCGTCGCGCATCGCCAGCATCCGGCGGCCGTAGTCGGCGAGCGTGCGGCCGTCGTCGGTGGCCGTGACGTTGCGCGTGTCGCGGATGAACAGCGGCTTGCCGAGCGCATCTTCCAGCGCCTTGATCTGCATGCTCACCGCCGACGGCGACCGGTGTACGGCCTGCGCGCCCTGCGCGAACGATCCGGATTCCGCGACGGCCACCACCATCGCGAGTACATCGAGGTCGAGCTTTTTCATGTCGATTCAGAAAAACTGATCAATCGATTCAGTTTATCCCGTTTTACTGTCTTCCTCCATGATCGGACAATCAATCCCGTCAGCACTCATTCGATGCAGGAAGCGAACAACATGCATACGTCCGGATCGCTCTACGGGTTTCTCGTCATTGGCGGCATGCTCGCGGTCACGCCGGGGCCGAACATGGTCTACGTGATGTCGCGCTCGATCGCGCAGGGGCGTGCGGCCGGGCTCATTTCGCTCGCCGGCGTGATGATCGGCTACCTGTTCTACATGTTCGGCGCGGCGTTCGGCATCACGACGCTGTTCATGAGCGTGCCCTATGCGGGCACCGTGCTCGGCGTCGTGGGCGCCGCCTATCTGCTCTACCTCGCATGGCAGGCCGTGCGGCCCGGCGGCCGTTCGCCGTTCGAGGTGCGGACGCTGCCGAACGAGCAGCCGCTGCGGCTGCTCGCGATGGGCGCGACCACCAGCGTGCTGAATCCGAAACTCGCGATGCTGTTCGTGTCGCTGCTGCCGCAGTTCATCGATTACCGGCAAGGCAGCGTGTTCGGCCAGTCGCTGTTTCTCGGTTCGTTGTTGATCGCGGTGTTCGCTTCCGCAAACGGGCTGGTCGCGATCTGCTCGAGCAGCATCGCGACATTCCTGCGCGGACGTCCGGCGCTGCTGCTCGCGCAGCGCTGGGCGATGGGAGCGGTGCTCGGCAGCCTCGGCGTGCAGATGCTCGTCGAGGCGTCGAGAATGGCGGATTTCGCGTAACGCGCTCGGTGGGTCGCGGATCGGCTGAAGCGCCGGCCCGCACGCGCCGCCCGTCGTGCGGCAGCGCTCGTCGATGGCCGGCGACACGTATCGCCGGGCATCGCATTCACACGCTCGGGCAGTCGCGGGTGGTCATAACCGGCTGCCGCACACCCGCGCGCATCACGCGGCAACCGCCTGCCGCCGCGCTTCGAGCTCGCGCACGAGCGGCAGCACGCGCTGGCCGAAGTACTCGACTTCCTCGATGAAATGCAGGAACCCGGTGAGCACGAGATCGACGCCAATCGCCTTCAGCGCGACGATCCGCTCGGCGATCTGCTGCGGCGTGCCGATCAGGTTCGTGCGGAAGCCGTCGTTGTACTGCACGAGATCCTCGAACGTCGACTTCGCCCAGTTGCCCTCGCCTTCCGGCGATGCGCTGCCGGCCTGTTTCACTGCATCGCCGAACGCATGCACGGCCTCGACGTGCGCGTGCCGGATGATGTCGTCGAGCACGGCCCGCGCCTCTTCCTCGGTGTCGCGCGCGATCACGAACGCATTGACGCCGATCCGCACGCGATGGTTGTTCGCCGCGGCCTTTGCGCGGATGTCGTCGATCTGCGCCTTCAGGTTCTCCGGCGTGTTGCCGTTCGTGAAGTACCAGTCCGACACGCTCGCCGCGTTGTCGCGCGCCGCGCGCGAGCTGCCGCCCTGGAAAATCTCCGGATGCGGCTTCTGCACGGGTTTCGGGCTCAGCGTGTAGTCGTTGAAGCGGTAAAAGTCGCCCTTGAACGTGAAGTTGTCCTGCGTCCAGATACCCTTCAGCGCCTGGATGAACTCCTTCGAGCGCCGATAGCGTTCGTCATGCTCGAGCCACGGCTCGCCGATCGCGGTGAATTCGCCCTTGAACCAGCCGCTGACGACGTTGATCGCGATGCGTCCGTTCGAAATATGGTCGATCGTCGCGAGCTGCTTCGCGACCACGGCCGGATGCCACGGCCCCGGCAGGATCGCGGCGAGCACCTTGAGCTTCGTCGTCGCGTGCAGCAGCGCCTGGCTGAACGAGACCGATTCGTGCTGGTATTCGGCGCCGTAGCCGGCCGTGAAGCGGATCTGGCTCAGCGCGTAGTCGAAGCCGGCCGCCTCGGCCGTGCGCGCGAGCTTCTGGTTGTATTCGAGACTCCAGTCGGTACGCTGCTCGATCGTGCTGACGACGAGGCCGCCGCTGACGTTCGGCACCCAGTACGCGAATTTGACGCCGTCGGCGGAAGGTTCGTGAATGCTCATGAAAGGTCCTGATCGAAGGGGGGAAAAACGGGTTACGCAGCCACGGCGGCCAGTGCGCGCGGCCGCAGTTGCGGCACCGCACGGTCCACCGCGAGCGCGATGCGGGCGCGCAGCGCGGGGTTCGCGATCTCGTAGCCGTCGAAATCGCTTTCGGCCGCGTACACGCCGATCGGCAGCGTGCGCGCCTGGAAGAAGCTGAACAGCGGCCGCAGTTGGTGATCGATCACGAGCGCGTGGCGCTCGCTGCCACCGGTGGCCGCGAGCAGCACCGGCACATCGACGAGCGACTCGTGATGCACGAGGTCGAACAGGTGCTTGAAGAGGCCGGTGTACGACGCGCGATACACGGGGCTCGCGACGATGAGCGCATCGGCCGTCTCGATCGCGCGGATCAGCGCTTCGAGATCGGGTGGTACCTGCGCACGCTTCAGCGCGCCGGCCAGCCGGTTGCCGATCTCGCCGAGTTCGATCAGCCGCGTGTCGATCGGTAACGTGTCGCCGAGCGCGGCAACGATCGCGTTCGTCAGCGCCAGTGTGCGTGACGGTCGTTGCAGCCCGCCCGACAGGGCGACTACGTTGAGGGTGTTGCTCATGCCATGCGTTCCCGTGGTCGAGCGGCGCGCTGTCGCGCCGATACGGTGCCAGGGTTGCAAGGAGCGTGCCATTGTCGACGGTTGCGCGATCGTCCGATCATCTGCATCACGAAGTTTTCCTCGATCGCCCGCCGGGTATGGGTTCCTGGGTCAATTGGCAAGCCGTGGCAAGCGTTCCAGGAAACGCCACACATCGATATTCCACAGCGAGATGAACCGGCGGAAACAGCGTTGCTGATGCGCTGCTGCTCAATCAGCAGTTTGGCGCGCCGCGCGCGTCCGATCGCAGCGGTCAGGCACCGTCGCATCGAACACGATGACGTCGAATCCGCTGTCGCCGCAGCGCGCTCGCGCGTCTCTGCATCCTGCGCAGCAATGGCGCTTTCGTTATCAGAAATCGATGCTTCCCGCGCGACGCAAAACACGGAACACTCTGCTGACCAGGCAGCAACCGGACCACGGCGCCCGCCGGCGCGGGTCCGCACGTTCGAACGATTCACGCCTTCATCGCCATGACCTCCCTGTTTGCACCGCCGCGTCCGATCAATCTTCGTATCGTCACCGCTCAGCCGGACGAATCACGCACGCGCTCCGGCACGCCCGTTCTCACCGACCCGGCACATCATGCGACGGAGCGCACCCGTGCACACGTGTTCGTCGATCCGCGTTCGCTCGCGCTGCTCGAACGCGTGCGGCGCGTCGCGCCGAGCGCCGCGAACGTGCTGATCGCCGGCGAGACCGGCACCGGCAAGGAATTGATCGCGCGCCGCGTGCACGACGTCAGCCATCGCGGCGACGGGCCGTTCGTCGCCGTGAACTGCGGCGCGCTATCCGACACGCTCGTCGACAGCGAACTGTTCGGTCACGAGAAAGGCGCATTCACGGGCGCGGTCGGCGCGAAGCCCGGCTGGTTCGAAGCCGCGAACGGCGGCACGCTGTTTCTCGACGAGATCGGCGACCTGCCGCTGTCGATGCAGGTCAAGCTGCTGCGCGTGCTGCAGGAGCGCGAGGTCGTGCGGCTCGGCTCGCGCGCGAGCATCCCGATCGACGTGCGCGTAGTGGCCGCGACCAACGTCGACCTGGAGCAGGCGGTGGCGGCCGGACGGTTTCGCGGCGACCTGTTCTATCGGCTCAATGTCGTGCGGCTCGACGTGCCGACGTTGCGCGAACGTCCCGGCGACATCCTGCCGCTCGCGCGCCACTTCCTCGACACATACCGCGGCCGCCTCGGCCACGGGCCGCGCAGCATCGATCCGCGCGCGACGCGCCGGCTCGAAGCGCATCCGTGGCCCGGCAACATCCGCGAACTGGAGAACGTGATACATCACGCGCTGCTCGTGAGCCGCCACGATGCGTTGCAGGACACCGACCTGAACCTGTCGTCGGCATGCGCACCGGCCACGGGCGCGCGGGAAGCGGCGAGTCGTGCGCCCGCTCAGGAAGCGCTCGAACTGGCGCTGTGCGCGCTGTTCGACGACGCGCACCAGAACCTGTTCGAGCGTATCGAGGACACCGTGATGCGGGTGGCGTTCGACTTCAGCCACCGCAACCAGATCCAGGCCGCGCGACTGCTCGGCATCAGCCGCAATGTGCTGCGCGCGCGGCTGATTCGCGCGAAGGTGATCGCGGCGGTCAAGTAAGAGGAAGCGCGCGGCGACCCGCAGTGCCGCGCTTTCGCGATGCGGATAACGCTCGCGCCGAGCCTGCCACGATCCCTGCTGCGTCGTCGACCGACGCGAGTGAGGCGGCACACGCGACGCCGCCGCGGCGAGCGACGGTCAGCGAACCGAGCGGCATCAGGCCAAGTCCCGACAACAAGCCGCGTTGCAGCCCCACCCCGCCCGAACCGCTCGACCCGCCATTTGCCGCCCCGTTCCGCACGGCCGTGACCGAAGCGCCGCCGACCAGGCTCATGACGAGCCCGGGAATCGGCGCGACGCTGTTATCGTTACATTCGTGCTACGAATGCATCACCCGTAACGCCCGACTCTGCTGTGCGCGTCGCCTGTCGTTTACAGCACGCCGCCCGGCCGGCCTCCGTCCCATCGTCAGGAAACCGTCGCCATGAAAAAACTCGTGAACCACCCGTCCGATGTCGTGCGCGAAATGCTCGAAGGCATCGCGCGGCAGTCGCCGCATCTTGCGATCCTCGGCGACGAGCACGTGCTCGTACGCCAGCCGCTGCCCGAGCCGTCGCAGCGCCCCGTCGCGATCCTGTCCGGCGGCGGCAGCGGCCACGAGCCCGCACACGGCGGCTATGTCGGCGAAGGGATGCTGAGCGCGGCCGTCTGCGGTGAAGTGTTCACGTCTCCGTCGACCGACGCCGTGCTCGCCGCGATCCGCGCGAGCGCCGGCCCGAACGGCGCGCTGCTCGTCGTGAAGAACTACACCGGCGACCGCCTCAATTTCGGGCTGGCCGCCGAGCTCGCCCGCGCGGAAGGAATTCCGGTCGAGACGGTGATCGTCGCCGACGACGTGTCGCTGCGCGGCCGCGTCGAGCGCGGGCAGCGGCGCGGAATCGCGGGCACCGTGCTGATCCACAAGCTGGCCGGCGCGGCCGCCGCGCGCGGGCTGCCGCTTGCCCGCGTCGCGGCAATCGCGCGCGACGCGGCGGCCGAACTCGGCACGATGGGCGTCGCGCTCGACGGCTGCACGATCCCCGGCGCCGAGAAATCGGGGTTCAGTCTCGCCGATCACGAGATCGAGCTCGGCCTCGGCATCCACGGCGAGAAAGGCGTCGAACGCACCGCGCCGCTGCCGGCCGACGCGCTCGTCGACACGTTGCTGTCCAGCATCGTCGCCGATCTCGTCCTCGATCGCGGCGAACGCGTCGCGCTGTTCGTCAACGGTCTCGGCGCGACGCCGGACATGGAGCTGGCGATCGTGCTGCGCGCCGCGTACGACAACCTGAGCCGGCGCGGCATCACGGTCGCGCGCGCATGGGCCGGCACGTTCCTGTCCGCGCTCAACATGCCCGGCTGCTCGATCTCGCTGCTGCGCTTGAACGACGAACGCGCCGCGCTGCTCGACGCGCCGACGCAGGCGCGCGCGTGGCCCGGCGGCGGCGCGGTCAATGCGCAGATTCATGTGGCCGCGGCGGCCGCGCACGACGAGCCGCTGCCGCCGCTCGACGCGGCCGGTCGCGCGTGGGCCGCGCGGCTGCAGCCGGCGCTGCATGCGGTCGCGCAGGCGTTGATCGACAACGAAGCGACACTGACGGAACTCGACACGGCCGCGGGCGACGGCGATCTCGGCGCAAGCATGTATCGCGCCGCGCAGGCGATCCTCGCGTTGCCGGAAGCCGCGTACGCCACGCCGGCCGGTACGCTCGCGGCGCTGGGCGCCGCGTTGCGCCGTGCGATCGCCGGCAGTTCGGGACCGTTTTATGCGACCGCGCTGGTGCGCGCGTCGCGACGCCTCGCCGCCACCGACAATGCCGACGCGACCGCCGAGCCGTCGGCGCGCGACTGGGCCGCGGCGTTCCGTAGCGCGGTGGATGCGATCGGCGAGTTGGGCGGCGCACACGCCGGCGACCGGACGATGCTCGACGCGCTGGTGCCGGCCGCCGCTGCGTTCGACCGCGCGCTCGACCATGATCGCGACCCGGCGAGCGCGTGGGCGGCCGCGGTGGAAGCTGCGGAACACGGTGCGCGGCAAACGGCCGGCATGACGCCGCGCGCCGGGCGGGCGAGCTATCTCGGCGAACGCGCGATCGGCACGCCGGATGGCGGCGCGGTGGCGGTCGCGTGCTGGTTGCGCGCGTTGCTGCCGCATATTCGCTAGGCACCGCTTCGGGCGATGCGCCGGCCTCGCGAGCCGGCCTGCCAGGCCGCCGGAACTGCCGGGCCCGCCGCGCCGCCGCATCGCCGCATCCCCGTCCACGGCACGGGGAAAACCCCGATCCCCAATATCGTCCTATGACATCCGGCCTCGCTAATTGGCGGGATTACTTTGATCCTCGTCGGCGCCCGCCCGGGCGCATGCTGATAACGAGGATCCCTCATGCGATACGTGCCATCGTGGACTTCCGTTTCCCCCGCCGCGTCCGTCCCGGACGAGACGGCTTCCCGCGGCGACGAGCCGCACTGCCTGCCGCGGGTCGCGATCGCGGCCGCCGCCCTCGGCAACGCGACCGAATGGTTCGATTACGGCATTTACGCGTACGGGCTCGCCTACATCTCCGCCGCGCTGTTTCCCGGCAACACGGCCAGTGCGACGTTGTTCGCGCTCGGCACCTTCGCCATCTCGTTCCTGATCCGCCCGCTCGGCGGCCTGTTCTGGGGCCCGCTCGGCGACCGCCTCGGCCGCAAGCGGGTGCTCGCGCTGACCGTGCTCACGATGTCGGGTGCAACCCTGCTGGTCGGCATGCTGCCGACCTACGCGACGGCCGGCTGGCTCGCGCCGGCGGCACTCATTGTGCTGCGCATGGTGCAGGGCTTCTCGACCGGCGGCGAATACGGCGGCGCGGCGACCTTCATCGCCGAATACGCACCGGATTCGCGACGCGGCCTGTGCGGCAGCTTCCTCGAATTCGCGACGATTGCCGGGTTCTCGCTCGGCGCGCTGCTGATGCTCGGCTTCGCGCTGCTGCTCGGCGACTCGTCGATGCACGCATGGGGCTGGCGCCTGCCGTTCCTCGTCGCGGCCCCGCTCGGGCTGATCGGCTTCTACCTGCGTTCGCGCCTCGAGGAAACGCCGGTGTTCCGCGAACTCGAGGAGCAGGCGCAGCGGCGCGAGCAGAGCACCGCCGCCACCGCGCTGCCGGTCGGTCAGTTGCTGGTCCGCTATGCGCGGCCGCTGTTGCTGCTCGGCGGGCTCGTCGTCGCGCTGAACGTCGTCAACTACGTGCTGCTCGCGTACATGCCGACCTACATGCACAAGGAACTCGGCGTCAGCGAGAACATGTCGCTGCTGATTCCGCTGATCGGCATGCTCGCGATGATGGTGCTGCTGCCGTTCGCCGGCTGGCTGTCGGATCGCGTCGGCCGCAAGACGATGTGGTGGATCTCGCTCGTCGGGCTGTTCGTCGCGGCCGTGCCGATGTTCACGCTGATGACGCACGGCGTGCTCGGCGCATTCATCGGCTTCGCGGTGCTCGGCCTGCTGTACGTACCGCAGCTCGCGACCATTTCCGCAATGTTCCCGGCGATGTTCCCGACCCACGTGCGGTATGCGGGCATGGCGATCGCATACAACGTGTCGACGTCGCTGTTCGGCGGCACCGCACCGATCGTCAACGACTGGCTGATCGGCAAGACCGGCAATACGATGATTCCCGCGTACTACATGATGGCGGCCTGTGCGGTCGGGCTGGTTGCGCTGGCGGGCGTGATCGAGACGCGCGGGTGCTCGCTGCGCGGGGACACGGTGCCGGGGCGACCGGGCTGATACGCGACTGATCGGCTTCCCATAAACGGCATCCTTCGCATCGCCCGCCTTCCGGCAACGGACGGCGGGCGATGCGCATTTCAGCAGTACATCCACTTGCCGCCCGGCGTGAGGTCGTTTCGCGTGAGCCACGGATACGGCCACTCGAGTCCCACACCGGACAGCACGCCGATGCCCTCTATCAGCACCACGCGCACGGCCACCACGGGGAGCAGGTTTCGCTTGCGCCCGGCAGCGATTAACATCACTGCACTTTCCGTGGATGAGCCCGACCATGAACGATGCTCAAGACAAGGGCACAACCTCCATCAGCCTGGTGCGTGAGGCCATTCTCGTGGCGACACAGCGGAATCTCGACGTGTCGGCCGTTCTGCAGCACGCCGGAATCGCAGCGGAATTGTTGAATGCGCCGAGAGCCCGCGTGCCGGCGCTGGCCTTTTCGCGCCTGTGGGCGGCGCTGGCCGACTTGATGGACGACGAGTTCTTTGGTCTCGACAGCCACCCACTGCGCCGGGGCAGTTACGCGCTGATGTGCCACGCGGTGCTGCATTCGGACAATCTGGAACACGCGCTGCGCCGCATGCTTAAATTCCTGCGCGCCGTGCTCGACGACATTCACGGCGAGCTGCGCTGCGAAGGCGAGCATGCGGTGATCGTCCTGCATGACGATGGGCGCACACGCCGGCTCTTTGCCTACGGCACGTGGTTCATCCTCGTGCACGGTTTTGCATGCTGGCTCGCGCGCAGACGGATTCCGCTGATCGAGATGAGGTTTCGCGCGTCCGCACCAAGCGATGACAGCGACTACCGCATGCGCTTCTGCGAGGACGTGACGTTCTCCGCTGACGAGACCCTGATCCGGTTCGATCGCAGTTTCCTCGATCTCAAACTGTCCGGCACGGAAGCGAGCCTGCGTGCATTCCTCGAGAATGCACCGGCCAATATCCTGGTGAAGTATCGCAATGAATCGAGCACGACGGCCCAGGTCAGGCGCCGACTCAGAAACCAGGCGCCCGACGACTGGCCGGACCTCGACGCGCTCTCGCGGCTGCTGAATCTATCCGCGGCCACGCTGCAACGCCGCCTGCTGGCAGAAGGCACGAACTACCGGCAATTGAAAGACGAATTGCGTCGTGACATCGCGATCGAGTTGTTTTCCAGCACCTCTCTGACGGTCGCCGAAGTTGCGGCACGGACCGGATTCCAGGAAGCCAGCGCTTTTCACAGGGCCTTCAGGAAGTGGACGGGCGCCAGCCCGGGAATGTACCGCCACGGCAAGACGAACGCTTGATCGTAGGTCCGAGCGGCCGAAAGGCCCGAGCCTCGTTTCCAAACGAACTTTGCGCAAGAGCATGGCTGCCGACGCAACGCAGGGCCACGCCGTGCAACCGATGAATCGCGCGCGGACGGGTAGCGCCGATGCCGCATTCCGCTCATGTTCCCTGGGCAGCCGACGCACGAAGCACAGTGAAAACCCGGCGTGTCCACAGACCTCACGCAAACTGAGGTCGGCGGGCATGGATTGGTGTGCCGCCCAGGCTGACACTGCAACCGCGTTCGGCAAACCAGAACAAGCCTCGCGCCCGGTTGCGCGGCGTAACCGGAGTTGGCTCCGCGAAAGCCCCGCACTTGATAAACACCGCAAGACAGGCACTCGCTTACTCGGGCCGCAGCCTTCCTTTCAACCGCTGCCAAATCAGCGGCGAGAAGAGAAGAATTGCCCTCGACGAGCAGCGCATTGCGGTAGCAAAAATATATGGAGACGAGAATGAGAACCCGGTTCAGCACCCGCCGAAGCTCGGCTATTTTGAGTGCGCTATTCGCAGCATCAGCCGTTACCGTATCGGGCTGCGGCGACGATGACGCCGCACCGGCAAACGCCGCGGTCGTGACGGCAGCCGCGAAGTGCAGTGCGTTGGCTGGCACGACCGTTCCTGCCAGCTCGATCGGGTTGCCGACCACCGGTGCGACTGTCGTGTCCGCGACGCTCGTCGCCGATACCGCTTCGGGTAACCGCAATGGTGAGTACTGCAAAGTGCTCGGCACCATTCACCCGGTCGATTTCGATGCGCCCGATATTCGGGCGGAGGTCGATCTTCCGACCAACTTCAACGGAAAAGCGGTCCACTTTGGCGGTGGCGGATTTGACGGCACCATTGCCGATACCGAGGGTTCGCCCGCCGACGGGTTCCTGGCGGGGGCAGAGCCCGCGGGTGTCAGTACGCCGTTGCGCAGGGGCTATGTAACGATGGGGAGCGACAGCGGGCATGAGGGAAACGCGCTGGACGGCTCGTTTGCGGCAAACGACGAGGCACTCGCCAACTACGCAGACGACCACATCAAGAAGACGCATGATTTCGCAGCCTACCTCGCAAAGGCACGATATGGGTCGGACTTCGTGCACAGCTATTTCATCGGCGGCTCGAGCGGCGGACGACAAGGCTTGATCGCGGCGCAACGATTCCCGCACGACTACGACGGCATTATTTCGACCTATCCCGCGTCGGGAATCACTGGGCTGTGGTTGCAGATGGGCAGGATCTCGCGATCTCTGCTGGCGCCCGGCGGATACATCACGCCCGCCAAAGGCAAGGCCGTGCTCGCAGCGGTCATCAAGCAATGCGACGCGCTGGACGGTGTGGCTGACGGCATTATCAGCAACCCTGCTGCGTGCGTGTTCGATCCAGCAGCGATTCGCTGCTCGGGCGGGGGCGACACCGGCGACAGTTGCTTGTCAGACGCGCAAATCAATACGCTGAACACCGCCGGCACACCGCTCGACTTCAGCTTCGATCTGGCAAACGGAATTCGCACCTTTCCCGGATACAACGCGTTCTCCGGAGCGGACTTTTGGTCAACTCCGCTGGCCTGGGGTAGTTCCGCCGCCGATGCGACGGTCGAGCCCGGGGTCGTCGGCAAGACCGCATTTTTTTACGCGTTTCCCAATGACATGCTCCGGTTCGCTGCCGCTCGCGACCCTGCCGCCAGCATTCTGAATTTCAATCCTGCGGACCCGGGCTCATTGACCTCGCGCGTCCAGGCGGTGAGTGCGCTCATGGACAGTACCAGCACCGACTTGAGTCAATTCCAGAGCCGCGGCGGCAAGATCATTCTCCAGCACGGACAGTCAGACCAGTTCATCCCCGCGCAATTGTCGATCGATTACTACAACAGGCTGGTGTCCCGATTCGGGCAGGGGCCACTGGGTCAATTTCTGAAGTTCTACCTGGTACCGGGTGCAGCCCACAGCTTCGGCGGACAATTCAATGGTTCATATGACGGTCTGACGGCATTGGACAACTGGGTGACGAAAGGAATCGCGCCCAAAGATCTGACCATCACCGACCTGACTCCGGCAACAGCCGGACGCACCCGACCGCTGTGCGAATACCCGCAGTGGCCCAAATACATCGGGGGCGACCAGAATCTGGCGGCGAGCTTCTCGTGCTCGAATTAGTCCGGTTCGCAGTGCGCGGCAATCGGCTGTACCGGGCGGTTGGCTTCCGCCCGGAATTGTCCGCGCTGACGCAACCGGGTTCGCATGTTTCAGCCCGATGCAAATCACTACCCGCGCTACGCCCGTACTCAAACGAATAAACGAATAGCCCGTGCGATGCGGACCGTCGCACGGGGCACGGTTTGTCCACGGGACTGTGGCAATCCATCGTCAAGAGAAGCGATTTCTCCAACTGGCTGCCGCCAGTGCCATAACGCCGCAAACATCGGGGTCCGGCGACCTCATTCAGGTTGAAGTTCACGGACATGGACTGCCAATCGCGCCCGTCCGACACTGGTCGCAACTCGCGCGCATTCCCAGCACGACATTAAATCCAAGGAGACGACATGAACCAGATAGACGTGTACTCACTCGCCGGTCGGGCCAGATTCAATGGCTTTCATGCCCTTGTGCTGTTCTGGTGTGTCCTGATGTTGATACTCGACGGCTACGATCTTGCCGTCGTCGGCGCGGCGCTGCCGTCGATCATGAAGGACATGCACATCGACGCGACCAGCGCCGGCATCATGGCCGGCTCGACGCTGTTTGGCGTCATGCTCGGCGCCATTTTCCTCGGCACGCTTGCTGACCGTTTCGGGCGACCAACGATGATGTGCGTGTGCGTGGCGCTGTTCAGTCTGTTCACCGCGGCCGCCGGGTTGACGAGCGATCCCGTCAGTTTCAGCGTCACGCGCTTCGTCGCCGGCCTGGGCATTGGCGGCGTGTTGCCGATCGTCACCGCGCAGATGGCGGAGTTTTCGCCCAATGCGTTGCGTACCCGATTGGTCACGCTGGTGTTCGCGGGCTATTCGATTGGCGGAATTCTGGTGGCGCTCACCGCGAAGCAGCTTATCGGCAGCTACGGCTGGCAATCGGTCTTTTTCGCCGCGGGCCTGCCCGTCCTGCTGATCCCGTTCATCATCAAGACGATGCCCCATTCGATGGTCTTCCTGATCAAACGCGGCCGGCACGACAAACTGCGCGCGGTGCTGAAGCGGTTGGTGCCTGACTATCCGTCGAGCGGTCAAGAGCAGTTTGCGGGAGGTTCGTCAGACAAAGCCCAGGACGCCTCGGTGCGACGCCTCTTCCAGGACGGGCGGGGCTTCAGTACCTCGATGATCTGGGTCGCGTTCGTGACGGGCCTCTTCATGGTCTACGCGCTCAGTTCGTGGTTGACCAAGCTGATGGCGATGGCCGGATATAGCCTGGGCTCGGCGTTGAACTTCGTGATCGTGTTCAACGTCGGCGCCATCGTCGGTGCGATCTTCGGCGGCTGGCTCAGCGACAAGGTGAACATCAAGCGGGTGCTGATTGCGTTTTACGTCGTCGGGGCGGTGGCGCTGTCGCTGATGGGCTACACGAAGTCGACCGCATCGTTGTTTGTCGTCGTATTTGTGGTCGGCGCATCGACGCTCGGTACGCAATTGCTTGCCTACGCTTATGCCGGTGACTTCTATCCCCATGCGATCCGGTCTACGGGTGTCGGCTTTGCTTCCGGCGTGGGCCGGATCGGCGCGATCGTGGCTCCGGTGCTCATTGGTTGGCTCGTGTCCTTGAAGCTGCCGCTCGAACAGAATTTCATGGCCATCGGCCTGGCTGGCCTCATCGGCGCGGCGGCGGTGACGCTGATCAACCAGACACGTGCCGACTCGCATCGCTCGAACAGTGCGCCTGTTGTCGCGGTTCAGGGTAGCGCGGGCCACTGACGCTTCTGCCATCGCAACTCGATCGCCGACATCCTTGCGAACAACACGGCTCGTATGAGCTCTACCTCAGCAAACACCGTATGGCTAAGTGCAACGCACCTTTCAATGCCGGTATCGAAATGGACCGTCTCTCTCCTCCTCCGTTGAACTCGTTCGCCGACGTGACCCGCGCCGTCGATTGGGCGCTCGTCACGCGGCGCAGCGTCCGCGCTTTCCTTCCGACGCCGGTTCCTCGCGAGCACATCGAGGCCATCCTCGACGTGGCTCGCTTCAGCGCAACCGGCGTCAACATCCAGCCGTGGCATGTGCATGTCGTGACGGGCGCGACGAAGTCCCGCCTGTCTGCCGCCATCAACGAGATCAATGACGATCCTGACCGCAGCTCCGACCTGGACGAGCCCTACGACTACTACCCGCGCGAATGGATCGCACCGTATGTGGATCGCCGGCGCGCGGTTGGCTGGAACCTGTATGGCTTGCTGGGCATCGAGAAGGGTGACAAGGAGCGCATGCACGTCCAGCACGGTCGCAACTACGACTTCTTCGACGCACCCGTGGGCCTGTTCTTCACGGTTGACCGGGTCATGCGTGAAGGCAGTCTGCTCGACACGGGGATGTTCCTGCAAAGCGTGATGATCGCCGCCCGGGCGCGCGGCCTCGACACCTGCCCGCAGGCGGCTTTCAACAAGTTCCACCGCGTCATCGCCAACGAACTGTCCATTCCCGACAACCAGATGTTGGTGTGCGGCATGAGCCTCGGTTATGCGGATCACGGCTGCATCGAGAACACGCTGGTAACGGAGCGCAGTCCGGTACGCGATTTCACCACTTTTTATAATGAATGAATGGAGACAACGTCATGAGTGCAACGGCCTATTCTCGAGGTCTTGAGAAGAACGCGGCAAACCACGTTCCATTGACGCCCCTGACCTTTCTCGATCGAACCGCCGACGTCTATCCGAATCGCACCGCGATCATTCATGGCGACTTCCGGCAGACGTGGGCGAAAACGCGCGAGCGTTGCTATCGCTTCGCGTCGGCGCTCGTCCGATTGGGGATCGAGCCGGGCGACACGGTGTCGATCATCGCGCCGAACACCCCGGCCATGCTCGAGGCCCACTTCGGCGTCCCGCTGTCGGGCGCCGTTCTTAATGCGATCAATTGCCGCCTCGATGCCGACGGCATCGCATTCATTCTGCGCCACGGCGAATGCAAGCTGCTGCTCGTGGATCGCGAACTGGCTCCGCTAGTCGAGAAAGCGTTGCAGTCGGTTCCCAACCCGCCGCGTGTGATCGACATCAACGACCACGAAGCACCCGACGGCCCGGCCATCGGCGAAACCGATTATGAGTCGCTGCTGGCGAGCGGCGATCCGGAATTTGCCGGCCGCCGCCCGGCCGACGAGTGGACGCCGATCGCGTTGAACTACACGTCGGGCACCACCGGGGATCCGAAAGGCGTCGTGCCGAGCCATCGTGGCACCTATGTGATGAGCCTGTTGCAAATGACGAACTGGCCGCTCCCGCGTGCGCCGATCTACCTGTGGACGCTTCCCATGTTCCACGCGAACGGCTGGTGCTTCACATGGGCGATTACGGCAGCGGCGGGCACGCATGTCTGTTTGCGCAAGGTGAATGCCGCGAATATTCTCTCTGCCATCGCCAAGCACGGCGTCGATCATTTTTGTGCGGCGCCGATTGTTCTCGCAGGCATCGCGAGCGTGCCCCCGTCGGAACTGCAGCCGTTGCCTCGTCGTGTGCGAGTTCTGACCGCCGGCTCGCCGGCGCCGGCAGCGGTGCTGGAGGCCGTCGGCGCGATGGGTTTCGACGTCGACCACGTCTATGGCATTACCGAAATCGCCGGCACACCGATCAGCTGTGCATGGCACGACGAGTGGGATACGTTGCCGCCGGAGCAGCAAGGGAGAATGAAAGCGCGACAAGGTGTACGCGCGGCGGCGTTCGAGAACATGTCGGTCACCGATCTCGCGACGCTCGAACCCGTCCCCGCCGATAGCACGTCTTGCGGCGAAGTTCTGGTCCGCGGGAATACGGTCATGATGGGTTACTTCAAGAACGCCGACGCAACGGCAAAAGCGTTCGCCGGCGGCTGGTTCCACACCGGCGATCTTGCGGTCGTGCATCCCGACGGCTATATCCAGATCACCGACCGCTCGAAGGACGTCATCATCTCGGGTGGAGAAAACATTTCGTCCGTGGAAGTGGAAGAGGTCATTTATCGCATGGCAGGCGTGCTCAACGCGGCCGTGGTCGCTCAGCCGGATGACAAATGGGGCGAGACGCCTTGTGCGTTCATCGAACTGAAACCGGATGCCTCCCCCATCACCGAGCAGGACGTGATCCTGTTCTGCCGCGAGCGACTGGCGCATTTCAAATGCCCGCGCCGTGTGATTTTCGGCGAATTGCCCAAGACCGCCACGGGCAAGATCCAGAAGTTCCGCCTTCGGGAGCAAGCGGGCAGCCAGGCCGCGATCACGAGATTGGCGGGATAGCGCTGTCGGTCCCCTCGGCGCCCTGACGGGCGCCGGATTGTTGTCGCCCGGACAACATCATGTGCGCACACGCGGTGCTACTGGCATCCGCCGCCCTTTCCTACAATCGCTCACACGCTCGATCGACATGCGAGCGAAGCGAAGGACGCGACCTGCACGGTCGTGCTCGCGAACCGCGCTGCGCAGTGCGGCTTACCCCACATGATCAACAGGACGATCGACCATGAACAAATCCATCCGCAATGTACAGCCGGTTACCGCCCCCCTCGGCAACGAAGAGGCGGGCGAACTCGTCTCTTCCCGCTATGCGGTGCGCATCGGCGACGTCGATGTCGTGCTGATCAGCGACGGCGTTCTGCCGCTGCCGACCTCCACCATGTCGACCAACGTGAGCGAAGCGGACCGTAACGAATGGTTCGACGGCCGCTTCCTGCAACGCGACATGTTCGACTGGGCGCTGAATATCGCGCTCGTGCGCAGCGGCGAGCGCCTGATCCTGATCGACTCGGGCGTGGGCGACGGCTTCGAATACTTCACGCGCGCCGGGCGATCGGTCATGCGTCTGGAATCGGCCGGCATCGATCTCGCTGCAATCACCGATATCGTGATCACGCACATGCACATGGATCACGTCGGCGGCCTGAACACCGACGGCGTCAAGGCCCGGCTGAGCCCGGACGTGCGCATTCACGTTTCGGCCGCGGAAGTCGCGTTCTGGAAGAATCCGGATTTCAGCAAGACGGTGATGCCGGAAACCGTTCCGCCCGCGCTGCGCAAGGCGGCGGCCAAGTTCGTCGAGCTCTACGGCGAAAACATCGTGCAGTTCGACCGGACCGTGGAAGTCGCGCCGGGCGTGTCGGCGCGCGTGACGGGCGGGCACACGCCGGGACACTGCGTGGTGGACATCGCGTCGAAGGGTGAAAAGCTGACGTTCGTCGGCGATGCCGTCTTCGAAGTCAACTTCGACAATCCCGACTGGCAAAACGGCTTCGAACACGATCCCGAAGGGGCGGTCGACGTGCGTATCGCGCTGTTCAACGAAGCCGCCGAAACCGGCGCGATGCTGGCCGCGGCGCATGTGGCGTTTCCGTCGATCGGGCATGTCGCAAAGAATGGCGACGGTTTCCGCTTCGTTCCTGTAACGTGGGACTACTGATCGATGCGGGGCTGACGACGGACGACGTTTCCCGAATCGGCACCGGTCAATAGAAAGACGCCGCCGCACTTCCGTGCGACGGCGTCTTCTCGCGCACCCACGCGCACATCAGCGCCGCATGACCCTCACGCGACGGTCGAAATATTCCGCTCCGCGACCTCGTCCACGGCGTCCTTCACGATGCCGACGATCTCGTCCGCCTCCTCGCGCGTCATCACGAGCGGCGGCGCAAACCCGAGAATGTCCCCATGCGGCATCGCGCGCGCGATCACGCCGCGCTGCAGCGCCGCGGCCGACACCTGCGCGCCGATCTTCAGCGCCGGATCGAACGGCGTGCGCGCATCCTTGTCGGCCATGAATTCGAGCGCGGCCAGCATCCCGACGCTGCGCACCTCGCCGACGAGCGGATGCGCGCCGAACACGTCACGCAGCTTCGCGCCGAAATACGCACCCACCTCGGCAGCGTTGCCGACCAGGTTCTCGCGTTCGAGAATCGCGAGGTTCGCGAGTGCCGCGGCCGCGCATACCGGGTGCCCCGAGTACGTCCAGCCGTGCCCCATCGGCCCGTGCTCCTGCGAGCCGCGCGCGATCACGTCCCACACCTTCTCGCCGACAATCACGCCCGACAGTGGCGCATACGCGCTCGTCAGCCCCTTCGCGACCGTGATCAGGTCGGGCTCGATCTCGAAGTGCTGCGCGCCCATCTTCGAACCCAGGCGCCCGAACCCGCAGACGACTTCATCCGAGATCAGCAGGATGTCGTGCTTGCGCAGCACGGCCTGAATCGCCGGCCAGTAGCCGCGCGGCGGCTCGATGATGCCGCCGGTGCCCATCACCGGTTCGGCGATGAACGCCGCGATCGTGTCGGCGCCTTCGCGCGCGATCAGCTTCTCGAGCTCGTCGACGCAGTACGCGACGAACTGCGCTTCGCTCATGCCGACGGGCGCCTTGCGATACCAGTGCGGACACACCGTATGCTTCACGCGATCGATCGGCAGGTCGAAGTGCTGGTGGAAGCTCGGCAGGCCCGTGAGGCTGCCCGTCACGATGCCCGAGCCGTGATAGCCGCGCTCGCGCGAGATGATCTTCTTCTTGTTCGGACGCCCGAGCACGTTGTTGTAGTACCAGACGATCTTGACCTGCGTCTCGTTCGCGTCGGATCCCGACATCCCGTAGTAGACCTTCTTCATCCCGGCCGGCGCCCAGTCGATGATGCGCGACGACAACTCGATGATCGCGTCCGACGAATGGCCGACATACGTGTGGTAATACGCGAGCTGCTTCGCCTGCGCGTACATCGCCTCGGCGACCTCGGTGCGGCCGTAGCCGATGTTCACGCAGTAGAGGCCTGCGAACGCGTCGATATAGCGCTTGCCCTGGTGGTCCTCGATATGGATGCCTTCGGCGCCGCGCACGATCTTGCCGGGCAGCGCGCCGGTCTCGTGGTCGTACGCGTGCGTCGACGGGTGCATGAAGTGGGCGCGGTCCTCGCGCAGCAGTGCGTCGATCGATTGTTTCATGATGGGTTCCTTTGAATGAGTCAGGCCGTCGCCGTAACAGGCAGGCCGAGATTGCCGAGGCAGAAGTACTTGGTTTCGGTGAACGGTTCGAAGCCTTCGGCGCCGCCTTCGCGCCCGAGGCCCGACGCCTTCATCCCGCCGAACGGGATCGGCGCCCCGGTGAATTTCACGCCGTTGACCGACACCATCGCGAAATCGAGCCGCCGCACGAGCTGGAAGATCGTGTCGATGCGCGTCGCGCACACGTAGGCGGCGAGGCCGTACTCGGTGTCGTTGGCCTTTTCGATCACCTCGTCGAGCGTGTCGAATGCACACACCGCCGAAATCGGCGCGAAGTTTTCCTCGTCGACCACGCGCATGCCCGGTGCGGCATCCGCGATCACGGTCGGTTCGTAGAACCAGCCGCCGAGCGCATGCGGCCGGCCGCCCGCGACGATGCGCGCCCCGCGCGCACGTGCGTCGTCGACGCGCGCCGCCGTCGCATCGAACGCGGCCTGGTGGATCAGCGGGCCGACGTCGACGCCCGGCTCGAACGCGGGGCCGGTCTTCAGTTCCCGCACCGCGTTCGCGTAGCGGCTGACGAATGCTTCGTACAGCGGGCGCGCGACGAAGATCCGGTTCGCCGCACAGCAGTCCTGCCCGGAGGTCTGGAACTTCGCGCCGATGGCGATCCGCACCGCCTGGTCGAGGTCCGCATCCTCGGTCACGATGAACGGTGCGTTGCCGCCCAGTTCGAGCGCGATCTTGCGAATGCCGGCCTTCGCGGCGGTTTCGGTCACGAGCCGCCCGACGCGCGTCGATCCGGTGAAGCTCACCGCGCGCACGCGCGCATCGCCAACGAGCGTTTCCATCGCCATCTGCGGTTCGCCGAGCACGACGTTGAACACGCCGGCCGGGAAACCGGCCTCGTCGGCGAGCTGCGCGAGCGCGAGCGCCGAAAACGGCGTCTCGTGCGCGGGCTTCACCACCACCGCGCAGCCGACCGCGATCGCGGCGGCGGCCTTGCGCGTGATCATCGCGGCCGGAAAATTCCACGGCGTGATCAGCGCCGCGACACCGACCGGCTCCATCACCGTGCCGAGATGCGCGCCGTCGATATGCGTCGGTATCGTGCGGCCCGCGACGCGTTTCGCCTCGTTCGCGAACCATTCGACGAAGCTCGCCGCATAGCGGATCTCGCCGCGCGACTCGGCGAGCGGCTTGCCCTGTTCGAGCGACAGCAGCGCGGCGAGATCGTCGAGATGCCGCAGGATCAGCGCATGCCAGCGCAGCAGCGCCGCGCTGCGCACCGCTTGCGGCGTCCAGCGCCACGTGTCGAACGCACGCTGCGCGGCGTCGACGGCGGCGACGATCTGCACGCGCTCGAGCATCGGCACATGGCCGATCACGGCCTGGTCGGCGGGGTTCACGACGGCGACCGTCGCGGCACTGTCGCTGTGGATCCAGCGACCGTCGACATAGCACGTCGACTTGAACAGAACGGGGTGTCCGGGCAGCATGCTGCGTCTCCTCGTTTGGGTGGGCACGAGCTTCATTCTGGCGTGCCGCCGGGTGCGGAAATTTCGGTTTCGGCGCCCGTTTCCTGCGGTTTTTTCCGTATTGCCGCGCGTTCGCGCGAAGTTTCAGTGCCAGTCCGGCGCGCCGCCGGATTCGCACTTCACGACCTTCGTCACGATGTACGTGAAGTAGCGTTCGATGCCGAGGTCGTCCATCAGCAACGCATCGATGAAGCGCTGGTAGTGGTCGATGTCCCGCGCGAACACATGCAGCACGTAGTCGACGCCGCCACCTGTCGCGAAACACTGCGCGACCTCGGGCGCCGCGCTCACGCGATCCTCGAAACGCCGCATGTCGGGCGCGGTATGACGCGACAGCGTCACCTCGACGACGATGCGACTGCCCGAGAACACACCGATCCAGTCGACGTCCGCGCGATAGCCTCGGATCACGCCGCTTTCCTCGAGCTTGCGCACGCGCTCCCACGCCGGCGAGATCGACAGGTTCACGGCCTCCGCGAGCTTCGACTTCGTGATGCGTCCGTCGCGTTCGAGGATGCGCAGGATCGCCAGGTCGTATCGGTCGAGCTTGATCACGTCGTGCACACCCCTATGCGGCCACCGGAATGTTGCGCTCGACGATGTCGGCGACCACCGCGATCGTGTCGCCGGCCTGCACGATGCCCGGGAAGTGCCGGGCGGCGAGCAGGCCGCGCCGGCGCGCGACGTATTCGACCGGCGCGACGCCCGTGCGGTCGATGTCGTGCACGCGTGCGAGCACGTCGCCCGCATCGACGTCGCTGCCGAGGTCGCGGCACATCTCCAGCAGCCCGCGATGCTCGCTCGTCGTGAAGCACGAGCCGTCCGGCATGTCGAGCAGCGTGGTCGTGCGCGGTGCGGCGCGTGCGCCGTCGCCCTTCTCGATCACGCCCGCATGCGCGAGAAACCCGCGCACGCCGCGCTCGGCGATCGCGACGCTCGCGGCCGTCGACGACCCGCCGCCGCCCAGCTCGGTCGACACGAACACCTTGCCGGCCGCCTCGGCCGCGCTGTCGAAGAGTCCCACGCTGTCGAGCTCCAGCATGCGCATCGAGTACGGCGCGCCGAATGCGCGCATCGCGCGATCGCAGCGTGCCTGCTGATCGCGATCGTCCAGCACGTGGATCGCCGCGAACGGCACGAAGTCGAGCGTGCGGCCGCCCGCATGGATGTCGAGCACGTGCGTCGCGAGCGGCAGCAGATGACGCTGGAAGTAATCGGCGATCTTCTCGGTGACGGTGCCGTCCGGCCGCCCCGGAAAGCTACGGTTCAGGTTGCCCGAATCGATCGGCGACGTACGGCAACCGGCGCGGAATGCCGGGTAGTTCATGAACGGCACGACGATCACGCGGCCGGTCACGTCGGCCGCCTTCAGCGAACCGGCGAGCTTCGACAGCGCGACCGGCCCTTCGTATTCGTCGCCGTGATTGCCGCCGGTCAGCAACACCGTCGGCCCGTCGCCGCGCTTCACGACGGTCACCGGAATCATGATCGCCCCCCACGCGGAATCGTCGCGCGAGTAAGGCAGCTTCAGAAAGCCATGTTGTTCGCCGTCCGCGTCGAAGTCGACGGTCGGCGTGATCGGAGAAGCCCGCATCGCCCTACTCCTTCACGAACAGCTTGCGCGGCGTGTTGCAGAACGTCTCGACGCCGGTTTCGGTGATCAGGATGCTTTCGGTGATCTCCAGACCCCAGTCGTCGAGCCACAGCCCCGGCATGAAATGGAACGTCATGCCGGGCTCGAGCACCGTGCGGTCGCCCGGGCGCAGGCTCATCGTGCGCTCGCCCCAGTCCGGCGGATAGCTCGCGCCGATCGGATAGCCGCAGCGGCTGTCCTTCTCGATGCCCGCGCGGCGCAGCACCGCGAAGAATGCGTTCGCGATGTCCTCGCACACGTTGCCGGGCTTCGCGGCCGCGAGCCCCGCCTCGATCCCTTCGACCACCGCGCGCTCGCCTTCGATGAAGTGCGCGGGCGGCTTGCCGAGATAGACGGTGCGCGACAGCGGGCAGTGATAGCGGCGGTAGCAGCCCGCGATCTCGAAGAACGTGCCCGCGCCGCGCGCGAACGTCGTGTCGTCCCACGTCAGGTGCGGCGCGGCCGCATCGGCGCCGGTCGGCAGCAGCGGGACGATCGCCGGATAGTCGCCGCCGAAGCCGTCCGCGCCGCCGATCCCGGTCGCATAGATCTGCGCGACGAGATCGCTCTTCTTCATGCCGGGCTCGATCGCGTCGACGATGTGCGCATGCATGCGCTCGACGATCCGTGCGGCAACGCGCATGTACTCGATCTCGCGCGGCGACTTCACCGCGCGTTGCCAGTTCACGAGCGCGGTCGCGTCGACCCAGCGCGCGGCCGGCAGATGCTTCTGCAGCGACGCATACGCGGCCGCGCTGAAGTAATAGTTGTCGAGCTCGACGCCGATGCGCAGCGTGCTCCAGCCGCGTGCGGCAATCACGTCGGTCGACAGGTAGTCCATCGGATGACGGGCCGTCGACTGCACATAGTGATCCGGGTAGCCGACGATGTTCTCGTGCGCCATGAACACGGTGCGCTTCGCGCCGTTCGCGTCCTGGCCGCGGCCGTACCAGACGGGCTCGCCGTCCATCGGCAGCAACACGCACTGGTGTACGTAGAACGACCAGCCGTCATAGCCGGTGAGCCAGCCCATGTTGGTCGGGTCGGTGACGATCAACAGGTCGATGCCGGCCCGCTGCATCGCCGTGCGCGTCTTCGCGATGCGCGCAGCGTATTCGCTGCGCTCGAACGCGAGGCGCGGCACGGCTTGGTTGGTTTCGATGACTGCGGACATCTGTCTCCTCTCAGGTCGTGAGGTCGTTGTGGAAAATCGTGCCCACCTCCGCCGCGCGGGCGCGCTGCAGCGCGAGCACGGCAATGGCGGTGTCCTGCGCGCCGGTTCCGGTCAGGTCGCAGATCGTGATGTCGTCGCGATGCGTGCGGCCGTCGCGCTGCCCGGCGATCACTTCGCCGAGTTCGGGAAACACGGCGTCGGCCGCGACCGCGCCGGCGGCGATCGCGTGCGCGAGTTCGCCGGCCACGCGGGTCTGCTGCAGCCGGTCGCAGAAGTAGCGCGCCGCGCCGAACACCGACGGCGCGAGCTCGGTCTTGTAGTCGGC
This sequence comes from Burkholderia sp. R-40, assembly GCF_049942845.1. Taxonomy (NCBI): domain Bacteria; kingdom Pseudomonadati; phylum Pseudomonadota; class Betaproteobacteria; order Burkholderiales; family Burkholderiaceae; genus Burkholderia; species Burkholderia sp. R-40. Next base: position 599,426 of record NZ_CP187969.1, on the reverse strand, counting down.
GTCGGAGCCCATCGCTGTCACGTGCAGCCCCGGATGCAGATCCTCCGCGTGCACGAGCGGCTCGCGACTCGGCGTCGTCGTCACCGCGATGTCCGCGTCGGCGAGCGCCGCATGCACCGATCGCGCGACGATCGCATCGATCCCGTGCGCGGCGCGCACGTCGGCCGCGAACCGTGCGGCACGCCCGGCGTCGCGCGCCCAGACCGTCACGTGCGTGATGTCGCGCACGAGCATCAGCGCGTCGAGTTGCAGCCGCGCCTGTTCGCCCGCGCCGACGATCGCCGCGCGGCGCGCATCGGTACGCGCGAGCCGGCGTGCGGCCACCGCGCCGGCCGCCGCGGTGCGCACGGCCGTCAGGTAGCCGTTGTCGAGCAGCACGGCCTCGGTCAGGCCGGTGCGCGCGGACAGCACCAGCATCAACCCGTTCAGGCTCGGCAGCCCGAGCGACGGGTTGTCGAAGAAGCCGGGGCTGACCTTGATCGCGAAGCTGTCGAAGCGCGGCAGGTAGGCGGTCTTCACGTCGACTTCGCCGTGCCGCGCCGGCAGCGCGAGATTGAGGATCGGCGGCATCGCGACCGCATCGGTGGCGAGCGACGCGAACGCGGCCTCGACCTGGTCGATCGCGGCCAGATCGAGCGGAACCAGCGCGCGCAATTGCGCCTGCCCGAGCAGCGTGACGGGATGGGTCATGTCAGTTCTCCGAAACGAGCCGGCGATGCACGGCCATGTCGATGTTCGCGCCGCTGACGACCGCGACGATCGGACCGCCGCGCTCGCGGCGCGCGATCCGTTCGTCCAGCAACGCGGCGATGCCGACCGCGCCCGCGCCTTCCACGACGAGACGCTCTTCGCGATACGCATGCGCGATGCCGCGCGCGATCGCCGGCTCGTCGAGCAGCACGACGCCGTCGGCCAGCGCGCGCGTCATGTCGAACGTGTAGCGGTTGTCGAGGCCGATGCCGCCGCCGAGCGAATCGGCGAGCGTCGGCTGTTCATCGACGTCGACCGGGCGCCCGGCCGCGAGGCTCGCGTGCATCGCGGCGCCGCGCGTCATCGACACGCCGATCACCTCGATCGCCGGCCGGATCGCCTTCGCGGCGAACGCGACGCCGCTGAACAGCCCGCCGCCGGACAGCGGCACGACGAGCGTTGCCGCATCGGGCAACGCTTCGAGAATCTCGACGCCGATCGTCGCCTGCCCGGCGATGATTCGAGGATCGTCGAACGGCGGCACGTACGCATAGCCTTCGTCGCGCACGAGACGCCGCGCGTCGGCCTGCGCGTCGTCCTGGCTGTCGCCCGCGATCACGACCCGTGCGCCGAGCGAGGCGACCGCGTCCACCTTGTTGGCCGGCACGAGCGATGACATGCAGACCGCGGCCTCGATGCCGAACACGCGCGCCGCATGCGCAACCGCACGGCCGTGATTGCCGGTCGATGCGGTGACGACGCGCGTCACACCCTGCGACGCGAGTTCAGCGAGCGCGTTGGCCGCGCCGCGCAGCTTGAAGCTGCCGGTCGGCTGCAACGTTTCGAGTTTCAGATGGACGGGGGCGCCGGACAGCGCGGACAGCGCGGCGGACGTGACGAGCGGCGTGACGCACGCATGCCCGGCGATGCGTCGGCGCGCACGGTAGACGTCGGACAGCGACAGGAAGGACATGGATCGCGCGCCTCATTGATGTGGTGCGATCCAGTCTAATGTTCCAAATTGCGCTTTCGAATGTCCTGGTACATTGTGCGTCGCTGGCACGACGCCTGCCGCGCTTCAGTGAAAATCGTGCACGTGCGGATACTGCTCGAACACGCCCGCGATGGTCTGGAGCGCGGCGTTGCATGCGGCATCCGTCGTCTCCGCGCCGATGCACACGCGCACCGCGTTCGGCCGCTCCGTGCCGCCGACGAGGAACGGATCGGGCGACGTCACCGCGATCTTGCGGGTGCGCAATTCGCGCACGAGCCGGTCGGCCTGCCAGTAATCGGGCACGCGCAGCCACGCTGACAATGCATTCGGATGCGCACCCAGCACATACGACCCAAGCGCGGCCTTCACCATCTCCTGACGCGCCGCGAGCCGCTGGCGCTGCAGTTCAACGAGCCTGCGCGCGGTGCCGTCGACGATCCAGCGTGTCGCGATCTCCGCGATCGGCGACGTCGCCATCCAGCTGCTCACGCGCAGCACGCTCTCGACGCGCAACGCGAGCCGCCGCGGCATCGCGAGATAACCGGTGCGCAGCCCGGTGAGCACGGATTTCGTCATGCTCGTGCAGTAGAAGCCGAGGTCCGGGATCAGGCTCGCGATCGGCGTCGCCGTCTTCGCGGGGAGCGGGCCGTACACGTCGTCCTCGATCACGTACACGCCGTAGCGCGACGCGATGCGCGCGATCGACTTGCGGCGCGAATCGGACATCATCGACACCGTCGGGTTATTGAGGGTCGGCGTGCAGACCAGCGCACTGATCCGCTCGCCGTCGCACATTTCCTCGAAATGTTCGGGACGGATCCCATGTTCGTCCATCTCGAGGCCTTTCAGCGTAAACCCGAGCACGTTCGCCGAGCCGATCACGCCGTGGTCGGTCAGGCTCTCGCACAGCACGGTGTCGCCCGGCCCGACGATCGACGCGAGCGCGAGAAAGATGCCGTGCGCCGCGCCGTTCGTGATCAGCAGCGATTCGGGATGGACCGGCAGGTTCAGCGACCCGAGCCACGCGGCGCCGGCCTCGCGATGCGCGTCGAGGCCCGCGATCGGCCGGAACGAGCGGATCCAAGGCTGGTCGTCGGTGTCGGCCATCGCCGCGCAGACGCCCCGCCACGCGGCATCGTGCTCCGGCGTATGCACGATGCGCGCGATCGAGAAGTCGACCAGCTCGCGCTCGGCCGTATCGAGGATGTAGTTCGACATCGATTCGGTCACGCGGGCGGCCACGAAGCTGCCGCGCCCGACTTCGCAGCGGATCAGGCCCTGCCTTTCGAGTTCCTTGTAGGCATTGGTGACGGTCTGCACGCTGACGCCGAGGCTCGACGCCACGTCGCGCTGCGGCGCGAGCCGCGCGCCTGGTGCGAGCGCGCCGCTTTCGATGTCGGTGGCGATCGCCTTCACGAGCCGCTTGTATTTCGACTCGATGCCGTGCACCGCGCCGATCGCGTCGTGCCAGCGCGCCGATACCTCGGTCCGTCCCATCTCGATGTCTCCGTCGTTGCTTTCGCATAGTCGCTCAGAAAGACACCCGAAAATTATTGTCCTAGTGCAATCGCGTGTGCAAGCAGGACGGTCAGGAACGCATGATGCGCTACATTCATTCGGCGGGACCGGTGTGGGGCTGTCCAGGGTGCGCGTCCGCGCGTCGTGCTTATAACGCGCCGACACGGCGCACGAATCGTGCGCCCCCCAGCGCGGCGATCTCGACCGCCGCAGTCCGCCCGGCATGGTCTGATTCGATCCACCGCGAATTCACAGGTTTACAGCGCGACCAGCCTCGGCTCCGCTGCCTAAATTACTCGCTGCGCGCTGGCGCCGCGCGCGTTCGGCAATGACACTCCGGTGACAAAACCGATAGTTTGCTATCGAATGTTTTTGCCTCTATCATCTCGCGCATGACCAATCTGCACGATCTTCGCCTCGCCGTCAGCAGCCTGCTGGTGCTCACCGCGCGCAAGTGGCGCCGCACGAGCGACGCCGTGCTGACCGCGTACAACGTGTCCGAAGCCTGCGCGACGCCGCTGCTGATCGCCGGCCGCCTCGGTGAAGGCGTACGCCAGGGCACGCTCGCCGAGCACGTCGGCATCGAGGGGCCGTCGCTCGTGCGCCTGCTCGACCAGCTGTGCGCGGCCGGCCTCGCACGCCGCGACGAGGATCCGCACGACCGCCGCGCGAAGACGATTTCGCTGACGGCCGCCGGCCGTGCGGTCACCGCGAAGATGGAAGAAGACCTTCGCGTGCTGCGCGCGCAGGTGCTCAAGGGCGTCACGCGCGCCGATCTCGAAGCGACGCTGCGCGTCCTCAACGCATTCGGCGCGGCCGATGCGCAGCACCCGGCGTCACGTCCGTCCCATCCCGCCGATTCCGCGTCATGACTTATCCGAGCCTTCGCGACTGGCTGTTCTCGGGCAAGACGTTCGCCGCGTCGATGCTGGCGCTGTATCTCGGCCTGTATTTCCAGTTGCCGCGTCCGTACTGGGCGATGGCGAGCGTCTACATCGTGTCGAACCCGTTCGTCGGCGCGACGCGCTCGAAGGCGCTGTATCGCGCGCTCGGCACCGCGCTCGGCGCGGCCGCCGCGATCCTGTTCGTGCCGCCGTTCGTCGAGACGCCGCTCCTGTTCAGCATCATCGTCGCGACGTGGTGCGGCACGCTGCTCTACCTCGCGATCTCCGACCGCACCGCGCGCAGCTACGTGTTCATGCTCGCCGGCTACACGATGCCGCTGGTCGCGCTGCCCACCGTGACCGATCCGTCGACGGTCTTCGACGTCGCGATCGCGCGCACCGAGGAAATCGTGCTCGGCATCGTATGCGCGAGCGTGGTCGGCAGCGCCGTGTTCCCGAACCGGCTCGCGCCGACGTTGATCGAGCGCACCGACGCGTGGTTCAAGGACGCCGCGTTCTACGGCCGCGAGACGCTGTCCGGGCACCTCGCCGGCAAGGCGCTGTCCGCGTGCCGCCAGCGCCTTGCCGCGACCATCACCGGCCTCGAATTCCTGCTGAGCCAGCTGAGCTACGACCACGCGCACCCGCACGTGCTCGCCCGCACGCAGGCGCTCGCGGGCCGGATGCAGCTGTTCCTGCCGCTGATGTCGTCGCTCGCCGATCCGCTGATCGCGCTGATGCGCGACCTGCATGTGCGCCCTCCCGCGCTCGACGCGCTGCTCGCCGACGCCGCGAAGTGGTTCGACGCGCCGCTGCCGGCCTTGAGGGACGGCACCGACGGCGCGATGGCCGACGACCCGGTCGCGGACGACCTGCGCGCGCGCGTCGCGGCGCTGCAGCCGCCCGACAGCGCGCTGACGAGCTGGGACGGCGCGCTGCTGTCGAACGCGCTGTGGCGGCTGCGCCAGGTCATCGACATCTGGCAGGACTGCCGCTCGCTGCGCGCGCTGATCGCGAACGAGTCGGGCGTCTGGCAGCCGCGTTACCGGCACTGGCGGCTCGGCGGCACCGAGCGCTTCTTCGATCGCGGGATGATGCTGTTCTCGACGCTGACAGTGGCTGGCGCGATCGTGTTCGCGTGCTGGCTGTGGATCCAGTCGGGCTGGCACGACGGCGCCGGCGCCGTCACGCTGGTCGCCGTCGCGTGCAGCTTCTTCGCGGCGCTCGACGAGCCCGCGCCGCTGGTGTTCAAGTTCTTCCTGGCCACCACCGCGAGCGTCGTGTTCGCGGGCCTGTACCTGTTCGCCGTGCTGCCGCACGTGCACGACTTCGCGATGCTCGTGCTGATGTTCGCCGGCCCCTTCATCCTGATCGGCACGCTGCTGCCGCGCCCGCAGTTCAACATGGTGACGATGCTCGTCGCGGTGAACACCGCGACCTTCATCAGCATCCAGAGCGCGTACGAGGCCGATTTCTTCGTGTTCCTGAACAGCAACCTCGCGGGCGTCGCCGGGCTGCTGTTCGCGTACGTATGGACGCGGGCGACGCGGCCGTTCGGCGCGGAACTCGCGGTGCGGCGACTGCTGCGCTCGGGCTGGGAGGACGTCGCGCGCTCCGCGTCGACGCAGCCGCTCGACGACCAGCGCAACCATGCGTCGCGCATGCTCGATCGCGTCACGCAACTGCTGCCGCGCCTCGGCGCGTCCGACGACCATCGCCATCCGTCGATCGAGAGCTTCCGCGACCTGCGCATCGCGCTGAACGCGCTCGACCTGCGCCGCTCGCGTCGCAAGCTGTCGGGCGACGTGCCGGACGCGATCGACCGCGTGCTGGCCGGCGTCACCGATCACTACACGCGCTGCGCGGCCGCGAACGCGCGCCAGCCGGCGCCACCGGCGCTGCTCGCGTCGATCGACGATGCGTTGCAGCGCGTGGCCGGTCGCAACCTGCCGGGCGCGGCGGCGGCCCCGGCGGACGACGGCACGACGCCCGCGGCGCCAGCGGCCCCCGCCACGCCCGCGACGCACCGCCGGCTGCGCGATACGCTGCATGCGCTCGTCGGCCTGCGGCTGTCGCTGTACCCGGCCGCGTCCGCTCAGCCGCCGCAATCGGCACCGGACGGAGCACGCGCATGATCCCGCTTTCCAACCTGTCTTTCCGACCGCGACCATGATCGGCGAAATCGACATCTTCGGCGTATTCGTGCCGGCTCCGCTCGTGCTGATGCTGATTGCCTATCTGATCAACATCGTCGTGCGCGCGCTGCTCGAGCGCGTCGGCTTTTACCGCCTCGTCTGGCACCGTTCGATCTTCGACCTCGGCATCTACGTGTTCGTGTTTGCCGCCGTCGTCATCGTGTCTCACCATCTCGTGGCTAGCTAACCGTGAAAAAAACCTGGCTCTCGGCAGGGCAGATCCTGCTCACCCTGATCGTCGTCGTCGTGGCCGGCCTCGTGCTGTGGCGGATCATCAACTACTACATGTTCTCGCCGTGGACACGCGACGGGCACGTGCGCGCCGACGTGATCCAGGTCGCGCCCGACGTGGCGGGGCTCATCACCGCCGTGCAGGTCGCCGACAACCAGGAGGTCAAGCGCGGCCAGGTGCTGTTCGTGATCGACCAGGCGCGCTACACGCTCGCGGAACGGCTCGCCGAAGCGACGCTCGCGCAGCGCCGTGCGACGCTCGCCCAGGCGAAGCGCGAATACGCGCGCAACCTGCAGCTCGGCAATCTGGTCGCCAGCGAACAGGTCGAGGAAAGCCGCACGCGCGTCGAGCAGGGCGAAGCCGCCGTCGCCGATGCGCAGGTGTCGCTCGATACCGCGAAGCTGAACCTGCAGCGCACGACGATCGTGAGCCCCGTCGACGGCTACCTGAACGACCGTGCGCCGCGCGTCGGCGAATACGTGCCGGCCGGCCGCGCGGTGCTGTCGGTCGTCGACCGCAATTCGTTCCGCGTCGACGGCTACTTCGAGGAAACCAAGCTGCGCGGCATCCACATCGGCCAGCCGGTCGACATCGTCGTGATGGGCGAGCCGCATCCGCTGCGCGGCCACGTGCAGAGCATCGTCGCCGCGATCGAGGATCGCGACCGCACGCAGGGCGCGAACCTGCTGCCGAACGTGAACCCGGCATTCAGCTGGGTGCGGCTCGCGCAGCGCGTGCCGGTGCGGGTCGTGCTCGACGAGGTGCCCGACGACTTCCGGATGATCGCCGGCCGCACCGCGACCGTCGCGGTGCGCACCGACACGCGCCGCGACGACAAGACGAAGCCGGCTGCCGGCGCTTCCACGGCAGCCGTGCCATCCGCTTCGGCGCCCGCGGCATCCGCGCTGGCGGCCGTCAGCGCGACGGGAGCATCGCAATGAAGCGGCACGACCTGCGCCTCGCGGCGGCACTCGCGCCGCTCGCGCTCGCACTCGGCGCGTGCAAGTCCGTCGGCCCCGATTACACGCTGCCGCAGCAGGCGTACGTGAATGCGCCGCTCGCGAACCATGCGCTCGACGACGCGAACGGCGCGCTCGTCTCGCGCGACGCCGTGCCCGGCAACTGGTGGCAGTTGTACGACGATCCCGTGCTCGACGCGCTCGTGCGTAGCGCGCTGAAATCGAACACCGACCTGCGCGTCGCCGCGGCCAACCTCGCGCGTTCGCGCGCAGCGCTGGAAGTCGCGCACGAACAGGGCGGCTTCTCCGGTAGCGCGGAAGCAGCCGTGCAGCGCGCGCAGGAATCGGCCGAGCAGTATCTGCTCGAGAACAAGCTGCCGGTCGTCAACGAAGGCACGGTCGGCATCAGCGTGTCGTATGAACTCGATCTGTTCGGCAAGTTGCGGCGCGGCGTCGAGGCCGCGCGCGCGGACAGCGAAGCCGTGCAGGCGGCCGCCGACCTCGCGCGCATCACGGTCGTCGCGGACGTCGTGCGTGCGTACGTCGAATCGTGCTCCGCCGGCGACGAGCTCGCGATCGCGAAGCAGTCGCTCGCGCTGCAGCAGCAGCGCGTGAAGCTGTCGCAGCGGCTGCGCGATGCGGGGCGCGGCAACCAGACCGATGTGACGCGCGGCGTCACGCAGGTGCGCACGCTGTCCGCTGACATCCCGCGTTTCGAAGGTCGCCGCAAGATCGCGCAATACCAGCTCGCCGCGCTGCTCGCGCGCTCGCCGGCCGACCTGCCGAAGGCGGTCGCCGAATGCGAGCGCCTGCCGAAGCTGCGCCAGCCGATTCCGATCGGCGACGGCGCCGCGCTGCTGCGCCGCCGCCCCGACGTTCGCGAAGCCGAGCGCCAGCTCGCCGCCGCAACCGCACGGATCGGCGTCGCGACCGCCGCGCTGTATCCGTCGATCAGCATCGGCGCGTCGGCCGGATCGGTCGGCGTCGCCGCCGACCTGTTCTCGTCCACCACGAATCGCTGGTCGTTCGGACCACTGATCAGCTGGTCGTTCCCGGTCAACGGCCAGCGCGCGCGCGTGCGCGAAGCCGAAGCCGCGACCGGCGGCGCACTCGCGCACTTCGACGGCGTCGTGCTGAACGCGCTGCGCGAAACGCAGTCGAGTCTCGCGACCTACGCGGCCGACGTGCAGCGCACCGATGCGTTGCGCACGGCCTACGAATCGGCGCGCAACTCCGCTGACGAAACGCACCGACTCTTCGTGGCCGGCCGCGAATCGTTCATCTCCGATCTCGATGCGACGCGCACGTTGACGAGCGTGCGCGCGCAGGTCGCCGCGGCCGAAGGGCAAGTCGCCGCCGACCAGGTGAAGCTGTTTCTCGCGCTCGGCGGCGGATGGGAAGGCGACGCGGTGCCCGCTGTGTCGCAGCAGACGTCGGCGGCCAGTGCGCCGGCTGCTGCGTCGGCCCCGGCCAGGTAATCGCGCACTGTGCGGGACGGCGTGCGTGACACGCGCCGTCGCGCATCACCCTGCGTGGTCTCGCATGTCCGGTATGTCGATGCCGACGGCGCGCGTCACCGGCATTGCCGGTAAACTCGTCCGCGGTTTCCATCATTCGCTCGCCGCCCGCCGCGCGGCCCATGTTCCGGAGAGTCATCATGCGAAGCAGTGCCCGTAATCAGTTCGCCGGCCAGATCAGCGCCGTCAAGCCCGGTGCCGTCAACGACGAAATCACGCTGCGTACCTCGGACGGCCTCGACATCGTCGCCGTGATCACGCACGGCAGCGTCGCGTCGCTCGGCCTCGCGGCCGGCACGAAAGCGTTCGCGCTCGTCAAGGCATCGTCGGTGATCGTGATGGTCGACGTCGACAGCAGCAAGGTGTCTGCCCGCAACTGCATCGCGGGCACCGTGTCGTCGATCGCGAAGGGTGCGGTCAATTCGGAAGTCGTGATCCGGGCCGCGGGTGGCGCGGAAATCGTCGCGATCGTCACCAACGACAGCGTCGATCGACTCGGCCTCGCGAGCGGCAAGCCTGCGTCGGCGATCTTCAAGGCGTCGAGCGTGATCGTCGGAGTCGAGTGATCGGCTGATCGTCTGACCGCTTGCGATGACGACCCGTCGTTCGCCGCACCTGCGTCACGATGGTGCCCTGCATGGGTTACCGATACGCAGCGCTTGACCAATCAAGCACGACAGCCATCCGCGCGCTGTACAGCGCGTTCGTTCGATCTCAACGCCCACCGGAGGAACAACCTTGACCGACTTGGCCACTCCCAATCTGCCGTCGCGCGATTTCGAAGCCACATCGCAGTTCTACGCGAAGCTCGGCTTCGTCGAAACCTGGCGCGACGACAGCTGGATGATCCTAAGGCGCGGCGACCTGCTGCTGGAATTCTTTCCGCATCCCGACCTCGATCCGGCCACCAGTTGGTTCAGCTGCTGTTTCCGGCTCGCCGACGTCGGCGCGTTCTTCGATGAGCTGCTCGCGGCCGGCATTCCGGAGCAGACGACCGGCTGGCCGCGTGCGCATCGGCCGAAACGCGAGCCATGGGGCGGTACCCGCGGCGCGCTGATCGACCTGGACGGTTCATTGATTCGGCTGATTCAGACGGACGACTGAATCGTCGGGTGTCGAAGGGGCGCGGCAGGCAAGAAACGACGCCCCATAAACGGTTACCTTGCGAAACACGTTGCGCGCGTCGCGTGTCTTTGTCCGTGGGCCGCACGGTCAGTGTCGATGGCGATGGTGAATGTCCGGGAAATGCGCGTGACTGTGCGTGATCGGCAGATGCACGTGCGGATGCGTGTGCGGTTCTTCGCCCTCGTACGGAAAGTCGTGCGTGTGCTGATGATGTTCGTCATGCCGATGCCGGTGCGTATGCGCGAGCCGCTCGTGCGCATGTTCGTGTTCGTGCCGTTCGCGCACATGCAGCCAGATGCCGAGCGCCATCAACGCGGCCGCGATCCAGAACGTGACGGACGGCAGTGCCGGCCAGATCAGCAGCGACAGCACGACGCCGAACAGCGGCGCCACGGAAAAATACGCGCCCGTGCGTGCACTGCCGAGATGACGCAGCGCGACGACGAACAACACGAGACTGATCCCGTAGCCGCCGAGGCCCGTCAGCATCGCGGCGGCCGTGGCCGGAATGGTGGGCAGCGCCGCGCCGGCCGCGAGCGCGATGCCTATATTCACGGGCCCGGCGACCAGGCCTTTCACGCATGCGATGACCATTGCATCGTTCGCGGCGACCTTGCGGGTCAGGTTGTTGTCGATTGCCCAGCACAGGCAGGCGGCGGCGATCAGCAGCGCACCGACCGGCACGCCCGCGCGCCCCGGCACCCACGACAGCAGCGTGCCGCCGGCGACGATTGCGACCATGCCGAGAAACACCTGGAGATCCACGTTCTCGCGAAACACGACCCAGGCGATGACGGCCGTCAGCACGCCTTCGAGATTGAGCAACAGCGCACTCGTCGCGGCCGGCGTACTCGATAGCCCGAGCATCAGCAGCGACGGGCCCGCGACGCCGCCGGCCGCGATCGCGCCGGCAAGCCACGGCAGGTCCGCGCGTTGCAGCGGCGCGGCATTCCCGGCCGGCGCGCCGCGGCTGCGCAATCCGCGAAGCAGGATCCCGATGGCGAGACCGATCCCGCTACCGAGATAGAACAGGCCCGCGACCATGAACGGCGACATCGCGCCGAGTAGTGCCTTCGCGAGCGGCGTCGCGGCGCCGAACAGCGCTGCGGCGGTGAGCGCGACGAGAATCGCGGAATGTCTCGGGTTCATGAGGCGGTCTTTGCGTGAGGCGTTGGGCGCAAGGTGTTGGGCGTTGGCAGGCTTCATGTGATGCCGCAGCGCGGACGGTTTGCCGGTACCGTTCAATTTCGGGGATTGCGGGGCGGTTGCGTGAGCTTTTCAGGCACTTGTGCGTCATGTGTGGTCGGCAATGTGTATCGGCCCTGCGTTCCCGGTTGCTGAGATTATCGGCGTTTGTGTCGCGGGGCGCCAACGGATGGGCTGGCGGCCGCTTCAGTGGTCGCGCGTCCGGACATCGCGCGTCGGTCACGCGACTACGATTGCATTTCGCGCCGGGTAATTGCTGACGCGAGACATACGGGCGTGAGTGCGAATCGGGCACTTCATCTGCGCTGCCGTTACTTTAGGAAAACGAACTATTTCGGCACGACGTAAGCGGATTCGCGATGCACATCGTCCTTGTTTCGATATCCGGTCGCCATGCTCGTTCAACACGAGTGATGCATTGCGCAAGCTGCGTTCGCCGACGCGCTTTCATCGCGGGTTCGATTGGCTATTCGATGCTGATGGGTTGGAGGCTAGCTGACTGGCGGTGTCGCCAGCGGAGGCAGTCCCGACCTGCCCCGAGCAGGGACAGGCCGGTCTGTCAGGTGACACGCTGCACGCGCGGTGCAGGCGGGCCGTCACCGCGCGATAGCGCGGCGACGCATGGCGCGTTACTCGCTCGCGGCCGTTTGCTGCTCGGCCTGCGGTGCTGCGTTTGCCGGTGCTGCATTTGCCGGTGCTGCATTTGCCGGTGCTGCATTTGCCGGTGCTGCGTTTGCCGGTGCTGCGTTTGCCGGTGCTGCGTTTGCCGGTGCTGCGTTTGCCGGTGCTGCGTTTGCCGGTGCTGCGTTTGCCGGTGCTTCGCCTGTCGCCGGCTGCGGCGCGGCGGCGTCGGCCTGCGCTTCCGCCTTCGGCTGCTGCGGTGCGCCCTTTGCCGCTTGCGCGCCGCCCTTGTTGCCCGGACGACGCGACTTCAGCCGGCGCGCACGCGCCGCGTCGTCGTGCGTCACGCGCCCGGCTTCGTTACCTTGCAGATCGACCCGCACCGCGTCTTCGACGAGGCACGACCAGTAACGATTGCCGCGGCACCAGGTGGACATCGCCTCGCGCAGTTCGGCTTCAGTCAGGCCGACGGCCTGCGCCTCGCGGGCGAGATCGTCCCAGATGCCGACCTTCAGCGGCACTTTCGGTGCCGGATTCTTCGGGAACGCGCGCGGGAAGCGGCGCTGCAGTTTGCCGATCGCGACAATGACCGGATCGACCGGGGTCGACGGCTTCGCCGAAGCGGGCTTGGCACCGGACGGCGCTTTGGCCGCGGCACCCGATTTGGCCCCACGAGCAGGCCGGTCGCCGGACTTCGGCTTCGCGCCGGCATCCGGTTGCGCAGCCGGTCGCTTCGCATTGCGCTCCTGCTTGGCCTTGGCTGCGAGCTGCGCCCGCAATTCGGCAAGTTGTTCAAAACCCATAAATTCAATCCACCAGGAATATAAGGTGTGGTTCGTGCTGCCATTCCGCACATCGGCGTTTTGCCGCATTGCGTGCGGCTTGTCTGCCACCGATGCGGAACATTGCGGGGCCGCATCGCCCCAACCACTGTTTTCAGGCACCCGGCCACGATGCCGGACAAAAGGCAGGAGTGGAAGTATACCGGTACGCGCGGCTGTCGGCTGACTCACCGGTTCGCATTTGACGGATCCGAAGGGTGCGGAATGCGTCCCCGTGGCTACGTTGCGCATTATCGCGGCGTTTTCGACCGGTAGCGAGACACGCGTTACGTAGTGCCGTTTTCGGTACTTTCGGTTTTAGTTCGCGGCTCACGCATCGCGTCGACCATTCCACACTACGGAATGCCGAAAGATGGCACGGACGTCCAAATAACGCCGTCGCCAGCGGATTCACGCGGTTCGAAGACCCGGCTTTCGCGTACGACCCGCGCGGCGTGACGGCGTTCGCATCGCTCGCTGCGGATATTCAATTAGTTGCGTACGCATCGATCGTCGCTCGTACGGCGGCACCGGAAAATGCGTAGTATGACCGGATCGACATCATCTGCGGCCTGTGGTGGTTTCGCTACGCACCGATCGGCCAACGACATCGTTGTCGAATGCAAAGAGACCGGTTGTACGAAACGGAGCGGTTACATGAATCCCCGACACGACCTCCCGCACGACGGCATTACGCGCGAAGAGATTCACCATAGGCAGATCGACATGCGCGGCTATCGCCGCAGCGACGGCCTGTTCGAAGTCACGGCCTGTCTCGCGGACCGCAAGCCGCGCGATTTCACCCCGCCCGGCGGCACGCGCACGGTCGCGGCGCTGACCCCGATTCACGACCTCGGCGTGACGCTGGTCTTCGACGTCGACATGATCGTGCGCGCGGTATCCACGTTCATCCGATCGCATCCTTATGCGCAGTGTCCGGGCGGCGGCGATACGTTGCAGGCGCTCGTCGGATTGCGCATCGGCGCGGGCTGGAACAGCGAGGTCCGCAAACGCCTGCCGTCATGCGACACGTGCACGCATCTGAAGGAAATTCTCGGACCGGTTGCGACTGCGGCCTATCAGACGATGGTCGGCGTGCGGCCGTCGTCGCTGAATTACCGGGACGACAACGGAAAGCCGCTCAAGATCGACAGCTGCTATGCGTATGGCGCTTCGCGCGATCTCGTGAAGCGCCTGTGGCCCGAATACCATCAGCCGACCGTGTCGCCCCAGGGTGACTAGGGCATCGATACTCGACAGGGCCGCTGCGGCGAACGGCGATGCGAGTCGCAGCCGCCACGTCGCGCGAACAGTGCACTTCGCTTGAACTCGATGCGATTGGAGATATAACGGCAGGCGTCGCGCCGCGGTCCTTACGTGCAGCTGCGGCACCGCTTCGACCCGGTTGATCGCCGATGATCAGAACACGCCGAGCGCGAGCCCCGCAGCAAGACCCGCGCCGATCTCCGCGCAGCGCGCGAGATCCTCGGCGCCGATCGTCTTCGGCGCGAGGATCCGCTCCGGCGTCTGCGCATGGGTGCAAACGATCAGGCCCGGCGCGACATTCCTGAGCCGCCACCCGGTCGCGATCCGGTCGATCTGGCGCAGCGCGTTCTGGCCGTCGCTGCCCGCGCAGATCATCGCCGCATACGGGCGGCCGTTCACGCGATCGAGCGCCGCGTAGTAGCAGCGATCGAAGAAATCCTTCATCAGCCCGGACATCGCGGCGAGATTTTCCGGCGTCGCGAACAGATAGGCGTCGGCGGCGAGCACGTCGTCCGCGCTCGTCGCATCCGCACGCTGCAACCTCACGTCGACACCGGGCTGCTCGCGCGCTGCACCCGCGGCCGCTTCGGCCATCTGCTGCGTGCCGCCGGTCATCGTGTGATAGACGATCAACAGCGTCTTCATCGGTGTTCGCTCGGGTTGGGGTTCATATGCGTCGGCCATACGCGTCGGTGCGGCTCATACGGCGCAAAAGGCTTAATCGGCTCAAGCGGGCAATCTCCACGGGTATGCCCGATCCTGCACTCGCCCGTCGTTGCGTGGCGATTTCTTCCAGGCGGCGGATGGACCGCGCATCGAGTAAAACGACGCGCCCGGTGCGCTTCGCGCGTCGCATGGTGCACCCTCAGCCCTGCCCTGCACCTAACTCACCGCCGTGATCCGGACGCGCGTAGTACGCAAGAAACATGTCGGCGGCCGTTTCCGCGACCTTCTGCTGTTCCTGCGCGCCCAGCGGCGGCTGGCCCATCGTCACCTGCGGCCAGAATGCGAACGCTTTCACGATCCCGTGCAGCTGATGTGCGGCGAATACGGGATCGGTCGCCGCCAGCCGGCCAGCCGCCGCGGCCGCACGAATCCATACCGTCACGTCCTCTTCGCGCTCGCCCATGCGTTCGACCATGTCGCGCGCGCGTTCCGGCGAATGGATGGCCGCGCCGATCGCGACGCGAGCGAGCGCGAGAAACGCTTCGTCGTTCAATAACCGCAATTTGCGCTCCAGCAGTGCGAGCAATTGATCAC
This sequence comes from Burkholderia sp. R-40, assembly GCF_049942845.1. Classification (NCBI taxonomy): domain Bacteria; kingdom Pseudomonadati; phylum Pseudomonadota; class Betaproteobacteria; order Burkholderiales; family Burkholderiaceae; genus Burkholderia; species Burkholderia sp. R-40. The sequence goes on along the minus strand of NZ_CP187969.1, from coordinate 584,138 downwards.
GCAGCGGCACGTCGGCGCAATAGGCCGGCGCGCCGGCAGTCAGCGTCGCGTCCCACAGCTGGTGCAGGATCGCTGCGAACAATGCTTCCTTGCCGGGGAAGTGGTTGTAGACGGTGCGCTTCGACACGTCCGCGCGCGCGGCGATGCGATCCATACTGGTCGCGTCGTAGCCCGCCGCGCGAAATTCCTCGATCGCCGCCGCGAGAATCGCCGCGCGCTTTCGGTCGGTCATGCGCTGGGGGGAAGTGCTCGTATCCATGCAAAAATTTTACACCGCTGAGTTTACTTTTCCCAGGGATAAACTACACTGCTCAGTGTACTTTTATTTCCGGACGGATCGACATGGCTTCGCCCCTCGTTTTTCTTCATCGCGTACTGGGTTTCGCCGCCGCCAGGCGTGGTCGCACGCTGTCCGGCGAGTCGCCGCAGCACAATGGCGAACGCTTCAGCAACGTCGCGCCGCGACCGGTCGAAGGCTTCGGCAAAACGCTCGGCATTGCATGGAACATGCTGGTCAACAAGCCACGCAACACGGTTCCGACCGGTGCCCTGCCGATCGATTCGCTGACTCGCGAGCAACTCGACGCGGCCCCTGACCGCAGCCTGTATCGGCTCGGGCATTCGACGCTGCTGTTGAAGCTGCGCGGTGAGTTCTGGCTGACCGATCCGGTATTTGCCGAACGTGCATCGCCGTTTCGGCGCGTCGGCCCCAAGCGCTTCCATGCGCCGCCGATTGCGCTCGAGGATCTCCCGCCGTTGCGCGGCGTGATCCTGTCGCACGATCACTACGATCACCTCGACCGTGACACGGTGCTCGCGCTTGCGGCCACGACTGGCGTGTTCGTCACGACGCTGGGTGTCGGCGACCGCCTGATCGAGTGGGGTATCGACGCGAAGAAGGTGCGCCAGCTCGATTGGTGGCAAAGCATCGACATCGACGGCGTGACGCTGACCGCAACACCGGCGCAGCACTTTTCCGGGCGCAGCCTGTTTGACGGCAACAGCACGCTGTGGGCGTCCTGGGTCATCGTCGCCGACGATCTGCGCGTGTTCTTCAGCGGCGACACCGGCTACTTCGACGGTTTCCGGACAATCGGCGAACGTCTTGGGCCCTTTGATGTGACGCTGATCGAGACCGGAGCATACGACCCGCAATGGCCCTATGTGCACATGCAGCCGGAAGAAACCGTGCAGGCGCACATCGACCTGCGCGGACGCACGCTGATACCGATTCACAACGGCACGTTCGATCTGGCGATGCATCGTTGGCAGGAGCCGTTCGAGCGCGTCACGGCGTTGGCAATGGTGCGTGGCGTCGAACTGTCGACGCCCAGGATGGGCGAGCGGCTCGATCTGAACGAGCCGCATCGCGGTGAACGGTGGTGGCGAACCGTCGATGACGCAGAAAAGGCGCAAGCAGCCAAGCCGCGCCGGTGGCAGCTGTGCGCATCGGAGACGACGAAGTAGGTTTGATGGCCGGGGCGCTTCTCGCTAGGAGTGTTGCGCTGCGTTGGGGTTTTTTGTTACGGCGTGAGCCGTGGCGGCGGACTCTTCAATTGCGTGTCGGTGACGATGGTCGGCCGGAAAAGCAGACGTTCGGCGTCGGCCGAGAGCTATTCGGTCGGCCGACGATGCCGACGCGCTTCGCCTCCCTGATGCAGACTCTCTAGATTCCGGATTCGCCCACCGCGCCACGATAGACACGCCGATCATCTCAGGTTGTCTACAGAATCACATATCGCTCGACCCTCCTTGGGGCGCACTGTAGAGTCAACATAGCCAGCCCCGAGCTTCGGCTTCTCCCGACATCCCGTCAGTTCGCGATCCTGCACCCTCGTTGTCACGTGACAACTGGCGATCGATAGGAAACTACATCGACTGAATTCTTCCCGGACTGTTCGGCGCGCTGCATCGGGTCGCCGGTATGTCGATCGGCTTGCATTTGTCCGCGATGCGTGTTTTTCACTACGAAACACGTATCGTACGATACGATTTCGCACCGACGATCCTTGCTCGCAGCCAATCTCTCGTGCGGAATTCATGCGCCCCCATTTTGCCGGCAGATGATGCGCATTTTGCGTGAAACAACATGAAGAAAGTGGCGCAACCCATTGCCAGACAAGGGTTTACGAAGACACCCTGTTTTTCAGAAATGTTTCACGACCCTGCGGATCCACGTCGCCTCGTGTCACCGGACATATGAATTTACCTTCAAAAGAGGAATCGTCACGCGAGGCTACGTGACAGGATGCCGATGTCGGGCCTCCATCAGATCACTCGCTGATACAACAAGCTCGGGAATATCTGCCCCTCCCCTGCCCCGGGGTTGTTTGCTTCGTGGACGCTGAACTGGCGAATTTATTGGGGCCATATCAACACTAGAATCTAGGCCGGCATGCACTCGCAAGAGCCCACGCCGGTGAAGGATGCCACCAGAAGGCGCCAGCCACCCGGCTAGTGGAACAAATACGACGTGTACGCTCCGGCTCACATAGTGCGCTTCCTCCAAGACCGCATGCGCGCCACACCGCTATCACGCCGGTCATTCCCGGATCGAACCGCACCGGTTGTCACGTGACAACTGCTCGCCTACATCGAACGCCGACCCGCGACTGGGCACAACTGGCCAACATCGCTTCGTGTCTCTCCCAGATCCCTTCACGGTAGCGATCTCTACCGTGGGCGCGCTCGGGCAGAAGACGTCCGTCCTCAATCGTCAGGGCGAGGTTGTCACGTAACAACCCACCCGTCGTCGCGGTCGCGGTCGCGGTCGCGGTCGCGGTCGCGGTCGCGGTCGCGGTCGCGGTCGCGGTCGCACGAGCACGAGCACGAGCACGAGCACGAGCACGAGCACGAGCACGAGCACGAGCACGAGCACGAGCACCAGCACCAGCACCAGCACCAGCACCAGCACCAACAGCCACGTGCGAGCAGAGATAGCATCAATGAGAAAAGTGGATTTCCCGGAATCATTCCGGCACGTCGAATCCGCATGCCGCCCGGTGGTCCATATTTGAATACCCGGTCCGCTGAATCGACTTGTCACGTGACAACTGCGGATTCCAGCGCAGTTTAGGCTCGCAAGTCGTTAGCAAAACAGCATCAGCACTTGCCGCACAAGAATGAAACCGGGCGCCTACGAGCCATTCCGATTTCTCGCCCCTCGACGCTGAAGCCCAAGTATTTTCGTTAGCGCCTCTTAGTGCTGTCCCATCTCGAACGAAATTTTTCATCAGTTTTTATTTTTGATTCGTCCGCAACTCCTCGAAGAATTTCCTAGCCACTTGGCCGGCTTGTCACGTAACAACCACATCACTCCGCAAAACCCATCTTTTTATCTACCACTTTTCTGGACTTTTCCTCAATAACTGCATATATTACGCAAAACTCCTTGGAGGAATTTAATGGCTTTCAAGATCGCCGTGAGCAATCAGAAAGGTGGCACTGGAAAGACGACCATCTCCGTCAATATCGCGGCAGCCTTCGAGGCCGGCGGCAACAAAGTCGCCTTGATAGATGCCGACCCTCAAGGCACATCGGTCAGATGGGTGACGAGCGGTGAAAATACGCTCCCGATGACGGTGCTGTCGCTCGCCCCCGCCGGGCGCGGCATCGGCGGCGAGATCAAGAAGCAGGATGCGAATTTCGATGTAATCGTCGTCGATTGCCCGGGCAACCTCGAAGATCCGCGCATCGCATCCGTGCTCGAAGTGGCGGATTTCTGCCTCGTGCCGCTGTCGCCGTCGCCAGCCGACCTGTACAGCACTGTCGCGATGATTCGCATGATCGAGTCGATGCGTGCGGTTCGGAACCCAAATTTGTCTTCCGCGCTGATGCTGAATAGCGTCAATGGAAAAACTAAAATGCGTGAAGAAATTTTAAAAATTCTAAGGGCAGAAGAAATAGGGGAGCATCTGTTGGACAGCCAGATCGCGCAGCGCGAGGTTTACCGTCAGACGTTCGCCCTCGGCACCACGATCCATCATCACAACCGATACCTGAAGGGGCTGAAGGAAGCCCGCGCGGAAATCGAGAGACTGGTCACCGAAATGGCCCAATACATCGCGTCGACGCGCGCTACGGGAACCGCACATGGCTAAGGAAACATCGAAAGACAAGAAGCCGACCGGCAACCTGCATCTCGCTGCCGGCCTGCTGCGCGGGCTCGCGCAGGAAAACGCGGCGCTGGAAACGCGCCTGCCCGAGCCGCCGCCGGCATCCAATCCCGCCGCGGAAGCCGCAACTCCCGCGGCCCCGACTGCGGCCACGCCCGCCGACGCGCACGATCTCGGCGCGCCGCAGAGAGTCGCGGTCAAGGACTGCATCCCGAACCCGTTTAACCCGCGTGTGTTCTATTCGGAGTCGAGCCTGCACGAGCTCGCGCTGACGCTGAAGCGGGAAGGGCAGATCGAGCCGATCAAGGTCACGCGGCTCCCGGAATTTCCCGGCAAGCTCGTCGTGATCGACGGGCAACGCCGTTTGCGTGCGACGAGCATCAACGGCGACGAGACGATCAACGCGACGTTCCGTACGGACCATACGCCCGAGCAGCTCTATACGATCGCGTATCGCGCCAACCACGACCACGAACGCCAGACGATCTTCGACGACGCGGTCGCGTGGAAGCGGCTTCTCGACGAAAAGGTCTTCCCCGACCAGAACACGCTCGCGGAGAAGATCGGCAAGGACAAGGCATCGATCAGCAAGACGCTGTCGCTGAACGCGCTACCGAACACGCTGCTCGAACGGATGGCCAGCGCGAACGACGTGGTCGGCCTGCAGGCGGCGTACTTCCTCAAGCTGATCTTCGAGCGCCTGGGCGAACCGGCTGCCGACCGTCTGCTCACGGCGGTGATCGACCGGAAAAAGTCGGTACGCGACCTCGAGAATTTCCTGCGCGCGCAGAGCGACGGCAACAAGAAGACGGGGCGCACGCGCTACAGCGTTCGCCACGATTTCGCGCTCGAATCGCGCGCGATCGGTCAACTGAAGACTTATCCGGACGGACGCCTGGATCTGCAACTGAAGGGCGTCGATGCGTCCCACCAGGAATCGCTCGCCGACCGGCTCAAGACCGTGATCGACGCATATGTCGCCGAACTGGCGGTAGCGGCGCAAAAGTAAGCGCCGCAGGCAAGGGCCTCGCACCTGCACGGCTCCGCGTAGCCGGACGCAGTCCGGCGCGCGATGCATGCCAGGCGCGAGGCGTCGAACGATCAGTTGGTCGCGAGGCTGCTTTTCAGCAGGAATTCCAGCAAGTCGTCCGAGGTCGGTTCGCCCCAGGTATCGAGCGCCAGCCACCGGAAGAAACTGGTTTGCGCGAGCTTGCTCGCCTTCTTCTTCGGCGATAGCGTGAGATCCTTCGAACCGGCCACCGTCTCGTTGTAGCGCTCTATCAGCTTGGTCTGGTCGTCGATCTCCAGCTCGCGGAAATACGCACCGGCTTCGTCGACCTTCGCGGCCAGGTATTTGTCGCGAATCTGTTCCTGCTTGCTCTGCGCGGATTCCTTCGCCGGCGCGGCCGTTTCGGTCCCCTGCCCGTCAGCCAGCGTATAGCCGTGCGTCAGCGCCTTGCGGAAATACGCGGCCACGTTGTCGATGGGCGCCGCGTTCTTCTTCGTAGTCCGATTGAGCGTATAGGCGATTGCCGCCTTGATGCGCTGCACGCCGTACTGCGTGACCAACCGGCGCGCTTCCGAACGCGGGATGCCGAACTTGGCGACCTCGTCGACGAGCGCCTCGTTCTTGACATCGCCTTCCTCGACCGTATCCGCGCTCTGCTTGCGCGTCACCTTGAACTGCACGGCCTCCACGCTGCGACCTGACTTGTGTTCGATCAGCTCGAGCGTATGGTCGGAAACTTCGTTCACCTCCTGAATGCACGGCACCAGGACCTTGCTCTTGAAGAGCTTGTACTCCTTGTAGGACTGCGATGCCTTGTCCTGACCGAGAATGAGATCGCGGAATTTCGGCAGCGGAATCTTCGCCGTGATGCCGATCCCTTCGTAGCGCACCGTGTTCTCCCACAGCGCGAGCGAGTGCGAGCGCCGAAACTCGCGCGCGATCCGCATATCGATGAGCGCGTAGATCTCCGGATTGAGCAACTCGCTGCGAATCTGGTCGGAGAAGCTGTACTTCAGCACCGATTGCTCGAGCTCGGCGCCGGCGAGCAGGCCCGACGCCTTCCACACCGTCGAGCGGTCCGCGGCAAGGTAGTCCCAGTTGACGACGGTACTGATCAGCGAGTTGACCGTGTCCTTCACGTACTTCGTGTTGTTGCTGTTCAACCCGCTCTCGTGCGAGAGCGCAGCGATCGAGATCGAGAAGCTCGTCCGGCCGGGCTCGAACGCTTCCTGACGAAGGGCGTTCTTGATCAGCGAGCTGAACATCTTGCGCTGCTGGAGACCAATCTTTCCGGACTTCGGAGCGATATGAATGGCCTGGACCGCCTTGCGCAGCAGATCGGGAGGCTCGGGCGTCTGAAATAGCGAAACCTGCTTGTCGGAGCCTTTGATTGCGGGCTTACGCGGCATCGTGATGTCCGGAGAAGGTGACCGTGTTGATGGCGGACTTTATACCTTTTCCAGCCGGCGAGCAACGTCTCTTTCTCCAGTATCACTTTCAATACCCTTCCTAACTTATTGTCATTAAAGGGAAATTTGCCGTTTTTAGATCTGCGCGAAGCCCCATATCCATATACCTTTCCGCCAAAAATAGCTCCCAAATCCTGCTACCTGTGCAGTTCGCCATCAGGACCCGGCACGAGACTTGCCCAATGGAAGGTACCCATTCATGGGAAACAATTCACCGGAACGGGATTTGCAAACCGGATTCGTGGTGCCCTGCAACACGCTCCGCGCGCTCCCATAACAGACTACCTTTAATGCTTCCCATGAATGGGTACCTGACGAGAACCACCGGTTGGCCGTTTTGCCTTCAATCGTGTCCAGCGGACGAAAATAACTCCCATGGATGACTACCTTTCGAATTCCCCATAGAAGGTAACCTTTCCGTTTCCCTGATCCTGTCTATGGGACTCTACATCCCGAGGGCCGAGCAAAACGAGATCACTCGGTCCGTGCAGGCGCCCATAACCGGCTACCTAAAGTCCATCCCATAACCGGCAACCTCACATAAAATGCTGTGCCGCAGGCCGCCGACGGATCGGGAAAAAGGCACCATAAATGGCTACCAACGGATTCCCCCATAGAGGGCTACCTGAAGCATTTCCGGGCCGAAATCCCATAACAGGCTACGCTTACCCCATATCCACAACCCCCATTTCCCACAACTCGGTACCCCATTCCCCAAATCCACAGACCTGAAGCCCCATACTCTTCCGCCTGTGCCCCCATAAATGGGTACCGAACACCTGTCAAACCCTTGCCAGACAAGGCTCTGAGCCGCCTAAAAGTAGTTAAAGAAGTAAACGTTGTTTACAAAAGATGTAAACACACGTGTACCTCTGCAGAAACACAACCCCCATAAACCGCTACCAAAGCCAGTCTGCAGCGCTCCGCACGCACAGGAAACCGGCTCTTCGGCCTGTGCAACCCTCGATATCTGGCCTCACTCTGCAAGGCTCCCAGGCCCAACAAGGCTTTCCAAGGAGGTGAGTACCCACTCACAAGCACTCAAACGTAGAAACTTATGGGAGGAAATCGCCGTTTGCGGGACATAGGTACCCGCGTATGGGACCCAAGAATGGCCGTCCCGCTCTATCTCGCATCCGGGATTACCCGCAGTAACTGAAGCCTGCGCTCCACAGGGGAGCGCCCTCGGTTTCTCTCCCGGCAGTGAGAAATCGCCGAAATCGACGCGCAAGTGAATTTTTTGTCGTCTGGGCTGGGGCTTCCGTGGATAAGTCTTCGGCTATCGCCAGCCTGGCCAATCGGCACTTTTCCAATCGCTGGCCTGTGTACTGACGAAATGGGTCGGCGTCTCCGCGGGCACCCGGCCTCATAGTTTTCTACCTTTGGACGGAACCGGAACCGGTACGGCTTCGTGATCGGGGAGACAGCAACCGCAGGCAGCTGGATGTCCGAACGTGAGGCGGCCGGCATCAACCAAGTTCACCTCCATCGGATCCGCGCTCGAATCCCGAATATCCTCACCGTCGGAAAATGCCACGTCCTGTAAAAGCTCACCGACAAGGTGTTCCTCGGATGGGCAAATCGGGTGCGCGACGCCACCGCGCCAGATGCGCCCGCCCAATGGAAACGCTGTGACGCAGACGCGCAGCGCAGCACGTGCCGGCATCCTCGTCCCACAGACTCCAGACTCGTTGCGACGCCGGGCCGTGACGAAGCCTTCGCATTCGCACATGCAAACGCACGATGCAAGCTCTTCGCGCAACCGTGAACGAAGGTCAATCCAAGCATTCACCCTATGCGGCGACGACGTCTCTAGTTCGCCAACGTCACTCCCACAACTGGTAACGAAACGCCCCGAACAGGTAGCCATGCATGCAACAGGCGGTTACCCGATCGCTCGCTTGGCATCGTGTGGACATGCCGGGGATCACATCGAACTCAGCACCGAACGAAGCGTGCCCGTTTATGGGATGAACCGCCGTTCGCGCGCCCGCGAATCACAGCCACACACAGACTTGCAAGTCGATAGGTGATCCCGTTCATGAAGCGACGCTCACGTTGCGCGATCGGCAAATTCCGCAGGTGAAACAGTCAGCCTCATACGAGTGCACGACATGCGGAAACGGATCCCGTCCGCATCGGCTACCTGCATCGTATCGACGGAATAATCCGGTTCGTCACATGGTTGCCGCGGTCATGGTCGTCGCGTGATCCTCGCGCCCGATGCAGCGCTGCGGTCCCAGCGACACAATCTCTCCCATACGTGTATCCCCAACATTGTGCACACGATGGCGCCACATTTTTTGCAACGCGGTTATGATGCAAAGGCCCTGGTCGCAGCATGAAAACCGACCGGGGGCAGGGGCGGTATCTCGATGCATTTTCACTCCGTGATCAATCAGAATAGAGAGCTCAGCGATGCGAATCCAGATCAGAAAATTCACGCTGGCTGCTACGGCAGCAGCCTTCCTCTTCGGCTCCGCCGCTCCGGTGTTCGCGCAGACCGACGCCAGCAGCGCACCGGCCGCCTCGGCCTCGGATGCGAAGGCCGCGAAGCGTGAGGCGCGCAAGGCAGCACGGGCACAACGCAAAGCCGAACACAAGGCTGCGCGCGCGAAGAACACCGCAGAACTGAAGAAACTCGAAGACGCCGGTTACAAGCCGGCGGCCAACGATCCGAACTATCCGCAGAACCTGCAGAAGGCCGAGAAGAAGGCAGGCGAAGCCGCTGCCGCCAGCCAATAAGCGCGCTTCGCGGAAAAGACCCCGGCTCGAGCCGGGGTTTCTTGTTTGTGCCGCGCAAATACGCGGCGCGTCGTGGCTACCAAGCGGGTAGCATATCCGTATCAATTGATTCGGTATCCTCTGCATCTTGGTTGAGCGAGTCGATATCCGAGCGCGACTTCCAGCATGTTCATATCCGGGCCGCCGCAGCGGCTTGACCACCCGCAGCCGGCATAGTCAGTGCCGCGCGTTCGCCGCCGCGTTCCCCGTCGTTTTCAGCCAGTCCTTGAATGCCCGCACCGCTTCGTCATCCGCGCGCGCAGCCGCCACGTAGGTGAAATAACGCCACGGCGGCAGTGCCGGTTCGCTAAACGGTTGCACCAGCCGTCCTTCGGCAATGTCGTCCGCGACGAGCGCGATCGGCCCCATCGCGACGCCGAGGCCGTCGAGCGCACCTTGCAGCGTCAGGTAGAAATGCTCGAGCGTGAGCGAGTGCCGCGGCACCAGATTCGCGTGCCCGGCCGCCGCGAGCCATTCAGGCCACATGCCGGGATAGGTCGCCGCATGCAGCAGCGTGAAGCCGGCGAGATCGGCCGGTGTACGCAACGGCCGGCCCTCGAGCAGCTTCGGCGCGCAGACGGGCAACCGCACTTCCGACAGGAATTCCTCGGCGACGTATCCGTCGATCGCCTGCGGGCCACCGCGGACGATCAGGTCGACCTTGTCGCGCAACTTCTCGATCGGCTCGTTCGACGTCGACAGCCGCACCTCGATGGCCGGATGAGCAACCTGGAACGACGACAGCTTCGGCACGAGCCAGCGCAGCGAAAACGTCGCGGGCGCGCTGACGCGCAGCACGCGTTGCTGCCCCTGGCCGAAATGCTGGGCGGTCGCGAGCGCGATCCGGTCGAACGATGCGCCGACCTCGGCGAGGTACGCGCGACCGGCATCGGTCAGCTCGACCCGCCGGTTGTGCCGTTCGAACAGCGGCCGGCCGAGCCATGCCTCCAGTTGCTGGACATGCCGGCTGATCGCGCCATGCGTGACGCACAGCTCATCGGCGGCAAGCGTGAAACTGCCGAGCCGGGCCGCGGCTTCGAACGCGCGCAGCGAATTCAACGGAGGGAGTCGTCGGGCCATTCATCGTTTCGCGTGAGTTTTACTCACGCGGGTGCTCAGATTTAATCGTTTGATCGGGCGATCCCGGTCCGCCAATATGGCACACAAACGGCCGATGTGGCCGCAGTACGTGTCTGGATTTCTCACATGGAGTATGGAGCATGCCGAACGTGGTGGTGGTGGGCGCCCAATGGGGTGACGAAGGCAAGGGGCGCGTCGTGGACTGGCTGGCGGCGCAGGCCGATCTCGTCGCCCGCTACAACGGCGGCCACAACGCGGGCCATACGCTGGTGGTCGGCGACAAGACGTACAAGCTCGCGCTGCTGCCGAGCGGCATCGTGCGCGGCAAGCGCGGCGTGATCGGCAACGGCGTGGCGCTCGATCCCGAGGCGCTGCTGGCCGAGATCGGGCGGATAGCCGAACTAGGGCTGTCGGTGACGCCCGACAATCTGTCGATCGCGGAAAACGCGACGCTGGTCCTGCCGATTCACCGCGCGATCGACGAGGCGCAGGAGCGTCTGCGTCGCGAGCCGATCGGCACCACGCTGCGCGGGATCGGGCCGGCCTATGAGGACAAGGTCGGGCGCCGCGGGTTGCGGGTTGCCGATCTGGCGGAACCGGGCCGGCTCGCCGACAAGCTCGACGTGCTGGTCGATTACCACAATGCGTGGTTTCGCGGCCTGGGGCTCGAGCCGTGCTCGCGCGACGCGATGCTGGCAACGCTGGTCGACATCGCGCCGAAGATCCTGCCGTTCGTGCGTCCCGTGTGGGCCGACCTCAACGACGCGAACGACCGCGGCGAGCGCATCCTGTTCGAAGGCTCGCAGGCCGTGATGCTCGACATCGACTGGGGCACGTATCCGTTCGTGACGTCGTCGGGCACCCTTGCATCGGCCGCGGCGGCCGGCACGGGGCTCGGCGCGTCGAAACTCGGCCACGTGCTGGGCGTGACCAAGGCGTACGCGACGCGCGTCGGCGGCGGCCCGTTCCTCACCGAACTGACTGACGCCACCGGCGAAACGCTGCGCGCGCGCGGGCAGGAATTCGGCGTCAACACGGGCCGGCCGCGCCGCTGCGGATGGCTCGATGCCGCGCAGTTGCGGCAGGCCGTTCGGATCTCGGGAATCGATTCGCTTGCGCTCACCAAGCTCGACGTGCTCGACGGCTTCGCGTCGATCGAGCTGTGCGTCGGCTACGAGCTCGATGGCGCACGCGTCGACCATCTGCCCGCGAGTCTCGACGCGCAGGCGCGTGCGATGCCCATCTACGAAACGTTCGCCGGGTGGGACGGCACCGTGAAGGGCGTGCGCGAGCGTGCGGCGTTGCCGCGTGCCGCGCAGGATTTCATCGCGCGCGTCGAGGCGGTCGCGGGCGCGCCCGTGTCGATGATCACGACCGGCGCCGAGCGCGACGACACGATCGTACTGAGCAACCCCTTCGAGCAGGCCTGAGCGCGACGCGCACGTGCAAAGCGTGCGCGGCAGGCTGCCACCGTGCGGCCTGCATCGATCCGATGCCGGTCGTCCTTCGACAGCGGTTGTCGCGTGAGCGAGGGCCCCTAGCAGCGGTGCACGGCAAACTGGACACGCCTGCACCGCTGCGGTACTGTTCCGCACAATTCGCGCCAGACCGGGCTGTGCCGGGGCGGGCGCCGCCGCGAAGCGATTTCAATCCCGGGGACCTGTCGATGGACACGTTACAGATGATGCGCATTTTCGTCCGGGTGGCGGAAGAGGGCAGCTTCACGAGCGCGGCCCAGCGCCTGGACATCACCACCGCCTATGCGTCGCGTTCGGTCGCGCAACTCGAAACGCATCTGCGCACGCGTCTGCTCAACCGGAGCACGCGCCGCATCGCATTGACCGATGCCGGGCAGCGCTATCTCGACCGGTGCCAGCGCATCCTCGGCTATATCGACGAAGCGGAAGCCGAGGCGGCGGATGCGCAGGCGAAGCCGTCGGGGCGCCTGCATGTGCATGCGACCACAAGTTTCGGCCAGGCCTACGTGGTGCCGGCAGTGGTGCGATACCGGCAGCGCTATCCGTCGGTGGCGGTCGAACTGACGCTGTCGCAGCACGTGCCCGACATCATCGACGAAGGTTACGACGTGTCGCTGCAACTGAGCTCGGCGGAGCTGCCCGATTCGGGCCTGGTGTCGCAGCGGCTCGGCGATGTTCATAGCGTGCTGTGCGCGTCGCCCGCTTACCTGAAGGAGCGCGGCACGCCGCACACCGTGCGCGATCTCGAAGCGCATTCATGCCTGCAGATCGTCACGCCGATCTTTCCGCGCGACCGCTGGCATCTCGACGGCCCCGACGGTCGCGAGACATTCGAGCTGCCGCTGCCGGACTTCCAGGTGAACATCGCCGACGCGCTCGGCGCCGCGCTGCGCGCAGGCCTCGGGATCGGCTCGTTGCCGATGTCGAGCGCGGTGCCTGCACTGGCCAGTGGCGCGCTGGTTCGCGTGTTGCCCGAGTACCGGCTGCAGAAGCTGACGGTCTACACGCTGTATGCGTCGCGCCAGTACCTCGACGCGAAGATCCGGACCTTCGTCGATTTCCTGCGGGAATGCGTGCCCGAAATGCTGGCCGCCGACGAGGCCGCGCTGCGCAGTTCCTGCGTGTCCTGAGCGAAAGTGGGCAGCGTGTGCCCGGTTGAATGACGCGGCACACGTTACGTAGTCCATAGATCGACGTTGGTCCGTGCCAGATAATTCGCACGCCGAAATTGATGGTGAAGACGCATAGGCGCGACGTGTCCGAACGATTGCAATCGCGCGATGCACGCCTTTATGAAAGCACCTGCTTTCGATATCGGACTTCGTTGGTTCGGTGCGAAGCGTCGAACCCCTAGAATCGATTCGACTCGCGCTTGCGCGCCTTCCCATCGAACCCAGGACATCATGGCAGATCGACTATCCAGATCCCGCCGCCGGCTCATCCAGGCCGGTCTGGCGCTCGCGGCCGGCGCTGCCGCCCAGCCGCGCTTCGCGCTCGCTGCCGCGGCCGGCGCACGCACGTTGCGCATCGGCTATCAGAAAGGGCCGCTCAGCCTGCTGAAGGCGAGAGGCACGCTGCAGGACAAGCTCGCGCCGCTCGGTGTGAACGTGACATGGACCGAGTTCCCGTCGGGGCCGCCGCAGCTCGAAGCGCTCAACGCGGGATCGATCGACTTCGGCGATGTCGGCGAGGCGCCGCCGATTTTTGCGCTCGCGGCGGGTGCGCCGCTCGTCTACTACGCGCAAACGCCGGCAGGACCCTCGACCGAGGCCGTGGTCGTCGCGAAGGATTCGCCGGTCAGGACCTTCGCGGATCTGCGCGGCAAGCGCATCGCGCTCGTGAAGGGATCCAACACGCACTTCCTGCTGGTCCGCTTGCTGCAGGCCGCGAAGCTCGACCACGCGGACGTCAAGCCGGTCTGGCTCTCTCCGTCCGATGCGCGCGCCGCGTTCGAGAACCGCTCGGTCGACGCGTGGATCATCTGGGATCCGTTTCTCGCCGTCGTCCAGCAGACGTTGGGCGCGCGCATCGTCGCGGATGGCACGGGGCTCGTCGAGAACCGCAGTTACTACTTCACGTCGCGCGCCTATGCGCAGCGCAATGCCGACGTGCTGGGTGTGGCCGTGTCCGAGCTCACGACGGTCCAGCGATGGCTCGATGCGAATCGCGCGCAGGGTGCGGCCGAGTTCTCGAAACTGTGGGGCATTCCGGAGCCGGCCGTGGCGCTCGCGTTCCGCCGTGCGCGCTTCGGTGTCGAACCGGTGACGCGCGAGACGCTCGCGTACCAGCAGCACATCGCGGACGTGTTCTATCAGGCAGGCATCCTGCCGAAACGCGTGGACGTCAGCCAGGCGGCGCCGCCCACGCTCGCGTGACGAATTCGTAGCCGCAAACGACAACGCCACGGATGCAGATCCGTGGCGTTTCGCATGGCGTGTATCGCCGCACGGTGGCGGCGGGTGCCTGCTGTCTGCTGCGGTATTACTGCTGCTGGCCCCAGAGCGTGCGCCCGAAGAACGTCAGCGTGCGATCCCACGCGATCTGCGACCACACCGGATCGAACTGCGTGCCGCCGATGCGGCCGGCGCCGACGGCCGTTTCGTTTGCGAACGCGTGATGCGCGAGATAGCGGTGGAATTCGATGTCGACCTTCGCATCGGTCAGCTTCTTCTCCAGCGCATCGACCTGATCGATCGCGAAGAACGCATCCTGGGTACCCCAGTGACCCATCAGCGGCACCTTGAGCTTCGACGGATCGAGGTAGTCGAGCGGAGGGAAGCCGTACCACGTGACGCCGGCATCGACATCGGCGAACTGCAGCGACAGCAGCGTGAGTGCGCCGCCCATGCAGAAGCCGGTGACCGCCACGCGCGACGCGCGCGTCTTCAGATATTGCACTGCGCCCGGAATGTCCTGCGATGCGGCGTCGCCGAAATCGAGGCCGGTCATCAGGTGGTGCGCTTCTTCCTCCTCGACCGTCGACTTGCCGCGATACAGGTCGGGCACGAGCGCGAAGTAGCCGCAGCGCGCGAGGCGGTCGGCGACGCCGCGGATCTGGTCATTCAGGCCCCACCACTCCTGGATGACGACGACCGCAGGTGCACCTTCGGTCTTTTCCGGCGTCGCGAGGTAGCCCTGCAGTTCCTTGCCGTCGGGGCGGCGAAACGTGATCATGGAACCGGATGTTTGAGACATGAAACCGCTCCTTTTCGAAAAATGCGATGAGTGCGGCATCGGGTCGGCCAGCGAGTGCGGTTGCCCGGTGACTCGAGGTTTCGCTCGCGTTCGCTTCGGCCGGCGCCGACCACGCGGCCATTCTATGCGCAAACGCCGGCCGTCTGCGTGAACGGTTCGGGGCAGCGGCCGAGCCGCGCTCGCGCATCGATCGTGCGTCGTGCAGCGCGCAGGTCGGAGGCACCGAAAACGAAACACCCCGCCCCCGATGAGCGGGAGCGGGGTGTTGCGTCGGCAGCGCGCGGATCGAGGTACGCGCCGCGTGCGTCGGTCTTACTGACCGAAATAGACCGAGTCGCGAGCGGTTTGCTTGACGGCGATCACGCGGCCGGCGCGCACGCCGGCGGCGGCTTGTGCGCCGTAACCCGTTGCGTCGCTGTTCGTCACGCGTGCCTGCGCGGTTTGCAGCGCATTCGGATAGTTGGCGTCGGACGCTTCCGGCTTGTAACCGGCTTGCTCGAGCTGCACGAGTTCCGCGCGGACCTGGGCGCGCGTCAGTTCGCCCGACGGGTTCGACTGGGCGAATGCGCCAGCGGATGCGGTAAGGGCGGTGGCAGCGGCGACTGCGTAGATGAACGACTTCATGGTGACCTCCGGTTTTCGTAGATTTCGCGCTTCGCTTGTTGCGTTCAGCGGTTGATTGCATCGTAGCGATCGCGATACCGGTCGGAAATAGGCGTTCCAGCGAATAATTATTGCAACTGGGTAAACGATTGGCGGGGAGCCGGGTTTTGTCTGAGGATTATTGGCGTGTCGGTGCACATTCGCGCGACGCGATTGGCGATGCTGAATCAGGAACTGGCGCGATCCGGGACAGAGGTGTATTGCAACCGCACGCCGAGCTCGGTCGGTCGAAGGATCAATTAAATCGGATAACGAAGCATTGTTTGCGGGCAGGGAAGTGCGTTTGCCCATCGCTGTGCGATCCCGACCGACTCCGCCTTCTCATGCACCGACGCGAGTATTAACGCCGCATCGTCGCGCATACTGCGTCACTCACTCGTCGACGACCGACTGTCGTTTCCGGTATTCGGCCGGCGTGATCCCGACATGCTTCGCGAACGCCCGTCTGAGCGTATCGACGTTTGCGAAGCCGCATTTCGCGGCGACCTGCTTCGGCGTGTCATGTCCGTTTTCGAGGAGTTGCCGGGCCGCGGAGATGCGGGTCGCTTCGACCCACGCGGCCGGTGTCATGCCGACCTCCGTGCGAAAGAGCCGCGCGAAGTGGCGCGGGCTCATGCCCGCATGCTTCGCGAGCGCGGCCACAGAGTGTTCGAGTTCTGGATGGCTGGCGATCCAGCGTTGGACTTCCTGCAGCACCGAGCGCCCGGCCGGCCGCGCCTCGCCGCTGCGGCTGAACTGAAGCTGCCCGCCCGGGCGCTTGAAGAACATGACCAGTTGCGCGGCGACGCGCCGCGCGATTTCCCGGCCGAGATCCTCCTCGACCAGCGCGAGCGCGAGATCGAGCCCGGCCGTGACGCCTGCGCCGGTGCGCAGCTTGCCGTCGCGTACGTACAGCGCGTCCGCTTCGACCGTGAGCGAAGGATACGCATCGGCGAGCGCGTCGGCGGCGGCCCAGTGCGTCGTCAGGCGTCGTCCTTTCAGCAGGCCGGTCGCCGCGAGGATGAAGGCGCCGGTGCAGATCGAGCCATACCGCTTGCTTTGCACGGCGGCCGAGCGCAGCCATGCGAGGACGTCGGTTCGCAGCGCGACCCCGGCGGTATGCGGCGCACCGGCGACGAGCAACGTGTCGAGGCGATCGGGAATGTCGGGAGCGATCCAGTCGGCCAGCAATTGCGCGCCCGATGACGTGCGGAGCGGCCCCGACTCGCTCGCGATGATCCGCAGCGTATAGAACGGCTTGCCGCACTCGACGTTGGCCTGGGCGAATACGTCGAGCGGCGCGGAGACGTCGAGCAGTTGTACGCCCGGTACCGCGAAAATTCCCACGACCTTCGGCATGTTCGGTTGCGTGTTGTATCGATGTGTCGAACGTGACGCGTAGCAGTATAGACCCGCGATGCAAGGCGACGAGCGGGGCATCGGTGCACTTCGCGGGCTCGATTCGAGCGTTGCGGCAGCGATGGCCGTCGATCGAGTGAAATGGCAGGATTTGGCGTAATACGACGATTGATGCCAATCCCGGGCCTCCCGAAAATGGGTGCTGTCTTCAATGGAGGTCGATCATGACTGTGAACGTCGCCGGCATCACCGTTCCCGATAGCCAACTCGCTCGCGAGATCACCGAACTCGTACGGGATACCGAGTCCGAGTTGCTGTTTCATCATTCCAGCCGCGTCTACTACTTCGCCGCGCTCGCGGGGCAGCGCCGGGGGCTCCGCTACGATCCCGAACTGCTCTATTGCGGCTGCATGTTTCATGACATGGGGCTCACGCATCGGCACAGCAGCGCGTGCGAACGATTCGAAGTGGACGGCGCCAATGCCGCCCGCGACTTCCTGAAGAGCAAGGGCATTTCGCAGCAGGACATCGACATCGTGTGGACAGCGATCGCGCTGCACACCACGCCGGGCATTCCGAAGCATATGCATCCGGTCGTCGCGCTCGTCACTGCAGGGGTCGAGATGGACGTGCTGGGCCTCGCGTATCAGGAGTACAGCGACGTCGAACGAGATGCCGTCGTTCGCGCGCATCCACGTACGCCGCATTTCAAGGAAGACATCATCCAGACGTTCTACGACGGCATCCGGCACAAACCGGACACGACGTTCGGCAACGTGAAGGCCGATGTGCTGGCCGACAAAGATTCGCATTTCCATGCAGGCAATTTCTGCAGCGTGATCCGATCGTCGGCGTGGGCAGGCTGATCGGGACGGGCGTCGGGCGGGGCGCGGGAGGGAGGGCGCGCTCAACGGCGCGTGTCGCGCCTGTCGCTCGCTATTCCTTAGAAAAGTTGTTACGTGACAACCCCATGACGTCGGTGCAGGCCTTCATATCTTGAATTTCACTGCGTCAGCTCCTCCGCAAACCGCCGAGTGCGCCCCCCGCGACCACGGGTAATGGGGCCGAAACGGGCCGCCCGCGACGACGCGCGATCGAACCGGGAACGACAAGAACCCGCCCGCCTTCGGCAAAACGCCTATAATGATTGGGCAAATTGCCGGAGAAGCATCATGAGCACGATCGCGTTTCACCCTTCGGGCGTCGCGCACCCGCGCCAGGCCGAATTCACGATACTCGAGCAACTGCTCGCGATTCGCGTGCGCTCGGGCGCCGATCTCGCCGAGCTGGCCAGCGCGCGCGTCGACGTCGCGGTGATCGATCGGCTGTCCGAGCGCGGCCTGAAGTCGGACGAACTCGCCTTCATCATCCCGCGGCGCACGTTGAGCCATCGCCGCCAGGCGCACGAGCGCCTGTCGCCGGAGGAATCCGACAAGGCGATCCGGCTTGCGCGCATCGTCGCGCAGGCGACGGCCACGTTCGGCGACCAGGACAAGGCGATGGCGTGGCTGCGCAACGGGCTCCAGCGCTTCGGCGGCCGCACGTCGCTCGACATGTCGAGCACCGAGCACGGCGCGCGACTCGTCGAAGAGGCGCTCACGCAGATCGACGAAGGGTATTTCGCTTGACGACGCTGTGGCGGATCAGCAATTACGCCGATCTGAAAGGCATCGGCGGCTTGCGGGCCGGCGGGCGCTGGCACTTTGCCGGGCAGCCCGTCGTCTATCTCGCCGAGCATCCGGCGCTCGCGCTGCTCGAGACGCTCGTCCACTTCGAAATGGCCACCGTTGCGCAATTGCCGAGCGGATACCAGTTGCTGCGCATCGAGGTGTCCGAATCGGTGGACGTTGCCGAGATCGCGGAAGGCGATGCGCCGGCCGACTGGCGGGAGAACGTCGACTGGACCCGCAGCGCCGGCACCGAGTGGCTGCACACGCAGCCGAGCGCACTGCTACGCGTACCGAGCGTCGTCGTGCCGCACGCGCACAACTTCCTGTTGAATCCGCTGCACCCGGCCGCGTCCGACGTCCGCATCGCGGAAGTCATGCAGTCGCCGTACGACAGCCGGATTCTGCGGCTGGTTCAGTCGAACAAGAGCGAGTAGGGCGCGTCGCACCGCGCACGACGAGTGGCAGCAATACGTCGTTCACTCCGCCGCCGCCGCGCGCCGCGGGAAACGGTAGCGCCGACGCGGGCGCCCCCCCGCCGACATCGACCACCATCCCGCCAGCAGCCCTTTACGCGGGAAGCGAACGTGCGGCGCACACCGCGACATGACAAATAGCCGCCGCGTCGTCACGACGTGCGCAACGCCGCGACAGTCAACACGCTGACCCTCCGATTACATTTTCGTAATCGAGCCGTGCCGCTGGTCGGCGAAGCCTTTCGCGCGCCGGTTTACCGGTAACATCGCCGCATATTCCAACCGAATGCGATGGAGCCGAGCATGCGCATCCTGATAGTCGAAGACGAACCGAAGACGGCCGCGTATCTGAAGAAAGGCCTCGAGGAATCCGGCTTCAGTATCGATCTCGCAAAGGACGGCGCGGAAGGGCTGATGCTCGCGCAGGAAGAGAACTACGACGTGATCGTGCTCGACGTGATGCTGCCCGTGCTCGACGGGTGGGGCGTGCTCAAGCGCCTGCGCGACACCCATACCACGCCCGTGCTGTTCCTGACCGCGCGCGACGATGTGCAGGACCGCGTGCATGGCCTCGAACTGGGCGCCGACGATTACCTCGTGAAGCCGTTCGCATTCGTCGAACTGCTCGCGCGCATCCGCACGCTGGCGCGCCGCGGGCCGCCGCGCGAGACCGAGCGCATCGTGGTCGGCGACCTGGAAATCGACGTCGTGCGCCGCCGTGTGAAGCGCGGCACGGCGCGGATCGACCTGACGCCACGCGAGTTCTCGTTGCTGCAGTTGCTCGCGCGTCGGCAAGGCGAGGTGCTGAGCCGCACGCAGATCGCGTCGTATGTGTGGGACATGAACTTCGACAGCGACACCAACGTCGTCGAAGTCGCCATCCGGCGACTGCGCGCGAAGATCGACGATGCGTTTCCGGTCAAGCTGATCCATACGGTGCGCGGCGTAGGTTACGTGCTCGAACCGAAGGACGGTGCATGACGCTCGGTCGATCGCTTGGCGCGACGCTCGCGCTCGCGTTCGGGGCGACGATGCTCGCGGTCTTCGCGCTCGTCGGCACGTACGTGTATACCGGCCTCGAGCGGCAGGTGAGGACGCAGGACGATCTGGACATCGTGCTTGCCGCACGACACACGCGCCGGCTCGCGGGCGAACTCGATTCGCTCGACGCCGTGCGCGCGCACGCGGACCGGCTGACGAGCCAGGTGCTCGGCAACACGGCATTGTCGATGGCCGTGGTCGACGAGCGGGGCAACGTGCTCGCGCGGCACAACGTCAAGCGGAACGAACGCGAGGATCTGCCGCCCGCTGCGTCGGGCACGGGGTCACCCGCACCGCCCGCACCGCCTGCGTTGCCCGATGCCGAGCTGTTTCCGCCCCACGCGACGCCGGTGCCGGCGGCCGAACGGATCACGGTCGACCGGATCGCGACATGGCGCGCCGACGGCGGCACGTCCGTGCGCGGTGTCGTGGCCGGCGCGATGCTGCGCGACGGTACGCAGATTCGCATCGCGATCGCGCGCGACATGAGCGATCGCGCCGAACTGCTCGACGGCTATCGCGACAAGCTGAAGCTCGCCGGCGGGCTGGGCGCGCTGTGCGCGATGCTGCTCAGCTACTGGCTGATCCGCACGGCGCTCGCACCGCTGCGCGAGATCGTCGCGAACACCGGCCGGATCACCGTTGACAAGCTTGACGCGCGGCTCGACGCCGCGCGCGCGCCGCGCGAACTGCGCGCGCTCGTCGATGCGCAGAACGCGATGCTCGGCCGGCTGCAGCAAGCTTTCGGACATCTGTCGCAATTCAGCGCCGATCTCGCGCACGACCTGCGCACGCCGCTGAACAACATGCGCGGCGCGACCGAGGTGGCGCTTGCGCGGCCGCGTTCGCCCGGCGAATACCAGGCGCTGCTCGAATCGAATCTCGAGGAATACGACCGTCTTGCACGGATGATCGAGAACGTGCTGTTTCTCGCGCGCGCCGAACATCCGACGTTCGTGACGCGGCAGCGCGCATTTGACGTGCATGACGAGCTGACGCGCATCGCCGAGTACTTCGAAGGGCTCGCCGATGAAGCGGGTTCGACGCTGCGTGTGGAAGGGCACGGCCAGCTGACTGCCGATGTCGAACTGTTTCGCCGCGCGGTCGGCAACCTGCTCGCGAACGCGCTGCGCTATACGCCTGCGGGCGGCGTCATCGCGCTGAGCGTCGACGAAACGGCGGACGCGGTACGCGTCGTCGTCGAGAATCCAGGCGAGCCGATCGATCCCGCGCTGCTGCCGCGCATCTTCGACCGGTTCGTGCGCGGCGACCCCGCGCGCAGCGGCGGCGTGCCGGGCGGCACGGCCGGGCTCGGGCTCGCGATCGTGCGTTCGGTGATGGAGCTGCACGGCGGCACCGCGCGCGTCGAAAGCGACGCGGCGGGCACGCGGTTCATCCTCATCTTCGTCAGGAACGCTGCGTCTTGATCGCCGTGCCCGACCCGGCGGCGGAAGCGGCGATATCCGCGCCCGCGTGCCAGCCTCCGCCCAGCGCCTTCAGCAATCCGACCGCCGCTTCCATCCGGCGCGCGGCGATCTGGTCGGCCTGACGCCGATTGGTCAGCGCGATCGTCTGCGCGGTTACCACGTCCAGATAGCTGACGGCGCCGGCATTGAAGCGATTCGTCGTCAGCCGCAGCGACAGGTCGGCCGCGTCGGTCGCGCGCTGCTGACTCGCGGCTTCGGACGCGAGCGCATCGAGCGCGGACAGTTGATCCTCCACCTGCTGGAATGCGCCCAGCACGGTCTGCCGATAGTCGGCGACCTCGCCATCGTACTGCGCGTGCGCGCCGCGCAGCGTCGCGCTGCGCCGGCCGCCG
This sequence comes from Burkholderia sp. R-40, assembly GCF_049942845.1. NCBI lineage: Bacteria > Pseudomonadati > Pseudomonadota > Betaproteobacteria > Burkholderiales > Burkholderiaceae > Burkholderia > Burkholderia sp. R-40. The sequence continues at coordinate 562,004 of NZ_CP187969.1, read as the reverse complement.
TCGAACAGCGTGCCGACGAGTTGCGGGCCGAGCGACCAGAACAGGCTTGGCGCGGTCAGCCACGGCATGAAGAACCCGCTTTCGAGCCCCGCGCTCGCCGACAGCACGAGGTCGGGGAAGAACGCGGCGCGCGCTTCGCCGATCTGTGCGTTCGCGGCCGCGACGCGACGCTCGGCAGCGGCGATGTCAGGCCGTCGTTCGAGCAGTTGCGACGGCACGCCGGCCGGAATGGCCGGCACGTCGAACGCTTGAACGCGCGGCGGCAATGCGAACGTCGATGCGTTCTCGCCGACGAGCGTCGCGATCGCATGCTGGAGCTGCGCGCGCGACGCGTCGATGTCGGTATCCTGCGTGCGCGTCGCTTCCAGTTGCGTTTCGGCTTGTGCGACGGCGGACGCATCGATCGCGCCGGCTGCGAGCTGCTGTTGCAGCAGCTTCAGCGCATCCGCATAGGCCCGCACCGAGTCGTCGAGTAGCTGCTTTTGCGTGTCGAGCGAGCGCAGCGCGAAATAGTCGGTCGCGAGTTCGGCCGTGACCGACAGTTTGACGGCTTGCAGATCGGCCGCACTCGCGTCCGCGTTCGCCTGCGCACCTGCCACCGCATCGCGCACGCGGCCGAACACGTCGGGTTCCCAGCTTGCCGCGACGCCGACCTGATGGTCGGGTGTCGTCTTGCCGGCGAGTGACGAACCCAGCTTGTTCTGCGATATGCGTGAACGGCTTTGCGCCACGCCCGCCGTCACGGTCGGCAGAAACCCCGCATGCTGGTAGTCGACCGTCGCGCGCGCTTGCTCGAGGTCGGCAACGGCTTTCTTCACGGTCTGGTTCGACACGTCGACGCGCGCTTCGAGCGCGTTCAGATCCGCATCGTTGAACACGGTCCACCACGCGCCGCGCGACGCGGCATCGGCCGGCGCCGCGACTTGCCAGCCCGGTTGCGCGGCCGGCGCGCCGGCATAGTGCGTGGGCACCGCGACGGTCGGCGGCGAATAGGGCGGCAGCGTCGAGCAAGCGGCCAACGCGGTGACAACGCCGAGCGCGACGACGCGGCGGGCGAACGGGAGCGGGTGAGGAAGGCGCATGGCGGGAATCTCGCAGGTAGGCATGGCGGGTCAGGTGCGGGCGTTCGAGGCAGGCGCAACGGGCGCGGAGGCGGGCATGGACGTCGCCGCGCGTGGCGCTGACGGCGCACCGCTCGCCGTGGCCGATTGCGCGGCCGGCGCAGCGGCCGGCACCGCGCCGTGCTCGACCGATACGATCTTCACGGTTTCGCCGTTTGCGATCGAATCGCCCGGGTTGTCGATCACGCGATCGGTCGCGCCGAGCCCCGCAACGATCTCGACATGCGTGCCGAAATCGCGCCCGATCTGCACGGTCTTCAGCGCCGTGCGTCCATTCGCGTCGACCGTTGCGACCGTCACGCCGTTCGGCCGGTACAGCAGTGCACTGACCGGCAACTCGAACGCCGGCGCCGCGCTCGGCACGAGCAGGTGCGCCTGCGCATACGCGCCGGGCAGCAACGCGCCGTCGCGATTGTCGACGTCGATCTCGACGCGCAGCGTGCGCGTGACCGGGTCGATCGCGCCCGCGCTGCGGGCGACGTGCGCGGCGAAGCGCCGCCCCGGATACTGCTGCGTGGTCAGGTAGACGGCCGTGCCGGTGGAGACGCCGGTCGCGCTGTCCTGCGGCACGTCGACGAACACGCGCAGCGTATCGGTCTGCTCCAGATGGAACAGTTCGCCCGACAGCCCGGGGCTGCCCGGCGTGCCGCCCGCCGTGACGAGCGTGCCGACGTCGACGTTGCGCGCGGTAATCACGCCGTCGAACGGCGCGGTCACGGATTCGAACGACACGAGCTCGTTCAGATGGGCGGCATTGGCCTGCGCGGACGAGAGCATCGCGCGCTTCGCGTTCATGTCGGCCACCTTCGTGTCGGTGTCCTGCTGCGACACCGATTGCGTCTTCAGCATGTCCTGCCAGCGCAGCGCGGTCGATTTCGCATAGTCGTAGTTCGCTTGCGCGGTCGCCGCGTCCGCGCGCGCCTGGCGCAGCTGCGCGTCGAGGTCGGGCGCCGTGATCTGCGCGAGCGTTTGCCCGGCCTTCACATGCGTGCCGATGTCCGCGCTCCAGTGGGCGATGTAGCCGCTCGTGCGCGCGTAGATCGACGCTTCCGCATACGGCGTCACGGCACCCGGCAGCGTGAGTGTCTGGTCGGCCGGTGCGGCGCCGGGCTGGAGCACGGTCACCGGCAGCGCCTGCTGTGCCGCCACCTGGTGGCGCTGCGCGGCGCGCGCGTCGACGCGCGGCACGATGCCGATCGCGAGCAGCGCGGCGGCGACGGCAATCGCGGCAAGCGGGACGGCCAGCTTGCGCCCGCGCCGGGGCGGCGGTGTTTCCGGCGCTGCGCCGCGCGCGGCAGGTTGCATCGTTTCCGGTTCGGCAGCCGGCGGCGGGGCGAGAGGTTCGGTCGTGTCGTTCATGATGAGTTCGATGTCGGGCGAGTCGTAGGGAATCGGGATGCGTGCTTGATCAGCGCACCACCGGCATGTCCTGCGCGGGGCGGGCGTCGGCCGCTTCGCGGCGTCGGTCGAGCCACGCGTGGATGAAGCCGAACAGCACAGGTACGAACAGCAGAGTCGACAGCGTGCCGAACGCCAGCCCGCCGATCACGGCACGGCCGAGCGGGGCATTTTGTTCGCCGCCGTCGCCGAGGCCGAGCGCCATCGGCAGCATGCCGATCAGCATCGCGAGCGCGGTCATCACGACCGGACGGAAGCGGCTGAATCCGGCCTCGAGCGCGGCCTGCCACGGTGATGCGCCGCTCGCGATCAGCTCGCGCGCCGCGTTGACGACGAGGATGCTGTTCGCGGTCGCGATGCCGATGCACAGGATCGTGCCGGTCAGCGCGGGCACCGACAGCGTGGTGCGCGTGACGAACAGCATCCACGCGATGCCGGCGAGCGACGCGGGCAGGCCGCCGACGATCACGAGCGGGTCCAGCCACGACTGGAAGTTGACGACCATCAGCAAGTAGACGAGAGCGATCGCGATCGCGAGCCCGCCCAGCAGCCCGGCAAACGATTCGTGCATCGCCTGAACCTGGCCGCGCAGCACGATCGACGAACCGGGCGGAAGTTGCGCGCGCGCATCGTCGACGAGCTTCGTCACGTCGGCCGTGACGCCACCCAGATCGCGCCCCTGCACCGACGCGAAGATGTCGAGCACGGGCTGCACGTTGTAATGCGACACCACGGCCTGCTGCGTCGCGCGCGAGAATGCGCCCAATGCGCCGAGCAGGTTCTGGGCGGCCGCGCCTGCGGCCGGACCGCCGGCGGGCGTCTGCGGCGGGCGTGCGGCACCCGTCGGCAGCGGTATGTTCGCCAGCGCCTGCAGCGAATCGACGGAATATTGCGGGGCCTGCACGATCAACGGATAGCTGACGCCGTTGCGCGGATCGAGCCAGAAGTTCGGCGTCGTTTGCGAACTGCCCGACAGCGCGATCAGCAGGTTCTGCGCGACGTCGCGTTGTTCGAGGCCGGCCTGAATCGCCTTCGTGCGGTCCACGTCGACATTGATCGCCGGCTCGTCGCCGGGCTGCTGGATGCGCGTATCGACGAGGCCGCGCACGCCGCGCAGCTTGGCAAGCAGCGCATTCGCCACCGCGCGGTTCTGGTCCAGCTTGTTGCCGACGATCTGGATGTCGACCGGCGCGGGCAGTCCGAAGTTGAGAATCTGGCTGACGATGTCGGCCGGCAGGAACGCGAACGTCACGCCCGGGAACGATTGGGCGAGCAGGTTGCGCAGCTTCGCGACATACGCTGCCGTCGGCGCATGGTTCGGGTTCAACGTGATGTTCACGTCCGCATCCTCGGTGCCGATCGGGTCGGACGAGTCGTACGTGAGGTTGATCCCGCTCACCGGCACGCCGATGTTGTCGAGCATGCCGGCCAGTTGATTCGCCGGAATCACGGTCCGGATGCGCGCTTCCACTTCGTCGGTGAGGCGCGCGGTTTCCTCGATCCGCGTGCCGGTCGGGGCGCGCAGATGCAGACGGATCTCGCCCGTGTCGATCGACGGGAAGAAATCCTGGCCGGCGAACGCGAACAGGCCGGTCGATGCGGCGCACGCAAGCAGAAACGCGGCCGCGAAACGGCGGCGATTCGAGATCGCCGCGGACAGCAGCGCGCGATAGCGCAGCCGGACCGCCTCGAAGCGACGTTCGAACGCGGCCTGGAATCGTGCGATGCGCGCGAACACGCCGCGCGGCGGGCGGCCTTGCCCCTTCGCGCGCATCAGGACCATGGCGAGCGTCGGCACCAGCGTGCGCGAGAAGAAATACGACGCGACCATCGCGAAGATCACCGCTTCGGCCAACGGCACGAACAGGTAGCGCGCGACGCCCGTGAGCATGAACATCGGCACGAACACGATGCAGATCGACAGCGTCGACACGAAGGTCGGCACGGCAATTTCGCCCGAACCGGTCAGAATCGCGTCTTCCAGCGGCGCGCCGCGTTCGAGATGATGCGTGATGTTCTCGATCGCGACGGTCGCGTCGTCGACGAGTATCCCGACCGCGAGCGCGAGCCCACCGAGCGTCATGATGTTGATGGTCTGGCCGAGCGCGCCGAGCGCGAGCAGCGACGTGAGCACGGCCAGCGGAATCGATACGGCGATGATCAACGTCGCGCGCCAGCTGCCGAGGAACAACAGGATCATCAGCGCGGTCAGGCAGGCGGCGATCAGCGCTTCACGCACGACGCCCTGGACCGCCGCCTTCACGAACACCGACTGATCGCCGAGCGCGGAGATGTGCAGCGCTTTCGGCAAGCCGGCCGCGATCTTCGGCAGCATCGCCTTGACCTGGTCGATGATCGTCAGTGTCGACGCGCTGCCGGTCTTCTCGACGGTTAGCAGCGCCGCGCGCTTGCCGTCGACGCGCACGATGTTGGTCTGCGGAGCGTAGCCGTCGCGAACGTGCGCGACGTCGTGCACATAGACCACATTGCCGTCGATCGTCTTGACGGGCAGGTTGTTCAGCGCGGCGACCGTCTGCGTGCTGCCGTTCATCTGCACGTTGTACTCGCGCGTGCCGATCTTCGCGGTGCCGCCCGGCAGGATCAGGTTCTGCGCGTTGATCGCGTTCACCACGTCGATGGGCGCGAGCCCCTTCGCCTGCAGCGCGCGCGTGTCGAGGTCGACGACGATCTGGCGAATCTTGCCGCCGAACGGCAGCGGTACCGCCGCGCCCTGCACGGTCGCGAGCTGCGTGCGGATGAAGCTGTTGCCGAGGTCGTACAGTTGCTGTTCGGCAAGCGTGTTGCTCGACAGTCCGAGTTGCAGGATCGGCACCGTCGACGCGTTGTACGTGATGATGTTCGGCGGCAGCGTGCCGGGCGGCAGGATCCGCAGGATCGACGCGGAATTGCTCGCGGCTTCCGCGATCGCGCGATTGATGTCCGCGCCGGGGTGGAAGAAGATCTTCACGACCGACACGCCGTTCAGCGACTGCGATTCGATGTGCTCGATATCGTCGACGTCCGACGTCAGCGCGCGCTCGTAGTTGGACGTGATGCGCTTGGCCATGTCCTCGGCGGAAAAGCCGTTGTACGACCAGACGATGCTGACGACCGGAATGTCGATGTTCGGGAAGATGTCGGTCGGCATGCGCAGGATCGCGAGCGGTCCCGCGATGAAGATCAGCAATGCGAGTACGACGAAGGTATAGGGCCTGCGCAGCGCCAGCCGGACGATCCACATGATTTTTTCCTCGAAGCAGGGCATGGGTGCCGCATTCGATGCGGTGAGCATGCAGTCTGCTGGCGCGGCGTTGACCCGATGCTGACCTGAACATTACGAAACTGTTATCCGGGCGCGGGCGACGGATTTCAAAGTTGTCATCTGGCGGTCAGCGTGGGGTACGGGTCGATCGCCAGAATGGACGTGTCAGGCGGCGAATCGCGATTGCGGTCCCGCCGGCGGCGCATCGACGATGCGTCTTCATTGAACCGTTCTCGGGAGTTTCATCATGAATCGCAAACTGATCGCAGCCGCACTGCTCGCCGTCGTCGTCGGAACGCCGGTCGCCGCTTTCGCACAAACTTCGTCGTCCGGCGTGACCCGTGCCGAGGTGATCGCCGATCTCGTTCAGGCAGAACGCGACGGCATCGTGCCCACTTCGAACTCCGACTATCCGCCGAGCGCGGCGACGGTCGCACGCAACCGCGAGCTCTACGCGATCGCGCACGGTGACCCGCGCACCGCCATGGCCGGCGCGGCAACGACCGTATCGACCGCGAGCGCGCAATGAAGCCGGGGAACGTGACGAAGCTCCGTTCCCGGATGGTGGTCGCCGCGTTGCTCGCGGCGACGGCCATGCCGGCCTTTGCGCGCGGGCAGCCGGAATTGCCGAGCGACGACGGCGGCCGTGCGAGTGTGCTGCGCGAGCTCGATCCGACGCGGGTGTCGGATGACGCGCGGTCGCGCACGGCATCCGCCTCCGCCTCCTCGAATGGCGGCGGCAACGCACACAGGACTGCGGCGACCTGGCCGGTCCGAGCCTCGTCGAGCCCCCAGGGGTGATCCGGGGTGCTGGCTCGAGATTCTTTTCACGCACGTACGTCGAAGTCGGCGCGACAGTGAGCCGCGACGGTGTAACCCTGTCGCGCGTCGGCTATCACCAGGTCAAAAAGATGTCGTGCGGATTGGCACGGAAGACCGCCGCATAACCGCCCGCGCCGTCTAGCAAGCCCGTGCTTGCTGCGCCGCGCGATGCGCCGCTCACATCGCATCAATTCCTTATTGCGGAAAAAAATCCGGTCATGGGACTATCGATCGCGTTGTCCGCCCGCCGAGGGGCGGCGCCGTCAGTGTGACGAACGCGCAACGACCTACGAGAATCCCGAGAGACCATGAACAGAACCGCGCTTTTCCCGTACGTGTCCGCACTGGTCGCCGCCGCCCTGATGACGGCGTGCGGCAGTGACGAAATCGAAAGCAACGCGGGCGCCACGTCGCCGCCCGCGCCCGACACGAGCTGCCTCGCGATCGACAGCAGCGGCTCGACGGTCGTCGTGGGCTCGAACCAGCCCGGCGATCCGTCGCTGCCGGAAGCCTCGTCCGGCTACCGCACCGGCATGAAGCCGGTCTACGCGAAGCGGTACCTCGTGGCCACCTCGAACGCGTATGCAAGCGCGGCCGGTTGCGCGGTGCTCAAGCGCGGCGGCACGGCCGCCGATGCGGCGGTCGCCGTGCAGGCCGTGCTCGGCCTGACGGTGCCCGAGGCGACCGGCCTCGGCTCGGGCGGCGTGCTGCTCTACTACGATGCGCGCAGCAAGACGCTGCAGGCGTACGACGGACGGGAAACGGCGCCGGCGGCGGCTACCGAGAACTACCTGCGCTATGTCGACGACCAGAACGACCGGTCGGCGCCGCAACCGAACGCGCGTGCAAGCGGCCGTTCGATCGGCACGATCGGCGTACCGAGGCTCATCGAGGCGTTGCAACAGGATCACGGCAAGCTGCCGTGGCAGGGGCTGTTCGGCGACGCGATCACGCTCGCGAACAACGGCTTCCCGATCGGCGGCCGGCTGGCCGATGCGATCGCGTTGAACGCCGCGAACCTGAAGCGCGATCCCGAGGCCGCCGCGTATTTCCTGAAGGCGGACGGCACGCCGAAAACGCTCGGCACCGTGCTGAAGAACCCGGCTTACGCGCACACGCTGACGCTGATGGCGCAGTCCGGCGCGAACGCGCTGTACACGGGGCAGATCGCGCAGGACATCGTCGCGAAGATCGCGACGACGCAGGGCGCCGACGGCTCCACGATCACGCCCGGCAAGACGACCGTCGCCGATCTGGCCGCGTACCAGGCGAAGCGTCGCGACCCCGTGTGCACGACCTATCGCAGCTACTGGGTATGCGGGATGCCGCCGCCGTCGTCGGGCGGTATCGCGGTCGCGTCGGCGCTCGGCATTCTCGAGAACTTCGACCTCAAGTCGCTGAAGCCGACGGCGATCGATCTCGAAGGCGGCAAGCCGACCGTCGCCGGCGTGCACCTGATCACCGAAGCCGAGCGGCTCGCGTATGCCGATCGCGACAAGTACGTGGCCGATACCGATTTCGTGCCGCTGCCGGGCGGCACGTGGGACACGCTGCTGAACAAACCGTACCTGAAGTCGCGTGCCGCATTGATCGACACGAACCACAGCATGGGCACCGCGCAGCCCGGCAATTTCGGCGCAGTGCCGCTGGGCGTCGACGCGACGCTGATCGAACACGGCACGAACCATTTCACGATCGTCGACGCGGACGGCAGCGTGCTGAGCGCGACGACGACCGTCGAGTCGAGTATGGGCTCGTTCCACATGACCAACGGCTTCCTGCTGAACAACCAGCTGACCGATTTCTCGGCGAACCCGCTCGACAGTGCGGGCAATCCGGTGGCGAACCGCGTGCAGCCGGGCAAGCGGCCGCGCAGCTCGATGGCGCCGACGATCGTGTTCGGCACGGCCGCGGACGGCTCGCGCGGCGATTTCGTGATGGCTACCGGTTCGCCGGGCGGCGGTACGATCCCGCAATACGTGGTGAAGACGCTCGTCGGCGCGCTCGACTGGGGGCTCGATGCGCAGCAGTCCGCGGGCCTCGTCGACTTCGGCGCGAGCAACAGCCCGACGACCAACATCGGCGGCGAGCATCCGAACATCAATGCGACGAACAACGGCGCGAACGATCCGCTGATCGCGGGCCTCGTCGCGCTCGGGCACAAGGTATCGACCTCCGCGCAGGCGAGCGGCGTCAACACCGTGATGCGCGTGACGGTCGGACAGTCGCCCGCGCTGCAGGGCGGTACCGATCCGCGTCGCGAAGGCGTCGTGCTCGGCGACACGTTCAAGCCGTAAGCCGGCGGTAGCGGAGCATGGCGTGCGGCTCCCGTCTGCCGGTCGCGGTGGATACGGGGCCGCGCGTCGCCGATGCCGAACGTGAACGCGGCGCATGGCGGCAACGATCGATCAACAGAACGACCACGCATCGTGGCAAGGGGCCGCCGTGACGAACGCGCATCTGCTTGAAATGGACGCCGTCCTGTCGGCCCCGGGTTTTTTCGATTTCCTCGGCGACCTCGATTGCGATCGCGCGCTGGCCAGCCGCGACGCGGAGCCGTTCGACGCGCGCTGGATGACGGCGTTCGACGAAGTCGACGGTGAACCGGGCGCCCCGCTCGACAAGCGGGCGGTGGATGCGCTCAGGGAAAAGGCGTTCAGGCTGGCGTTCCGCGCATCGGGGAATGCCGACATCGCGGCGTGCGTATCCGACGACATCGAGCTGATCGCGCGAAGCCGTTCGTCGGGCCGCACCGACGGCTGGCCGACCGAGATTCTTTGGGATGCCTACAGGAATGGCCGCTTTCCCTGCTAGCCGCGCGTTGTGCCCGGCGCGCCGATGCATGCCACCGGACGGCGCCAGTCACGGGCCGATTTCGATGTTTGTCAAACAATGTGAGTCAATCGTCAGCATTTGCAACTGAAGTAACAGTCCCCGCAATTCGACGGTTTTGGGCGTCGGCGCCGCTACATTAGCTCCACCTGCCGCACGTCGCGGTGAGGCATGCGACCAGCCGCGGAACGCGGCCCGCAGCAACAACGTCTTTGGGGAGAATGACCATGAACAAGATTCGCACGATTCTGCTTGGCGCCGCGCTGACGGCAATCGCATCGGCGGCTTTCGCACAAACGGCCCAGACGGGCGCTGAGGGTTCCGCCGGCGTCGGCGCACAAGTCCAGACGCCGCTGCTCGGCGGCGGCGTGGGCGTGCAGGCTGGCGCGGGCGCCAATGCCGCGGGCTCGGGTGCGGGCGCAGGCAACGTCGTCGGCGGTGCGCTGAACGGCGTGGGCAAGACGGTCGGTAGCGTTGGCTCGGCGGCCGGCAACACGGTCGGTGGCGCGACGCAGGCAGTCGGCTCGGCCGCCGGTTCGGCGAAGGACGCGGCGGTATCGGCCACGCACGCGACGAAGTCGCACGTGAAGCACGTCGCGAGCTCGGCGAAGAGCCATGCGCAAGGCGCGGTGTCGACGGCAGGCGATGTCGCCGGCGGCGCGAAGGCAAAGGCCGGCGAAGCGCTCGACGGCGCGGCGAACTCGGTGCAGGGCGGCGCATCGGTCGGCGTGAAGGGTTCCGCGTCGGCACAAGGCGGCGCGCTGTAAGCGACCTGCTTCCCGCACAGGCCCGGCCCGCTTCGATGCGGGCCGGGCTTTTTTTATTGATGCGCCGCGCATGGTGACCGGAAATGTATGCCGCGGACCGAACCGGCGGTCCGTGTACGCTCTGCCCATTGCCTGCATGCCATGCTTAAATAGCGGGGCTCTCGTTCGCCGGGCCCTCCCGGCGTGGTCGGGTAACATGCCGAGGCATCACGAATTCGAAGTACGGCGAGACGGCGAACGTCGGTGTGATCGGCATCGCATTGTTCGCGCGGAAGGAAAGCGACGACGACGCGCTGCGTCGCCACGCGAATCCGTTCCCGGGCAACGACAATAGCTTTGCACTGCCGCCCGTGTGCCCGTGCGGCGAGTGACGCGGCGCGATGAACATCTCCGTCGTCGGCGTGCCGGGCCGGCACCCGCTTTCAGGTACCATCCCGACCCGCTGGCGACGGGCGGCCGTGCCCGGCGTTCGAATCGCGCACGATGCCGGTCGACATCGCCCCTTCGTCATGAAACAGAGGAATCTTCGTGAAGTTCATCCACGCGGCAGACATTCACCTTGACAGTCCGTTGCACGGCCTGAGCGCGTATCCCGACGCGCCGGCCGCGCAGTTGCGCAACGCGTCGCGCGAGGCGCTGCGGCAACTCGTGGATCGTGCGATCGAAGAGGAGGTTGCGTTCCTCGTGATCGCCGGCGACCTGTACGACGGCGACTGGAAGGACCACAACACCGGCATTTTCTTCGGCCAGCAAATGGGCCGCCTGCGCAAGGCGGGCATTCGCGCATTCGTGCTCGGCGGCAATCACGATGCCGAAAGCGAGATGACGAAGAAGCTCACGTTGCCCGACAACGTCACCGTGTTCGGCCACCGCAAGCCGGAAACCCACCGGCTGCCGGAATTCGACGTGGCGCTGCACGGGCAGAGCTTCAAGGACAAGGCCGTCGTCGACAATCTCGCGATCGGCTATCCGGACCCGGTGCCGGGTCACTACAACATCGGCGTGCTGCACACCGCGCTCGAAGGCTATGCGGCGCATGCGAACTATGCGCCGTGCACGCTGGCCGAGCTGCACGCGAAAGGCTACGACTACTGGGCGCTCGGCCACGTGCATGAGTTCCAGCACTGGTCGGGGCCGTCGAACGTCGTGTTTCCCGGCAACCTGCAGGGCCGCCATATCCGCGAGACGGGCCGCCGCGGCGCGGTGCTCGTGACGATCGAGCAGGGGCGCACGCACCTCGAACGTCTGTACCTCGACGTGTTGCGCTGGGAAGCCGTGTCGGTCGACGCGTCCGATTGCTTCACGGTCGCCGACCTGTCGAGAAAGATCGGCCAGTCGCTGGAGGCGCTGCTGAACGTCGATGGCCACGTGCCGCGCGCGGTGCGCGTGACGGTCACGGGGCGTACGCCCGCGCACGGCCTCTTTTTCGGGCGTGCGCCGCAACTGCGCGCGGAGGTGCTGAACCAGATCGGCATCATCGGCAACGAACGGCTGTGGCTGGAGAAGGTCCGGCTCGCGACGTCCGCGCCCGAGCAGCCGCAAGGCGAGAGCGAGCAACTCGAGGCGCTGGAGGATCTCAAGCAGATCCTGGCCGATGCCGCGCACGATCCGGATTTCCTCGCGCTGCTCGAGCGCGACCTGAAGCCGTTCATCGGCAAGGTGCGCAGCGACGTGAAGGAGGAAGTGCCGCTGCTGACGCTGGCGCGCGGAGGCGAACTCACGGCGCTGGTCGAGCAGGTGGGCCCCGCGTTGCTCGCGCGGCTGGCGAGGGGGGAATAAGCGATGCGCATCAGCCAGCTCGATCTGATCAAGTACGGCAAGTTCACCGACGAAACGCTGCGCTTTCCGTCGGCCGGCCAGGATTTCCACGTGATCGTGGGGCCGAACGAGGCCGGCAAGTCGACGATCCGGACGGCCGTGTCGGAACTGCTGTTCGGGATGAAGCTGCAGACGCCGCTCGACTTCCTGCATGCGACGCCCGAACTGCGGATCGGCGGCGTGCTGGAGAGCGGCACCGGCGCGCTCGCGTTTCATCGCGCCCGCGGGCGCAGCCCGCTGCGCACCCCCGCCGACGACAAGCTGCCGGACGACTATCTGAACGCCATCCTCGACGGCGCGACGCGCGAATTCTTCGAGCAGATGTTCGGGCTTGACCACGGTCGGCTCGTCGACGGTGGCCGCAGCATACTCGACGCGTCCGACAAACTCGGCCAGGTGCTGTTCGAATCGGCGGCGGGCGTCGGCACGCTCGGGCCCGTGCGCGAGGAACTCGACGCGCGCGCGGGCGAGCTGTGGGCGCCGCGGCGCAGCGGCAGCGCATTCGCGCAGGCGGAGACGTCGTTCAACGAGGCGGTCGGCGAACTGAAGGCGGTCCAGGTGCGCACGCGCGACTGGGTCGATCGCAAGGAGGCGCGCGATGCGGTCGAGCAGGAGATCGAGCAGGCGCGCACGGAGCAGCGCCGCCTTGAAGCGCTGCGCTCGAAGCTCGAGCGCGTGCGGCGGCTGGCGCCGTACCTGAAGGAATTGACGATCAAGGAAGCGGCGCTTGCCGAACTGGGCGCCGTCGTCGAATTGCCGCCGACCGCGTACGCAGACCTGCTGAAAGCGCAAGGCGATCTCGCGGCCGAACAGAAGGTGCTCGAGGAGCGCCGTGCGGACCTGCTCGCGAAACGGCAGGCGCGCGATGCGATCGATCCGGATGCCGACGCGCTGGCGCTCGAAGGCGACATCGAAGCACTCGACCGGTTGCGCGGCGCATGCATGAATCACGCACAGGATTTGCTGTTGCTCGGCGCGGACGTCGAGCGGCATCTGTCCGCCGCCGGTTCCGCCGCGGCTCAGCTCGGCTGGCCGACCGACGAGGCGTCGCTGCGCGCGGCACTGCCGAGCGCGCTGTCGCTGAAGACGGTCGCGAATCTGTTGCGCGATCACGGCGCGCTGCATCAGGCGCTGGCCGGCGCGCGCGAATCGCTCGACGAGCGCACGCAGGAACTCGCGCAGGCGCAGGAACAACTGGCGCGCCTGGCCACGGTCGATGTGCCGGAAGTGCTTCGAGCGGCGCTTGCCGACGCGCAGGGCTTTCGCAGCAGCGGCCAGCGCGAACAGGCGCTCGAACGCGACATCGCCGCCGCGGAGCGCGCGCTCGCCGATGCGCTCGATGCGCTGGGCCAGTGGCGCAAGCCGGTCGACGCGCTGCGGGTGCTCGATGTGCCGTCGGCGGCGCGGCTCGGCGCGCTGCTCAACGAAGCAAGCGAGCGCGCGAGCGCGGCGGCGGCCGCACGCGACGCGCGCGACAGCGCGCAGGAGGAACTCGAGCGGCTCGAACTGCAGGAGAAGCATTTCGCCGAGACCCACAAGGTCGTCACGACCGCCGAGGTACAGGCGGCGCGCGCACGCCGCGACGGTGCGTGGGGCGACATCCGCAGCGGCGCGGTCGATCTCGCAACGGGTGCGCCGGCCGTCGACGATGCGATTCGCCTCGCCGACGAACTCGTCGACGCGCAGCTCGGCGCCACGCAAGCGGCGGCGACATTGCAATCGCTGCGTCAGCAGGTCGAGTCCGCCCGCGCCGTATTGACGCGCCGACAGGCGGCAGTCGACGAGCGTGAGCGCGAGCTGGCCGCGCATCGCGACGCATGGTCCGACCTCGCGACGACGGCCGGCGTGCCCGGCATGCCGCTGGCGGCGATGGGCGACTGGCTCGCGAAGCGCGACACGGTGTTTGCCGCGCAACTCGAGCTTGATCGCCAGCGCCGTGACTTCGAGACGATCCGCGAAGCGCGGGCCGGCGCGGAAGCTGCGTTGCGTACGGCGCTCCGTGTGGTATCGCGCGGCAGCGATGCTGACGGGCTGGCGGCGCTCATCGCGATCGCCGAGACGTTCGTGCAATCGGCCGAGAAGACCCTCGCGCAGAAGGACAGCCTGGAGGACCGCGCGCGCGAAGCCGAACGCGGATGCGCGACGGCCCGTTCACGCGCCGGCCAGGCCCAGGCGGCCTACGATGCGTGGCAAGCACAATGGCGCGATGCGCTCGCCGACGCGAAGCTGTCAGCGAATGCGGTGACGCTGGCTGCGGCGGAAGGGGCGCTCGGGCTCGCGAATGCGGTGACGGCCGAACTGGCCGGCGCCGATGCGCCGCGCAACCGGATGGCCGCGATCCGCGCGGAGCTGGCTGCGCTCGAGGCCGGCGCACGGCGGCTGGCTGAAGCGCTCGAGCCCGCATGGCTGGCGAGTGGCGACTGGCTGGACGTTGCGCGCCGGTTGACGATGCGCGTGGCGGCCGCACGGGAAACCGCGCGCGCGATCGATCGTGCCGACGAGGCGGTGCGGCAGGCCGACGGCAAGCTCGCCGATGCGGCCGCCGCGGTGGCGGGTGCGGATGCGCGCATTCAGCCGTTGCTGCAACTGGCTGGCGTCGCGTCGATCGACGCGGCGCTGCCGCTGGCCGAGCGATCGGATCGACAGCGCCAGCTTCGGCAGGCTGTCGATGCCGCGAAGGAGGCGCTGGTGCGCGATGGCGACGGGTTGTCCCAGGCGGCCGTCGAGGCCGAGGTCGCGGAACAGGACATCGCCGACGTGCCCGCGCATCTCGAAGCAGTGAAGCAGGCGCTCGGCGACGTCGGCCAGCGCCTGAACGCGCTCGCCCAGCAACAGGTCGTCGTCCAGCAGGCATTCGGCGCGATTGACGGCCAGGCGAGCGCGGCCGTGGCCGAGGCGAAGCGGCAGGAAGCGCTGGCCGCGATGGGCGACGCGGCCGAACAGTATCTGGAAGCGGCGACCGCGAGCCGTCTGCTGAAGTGGGCGACCGATCGCTATCGCGACCAGAAGCAGGGGCCGATGCTGCGCCGGGCGGGCGAGATTTTCGCGGGGCTTACGCTCGGCGAATTCGCGCGGTTGACCGTCGACACTGAACGGACGCCGCCCGCGCTGTACGCGCGGCGCACCAAGGGCACGTCGGTCGAGGTCGCCGGCCTGAGCGAAGGCACGCGCGACCAGCTGTTCCTCGCGCTGCGGATCGCGGCGCTCGAACTGCAACTCGCCAGCCGGACCGCGCTGCCGTTCGTTGCCGACGATCTGTTCATCAACTTCGACGATGCGCGTGCGAAGGCGGGGCTCGAGGCGCTGCGCGATCTGTCGACGCGGACCCAGGTGCTGTTCCTGACACACCACGATCACCTGCTGCCGCTCGTGCGGGACGTATTCGGCGCGCAGGTCAACGTGGTCGGGCTGCAGCGTGAGGTAGCCGGCGCATGACGCCGGGCGCCCCGATGTTCCCGATACATGGGAATGATCGTCGCGTACAGGTAGTATGTGCGGTTCCGAAACGGACGCGACCGGTTCTGCCGGCCGTAGTCCGGCCACACGAGGGGTCAATATGAACAAGCTGGTAGCTGCCATCGCATTCGCGGCGGACAAGCATCGCAATCAGCGGCGCAAGGACGACGAGGCATCGCCGTACATCAACCATCCGATCGCGCTGGCCGATGTGCTGGCCAACGAAGCCGGCATCGAGGACGAGCGCGTGATCGTCGCGGCCGTGTTGCACGACACGATCGAGGATACGGAGACAACCGAGCAGGAACTGCTGCGGCTGTTCGGCAAGGACGTCGCGGACATCGTGATGGAAGTCACCGACGATAAGTCGTTGCCGAAGGAAGAGCGCAAGCGCCTTCAGGTCGAGCACGCGGCGAGCATCAGCCGGCGCGCGAAACTCGTGAAGCTGGCCGACAAGATCTGCAACCTGCGCGACATCACGCGGCATCCGCCCGCGGACTGGCCGCTCGAGCGCAAGCAGGCGTACTTCGACTGGGCGAAGTCGGTCGTCGACCGGATGCGCGGCGTGCATCCCGGCCTGGAAGGGATCTTCGATGCCGCGTACGACGCGCGGCCGGCGGACTGACGCGCGGCCATGCGGGCGGCCCGATCCCGATCCGTCGCGTGGTCACCGCCTGCGGTGGCGGGCGTCGACGTCGGCGGCGACAAGAAGCAATGCGATCTCGTGATCCTGCGCGGCTCGACGATCGTCTGCCGCGAGGCTCGGATCGCGCCCGAAGCGCTGCCCGCGCTGTGCATCGAGCATGGCGTGGTGGCCGTCGGCGTCGATGCGCCGAGCCTGTGGTGGACGGGAAGCGGGCGCCGCGCGGCCGAGCAGGCGCTCGCGCGTGAGCGGATCTCGTGCTTTCCGACGCCGTCGCGCGAACAGGCCGTGACCAGTGCGTCGGGCTTCTTCGACTGGATGTTCATGGGCGAGCGCGTGTACCGCGCGCTGGCGCAGGCCTATCCGCTGCTCACCGACGCACGGTATGCCGGCGGACGCGTGAGCTTCGAGACCTATCCGTACGCGATTACCTGCGCGATGCTCGGCAAGGCGATTGCATCGGCGAAGCAGAAACGCAACCAGCGCCGGCAATTGCTCGCGCAAGTCGGAATCGACGTGTCGACACTGCGCTCGGTCGACGCGCGCGACGCCACGCTGTGTGCATTGACCGCGCAGTATGTGATCGACGGAAATGCGCACGCGTATGGCGATGCGGTGGGCGGGTACATCCGTGTGCCGATCGTCAGCGAGACGATCGTGCTCGATACGCGCTAGTCACTCACGGGTCGCGGTTGGCGGGTACCCGTGAATCCGTGACGGCAAGGTGAGCTTTTGCGGGACGTATCTGATCGTCGACGTCAAGGTGTCGAGCAGTGACAGCCGATCGGCATGCGCAACATCATGTTCAGTCGATGCGCGGTGCGCATACCGGCCGTGCTGCTCAGTCTTCGAGAATGGACTTCGGCACGCTGGAGAGATCGCAGGCGTCCGCTTGCTCGAAATAGGCTTGCGCATCGTCGATCATCACGACCGCGACGTCGATCAGTTCGTCGAGCCGCTGCAGCAGCGATTCGCGCCACTCGATGTCCTCGTCGCGCTCGGGCGTCTTGTCGAGCTGCTCGATGATCGAGTCGGCCGTCTGCAGGAACGGAATCGCCTGCTGATAGTTTTCGATCGAGACCATCGCGGCGTTGCGTGCGCCGACGAGCCGTTCGCGATGCTCGTCCGCCAGTTCGGACTCGCCGCTGATGCGCGGCAGCACATCCGAGATGCGTTGCAGGAGCGGCGGGGCCTGTTCTTCCAGCATGACGGCGCGCTCGCGAAGCGCGGCATATTCGTCGCGAAGATCGGCGTCGCCGGATTGAGTGGTGCTGTCCATCGTCGGTATGAGTGCGTTGTTCGATCGCGGGATGATACTCGACCGCGCGTACCCCTTTGTTTGTTCCGCGGCATGGTGACTGGCGCGGGGTGCATACGGGATGCTGTCGGCCTCCGTATATAAGAGGAAAGAAGGGCCCGCGCCCTGGAGGCTGCGCGGGCGGCTTTTTCAAAATATTTTCACAAAAGGGGTTGCGTCGGCAGGGGCGGATGCCTACAATCACGCCTCTTTCGCGCTAACGGAAACACGGCGCGGGAGGGAAGGGAAGCGGTGCTGACGGGGAAGGTTGTAGAAGCCCCGGCGCACACGAAGTTGAACCCCTCGCCGTCGCAACGAAGCAGTTCAAAAAGTTGTTGACGAGCGAAGAAAGACGGTTCATAATCTCGCTTCTCTGCTGCTGAAAACGCAGCGCTGCTGAGAAACAGAAGGTTTCTCGCAGAAATGCTCTTTAAAAATTAACAGCCGATAAGTGTGGGCGCTTGATGGAAGCGAGCTGATCCTCGGATCAGATAGCGAAAGTATCAAGAGTCTCACACTAAAGTAAGTCAGGTTTATGAAGTGATTCATATTCCTGTCAGCTTTGAGTGAGCGACCGGTTCTTAACCGAACCGAAAACAGTAACAGGTTTAAACTGAAGAGTTTGATCCTGGCTCAGATTGAACGCTGGCGGCATGCCTTACACATGCAAGTCGAACGGCAGCACGGGTGCTTGCACCTGGTGGCGAGTGGCGAACGGGTGAGTAATACATCGGAACATGTCCTGTAGTGGGGGATAGCCCGGCGAAAGCCGGATTAATACCGCATACGATCTACGGATGAAAGCGGGGGACCTTCGGGCCTCGCGCTATAGGGTTGGCCGATGGCTGATTAGCTAGTTGGTGGGGTAAAGGCCTACCAAGGCGACGATCAGTAGCTGGTCTGAGAGGACGACCAGCCACACTGGGACTGAGACACGGCCCAGACTCCTACGGGAGGCAGCAGTGGGGAATTTTGGACAATGGGCGAAAGCCTGATCCAGCAATGCCGCGTGTGTGAAGAAGGCCTTCGGGTTGTAAAGCACTTTTGTCCGGAAAGAAATCCTTGGTTCTAATATAGCCGGGGGATGACGGTACCGGAAGAATAAGCACCGGCTAACTACGTGCCAGCAGCCGCGGTAATACGTAGGGTGCGAGCGTTAATCGGAATTACTGGGCGTAAAGCGTGCGCAGGCGGTTTGCTAAGACCGATGTGAAATCCCCGGGCTCAACCTGGGAACTGCATTGGTGACTGGCAGGCTAGAGTATGGCAGAGGGGGGTAGAATTCCACGTGTAGCAGTGAAATGCGTAGAGATGTGGAGGAATACCGATGGCGAAGGCAGCCCCCTGGGCCAATACTGACGCTCATGCACGAAAGCGTGGGGAGCAAACAGGATTAGATACCCTGGTAGTCCACGCCCTAAACGATGTCAACTAGTTGTTGGGGATTCATTTCCTTAGTAACGTAGCTAACGCGTGAAGTTGACCGCCTGGGGAGTACGGTCGCAAGATTAAAACTCAAAGGAATTGACGGGGACCCGCACAAGCGGTGGATGATGTGGATTAATTCGATGCAACGCGAAAAACCTTACCTACCCTTGACATGGTCGGAATCCTGCTGAGAGGTGGGAGTGCTCGAAAGAGAACCGGCGCACAGGTGCTGCATGGCTGTCGTCAGCTCGTGTCGTGAGATGTTGGGTTAAGTCCCGCAACGAGCGCAACCCTTGTCCTTAGTTGCTACGCAAGAGCACTCTAAGGAGACTGCCGGTGACAAACCGGAGGAAGGTGGGGATGACGTCAAGTCCTCATGGCCCTTATGGGTAGGGCTTCACACGTCATACAATGGTCGGAACAGAGGGTTGCCAACCCGCGAGGGGGAGCTAATCCCAGAAAACCGATCGTAGTCCGGATTGCACTCTGCAACTCGAGTGCATGAAGCTGGAATCGCTAGTAATCGCGGATCAGCATGCCGCGGTGAATACGTTCCCGGGTCTTGTACACACCGCCCGTCACACCATGGGAGTGGGTTTTACCAGAAGTGGCTAGTCTAACCGCAAGGAGGACGGTCACCACGGTAGGATTCATGACTGGGGTGAAGTCGTAACAAGGTAGCCGTATCGGAAGGTGCGGCTGGATCACCTCCTTTCCAGAGCTTCTCGCAAAGTTGAGCGCTCACGCTTATCGGCTGTAAATTAAAGACAGACTCAGGGGTCTGTAGCTCAGTCGGTTAGAGCACCGTCTTGATAAGGCGGGGGTCGTTGGTTCGAATCCAACCAGACCCACCATTGTCTGACGTGTCGGTGATCGTTAGCGCTTCAGCGCTTACGAGTACCTCTACCGCTAGGCTGAAACCTGAGGTCATCTGTACATGGGGGCATAGCTCAGCTGGGAGAGCACCTGCTTTGCAAGCAGGGGGTCGTCGGTTCGATCCCGTCTGCCTCCACCAATCCTCAATGACAAGTGTTCGACGTCGTCGAATTTTTGTCATTGGCGATTGAGCCAGTCAGAGTGATATGAGTAACACCATATCGGCTGTCGTTCTTTAACAATCTGGAAGAAGTAAGTAATTTGGATAGCGGAAGCGTCTTGAGATGGACGTGAAAGCTATCCGGGTTGTGATTGTATCGATGTATCTCAAGATGATTCGAACTCTATGTTTGACTCAATTGGAATACGGCACAACGCGAGAACTCAATCTGTAGCGACTGTCGATGAGACAGACTCGTTATAGGGTCAAGCGAACAAGTGCATGTGGTGGATGCCTTGGCGATCACAGGCGATGAAGGACGCGGTAGCCTGCGAAAAGCTACGGGGAGCTGGCAAACGAGCTTTGATCCGTAGATGTCCGAATGGGGAAACCCACTCCTTTTGGAGTATCCATGGCTGAATACATAGGCCATGCGAAGCGAACGCGGTGAACTGAAACATCTAAGTAACCGCAGGAAAAGAAATCAACCGAGATTCCCAAAGTAGTGGCGAGCGAAATGGGATGAGCCTTGTACTCTTTATTTGTATTGTTAGCCGAACGCTCTGGAAAGTGCGGCCATAGCAGGTGATAGCCCCGTAGGCGAAAACAGTATGAAAGAACTAAGTGTACGACAAGTAGGGCGGGACACGTGAAATCCTGTCTGAAGATGGGGGGACCATCCTCCAAGGCTAAATACTCGTGATCGACCGATAGTGAACCAGTACCGTGAGGGAAAGGCGAAAAGAACCCCGGGAGGGGAGTGAAATAGATCCTGAAACCGCATGCATACAAACAGTCGGAGCCTCGTAAGGGGTGACGGCGTACCTTTTGTATAATGGGTCAGCGACTTACGTTCAGTAGCAAGCTTAACCGTATAGGGCAGGCGTAGCGAAAGCGAGTCCGAATAGGGCGTTCAGTTGCTGGGCGTAGACCCGAAACCAAGTGATCTATCCATGGCCAGGATGAAGGTGCGGTAACACGTACTGGAGGTCCGAACCCACTAACGTTGAAAAGTTAGGGGATGAGCTGTGGATAGGGGTGAAAGGCTAAACAAACTTGGAAATAGCTGGTTCTCTCCGAAAACTATTTAGGTAGTGCCTCGTGTCTCACCTTCGGGGGTAGAGCACTGTCATGGTTGGGGGGTCTATTGCAGATTACCCCGCCATAGCAAACTCCGAATACCGAAGAGTGCAATCACGGGAGACAGACATCGGGTGCTAACGTCCGGTGTCAAGAGGGAAACAACCCAGACCGCCAGCTAAGGTCCCCAAATATAGCTAAGTGGGAAACGAAGTGGGAAGGCTAAAACAGTCAGGAGGTTGGCTTAGAAGCAGCCACCCTTTAAAGAAAGCGTAATAGCTCACTGATCGAGTCGTCCTGCGCGGAAGATGTAACGGGGCTAAGCTATATACCGAAGCTGCGGATGCGTGCTTTGCACGCATGGTAGGAGAGCGTTCCGTAAGCCTGCGAAGGTGCGTTGAAAAGCGTGCTGGAGGTATCGGAAGTGCGAATGCTGACATGAGTAGCGATAAAGGGGGTGAAAGGCCCCCTCGCCGTAAGCCCAAGGTTTCCTACGCAACGTTCATCGGCGTAGGGTGAGTCGGCCCCTAAGGCGAGGCAGAAATGCGTAGCTGATGGGAAGCAGGTCAATATTCCTGCACCATTGTTAGATGCGATGGGGGGACGGATCGCGGAAGGTTGTCCGGGTGTTGGAAGTCCCGGTCGCTGCATTGGAGAAGGCACTTAGGCAAATCCGGGTGCGTAATTCAAGGGTGTGGCGCGAGCTCCTTAGGGAGCGAAGCAATTGGAAGTGGTTCCAAGAAAAGCCTCTAAGCTTCAGTCTAACGATGACCGTACCGCAAACCGACACAGGTGGGCGAGATGAGTATTCTAAGGCGCTTGAGAGAACTCGGGAGAAGGAACTCGGCAAATTGGTACCGTAACTTCGGGATAAGGTACGCCCTTGTAGCTTGATGCGCCTGCGCGCAGAGGGTGAAGGGGTTGCAATAAACTGGTGGCTGCGACTGTTTAATAAAAACACAGCACTCTGCAAACACGAAAGTGGACGTATAGGGTGTGACGCCTGCCCGGTGCCGGAAGATTAAATGATGGGGTGCAAGCTCTTGATTGAAGTCCCGGTAAACGGCGGCCGTAACTATAACGGTCCTAAGGTAGCGAAATTCCTTGTCGGGTAAGTTCCGACCTGCACGAATGGCGTAACGATGGCCACACTGTCTCCTCCCGAGACTCAGCGAAGTTGAAGTGTTTGTGATGATGCAATCTACCCGCGGCTAGACGGAAAGACCCCATGAACCTTTACTGTAGCTTTGCATTGGACTTTGAACCGATCTGTGTAGGATAGGTGGGAGGCTATGAAACCGGAACGCTAGTTTCGGTGGAGCCGTCCTTGAAATACCACCCTGGTTTGTTTGAGGTTCTAACCTTGGCCCGTGATCCGGGTCGGGGACAGTGCATGGTAGGCAGTTTGACTGGGGCGGTCTCCTCCCAAAGCGTAACGGAGGAGTACGAAGGTACGCTAGGTACGGTCGGAAATCGTGCTGATAGTGCAATGGCATAAGCGTGCTTAACTGCGAGACCGACAAGTCGAGCAGGTGCGAAAGCAGGTCATAGTGATCCGGTGGTTCTGTATGGAAGGGCCATCGCTCAACGGATAAAAGGTACTCTGGGGATAACAGGCTGATACCGCCCAAGAGTTCATATCGACGGCGGTGTTTGGCACCTCGATGTCGGCTCATCTCATCCTGGGGCTGTAGCCGGTCCCAAGGGTATGGCTGTTCGCCATTTAAAGAGGTACGTGAGCTGGGTTTAAAACGTCGTGAGACAGTTTGGTCCCTATCTGCCGTGGGCGTTGGATATTTGAAGGGGGCTGCTCCTAGTACGAGAGGACCGGAGTGGACGAACCTCTGGTGTACCGGTTGTCACGCCAGTGGCATCGCCGGGTAGCTATGTTCGGAAGAGATAACCGCTGAAAGCATCTAAGCGGGAAACTCGCCTTAAGATGAGATATCCCTGGGGACTAGATCCCCTTGAAGGGTCGTTCGAGACCAGGACGTTGATAGGTCAGGTGTGTAAGCGCAGTAATGCGTTCAGCTAACTGATACTAATTGCCCGTAAGGCTTGATCCTATAACAAGTCTGTTTCGCGCTGACAGAGCGCGTCGGACAAGTTGGATTCTCGTGTGTGATACACACAACCAAAATTACTGCTTCTTCCCAGATTGGTCGCGTTGCGAAGCAACGTGACAACCCTCTTTGCCTGATGACCATAGCGAGTCGGTCCCACCCCTTCCCATCCCGAACAGGACCGTGAAACGACTCTACGCCGATGATAGTGCGGATTCCCGTGTGAAAGTAGGTAATCGTCAGGCTCCCTAAGCCAAAAACCCCCGCCCGACAAGGCGGGGGTTTTTGCATTGGCGCGGCGGAAACGCGATGGCAGCGAGGGGCGCAGTCGTCGATGGCGCATCTCTTCTCCCCGTCAGTGGCGCCGGTCCCAGCGCGCCGAGCATGTCGGTGCGTGACAGTCGCAGCATCGATTCACCTTTGGATCCCGCAGTTCGGCGATTGCCGGCATGTCGTAGCTCAACCGATCTGCGATGCATGTCCTGCAACCACACGCCAGTCGCTCCCCAACCGGCGCCACAGGCGCGTATAGGCGAACATGCCGTTGAATGCGGCGCCGTCGAAACGACCGGCAAGCATCGCCTTCGTCGTGGTGAGAATCATCTCGCCGATCATCTTCGTCCCCATCTCCTGGATATCGAGTGCGTCGAGGCGCAGCAGCTTCGCACGATGCGCGGACAGATCGTCGTGCTTGGCAATGACCTGCCCGGTCGGGACGGTGAAGGTCAGATCGTCATCCAGCAACGTGTCGAGCGCGTCGACGTCGTTGGTGAGCATCGCCGCTCGAAGTGCGGCTTCATACGGTTCGATGACTGCACGAACTGCATCCATATCGGGCCTCGCATCAGGTCGAAGGGTCAGGATTTCACGCATGCTCGCCGGGCGGCCGCGGTGGCCTTCGCATTCCGCCATCACGGCTATTCGACAGAGACTACTCCGCTTTCGACAGCGTCTGACGCCGAACCATCATCAGCCAGCAGACACCGATCCACGGGAGGTTGCGGATCGGCAGCGTATCAATGCTCCGATTGCCCCGCATTGACGTCGCGCCGAAATGCGCCCGGGCTCGTGCCCGTCCATTTCCGGAACGCGCGATGAAACGCGCTCGGTTCGGTGAAGCCGAGTTCGGCCGCGATTTCCGCGACGCTGAGCCGGTGTGCGCGCAGCAGCGACTGGGCCAGTGCGCCGCGCAGCTCGTCCTTGATCGACGCGAAGCTCTGTCCCTCGCTGCGCAGGCGTCGCCGCAGCGTCGCGGGCGTCGTGCCGAGGCGCACGGCCAGCGTGTCGAAGTCCGGCCACTCGGCGGCCGGCAGTGCCTTCAGGTGCGCGCGCGTTTTTGCCACCCAGCCGGTGTCGTGCCGGTAGCGGACCAGCAGATTGCCGGGCGCGCCGCGCAGGAAGGTCTTCAGTGCCTGTGCGGAGCGGATCGTCGGCAGCGCGAGATACGCGGCGTTGAAGGCGAGCCGGCTGTCGGGCCGGTCGAAATGGACCGGTACCCCGAAGAACTGATGGTAATCGCTGCGGTGATCGGGGCACGGGCACGCGAAATCGATGCGCTGCAGTGGAATGCGCCGGCCGGTCAGCCAGCAGGCGACCCCGAGCAGGATCAGCCAGAACGTCCGGTAAGCGAACGCGGAATAGGGCGCGCCGGCCTGCTTGAGCACGATCTGCGCCTGTCCGTCGGCGACCACGAGCTCGCCGTGCGGCTCGTCCAGCACCACGCGCAAGAACTGCAGCGCACGCCGCAGCGCCTTCTCGAGCGTGCCCGCGTCCAGCACGGCATGGCACAGCAGCATGAAACTGCCACGCCGCATCGGCCGGGCCGCGAGCCCGAAGAATTCGTCGTCGATCGCGCTGGCGATCGCCAGCCACAGCCGGCCATACTGCTGCGGTGTGACGGGCCCGCGCACGGCGGCCGGCAGGCCGGCCGCGTGCAGTACCGGCCCGGCCGGAATCCGTTGCCGGCGCAGGCTCTCGAGTGCATCCTCGACGAAATCGGGCGAGATCATTTGCTGCCCCATGTTTTCATACCCTCCAGACATGGCAAAAGCGATCACGATTCTAGATTCTGTTTGTCATTGATTGCAATGTGACTGCTGTCTACCATCATCGATATACCCTCGGTTCGCCGGGCGGTCATAACGAACAGGAGACACGCATGCGTGATGGAGCAACTGCCCGGGAGGTGCCGGCCTACGCCGACGCCGTGGCCGGATTCCGTATCGAGACCGCCGCCGCATCTCTGCACGGCGACCTGGAGCAGGGCCTGAACGCCTGCGTCGAATGCTGCGACCGGCATGCGGCGGCGGACCCGAACGTGATCGCCCTCGACTGGATCGACGCTGGCGGCCGGCATCGCAGCTTCACGTTCGCGCAGATGCAGGCGCTGTCGGCGCGCGTCGCGAACCTGCTGGTCGAGCAGGGCGTGAAGCCGGGCGACGTGGTGGCCGGCCTGTTGCCGCGCACGCCCGAACTCGTCGCGACGATTCTCGGCACGTGGCGCGCGGGCGCCGTCTACCAGCCGCTTTTCACCGCGTTCGGACCGAAGGCAATCGAGCACCGGCTGCGCATGAGCGATGCACGGCTGATCGTCACCAACATCGCGAATCGCGCGAAGCTCGACGAGATCGCGGATTGCCCGCCGGTGGCGACGGTGCGCGAGCCGGGCGACACGCTGCCGGCCCGCGACATCGATTTCCGTACGGCGCTCGACGCGCAGCCGGGCACATTCGAACCGGTGCCGCGCAAAGGCACCGACCTGTTCATGATGATGTCGACGTCGGGCACGACGGGTTTGCCGAAAGGCGTGCCGGTGCCGCTGCGCGCACTGCTCGCGTTCGGCGCCTACATGCGCGACGCGGTGGACCTGCGCGACAGCGACCGCTTCTGGAACATCGCCGATCCCGGTTGGGCATACGGGCTCTACTACGCGATCACGGGCCCGCTGCTGCTTGGCCATGCGACGACGCTGTACGAAGGCAGCTTTACCGTCGACAGCACCTGCGACGTGATCGAACGGCTCGGCATCACGAGCCTCGCCGGTTCGCCGACCGCGTACCGGATGCTGATGGCAGCGGGCACCGAAGTGGCGGCACGGTTGAAAGGGCAGCTGCGGGTCGTCAGCAGCGCGGGCGAACCGCTGAATCCGGAAGTCGTGCGCTGGTTCCATGCTGCGCTCGGCGCACCGATCCACGACCACTACGGCCAGACCGAACTCGGGATGGTCGTGAACAACCATCACGGGCTCACGCACGTCGTCCATGTCGGTTCGGCCGGTCTCGCGATGCCCGGCTATCGCGTCGCGGTACTCGACGAAGCCGGTCGCGAGCTCGGCCCGGGCGAGCCCGGCAACCTCGCGATCGACATCGCACGCTCGCCGCTGCTGTGGTTCACCGGCTACTGGCAGCAGGATACGCCGGCGATCGCGGGCGGCTACTACCGCACCGGCGACAACGTCGAGCTCGAGCCGGACGGCACCGTGAGCTTCATCGGCCGCGCGGACGACGTGATCACGTCGTCCGGCTACCGGATCGGCCCGTTCGACGTGGAAAGCGCGCTGATCGAGCATCCGGCCGTCAGCGAGGCCGCGGTGATCGGCGTGCCGGACCCGGAGCGCACGGAGATCGTCAAGGCGTTCGTCGTGCTGTCGAAAGGCTTTGAAGGCACGCCGGCGCTGGCCGACGAACTGAGCCAGCACGTGAAGCGGCGGCTGTCGGCTCACGCGTATCCCCGCGCGATCGACTTCGTCGACGCGCTGCCGAAAACCCCGAGCGGCAAGATCCAGCGCTTCGTTCTGCGCAAGATGGAAGCCGAGAAGACCGCTCAATCCTGAAGACTGAATACGGAGTGCGAATGAATATCGAGGATCGCGTTTTTCTGATTACGGGCGCCGGTTCGGGCCTCGGCGCCGCGGTGGCGCGCATGGTGGTGGCCGCAGGCGGCAAGGCGGTTTTGCTGGACGTCAATGAGGATGCCGGCACGAGCCTCGCGCACGAACTCGGTGCGGCCGCATGCTTCGTGAAGACCGACGTGACGAGCGAGGCCGACGGGCAAGCTGCCGTCGCCGCCGCGCGCGACGCGTTCGGCCGCATCGATGCGCTCGTGAACTGCGCGGGCGTCGCGCCGGGTGAGAAAGTCGTCGGCCGCGACGGTCCGCATTCGCTCGAGCGCTTCGCGCGCGCGGTGTCGATCAACCTGGTCGGCACGTTCAACATGATCCGGCTGGCGGCCGAAGTAATGTCGAAGCAGGACGCCGACGCGCAAGGCGAGCGCGGCGTGATCGTCAACACCGCGTCGGTCGCGGCGTTCGACGGACAGATCGGGCAGGCCGCGTATGCGGCATCGAAGAGCGGCGTGGTAGGCATGACGCTGCCGATCGCGCGCGAACTCGCGCGGTTCGGCATTCGCGTGGTGACGATCGCGCCGGGCATCTTCGAGACGCCGATGATGGCCGGCATGCCGCAGGACGTGCAGGACGCGCTCGGCAAGAGCGTGCCGTTCCCGCCGCGGCTCGGCCGCCCCGACGAATTCGCGGCGCTGGTGCGCCACATCGTCGAGAACACGATGCTGAACGGCGAAGTCATCCGTCTCGATGGCGCGTTGCGCATGGCGCCGCGCTGAAACTGAAACTGGAACTGGAACTGGAGAAATTCGATCATGACGACACAGGATCCGATCGTAATCGTCGGTGCGGCACGCACGCCGATGGGTGGTTTTCAAGGCGACCTCGCCGGGGCCAGTGCGAGCGAGCTCGGCGCGGCGGCGATTCGCGCGGCGCTCGAGCGCGCCCGCGTGCCGGCCGAGCGCATCGATGAAATCGTGTTCGGCTGCGTGTTGCCGGCCGGCCAGGGTCAGGCGCCCGCGCGGCAGGCCGCGCTGAAGGCCGGCTTGCCGCTGGCCGCGGGCGCGACCACGGTCAACAAGATGTGCGGCTCCGGGATGAAGGCCGCGATGTTCGCGCACGACCTGCTGCTGGCCGGGTCGGCGGACGTGGCGGTCGCGGGCGGGATGGAGAGTATGACGAACGCGCCGTACCTGCTGCCGAAGGCGCGCGCGGGGATGCGCATGGGTCACGGCCAGGTGCTCGACCACATGTTCCTCGACGGGCTCGAGGACGCATACGACAAGGGCCGGCTGATGGGCACGTTCGCGGAGGATTGCGCGCAGGCCTACCAGTTCACGCGCGAGGCGCAGGATGCATTCGCGATCGCGTCGCTGACGCGTGCGCAACGTGCGATCGCGGAAGGGCGCTTCACGTCGGAGGTCGCGCCGGTGACCGTGAAGGCCGGCAAGACCGAAGCGGTGATCTCGATCGACGAGCAACCGGGCAAGGCGAAGCTCGACAAGATTCCGACGCTCAAGCCGGCGTTCCGCGAAGGCGGCACGGTGACGGCGGCCAATTCGTCATCGATTTCCGACGGCGCGGCCGCGCTCGTGATGATGCGCCGCTCGGAAGCGGAGCGGCTCGGCCTCACGCCGAAGGCCGTGATCGTCGGGCATTCGACCTACGCGAACAAGCCGGGCCTGTTCGCGACGGCACCGATCGGCGCGATTCGCAAGCTGTCCGAAAAAACCGGCTGGAACCTGCGCGACGTCGACCTGTTCGAGATCAACGAAGCCTTCGCGGTGGTCGTGATGGCCGCGATGCGCGATCTCGACCTGTCGCACGACAAGGTCAACGTGCACGGCGGCGCGTGTGCGCTCGGCCATCCGATCGGCGCATCGGGTGCACGCGTGATGGTGACGCTGCTGGCCGCGCTCGAATCGTATGGCCTGAAGCGCGGCATCGCATCGCTGTGCATCGGCGGCGGCGAGGCGACGGCGATCGCGATCGAGCGCGTCGCGTAACGCGAACGCGTTCACGCATCACGCACGGGACGGCATGTACGCCGTCTCGCGACGCGGGCGGCGGGCATCGTGCCCGTCGCCCGTTTTGTTTTCTGGGATGCGATCGCGCTACGCGCTCGCTCCCGGCGACACCGCACCGCATGCGCGGATCACGAGCTGCACGACATGCTCGGTCTTCTCGGCGAAGGCCTTCTGCGTGAACGCACGCTTGCCGCTCAGCGCGCGGATCTGCGCATCGAAATCCGCATAGTGCTGCGTGGTCGCCCAGATCAGGTACATCAATGCGTGCGCATCGATCGGTGCAAGCAGCCCGCGCGCGATCCAGCCTTCGATCACGTTCACGCGCGTGTCGAACCACGGCTTCACACGTTCCGACAGGATGTCCTGCATGTGCTCGGCGCCGTGAATGATCTCGTTGGCCCACACTTTCGAGCCGAGCGGGCGCCGTCGCGACAGATCCATCTTCGCGCGCACGTAGCTGCCGATCGCCTCGACGGGATCGTCTCCGGCCTCGAACGAGCCGGCCGCGCGGTGCCAGTCTTCGAACAGGTCGTCGAGCACACGGCGGTACAACGCCAGCTTCGTCGGGAAGTAGTAATGCAGGTTCGCCTTCGGCAGCCCGGCACGCTCGGCGATCATCGCGGTGCTCGCGCCGTTGAGCCCGCGCTCCGCGAACACGGCTTCCGCGCAGGCCAGCAGATGCGCTTCGTTGGACTCGCGGATGTGCGCCTTGCGTCGCCGCAAAGGCGTGCCCGTTTCGTCGTGGCCGCCGGCTGCGGCGGCCGCTTCGTCATGTCTCATCGTTGCCCTCGCGCGGCATGGGTGCCGCGTTGGGCTTCATTCTAGTCGCAGGTCCGCTTCGAACGCACCTACGCGATGCATTCGTGCGGGCGCGATGCTGCGATGCGATGGCACGGTTCTCGCTGGAACAGATCACGCAAGAAAGACGTTGCGCTCGACATTTTGATGGTCTAAAACCTGTCCAATCGGACAGGATTCGACGAGCGGCGAAACGCAGTGCCAGCGCCCAGCGCATCGATCGGACGAATCGCACGAACGATGCGCACCTGCACCTCGCAGGTGCGGGTTTGCCCCGACAGCAGCAATGCGTGCACCGGCACCGACCGGATCACGACATGACCGACCCCACAGGAGCGATACGAATGGACACGGTATCGGAAACAGTGAAGCGGGCAGCATTCGACACGTCGATCAAGATCGACGGCAGACGGTTGTGGGACAGCCTGATGGAGGTGGCGAAGATCGGCGCGACGCCGAAGGGCGGCGTCTGCCGCCTCGCGCTGACCGATCTCGACAAGGCCGGCCGCGACCTGATCGTCGGCTGGGCCAAGGCGGCCGGCTGCACGGTGACGGTCGATACGATGGGCAACGTATTCATGCGTCGCGCGGGGCGCGTGGCCGACGCGGCGCCGGTCGTCACCGGCTCGCACGCGGATTCGCAGCCGACGGGCGGCCGCTTCGATGGCATCTACGGCGTGCTGGGCGGCCTCGAGGTGATTCGTAGTCTGAACGATCACGGCATCGAGACCGAGCATCCGATCGAGGTCGTGATCTGGACCAACGAGGAAGGCTCGCGCTTCGCACCGGCGATGGTCGCGTCGGGCGTGTTCGCGGGCGTGTTTTCGCTCGAATACGGACTGTCGCGCAAGGACGTCGACGGCAAGACGATCGGCGAGGAGCTGGCGCGCATCGGCTATGCGGGCGACGTGCCGTGCGGCGGCCGCAAGCTGCATGCGGCGTTCGAGCTGCATATCGAGCAGGGACCGATTCTCGAAGCGGAGTGCAAGACGATCGGCGTGGTGACCGACGCGCAGGGGCAGCGCTGGTACGAGATCACGTTCACCGGCCAGGAAGCGCATGCGGGGCCGACGCCGATGCCGCGCCGCCGCGACGCGCTGCTCGGCGCGTCGCGCGTCGTCGATCTCGTGAACCGGATCGGCCTCGATCACGCGCCGTTCGGTTGCGCGACGGTCGGGATGATGCAGGTTCATCCGAACTCGCGCAACGTGATTCCGGGCCGCGTGTTCTTCACCGTCGATTTCCGTCATCCGGACGACGCCGTGCTCGCGAAGATGGACGCTGCGCTGCGCGACGGCGTCGCGCGCATCGCGGGCGAGATCGGGCTCGAGACCGCGCTCGAGCAGATTTTCTACTACAAGCCCGTCGCGTTCGATCCGGCCTGCGTGGCGGCCGTGCGCGACGCGGCCGACCGCTTCGGCTACTCGCATCGCGACATCGTGTCGGGTGCGGGGCACGACGCGTGCTATCTGGCGCAGGTCGCGCCGACGTCGATGGTGTTCGTGCCCTGTGTCGACGGCATCAGCCACAACGAGATCGAGGACGCGACGCCGGCGTGGATCGAGGCAGGCGCGAACGTGCTGCTGCACGCGATGCTCTCGCGTGCGTGCGAGCCGGCTTCATGACGGATCGAATCTAGCGCGGCCGGCAGGCTGCCCATCGCCTGACCGTAGCACTCCAAAACATAGCCGACCCGACTGTGCGCTCGCAGCCGGCGGGGACGGCTTCGTCTCCACTCAGTCGAAGGAACGCGTATGACCACCAAGCCATCCGGCGATATCGCCGCGCATCGCCTGACGTCCACGCAACTCTCGTGCGAATTCGCCGATATCGCGCCGCTGCTCGATCCGACCGCCGCCGCGGCGGCCGCCAGCCGCTGCCACTACTGCTACGACGCGCCGTGCGTGCAGGCTTGCCCGACGCAGATCGATATCCCGAGCTTCATCCGCAAGATCGGCAACGGCAACCTGAAGGGCGCGGCGACCGACATCCTGTCTGCCAATCCGCTCGGCGGGATGTGTGCACGCGTGTGTCCGACCGAGATCCTGTGCGAAGGCGCGTGTGTGCGCAATCACCAGGACGCGCAGCCGGTCGCGATCGGCGCGCTGCAGCGGCACGCGACCGACTGGGCGATGGCGACCGGCGCGGTGCGCTTCACGCGTGCGCCCGATACGGGGCGGCATGTCGCGGTGGTCGGCGCGGGGCCGGCCGGGCTCGCCTGCGCGCACCGGCTCGCGCTTGCCGGGCATCGCGTCACGCTGTTCGACGCGCGGCCGAAGGCGGGCGGCTTGAACGAATACGGCATCGCCGCGTACAAGACTGTCGACGATTTCGCGCAGCGCGAAGTGGAGTGGCTGCTGTCGGTCGGCGGTATCGCGCTGGAGACGGGCGTCGCGCTCGGCCGCGACGTGACGCTCGACGCATTGCGCGAGCAGCATGACGCGGTGTTTCTCGCGATGGGGCTGGGCGGCGTGCGCACACTCGCGATCGACGGCGAGCAGTTGACCGGCGTGATGAACGCGGTCGACTTCATCGAGCAGGTGCGACAGGCCGACGGGCTGGAGAACGTGCCGGTCGGGCGGCGTGTAGTCGTGATCGGCGGGGGCAACACGGCGATCGACGCGTCCGTGCAGAGCCGCAAGCTCGGCGCCGAGCGCGTGACGATGGTGTACCGGCGCGGCGTGGATGCAATGAGCGCGACGTGGGCCGAACGCGAGTTCGCGCAAAAGAGCGGCGTCACGCTCGTCACGCACGCGAAGCCGGTGCGCATCGCGGGCGCGGACGGGCACGTGACGGGCGTCGAGTTCGAGGCCGCGTCGGGCGAACGCTTCACCGTCGACGCGGACATGGTGCTGAAGGCAATTGGCCAGACACTGGTGCCGGACAGTATCGCGCCCGCATTGCTGACGGCGGACGGTACGCGCATCGCGGTCGATGCGGACGGACGCACCGCGTTGCCCGACGTGTGGGCCGGCGGCGATTGCGCGGCGACGGGCGGTATCGACCTCACGGTGCAGGCCGTGCAGGACGGCAAGCGCGCCGCGGCCGCGATCGACGCGGCGCTCGCGCAGCGCGACGCCAAGGCCGCTTGAGCGCGGCCCACGCAGCGGCATCGCGCATGCCGCGCGGATCACGATAAACGCCCCATTTTCACGGAGCCGAACATGGCCGACCTTCGCTGCACCATCGCAGGCATCACTTCGCCGAATCCCTTCTGGCTTGCCTCCGCGCCGCCGACCGACAAGGCCTACAACGTCAACCGCGCGTTCGAGGCGGGCTGGGGCGGCGTCGTCTGGAAGACGCTCGGGCTCGATCCGCACGTCGTCAACGTCAGCTCGCGCTACGGCGCGGTGCAGTGGAACGGCCAGCGGATCGCCGGGCTGAACAACATCGAGCTGATCACCGACCGCCCGCTCGACGTGAACCTGAGAGAGATCGCGCAGGTGAAGCGCGACTGGCCCGACCGCGCGCTGATCGTGTCGCTGATGGTGCCGTGCAACGAGCGCGACTGGAAATGGATCCTGCCGCTCGTCGAGGACACGGGCGCCGACGCGGTCGAGCTGAACTTCGGCTGTCCGCACGGGATGAGCGAGCGCGGGATGGGCGCGGCTGTCGGCCAGGTGCCGGAATACGTCGAGATGGTCACGCGCTGGGTCAAGGAAGGCACGAAGCTGCCGTGCCTCGTGAAGCTCACGCCGAACATCAGCGACATCCGGATGGGCTCGCGCGCCGCCTACAAGGGCGGCGCGGACGGCGTGTCGCTGATCAACACGATCAATTCGATCGTCGCGGTGGACCTCGACCAGATGGCGCCGATGCCGACCGTCGACGGCAAGGGCACGCACGGCGGCTATTGCGGCCCCGCGGTCAAGCCGATCGCGCTGAACATGGTCGCGGAGATCGCGCGCGACCCGGAAACGCCGAACCTGCCGATTTCCGGCATCGGCGGGATTTCGTCGTGGCGCGACGCGGCCGAGTTCATGGTGCTCGGCGCCGGCAGCGTGCAGGTGTGCACCGCCGCGATGCACTACGGCTTCCGGATCGTGACGGATCTCGCCGACGGGCTGTCGAACTGGATGGACGAGAAGGGGTATGCGACGCTCGACGACATCCGCGGCCGCGCGGTGCCGAACGTCACCGACTGGAAATACCTGAACCTGAAATACGACATCAAGGCGCGCATCGACCAGGACCGCTGCATCCAGTGCGGGCTGTGCCATATCGCGTGCGAGGACACGTCGCACCAGGCGATCACCGCCGAGAAGGACAGCGTGCGGCATTTCGAAGTGGTGGACGCGGAGTGCGTCGGGTGCAATCTTTGCATGCATGTATGTCCGGTCGAGCAATGCATCACGATGGAGCGGGTCGACGCGGGCGACTATGCGAACTGGACCACGCATCCGAACAATCCGGCGCGTGCCGACGCGGGTGCCGGCCCGGTGGAACCCGCGAAGCACGCGAAGGCGGCCTGACCGGCGGCCGGCGGCGCGGTAGGGGCCGCGCCGCCGCTTGTGTCCTGTTTCGCCGGCATCGCGCGATGCCGGCGCCGACGTTTACGTGGAGCGCTTTCGATGAAACCAGCAGCGATTCCCGCCGATGCCGACAGCGCCGCGGCGCCGGCCGGCAGCCTGTACAACGACGACCTCGCGCCGACGACGGCCGCGCAGCGCACATGGCGGTGGTACCACTTCGCGGCGCTGTGGGTCGGGATGGTGATGAACATCGCGTCGTACATGCTCGCGGCCGGGCTGATCCAGGAAGGCATGTCGCCGTGGCAGGCAGTGCTGACCGTGTTGCTCGGCAACCTGATCGTGCTCGTGCCGATGCTGCTGGTCGGCCATGCGGGCGCGAAGCACGGGATTCCGTACGCGGTGCTCGTGCGCGCGTCGTTCGGCACGCAGGGCGCGAAGCTGCCGGCGCTATTGCGCGCGATCGTCGCATGCGGCTGGTACGGCATCCAGACCTGGCTCGGCGGCAGCG
Source organism: Burkholderia sp. R-40 (assembly GCF_049942845.1). NCBI lineage: Bacteria > Pseudomonadati > Pseudomonadota > Betaproteobacteria > Burkholderiales > Burkholderiaceae > Burkholderia > Burkholderia sp. R-40. Next base: position 527,335 of record NZ_CP187969.1, on the reverse strand, counting down.
CAATCTACACGCTGCTGAACATCCTGACCGGCAACGCGCTGCACGGCGCGGCGCTGCCGGTGGTCGGCATCTCGTTCGGGCAGCTCGCGTGCTTCCTGGTGTTCTGGGCGCTGCAGTTGTACTTCATCCTGCACGGCACCGATTCGATCCGCTGGCTCGAGAGCTGGTCGGCGCCGATCAAGGTCGTGATGTGCGTCGCGCTTGTGTGGTGGGCGACGTCGCAGGCGGGCGGCTTCGGCTCGATGCTGTCGGCGCCGTCGCAGTTCGTCGCGGGCGGCAAGAAGGCCGGACTCTTCTGGGCGACGTTCTGGCCGGGCCTGACCGCGATGGTCGGCTTCTGGGCGACGCTCGCGCTGAACATTCCCGACTTCACGCGCTTCGCGCATTCGCAGCGCGACCAGATGATCGGTCAGTCGATCGGGCTGCCGCTGCCGATGGCGCTGCTGTCGGTGGTGTCGGTCGTCGTGACGTCGGCGACCGTCGTGATCTACGGCAACGCGATCTGGGATCCGATCGACCTGACGAGCCGGATGACCGGCATCGGCGTCGGCATCGCGCTCGTGATCCTCACGCTCGACACGATGTGCTGCAACCTCGCGGCGAACCTCGTCGGCCCCGCTTACGATTTCTCGAGCCTGTGGCCGAAGGCGATCTCGTATCGCACCGGCGGGATGATCACCGCGACGATCGCGATCGTGATGATGCCGTGGAAGATCCTCGCGACAACCGACGGCTATATCTTCACCTGGCTCGTCGGCTATTCGGCGCTGCTGGGCCCGGTCGCGGGCATCCTGATGGTCGACTACTTCCTGATTCGCGGCACGCGGCTCGATACGCACGCGCTGTTCGACGAGCGCGGCGACTTCAGCTATGCGCGCGGCTGGAACCCGGCCGCGCTGGCCGCGCTCGCGATCGGCGTGCTGCCGAACCTGCCCGGCTTCCTGCATACCGCATTCCCGGCGTCGTTCCCGAACGTGCCGGCCTTCTTCAACACGCTCTACACGTACGCGTGGTTCGTCGGCCTCGTGCTGGCGTCCGGCGTGTACGGCACCTGGATGAAGTGGCGCGCCGCCCAGCGCGCGCAGATCGCGAGTGCGTGATGCGCGTAGGCATGCGGCACCCGACAATCAACGAGGAGGCAACGACATGGCAATCCTGATTCGCGGCGGCACCGTGGTCGATGCGGACCGCACCTATCGCGCGGACGTACTGTGTGCCGACCCGCAGGACGGCGGCACGATCCTGCAGATCGCCGAGACGATCGACGCGCCGGCCGGCGCGACGGTGGTCGACGCACACGACCAGTACGTGATGCCGGGCGGCATCGATCCGCATACGCACATGGAACTGCCGTTCATGGGCACGACGGCGAGCGACGATTTCTATTCGGGGACGGCCGCCGGGCTGTCGGGCGGCACGACGAGCATCATCGACTTCGTGATCCCGAGCCCGAAGCAGCCGCTGATGGACGCATTCCGCGAATGGCGCGGCTGGGCCGAGAAGGCGGCGGCCGACTACGGTTTTCACGTGGCCGTCACGTGGTGGGACGAATCGGTGCACCGCGACATGGGCACGCTCGTGCGCGAGCACGGCGTGTCGAGCTTCAAGCACTTCATGGCGTACAAGAACGCGATCATGGCCGACGACGAGGTGCTCGTGAACAGCTTCTCGCGGTCGCTCGAACTCGGCGCGTTGCCGACCGTGCACGCGGAGAACGGCGAACTCGTGTTCCGGTTGCAGCAGGCGCTGCTCGCGCGTGGGATGACCGGGCCGGAGGCGCATCCGCTGTCGCGTCCGCCCGAGGTCGAGGGCGAGGCCGCGAACCGCGCGATCCGCATCGCGCAGGTGCTCGGCGTGCCCGTGTATATCGTGCACGTGTCGTCGAAGGACGCGGTCGATGCGATCACGCGCGCGCGTAGCGAAGGGCTGCGCGTGTTCGGTGAAGTGCTGCCGGGCCACCTGGTGATCGACGAGGCCGTTTATCGCGACCCGGACTGGACGCGTGCCGCCGCGCACGTGATGAGCCCGCCGTTTCGCTCGGCCGAGCATCGCGAGGCGCTGTGGCGCGGGCTGCAGGCCGGCCAGCTGCATACGACGGCGACCGACCACTGCGTGTTCTGCGCGTCGCAGAAGGCGATGGGCCGCGAGGACTTCACGAAGATTCCGAACGGCTGCGGCGGCGTCGAGGACCGCATGTCGGTGCTGTGGCATCACGGCGTGAATCATGGTCGCATCACGCCGAACGAGTTCGTGCGGATCACGTCGACGAACGCCGCGCAGATCTTCAACCTGTATCCGCGCAAGGGGGCTGTGCAGGTGGGCGCCGATGCCGACCTCGTCGTGTGGGATCCGGCCGCGACGAAGACGATCTCGGTGAAGACGCATCACCAGCAGGTCGACTTCAACGTGTTCGAAGGGATGACCGTGCAGGGCGTCGCGACGCACACGCTCACGCGCGGTGCGCTCGCATGGGCCGACGGCGAGCTGCGTGCGGTGCGCGGCGCGGGCCGCTACCTGGAGCGCCCGCCTGCCGCCGGCTACTACGAGGCCGCCCGCATCGCGAACCGGCTGCGCGAGCCGCATCCGGTCGAGCGCGCCGGCTGAGCGAGGGCGAAGCGGGCAAAGCGGGCGAAGCGCGCGAGCCGGACGAAGGCGCGCGCGCTCGCCGCGGCGGTCAGCGCGCGTCGCCGGCGTTCGCTTCGCGGATCGGGATCACGGTGCGTGCGCCGCACTGGCGCAGCAGGTCGCGCAGTTCGTTGATGACCGGGAATACCTCGTGGTTCCAGTCGGCGCCCTGCCGGTCGTGCGCTTCCTGCTCGCGCTCGACGATCCAGCGATCCTCGCGGAAGATCCGCTCGGTGAACCAGACGAGCAGCGGCCACGCGAGATCGAGCGCGAACGGGATGCCCGGCTTGTGGATCGACAGCACGCCGAACGTGCGGTTGGTGCGCTGCTCTGCGTCGAGCGGCACGTAGACGATCCACAGGTCCATCACGAGCGTGCCCTCGCTCGAGCGGATCTGCAGCGTCTGGTACGGGTAGAGGGTGCGCACCGTCATCACGCTCTTGTCGGACTGGTCGGCCGGCTTCTTGCTGGCGCCGAACACGAGCGCCTCGCCGACCGGCTGCTTGCCTTCCATCCGCGCGAACGTGTAGTCGACCTCGACCCAGTCGTCGCCGCGCCGGCGGCCGACGCTGCGCGCGCGCATCTGTCCCATCTGCTTGCGATGCAGGAACTGATGGTTCATGTCCATCAGGTTCTCGTGCATGAACGAGTAGTGGCACTTGACCTCGCGGCCGAAGCGGCGCGTCTTGAATGCACGGTCGTCCGCCGATTCGAGCGCGGGGAACGGGCGTTCGTCGGCGAGCGTCGCGTCGCCGGGGAACACGAAGATCAACCCGTGCGCCTCGCGGCACGGATACGCGCGCACGCCGTTGGGCAAACGGTCGCGGCCGAGGTAAGGCACGTCGACGCAGCGGCCGCTGTCGCACGCATAGGTCCAGCCGTGGTAGCAGCAGCGCAGCGTTTCGCCGGACACGACGCCCGCATGCAGCGGCACCTGGCGGTGCGCGCAACGATCTTCGAGCGCATACACGGCGCCGGATTCGGTGCGCACGAGCACGATCGGATCGCCGGCGAAGCGCACGCCGAGCGTCTTGCCGCGCTTGAGCTCGCGCGACCACGCGAGCGGATACCAGTGGTCGGGATGGATGGGCACGCGGCGCAGGTCGCGCACGACTGCGCCGGTGGACGGTTGTTCGAGGGTACTGCTGTCAGACAAAGGCACTGCGCGCATGCGTGACGCCTCCTGGCAAGCTGGTGAGTTCCGGGCGCCGCATGATGCGGCGGGGACTGATCTGGAGAAGTCTACGCGAAGTTGGCCCGTCGAGCTGACCTGATCGGGGTTTGCCCCGTCGGCGCGGCATGCGTTTCGTTGATGCAGCTCAAACGCGGCCGGCGGCGCGGGGCCGGCCGCGTCATGCTGCGGCCGGGCCGGCCGCCGCGCCGCCGGTTGCCTGTCACAGATGGGCGTCGCGCCACAGCACCGCGTCGGGACGATACAGCGCCGGGAAGCGCTGCTTCAGCCCGGCAACCTTCGGCATGTCGTTGTATGCGATGTACGGCGCGTCGGGATGCAGTTCGAGGTAGTTCTGGTGATACGCCTCGGCCGGATAGAAGCCCTTGTACGGCTCGACGCGCGTGACGACGGGCGACGGGAACGTGTGCGCGGTGCCGAGCTGCGCGATGTACGCGGTCGCGACGGCCCGCTGCTGCGCGGTGGTCGGGAAGATCGCGGACCGGTATTGCGAACCTTCGTCGGGGCCCTGACGGTTCAGCTCGGTCGGATCGTGCGCGACCGAGAAGAACACCTGCAGCAGCCGGCCGTACGTGACCTGCGTCGGGTCGAAGACGATGCGCACCGATTCCGCATGCCCGGTCAGCCCGCTGCCGACGAGCGCGTAGTGGGCGGTTTCGGATGCGCCGCCCGCATAGCCGGCCGTGACCTGCTTCACGCCCTTCACGTGCTCGAACACGCCCTGCACGCCCCAGAAGCAGCCGCCGGCGATCACGGCGGTTTCCTCGTGGGATGTGCCCGGGGTTTCGTCGAGCGTCGGCGCGGGCACCGTGCGCATCGGCTCCGCGGAACTGACGACACGCTGGTAGCCGAACACGGCGGCCGCCGCGAGGGCGATCGCGCCGATGCGGCGCAGCATGGCCGCCCGCTTCGGTGCGGAACGGCGAGTGGATGTCGGGATCATGAATTGCTCCTTCGAAAACGAGGGACGAAATAAGGTGTCCGGACCGCGGCACTCAACCAAACGTGAACGCATACGCATCGACGCCCGGATCGAGAAACTCGATCGAGAACGTGCGGTCGGCGATCGTGCCCGGCTGCCGCACCAACTGATACAGGCGTTGGCCGGTGACGGTGCCGTAGCCCTGCGCGTCCACGTCGGCGCCATGGGCCGCGCCGGGCGCCGCGCCGTCGAGCGTCACGCGAAAGCGCACCGGCTTGCCGTTTGCACCCGGGCCGAGCACGAGGTGCAGGTCGCGCGCATGGAAGCGGTAGACGATCCGGCCGGCCGGCGCGGCGAGCGTTGCGCGCTCGGCGCCGACCTGCCACGTGCCGGCGAGGCCCCAGTCGTTCAGGTCGGGACGAGCGGGCGCGTCGTAGCGGTGTGCCGCGTCGCGCACGACGCCGCCCGGCGACGTGAAGTCTTCCGCACGCGCATAGCCGACATAGGTTTCGGGCGAACGGACGTCCGCGCTGTCGGCCGCCGCGAGCGCGCCTTTCGCGGGCGCGCCGGTGAGCCCGATCGGCACGCTCAGCGCTTCCGGGTGGCCGGCTTCGGCGAGCAGCGACTGGATCGCGCGTTCCGACTGCGCGTATTCGCCTTCGCCGAAGTGGTGATGGCGGATCCGCCCCTGCGCGTCGACGAAGTAGTGCGCGGGCCAGTATTCGTTGCCGAACGCGCGCCAGATCGCATAGCCGTTGTCGATCGCGACCGGGTAGTCGATGCCGAGGTCATGCACGGCCTTCTTCACGTTGCCGATGTCGCGCTCGAACGCGAACTCCGGGGCGTGCACACCGATCACGACGAGCCCGTACGGCGCGTACTTGTGCGCCCACGCGGTCGTGTACGGCAGCGTGCGCAGGCAGTTGATGCACGAATAGGTCCAGAAATCGACGAGCACGACCTTGCCGCGCAGGCCGGCCGCGGTCAGCGGCGGCGAATTCAGCCACTGCACGGCGCCGTCGAGCGACGGCAGCGTGCCTTCGACGGGCAGCGCGGCTGCTGCCTGCATCGCGGGCGTCGTGCCGGCCGCGCGCATCATCGCGCCGCCGGCCGCCGGTGCGCCATCGGTCGCCGCGGCCATCATCGCGCCGCTCGCCGTGCCGCCGTTGGTGTTGTCGCTGCTGCCGGTGTTGCTCGTCGACGACATGGCGGCCGGCGCACCATTCGAGCGCCCGCCGAGCCGGTCGACGAGCTTCGTCTCGAGGCTGCCCGTCGTGACCGTCGACAGTTGCGCGAGCGCACCGGTATCGAGGCCGAGCGCGATCGCGCCGACGCCAGCCAGCAGCGCCACGCCGATCCCGCGCCGGATCCATTCGCCGGCGCCGAGCGAGCGCTTCATCGCGGCGAACACCTTGCCGCCGATCACGAGCGCGACCCCGAGCGACGTCGCCGCGCCGGCCGCATACGCGACCAGCAGCACCGTCGTGCCGACGCTCGCACCGCGCAGCGCGGCACCGGTCAGCACGAGCCCGAGGATCGGGCCCGCGCACGGCGCCCACAGCAGGCCGGTCGCGACGCCGAGCAGCAGCGACGACAGCGGGCCCGCCGGGCGGCCGTCGCGCTGCGCGAAGCCGGTGAGCCGGTTGCCGGCCGCGACGAGCGGGCGCGTCAGGTGTTCGGCGAAACGGGGCAGCAGCAGCGTCAGGCCGAACACCGCGAGCAGCACGATGGCGAGCCAGCGGCCGGCCTGGTTGGCCTGCGCGACCCAGCCGCCGCCGACGGCGGCGAGCGTCGCGACGACGGCGAACGTGAGCGCCATGCCGATCAGCAGCGGCAGGCCGGTACGGACGAACGGCTGGTCGGCGCGCGCGAACACGAACGGCAGCACGGGCAGGATGCACGGGCTGAGGATCGTGAGGACGCCGCCGAGATAGGCAAGGACGATGAGCAGCATGGGGCAGTCTCCGGTCGTTCAGAAGGCGGCGGCCCGTCAGGCGGCGGCCGGGTGGAAGGCGAGCGCGAGCCCGTTCATGCAGTAGCGCAGGCCGGTGGGCGGCGGGCCGTCGTCGAACACGTGGCCGAGGTGGCCGCCGCAGCGGCGGCAGTGCACTTCGGTGCGCGCCATCCCGTATGACGGATCCGTCTCGGTCGCGACCGCGTGGTCGAGCGGCTTCCAGAAGCTCGGCCAGCCGGTGTGGCTGTCGAATTTGGTGTCGGACGAGAACAGCGCGAGGTCGCAGCCGGCGCACGCGAACGTGCCGTGGCGGTGCTCGGCGTTCAGCGGGCTGCTGTACGGCGGCTCGGTGCCGGCATTGCGCAGCACCGTGTATTGGGCGGGCGTGAGGCGGCGGCGCCATTCGGCGTCGCTGCGGGTGATCTCGAACGGGGTGGCGGGCGGCGCGGCGAACGCGCGGCCGACGAGCGCACGGCGGCCAGCCGACGACAGCGCCGCGAGCGTAGCGAGGCCGGCGGCGCCGGCGAACAGCAGATGTCTGCGGGTGGGCATGACGGGCTCCTTGAAGCAGGGTCCTGAAAACATGCGCACAGAGTAGGCAGCGGCCGGTGTCTAAGTCCTCACGGAAAGTTAAAGGATTTGTGATGGTTGGGGTTTTCGCGGGGGGGCGGTGGAATCCGTCGAAGCGCCGACTGGCAAGGGCTCTCGGACGGGTGAGGCGCCGATGTTTACCGAGCGCCAGTTCGCGCTGCGATTTTTAGTGTTTTTTAGTGTTCGTCGAGTGGCGTGGCGAATCCGAATCGGACTGGGGCATGAGCGTTGTTTGACTGCGGTCGCGAATCACACCGAGCGCTGATGCGCATTGATAGGGGAATGAGTTTGCAAGCTGGCGCGACCGATGGTCGGTGCGCGTGTGGGCGCGGAAGTTTCACAGTTTCTACGTAGAAACTTCAGGAGGCGAGCTAGGCCGTGCGCCGTTGTGTAGTGAAAGAGCGCCGCGATGTGCTCCGCCCGAGTGATCCATTTCGAGCCGGATCCGGCAGGGTGAAGGGGAACATAGTAAGGGCTATGTTCCCCTTCATTTTGGGACATCGTGCCAAAGCTTTACGCTCGGGGTGCTTCTGTATGCTCGGCGCGGGCGCCGAGGGCTTGGAGGTTTTTCCGATCCGTGCGGGGGCGACTGGAGGGGCGGCTTGGTCTGTGGCGGTGCCGAAGCTCAATTGCGAGCGCCCACATTTAGCGCGGTGACGGGCGAGGGCCTCGGCGGGCCGGTGGCTGAATTCTCTCCGCGGTGCGGAGAGAATTGGGGGAGCGACCAGCAGGGTTCCGCCGGTGCCGAGATTCCGGTAACGTGGCCACTGCTGGCGCGCGCCGGCCCGCCGATTCCTCCATTCCTGACACGATGACCGAACTCGTCCCCGCATCCCTATTGACCGACATCCGCCGCATGATTGATTCGGCTCGCGCCCGAGCGGCGGCGGCCGTCAACGCCGAGCTGACCCTACTGTATTGGCAGGTTGGTTGTCGCATTCGGGATGATGTGCTGCGCGGTGAGCGCGCGGGCTACGGACAACAGATCCTCCCCGCGCTCGCCCGGCAACTGAGAGTCGAATACGGCCGGGGTTGGAGCGAGCAGCAATTGCGCCACTGCCTCCGCGCGGCCGAGGTGTTTTCGGACGAGTCAATTCTCTCCGCACTGCGGAGAGAATTGAGCTGGACCCATCTGAAGATGTTGATGTACGTAGAAGACCCGCTCAAGCGCGACTTCTACATTGAACTCTGTCGCCTGGAGCGCTGGTCGTCGCGGCAGTTGCAGGAGCGAATGCAGTCGATGTTGTTCGAGCGCAGCGCTCTCTCGCGCCAACCCGACGAAGTGATCCGGCGCGAAATGGCGCACCTGCGTGACGCGCAGCAGATGACACCCGATCTCGTGCTGAAAGATCCGTACATCCTCGACTTTCTTGGCCTCAACGATCACTACCTCGAGCGCGATCTCGAAGATGCAATTCTGCGCGAGATGGAACAGTTTCTCTTGGAGCTCGGCGCCGGCTTTACATTCGTCGCGCGCCAGAAGCGGCTGCCGATCGACGACGACGACTTCTATCTTGATCTGCTGTTCTACAACCGCAAGCTCAAACGCCTTGTCGCGATCGAACTGAAGCTCGGTTCCTTCAAGGCCGAGTACAAGAGTCAGATGGAGTTGTACTTGCGCTGGCTCGCGAAGCACGAGCAGGAACCGGATGAAGCGCCGCCGATCGGCATCATCTTGTGTGCGGGAAAAAAGCAAGAGCAGATCGAATTGCTTGAACTTGGCAAAAGCGGGATCCACGTGGCCGAGTACCTCACGGTGCTCCCGCCACGCGAGATGCTGGAGGCGAAACTGCACCAATCGATTGCGGCGGCACGTGCCCGTCTCGATGATCAAGGTGGGTCGTAATGACGGGCCGATTTTTCCTTTTTGTCGACGCAGCGTGATCTACCGGACCTATGCTGACCACCAACATCAAAGACCGGACCGCTCAGTATCTGCATCATCGGACGGTCCCACGGCAGCGCCTTGACCCAACCGAACAGGCCCGTGCCGCCGCGGCCGCGCCGCGATTTCAACGTTCATCGTCAGCGGCATCATTGCCTTTCTGATTGTCCTCGTGCAGGCGTTGGAGATGTCCTATGAGCAACGTGGTCGACCGGAAGGCTTGCTGTTTCGCTCGGATCAAGGCGGTCAATATGCAAGCCGCAAATTCCGTCAGCGCCTCTGGCGCTCTCGGATACAGCAGAGCATGAGCCGTCGAGGAAATTGTTGGGACAACTGCCGATGGAAAGATTGTTCCGCAGCTTCAAGACGGAATGGCTGCCGTCAGGGGGGTATATGTCGGCGCAGGAAGCACACCGGGATATTAGCCACTACCTGATGCACCGGTACAACTGGATACAGCCGCATCAGTTCAATAACGGACTGGTGCCGGCCGCGGGATATCGGGGGAGTCTCGATTCGCTCAAGCCGTCTCGTAATGTGCCGTTAACATTCCTAAAGATTCCTCCAACCCGGAGACAGCCATGCACTTTCCGCGCGTTCCAGACGCATTGACTACGAGCATCGCGAACTCCGCCGTCCTCGCCGCGCTGTGTGTCGCGGTTGCCGGGTGCGGCGGCGCGGTCGATCAGCAACCTCCGATCAACGGCAACGTGTATCTCGGCGCCGTCTCCGGCGCGCAAGTCGCGGCGTATGCCGTGGACGCCGATGGACACATCGCGGCCACGCCGCTCGCCACTACGGTCACCGATGCCGACGGCCACTTCGTGCTGCCGGGCACGCTGCGTTGGCCGCTGCTCGTAAAATCGACCGGCGGCAGCTACACAGAGGAAGCCACCGGCGCCACTAGCGCGCCCGGCGAAACCTCGCTGTCGGCGGTGTATCTCAGCGCACCGTCGACGATGGTCCTTTCGCCCTACTCGAGCGCAATCGTCGCCGACGCGCTGGCGGCGGGCGCCCTGACCGCGTCGAACGTCGCGGCCGCGTCTACGCGCGTATCGGCGTTCCTTGGCGGAGTCGATCCTCAGCAGACGGTGCCCGCCTTCGTCGCCGTCGGCGCGACCCTGAATACCATTGCTGACGGCAACCGCATGGCGTTCGCGCTGGGTGCCGAATCGCAGAGCCGCACCGACAACGGCGCGAGCGTGGCAACGAGCGTGCAGAACATCGTCGCGCAATCGGCGAAAGGCGATACGCTAGCCGCGTGTCACTCGGGCGCTGGCGACGTGACAGCCGACGGCACGGTCTCGGCGCCCGCCGACGACACGTGCGATGTTAGCGCCGGCGCGCTCGGCTTCTCGACGAATCCGCTGAACCGCTCGGGCGTCACCGCGCTCGCTATGCTCGGCACGACACAGGCGGCCGGTCCCCAGACGGCCAGCGCGGAGGCCAATGCATGTGGAGACCGCGTTGCGCTGCTCGAGCAGAACCGGTCGCTTTTCGAGGGACGCAAGAACAGTGTGCAAGCGTCGCTCTTACCGGGCATGACGGCCGCCAACTGGTCGACATATCCGACCACCAGCACGTGGGGACCGCACGCGGCGATCTATGGCACGATCTCCGCGCCATCGACGTGCCACGATCAAGACACGTTCCGGCGCGAACTGGTGATGGCAATCGAGAACTACTGGGTCGATCAGAACCTGAACTACTGCCACCATCACATTCCCGGTTGGACGCCGCCGGAGAACACCGGGAAAACCAACTACCGCGAATCGCCGCCCGCCCCGACGGACGGCGGCCCAGTCGATCCGAACGCCCCGAAACTGACCTGCACCGCGCAGCGCGGCGCCGACGGCTCGCAAAGCGTGCAGACGGATTCGAAGCAAACACCGCCCGTCATCACCTCGGCGCTGATGTGGAACGGCGCGGACTGCTCGAATTTCACGTCCTGGGTCTACAACTTTGCGGGGCTTGCGACCAATCAGCTGTCGGGCGCCATCGGCGTGCAGGCGTGCAGCACGACGTCCTCGGGCACGGATCTGCTGACCGGCGTCCTGCTCGACATCAATCGCGGCAATCTTTCGTCGACGGAGCAATACCTGTTGCCGGGCGACCTGCTGTACATCACGCAGAAAAAGATCGTAGGCACGGGCGCTTTCGCTGCGGACTTCAAGCTCGCGCATGTGATCACTTGGACCGGCAAGCGTTTCAGCGACCTTCAGGCGGGTCCGGATCGCGCGAAGTACGACCTGAGCCGCATCGGCCGGCCGGACTCGCGCCTCGGCGGCGACTTTCTCGCGCTGCTCGGCCCGGGCGACAGCGCGGCCAATCTCGGCCAGCCGGGTCACGATCCGTGGATGATCATTGACAGTCACTATGCCGGTCCCGCTTATCGGCCGTTCCTCGGCTGGTATGCCGAGCACCTGTCGCATGTGCGGCGCATCATCGGCGCGGATGCGGTACTGACCGATCCGAATCTCGCCGATTATGTGATCCGGCCGCTGTCGCCGGCCCACAAGGGCTTGCTCACGTTGGCCTCGAAGCACGCGAACGCAACGGCAACGAGCGGCTACCGGCTCATCTATCAGACGAGCGGCTCGCAATCGTGTTACCAGGCAGGCACGCCCTGACGGCCTGACGGCGGCCTTCTATAAAGGAGAGTACGCCGCGATGGCCGGGCTGCCCGGCGGTGTGAACCAAGCCGCCGGGCGATGCCACGGCCAATCCTCCTTTGAGCATTCGATACGGCCGGCAGCGGACGCGTAGAGCGAAGCAAATCTATGGTCCGCCCCGGATTTGCAACCACACTTGTGCGTGGTGCGTGAGGGCAGGTTCGCTCGCTCCGCCTGGCAGCCGCCGCGCGCCCCGAGCCGCGTACCGATCTGGTGAACGGCTTCGTGCATGGCGTGTTCGACGACATCGTGGTGTCGACCAAGCTGCTGCTGGCCGGCAAGGCCGCGGCCTGGGGCAACATCGCACGTCAGGCGATCGAGGGCCTCGCGATGGCGGTGCTCTGTTCGGCGGATCAGGAGGTGATCCTTCGGGCTCGCGAGAAGCAGGGCGATGTGCGCGGCCGGTACTGGGAGCGCGTGATGGACCCCACCGATCGGTTGGTTGAAGGTCAGCGGGCGGTCCAGCAACTGGCCTGGAACGCCGACCAGTTGCGACTGCCCCGGCCCTGGATCGACCGGTTGTGCGATGCGCAGAAGCTGTTCAGCGCCGCGAGTCACGCGGGTCCGTTGACGATCGCGTATCGAACCCATCTCGGGCTGGCCGACACAGGGTCGATCGGCGGTCACTTCGACGCTGGAAAGCTCGCGTCCTATCGCACGGGGTTGACCCTCCGTACGTTCATGGCCCGCGATCTCGCCAGCGTGATGCCGGATTGGCTCGACAAGCAGGAAGTACGGTTGGCGCCATTTGACGTCTGGAAGCTTGAGCTGCAACGCGTCGTACATTTCGGTTTGCTCGCGTGCGACCTCGCGAATGGGATTCGGCGCAATCTGGACCTTCCGGATTCGGCGTACTTGAATGCATGGCAGCAACATTTCGACGTCGCGTTCGCCACGCTTCAACGGGAGTATGACCGCGACCCAGCTGATTATCCGCTCATGCCAGAAATCGAAGCCCGGCTGACGTCGATATCTAAGCCGATCGCGGGGTGCTGACGTCGCCCTGCTGCTGGATGCGCTGTAGCACCGATAGCTCGAATGGGGCGTCGTACTGAGCGACTTTCCTTTTCAGCCCGGCCACGTCGTGCTCCCGGTAGCTTGCCACCCAGCGCCGGATGACCGTGCGTCCAACCCCGTGACGAGCTGCGAGCATGCGTGGGCTCGCCTCTCCTCCCAGATATTCCTGAACTACCTGCAGTCGAAACCGCTCCTCGTACTTCGCCATGAAAAACACCCCAAAGGCTGGATCAGTGTCCGACTTTTGGGGGAGGTCACCTTTCATCGCACCCAATAAAAAAGATCTTGACTATCTATCTACGAGTAGATAAAGTTCGATCCATGGAAACGAAATCGACCGTCCGCGAACAGATTCTCGACCACGCGATCACGCTGATGATGCTGCGCGGCTACAACGGCTTCAGCTATCGAGACCTGTCCGATCTGGTCGGCGTGAAGACGTCGAGCATCCACTACTACTTCCCGTCGAAAGACGATCTCGTGCTGGAAGCGGTGGCGGCGTACAGCGACGAAGTGCTTGCGGCGATGCGCGCGATCGATCCGGCGTTGCCGGCCGACGTCAAGCTCAGCCTCTACACGAAGCTGTTCGGCAGAACGCTCGGCGATGGCAATCAGATCTGTCTGTGCGGCATGCTCGCGGCGGACATCGAATCGTTGCCGGAGAGCGTGCGGCAGGCGGTTCAGGCCTTCTTCAAGGCCAACGAGAAGTGGCTCGCCGAGTTGCTGGCGCAGGGCGCGAAGGAACGCACGCTGCAGTTCAGCGGCAAGCCGGAAACGGCGGCGCGCACGTTGTACGCGGCGTTTCAGGGCAGCGTGCTGGCCAGCCGGCTGTTTCATACGCGGGCGCGTCTCGAGGATGTCGAGGGCGTCTGGAAAGCCCGGTCCTGACGGACGGGGCGGGTAGACAGGCGGTTCGCCGCCTTTTGTTGGGGTTTGGTATCTATCTTGTAGTAGATAGATAGGCGAGCGAATGAATTCGATCATCCGCATTTTTTGGGGATATCTGTCTATCTATGGGTAGATAAACAAGCGCGATGCCGGCGGCCAAGCCGTCGGCGCGCGATCCCGGGTTGGAAGGCTGTTTCACTCACTCATCATTGAAAAGGAGTCTGTCATGTCGATCGAAAAAGTTCTGTACCGCGCTCATGCAAAAGCCACCGGCGGCCGTGACGGCCGTGCCACGGTGCCCGAAAGCGGTCTCGACCTGAAGTTGACCACGCCGCGCGAACTCGGCGGCGCGGGCGGCGCCGGTGCGAACCCCGAACAACTTTTCGCGGCCGGCTACAGCGCGTGCTTCATCGGTGCGATGAAGTTCGTCGCGGCCCGTGACAAGATCGCGATCCCCGCGGATGCCGCGATCGAAGGCAGCGTCGGCATCGGCGCGATCCCGAATGGCTTCGGCATCGAAGTCGAACTGAAGATCTCGCTGCCGGGCCTCGACCGTGAAACCGCGCAAACGCTGATCGATCGCGCGCACATCGTCTGCCCGTACTCGAACGCGACGCGCGGCAACATCGACGTCACGCTGACGCTCGTCTGATCGCACGTACTGCGAACGAATCCATCGCCATTCATTGCATTCACCGGTTGAACCAAGGAGTCTCATCATGAAGATCGTCAAGCCGCTGCTGATCGCCGCTGCCGTTGCGGCCGCGGTGTTCACCGCCCCCGCCGCCTTTGCCGCCGGCACCGACGGCGTCCGCCCCGATACGGCGACCAGCGGGTTCCTCGCCGTGCTGAACGGCCAGAAGGGGCCGGGCCTCGAAACGCTGAGTCCCGCGAAGGCGCGTCAGGTGCTGGTCGATGCCCAGCGCGGCGCGAAGGTCGATCTGTCCGGCATCGACGTATCGAACCGCACGATCGAGCAGGACGGCCTGTCGGTGCCGATCACGATCGTGCGCCCGCAGGGCGTGGCGGGCACGCCGCCGGTGTTCATGTTTTTCCACGGGGGCGGCTGGATTCTCGGCGACTTCCCGACGCATGAGCGCCTGGTGCGCGATCTGGTGGTGCAATCGGGCGCCGTCGCGGTGTTCGTGAACTACACGCCGTCGCCGGAAGCGCATTACCCGGTCGCGATCAACCAGGCGTATGCGGCGACGAAGTGGGTCGCCGCGCACGGCGCGGAAATCGGTGTCGACGGCAGCCGCCTCGCGGTGGTCGGCAATAGCGTAGGCGGGAACATGGCGGCTGTCGTGGCGCTGATGGCGAAGGACAAGGGCGGCCCGGCGATCCGCTTCCAGGGTCTGTTGTGGCCCGTGACGGACCACGACTTCAATACCGGTTCGTACAACGCGTATCAGCAGGGGCACTTCCTGACCCGGCCGATGATGAAGTGGTTCTGGGACGCCTATACGAAGAACGAAGCGCAACGCAACGAGATCTACGCGTCGCCGCTGCGTGCGAGCACCACGCAGTTGAAGGGATTGCCGCCCGCGCTGATCCAGGTCGCGCAGTTCGACGTACTGCGCGACGAAGGCGAAGCGTACGGCCGCAAGCTCGACGCAGCCGGCGTCGATGCGACGACCACGCGATATGACGGCACGATTCACGATTTCGGTTTGCTGAACGCACTGGCCGAGGATGCGCCGACCAAGGCGGCGATGAAGGCGATGGCCAACGAAATCGCGACGCGGCTGAAGTAGGGCTGCGGGCGGCATTCGAACGGGTTCGAATGCGAACGGCGAAGCGGCGGGCTTGGGTCCGCCGCTTCCGCATGGGGAGCGGGGCGACAGGTGGGTCGAAACGCGACACCGGCGGCCGGATCGCAGCGGTCCGATCCCGGCGGCAGGCGTCACAGTACAAACCCGTTCCTGCCCGGCCGGAGACCTGGCGCTCTGCGTCGACCCGACGTCGTTGTGGTAGAGCGTCCGATGGATCGGTGGCCCGGCCGTGGTGTCATCGACCGCGAAGGCGGCCCTCACGTTGATAATCTGTTGCGCCTTGTGGAGATCAAGTTTCCTGGTGACGATTGGGGCCCGGGTGCCGAGCTTTGGAGGCGGGTTCGGTCGTTTCTGCCGTTGCCATTGGGGACGCGGCCGCTACCGGTGCCATGGCTGGCTCAATGTTAGGAGGAGCGGCGGGAGCCGTTGTAGGGGTAATCGGTGGCGCCATTTGCTTCTATCTTCACTAATTCGCCAGAGGATTTAATGAAATCATTTTTTTTGATATTGGCCGCAATATCATGGATTCCTTTCACGTATTGGACTATTCTCTATTTGAGAGAGTCGCGAAATCAACCAAGCGGGAAAGCTATCTATCGGCGAGGTGTTTTAGGATTTGGTGTTCCATTTTGGTTGATAGATGTTATTTTCTCGGTGGCAGTTATACCAGAACACGGTATTTTATCTGTAATTTATTGGTCCGCAATTTTTCTATACATTTTATTTCCAGTTTGCTTGTGGGCTGGCTATTTTTGGGGAAAAGGAATGGCGGCGATTCTTCCGGGGGATCGTGATCGTTAGAATTGCCTGGACGCCTACGTAAGCGGCAACCCAATACCAGGACGTGCCGACGCTCGAGGCGTTCCGCGCCCACGGTGGCTCCAGACGCGTTCTACGGCTGACGCGAGCTCGTCGCACTGTACGTCTAGACCTATCTGGCGACCTCTCGGCGGGTACGCGCGCACTGTGTTCGAAGGCGGGAGGACATCGAGACAGACCTGCTGCTATTCGCCTACGCGATCCGGCTGCGCCGTGCCGAACTCGCCGCGGCGACCGCCGGCCCGCTCGCGCGCACCTCACTCGACGGCGCACTGGACGACGCGTGGAGCCTGCGAGTGACGGGCAAGGGCCGGGCCCGGCGTCCTGTCTCGAACTCGTGTAGCTCCTGCCGGCCGTGCTGCAGGCTATCCAGCGGGTCGATCTGGGCGCCCCTATTCTCCATGGCCCCGCAGGCCATGACAAACGGGAGTTCATCAGTGATTGATTTCTCTGATTTCGTAGAAGCGCATGTCACTGGGATCGTTCTGACCGAGGACGATAATGGTGTCAGCATTTCTTTTCGCGGACAAGCCAAGCAGCGTTTCACCCTAGTTGCGAAAGGAGTGGAGCGTTTTGTCGCCGAAAAGTTCCGCGATAAAAGCATCGTTGACAGGGTTCTCCTATGGGATTTAATGAGTGATCCGAATGATTACCGGACCTCGCTAGCGCTTCTGCTGTCAGGGGTGCCCCGTGACCAGATGAATGAGGCAATCTGGCTACCGGTAGTTGAGCGCGAGGTCGCTGCGATCAAGCGCGGCGAGAAAGTGTTCGTTGAAATTGAGCCTGTATATGGAGGCGGGATTGTTCTTCTGGCGAAGAGCGTAACCGTAAGTAGATAGCCGCCTTCTGGTGTGACGCCATGGCAGAGGGATTGCGCTCATTTGCGGCGCCTCTGCACTTGCGCGGAAAATAATGAGGCGCTGAGATTTAACTCAGCCTTAAACGAGCCAGTGTTTCGAGCGTCAGCCCCATCGACAGCATGCCGAGAATTACAGCCGGCGTACATTCGATGGTTGCCGGAGAGCTCCGCTCTGACGCGATTCCCTTGAAATCGAATGGGCGGAATATTGGATGAGCAGTAAGTGAGTCGGGACTCACTGATCGCAAATTGCCGGAATTTCGTGACAGATGATAGGGACGCCCAGCGACTGTAAGACAGCCACTGCTGATTGAGCGGCGCTTCGGGATCGTGCCTGCACGGCGACCGGGATGCCGGCAGGGAAGCGCCGGCGCACGCCGATGGAGAGGGTCGGCCGACCTGCTTCATTGGCGTCCGAATTGTGCACACGGGAAGCAAGTGGACAGGCGGTGGCGCGAACGCTGGACGACGACGGGGTGCCTCTGTACAACTGGAAGAGCTGTTACTTGGATGAGAGGCCTATGCGTTCATGAAACTCGACACGGGTATTGACGTCCACGCAGAAATGGCCCCGTCAGGCAGCTTTAGACCTTCGCCTTGTCGACGCGCCTTCTTCGATTCTCGCCAGTACACGCTTGCCCGAATCCACCACTGTCGAATCATGTGTCACCTGATAGCGCACAATCATGCCTTCCACGCAGATCATCGCATCTGCGGCGACGGTAGCAGGCGACTGGAGCCCGAGGCGGCCAGCGAGTTCAGAAATGTACTGCTCAAGCGCGTGCTTATGGGATACGGCCTGCTGAAGGTGCCCTGGGTCTCCCGTCGATCCAGCTTCGGCGACCACATTGATAAAGGCGCAACCACGGAAGTCTTCCTGCGCGAACCATTCACCTAGGGCTTCCGCGACGACGGACAACTCGGCACGCTGAGCAAAACGAGCCTCCACCTCGTCGACAAACCAGCGCATCCAGAACTCATGACGACGGTCCAGGAACGCTGCAATAAGTTCGCTCTTGGAGGCGAAGTGCCGGTAAAGCGACATTTTTGCGACGCCTGACTCGGCGATGATCTTGTCGATGCCCGTGGCACGGAACCCGTCCTGATAGAACAGGCGCGCCGCGGTTTCCAATATCCGGTCGCGTGCTGAGGGTTGTGACATTTCGGCCCCTTTTTTGCCAAATCATGCCTCCATTATGGCAGACAGACCTGTCTCTGCACAGGCGCCGAGAGGCACAGAAATTTCTTGACAGACAGACCTGTCTACACCAATATTGAGACAGACCTGTCTCAATCATTCAAGGTCGGTACGTCAAGGAGACTGTCATGTGCCCCTCAGATTGCGAAGTCACTGCCCTTCATCAGGCTCTGCAGGCCGATAAGTCGAATCCGGCCACATGGCGCTGGTACAGCGACCTGGTCGACAACCAACGACTCGCGCTTCGCCTCAAAGAAGACCAGTGGGTCGTCGCGATTGACGGCAGCGACTTTGCATGCGCCGAGGGGCTGTACGCGGCCGTGCGTTGGGCGCACATCATGACGCACTCGGGCGGTTACATCACCTTCGCGGTGTAAGCGAGCGAAGTCCGCCCTGCACACGGGGCTAATCGCCAGACTAAGCGATCGAGAACACGCAGCACTGCTCTTATCCACCCTTCGGCCCGGTATCGGGTCTTCATCCACCAGCCACTGAGGTAACACCATGTCGACCAACACTGAACTCCGTCCGCCGCTTCCTCCTTTCACACGCGAATCCGCCATCGAGAAAGTCCGTCTCGCGGAAGATGGCTGGAATTCGCGCGACGCCGCCAAGGTCGCGCTCGCCTATTCGCTCGACACGAAATGGCGCAATCGCGCAGAGTTCGCGAACAATCGAGCGGAAGCGCAGGCGTTCCTCGAGCGCAAGTGGAAGAAGGAGCACGAGTATCGTCTGATCAAGGAACTGTGGGCGTTCGGCGGCAATCGCATTGCCGTACGCTACGCCTACGAATGGCACGACGACTCGGGCAACTGGTTCCGCTCCTACGGCAACGAGAACTGGGAGTTCGGCGAGGATGGCCTTATGCAGCGCCGCTATGCGTGCATCAACGACATGCCGATCAAGGAATCCGAGCGCAAGTATCACTGGCCCCTGGGCCGTCGGCCGGATGATCATCCCGGCTTGTCGGAGCTCGGCCTCTAATAGCTGGGCTGGTCGTATCGCTTCGATTGGAAGTACGCGGGGAAACGAAGGCAACGGTGAGGTAGTCTCTGCGACGACTGCCTCCCGAAGTTTGGTATGACGGAGCATCCATAGACCCCATTCGCTCTCTCACTCGAATCCAAGGGTGGACCCAAAAGGGCCAACGGGGCTTTTCGCACGTCTCCACAACAGCCGCTCAATGTCGCGCGTAGCTTTTGCAGACATCGCAAAACAGAAGGATAACGAAATAACGCCGCACAGCGACATTATGGTTGGTGCGCCCAAACTCGTGCAATACGGGTCGCGCGTTGCTTGCGCGGCGCGCTCCACTTCCGAGTCGGTAGAGTTGGTGCCGATCGACTCAATTATGTCAAACGAAAATATTGAATCACCGCTCGACCACTTCCTTGGCTGGTACTCCTCACTGCCGACGGAACAGCAAGAAGTCATCGCCTTGAGTGCGCATTTCATTCCAGGTTTCAACATTGACGTCGCAGAAGCGATCGAAAAGAACAACGCAGCAGTTCTCTTTGCTGATCGTGTTGTGTCATATAGAGACCGTTCATCGAGCGAACGCTGTGCGGCAACGGTCCTTCACATGTGCCTCGAACATATCGCGTTTGCTAACCAAGGTACCGGCAATTGGCGTGAGCGACAGGCAGCCCTTCGCGAGTATGCCGACGACTTTGGATATCCGGCGCTTCACGATGCAGCAAACGCTGCACAATTTAAGCACGCGCAGTGGGTGCAAACTCGCAAGAAGTGGAATCAGCTGAAAGCTGGTCCGTTCTCCATTGATGCCATCTCCAACTTTCGGGTCTTCGGTCCAAGTGGAGCAGCCTCCTGAAACGCCGGACACGGTCACCCACCTACGATAACGGGCAGGCATACGACTGTGGTTTTGACCAACACTGTTGTAAGACTCGGGCAACACATCGCCCGGCGTTTCGCCGCCGAGCAAACGAACGGTCGAAGGTGCGCGCGACCGCACGACACAGAGCGGGAGGTCGATGGCAAGCAGAAAAGGCGGACACGATGGTCGCTCGAACGAAGATCATTAGGAAAGTCTACGAACCAAAATAATTTCCCTCAGCGCGAGCGTACTAACGGCCCGGTTCAGCGTATCCGCAATCCATCGACGACCTCCCTCATGATCGGCTTGGATGCGTGCCTTGATTCGATGGATGAAGGATGGATGCAATTTCAATAGCGTCCAAGACTGGTTTGCGATAGATTCGATAGGGATAGTCAATAGGTGAGGGAATTCCCGTGCTGCTACGTCATATCCGTTACTTCCTTGCAGTAGCAGAACAGAAGAACTTCACGCGCGCTGCCGAGGCGCTTCATGTATCGCAGCCCACCTTGTCGCAGCAGATCCGGCAGCTCGAGGACACCCTGGGAACACTGCTGTTCGACCGTTCCGGCAGAACTGTGCACCTGACCGACGCGGGCGAAGCGTGGATGCGTTATGCCAAGCTCGCGCTACAGGACCTTGACGCAGGGGTGAGGGCGATACACGACGTGGCGGAATTGAGTCGGGGCAGCCTGCGTTTCGCAGTAACGCCGACCTTTACGGCTTCCTTGGTCGGGCCGGTCGTCGATGGCTTCCACCAGCTGCATCCTGGCATCAGGATCGATATCCGCGAACTCACACAGGATCAGATGGAGGCGCAGCTTGCAGACGACAGGCTTGATATCGGTGTCGC
The DNA here is from genome assembly GCF_049942845.1 of Burkholderia sp. R-40. Classification (NCBI taxonomy): domain Bacteria; kingdom Pseudomonadati; phylum Pseudomonadota; class Betaproteobacteria; order Burkholderiales; family Burkholderiaceae; genus Burkholderia; species Burkholderia sp. R-40. The sequence continues at coordinate 506,251 of NZ_CP187969.1, read as the reverse complement.
ATTCCATCCGGCCTTTTCAGTCGACATCGAAAGCCAACCCCTCTTCGCGGAAACGCTGAGCCTGGTGGTAGGCCGCAACCACCCGCGTGCTGCACGCCGCAAGGCACTCGCGGGGCCTGACTTTGGCAAGGAGCCGCTGGTCTTGCTGAACGACACATTCGCGACGCGCCGGTTCATCGATGAGCATTTTGCGCGTCACGCTATTCGACCGCTTGTCGCAATCGAAGTGGATACGGTCGGTGCAATCGTCGAGATCGTGCGTCGCGGGCAGCTGGCGACGGTTCTCCCTGATCACATCGCACGCGTGCAAGAGGGCCTACATCCCGTGCCGATCGATCCCCCTCTGCCAACGCGTACGGCTGCCGTCTTAGAGCGCAAGGGTGCGTATCGCACTGCGGCAAGCAGGGCGTTCTTACAACTGCTGACTGAGCAGTTTGGAAAGCCGACGTGACCACCCCCGACATCGCCGTCGTTGCGTAGTTGAGTAACTTGCTTTGAAGCTGATGCCGCGCGACGGGATTGGCCCGCAACAGCGCGTTTTGCCGAGATCATCGACAGGAAGCCCGCTTTTGCTGACCATTGGATGCTGCAACTGACGATCCGCCGGACATAAACGCATCGAGGCGACTCGCACTTTGTGAGGCGGTGTACGACTCGCTTCGTCGCAGCCGCTTGGTCCGGCGTCACGAGCCGTGGAAAACCGTATCGTTCAGGCGTTGCAGCGTACCGTCCTGCTCGGCCTGGATCAGCTCGTTGATCACGTCGCGGCGGGTCAGTGCGCGCTGGGCTTCCGGCGCCGCGTTCCGCTGGATCAACGGTGCAGCGGAGTGGTAACCCGGTGCAGCCGCTTCTGCGGAAGAGGCTGCAAACGCGGTCGTGGTGGAAGCAGCCAGCGTGAGTGCCGACAGGACGTAAGAAATGTGACGGATGCTCTTGTTCATGATGTTTCCCTTTCCTTGTTTCGATATAAATTAGGTAGTACTAACTGTAATGATGTTGCGGTTCATAATTTCTGCTAGCCGAATCACCGGACGAGATTCGCGCACCGCCCGACAAAACTAGCAGTACCAGTGAACTTCAATACACGCCCAACAATCCGTCGTTCTTCGCAACCAGATCGTTGGGCGCTGATCGCTCACTGCGGCTGTAGCGATCCGGGCTTCAAAGCCCCAACTCGCTCAGCCCCGGATGATCGTCCGGCCGACGGCCCAGGGGCCAGTGATACTTGCGCTCGGATTCCTTGATCGGCATGTCGTTGATGCACGCATAGCGGCGTTGCATGAGGCCATCCTCGCCGAACTCCCAGTTCTCGTTGCCATAGGAGCGGAACCAGTTGCCCGAGTCGTCGTGCCATTCGTAGGCGTAGCGTACGGCAATGCGATTGCCGCCGAACGCCCACAGTTCCTTGATCAGACGATACTCGTGCTCCTTCTTCCACTTGCGCTCGAGGAACGCCTGCGCTTCCGCTCGATTGTTCGCGAACTCTGCGCGATTGCGCCATTTCGTGTCGAGCGAATAGGCGAGCGCGACCTTGGCGGCGTCGCGCGAATTCCAGCCATCTTCCGCGAGACGGACTTTCTCGATGGCCGTCTCCAGCGTGAACGGGGGAAGCGGCGGGCGAATTGCTGCGGGTGAAGTCATTTCGGATCTCCTTGTGGAGTACAGCGCGTTGTTGGTGCTCGACGTGGAGCGCGGCCCCGTCATCGTGCAACCCGAGAGCGCAAGGCCGCCCGAAGCAAGCGCGGCACCGGTGCTCAGTAAGAATTTTCGTCTTCGCATCATTGGTTCAGAACGGCTTGGTTGGCAGATACTTGCCGTTGAGCGTGATGACGGCACGCTCGCCGCCTTCCGGGTCCGGAACCTTCTGGATATCGAGTTTGAAGTTGATCGCGCTGATGATGCCGTCGCCGAATTTCTCGTGAACCAGCGCCTTCAACGTCGAACCGTACACCTGCACCATTTCGTAGAAGCGGTAGACGGTCGGATCGGTCGGCACGCCACCCGGAATGCTGCCGCGCACCGGAATGGTTTGCAGCAGGCGCACGGCGTCGTCGTCGAGCCCGAGGCGTTCCGCGACGAGCTTCGCCGCCTTCTCCGGCAGCGCATGCTGACCGAGCAGCGCGGCTGTCGTGTATGCGAGGCTCAGGCCCGTGCCTTCGTTGATGGCTTCGAACGTAAGGTTCTTGCGCACCTTCGCGTCGACGATCGTTTCCGTCAGAGCTTCGCGCGCGTTCGGTGTGACTTGCGATTGGGTCATGATGTTGCTCCTTGAGTAAATCAACCTAGTGAGATCGGCAGTCGGTGTGACGAGCCGGGAATCAGAGCGCAGCCACGCACTCGGCGGGCGTCGCGGTGACATCGGGATGCGCGGCGAGCGGCATGAACTGGCGAGTCGCGGCGTCGAGCGCGTCGATCGAGCCGGATTCGATGTCGTAGACCCATCCGTGCAAATTGAGGCGGCCTTGCGCGAGTCCCAGTGCAACGGAGGGATGGGTCTTGAGGTTGTCGAGCTGTGCGATGACGTTCTCGCGCACCATCGAGTCGACGCGCTCGCGCTCGCCTGCATGTTCACGCGCCTCGTTGACGAGCTTCGCCGAGTCGGCGTAGCGCAGCCAGTTCGCGACGGCGGGCATATGGTCGAGGCACTTGCACGTTGCGACGGCCGTCATCGCGCCGCAGTCCGAGTGGCCGCAGATCACCACATCCGTCACGCCGAGCGCGGCGACTGCATATTCGACGGTTGCCGACACACCGCCCGGCTCGGGACCGAACGAAGGCACGATGTTGCCGGCGTTGCGGATCACGAACAGATCGCCCGGTTCGCGCTGAGTGACCAGTTCGGGAACCATGCGGCTATCGGAACAGGAAATGAACAGAGTGCGCGGCGTCTGGCTGGTGGCCAGCTTGCGGAACAACTCCCTGCGAGCGGGCATGATGTCCCGTTGAAATTTCAGAAAACCGTCGATGATCTCTTGCATGGTCAGCTCCATTCAGTCTGGCGTTCGTCGCCGCGTCGGTCAGTGCGATGCGTTGAACAGAGAATGGACCTGTTGCGTCATAGTGTCCAAGACGGGTTTGTGATGCTAACCATAGGCAAGACCAATTGTTGTCGGACACGAGGAAATTCGCCGTGCTGTTGTGTGATGTCCGTTACGTCCTGGCCGTCCCGGAACACCGCAATTTCACGTACGCCGCCGAGGCACTGCACGTTTCGCAGCCCACGCTGTCGCAGCGGATACGTCAACTGGAAGACACGCTGCGCACTCAGCGGCTAGACCGTTCGGGGCGGAACGTGCAATTCATGGATGCCGGCGCGGCGTGGATGCGCTATGCGAAATCCGTGCTACGGGATCTGGATGCGGGCGGGCGTCGGCAGTCGAGATATCCTCCTGGTCATTCGGCTGTTGGTCTTCGGAAGAACAAGCGCTGCCCCAAAATCAACGGAGACTGCGGCGGCTCAACATCGGAGGACCGGTTCATGGCGAACAAGAGTCATTGGCGCGAATGTCGCCATGGCACTCAATTCTTGTCCGAATCTGCCGTTAACCCAGGGGGCCGGCCCTGAGAGGGCGGTGTTCCGGCGCGTGGATTGGCTGGACAAGGGGGCCGTCAACCGCAGTCTCGAGGCCACAGTGCCGCGCTCGTCGCCGCGACGCCCCGACGATGGGTCAATTCCTCGTTTGCGAGTTCGATGAGTACGCAACCATTCGAGGCAGGTGATCTCATATCCTGCCTGCCGCCGCAGGCGCGCCCGAAGATTGCCGGATCGAAGTGCGCCGGCGAGGGTTTTTCGTATTGGTTAGAGAATGTATCCGAACAGTTATGATGTTCCGATTGCGCGCCTCGTTGCGCGTCAGATTCTGTCCTGCGCGCCCGCCACGCCGGTGCGGGAGGTCGCGCGACGCATGTTCGCCGAACGTTGCAGTTCGATCGTCGTGATGAAGGATGAACAGGTCGTCGGGATCTGGACCGAGCATGATGCACTGTCGGCCGGCGACAATCCGCGCGAACTCGATCGGCCGGTCAGCGAGGTGATGAGCCATCCGGTGCTGACGCTCGAGGCCAATACGCCGCTGGGTGAAGCCGCGATGAAGTTCAAGCAGTCGGGCGTGCGGCACTTCGTGGTGGTCCGGGACGGCGCCGCGATCGGCGTGCTGACGCAGACCGACATCGTCGTGAACCAGGGGGCGGAATTTTTCCTGCACCTGAAGCCCATCGAATCGATTCGCGTTCATCCGCCTGTTGTGGTGCCCGAGCAGACCGCGCTGCACGAAGTCATCGCACGGATGCGTGCGCAACGGCTCGATGCGATCCTCGTCGGCTACGACGATGGCGAGCACGGCATCCTGACCGAGCGGGACATCGTCCGGCTCTTGGCAGACGGCGGGGCCGAAGGTGCGGTCGGGGCCTACGCGAGCAGGCCGCTGCAGATGCTGACCGCAAGGCAGAGCCTGTATGCGGCGCAGCGTTTCATGACCGACCACAATGTGCGGCATGTTGGCATCCAGGACGACGATGACAGGCTGACCGGGCTGCTCTGTTTCGCGGACGTGCTGCAGAGCATCGAGCACGAATACGCGAACGAGCTGCGCAGCGCGTTGCGCGAGCGCGACGAAGCACTGGGTCTCGCGCGCTTTAACCTTCGCATGGCGGATCGGGTGTTCGAATCGGCGCTCGAAGGCATCATGGTGACCGACCGGCACGCGAAGATCGAGCGTGTCAACCAGGCCTTTACGCGGTTGACCGGGTACACCGAGGACGAAGTGGTCGGGCGCAACCCGGGCCTGCTGAGTTCCGGGCGCCAGACGCCCGATTTCTACAAGCAGCTGTGGCATTCGCTCACGACCGATGGCCACTGGCAAGGCGAAATCTGGAATCGCCGCAAGACCGGCGAGCTGTTTCTCGAATACCTGACGATCACCAGCATTCGCGACAGCGAAGGCGAGATCTCTCACTACGCGGCGATTTTTTCCGACATCACGCAGCGGCGCCAGGCGGAGGAGCGGCTGGGCTATCTCGCCACGCACGACGTGCTCACCAATCTCGCGAACCGGATGCTGTTCGAGGAGCGGCTCACGCACGCGATCGTTCATGCGAAGCGGTTCGGTCGCAAGGTCGCGGTGATGTACCTCGATCTCGACCGCTTCAAGCTGGTCAACGATACGCTCGGCCACAACGCCGGCGACGAGGTGCTGAAGATGGTCGCGGAGCGCATCGTCGCGAACGTGCGCGCGAACGACACGGTGGCGCGCATGGGCGGTGACGAATTCGCGCTCGTGCTCGAGGAGGTCGACGATGTCCGCGACGTCGGGCGAGTCGCGCGCAAGCTGCTGGACGAAGTGGGACGGGCGATCGATATCGGCGATCGCCAGATCTTCGTGACGCCGAGCATCGGCATCAGCATCTATCCGGACGACGGCACCGAGGCGGAGGACTTGATCCTGCTCGCGGACCAGGCGATGTACGGTGCGAAGAGCCGCGGCAGGAACGTGTTCCAGTTCTTCGAGAGCAAGATGACGTCGTCGGCGATCGAGCAGCTGGAGACGCTCGGCGAGTTGCACCGCGCGCTCGAGCAGAATGAATTCCGCCTGTTCTACCAGCCGCAATACGATCTTGCCAGCGGCCGGATCGTCGGCGTGGAGGCGCTGCTGCGCTGGTTGCATCCGAGCAGGGGTTTGGTGCCGCCGGGCGACTTCATCGGGCTCGCGGAGCGATCGGCGCTGATCGTCCCGATCGGCAGGTGGGTGCTGCACGAAGCCTGCCGCCAGGCGCGCCGCTGGCTCGACGAGGGCTTCGAATTCGGGCGTGTGTCGGTGAACGTGTCGGCGCGGCAGTGCTTTACCGACCACTTCCTGAGCGACCTGACGACCATTCTCAGCGAAACCGCATTGCCGGCCGAATACCTGCAGCTCGAGTTGCTCGAAAGCATGGCGATGAACACCCGCGAGGAAATCGGCATCCTGCTGCGCGAACTGGCGACGCGGGGGATCAGCCTCGCGATCGACGATTTCGGTACGGGTTATTCGTCGCTGGTGTATCTGAAGGATCTGCCCGTCGATACGCTGAAGATCGATCAGTCGTTCCTCACGGACTGCGGCTCGGGCAGTACGGACGACGCGATCGTGCGCGCGATCGTTGCAATGGGGCGCGCGCTGGGGCTCGATGTCGTGATGGAGGGCGTCGAGACGGCAAAGCAGCTGGCCTTCCTGCAGGAGATCGGTTGCCACCAGGGGCAGGGCTTCCTGTTCGCACGGCCGCAGCCTGCCGACCAGCTGGTCGGCATCTCGTCGCGTCGCAGCGCTGAATTGCTGGCAGAGTGAGCCGATCGCGCCCCGGCCGTTCCGGCTGCGGCGCGACTTTCCCGCAGACAGTTCGATCGACGGGCACACGGGATCCAGCGCCCGCTCGGAAAGCCAGTTCCAACGCACTGCATTCGGCCGTGCACGCGTTACGGCTGGCTGGGTACTGGTTTTTCCGAGGTGCGCAGGCGGCCGGGCCGCTTGCCCATGACGCGCACCGCGAGCTTACGTACGCAGCGCGGCGAGTAATGGTGCCCAGAATGCGCGGCTCCCATACGCCGCGACATCACAATCGGTGTCGAAACGGATCACGATCGCGGCCTCCGCTTCGGTCAGCGGGTCCGCATGCTCGATCTGTCGTGCCAGCACGGCCGTGTCGGCATCGGAGGCATCGCGTCCGGATGCCGCCCGCGCCGCGACACGTGCGGCGAGCGTCGCCTGGCTCGCGGTGAAATCGAGAATCGCGACGCGCGCGCCGCGGCGTGCGGCGAGCGAGATGAACGCCGCGCGGTTGCGTTCGCGCAGGAACGTCGCGTCGATGATCGCCGTGTAGCCGCTGTCGAGCACCACGCCGGCCTCTGAAAGCAGCCTTTCGTAGACCCGGTCTATCGCCGTGTCCGAATAGGCGCCGCGCGGCAGACGGGTGCCCCCGGGGACACCGGCATTCCGCTTGCGTTCGACATCGCTGGACAGCCGGATCGCCCCGAGCCGCTCCGCCAGCGCACGGCTGGCCAGCGATTTGCCCGAGCCGGAAAGCCCGTGACACAGGAGCAGCATCGGTTGCGCATCGCGTCGTGCATTAGCCATGGCCGACGCGATGCGCAGATAGCGGGTACGCGCCGCTTCGTCACCGCGCAGACGCGCGGTCAGCGCGCGCACCAGTGCCCGATAGACGAAGTAGCACGGCAGCACGCCCAGTGCCGCATGGTCGCCCGTGCGTGCCAGCCATCCGGAAAGGAGGCGGTGGGCACAATCGTCGCGCCCGTGGGCGGAGAAATCCATCAACGCGAACGCGAGATCGCTCGCCACGTCGATCCAGCGCAGCGTGTCGTCGAATTCGATGCAGTCGAACATCAGGATCCGGTTACGCCAGCGGACGATATTGTCGAGATGCAGATCACCGTGGCACGCGCGCACGAATCCGTGCGCATGCCGATCGGCAAGCTGCGGTGCGATGCGGGTCAACTCGGCTTCGTACCAGGCGCGCAGCGCCGCTTCATCCGTCACGGCGACGTCGAGCGTGTCGAGCAAGGGCCGGCACTGGGCCGCGATGCATTCCGCGCTGCCGGGATGGCCGCGCGGGGCACGGCGCGGCGCATGCAGATGATGGCGGGCCAGCATATCGGCGAGGGCGTCCGCATCCGCCAGCCCTTCATCGAGCGACGTGCTGCGTGCGGACAACATCCCTCGCGCGTCGAACCGGCGCATGCGCACCACGTACTCGCCGGGCGCCGCCTGCTGCCGCTGACGGCGCCCGCCAATCCGCACCGGCGCATCGAACGCGCATCGTCGGCCGCGTGCGACGAGCGGCCAGACGCCCAGGTACAGCGGGCCGGCAAACGGCCGATTGAGCGTGCATTCCGCGAGCGCACAGCGGCGGCGCCGCGCAGCGCGCACGAGATCGACGAACGCGAAACGCACCGGCTTGATGCGCTTGTACGCGTAGCGCCCCGCCAGATAGACGACGGACAGATGGGTTTCAATCCGCTCGATGCGTCCCGCGGGGTGCGGATACGTGGCGGGCCGACTCAACGCGCGATCGAATTGCATCGACTTTCGTCGTGCGTTTCCGCGGCCCAGCGCAAACGGTACGTGAGGCGTTCGGGACATGGTGGACGGATCGGTATGGCGGGCGCGCGCGTCGTTGCCGCACCGCGCAGGTTGGATTCGAACGAGAACGGCACGTTCCCGTCTGCTCGATTTTGTCGGATCGGTGTGGCAAGCCACACGCCACCGCTTGACGGACTCCATTGCAGCCGAGCAGCGCGCGTGCCGACTTGATACGCGTCAAGCCTGCAACGAAAGAGGACGTTTGACGCAAGTCAACCGCGCTCGCGGGAGTGGCAATACAGTCGGTTCCAGCACCCGTGAAGGCGTGACAGCACGCGGCATGCTGCCAGCGCGCCGCGACATGGCGGGATTGGCGGCCGCCGGGCGCGGTCATGTCGCTCCCAACCCGGAATCGCGCGTGATCCACCCCACGCCCCACTACGCCCGGTCGAGCAGGTCGACGAGCAGCCTGGCCCCGTCGGCCCCCTTCGTGGAATCGGTCCACAGCCGGTCGATCATCTTCCGGTACATCGCGACGGCATCCGCCGACGTGGTGATCGTCGCGATGCCGGTACGAATGTTCGGCAGCTCGCCGAGCCGGAACGGTGATACCGCGATATGCGCGCTGTCGTCGTCCTCGAAGATCTGGAAGGTCTCGTTCGGCAGGTTGTCGCTGACGATGCCGATACGCACGCCTTTCGCATCGTCCTCCAGCATCCCGACGATCCGCATCACTTCCCGGCGCGCGGCGAGTTTGCGCTCGAGCTGCACGCCCGGCGGCAGCCCGAGGCGGCCGACCAGGCCGTGGTGCAGGAACTGCTCGATCTGGCGCAGCCCGATCAGGCTCGTCACGTTCAGCGGTGCGCGCCGGAACGCGGCTTTCCGGTCCGCGAGGATCGCCATCACTTTCGACAGCGTCTGCCGCCACGCGGCATCGGTCAGCGACGGCGGGATGCTTTCCTCGAGCATCTGGCGCAGCCAGCCGTCGTAATCGTCGGAGGTCAGCAGGAACGAGAACGGATCGAAATGCGCGAAGATCCGCTGCGAGCGGCTCTCGATCTGCCGCATGCGCTCGAAATAGCTGATCGCCGAATCGTGATACTCGACCTCGACGCCCATCAGGTTCGCGAGCGACACCCCGAACAGCGCGGCGAGCCGCTCGAGCGTATCGATCTTTACAATCTCGCCACGTTCGAGCTTGTAGACCGCCGCGCGCGAGATGTTCAGGCGCTCGGCGACATCCTCGCTGCGCAACTCGGCAGCCATCCGGTACGCGCGCAAGCGCTCGCCAATGCTGTCGAAGTCGAAGCGCGCGCCGCGCAGACGCGTTTTTCGGGAACCGGCGGTGGACATGAAGTACCTCTGAGTGGCGGGTGAAAAATCGACAGACACCGAGTTGCGCGACCGCGCCGCCATCCTGCCGGGGGCATCGCGAAGATCGATGTTTGTCTATTTTTTTGTATCGGGTATTTTAACGTAGCCGACAACGAATGCTCGCACACCCGCGGCTTGCGCTCGTCCGGTGCGCGGTAACGGCCTGCGCCCGGACGGTGTCCGTGCGCGTGCACATCGTCTAAATATTTGGACGAAGGGCGAGCGCGCAGACGCTGTCGGCGATAGAGGCATCGCCCCTTCCAGACATTCACACGTGCCGGCCCATTGCGCCGGGAGGAGAAAAGCATGACGTTGCGTACCCCGCGCGCCCGATTTCGGGCAGGATTCCTGATGGCCGGCGCGGCAGGCGCCATTGGCGTCGCGCCGCTCGCGCACGCGCAGTCGAGCGTGACGCTGTACGGTGTCGCCGACGCTTTCGTCGGTTCGGTGAAGCAACCCGGCGGGCGCACGGCGCTCGTGCAGTCGGGCGGCGGGATGACGACGTCGTTCTGGGGGCTCGGCGGCAGCGAGGATCTCGGCAACGGCAACAAGGCGTTCTTCGTGCTCGAAAGCTACTTTCAACCACAAAGCGGCGCGTACGGCCGCTACGCCGGGGACAGCCTGTTTTCGCGCAATGCGTACGCGGGATTGCAGACGCGGTTCGGCCAGCTTCGTCTTGGCCGGATCACGACGCCGCTGTATCTCGCGACGATCCAGTTCAACCCGCTGTTCAATTCGTACACGTTCTCGCCGATGATCTTCCATACGTTCAAGGGCGTGGGCGCCGAGGGCGTGGTCGGCGATTCGGCGTGGAACAACGCGCTCGCCTATACGAGCCCGACGTTCGGCGGATTCAATGCGGGGCTGCTGTATGCACTCGGCAATACGGCCGGCCGGAACGGCGCGAAGAAATGGAGCGTCAACGCGAACTACGCGCGCGGCGCGTTCGCGGCCGCCGTGGTCTTCCAGTACGTGAATTTCAGCGCGACGCCTGGCGATCTCGACGGCGCGCTCGCCGCGGCGCCGGGCCTGTCGAGCCAGCGCACGGTGCAGGTCAGCGCGTTGTACGATTGGCGTGTCGTGAAGCTGTTCGCGCAGTACATGAACGTCGCGAACCGCGCGCAGCGCGGCAACTTCCACGGCGATACGCTGCAGGCCGGCGTCAGCGTGCCGATCGGCGTGGGTTCGCTGCTGGCGAGCTACGCGTATACGCATTCGAGCGGGGCGCTCGCCGACGGCGCGCATCGCAGCACCGGCGCGCTCGGCTACGATTATCTGCTGTCGAAGCGCACCGACCTCTATTCGGCGATCAAGGTCGATCACGTCGGCGGGCTGTCGACCGGCATCACGTACGGCGCGGGCCTGCGCACGCGTTTCTGACGCAGGCATCGCGATGCGAGGCTTCCCGGTTTACCCCGATACATCGGACGCTTGCATTCCGTTTTTGATGCGGGTAGTCTAAATATTTAGACGAGGAGGAAAGCATGAACCTTATGGACGCTACGCAGTGGCTGGCACAGGACGTCGTCGGCTTTTCCGACATTCACCGGTTCGCGACGCGCTGCCGGGACGCGGCGGCGCCGCACGGGCGGGAATCGGCGGCGCTGGTGCTGCTCGCACAGGCGGCCGCGACGTTCGCCGAACGGCAGGAGGGCGTGGCGGTCTGCACGGAGACGGTGCAGGCGTTTCTCGCCGAACTGCGCGAGCACGCGCGGCGGCTGAGCGATGCAAGCGGGCGCTCGGACGACGCGCTGCTCGCGGCGCTCAACGGCTTCGCCGCGCAGGTGTCGAAGGAACTGGTCGTCTGATGCGCGACGCCGGCGCGAATCCGCCCGGGCCACGCCCTTAAGCTGTGCGATGCCGACGATCGGGTTGTGGTCCGTCTGTCTAAAAAAAACGACAAACGACCGCGAGGCGGACGGCCGGCATCGATATCCCCTCCTCACGATACGGACAATCATGGAAGCGAACCTTCGATCCTCCGCGGCCGCGCCCGCCGACGCACCGCCCGAACGGGTGTCGCGCTATGCGTGGAAAGTGCTGGCCGGTTCGGCCATCGGCTATGCGATGGACGGCTTCGACCTGCTGATCCTCGGCTTCATGCTGCCGGCAATTGCGGCGTCGCTGCACCTCGGCGCGCGGCAGGCGGGGGCGCTCGTCACGTGGACGCTGATCGGCGCGGTCGCGGGCGGCGTGATTTTCGGCGCGCTCAGCGATCGTTACGGCCGCGTGCGCGTGCTGACCTGGACGATCCTGCTTTTCGCGGTGTTCACCGGGCTGTGCGCGTTCGCACAGGGCTTCTGGGATCTGCTCGCGTACCGGACCATCGCCGGCATCGGCCTCGGCGGCGAATTCGGCATCGGCATGGCGCTCGCGGCCGAAGCGTGGCCTGCAGCCAAGCGCGCCCGCGTGTCGTCGTACGTGGCGCTCGGCTGGCAGAGCGGCGTGCTCGCGGCGTCGCTGCTGACGCCGCTGCTGCTGCAGAGCGTCGGCTGGCGCGGCATGTTCGCGATCGGCGTGCTGCCCGCGATCGTCGCCTGGGTGCTGCGCAACAAGCTGCACGAGCCGGAAGTGTTCGTCCGGAGCCCGCAGCCGGCGCGCACGGGCGCGCGTTTCCGGCTGCTGTTCGCCGATGCGCGCACGACCCGCACGAGCATCGGCATCGTCGTGCTGTGCGCGGTGCAGAACTTCGGCTACTACGGGATCATGATCTGGATGCCGACGTTCCTGTCGAAGCAGCTCGGCTTTTCGCTGACGAAATCCGGATTGTGGACCGCCGTGACCGTGCTCGGGATGATGGCCGGCGTCTGGTTGTTCGGACACCTGGCCGACCGGATCGGCCGCAAGCCGACGTTCCTGCTGTACCAGCTCGGCGCGGTGGCCATGGTGTTCGTGTATTCGCGGCTGACGGACCCGGCCACGATGCTGTGGGCCGGCGCGCTGATGGGCATGTTCGTGAACGGCATGGTCGGCGGCTACGGCACGCTGATATCCGAAGCGTACCCGACCGTGGTGCGGGCGACCGCGCAGAACGTGCTGTGGAACGTCGGCCGTGCGATCGGCGGCCTCGGGCCGCTCGTCGTCGGCGCGCTCGCCGCGCGCTATTCGTTTCAGATCGCGATCGCGATGCTGGCCGCGCTGTACGTGCTCGACATGATCGTCACGGTCACGCTGATTCCGGAACTGAAGGACCGCGCGCTCGACTGACGCGCGTGGCTCCCGCCCAACCGTAACGAGGAGAGAACGATGGACGTGATCGACGGAGCGCGCGCCTGCGCGCAGCCGTGGGCGGCCACGGTCGCCACGCACGCGTGCGACGTGGTCGCGCATCGCGCGGTGAACCGGCGCTATCGCTATCTGCGCGTGCGCGCCGACGCGCCGCTCGCGAGCGTCACGCAGGCCGGCCAGTTCTATCAGCTCGTCTGCCCCGTCAGCGATCTGCACCGGCCATTCCTGCCGCGCCCGATGAGCGTGTACGGCGTCGGCCCCGGCGCCGGCGAAATCGAGTTCCTGTACAACGTGACCGGCGAAGGCACGCGTGCGCTCGCGCAGCTCGGCGTCGGCGCGCGGCTGTCGATCGTCGGGCCGCTCGGCCGCCCGTTCACGCTCGACGCCGGTGCGCGACGGCTGCTGCTCGTCGCGCGCGGCGTCGGTCTCGCGACGATGGCGCCGCTCGTGCAGCGCGCGGCGGGGGCGGGCATCGCGCTGACGGTCGTGATGTCGGCGCGCACGCCGGACGACCTGATGACCGCGGAATTCTTGCGCGGCGCGCCGGCCGACGTGCATGCGGTGTTCGACAGCGACGGCTCGTCGGCGGTCGCGAACGTGGACGCGCTGCTGCGCGCCGCGATCGCGCGCGATCGGCCGGACTCGGTCTACACGTGCGGCTCGCAACGGTTGCTCGCGCTGCTGCAGCGCGTGCTCGCCGGCCATCCGTCGATGCGCGGCGAGGTCGCGCTCGAGCAGCGGATGGCATGCGGGATGGGCGTCTGCCTGTCGTGCGTGCGGATGTTCGACGACGGCGCGACCCGCGCATTCCGGCGCGTGTGCCGCGAGGGCCCGGTGTTCGCGATTCGCGACGTGGTGACGGAGGTGGAGGTGGAAGTTGGCTGACCTGAGCGTACGCGTGGGCGAACTGCGCCTGCGCAATCCCGTGATGCCGGCATCCGGCTGTTTCGCGATCGAGTATCGCGATGCGCTCGACCTGAGCGGGCTCGGCGCGCTCGTGATCAAGAGCGTGTCGCCCGTCAGCCGCCCGGGCAACCCGACGCCGCGTGTCGCCGACGCGGGTGACGGCATGCTGAATTCGATCGGCATTCCGAGCCGCGGCATCGACGACTATCTCGAACACGTGCTGCCCGCGTACACGGGCCACGGCACGCCGGTCGTCGCGTCGGTGTCCGCCGATACGGCGGACGCGTTCGCGCGCGCGTGCGAGGCGCTGTCGCGACCGGACGTCGCGGCGATCGAGGCGAACATCTCGTGCCCGAATCTCGAGGCGGACGGCATGGCGTTCGGGATGGACGCGGGCATGACCCGGCAGGTCGTCGACGCGATCCGCACGCGCACCGGGCATCCGCTGTGGGTGAAGCTGACGCCGAACGCGGGCAACATCGCGAAGATCGCGCAAGCGGCGCAGGACGCGGGCGCCGATGCGATCGTGATGGGCAACACGGTGCTCGGCATGTCGATCGACGTGCGCACGCGCCGGCCGTCGCTCGGCAACGTGATGGGCGGCCTGTCCGGGCCGTCGATCAAGCCGATCGCGCTGCGGCTCGTCCACCAGTGCTACCGTGCCGTGTCGATTCCGGTGATCGGCTGCGGCGGCATCCGGAGCGCCGCCGACGCCATCGAGTTCCTGCTCGCCGGCGCGAGCGCGGTGCAGGTGGGCACTGCGTCGTTCCGCGATCCGGGCGTGATGCGCACGATCATCGACGGGCTCGAGCAGTTTTGCGCGGACGAGGGCATCGGCACGATCGCGTCGCTGACCGGGCAGGTCAGGCTCGACGCGGAGCTGAGCGAGCGCTGGCAGCGCTTTTGCGCGGCGCCGGCGCGCGCGGGCGGCGCGACGGCGGGGGCGTGATGAACGCGCATACCGACAGGCCGGACGCGCCGGCGGACATCGACGTGCACGACGCGGCGGCGCTGCCGCTCGCCGAACTGACGGCGCTCGCCGAGCAGTGGTTCGACGAGATCCGCGTGCTGTCGGCCGACGGCGTGGGCGTCACGCGCGAGAGCTACGGCGACAGCGAAACGGCGGCCGCGCAGCGGCTGGCGGCGCACGCCGAACGCGAGGGCATCGCGGTGCGCGCCGACCGCGCGGCCAACTTGATCTTCAGCCTGCCCGACGCGGACCCGCATGCGCGCGCGATCTGGGTCGGCTCGCATCTCGACTCGGTGCCGCATGGCGGCAACTACGACGGGCTCGCGGGCATCGTCGCGGGGCTGCTGTGCCTCGTCGCGCAACGGCGCAGCGGCCGCGCGTCGCCGCACCCGTTGAACGTGATCGCGCTGCGCGGCGAAGAGAGCGCCTGGTTCGGCAAGGCCTACATGGGATCGAGCGCGCTGTTCGGCCGGCTGACTCCGGACGATCTCGCGATGAAGCATCGCAGCACCGGCCGCCCGCTGGCCGAATGCATGGCGGCGGCGGGCGTCGACATCGACGCGGTGCGGGCGCGCAAGCCGCTGTTCGACGTGCGGCGCGCGCATGCGTATCTGGAGCTCCACATCGAGCAGGGGCCCGTGATGGTCGCGCGCGGGCTGCCGGTCGCGGTCGTGTCCGGCATTCGCGGCAACGTGCGGCACAACTCCATCAGCTGCATCGGCGAGGCCGGCCACTCCGGCGCGGTGCCGCGCGACCTGCGGCACGACGCGATCTTCGCGGTCGCCGAGCTGATCACGCGGCTCGACGAGCACTGGCGCCGGCTGCTCGAACGCAACATCGATCTCGTCGTGACGACCGGCATCGTGTCGACCGATCAGGACGAGCATTCGATTTCGCGGATTCCCGGCCAGGTGCATTTCAGCTTCGAGGCGCGCAGCGAGAGCACGGAGACGCTCGACGTCTTCCATGAGCTGCTGATCGCCGAATGCAATTCGATCGCGCGCGAGCGTGGCGTGCGATTCGATTTCGACCGGCGGTTGGCGAGCGCGCCGGCGCGGATGGATGCCACCCTGCGCGCCGCGCTTGCCGCCGCGTGCACGCGGCTCGACGTGCCGTATGCGACGCTGCCGAGCGGCGCGGGCCACGACGCGGCGCTGTTCGCGAACGCGGGCGTGCCAAGCGGGATGCTGTTCGTGCGCAACGATCACGGATCGCACAACCCGCACGAGGCGATGTCGATCGATGATTTCATGCTGGGCGTGCGCGTGCTCGCCGACACGATTGCGCGGCTGTGACCGGCGACACGGGAAGCGATGGCGGCCGACGCGCCGTGGACCCGGAAGGCGTGCGGTTCACGCCGACGGAACGTGTGCGCCCGCGCCGCCTTCCGCGCGGCTCACGTGCGCGAGCACGAATGCATAGACGTCATCGAGCGCCGACACGATGCGCGTGCCGGCCGCGACGCCATCGAACGCGCTCGCGGGCCCGGTGCAGATCAACGGCTTCGCGAAGCGCGTCGCGAGGCGGATCTCGTCGAGCGTGCCCTTGCTCCCCGGCAGCGCGACGACGACGTCGCTCGTCAGCACGTTCACGTAGTTGCGGCTCAATGCGTCGTCCGGCGCGTCCGCTTCCTTGCGCGGCAGTGGCGTGACGATAGGCAGGTCGATGAACGGATTCGGATAGCCGGCGATCGGCACGAAGCCGAACAGCGGGTGCGCTTCGCTCGGCACGATGCCGATCGAGCGGCCGCGGCGCCCCGGCGTCGTCGCGTACGCGCGCGCGATCGACAGCATCACGCCGCGGCCGGCGCCGGTCAGCAGGTCGAATCCTTGCGCGGCGATCCACGTTCCGAGCGGCGTCGCCAACTCCGGCCATTCGTTCTTGCCCGAGCCCATCACGCCAATGATCGCCATCTTGTCCTCCTGGTTGGCCGACGCGCGGCGCGTCGATCTCAGCGATCGCGCGTGCCGTTCGTCTTTTTAATTATACACATCGGCCGATTTCTGGCGATGCGACGACGATGATGGGCTGAAAATTGTGGACTTTCCCGTCTTGCATTTTCCCTTCACTTTATTTAGTCTAAAAAAATAGATTTATCGACGGACGTATCGCGACTCGAGGGTTCGCCGGTACGCAGACGTCTCCGGGGCGATACAGCCCGCTATAACCTGAGAGAGAGGTGTATTCATGCTTGACCACGCCACCAACGAATTGCTGACCCGCGTGGGGCCCGGCACGCCGTGCGGCGAGTTGCTGCGTCGCTACTGGCATCCGGTCGGTTATTCGTCGGAGCTGGCCGAAGCCGGCCAGACGAAACGCGTGCGGATTCTCGGCGAGGATCTGGTGCTCGCGCGCACCGGCAACGGCGGCGTGCTGCTCGTGCAGGAGCGTTGCCCGCATCGCGGTGCATCGCTGCTGTACGGCTTCGTCGAGGAAGCCACGATCCGCTGCGCGTATCACGGCTGGCAGTACAACGCGGCCGGCGAATGCGTGGAGCGGCCGTTCGAATCGGCGAAGGCGAGCCGCGTCTGCAAGAAGCTGATCGACAGCTATGCGACGCACGAATGCGGCGGGCTGATCTTCGCTTACATGGGGCCGGCGGAGCAGAAGCCCGCGTTTCCGAACTGGGACATCCTCGTGCGCAACGACGGCGTCCGCCATTTCGAGGTGCAGGACGATCTCGCGTGCAACTGGTTCCAGGTGCAGGAAAACGCGGTCGACGTCACGCACACCTTCTATACGCACTCGAAATACTTCGAGCACCTCGGCATGCGCGACGCGTCCGGGTTCGGCAAGCCGTTCAAGCGGTTCGGCTTCCAGCGCTTCGACTGGGGCATCGTGAAGAGCTGGGAATACGAAGGCGAGGGCCGTGGCTGGGGCAACCTGATGGTGTTCCCGAACATGCTGCGGATCATGACCGAGATGCACTGGCGCGTGCCGGTCGACGATACGACGACGCGGATCGTCTGGGTGTCGTTCACGCCGAACGCGGACGGCGCGCAGCCGCCCGCGGACGAGGCGCCGAAGATCGTCCGGCAGCCGGCGCGCACCGACGCGGCGGGCCGCTACCTGATGGACACGTTCATGAGCCAGGATGCGATGGCGGTCGAGACGCAGGGCCCGATCTTCGATCGTTCGCGCGAGAACCTCGGCGCGTCCGATCGCGGGATCGTGATGTTCCGCCAGATGCTGCAGGAGCAGATCGACGCGGTCGCGCGCGGCGAGCGGCCGGTCGCGAACGTGTACGGCGGCGCGCCGGACGTGACCGACCTGCGCGCATGGATGGGCGGCTATCTGCCGATGAGCTGCGCGCCGGACCCGACGTTCCGCCAGCAGCGCGAATTCGGCGACATCTTCGACGAGTCGCACGTCGAATACGAGATCCCGGCGAACTCGCCGGTGATGCGCGCTTGAGCGGCGGTGCGCTCGGCGGGCCGGGCCGCGGCGCCGGCATGCTGACGGGCGGCCGCGTCACGGCCGCGCTGCTCGCGGCGGGGCTCGCGAGCGTCGCCGCGCTCGGCGCGCGCGGCACGCTGTCGGCCGGCGACGCACGCATCGTCGCGATTGTGTTCACCTGCATCGTGCTGTGGGCGACGGGCGCGGTCGCGAGCCTGTGGGTGTCGCTGCTGTTTTTCTTCCTCGCGGCGACCTGCACGTCGGTGCCCACCGCCGAGATCTTCTCCGGCTTCGGGTCGAGCGCGTTCTGGCTCGTGTTCAGCGGCGCGGCGATCGGCTTCGCGCTGAAGGAGAGCGGCCTGAGCGAACGGATCGGCATCGCGCTCGCGCGCCGGATCGGCGGCTCGTATCTGAAGGCGCTGCTCGCATTCGCGATCCTGAGCTTCCTGCTGTCGCTCGTGATGCCGTCGACGTTCGGGCGGATCGCGATCCTGGTTCCGATCGCGATCGGCTACTGCGACGTCGTGAAGCTCGGCGCGCACGCGAACGGGCGGCGCGGCATCCTGCTGCTCGTGATCGTCGGCTCGTACGAGCTGGCTGCCGCGGTGCTGCCCGCGAACCTGCCGAACGTGATCATGGCGGGGATTCTCGAGCAGTCGCACGGGATGCATCTGCGCTTCTCCGAGTATCTGCTGCTGTTCTTTCCGGCCGGCGTGATCGTGCGCGGCGCGGTGCTGGTGCTCGCGTCCTGGTGGCTGTTCGCGGATACGGTCGGCGAAGTCGAGATACCGGCGGCGCGCGTCGCGCTCGGCCGCCGCGAATGGCACGCGATCGTGCTGCTGGCGATCACGCTCGCGTTCTGGTTCACCGACGCCGTGCATCGCATCGCGCCCGGCTGGGTCGGGCTCGGCTTCGCGCTCGTCTACTTCGGCACGTCGCCGCCCGCACAGCTCGAGCGCTTCACCGCGACGCTGAAGATGGACCTGCTGTGGTTCATCGCGGCGATCATCGGGCTGACCGCGCTCGTCAACCATCTCGACATGCGCGTGCCGGACACGCTCGCGCTCGACGCGCTGCGCGACAGCCCGATGCTCGTGTACTTCGCGCTGACCGCGCTGTCGATCGTCGTCTGCTTCGCGGTCACGTCGAATGCGGAACCGGCGCTATACGTGCCGATCGTGTCGCGCCTGCTCGCGCAGGGGCTGCACCTGAAGGCCGGCCTGCTCGCGCAGGTGATGGGCTATGCGACCACGGTCCTGCCGTACCAGTCGCCGCCGATCGTGTTCGGCAACGCGCTCGCGCAGCTGGACCGGGGTGCGGTGCTCCGGTACTGCATCGCGACGGCGCTGCTGGGCGTGGTGTTCGTGATCCCGGTCAATGCGTTGTGGTGGCGGCTGATCGGGCTGCTGTGAGTTTTCCTGAACGGTGAATCCAATGATCGAAAACGATCTGCTTGCCGCGCGCGTGATTGCGCGCGAGCGCGTCGCGTGCGACGTGATTTCGCTGCGGCTCGTCAGCGACGCGCCGGGTCTCGCCCTGCCGGCGTTCGAAGCCGGCGCGCATATCGACCTGCATCTGCGCGACGGGCTCACGCGCAAGTATTCGCTGTGCAACGATCCGGTCGAGCGCGGCGTATACGAGATCGCGATCAAGCGCGAGCCGGCGTCGAGCGGCGGCTCCGCGCACGTGCACGATGCGATCCGGGTAGGCGACGTGCTGCGGATCGGCGCGCCGCTGAATTACTTCCCGCTCGCGCCGGACGACAGCCCGGCCGTGCTGCTCGCCGCCGGGATCGGCGTGACGCCGTTGCTCGCGATGGCGCATAGCCTGGTGCGCGCGGGGCGGCCGCTCGCGTTCCACTACTTCGTGCGTTCGGTCGACGCGGCCGCGTACGGGGCGACGCTTGCGTCGCGGCTCGCGGACGTCGCGACGGTGCACACGGGGCTGACGCCCGACGCGACCCGCGACGCGATCACGACGATTGTCGGCGCGATGGATTCGCGCTCGCATCTGTATTTCTGCGGACCGGCGCCGTTCATGGCGGCCGTCGACGCGATCGCGCGCCCGGCGCTCGGCGATGCGCGGCTTCATCACGAGTATTTTTCCGCGCCGGCCGCGGAGCCTGCCGACGGCGAGGCCGACGCGTTCCGGATCGAGCTCGCGCGCTCGCAGCGCGCGCTGCTCGTGCCGCCGGGGCAGTCGATCACCGATGTGCTGTACGAGCACGGCATCGCGGTCGCCACGTCGTGCGAGGCGGGCGTGTGCGGCGCATGCCGGACGACCGTGCTCGAGGGCACGCCCGATCATCGGGACGCGTTCCTGAGTGCGGCGGAAAAGGCCCGCAACGATTGCATGATGCCGTGCGTGTCGCGATGCCGTGGCGAACGGCTCGTGCTGGATCTCTGAGCCGTCACGGGGGGCTGTGTGCGCTGGCAAACGGGGTACGCGCGGCGAAGGCCGGTAAGCTGAAGGATGTCGGTCGGCACCCGAAGCCACTGACGGAAATGGAAGTCGAGCGAGCGCAGGTCAAACGCGAACTGGCCGAGGTCAAAATGGAGCGCGATTGACCTGCCCCCTGAGCTGCCCCCTTCAATAAGGCCAATGAGCTTCCGGCAAAGTCCCTTTGAACCAACTCCTGGAAAGCTGCAGGAGCATCCGCGGTTGTCCGATGTTCCGCCCCAAACTCTGACGGCGCAAGGTCGTTCAGTGCACTGTGCGGCCTTTGCTCGTTGTAGTCCTGACGCCATGCCGCGATGACAGCCCGAGCGTGCGCGAGTGTCGTGAACCAGTGCTCGTTCAGGCATTCGTCGCGGAACTTGGCGTTGAACGATTCGCTGTACGCATTCCGCGTTGGCTTGCCCGCCTGAATCAACTTCAGCGTGACGCCGTTCGCATACGCCCACTGGTCAAGCGCGCGGCTCGTCAATTCGGGCCCCTGGTCTGTTCGCGCCGCCTTGGTATAGCCACGAAAGCGAGCTGCACGGTCCAATGCCCGATCCGGCCTGTCGCACCGATCGATCCCATCGCCCCGGTCGGTTTTCTTCTCCGTTCTCTCTTCGCATCCCGATCGTTCCGTTCGCGTCGCGTCGGCGAAAGCCGACCCGATACAAGAGACTAACCGCCAGGGGACGCCCACGACGCACGAGCCGGCAGCAAGCGCGGCACGGCTGTGCGCGGCGCCGCCGTGCGCTTTTTGATTGCAGCACTCCAGCAGACGAGGACATCGTGACTTACACAGGATGCAGGGATGAGATTGCCGGCGGCCTAACCAAGGTGCTGTGGACGGCTTCGCAGCTCGACGACGAAGCCGATTTCGAGGATCTCCTCGAAGCGATCCGCGTGCTTCGGCCCAAGTGGCCCGGCGCGGGGACGGTCGCCGCATGGCGCTACGTCCGGCGCCAGGCATGGGGCGACGCGCGCCGCGTGCTCGAAGACGACGACACCGAAGCGAAGCGCTCGGGGCTTCATGCCGCACTGATGGCGGTGTGTCTGTTCGGCCTCGAAGACCCGCTGTGGCACAGCTATGCGCTCAGCGCGGCCGAGCAGCGCGAAAGCATCGAGGGCGCGACGATCGGCGCGCGCCTGCTCGAGCGTGCCGCAAAGCTCGACGCCAGCGTGCAAGCGCCTGCGTCCACCGACGCACCGGCGAGCACGCACGGCGTGCCGGCCGACCACAGCGGATTCTCCGCGTCGATGACGTGGGTCCGCGCATGAGCATCCGTTTTCACTTTCCGCGCGCCGGGCGATTCGCATTTCAATCGCAGCCTTCGCATCGGTGCGCTTGTAGCAGCGACAGCAACCTAGACTGACTTTGCCTCGTAGTACCCACGGTCACGCAACCACTTACCCGACAGGAAGGAAACATCATGAATCTGAACGTTCCGAGTATGAACACCTACCCCACCGATCCGGCGAGCTACCTGCAACGGCTGACCAACGGTGCCTCGACAGGCTCGACGCAGGACGTGCTCAAGGATCTCATCGGCCTCATCAGCCAGTTGCTCAAGCAGATGCAGGCCGGGCAGAACGGGCAGGCCGGCGGCATGCCGGGCGGCGCCGGCGGTGCTGGCGGCACGCCCGGTGGCATGTCCGGTGGCGGCGCGGGCGCAATGCCCGGCGGTGTGGGGGCGACGCCCGGCGGCATGGGGGGCGCGGGCGCCATGCCGGGCGGCACCGGGGGGATGACGGTGCAAAACGCGGCGGGCGTGCTGGCCTCGTACATGGGGCAGCATGGCCTCAGCGCGTCGGACCCGAACACGATGTACAAACTCTCGACGAACGCCGACGGCGGCACGCCACCCACGGTGCAGCAAGCGGCGCAGACAATGCTCGCGAACCCGGGTGCCTACCAGCAGATCGAGACGCACGACGTGGCGGGCACCGACGGCAAGTCCGCGGTCAGCAATTTCCAATGGGCGGCTCAAGGCGGACTCGGCGCGGCGGGCAACGCAACGGGTGGCGCGGGCGGCGTGGCGGGGCAGTCGGGGACGACCGGCGGCTTGCCTGGCACGGGCGGTTTTCCGGCGAACACCAGTCCGCTGCCGACGACGGGTGGCTTGCCGACAACGGGCGCGACGGCAGGCTTCACCCCCGGCACGGGCGACCTCCTGAAGGACGGCAAGCCGCTGCAGATGGCCGACGAAGGCAAGGCGCTGGCCAACTTCAACGCGCAGGATGGTGCCGACTTCCAGGCCATGGAAAGCGCGTTGTCGCACGGCGACGGCAATGCCGCGGCGAAGACGCTCGCCAACGCGGTGAAGTCGGGCAAGCTGAGCCAGTCGGATGCGGCGGCGATCGGCGCACAACTGCAGCAGACGGCGAACGCACATGGCGGTGGCAAGATCAGCCACGACGCGAGCAAGGCGCTGTCGGATGCACTGGGCGGCGCGAACGTGCTGACGCCGGGCAAGACGCGTGCCGCGGTTGCCTTCGAGAACATCACCGGCATTCACACGGGTACGATCGCCGGCGTCAGCACGAAGTAACGTCGTCGGCAGTTCCGGCGATCATCCCGATCGGCGACCCGAGCGGCCGCCGATCGGGGCTGCGGGAAGCGACGATCGGGAACAAGCGGCGACAATCGGCGGCCGCGCTGCGAAATACCGCAGCGCGGCCGCTTCGTTGTTTACCGGCGCAACCGATGTCCCGATTCAGCCCTCCATCTGCTGACGAAGGGACGCGTTCAGCGGGCTCCATTCGAGCAACGCGACGAAGCCGTCCTGCGCGGCGACCACGACCCAGCGCCGGTACTGATGCACGATCTGCCCGGGCTCGTACGTGTGTGCTTCCTGCCAGGCGGTGGCGCGCCGCACGTGGACGGTCGTGCCGAACAGCGGCGCGATCGATTCGACATTCCCGCAGGCCCGCACGACGCGCATCACCTCGGCCACGGGCTGCGCAAAATCGATCGTGCGCTCGGCATCGGCAAGGCGCGGCCAGTAGCTGCCCGCATTTTGTGGACGCCGTTCGTTCCAAAGCCGATCGAAGTCGCGGGCCACGCGCGTGGCCAGCCGATGGGCGGCCATCTGCAGCTTCAGCTGCAGCGTCTCGTGCCATTCGTCGGCATCGAGCGGAAAGCATTCGGAATCGACGATCTCCCCGGTATCGAAATCGGCATCGATTCGATGGCAACTGACGCCCCACTCGCGCCGCCCCTCGAGGATGGCGCGCATGGCCGGGTACGGGCCGCGCCCGTCGGGCAGCGGTGACGGATGGAAGTTCGCAGCATGGCGCAGATAGGGCTGCCACGCCGGAATCTTCCGGTTGTAGCCGGCCACGATCAGTGCGTCGCATTGCCGTTCGGCGAGCCAGCGCAGATCGTCTTCGTCGATGCGTGACAGCTGCACCGGAATGCGCAGCTTGTCCGCGCGCTCGACGAGTTCGCTATTGAAGTCGAGCCGGTTGTCGACCGGAATCGAGTAGAGCGCCACAGGCTCCCAGCCGGCGGCAACGAACGCGTCGAAGACGACACGCCAGCGATCGAAGCCGGCGAACGCGAATCGCATGATCGGTTCTCCCTTTCGCAATGAAGGTCATGGCGGCATGGACGGCGATGACGGCCGACGGCCACCCCGCTTCACGGTAAGCGCGCACGGTGGAGGACAGCCTGCGCATTCCGAAGTTTCGTCGAGTGCCGCGAACCGGCAAATAAACCGCCGACTGCGCGCCGCGCGTCAGGACCTCAGCCCGAGGTTTTTCTTGATGGCGTCCTCCGCCGTCTTGGCGGCGGTTGCCGTGAGGCCGGGCTGCCCGATGATGTTGGCGATCTGTTTGAGCCGCTCGCTTTCGGTCAGCGGTGCGGCGCTCCGGCTGGCAGCCGATGTATCGCGCGGCGCCGGCGCCTCTTGCGGTTTTTCGCGCCGCGCGCGTGCAAGCTGCGAAAGCAGCAGTGCCGCTTCGCCCTTCGGAATGCCGCTGTCTGTCAGCAGCGTGTGCGCGGCGATCAGATCCTGATTGCGGCTCGCGCGCGGATGGTTGCCCACGATCGCGAGCGCCTGCTTCGCGCGCTGCGAGCCTGATGCGTCGACTGCCATGTCGGCACCCGCGAGCGCCGCAAGCGACGCCGGATCGAGGCGCCCGATGCTCTTGGTGACCATCGACAGAATGTGCTTGACCACGATGTCGCGCTCGGCATCCTTGTGTACCTTCGCCTTGTCTTCAGCGTGCATGCCCGAGATCAAGCGCTTGCCGAACGACGTCGTGCTGTTGGCGTAGCGGCGTGCATCGTCATAGAGCGATGCATAGATACCCGCCTGCGCGTGCGGGGTGCGCAAGTCCGCAGGCAGGCCTTCGTCCGCTGGCCGCGCCTCCATGGCGCGCAGATCGTCGATCTTCGCGCGGCTCGTTTGCAGCGCCGCGCGCAGGCGCTCGTCCTGCGTCTGGCCGGTGTAGTCGTGCGGGGCCAATACCGTGTCGACGTAGCGTTGGATCGTGGCGGCCTTCGCATTGCGCAGGTTTTGCCGTCCTTCGACAAACGGCTTCTTCAAATCGAGCGTTTCCTTGACCGCGTTGGTCAGGTGCCCGGATGCCGCGAGGGGTGCCAGCGCGCCGTGCGAGCCGCCTATGAGCAGCCCGCTTGCCGTCAGACCGATGGCGGACGTGACCGACTGGTAGAGCGCGCCGTTACGTTGTTTGCCCTTGTTCTCCGCGATGCTCATGGCGGTCAATACGTCGCGGGCATGCTGCGTGAGCGGATGCGCGTCGTCTCGCGCGATGCGCGAGAGCTTGCCTTTGTCGTATTGCCATTCCCCCTTGCTGTTTTTCGTCAGCAGCAGATTCTCGACCTGGTTGGGCATCGGCGCGCCCGGAGGGCGTTTTTCGGGGTGCTCGAAGCGTTCGACGTCGGCGGCGAGCATCGCCTTGACCTTGTTTTCGTAACGGCTATGGATCGAATGCGCGGCGGCGGCGTTCGAGCCCGAGGCCAGCGCGTTCACGAGGTCGGTGGCGGGCGCCGCGTCGTAGCCGAACTGTCCGTGCGTCGCCGTCGATACGCCGTTCAGGCCGTCTTTCGCGGGCCGCTTGGCGGCGAAGGCCGTCAACGTCATGCCTTTGCGGTTGACGCCCATCGCGTGCGCGAAATCGGCGAAGCGTCGACCTTTGCCGCCGGCACCCGGCACGAATGCGCCGATGTCGTCCACACCGGGCTTCTGCGGCGCGATAGCCGCTGCGGGCCTGGGAGCGGCGGGCGCAGCGGGCAGACTTTCCGCGCCCGGGCGCTTGCCGAGGCTGCCGAGTTCCTCGATGAGCGCACCGGCACTTGCGCGCCGGGTCGGCACCGGAGCGGGTTTCGCGCCCGTGGGGGGGCCGGGGTCGCTCGTCGTGCGGGTGAGGGATGCGGATTCGATCGCATGCGAGCGGAACTCGATCTTGGGTGGGGGCGCCATGATGTTCTCGGACCGGGAGACAAGATGGACTGCACTGTGCGGGCCGGTCATGACACTCCCGTGAACCGCGCGAAGCCTCGTTCGGATTGGCGAAGCAGGTTCGCGGCGGCATACCGCCGAGCCGTCTCGCGGGTGTCGCTCATTCGGTTTTCGCGGTGCGGCTTCGCGCGCGCGAACGCTTTCGCATCCGCATTCATTAGATTGGAACGAGGGCCGGCTTCACGCGGCTCGGTTTCGCGCGTTTCATCGAACGCGCGCTTCGTTCACGATCAAGGAGAAAACGAATGAGCTTCATCGGCAATATTGTGAAAAGCGTGGTCGGGGATGTCACCAAGGCTGCCGGGGGTGTCCTCAATGGTGTCGGCAACGCGCTGCACGGCGCGGCGACGTTCGGCAAGGGGCTGCTGAGCGGCAACCCGAAGGAAGCCCTTGCGGGGGCGGGGGCCATTGCGACGGGTGGGCTCGAGGCGCTCGAGGGCGGCACGGCGCTCGCGGAAAACCTGACGCCGGAGGGCGCCGCTACCGCGCTCGCATTGGCGGGCGGCAAGGAGGCGGTGCGAACGCTGACCTCAGGCACTGGCGCAGCCTGATGCACGGACGGTGACGAGCATGATGGAGCTTCTTACCGAACTGCCGGCCGATGCGCCGGCCATGGCACAGGCGATCATCGAGCATATCGAGGCCAACGAGCTGGACGAGGCCGAGGCGCTGCTGGCGCGCATGCACGATGTCTACCCCGAAACGCGCGAGGTGCACGTGTTTGCCGTCACGATCGCATTGGTGCGCGGGCGTCCGCACGAAGCGTGGCAGATCGTGAACGGATTGCCCGACGATCGCGCGCCCGAACTGAAGGCAATCTGCCTGAAAGTCCTCGACGATCCGTCGTGGCATGGCTATGCGACGGCACACGAGGACAGTACCGATCCCTACGTGCGCCTTGCCATGCGGCGCCTGCTCGAAAGAGACTGATGGCCGTTCCCGGGGCCTTCGGCCCCGCTCGGCGAGCCCTTCTGAAGTGGTCAAGTAACTTTGGATACAGCGCCGGGTCAGGCTGCGAGCGCTTCGGCACGCGCTGGCGGCAGTCGGCTTCGTTGCGCCTGGTGACACATTCCTTCGCGCCGGCAACTTACGATGCACACGACCTCATTACTGTAACGTCTTTAGACTGCGATGCCTACGGAGGCCAATGCCATGAGACCAAAGGTTTCGAACTCCCCCAGCATTCCGAGGGAATCAGATACAAGGCCGGAAAATTTATCGGCATCGTCTTCGGTAGCTTCGCAACCGCGAGCCGTGTCTCGACCAGCAGGGATGCTGGGGAATATCCAGCCGCGAGCAAATACCCGATCCGAGAACACCGCGGCCATAGGTTCCAGCTCCATTCGGCGGTCGGGCAATTTCATAAACCTTTCCCGCACGCCCGTCAGGTCCTCTGCATTCTCAGGGACCGGCACAGGTACGCTTAGTCAACATGCTACGCAACCGGTACCAGCGCGGCCTCAGCGCCTCGCCGGGTCGCAGCGAGAAGTTCGCACGGTCGATTACGACTTTGCGAGGAAAGGGCCATCTCGGGAGGCAATCGCCTACCATCCCGTTGGTGGCCCCGATGCGAAGGCCCTGCTCGAACAGCGCAAGCGGCAACAGATCTATCTGCAACATACCGCCAGATATTCACGCGCGGAAGTGCTAGACCTTGCGACCACCAACGTGCTTGCAGGGAAAAAGGGGCATCCGAGGGCGCTCGCCTTTCTGGATCCGAAGGGCAAGACAGATGTGTCGCTGTTTTTACTTGGCCGATATGTGGACGCGCTCGACAAATGCACGCTGCGCTCGGGGGACGGCCGGCACGAGCCTCTGCAAGACCCGCAGGTGGAGCAGCGCATAGAGGATGTGGCGCACTACTTGGTCAAGGCGGAGTGGTTGAACGGTGGGTCCGTCTATCACCTGGCCCACTTGTCGAACCGGCTGAGCAAGTTCGAACGTCTTCCCGTCGCTTTAGGTGCAATCGCAAAAATCGCTCGCGAGGTGAAGGAGCGCGGGACCGACGCGGACTTTAGGGATCCAAAGGTGACGGCACTTCTGCTCAACGCGTTTTCCAAGCTCCCGAGCGAACCGCGTAATGCTGCACTATCCCATGTCGCAGATGTTCTGCTGGAAGACGGGAACTGCCTCGGTAGACTAGAAGGGCAGAGCCTCAGTATGGCATTCAATGCATTTTCGCAAAGTGCTGATATCCCCCGATGTGCGCAAGCGGCAGCGAATCTTGCTCAGCGTATCGTGAGCACGCCGACGTTAGCGACGACGCTGGACGCGCAAGGCGTAAGCAACGTGCTCGGCGCGCTTGCCAAGTGGCCGGGAGATCCTTTGTGCGTGGCGGCAACCGAGAATGTCGCCGCACGCTTGAACAGCAGCAGTACGATCCTTACCGATCTTTCCCCGCAGGGTGTTAGCAACGCGCTCGCGTCCCTGGCGCGAGACGGACTCAAGGATCAATCGCAAACGGGGTTACGGCTTCTTGTCGGGCGTCTGCAAAACGAACCCGCATTGCGCAGTAAGCTGAGCGCACAGGAAGTCGCCAGCGTACTCAATATCGTCAGCAAACGGCCTTCGGCGCGCCCCTGTATCGAAGTCGCGCAAGCGCTTGTTGACCGCCTCAAAAACGAGCCAGCATTGCGGGAAAAGCTGCAAGAGCAGTCCCTTGCGAACGTGTTGACTGCCCTATCGAAATGGCCGGAGCGGGCTGTCCAGTCGATCGCGAGCACGCTTGCTGGGCGTATCGTTTCTAGACGCGACCTTCAGGTCGGCTTCAATGAACAGGAGGTTAGCAACGTATTAGGTGCGCTGTCAAAATGGCCGGATGTGCCCTATTGCACGGAAGCCGCGCTCACGCTCATTCCGCGCATCGCGACCGATCCGAGCGTCGTACGCTCTTTCAACCAGCAGGAGGCGGTTCAAACGCTCAATGCATTGCGGGCGTGGGCGAAGGACCCCGGATGTATACAGGCGGCTCGCGCACTCGCGGGCGTTCTCGTGCCGAGTAAAAACGATCAAGGTCCGTTAGCCCGTGGCCTCACTGGGGGCCACGTTAGTTTGACAGCGAATGCGCTCAGTTATTGGCCAGAAGACGACCAGTGCCGCGATGCGGCACTTACTTTGATTCGCCGCTTGCGTGCAGAAGGCGACCTGGTGAAGCACCCGTTGGATTCCCTCAATGCGCTTTCTGCAATGGCGCGGCTTGCACATGTGCTGGAATTCCCCGATGGGGCTCGCGAGATCGCCCAACGCTTGCGCAGTGACGAGGAGGCAATCGCTACTGCCGGCGCACAGGAAATTTCAGGGATGCTCGTAGCACTGTGCAAATTTCCGCAGTACGACTCGTGTACAGAACTTGCTGCCGCATTAACCGAACGCATCGTTGACGATGCAGAGTTACGCAAAAACTTTTCTGCTCATCAAATGAGTGGGACGCTGAACGCGCTCAGCAAGATGCCGGATCTTCCAGGTAGTGCCGAAGCTGCTCGGGAGTTGGCAAGGCAACTCGATCAAGACAGGTCCAAGCTCATCGCGATGAACAGCGAGGACGTCAGCAACACGCTTAACGCCTTGTCCCATTGGACCGCCGAGCCGACCGCTCTAAAGGTCGCCGGTGCGCTTGGTCAGCGGATCCATGAGGAAGATGGTCTTTGCGCGAAGTTCAACGATCAGGGACTTTCAAACACGCTCGTCGCGCTAAGTAAATGGCCTGACGATGAGCAGTGTGTTGCAGGTGGGCGGGCGCTTGCCGAGGCGCTCATCGAGCGCCGCGCCGAATTTGCCTATCCGGACAAATTTGAAGCGCGTTCGCTTGCTACGATCGCCAACGCGTTGAGTCGCTGGCCTCGTGAGCCGGCATGCACCACCGCTCTGCAGGCCATCGCCGAAACGCTATCCGAGGGCAAGCGGCAATGGAGCGAGTTCAACATGGTGTCGCTCTCGCAACTCGCGAATGCGATGTCACGCCTCCATTCGGCCGATGATAGTGCCGACGACCTACAAGCTCTTTCGCAGACATGTTTGCACATGCTCGCGGCCCATCTCGACACGCACAAGAGCGAGCTGCTCGGAACAGCTTCCGTCAAACATATCGGCGTTATCTTCAAGGCGCTGGGTTCGGCCAACATGCAGAAGGCGATGAAGCCACTCGTCCCGACTGCCCTTGGACGCGTCCATGCGTTGATCGACACGGACGCCCTGCGCGGCGAAAACCTGGAGTCGCTGGGAACACTGTGCATGGGCCTTGTGCCGGTACAGCGAAGCCCGGAACTCGTGCGTCATCGCAAAGCCGCGCTAAAGCTGATGGATCGCCTGAAGCCGATTGCGGATCGTAAGATCCAATTGTTGTTGGACCAGGAAGATTCCACACTAGGAAATAGTCGAGAGAATCAGTCTGCTACGGGCGAGCCGGCAGAACAGTTCGATACGCGTCGCCCCGCCCTGACTTTCGTGCACATCCTGAAGTCGTTCGCGATCACGCAAAGCTTGTGGAAAACGCGCTGGGTAGACGCGCCACGTACCGAGGTGGCACAGCAGCGTGCTGAGCTAAAAGGTTGGGTCGAAAGCCTGCTGGAGCGCACGCGCAACGCGGTCACCACCGATCTGCAGGAGATGAGTTGGAATCTCATTGCGCAGATCGAAGTCGGCGACGACATTCTCAATGCGCTAGATGTTCGTATGCGCAGAGACGAAGCTTTGTTGACGGCAAAGAGCAAACCAATTCCGCTCGACCTCGATAAGCTGCAGGCGAGCATGAAGACGAAGCCAGGCACGCTGCGTCCGGTTCAGCCGGGAGAAGGCTCGCCGCACTACACGCTCATTGATATGACCGGCAAGACGTTGCGGAGCGACGAGTCAGAAGGTGGGCCCCAGTATTCCTTCTACTCACGCTTGACAGGCCAGCCTGTGACAGAAGTCAAGCTACCGGGTCCTTTGAGCCCCTTCATGCTGGCGCGCACGATCAACCACAACGGCGAGCAGTGGCGCTTTGATATGTTCGGTGGCAGCCATTTGAAGGTGCCGAGTATGCGTCCGCAAGCTATCCTGGCGGGTTCAAAGCGTGGATACGGCCGGCTTCCAGCGATTCGGTACTCGGACAGCGCGCCGACGAGCCCATTTATGAAGCTGGTCTCAAAGCTGGGACCGCAGCGAGAGGATTGGTCGCGAATTCAGCGTTCTCTACTCGAGATCGTGCCCGCCGACCACGCCGTAGAAGGGACAGTGAGGATTGGCTGGTTCCCAGACGTGCCCGGACCGGAACATCCGTTCAAGCCGGTGGATCCCGCCTCCGGCAAGGAAATAAAGCTATGTCCGAACGACGGTTGCGGGTTCTTGCGCTACGAGGCTGCCATACAGATTCCGGTCGTGGCTGAGCTCATCAATGCGTGGACCGCTTGTCGAAAGGGTCACGCCGACCAAGCGCAGCGCAAGCTAATCGAGTCGTTCAAGCAAGAGCCCAGTTACATGGCTCCCCAGGCGCTACAGCATTTTCCACGCGACGAAGCAGCGGTCAAGGAGGCGAGCGATCTTATCGAGGAAAAGCTGAATGAACTCGCCAAGGTAACGACGGGTGTCGGCAAGGCACCGGTGCTCGACGTGCGCATGCCTGGTCCTCTGGCTCCGGACAACGTCACAAAGCTTGAGCAGTATCGATTGCTCGTTAACGGCGGCTACGAAGGGTGCAAAATCCGAGCGGTGCCGTCTGCCGACGATGACCTCCACCTACCCCGGCAAAAGGGCGAGACGTTCGACAAAAAGGGCGGTGCCGTCCTACTGGGGAAGCCGCCGTACGACAAGGAAAACTTGTTGCCTATTGAGGAAGACCGTGTGAAGACAATAGGGGCCGGCGATGTCACGGCGAAGTTCCTAAGCAACGACTGCTTTGCGATCCAATATAGCTATGCGGGCTTCGATGACGCCAAGCAGTCGGATGCAGACATTCTCCATTGCAAAGGGATGCTCATTATTCCGCCGAAAGGATCCTGGCCAGAGGCGTACCAGCACCTTGATCTAGCATGTTCCACGGAAGACATGAAGACGCTATCTACTTGGGCGGAATCTCGAAACCGCCCGCAATCGCCCACGTCGATAACTACAACGGGGAGCCTTCGTGTGAAGGATCTGCTGTTGCCTGGCGAACTAGGCGCGGTGCCGATCAGAGAGTTGCGTAAGCGGGACATGGATACCGATGGAGATGACGCATATGTATTTGCCGGTTATCCCAAACTTACCGAACACATCGCGAAAGTTGTGGCGGATCGCGCAAATCGCAAGGGCGTACATCGCTCCTTTAAGCCGCCGAAGACGGCACAGACGGCCTTTGATTCGGATCGCAACTACCACGCGGGGCGGGCGCGAAACATCATCGACGCCCAACAGGGAGATGCGCTCGTAGGCAAGGCCAGCATGGCGGCCGTCCGCTTTATGGCGCAACCTGAGGCATTGCGTCACAAAATGGCGGAGGACTGGATGTTCGGTACCTATGACGGTATCGATCGCGATCTTCGCAATGCGTTGCAGGATCTGATTTCGGACAGCAGCCCGAATCGCGCGATGCTCGACAAGCAGTTCGAGGCGGCGCAGCAGGCCGTCGAGGCGGCTCATCATCCTGTCGCCAAGGAGGTCGCTGAACTGTTGCACGGGGCCGTCGCCGATTGGCGGCGGACGCTGGGCGGAGAGAAGGCAACGCCAGCCGTTTCGACCGGTGCTGAACTGCAAAAACGGTTTCCAGAATTGGCGGAAAGCTACGGCAAGGCCCAAGCGCCCGTCGATCGAATCGCCGCAATCCTCGATCACTATCCGGTGTGCCGCCTGCCGGCGTCGAAATTCCCGCAAGGGCAACCTGGCTACGTGAAAGGAGAAGTCGAACTTACGGCGCGCAATCTGCTAACGCTGGCAGTCAAAGTGGGTACTGATGCGCTCAAATCGAACACCGGGACGGAGACCTTTATGTCGGTCATGGCGTTGTTCGAACGTGTCGAGAAGCAATACGACGAACGTGTCAGGACGGTTCCCTACGGAAAACAAACAGCGCGCCTGTTGCGTGATGACCGCTTCGATGCCGATAGCGCGTTAGAACAATTGCGTAAGATGCCTTCCATGGCTGCAGCCGTCATGGAAACCTCGATCGAGCAGCAGCAGCGCTTCGGTCTGCTGGCGCGATCACTCACTCCTCGTGAGCGCATCGCGCAAACTGCGTCACCGGCAGAGATCGACGCGGAAGCAAAGCGCATCCGAGCCACCGCTGCGCGTGCTGAGGAAGCCGTAACGCCTTTAGTGACCAATGTTGTGGGCAAGATCGAGGGCGGCAGTTTGAAGAATATGGAGCACCGGCTCAAATCCGTAGGTTCGCTGCAGGAGAAGTTGAAGCGTTTCATCGGAGTGCGCAAGCTATCGCTCGCTGAGGCGAGTGCCGGCGTGAACGACGCTGTGCGATATTCCGTGGTGTTGGATTCGGCTACGTTTGCCAAATCGTATGACCGGGCGATCGCTGAGCTGGCGAAGAGCGGAATGGAGCGCGTGAAGGTTGTCAACCATTTCAGAAAGCCGTCGGAGGCGTTCAACGCGGTGTCGGTCACCTGCGAACTGAACGTGCCAAACGATCAGGGTAATGAAGAACGCCGACTCGTCGAGATTCAATTTCATACCGCTGAAAGCTTTGAGCTCAAGGAGGCTAACCACGACCAGTACAAGTTATCACATGCGCTTGAGCTGGACGGCCGGCACGAGGACCGAGCGAAGTTGCTCGCGGGCACGCTTGAGAAGACGAAGGCGATGCCAAAGCCGGAGGGATGGCTAGAGATCGATGACTGGACTCGAGAGGTTGCCCGTCCAAAGGATATCAAGCCGAAGGCGCCGCGTTTGGGTGGAATGGTTGCGTCGGGGCCGGCGAATCAGAGAGCTCGGGCGGTGGCGAACTCGGCCTTGCAACTGGAGAAGGTGTGCACGCCGACTGTTGAGAAATTGGTAAAACGCGTCGGCGGCGAATGGGCAGAGGGGGAAAAATGGCGTGCTTCATTGCTGAAGAAGGAGACATCCATCGCGCGCAAAATCGACCTGATCAGCCGCGAACGGGGGCTGACTTTGGACGAAGCGGCCCAGCACGTGCACGACGCGCTTCGCTATACGGTGAAACTGAAGCCTGAGTCGTTTACTGCGTCCGCAAAACGACTACTCGAGGACTTCTCTGAGAACGGCTTGGAGGTGATGCGG
The DNA here is from genome assembly GCF_049942845.1 of Burkholderia sp. R-40. Classification (NCBI taxonomy): domain Bacteria; kingdom Pseudomonadati; phylum Pseudomonadota; class Betaproteobacteria; order Burkholderiales; family Burkholderiaceae; genus Burkholderia; species Burkholderia sp. R-40. The sequence continues at coordinate 472,181 of NZ_CP187969.1, read as the reverse complement.
GTTCGCAATGCTTTCGTCGAAGATGACGGTACATATCGCGGAATTAACGTCGGGCTGCGGACCAAAGACGGCAAAGATCTTGAGGTTCAACTCCATACTGGTAAAAGCTTTTACGCCAAGCAGAGGAATCACAAGTATTACGAAAAATTGAGGTCGCTTAGCAGCACGATTGAGGCTGGCAGCGATCGGGCGGACGGCAATGATATCGCTGTCTTCGACGCGGAGCGCGCTCGCTTGTCGGATTTAATGCGTTCGGAGACTGCGAGCGTCGAGATGCCGGCTGCTGTTGAGACAATCATATCTTTCCGGCACTACTAATTAAGAGACGCTTTCAAAACGAACCGGTACTGCCACCATCCAAGCCGCGGCGCGAGAAGAACCCGGGACGCCTGCCTGTTTCGAATCGCGCCGCGCTGACCGGTATCTTGTTCGTTCTCGAGACGGGGCTTCGCTGGCGCGACCTGCCGGCCGAGATGGGGTGCGGCTCGGGCGTGACATGTTGGCGACGACTACGCGACTGACAGGCGGCTGGAGTGTGGGACCGCTTGCACGAGCTGCTGCTCGCGAAGCTGCGAGCAGCAGACCAGATCGACTTCTCGCGAGCCGCTGTCGATTCGTCATCGATTCGCGACCTTGGCGTGCAGCTTCGCGATATGCCGCTTGTGCTTTCGCGCCCGTTGCGCTTTCGCCAGCTTTGCTACCGTGGGCGGCTACCTCTGTCGTCACAATGATCCTCCACCCGGCGCAACCGTCATCTGGAGAGGCTTCCTCGTCCTGCAAGAAATTACCGAGATGTTGCGCATCTTTAATCCAGGTCCGTAACTTGTGGGTAAAACCCAGCCATCAATGGCGGGGTTTCTCGGAGCAAATTCTGATGAATACGGCGCACCGCTGCCAGCACCATCGCGTCGCGATTTGATCTGCCTTGGCGCGACCGGTCGTCTGTGTATTGCCGACGAGCGGTGTTTTCGCGCGGCGGAAAATGCCGGACAAAAAAAATCCCGCCCGGACATCGGACGGGATCGTGCGAGCTTCAAACGCCTCGGGGGGGGACGCCCTCGCGTTCAGAGACCTTGCGCGAGGAATTGCTCGGCGTACTTGTTGCGGTTTTCCATTTGCGGATCGGTGGCCTGTTCGTAGTCCTTGTCCCAGACCAGTGCCGCTTGTTCTGCCGTCGTCGTCTGCTTGATGTCCGTGATCGTCTTGCTGTACGTCGTGTCGAGTTCCTGATTCATGAAGCCGATGTTGGCTTCGAGACTGCCCGGGTCGAGCCCGTGCTCCTTCGCATAGTTGATTTCGCCTTGTTTGCGTGTGCCGCCCCATTGCGCAAGACCCCAACCGTTGGCGTTGTCGTCCGCGAAGTTGCCGGAGGGCGCGCCGGTCGCTCCGCCTTGATTGACGTTGCCTTTCAGCCCGCTTTCCTGCTGCAGGTTACCGAGCACGCCGGCTACCTGCGCGTCGGTCAGGCCGTAGCGCGATTTGAGGTCCTGTGCGATGGCGTGCGCGGCGTCGCCGCCCGATACGTTGGGCAGCGTGTTGCCGCCACCGCCACCGCCACCGCTTCCACCGCCGCCTATTCCCGGCGACGCGCCGCCACCGCCCTGGCCGCCACCGCCGCCACTCACGCCAGCGGGTGCGGCGCCGCCACCGCCGGCATAGGCGGGCGGCGCGGAGTACGAAGGCGTACCGCCGCCGATGCCGCCCACACCACCGGCATCGCCTGAATTCTGGCTGGAGGGATCGAGAATCTGCTTGATTTCTTCGATGAGCAACTCGAGCAGTTGTGCGAGCTGCGATTCGTTCGTGCCGCCGATGCCGCCGACATCGTCGATGCCGTTCAGATAGCCGGCGTTATAGCCTTGCACTGCTGTGGTGGACATGATTTTCTCCGCGTGAGGATGACGGTATTCATCAGTTGCTGGGGGAGGGCCGATAACGGCCGCCTGCGAAACCTAATTTATTGCCCGGCGCTTACAGCGCGTTGACGGATGCGAAGTCGTTGTCGGATTGCCGAACTGCCGAACCGGGTGGCGGCCGCGATGCCGATGCAAGCGGCTTGCGGCTTGCGGCAGGCGAGCCGCCGCCGATGCGGCCACCTGCGCGAACCTTCATCGTTTCGCGTGCTCGGCGCGGCCCGCGTGCTCACGAGGTCGAGCGACGCATCACGCTCAGTTCCGCCGCGTTGTCGGCGCCGATCGTTCGCCCCTCGTTCGACCGGTTCGACGGGCTCGACGTGCTCGCGGCAAACGGCAGGCATCCCGCGATGATGAGCAGTGCGCCCAACGCGTTCTCCGTGAAGCTCTTGGTGCCGGCGGACCAATCGCCTCTACCCTCCACGGCGTGATTGACCACCGCGGTGGCGGCATAAAGGGAGAGGAACAGGCTGAGACGCGCGATTCCCGCGCCGGCCGCCTTGTCCCCGAGCTGCTTGGCGGTGCTGGTTTCGGAGGTGTCGAGCTTGCCCCAGCTCACGCGCAGCGTCTTCAGTTCATCGAGCGCCTTGCCCGTGAAGCCGTGCGTCGAGATTTCCGACGCCACGCGTCCCCCGATCGCATCCAGCCCCTCGCCGGCGGCATTCGCCGCCGAATAGCCGAACAGGCCTTTGACCGCTGCGTTGGTCTTCGTGTGGTGAATGAGGCTGTCGACGTAGGACGTGGCCGACCATTGCGAGCTGCCCTGCGCGGTGTTCACGGCGAGCTGGTTTCCGAAATACGGAACGTCGTTGAGCATCTGGCCTCTGACGGGGCGCTCGTAGCCTGCGTCGTGATTGCCTTCGAGCGGGCGGAACACGTTGATCACGTCGCGCGCCAGGTATGCGTACGATTTGATCGCGCTAGGCAGTATGCCGGCGAGCTGCCCAAGATGCCCGTTGCCCGCGTCGTTCTTGCCGGTATAGGCTGCGGTGGCCACCGTCGCAATCAGCGCGATGATCTGCGCACCGTGGCCCGCGTAGGTCTTGTTGTCCGCGGCGCCGGTGTGATACTTGTGCAACATCGCGGCCAGGTTGCCCATCGCCGCCGCTGTGAACAGCGAGGCCGTAATTGCGCCGCGTGTTTCGGGCCCGGCGCCGGTCTTGTCCAGGACTGCTTCGGTCGCCATCGAGCACAACTCCCGGAAGAGCGTGGCGCCGCCGGTTGCGACGAATTCATGACTGAACGCGTTGACGAGGTTGGCCGTCCACCCTTTGAGCGGTTGCGTGGCGCCGTAGGGGTTCTGAGTCAGCATGTCGCCGACGTTCGAGATGAACGACCGGATCTGCCCCGGCCGGGACAGCGCGGCCGACAGGTTGGTGCTGATCGCGGCGGCCGACGCCGGACGCATGTCTTCGGTTACCGCGACCGCCGATGTGCCCGCCGCGGCCGATGCCGGACGTGTGTCCCCGGTCTCCGCGACCACCGATGTCCTGGCAGCGGCCAGCGTGCGGGTTTCCGGTGCTACCCGGGACGACGAGCTCGGAACGGTTTCGGGCGGGCTTTCGGGCTCCTGACTGTCGATGTCGTGCGCGACGAGGTGAGGCGCCGAGAAGCTGGTTTCCTTGTCGAGCGGCAGTGGGCTGCTCGAGCTGGACGTCGCGGGCATTTTGCCGGCAGCGCTCGTCCCTGCCTCTTCCTCGAGCGCCGGCGGCTCTTTCGGGAGCGGCACCGGGCTGGCCGAACGGGACGTTTCGGGTTCCGATTCGGCCTCGCTCGTCGTCGCGGCTGTCAGCCCCGAAGCTTCCTTCTCGTGCGGCAGCGGGCTGCCCGAACGCGACGTGGCCGGTTGCTTGCCGGCAGCTCTCGTTTCCACCGGCTCTTCATGTCCAACGGACGCCGCACTCTCGTGCTGCGAGGCAGGCGTGTGTGGCTGCGGTTCCTCGTGTACGGGCAAGTCTTCGCTCGACTGCCCGCCCCCCGACAAGTCGAGCACCGGCACCGCCTCGTCTCCCGGGGCTGCACGTTGAGCGCCCAGCTTGCCCGAACCGGGCAACGACCGTGAGCCTCCACCTGGGCGGCCGATCGTGGAGCCTGACGACGACGCGCGCGCAGGCAGCGAGCTGCGCCTGACTGGCGCCGGCAGCGGCGACGATGGGGGCTGCGCCGTCCCGGCCGGTTGCGATGTTGTCGAAAGCGGGCCCGCCTGCGCCGGTGCATGGGTGCCGGTGTGCGCCGGAAAGGCCGGTGCATTGCTCAGAGCGCCGAGCAATGCGCCGCCGGAGGGGCGCGGGCCGCTCATCGATGCGCTTCGTTGGCGCGGGGCCGGCGCGGGCTGCGTGTCGTTGCGCGGGAGGTCGAGCGATGATGACCGTACTTGCGTGCTGTTGCTGATCGGCATGACGTTTCCTTTCGGTTGATTTCGATCGTTCGACGTCGCCTCGCGACAAAGGCCTTGATGGACTGACGCGCTGCCTCATCGCGTCCAGGCGGTCGACGTGCGTTCGCCCGTCGATTCCGTCTTCGCGCTTTGCGAACGTGGGTTCTCGTGTTGGAAAGGTAAAACGACATAACGGTGACAGCCTGCCGATTCCGAAGTCGCGTGCAAAAAAACGCACGTCGATGCCGGCGCCGGTGCTGCGACTGCGGATCCATTTGCGTACTTCATCGCATTTGACGTTTGCCGCATGCGCGCTTCGCAATTTCGCTCGCCGCGTCGCGTCGCTTGCGTTGCGCAATGTCGTGGCGCATAAGCTTGTGCTTGCATTCCTCGATATCGCTCCGCGTGAGTGGGATGCGGGGACCGTGCCGCACCGACATCGAGCGATGTTGCCGGCGACGGAAATCGTCATGTCACTCAAGGAGTTCGCCATGAAAAACCTAGGAATTCAATCGGGGCTCGTCCGGTCCCGTATCGCGGAGTTCGAAAAAGGGACGAAGAACGGTGCGACCGACGGCGCACAAAAGCAAGCGCCCGCGCGCAGCAAAGGCCAACTGGACGGGCTATCCAGCTTCAAGGGGGCCGACGGCGCGCCGCCACCTCCGCCACCACCGCCGCGCAACTTTGCCAGCCTGCCGGGGCGCACGGGGAACGTCGGTGCACAGTTTCTGAGTTCGGCGCTTCATGCCGGAAGTCACTTTCTGCCGCCCGGCGTCGCGTCCACCGCAATGCATGCGGCGGGTGACATGATGCGTCCATCGGCCCTCGGTGCAGGGAATCCCGTGACGCAAATGGCTGCGATGCAAAACGACTTCATGCAGCAGCAAAGCGAAATGACGCGGCTCAACAACGCGAACACGTTGGCGGCCGCTGTCAACCAGCAGTCGCAGGAGCTCACATCGGCGCTGGCGTCGGTGGGTAACAAGGGTGCCAGCAACATTTCGAACGCCGCCAAGGGGCAGTAACGGCTACGGCGGGCCGCGGCGTTTTCGCCCGCGGCTCGCGAATGCCCCTGTCTGATCGTCCACGCTTCCTGCCTGCTTTGTTCCTGCTTCGTCCCCGCTTCGCGCTTGCCTTGGCGCTCGCCATACGGGACGACTTCCTCATGCAACGTCCCTTTCTCTCTTGATGACGTTCGCGGGCAGCCGGGTCTCCCCGGCTGCCCCTGCTCGTCCTACTGTCCGTCATCCGCCAGCTTCATGCGCTCGACGATGCTTTGCACCGAACGCGCGTAGCGGTCGCGCTCGGCAGGTGTCTCCGAATGGTAGGCACCGATCGCCGCCCAGTTATTCCCGTACTTGACCATCATCTTGTGCAGGTGCCACGCAGCCACGTACACGCTCAAGCATGGGTTCATGAGGTCGTCAGCCGAGACGCCGTAGCGCGACAGCAGCGGAAGGTGAATCGAGTTGATCTGCATCATGCCGTAATCGGTCGAACCGTTCCGGTTGCGATGGAGCGCGTTCGCGTTGCCATGCGATTCTTGCCACGCGATCGCGCGCAGCACGACGGGGCTCACATGTTGATAGGCTGCGGCCGCCGCAAAGCAGTCGGCGGTCTGCGCGTGCACTTCGGCGGGCCGCGCGGACAGAACGGCAAGCGCCAGCGCGAGCGCCGGCTTGGGCGTGAATAGTCGCATCATGGATCATCCGGTAAGAGAAGCGGTGCGGGAATCGCTTCGCACCGACGTGGGAATGAAAACGCCGTCCGACCCACGCGTGTGCGTTTCGTCGGACGGCGTTGGCGGAAAAAAGCCGCGGGCCGGCCGTGTTACCGATCGGTGGTGCAGGCGCTTTGGCGCCGCACACCGCTGCCCTCAGCGGCCCATCGTCTCCGACGGCGCTTCCTGGAACACGCGCCGGTAGCCGTTGATCAGCGTCGAACGATGGCGCACGCCCCACTTGTTCGCGACGTCGAGCACGCGCGTGGCCGGTGCGCCGTCGTCGAGCAGATCGTCGCGAATGCGCTCCATCCGCTGGCGCCGGATCAGCTCGCTCGGCGACAGCCCGAGGTGGTTCTTGAACGCTGCCTGCATCGCGCGCTCGGTCACGCCCACATGCGATGCCACTTCGCGTACCGAAAGGTCCTTTTGGTCGAGGTTGTCCATCAGGTAGCGATAGGCGCGGCGGTATTTCGCCGGCAGGCGGGCGCTCACGTCGTCGGAGCGCTGCGCCGTGCGCGATGCCTGCATGTGATCGGCCGCGGCGGCGGGCATCGACATGTCCGCGCGCACGTGCTGAATCGACGCGAGCGCGTAGCGGCCGTAGAACTGTGCGAATTCCTGCGTGCGCATCTGCTGCTGCATGATCTTCGCGCGGCAGTAGAGGTAGTCGAGGTACCAGCGCGCATGCTGGCTGCCTTGCGAATTCGCCGCGCCGGACGCATCGAGCATCGCTTCGGCCAACGGCGTCGCGTGGCCGGCGATCGCGGCCAACGTGATTTCGAGGCACAGGCTGCGGTGATAATCGTTGAGGCCGGCCTGGCGGCTCCAGCTCACGTATTGCTTGAGCGTTTCGCCCGCGCTCGTCCGGCCGTCAGCCAGCGAAACGAGCCGGTTCAGGTGCGAGAGCCGTTCGGCCAGCAGCGGCAGCACGGTCCCGGCGGGTTGCGAGCCGGGTACCGGTGCCTCGCTCGACTCGAACTCCCCGATCGCCGAGCGCCAGTAGATGTGGTCGGCGAGTCGCTCGGCACCGTGCAGTTCGTGCTGCGCGAAGAGGTCCCGCCGCAGCGCCTCCACGAGGTAGCTCCAGCGGCGATCGCCATGCGTTGCCGCCAGCGCGGCCAGCTCGCCGAGGCGATGGCACGCCGCCTGGATCAAGCCCAGATGAAACGAAACGAGTGTCGCACCGACGAGGCTGTCGAGACGTTGGTGCGGCGTGGCCGCCTTTTCCTCGCCGACGCGCTTGAAGCAACTGAGCGCGACGTTGAACTGGTTGCGGAAGAAGGCTTGCCAGCCGGTATTGCGACACGACGCGATACGCAGACCGTCGCGTTGGGCGCGAATGGCTTTTTGCGCGCGGCGATACGTTTCCTCCGCTTCTTCATGGCGGCCGAGCATCAGCTCGAGGTCGGCACAGACCTGCAGTTGTGCGTAGCCGGGCTGAGCTTGCGCCGTGTCGGTATCGGCATGGCGTGCGGCGTGGCGGACAGCGTCGAGAAACTGGCCTTGGAGCATTTTCGAGGCGACGTCCGCAGGGGTGTCGTCGAAAGCGAGGGCCGAGGCCGCGGCGAAGTAGATCGTCGAGAACATGTCGTGCTCCTGATTCAATGAGCGATGCGTTAAGCGGCGTGAAACGATTCGTGAAGCAGTGAGCGCATGTTTTCATCGCGGGCCGATTTAGGCTCGTGTTTGTGATGGTTTGTTACCTTCGGTTCGGCATCGGCATTTGCCGGAGAGGGCGGTGCCGCGATGGACTTTCACGCACGAGCGGGCGGCCTGCGTCGCATTTTTTGATGATTTTTTGTTACGTTTTCCGCCGCCGTGCGCTGTTTGGCGCGGTGCACGGCATCCAATGGGCGGCTCGCTCGCGAACGGCGCCATAGCACATGTTTGTATCTGGCATATTTCTGCGGGAAGCCATTCCGCGATTCGCGCCGAAACGTCCAAAAAAATGCGGCAGCTGCCGCAGCGCCATGCTGGGCGGGGCTTGTGACGCGAAGGCGACATTCTTGCGCCGGTGCCTGTATCATCCATGCTGGCCGAGAAAGGATGATTTTCCAGGGGTATTTTTTTACTTAAAGGTGCGGTGTACTTTGCCGTAATTACCCATTGGGCTGTAGCTATCCTTACAAGTCGGTATTGTTTTCTTGCATACTTGCTTTCGAATTCCGGACGCCATTCGGTACTGCTTCTTTTAGGGCAATTATTGGCGTTTCCGGAACAAAGCGAGGGGTCGGCTTGCCGTTGCTCGGTTTGTTCCGGCAGGTGTAATGGTTCAAGCAGAGTGAAAAGAACGTGGCAACAAAAAAAATAGAACTCCCGGTCCATCCGAGGTGCGTGAGCGACAACAGGCGGAGCCGGCCGAGGGCGAATGTTCGGATAGCGGCGATGCCGCCGGCCATTCGGGCGCTGCTGTGCGGCGTCTGGTTCGCCTGCACGGTCGCGCACGCTTCCGATCAGCAAGTAATCGTCGACGGCGGGCAGCGCCTGGGCGGCGTCGTGCGCACGGGCGGCCACGACGTTCCGTTGCTGCGCGCGCTCGAGCAGATCATGCCGACGAGTTACAGCATCAATGTGCCGAACGCGGGCGCATGGGCCGACGCGTCCGTGAGCTGGCGCGCCGGCTCGTCGGTCGTGCACGCGCTCGGCGAGGTGCTGTCGGTCGATCCTGCGCTGCAGGCGCGCGTCGATACGGATATGCGTTTGCTCACGGTGACCGCGCATGCGCGGCGCGCAAACGTTGACGCGCCGCAGCCTTCCTCGCCGGCGGCCGGCGCGGCGTCGCGCATGAACAGTGCCGCCACGAATGCGTCTTCCACCTTGCCCACGGGCGCGGCGGCGATGGCTCCCGCGGCGGGACCTGCCATTGCACCGGTGCAGACCCTGGCGCAGGCGCGCGTTTCGACGTGGATACCCGCAACACCGGCATCGGCTCGCACACCGGCGGCAGCACTGGCGGTCCCGCCCGTGCCGGCATCGGCACCCGCACCCGCGCCCGCTCCGGTGATGTCGTCCGCACCGGCGGCCGGGCCGGCCATGCCGGCACCCGCACCCGCACCCGCGCCCGCTCTGGCGATGTCGCCCGCACCGGCAGCCGGGCCGGTCATTCCGGCATCGGTACCGGCACCCGCACCCGCTCCGGTGATGTCGCGCGCACCCGCACCCGCACCCGCGCCCGCTCCGGCGATGTCGCCCGCACCGGCAGCCGGGCCGGCCAAACCGGCATCGGTACCGGCGCTTGTTTCAGCACCGCCGCGAGCGCAGGTGCCCGCGCCCGCAAAGCGTGACGCCATAGAGCCCCCGTTGCTCGCCGCCACGCAGCCGGCGTCCGGCCCGGACTCCCCGGCGCCATCGTCGGCGCCCGCCGCGACTCCGGCGTTCGTACCCGCGGCGGCGCCCGAGCGCACGGAGTGGCAGATGCGCCTGTCGGACGGCTCCGTGCGCAATGCGCTCGCGCGCTGGGCGAGCGAAGCCGGCTGGCAATTCATCTGGGACGTGCCGACCGATTTTCAGGTCGACGCGACGGCCACGATACACGGCACGCTCGCCGAAGCGCTGCGTCAGGTGACCAATGCGCTCGCCGGCTCGCAGGTGCCGATTCAGGTGGTCTTGTACCAGCGCAACCACGTCATGCGCGTCGTTCCCAAAGGAGCAAGTTGATGAGCGTCCTCCGTCGTCCTTTCGTCGTCCTTGCCGCATGCCTGTCGCTGCTCGCGGGGTGCACCGGTCTCCTGGACAAGATCGAGCGCAGCTCGCAATCCGATACCGCGCGTGCGGGGCAATTGCTCGGCAAGCTCTCGAACGGCGACAACCGCGCGGTGCCGGGCAGTGACGACGTCGTCGTCAAAGACGAACTCTGGCTGTCGGGCAAGACGATCAAGATCGCGACGAAATCGACGCTGCCGAAGCTCTTCGACGAGCCGGCGAGCTTCGACGGCACGGTCGATTCGCTGCGCATGTTCGCCGATCGCATTTCGCGCCTCGCGCACCTGCCGGCCAAGGTCGCGCCGGGCACGAGCGAAGCGGCCGCGCGCGCGACGCAGACCGCGGTCGATACGGGGGGCGCCGGAGCCTATCCCGGCGTGCCGCCGCTGCCCCCCGGCCTGCTGCAGGGGCCCGCGCCGAGCACGAGCGCCGCGACGGTGGCCGCGCGCGTGCCGAGCGTATCCTCGCCAGTGCGCATCGCGTATTCGCGCGGCACGCTGCGCGGGCTGCTCGACACGGCGTCGGCTCGCTTCGGCGTCTATTGGAAGTATGAGGACGGCGCGATCGTCTTCTTCTACACGGGCACGCGCGTCTATCAGGTCGTCGCCATTCCGGGCGACTCGAAGCTGGATACGAACGTCGTGAGCGGAGCGAGCAACAGCGGCGGCGCCTCGAGCAACAGCACGGGGGCCGCGGGCGGATCGGGCGCCGGCGGCGCGGGCATCGGCGGCGGAGGCGGCGGGACGTCCGGTTCGCCCTCCGTGTCGTCGGACAACACCGCGAATATCACGATGAACGCGCAGCTCTCGGTGTACAACGGCTTGCAGACGGCGATCAAGGCGATGCTCTCTCCGGCAGGCTCGGTCATCACGTCGCCAGCCACGGGCTCGATCGCGGTCACCGATACGCCCGATGTGCTCGAGCGCGTGGGCGAGTTCATGGAGCAGCAAAACCGTGTGCTCGCGCGGCAGGTGCTCATCAACGTGACGGTGCTCTCGGTCACGCTTTCCGCGGCGGACAGCTACGGCATCAACTGGCACGCGGTCTATCAGGCGCTCGGCACGCAGTTCGGCATCACCACCGCGTTCACGAGCATGATCCAGAACCCGAGCGAGCTCTCGGCCTCGGTCATCACACCGTCGAGCCGCGCCTCGAGCACGACGGCCGTCATCGATGCGCTTTCGACGCAGGGAACGGTGCACCGCAAGACCTCGGCCTCGATCACGACGCTCAACGATCAGCCCGTTCCCGTGCAGGTGGCCGAGCAGCAAGGCTATCTCGCGCAGATCTCGACGACCAACACCGTCAACATCGGCAGCCAGACGTCGCTCACGCCGGGCACGATCACGACCGGCTTCAACCTCACGGTGCTGCCGCACATCCTCGACGACGGCACGATCATGATGCAGTTCTACAGCAACATTTCGTCGCTCGTGAACCTTGTGCCGTTCGGCCCGGCGAACCAGCAGATCCAGCTGCCGACCGTCGATACGCGCAACTTCCTGCAGCGCATCGCCGTGAAGTCGGGGCAGACGCTCGTCATCAGCGGCTACGAGGGCATCACCGATCAGGATAACCGGCAAGGCGTCGGCCATCCGTCGAACTACGCGATGGGCGGATTCAACGCGTCCGGCACGCGCGAGGTGATCGTCATCCTGCTCTCGCCGATCGCGATCAACGGCGCTTGAAGCGCGCTCGGGCACAGGATCCTTCATGGCGACGCAAGTCATCCAGATCGGCCGGCAGCGGTTCATATGCGGCCTTTTCTGGCAATCGCTGTCGCGCCGGCACGCGCTGCGCGCGGAGGCCGTGGAACTCGCCGCGCGCCTGAATTTCGATGCGATGGTGCTGCGTATCGACCGCACCTTCGCGGGCGCGGGTTTCGCGAGCACGCGCGAGGGCGCGCAACTGGGCTTGCCGTCGCTCGGCGCGCTCGTGTCGAAGACGATCGCGGCCGAAGGCGCGTTCTACGACGGACGCCAGCAGCCGGCGCCCAACTGGCTCGGTGCGTTCCATCTGCCCGACGGGCGCTGGGCCTATTTCGCGGTGCGCGACGGCGCATTCCTGCCGAACGGCGATCGGATCGGTTCCAGCGAAGAAGTGTTCGAGCGGCTGCACAGCGATTACAGCCTCGGCGGCTGGAACGTCGTCATCGGCGATCCGCAGCTGGAAGTGCAGGGGTTCCACAACTTCTACGCGCGGCGCATCGAGGACATGATCCCGCGCCGGGGCGGCAAGCCGCATTTGCCGCGCTGGCTGAATCTGTCGCGTGTCTCGCGGCGCGCACCGCGGCGCGAGGTGCTGCTGGCCGCCGTCGCGATCGTGGTGGCGGCCGCGGTTGTGGCCGGCATCGTCGCGTATCGGCGCCACCGTATGGAAGTCGAGCGGCAGCAGGCGTTCGAGCGGATGCGCGCGGAGCTCGCGCTGCATCCGCCCAAGCCCGCGGCACCGCCCGAAGCCGCGCACCCGTGGGCCGGCGAGCCGCGGCCCGATGCGTTCGTTCGCGCGTGCGTCGATCACTTCACGCACATCGCGCCGGGCGGCTGGGAACTCGACGACTACGTTTGCCGCGCGTCGAACGTCAGCTACAGCTGGTCGCGGGACGGATCGAACGTGGCGATGCTGATGGCGGCGGAGCCGCGCGCGACGATCGACGGCAACGGCGAGCATGCGAGCTACGTGGAGCCGCTGGCATTGCCCGCGGGGGGAGACGAAGTGATCGATGGCGTGCGCGGCGTGCGCTTGCGCATGCTTTCCGCGTTCCAGTTGCTGGGCATCGGCCTGACGTTCACGCTGCAGCCGGCAAGCGCGCCGCAGCGCAGCCTCGCTTCGCAAACGCTGGACCGGCTGCATCCGGGCGGCGGCCCGCCCCCGGCGCCGAGCTGGCAGACCTGGCGCATGTCGGCGCAACTGGGCGGCGTGCGGCCCGACAGCCTCATCAGGTATCTCGACGAGCCGGGCGTGCGCGTCGAGACGCTTTCATACAAATCCGGGCAGTGGACGCTCGACGGAGTGCTCTATGAGAAATGACGATGCATTGACTGTGCTGGTGCTCGCCTGCTGCTGCGCGTGGCCGTTGGCCGCGTCCGGCGCGGCCAGCGCCGCGGCTGCCACGGCCGCCGCGCCCGCTGAAGCGGCGCCGCGCCTGAACGTCGTTCCGACGCCGGCCGCCGTGCAGGCAGCCAACGAACTGATGCGGCTACAGGAGGAAACGATGATCCTCAAGGCACAGCTGAAAAAGCTCGATGCGCAGGCGCAGGTGGCGGAGCGGCAAGAAGCGCTGCACCGGATGGGCAGTACCGTCTCCTCGTATTCGGACGTGTCGCTCGTGGCGACACAAGGGCTCGGCAAGCAGCTCAGCGCTACGGTGGCGACGAGCGACGGCGCGGAGTTCGATGTCGGGCCCGGCGATACGCTGCCCAACGGCATGCGCGTGGCGGCCGTTCGCCCGGGTGCGATCGTCCTCGCATCGCAAGACGGACGGCGCACGACGCTGACCGTCTCCGCGAGCGCGCGGCAGCAGCCCGCGCGCAACGTGGCGTCGACAGGCTCGCCCGGCGTGCCGCCGGTGCCGACGCTGCCTGCTTTGCCGATGCCTGCGAGGTGATGCCATGAGTTCGTCTCCGACACCTCCGGGCAAGACGCCCACAAGCGTGACGCCACTGATTCTCTCGCGCGCCGTGAAGCCGGTCGAAACCGATCCGTCTGTTACGCAGGGTCAGCCGGCGGCCGCGGCCGGGCCGGCTCTCGCGCCCGTTGCGCGGCCACGCGAGCCGGTGCTGAGCGCCGTGGCCGCTGCCGCCGCCGCTTCGGTGCAGCCCGCGCAAACAGCGTCGCAAAGCCAGCCGCCGGGGCAGGCGCTGCCGCTCGCCGCAGTGGCGCGCCCGCTTTCCGACAGCGGCGAGTTCGCCGCGAGCGAGGAGGAGCGCAAGTTTCTCTGTCTGCTCGACGACGGCACGCTGCTCGTTGCCGAAGGGCACGAAATGAATCCGTTCGTGCTGTCGTACTGCGCGAGGCTCGAACGGCTCAATTGCCACTACACGACGCGGCTCGTGACACTCGATGCGATCAGACGCAGCTATCAGGGCCCGCGTCGCGACGGCAGTGCCGAGCGCATCGATCACACGCGGATGCAGGTCCTCGCGAAGAACCTGATCGCGCGGGCGTGCGACGAGCGTGCGTCGGATATCCATATCCGTGTGAACCGCTTCAGCACGGAGATTCTTTTTCGCATCCACAACGAACTCGTGCGCATTTCGGAGCAGACGCGCGAGTACGGCGAGCGGCTGCTCGCCACGCTTTATGCGGCGATGTCGAGCGTATCGGACAACACCTACAAGCCGAACGAACGACAGGACGCGGCCATCGGCGATCGCGACAAGCTGCCGGACCGGCTGTTCGGCGTGCGGATCGCGACGGCGCCCACGAGCGTCGGCAGCGTCATGGTGCTGCGGCTGCTCTACAACGATGCGGGCGAGGCGACGGCCCTGACCGAGCTCGGCTTCACGGTGGCGCAGGCGAACGCGTTCGAGCTGCTCGCGCAGCAGCCGCACGGCATGAACATCATCAGCGGCCCGACCGGCTCGGGCAAATCCACGACGTTGCAGCGCGTGCTGACGAAGCAACTGCGCGAGATGGCCGGCTCGATCCACGTCATCACCGTGGAAGACCCGGTGGAGTACCCGATCGAGGGTGCCGTGCAGACGCCCGTCGTCAACGCGCCGACAGAAGAGGCGCGCTCGCTCGCGTTCGCTGCCGCGATCGCGAATGCGATGCGGCTCGATCCCGATACGATCATGATCGGCGAGGTGCGCGACCGCGCATCGGCGCAAAGCGCGTTGCGCGCCGCGATGACGGGCCATCAGGTCTGGACGACGGTGCACGCGAACGGCGCGCTCGCGATCGTGGACCGTCTCGTCGATCTCGGCTTGCCGATCGCGATGGTGACGGACGAATCGCTCGTCACGGGGCTCATCAGCCAGCGGCTCGCCAAGCTGCTGTGTCCGCACTGCTCGCGCCCGCTGGCCGAGGCGATGGCACAGCTCGACATGGGGCTCGTCGCGCGCGTGAAGCGGGCCGTCGGCGCGCGGTTCGACGCGGTGCGCGTGGCCGGGCCCGGTTGCCCGCATTGCAAGAACGGCACGGTTGGCCGGACCGTGGTGGCCGAGGTCGTGCGTACCGACGCGACGTTTTGCGAACTGCTGCGCGCCGGGCGCAAGCCCGATGCACAGGCGTACTGGCTCAGCGAGCTCGCGGGGCAGACGGTCGCGCAGCACGCGCTCGAAAAAGTGGCGGCGGGCCTCATCGATCCGCGCATGGCGGAGCGCGTCGTCGGCCCGTTCATGCCGGGCAGCGGGGGGCGGCCGCAGCCGCTCGGAAGCGGCTATGGCACTTGAGCTCAACCGGCGCTGGGCGCGCCTGCAATTCACGACGCAGGCGCGCCTGCGGCTCTATCGCAAGATCGCGAAAATGCTCGCGAACGGTTTGCCGTTGCTCAAGATTCTCGAGGAACTCGAGTTGCGTGCGTCGCACGAGGGCCGCAAGCCGAACGAGCCGCTGGCATTGACGCTCGCGGACTGGCGCAGCGTCGTGCAAAACGGCGGCATGCTGGCCGAGGCAATGGCGTGGTGGGTGCCGCATACCGAGCAGATGATCGTCATGGCCGGCGAGCAGTCGGGACGCCTCGAGGCCGCGCTGCTGAACGTGTGCACCGTCGTGCAGTACAGCCGCCGGATCCGCACGGCCATCGTCGGCGGGTTGACCTACCCGTGCGTGATCGTGGCCATGACGATCGGGTACGTGTACCTGTTCGGCAAGCTCGTGATTCCGCGCTTCGCGTCGATCGTGAGCCCGGAGCGCTGGCACGGCGTGGCGAAGTCGCTCTACGAGCTGTCCCGGTTCGTGCAGGGCGGCATGATCTACTGCCTCGTGGTGCTCGCGATCCTCGTCGCGGCGCTCTTTTACTCGATGCCGCGCTGGTCCGGCAACGTGCGGGTCTGGCTCGACCGCTACCCGCCTTACTCGATCTATCGGCTCATTACGGGCTGCGGTTTTCTCGTCGCGTTTTCGTCGCTGCAGGCGGCGGGCTTCACGGTCGAACGCTCGCTCGCGCGGCTGGCCACCGATGCGAAGCCGTGGCTCAGGCAGCGAATCGACGACATGCTCTTCGGCGTGAAGTCGGGGCTCAACGTCGGCGAGGCGATGAAGAACGCCGGCTACCGATTTCCTTCGGAGGAGATCGTCGACGATCTGTGTGTGTATGCCGAATACAAGGGCTTCGCCGAGGCGCTGCACGCGATCGCCAGCGAATGGATGACCGACGGCGTGGAGACGATCGAGGCGCAGATGCGCGTGGTCAACGGCGCGGCGATCGTCGTGCTCGCGCTCGTGCTGTCGTGGCTCATCAGCGGCTTCTTCGGAATTCAGCAGGAAATTGCGGCTTTGGCTCGGAGTCTGCATTGAGCGTGCCGTGTAATGACGTGCAAGCGCAGTGCGGACGCAGTGCGGACGAACGGGTGTTGAAAGCAGATGGCACGTCTTTCTCTAGTGTCGATTGAGGAAACCAAGGAGAGCAACATGAATGTCAAGACCGTCGCATCGATTCGCGCCAGGGTGGGCAGCCGTGGGTCGCGGTGCATGCAGCGTGGCGCCACCCTGCTCGAGGCGATCGCCTATCTCGGGATCGCCGCGATCGTCGTCATCGGTGCCATTGCGCTGCTGCGCGGCGCATTCGGCAGTGCTTCGTCGAATCAGACGGCCGAGCAGGTGACGGCCATCCAAACCGGCGTCAAGAAGCTGTATATGGGGCAGACCAACGGCTACACCGGGCTGACGACGACCGTCGCCATTGCCGCGGGCATCATCCCGACTACGCTCGTCATCGACACCGCGGCAAATACCGTCACCGATGCCTGGGGTGGCGCAGTAACCGTTACGAGCGCTGGCACCGGTACATTCACGATCGAATTCGATTCCGTGCCGACGGACGTATGCATCAACGCGGCATCTGCTGGCGGAACCTGGACAGCCGTCTCGATCGGCGGCTCGGCGCAAACCGTGCCGGTCACGCCCGCCGCCGCTCAGGCAGCGTGTGCCGGTGGTGCGAAGACCATCATCTGGACCTCCGCCTGATCGAGGCCCGAGTATCGGCCTTCGCTCCGATTGACGCCACGAGCCGCCCGCCATGTTCCTGATCTGGATCGTCGCCGCCTTCGCGATGCTTACCGGTGCCTACGCGCTGCTCGGCGCCGAGGCGGCGCCGGCACCGCTCGCGCCGTCGGCGATGGCGCTCGCGGCGAACATGAGCGCCTACCGGCAGGCCGTGGTGGCCTTCGCGCGCGCCAACCCGTCGTTCGCCGGCAGCGTGCCGGCGGCGAGCCTCGCGCCCTACCTCGGGGCGACCGTTCCCAATCCGGTGTGGCGGAACTACGTCCAGCCCAATACCGGCTATGCGGGCAGCCTGGTCGTGGTCTATGCGGCGTCGGCGTCGGCGTCGGCCGCGGCCGCGGTCGACGGCATCGAGCAGATTGCGCAGGGCAGCGCGCTGGCCGGCGTGGCGCTCGGCGCCAACCTCGTGTCCCCCGGCAACCCGGCCGTGCCGCTGCCGGCCGCATTGGCGAACACGATCCCGAACGGCATGCCGGTATGGATGGCGCAAGCGTATGACTGAGCGCACCCGTACCCTTGCCCGCAACGGCATGCGGCGCCCCGGCCCCCGCGTGCGGCCGGCTCGCCGCATGTCCGGCTTCACGATGGTGGAGATGCTGGCCGTGCTTGCGCTCGCCGCATTGATGATGGCGGGCGTCGTCACGCTCACGAACTCGTCGCTCGACGATACGCGCGCGCAGCAGGCCGCGCTTTATCAGTCGCAGCTGACGGCGGCTGCCACGCGGCTCATTCAACAGAACTACACGGCGCTCGCGGCCCAGGCCACGACTACCTCGCCGGTGATCGCGAAAATGACCGGCTCGACGTATCAGCTGTCGACCTACCTGTCGAATGCGTTGAGCGGCACGAACCCGTATGGTCAGGCGCCGTGCCTGCTCGTCTACGCGGCTCCGGGCGGCGCCAACCCGGTGGCGTTGCAGGCGCTGCTCGTCACGGAGGGCGGCCGGATCATTCCCGATCCCGAACTCGGCTACATCGCGGCGAACGCCGGCCCGGGCGGCGGTTCGATCCAGGCGGCGAACAATGCGATCGGCGCGGCCATCGGCGCCTTCGGCACCTGGAAGATCGATGCGCCCAACCCGGCGAATACATCCTGCACAAGCGCGAAAACGGGCACGGGACATCTGGCGAGCCTGATTTTCTACGACGGCACGCAGGCGCAGAACGTCGACTATCTGTACCGCGTGGCCGTGCCGGGCAATCCGCAGGCGAACACGATGCAAGTGCCGATCGTGCTCGCGCGGCAGATCGACTATGCCGCCTGCACGCAGCCCGGCGCCATCGCGGCCGACTCTTCGGGCAACGTCCTGAATTGCGATGGAACGCAGAACCTCTGGGTGCCGCAGGCGGCCTATCACTGGCGCGAACCGGTGGCCGACGAAGCGGCGCTCGGGGGCGTTGCCGCGCATCAGGGCGACGTGCGGCTCACCACCGCGACGAATCGGGCCTATGCGTACAACGGCGCCACATGGCAGGCGCTGGCGGTGGACGAAGCGGGCAATCTCGCGCTCGGCAACGCGCACAACGTCGGCGACCCATGTCCGCCCGCGCCGCAGAATTCGGCCATCGCCCCCGCGTCGGCGAGCACGACGCTCGTCTCCACCGATGCGAACGGGCGCGTGCTGTCGTGCCGCGGCGGCAAGTGGCAAACGCAAAGCGAAATCGAGCCGGCGTCATCGCTCACGGGCTGTCAGCTCGTGATGGCCAACCCGAACGGCGCGGGCGATTACTCGGCCTGCACGGGCCAGCCGGCGACGAACTTCCAATCGGGCGCCTATTCGTACAACGGCAGCAACGGTACGTACTCGTATACGTTCAGGACGACCGTCAACCTCACCAAGCCGGGGATCATCGTCGCGTCCACCTGGGCGCACTTGAACGACGGCATGTGCAACGGCCCCACCGGAAACCGGGCGCAGCTCTCGCAGAGCATCGACATCACCGACAGCGGCAACCACAACCTCGGGCATACGGAGAGCCAGACGCCGACGCTTCAGGACGATTCGGGCGGGATCAACAACGCGCTGTCCCAGGCGGGCACGCCTGGCACCTATACGATCGTCGTGACGACGAACTGGGCGACGTACGCCGGTATCACGACGCCGTGGGTCAGCAGCTTTTGCGGGGAGTCCGGCCAGACGGTCTGGAACACGCCCGTCGCGGCGGGCTGGACGATCAACTCCTACTACTGAGCGCCCGACCGTGAGCCCATCGACACCGCACATCTTCGCAGCACCGCCACGCACGGCGCGACCGGCGCAAGCGGCGCCATTGCGCCGGCACCGCCTTTGCGCGGGCTCAGTGCGGCGCGAGCGTCTGCAGCATTTCGTGCAGCTCGAGCCGGTTGTAGGTCGCGCGCAGCACGTCGCGCGGCAGGCATTGCTGCTTCGATACGAGGCTGAAGAGGTGGTCGTTGAGCATGCGCGACATGTTGTCTTCCTTGCGCTTCATGAACTCGGCAAGGTACGGCAGCTTGCCCGGATCGGTCAGCAGGCCGCTGATCTGCTGATTGTTGTTGAAGAGCAGTTCGCTCGCGAGCACGAAGTTTTCGCCATCCTCCGTCGGCACGAGGCATTGGCAGATCACGCCGATGAGGCAGTTCGCGAGCGCGGCCGCATAGCGCTCCCGCTGCTCGGCCGGAAAAAACGACAGCAGCCGCGTGAGCGTGCCGATCGCGCTGCCCGTATGCATCGTCGCGAGCACGAGGTGGCCCGATTCGCCGGCCTGCAGCGCCGTCTCCGCCGTCTCGGGGTCGCGCACCTCGCCCACCATGATGACGTCGGGTTTTTGCCGCAGCGCCTCGCGCAGGCCGGCCGAGAAGCTCGGCGTGTCGGTGGGCACTTGCCGCTGCGAGACGATCGACGTGCGGCCCTCGAGTTCGTATTCGATCGGCTCTTCGATCGTGACGATGTGGCTGTTGCGCGTGCGGTTGATGTGCTCGAGCAGCGAGGCGATGGTCGTCGTCTTTCCCGAGCCGGTCGGGCCCGTCACGAGGATCAGCCCCTTGGCGCTGTCGATCATCGAACGCACGTAGGCGGGCAGGCCGAGCTTGTCGAGCGCGAGCGGCTGCAGCGGCAGGCGGCGGATCGAGATGACGAGCTTGCGGCCGCCATTGGTGCGGTAGATGTTGCAGCGAAGGCGGCAGCGCGTGAGCACGAACGGGCGATCGATCGCGCCGTGCTGAAGCAGCGCCTCCCAGTCCGGTTCGATCGAGGCCAGCGTGGGCAGCATTTCGTCGTGGAGCACGGGCTCCTCGCCGACGGCGAGCCAGCCGCGCGGCGCCTTGATCATGATCGGCCGGTCCTGCTCGATATGGATGTCGGTGAAAGTCTGCCGCAGGTCGATCAATTCGAGAATCTCGCGCGTCAGGTCGCGACGTTCGTGACTCGGAACGTTCATCGTCAATGCCCTTCCTATGAAAGATAGTCGGAACTTACATGAAAACTTTGTCTATGTGTCGGAGAAGCACCGGGCGGCGCCGCGTACGTTTCATCGCAGGCAGCGCGTCATGAACTGGGCTCGCCGACTAGGCACCGTGGCCCTCGCCGCCGCGCTCGCATTCGGGGCGACGGCCCCCGTCGCCGAGGCGGCGGCCGTGCGCTGGAAGGCGTCGATCGTCGATTACGAAGCGCAGGGCAAGGACATCAAGGATGTGCTGCGCGACTTCGGCGCGAGCCAGGGCATCCCCACGCGCATCGCCGCCGATGTGAGCGGCACCGTGAGCGGCAAGTTCCATCTGCCGCCGCGGCGCTTTCTCGATACGCTCGCGTCGTCGTTCGGCTTCGTGTGGTACTACGACGGCGAAGTGCTCGACATCACGACGGCCGCCGAACTGCAGAGCACGCTCGTGAAGCTCGATTCGGCCGATACGGGCGCGCTGCGCGATGCGCTCGAGCGCCTGCGCATCTCCGACGAGCGCTTTCCGATCGTCTACGACAGCGCGCAGGGCACGGCGCTCGTGAGCGGGCCGCCTCGCTACGTGCAGATGGTGACGAACGTGGCCTCGCGGCTCGACAACAACGCGGCGCATCGAAGCGGCACGCAGGTACGCGTCTTTCCGCTCTTTCACGCGTGGGCGCACGACCGCACGGTGCCCATCGACGGCCGGCAGGTCACGCTGCAGGGCGTGGTGGCCGTACTCAACGGCATCTACCACCCGCACGCGGCCAAGGCCGCCGACAAGCGCGGCGAGGGCGAGGGCGGCCGCCCGGCGGGCGGCGTGAAGCGCAACACGCCGATCAACGACGTGAACGGCAATGCCTACAACGGCCCGTACATTCCGCCGCCGGTGCCGTCGGGCGCGGCCGGCAAGGGCATGTTCGCCGGGCTCACCGGGCAGCCGTCGCCGGCCGTGGCGGCGGCGGTGGGCGAGCCGCCGCCGCCGCAGAACACGAGCACGGCGCCGGCGAGCGACGATCAACTGCCCGTCATCGTCGCGGACCAGCGCACGAACTCCGTCGTGATTCGCGATACGGCCGACCGGATGGATCAGTACGGCAAACTGATCGATCGCCTCGACGTCAAACCGCAACTGATCGAGATCGAGGCGCACATCATCGAGATCGACGACGACGCGCTGCGTCAGCTCGGCGTCGACTGGACCGCGCACAACAGCCACATCGACGTGCAGACCGGTACCGGCACGCTCGGACAGAGCACCTACAACGGCACGCTCTCGCAGAACTTCGGCCAGACGGCGCTGGCGGGCAACGTGCTCGCGGCGGCAACGCCCGTGGGCGCATCGGTGGCCGCGGTGCTCGGCGACGCCGGCCGCTATCTGATGGCACGCATCTCGGCGCTGCAGGAGACGAAGGCCGCCAAGATCGACGCGAGCCCGAAGGTCGTCACGCTCAACAACATCGAGGCCGTGATGGACAACCAGACGCAGTTTTTCGTGCCGGTGTCGGGATACACGTCGGGCGACCTCTACAGCGTGTCGACGGGCATCTCGCTGCGTGTGCTGCCGATGGTCGTGGAGGAGGACGGGCGCACGCGTATCAAGCTCGACGTGGCGATTCAGGACGGCCAACTCACCGATCGGACGGTCAGCAACCTGCCGGTGATCCAGAACAGCACGATCAACACGCAGGCGTTCATCGAGGAGGGGCAGGCGCTGCTCATCGCCGGCTATCGCGCGGACAGCGCGACGATGGGCGTGACCGGGGTGCCCGGGCTCTCGAAGATTCCGTTGATCGGCGCGCTCTTCAGGACCGACAGCCGCCAGAAGAGCCACATGGAGCGGCTCTTCCTGCTGTCGCCGCGCGTCATCTCGCCGTGATTCACCGCAACCGCCCGCACCGGGGAATGCAGGAGGCCATGTGAACGAATTCGATGCTCAGCCGCATTCGCTGTCCGGCGCGCAGCCCGGGGAGCAGTCCGAGCCGCGGCCCACTCAATCGGGCGTGCCCGCCGACGCGTGCGGCGAGGGCGCCGCCGATCGCCGCCTGTCCGACGACGACGCGCGCCGCCTGCGCGGTACGCTGCACGGGCTGCCGTGCGGGGTGATCGTGCTCGATCGCGCGGGCGCGGTCGTTCACGCGAACGCGCGCGCGCTCGAGATGCTGGCGATGACGCTGCCCGCGGGCGTCGATTTCAGCGTGGCGCTGAGCGAGCGCTTCGAGATGACGGACGTGCCGCGGCTGCGCGATCTCGAAGCGGGCCGCGAGGTACGCGTGGACGATTCGACCTTCTGGATTCAGGCGGGCCCCGCCGGTGCGTGCGCCGGTGCGGGGATGGGCGAATCCGTCATCGCCGTGACGGACGTGACGCCGTTCGCGCGCTCGCTCGACGAGCGGGCCATGTCGCTGCGCTTTTTGCTGCACGATCTGCGCTCGCCGCTCAATTCGATCAGCGCGCTCACGCAGCTCGATGCGAGCGACCCCGACGCGTTCGAGCGCTGCGGTGGCATGCAGCAGATCACCTCGCTCGCGCAGTACGTGCTGTCGCTCGGCGAGCAGTTCATCTTCTCGTCGGTGACCGAGCATTTGCAGGCGCGCGACTTCAAACGGTTCGATCTGCGCGCGACGCTGCGCCAGATCATCTCGCAGCTGGAGGTCACCGCCGTCTATTGCGGCGTCGCGCTACACTTGTGGCTGCCCGACAGCGCGCCGCTCTGGGTGAGCGGCATGCGCAACTTCGTGGCGCGCGCCGTCCAGAACGTCATCGACAATGCCGTTCGCGCGTCGCCGCGCGGCGAGGCGGTGACGGTGTCGGTCCGGCAGGCCGACGGTTTCGCCGAGGTGGTCGTCCACGATCGCGCGGGCGGGCTGCCGGGTCTCGTCGAGGGCGATCGGCTGACCGACTTCGAGAAGCTCGGCAAGCGGACGGCAGCGGGCTTCGGTCTCGGGCTCAAGCTCGCCGTGCAGATCGTCGGCATGCACGGCGGCGCGCTTTACGCCGAGCTCAACGGACAAGGCGGTACCATGTTCGTGCTGCGCCTGCCGTGCCTGAATCCTGTCGCCGCGAAGCCGCACGCGACATCGCTCGTCGATGCCGACCGCGCGTTGCGCGCGGCGGGCCGCGAGTGAGGCGTCAGAGCGCGGCCCGTATTCGTTTGGCACGCGTTGCGCGGAGCGGGCGCCGGCTCCCGCGCGGCCGTCAGAACCAAAGGTTCACAATGAAATCGCTTGCAGGCAAACCGGTACGCATTCTGTTCGTCGAGGACGACGTCGCGCACCACGCGCTCATTCATTCCTGGCTCAAGAGCGAGGGCTACCACATCGACGCTTTTCACAGCGGGCTCGACGCGCAGCAATTTCTCTCGGAGCAGTGGGCCGATCTCGCGATTCTCGACTGGGACCTCCCGGGCGTTTCCGGCGACAAGCTGCTGCAAAAGATCCGCAGCCGCTCGCAATCGATCATGCCCGTGATTTTTCAGACCGTGCACTCGGCGGAGTCCGACATCGTGCGCATACTCGATGCGGGTGCCGACGACTATCTCGTGAAGCCCTACGACAGGCAGGTGCTGCTCGCGCGCATGCGCGCCCTGCTGCGGCGCTTCGCGCCGATGAACGTGCAGGGCCGCAAGATGTTCGTCGACGGCGAATGCGCGCTCGATCAGCCGGCGCGCTCGCTCGTGGTGGCGGGCGTGGCGCACAAGCTCGGCACCAAGGAGTTCGACATTCTCTGGCATCTCGCCCGGCACACGGGCGCCGTCGTGCTGAGGCAGGATCTGATGAGCGTGGTCTGGGGCTGGGATGCGGCCGTGCAAAGCCGCTCCGTCGACATGTACGTGAGCCGCCTGCGTGCGAGCCTGAAGGCGGCCGGCGTCGGCTGGACCGTGCAATCGGTCTATGCGACGGGTTACCGCCTGACCCTCAAGCCGGATGTGGATCAGTCGGGCGCCGGTGCGTCGGGCGCCGATGCGTCGGGCGCCGGTGCGTCGGGCGCCGGTGCGTCGCCGGAAGGCGCCGCATGAGCGCGGCACGAATGCGAGCGCTCGCGCGCGGCGCCGTCGCTGCCTTCGCCTGCGCGGCCGCCGTGCATGCGCAGGCGGCGAGCATGGAGTGGGCCGGCGGCCCCGGCGCCCGCTTCGTCTACGTGACGAACGGCGCGGGCCTCGCGGAGGTCCTGAATGCCTTCGCAGCGGGGCAGCACGTTGCCCTGCGTATCGACGGTCAAGTGGAGGGTGTCGTGAGCGGCCGTTTCGCCATGCCGCCGCAGCGCTTTCTCGATGTCATGAGCCGTTCGTACGGATTCGTCTGGTACTACGACGGTGCGGTCCTGCATGTGTCGCCCGCGAACGAGCAGGCGCATATCGCCATCCGGCCTCACTTCCTTTCTGCGAATGCGCTGCGTGCGTCGCTCGAGCAGGCAGGTCTTGCCGATACGCACTTCCCGTTGGCGGTGGATGCCGCCGCGCAAACGGTGAACGTGCGCGGGCCAGCGACCTACGTGGAGCGTATTCGTGCCGCGGCCGCGCGCTTCGAGCTCGACGCGCAAAAGCGCGTGCGTTTGTCCGTGCGGGTGTTTCGCCTGAGTGCCGCGAATGCCGCGGACGAAACGCGCGTGGTCGATGGCCGCACGCTCGTCGTGCCCGGTGTGGCCACGCTCTTGCGGCGCCGTTTCGAGCGCCCGGCCGTGGCGAGCGGGACCGCCGTTTCCGATGCACCGCGGATCGTCGAGTTCGATGCGGCGTTGCCGGCGATCGAAGCGGATGCGACCACGAATTCCATCCTGATACGCGATCGCGCCGAGCGCATCGACGCCGACGGCGCGCTCGTCGCCAGCCTGGACGTGCGTGCGCAGCTCGTATCGGTCCAAACGTGGGTGGTGGATGTCGACGGCGACGCACTCGACGCGTTGCGGCCCGCGCTGCCGCCGGCCATGGCCGACGGGGCAGGCGCGGCGCAGGCGACGGCGGACGCGCGCGAACACCGCGATGCAGGTATCGCGCCCGACGGCGGCCGCGCGCTGCTCGCGCAGCTCAAGGCATTGGCCAGGAACGGCCGCGCCGAAATCCAGGTGTCGCAAACGGCGCTGACGCACGACCGCTCGCCGGCCGTCATCGACCGCCACGAGGCACGTCTCGCACGCCGCGATGAGGATGACCGGCCCGATGACGGCGCCGGCGATCTCTGGCTGTCGATTGCACCGACGGTCGAAGGCGCCGCGTCGATGCCGCGTATCGGCTTGCGCGTGGAACTCGGGCGCCCCCGCGATGCGCGCGGCTATCGGGCCGTCGACGAAAGCCTGGCGCCGGGCGAGTGCCTCGTCATCGAGGGACCGGCGCGGCACAGGGGCGATGTCGCGCGTCGCGCGGACGATACCGATGCCGGCGGTGCGGGAGAGGGGGGCATGCGCCGCCGCCTCGTCTTGCTGATACCGCGCGTGGCAGCATAGCGCCGATCGGGCGAGCGCCCGCGATGGCGCGAGTGTGAAGCGACGTGCCGTGTACGAACGGATGCGGCGGCCGGCCCCGCATCGATGCGCGCGCGGATGCGCCCGTTGCCTGACGCGCGCTTGCGCTCACCGGGCTTACGCCCGCAGCCACATGAAATTGCCCGACGCGATGCCCTCGAACATTTCGTCGGGCGATTCGAGGATGTTGTTTTGCCAGTAGCGGCCGTGTTCGGCGTAGTGCGAGAAGAGATCGGCGAGATAATCGCCGGTGATCGTCGGGCCCATCGGCAGATGGACGAGCAGCACGACGTTGCCCGTATCGGATTCGAGGCACAGTTGCGCCTGGTCGTGCGCGTAGACGAGCAGGTTGGCCTCGAGCATGAGCCGGAAAACGACGAGCGACCGGCCGGGTGTGACGGCGCCGTAATGAAAGCTGACATAGACCGAATCGGGATCGGTCTCGTGGTGGTCGAGATGGACGTCGAACCCTTCGATCTCGAGCGTTTGCGTCTCGACGACATACTCGGCGTCGGGCAGCCCGACCACCGCGCAAACCTCGTGAATCAACTCGACGAAACGTTCCCTGCTCATGGGCGGCAATCTCCGGCGAAAATAGGGCGGCCCGCTTGCAAAAAAGCGGGGGCACGTAGCCGGAAAGCCGGGCTTTCCGCTTTCGTGCCCCTCGCGCAAACGGACTGCGGCAAGGCGAGTGGCTTACTGGCCCTTCGCGGCGTCGGCGATGTTCTTCGCGCCGTTGTTGCCGACGGACGCGAGTGCCGACGTTTCCTGCTGCTGCATGTTGATCTGCATGGCGGCCATCGTCATGGCGTTGTTCTGGTTGGCCATGGCCTGCATCTGGCCGACCATGTCGGCGTTTTGTGCACCAGCTTGCGAGACGCCCGAGCTTCCGATCGATGAAGACATGATGTATTCCCCTTAACAAGAAAGTGATGGAAAAAGCACTGCTGTTGGTTGATGCCTGATGCTTCGGTAAAAGGCCCTTGGCCGTGGTGGCCGCCGGTCCGGACCGGCTGACGCGCAGCCGGATACTGCAACTGCAAACTGTTCAACCGTCTTCCGTATCGCCGCGGATGCCGTCAAAGCGCCGCGCCACGGGCGCTGTGGCGCTCCTGCAGCGTGAGCACGATGCGGCGCGCCGCGATCATCCCGCGATAGAGCTTTTGCAGATCGAGCCGCTCGCGCTCGTCGGCCGCGGACTGCGTGGCCGTACTGATCCGGCGCGCGGTTTCGTCGAAGGCCGCCGCGATGCGCGCGACCCGTTGCGCGCCGTCGGGCGCCGAGAGCGTGGCATCCAGCGCGTTCAGATCCTGCGCGATGGGAAGCAATGCGTCGTACATGTCGGTTCCTTTGGTGGTCGAGGTCAATTGTTTGCTTCGTCCTTGCTGCCCGCGAACAGATGTTTCGTGCCGTCGGGCGTCTCGATGTAACGCAGCCCGCCCGTGGCGATCACCGCCGTGTACTCGACATCGGGCGCGAGCGCCTGCGCTTCCTTGACATCGACGTCGACGCGCTTGACGTTGTCGCCGAGGTCGGCCCTGACACCTGCTATCAGCGTGCGGAAGGTCGTCATCGACTGCACGCTGCCGCTCACGCGGAAGATGCCGTGGCCTTGGTAACTCACTGCCGCGCCCGTGCCGGCGAGCGACTGCTGGATGTTGTCCACGTCTTGCTGCGCGACGTCGTATTCGCGCCGCACCTTGCCGCGCGCGAGGCTGTCCATGATCCGCTGCGCCTTCGCGCTTTCGTCGGCGCTCGTCACGATGCCGCGCACCGCCACACTGTCCTTGCGTGCGATTGCCTGCAGATCGCCGAGGCCTTCGCGGTGCAGGGCCTCCTGCAACTGCCGTGAGAGCGCGTCGGCGTCGAACCTCACGCTCGCCGCTTCGCTCGACTGCGTGCCCGCGAACATCACACCGGTCACGGCGATGCCGCCGATCGCAGCGGTGCACGCGAGCGCCAGCACGGCCGTGCGCCACGGCACCTTGGGCGATGCGGCCGGCGCATGGCCGGCGCCGGGTTCGTCCGCATGGGCCGGGTCCCGATCCGGCGCGTCTCCATCCGCGTCGGCCTCCGCCGCGGTGTCGGCGGCAGGCGGCTCGGCCGTCTTCCAGAGGCCCGCCAGCAAATCGAGATCGCGCGGCCAGTCTTCGCCATCGGGGCCCACGCACAACACGACATCGCCGAACGGCACGGCCACGAAGTCCGCCACGAGCACCTCATCGCCGTTCGCCGAGCGGATCCGCGCCACACCGTCCTCGCCCACGCAAAGCTCGATGTCCTCGACCGTCCAGTCGCTGATGCAGACATCCGGGTGCTCGGTCGCGCCGATCCGGTAGGTGCCGCTCGTGAGCCGGACCTGGGCTCCGGCGTGGGTGCCGGTCAGTACTCGAAGCGCTTTCATGATCGTGGTATCCGTGTATCCGACGTGGGTCGTGCCGTGGGTCATGCGGTTGCGGTTGCGCTTGCTGGTCGCCGCTCCGGCGTTTTGCTGCTTCGCGCATCGGGCCGCCGGGCCTTGACCGTCAAAATCAGTTTAGGGCTTTGCCGTTGGCGCAGCCGGCGCCATGCGAACTTCGAACGTCTTATCCGAAGCGCCGGCCGTGGGCTTGGCCGCCCCTTGCCGCGCGGCGCCGGTTTGCCCACCGATCGCGCCGCCCGTGACGGCGGCACCGGCTTGTGCCGCGCCGGCCGGCAGCGCGGCTTGCGTGTCGAGAATGCGTTGCTTTACTGCCGCGATCGATTGATCGTCGTACGAGTATTCGATGCCCGCGCTCTGGCGCGCGAGCGTGTTGTCGAGCGATACGCCGAGAAGCCCCGCCACCGCGGCGGCCTTGCCCGGCGTCGCGGCGCTTTGCATCAGTGCCGCATGGCGGTGCGCGTGCAGCCGGGCAGCGTTGCGCCGGAGCGCCATCGGCGAGCGCATCGCGAGCAGCATCGGCACCGCCAGCAAGGGCCCCAGCTCGATCTGCGCGGCAAGCCTCAGCACCTCCTTCGTGCACGCCGCCGCGAGTTCGGCCGGCAAGTCCGGCGCACCGAGCCTTTGCTTCGCGAGCAGCTGCATCGTGGCCGCGAGCGGCTGGCTGCGCGCGGCGGCCTTGGCCCGGCCCGCCTTGCCGATCGCGAACTTGCGCGGTTTGTCGCGGCCTTCGCCGGACTGACGGCCGTCGCGCCGAGGCTGCCCGTCGCGCGGCGCATTCTGCTGCGGCTGCCCCTGTCCGTGCTCTTCGCCCTGCCGATTCGAGCCGCGATCGTGCCCATGGCCGTTGCGATGCTGTTGCTGCCCGTCGCCGTGTTGCTGATCGCGCTCGCGCTTTTGCTGCTGTCCTTGCTTTTGCTGCCGACCCTGGTCGTGCTCGCGTTCGCGCTCGTGCGGGTGTTCGTGCTCGTGCCTCGGCTCGAGCGCGTGCTGGCCGTCCGGCCGTTCGCGAGCCGATGCCTCTTTGCCTTGCGCCTTCGCCGAGCCCGCCGGCCGCGGCCGTTGGCCGAGCTGGCGCATCAGCTTTTGCGCGGAAGGGGGCGGCGGCTTGTGCATGCCTTCGGCAAAACGCTTGCCGCGGTAGAAAGCGGCGGCGAGCATCTTGTTGTGCTGCATGCGCGCGCGCTGCATCTTCGTGTGCTGCACCTTGACGCCCGTGAAGCCGCGCGCCTGGGTCAGCTGCCCCATGTGCTCGGCGCCGGCCTGCGCCTGCTGCGCGAGATCGGCGGCGTGGTGGCCGTGGTTGTTGCGGATCGGCGAATTCATGATGGCACCGCGAGCGTGATGATCTGATTGGCGAAGCGCAGGATCGCGGCGGCGCCCCAGGCGCCGGTGATGAGCACGGTGGCCACGACGGCCACGAGCTTCACCGCGTACGAGATGCTTTGGTCCTGCATCGACGTGATGGCCTGCACGAACGAAATCGCGAGGCCGGAGAGCGCGGCGACGGCCACCACCGGCATCGAGACGGACAGGCAGAGCAGCAGGCCCTGCGAGGTGATGCGAACGAGCGTATCGGTTTCCATGGCGCGTGCCTCAGCGATAGGTCATGACAAGACCGTGAATCAATGTCGACCAGCCGCTCATGACGACGAACAAGAGCAGCTTGAACGGAATCGCGACGTTCGTCGGCTGGACCTGGTTCAGGCCCATCGCCATCAGCACGTTGGCGATGACGAGATCGACGACGATGAATGCGATGTACAGCAGGAAGCCGATCTTGAAGGCGTCGGCCATCTCGGTCAGCGTGAAGGCCGGGGCGAGGACGATGAGGTCGTCCTCACGGATCTTCGCCGCCATGTCCTTCGGCCAGACCACGGTTGCCGAGCGCACGAAGAACCGCTTTTCGCGCTCGTGCGCGTGCTTCTTCAGAAAGGCGCGAAACGGCTCCTTTGCCGCATCGAAGGCATCGAGCACGACGAGCGACGTATCGCTGCCGGGGGTGCGGTGCATGGTTTGCATGGTTTGCATGGCCTGCATGCCGATCGGCGCCATCACGTAAGCGGAGACGAGGACCGCGATGCCGTTGAGCACCATGTTCGGCGGCACCTGCTGCACGCCGAGCGCGTTGCGCAACAGCCCGAGCACGACCACGATCTTCGCGTACGAGGTCGCGACCATGGCGACGAACGGGATCAGGCTGATCGCGACGACGGTGATCAGCAGCCCGGTGAGATCGCTAAACTGAACCATGGCCGCGCGACAGCTGAACGAGACGCACGCCGAGATGATCGCCGACGCTCACGAGTTCGCCGAAGCCGATCGTCTGCCCGTAGGTGACGAGCCGCACGCGCGCATCGGGCAGCGCGGTGGGAAGCTCGAGCACGTAGCCCGCGCGCAGCGCCGAGAGCTGGGCGACCGGCATCGAAACCGTGTCGATCTCGAGCTTCAGCGGCAGGTCCAGCTGGCTGATTTCGACGGGCGTGTCGATCGAATCGGTAAGCGGCGCGTTGAACTGCGTGTCATGGCTCATGGTGGGGTCCTCGCTCAAGGTCATCAGATGGTGGGTGACGTCTGCCACGGCGCGCAGTTGCCGCGTCCCGTAGCGGCCCCAGACGACTGGCATCGGGGCGGATGGGCGCACGCTCGCGAAGAGCGCGCGGGTGGCTTCGGGTACGGCACGCAAGATGACGTCCCCCGTGCGCAGCGAATCGAGCGTCGTCACGTTCATCGTTTTCTCGCCGATCTGCAGCCGGCCGGGAACGGCGATCTCGCTGACGTGCGTGGCGAACGGCGTGCATTGGCGGGCCACGAGTGACTCGAGTGCGTCGAGCCAGCCACCGTCGATATGCTCGATGGCTGCGTCGAAGCGTGCGTCGCCCACACGGAACGTGAACGCGCAGCAAGGCGCACGCAGCGTCTGCGGCGCGGCGCGTTCGAGCGAGAGCACTTCCACGCCGTCGAACCCGAGCGCCTGCAGCGCGCGTCGCACCGGCTCGAGCAGAATGGCGCACACGGCCTGGCGCAGCGGCTCGTTGGCGGGCTCGTCCGATGCGGCCACGCTCGCTAGCCCCGCGTGCTGTCCGACGTCGATGCGCACCGCTGCCATTTCGATGCCCCAGCGCAGGCGCACGATGGCGGCGCGCGCCGGGTCCACGAGATCGCGCGCGCCGACGCCGAATGCAGAGACGCCGAGCGTGTGCGTGAGAAGCGCGCTCAAGCGCTCGTCGACGGCGAGCCGATGCTGGCGCGCGGTGGCGGCCGCAAGCGCGGGCAGCCGCGCGGGATCGAGCAAAACGGCAACCGCGTGCGGTTGGCCGCCTGCGGGAACGTCGTTGGTCGGTAGCGTTCGAGTGATGTCCATATTGGCTTTACGTGACGATGATTTCGACGCTGCGCGTGCCGTCGAAGCGGCTTTGCATCACTTCCTCGAGGCTTTCGCGCAACGTCGTCGCATGTTGTGAGATTAGTTCGCGCGACCGTTCGTCCGTGGTGTCGAAGCGAAGCGTCAATTGGAAATGCGAAAGCGCGAGGTTCAACGTACAGCCCGGCAGCAGCGCCGGATCGATGGGAATCGTCAGTTGCCAGTCGCCGCTTTCGAGGACGATCGGGTTCGCGCAGAAGTCGGACACTTCGGCGACGATCGAATCGACGAACCGGTTCATGTCCTGGCCCGCTCGCGCCGGTGCCCGCACGGCGACCACGGCGTGCGCGCCGCCTGCTTCGGGGCGCTGCGGCTCGCGCGTGGCTTGTACGCGCGGCATGTCCGGCGCAGCCATCGATGGCTGGGCGTTGGGCGGCCTCTGCGGGGAAAGCGGCGCCGCACCGCGCGCCGGCATCGGCGTCGGTGCGGGCATCGTCGAATATGCCGGCACATGCATGAGCTCATGCATCGCCGAATGCATGGGCGGATGAATCATCGCAGGTACTGGAGCCGGCACCGGCGCTGCCGATCGAGCGTGCGCGGTAGCGTCATCGCGTTCGCCGCCGGAGCCGGCCTGTGCGTCGTCGTCGCGCTCGCCGCTGCCGGCATCGTCGCGATGTTCGTCCGCGGCGAACCCGGCGACCGGGTAGAGCGGATCGGCTTGCTCGGCGAATGGAGGCTCGGCCGGTGCGGCGCATGGCTGCTCGTCGCCGGGCGTTTCCCACGCGTGGGCGCGGGCGCCTTCGCGCAGGCGCTGAAACAGGGCGGCCTGACGGCTCAATTGCGCGGCCGGCATGTCGGGTGCCGGCTCGTCATGCTTCGTCGGCGCGGCGATGATGCGTGCGCGATGAGGGGCGGAGGTGTGCATGGCGCGGCTCGCTCGATCACATCGCCAGCCGGCCGACGGGCTGGAGATCGACGTGAGCGCCGAGCTCCTGGTACGAGTAGACGGGCAGCCAGGGCAGCCGCGCCTCGATCATGCGCTTGATGTAGCGCCGGATGTCCATCGACGCGACGAGCGCGAGCGGCTGGCGTGGCGTGTCGCCGACGAGCTCCGCGATCTTGCCGACGAGCCCGGCGATCTCGTCGGGCGGCAGCGCGAGGAAGTTGCCCGTGGGCGTCTGCTTGATCGACTGCCGGATGTGCTGCTCCAACTGAACGTCCACGAGCAGGACGGGCAGATCCCGTGGGCCGCCCGTCGCGCGATAGGCGATGAGCCGGCCGAGCTCCATGCGGATGTATTCGGTCAACATCAGCATGTCCTTCTCCTTCGGCCCCCAGACGATCAGGCTTTCGGTAATGCTGCGGATGTTGCGCACAGGCACGTCCTCCTCCAGCAGCCGGCGCAGCACGTCCGCCATCTTCTGCAGCGGCAGTGCCTTTTGCACCTCGGCGACGAGGCCCGGGTAGTCCTCGTTGAGCTGATCGAGCATCCACTGCGCTTCCTGAATGCCGAGAAAGAGATGGGCATTGCGCCGCAGCAGGTCGATCGTGTGGCGAGCGATCAATGCTTCCGGTGTCGGCGCGGCGGCAGGTGCGCCCGCGGCGGCGCCGTCGGCCGCCGCGTGTACCGCGCGCGTTTCGGCGAGCGTGGTGCGCCCTTGCGGCACGTCGAAGATGAGCACTTCGTAACTGTCCTCGGGCAGCTTGCCGTCGGTCCACATCATGATGCCCGGGAACGGCAGGCCGACTTCCGACTGCAGCGCATGGCGCTGCACATCGAACGCGCGGTCGAGCGCGTCGGCCGCGAGCCGGGCGCTGACGTCGGGCGCGAGCCGCACGCCGAGCGGGCAGGTGAACTGCGGCGGGCGCGGCAGGATCGAGGGCGCGTCGCCCCTGGCGCCGGCACGCTGCAGCGCGACGACGGGCTTGCCGCCGCCTTTGGCGGAGCCGTGCTGCTTTTTCTGCAGACGGTAGCCGACGAAGCCAAGCAGCCCGGCGAGCAACGCGAAGAGCGCCGCTGGAAAGCCGGGCACGGCCGCGAAACCGAGCAGCAGCAGCGACGCGAAGTAGAGCGCGCGCGAGCTGCTCGTAAACTGGCGCCGGATGTCCTCGCCGAGCGAGGCGTTTCCGTGCTCGCCGCCTTCGTCCACGCGCGTGATCATGACGCCCGCGGCCACCGAGATCAGCAGCGACGGAATCTGCGAGACCATGGCGTCGCCGATCGAGAGGACCGAGAAGCGGTTGGCCGCCTCGCCGGCGGACATGCCGTGATAGGCGACGCCCACGGCAATGCCCGCGACGATGTTGATCATCGTGATCATGAGGCCGGCGATCGCATCGCCTTTCACGAACTTCATCGCACCGTCCATGCCGCCGTGCAGCTGGCTTTCGATAGCGAGCCGCGCGCGTTTGCTGCGCGCCTCCTCCGGTGTCAGGATGTTCGCGCGCAGATCGGCGTCGATGCTCATCTGCTTGCCGGGCAGCGCATCGAGCGTGAAGCGCGCCCCCACTTCGGCGACGCGTTCCGAGCCTTTGGCGATGACGATGAACTGCACGACCGAAATGATGACGAACACGACGAGGCCGACGACGAGATTGCCGCCCACGACGAGCTGCCCGAAGCTCTCGATGATTTCGCCGGCATCGGCATGCAGCAGGATCGACTTCGTCGACGCGATGTTCAGCGAGAGCCGGTAAAGCGTCGTGAAAAGCAGTACCGACGGGAACGCCGACAGCGTCGCGATATGGCCGACGTACATCGTCACCATGAGCAGCGTGATGCTGATCGCGATGTTGATGGCGAGCAAACCATCGATGATGGCGGGCGGCAGCGGCAGGATCATCAGCGAGACGATCGCGATCAGCAGGATGGCGATGCCGGCCTCGCCGATGCCGGGCAGCTTGATGGTCTTCAGCATGTCCACTACTCCGTGATGGCGGTTTGAGGCGCGAGGCCGTCCACCCAGCGAAGAATCGCGGCGACGACTTCGAACAGTTCTTCGGGAATCGGCTGATTGAGCGGTACCTTGTGCAGCATCCGCGCGACGGGCGGGTTCGCGACGATGGGCACGCGCGCGTGCATCGCCTGCTGGCGCAGCCGCAGCGCCTGCTCGTCGAGGCCCTTGGCGAGCACGACGGGCAGCGGAAACTCCGTCGGGTCGTAGCGCAGCGCGACGGCGTAGTGAACCGGGTTGACGACCACGACGTTCGCACGCGATACGCCG
The DNA here is from genome assembly GCF_049942845.1 of Burkholderia sp. R-40. Classification (NCBI taxonomy): domain Bacteria; kingdom Pseudomonadati; phylum Pseudomonadota; class Betaproteobacteria; order Burkholderiales; family Burkholderiaceae; genus Burkholderia; species Burkholderia sp. R-40. Next base: position 437,430 of record NZ_CP187969.1, on the reverse strand, counting down.
CCTTTCGGGCCTTCCTGCGACATTTCCCTGGCCATGCGCTTGCGTTCGCCCTTGACTTCCGGGTTGCCGTCGCTTTCCTTGTGCTCGCGCTTCACCTCGTCTTTCGACATCCGGTTCTTGCGGATGAAGAGCCACTTCTGCAGCTTGTAGTCGAATGCGCCGATGGCGATGAACACGCCGAGCGCGACGACGACGACATGCATGAGCACGGACCACAGCACCGCGATCAACTGGGGTACCGACCGGTCGAGCGCGCTCGCGACGACGGGCATCGCGCTTTTGATCGTCTGCCACATGACGGCGACGAGAATCGCGGCCTTGACGACCATCTTGACGAGATCGATGGCCGAGTTCATCGAGAAGATCCGCTGAAAGCCGGACCCGGGGCTGACCGACGCGAGCTTCGGCATGACGGCTTTCAGCGAGATCTTGAGCCCCGTTTGCGGAGCAAGCGCGAGGAAGGCCGCGACGAGCGCGACGGCCGCGATCCCGCACAGCAGGCCGAGCGCCTGCAGGCCCATATGAACGAGCGCGACCGAGAGGTCCTGCAACTCGCGCGGGCCGTGCGTGAAATCGATCGCCTCCTTGACGACCGCGCGCAGCGTATCGGCAAGGTAGTGCTGGCCCGCCGTCAGCACGAGCACGATCGAGCCCAGCGACGCGACTTCGACGAGGTCGGAACTCTTCGCGACCTGGCCTTCCTCGCGGACTTTGTCCAGCTTCTTGTCTGTGGGCTCTTCGGTTTTCTCGTCGCTCATGACGGACTGTCCTTTGCTGTTCGCAGGCGGGGACCCGGGATGGGGCGCCCCGATGCAACGTTAGCGGCGCCGCCGCGGCCGGCGCGATGGCGATGCGAAGCAAGGACAAGGGCTGCGAAGCGAGGTGACGGAAGGTCGCTTCACGGCAAGCGCGGACTGCGCGAATCGGGCAACGCACGAGGCAACGTGCAACGCGGCGCAGCGTGAGCGCGGACGGAAGCGAAAGCGACGCTGGCCGTCGCCTGTCGCTTGCAGCAGCTTCGCAATTCGTTGTGCGACTTCGTGCGCGGCACGCGGCACCCGCGTCGCGTTGCGTAACTTAGCGTCAACGGAAGGCCGCCCCCCATCGGGTGCGGCTCATCGGATCGAATCTGATTTCCTTGGGGGAAAGGATGGACGTTCTGAAGGATCGGCCGCAGTGCCCGTCGGGAGTCGTCGGCGCGATCGTCGACCTGGTCAGGGTCGCATTGGCCCGCGCCGGCACGCCGGAGCAAGTTGACATCGACGATCTGGAGCACCTCGTCGAAGGGCTGCATCTGCTGCGCCCTGATTCCGCCGAATTCGCGTTTTTCGACGGCTGGCTGCATATGGTGCGCCAGGAATGGAGCGAAGCCGAATGGCTCTTTCGAGACCTGGTCGAGCGTTCGGTGTGCGTGCCGGCGAGCAAGGGAATGTTGCTGCAGTGCCTGAAGGCCCGCCAGGAGTTCGGGTGGCAGGAGGAGGCCCGGACCCTCCTGGAGGAAGGCGGCAACAAAGACGTCGAACGGCTCGCCAAGGTGTTGCTCGCGAGCGAGGAACTGAAGCAGGCGGTCGCGACGGCGAAGCGCACGGGGCACTTCGTTGCGCCGGATTCCGCGCTCGCGTTCGAGAACGGAGCGCATGCCGAGGACAGCGTGGCGGACGCGACGCCGTCGCCCTCATCCAGCGACATGCTGCTGACGATGCAGTACATGCGCGTCTGAGCCTGTTGCCGCTACCAGGAGAAACGAAATGAGCATCACGACAGCATCGCAACTCGAGTACGAGCTGGCCCGCGTGACCGGCACGTCGTCCGCGGCGCCGAATGCGGACGCCGTGTCGCAACCCCTCGTCGATAAATTCCAGGCGATGATGGCCTCGGCGCAGCCGCACGCGGGAGCCGTTCACCCGACCGAACGCGCGGACCTCGTGACGAAAGCGGTCGAGGAGCAGGCCGACTATTACCGGCAGGTGCCGAACGACGTGCTCTACATGACCCAGCACATGAGCGCGCTGTCGATGGAGCGCCTCGCCGCCGCCGATATGACGATCCAGCTCGAGATCGCGAGCCTGAACGCCGACCTGCAGGTGAAGATGGCGACCGTCCAGTCGTCGAAGGACGCTGTGCAGACGCTCATGAAGAACCAATGACTTGACGTCCTCACCCGCCTAAAGGCAGGTGATTCCCACACCTGGCGATGCACGTCCGCATCGGAGAATGTTCAGCGCAGCGTTGGTATCTCGATCATGCACGACACCACAGTCCTTCCCGCCATCCGCCCCGAAGGAAGTCCCCTTGGGGGAAATGGCGGGGTTTCTCGGAGCAAATTCTGATGAAATCGAACCTCGTGCCTTCAAGGCCGCGCGCTTCATGGCGGCTCGTCGCGGCGGCTGTGCTCGTGCTGTCGCTCGCGGCCTGCAAGCAGGAGCTGTACGGCCAGTTGAGCGAAAGCGACTGCAACGAGATGGTCGCCGCGCTGCTGAGCTCGGGCGTCGATGCGCAAAAGAGCACGCCGGACGGCGGCAAGACCTGGTCGGTCAGCGTCGACGAAAAGCAGATCGTGCATGCCGTGGAAGTGCTGCGCGCACGCGGCATTCCGCGCAAGAAGTTCGACGACCTCGGCTCGCTCTTCAAGAAGGACGGGCTCGTATCCACGCCGACCGAGGAGCGCGTGCGCTTCATCTACGGGCTGTCGCAGGAGCTCGACGATACCTTGTCGAAGATCGACGGCGTGGTCGTGGCGCGCGTGCAGATCGTGCTGCCGAACAACGATCCGCTGGCGCAGTCGGTCAAGCCGTCGTCCGCGTCGGTCTTCATCAAGTACCGGCCCGATGCGAATCTCGAGCAGATGACCCCCGCGATCAAGAACCTCGTCGTGCACAGCATAGAGGGGCTGACCTACGATCAGGTCAGCGTGACGAGCGTGCCGGCCGATGCACCCGATGTGCCTGCCCGCCCGCGCCGGCAGGGCGGGTGGATCGTTTATGCGGGTGGCGCGCTCGGCATGCTGTTGTTGATGATCGCCGGCGGCTTTGCGCTGTTGCGCGGCACCCTGCTCAAGGGCGGCGGCGGCCTGGCGGGCCTGCTCGCGCGCCGGACAGGGCGCGCGGCGAAAGCGCCGGCATGACGGTCGGCCCGCGCGATCGCACGACCGGCATGGCAAGCAGGGTGAGCCCACGATGAGCACATACGAAGCAACCGACGACAGCCTCGCCGCCGCAAGCGGCGCGACGGCGCTTGACTGCGTCGCGGTGCCGGCGGCCGTTGCGGCCCGGCTGGATAGCCATCATCGGCGCCGGCGCACGCTATTCGACTGGATGCATCCTGCCCGCCGCGCGCAGGTGCCCTGCGCGGACCTGGTCGACGCATGTGGCCCGGGGCAGGTCGAGGCGCTTGCCGCCGCGCTGCTCGACGAATGGGGCATGCCGGTGCCGCCGCTCGCCGCGTTCGACGCGCCGGACTCGGCACTGGCCGTGCTGCCGGCACAGGATTGCGTGACCGTGTTCCGCTTGCGCGCGCTCGTGGAGCAGGCCGACGCGTTGCGCGCCTGGATCGACCGGCCGCGCCGCGAGAAATTGGCAAGCTGGATCGGGGCGCGCGGCGTGAAGCTGCTCCTCGAGCGCGGGCGCGACCTTGGCGGGGATGCCCGCTTGCTTGCCGCGCGCACGCATGGCACGTCGTCGGCCATGCACGTGTCGCTCGACTCGGTTGACGGCGATGCGCTCGCCTGGCTCGGTTTTCGGCTCTTCGAGCGCGACTGCCGGTGGGCGCCGAGCGGCCCGCTCGCGATCATGCAGTTGGCCATGCCGGCGCGCGACGACGCGGGGGCGCTGCCGCCCCCTTCGTTGCCGCCTTCATTACTGCCTTCGGAGGGCTCGAACCCGAGCCTTTCGATCGTCTCGCAACTGCCCGACCTGTTTCCGGAGTGGTCATGGTGATCTGGTTACGCAATCCGAATGCCGAAGGCACGGGCCTCGGCGTGGGTGTCGAAGGCGACGTGCTGCGTCATGCAGATCTCGCGGCGATTGTCGAGATCGATGCGGCGTATGCCGAGATGCATCGCCAATGCGACGAGGCGCTGGACGCGGCGCGCGCCCGAGCGCGCATGCTGCTCGACGATGCGCAGGCCCGCGCGGACGACCTCGTCGAGCGAGCCATGCGCGAGTTTGCGCAGGCGGCCGAGCGGGGTTACGACGACGGCTTGCGGCGCGGGCTGGCCGATTGGCACGAACGCGCGGCGGCGGCGCACGCCGAAGCCTGCCGGATCGAGCCCGGGCAGCAGAACCGGCTGGCCGAACTCGTGACGCTTGCGGTGGAGCAGATCATTGCGTCGGCGGATCCCAAGGCGCTCTTCGCGCGCGCGGCCGCGACGGTCGAGCGCATCGTCGCGGACGGCAGCCCGATTCATCTGCGCGTTCATCCGTCGGATCTGGCCGCGGCGAGCGCGGCGTTCGAGGAAGCCGCGTTGGCATGGCGCGAGGCCGGGCGCGCCGTGCGGCTGCGCGCCGTGGCCGATGCGGCGCTCGCGCCCGGCGCGTGCATCGCCGAAACCGATCTCGGTGCGATCGACGCGAGCTTGTCGTTGCACCTGGCCGCGATGCGCGGCGCACTGGCGCGCGCGGTGCGCAGCGTGGCGCCGGCACCCGGGTGTGACGCGCCCGATGCGCGGCCGGAGGATGATGCAGAAGTCTCCGACGAACGCGATTTCGGCGCGTTGGCGGATGTCGCGGCGCACGCCGACACGCTGACCGGTGAGCACGCCATCGGCGCCGGCGAGGGCCGCGAGGAAGCCGACGAATGCGCTGGCGACGACGCGGGCGGGAACATCGGCGTCGAAGAAGGCTGGCAAGACGGTGGCGCCATGCAAACGGCGGCCGACCTGCCGGCCGACGGTTCGGCCGACGTCGCGCATGAAGACGCCGACGCGATGTCCGTCTGAGCGCGCTTCACACCGCACACCGAAGAGCACATGACAAGGAAGGAAGCGCCATGATCGACAGCGCGGACGATCTCCGAACCGGCGAAGCGAGCGGGACGCCGGAAGCGCAACACCATGCCGTGCGCGGTTTTTCGGCGCTGGCGGATGCGATGGAGCGCGAACTGCGCGCCCGCGCGCAACCCGCGGCGTGCGGCAAGGTGCAGGAAGTGATCGGCACGCTGGTACGCGTATCGGGCCTCGACGCGACGCTCGGCGAGCTGTGCGAGCTGCGCTCGCCCGAAGGCGCATTGCTGCAGCGTGCGGAAGTGGTCGGATTCTCGCGCGACGTCGCGCTGCTTTCGCCGTTCGGCCGGCTCGGCAGCGTGTCGCGGGCCACGCGCGTGGTGGGGCTTCGGCGGCCGCTTTCGCTGCGCATCGGCCCTCGCCTGCTCGGCCGCGTGATCGACAGCCTCGGCGAGCCGATCGACGGCAAGGGGCCGCTCGAATGCGACGAGTGGCAACCCGTGATCGCCGATCCGCCCGATCCGATGTCGCGGCCCGTCGTCGACACGCCGATGCCCACGGGCGTGCGCGTCGTCGACGGCATGATGACGCTGGCCGAGGGGCAGCGCATGGGCATCTTCGCACCGGCGGGCGTCGGCAAGAGCACGTTGATGGGCATGTTCGCGCGCGGTGCGCGCTGCGACGTCAACGTCATCGCGCTGATCGGCGAGCGCGGCCGCGAAGTGCGCGAATTCTGCGAGCACATTCTCGGGCCCGACGGAATGGCCCGCTCCGTGGTCGTCTGCGCCACCTCGGACCGCTCGTCGATCGAGCGCGCGAAGGCCGCTTATGCGGCAACGGCGGTGGCCGAATACTTCCGCGACCGCGGCATGCGCGTGCTGCTGATGATGGATTCGCTGACGCGCTTTGCGCGCGCGCAGCGCGAAATCGGCCTCGCGATGGGCGAGCCGCCGACACGGCGCGGCTTTCCGCCGTCGATCTTCGCGGAGCTGCCGCGGCTGCTCGAGCGTGCGGGCCGCTCGGCGCTCGGCTCGATCACCGCGCTCTATACGGTGCTGGCCGAGGACGAATCGGGCGGCGACCCGATCGCCGAGGAAGTGCGGGGGATTCTCGATGGCCACATGATTCTGTCGCGCGAGATCGCCGCACAGAACCGCTATCCGGCGATCGACGTGCTCGGCAGCCTCTCGCGCGTGATGACGCAGGTCGTTTCGCGCGAGCACGTGGCGGCGGCCGGGCACGTGCGGCGGCTGATGGCCAAGCACAAGGAGGTCGAACTTCTGCTGCAGGTGGGCGAGTATCAGAGCGGCACCGATGCTCTTGCCGATGAAGCCATTGCAAAGATCGACGCGATTCGGGATTTCCTCGGGCAGCCGACCGATCTGCTCGTCGATCCGGACGACACAATCGCGGCCCTGGGCGAAATCGTCCAGTCCTGATGCCGGAGGCGAGCGATGAAAGACCGCCGCGTTGCCGCGTTCGAGCGCGTGCTCTCGCGCCGCCGCCAGCTCGATCGCAAGCTCAATGCGGCGCTCGGCGCTTTGCGCGGCGAGTTGCAGGCGCTCGCGGGCGTATTGGAAGAGTGCCGGGCGGCGGTGCGCGCGCATGCGGCCGAGCTGGCTGCGCACGACGGCAAGATCGACACGATGCTCGGCGGCGCATCGTTCAGGGCGGACGCGTATCTGACGCTGCGCGAATTCCGCTCGCATGCGGCCGAGCAGCACGCGATGCTCGAAGCACAGGCGGATCAGGCCGGGCAGGCGCTGGCGGCGAAGCAGGCGCAGATCGGCGCGATGCGCACGGACATTCTGCGCAACCGCGCGCGCATCGACATCTACGGCAAGCGGCGCGACGCGCTCGTCAAGGCCATCGAGCTGGCGATCGAGGACGCGCAGGACGAGGAAACATCGGAGAGCCGCCGGCCCGGCCCGGCGTTTTGAAGCAGCGAGCTTGCTCGCAGGCAAACATCCTTTGAACGACAGACGACCGACATGAGCGAGATCACCTTTGCATCGATCGAATCGAGCCACCAACTGGTCAGGTTTTTGATCGTGCTCGGCCTTTGCAGCGAGCGATTGATGGTGCTGATGATGATCTTTCCGCCCACGTCCGACAACGTCGTGCAGGGCCGCGTGCGCACCGCGCTCGCGCTGCTGTGGGGCAGCTTCGTCGCATACGGGCAGCGCGGCCTGCTCGAGCAGGGGGATGCGACGATACTCGTCGGTATCGGCCTGAAGGAGGCGCTGATCGGCGTTGGGCTCGGCTTCGCGGCATCGACGGTGTTCTGGGCCGCGGAAAGCGTCGGCACGTACGTCGACGATCTGACCGGCTTCAATCAACTGCAGATGCAGAACCCGAGCCAGGGGCAGCAGACGTCGCTGACGTCGACGCTCCTGAGCCAGTTCGCGATTGCGGCGTTCTGGTGTCTCGGCGGCATGACGTTTCTGCTCGGCGCGATTTACGAGTCGTACACCTGGTGGCCGCTCGGCAGCCTCGCGCCCGCGGGCGGCTCGGTACTCGAATCGTTCGTGCTGGCGAAGACCGATTCGCTGATGGAAACGGTGGCGAAGCTGGCAACGCCGATGATGCTGATGCTGCTGTTGATCGACATCGGCTTCGGCTTTACGGGAAAGGTATCGCAAAAGCTCGATCTGCCGTCGCTCGCGCAGCCCGTGAAAGGCGCGCTCACGATTCTGATGCTTGCGCTGATGGCGGCCATCTTCATCGATCAGGTGCGCGATCAGCTTTCGCTCGTGGGCGTGGCCGCCGAGGCACGGTCGATCGCGGGCGGCAGATAAAGCGCGCGCCACCGACAGGGCGTGCACGCGTCGGATGGTCATTGCGTGCAGCACGCTTGGAGAAGAATATGATCGAGACGTTGAAAGACGACCAGATCGCTACGGGAATGATGCACGTGCTGTGGGCCGGTGCGGCGCTCGATACGTTGTCCGACGTATTGGACCTGCTCGACGCCATGGCGGTGCTGCGCCCCGGGAACGGGGGGATGCGCGAGGTGCTGGCGTGGTGGCATGTGCGCGCGCGTGCGTGGGGCGAGGCGCTGAGCGAATTGCGCCGCGTCGAGCGCGGCGGCGTGCTTTCGTCGCGCGGCATGGCGCTCGCGGCCGTTTGCCTGTATGCGCTTGGCGATGCGGCGTGGCGCACCTATGCCTATGCGGCGGCTTACCGATCCGACGATGTCATGGCGACGCGCACCGCTCACGCGTTGCTTGCGGCGCCCGGCGTGGAGCGCGCGTAAAACGCAGAGCCGCTAACGGAACGCCCGCATCTGCCCCGTCATCATCTGCAGCATCTTGTTGGCGGCCACCGAGAGCTTGCGGCCCACGCGCGTGACCATGTGCGCCTCGGCGTTCTCGAGGATCGGATGCGCGATCTCGATCGCGAACAGTTCCTTGGCCTGCAGTTCGGCCGCCACCGCGAAAGCCGGCATCACCGAGATGCCGAGCCCCGATTTCACGAATTCCTTCAGGATCGCGAAGGAATTGGTGGTGATGATCGGCGCGAGCCGTACGCGCTCGGCGTATTCCACGGCCTCCATCATCTGCCGCGTGCCGTAGGACGGGTGGGTGGCCGCCAGCGGGTAGGTGGCGAGCTGCTGCACCGTCAGCACCTTGTGGCTGCGGCGCGGGAAGTCGGGGCCGACGATCGCCATCATCGGCTGCCGCTTCGACGCGCGCGACACCAGCTTGGGCTCGGCGGGCGGGTTGTAGACCAGGCCGATCTCGCCCTCGTCGTTCGAGATTTTGCGGATCACGTCGTTGGTGCTGCCCACGTCGAGGTTGACACGGATCCCGGGGAACTGCCGGCAGAACTGCTGCATCGGCCCGGCCAGTAGATCCGAGACGAAGCCCTCGCCGAGCACCAGGCTGACCTGGCCGGTCTTGAGCCCGCGCAGCTCCTGCAGGCGCGAGATCAGGTCGTCGCGATGCGCGAGCTGCTCGCGGAAATACTCGATCACGCAGCGTCCGGCGTCGGTTGGCGTTACGCCGCGCGCGTGGCGCTCCACCAGGGTGGCGTCGAGCTCCTTCTCCAGCAACCCGATCTGGCGGCTCACGGCCGAGGGCGCCACGTCGAGCCAGTCGGCCGCGGCGCGGATCGTGCCGCAGCGCACGGCCTCGTAGAAATAGACGATCCGGCTGTCGGTAAGGGTGTCGCTCATAATCCCGGTGTTCTAAAAAAGAGAACAATCTCAATATTGGCGTTGATTGATTATACGGATCGCCGGACCGAACATCGTAGCCATGCAAGGCGGGCGCCAAGCTGGCGCGCCGGCCTCGAACCAACAGCTATCAGGAGTCGTCGGATGAAAACGGTGGGCGTGATCGGTCTGGGCAACATGGGGCGCGGCATGGCGGGTTCGCTGCGGCGCGGCGACTACACGGTGCTGGGCTACGACGCGGCGCCCGGCGTGGCGCTCGCGCTGGCCGAACAGGAGGTGCTGTCGGCGCGCGATTCGGTGGCCGAAATCGCGCGCGACGCCGACGTGCTGCTGCTGTCGCTGCCGACGTCGGCGGTGGTCGAGGCGGTGGTGCTGGGCGCGGGCGGCGTGCTCGAGAACGCGAGGCCGGGCAGCATCGTGATCGACACCACCACGGCCGATCCGGACAGCACGCGGCGCGTGGCGGCGGCCCTGGCCGAGCGCGGCATCGGCTTCGTCGACGGCCCCGTGAGCGGCGGCCCGAAGGGCGCGGCCACCGCCACCATGACCATGGTGCTGGGCGGCTCGGACAGCGATATCGCGGCCATCGAGCCGATCCTCGCGGCGATCAGCGCCAAGCGCGTGCATGTGGGGCCGGTGGGTGCCGGCCACGTCACCAAGCTGCTCAACAATCTGCTGACCGGCGTGCACCTGCTGGCCGCCAGCGAGGCGGTGCGCACCGCGCGCGCGGCCGGCGTCGATCCGGAAAAGCTGGTCGAGGCGCTCAACGGCGGCTCCGGCCGCAACAGCGCGACGCTGACCAACTACCCGACCTGGATCTTCAACGGCAAGTTCGATTCCGGTTTCACCATGAAGCTGATGCGCAAGGACGTGCGGCTCGCGCTCGGGTTGCTCGATCAGTTCGACAGCGTCGCTCCCGTGGCGCGCGAGGCGGCGCGCGTGTGGGCCGCCAGCGAGGTATCCGTCGCCGACGGCGAGGACTTCAACCGCATCGTCGACTTCCTCGACCCAGCCTGAGGCCAGGCAGCCCGCGCCACGATCCCGCTCGACCCACAGATACGGAAACCTGACATGACCCAGCACGCAGACCAGTTGCTCGCCGCCTTCGCGCATTTCTTCCCCGGCGCCGCCACGATCGGCTCGTATATCGACGGCGAGCTCGTCGCCGGCCAGGGCGACACGATCCAGCTTTACGATGCGGCGACGGGCGAGGCCACGCTCGCCTATCGCGACGCCGGCGCAGCCGTGATCGACCATGCCGCCGAAAGCGCACGCCGCGCGCAGCGCGAATGGTGGGCGCTCACGCATGCCGCGCGCGGCCGCGTGATGCAGGAGGTGGCGCGCGCGATCCGCGCCGAGGCCGAGGCGATCGCACGGCTGGAGGCGCTGGGCTCGGGCAAGCCGATCCGCGACTGCCGGGGCGAGGTGGGCAAGGTCGCCGAGATGTTCGAGTACTACGCGGGCTGGACCGACAAGTTCTACGGCAGCGTGATCCCGGTGCCGACCTCGCACCTCAACTACACGCGCCGCGAGCCGGCCGGCGTGGTGCTGCAGATCACACCCTGGAATGCGCCGGTGTTCACCTGCGGCTGGCAGGTGGCGCCCGCGGTGGCGATGGGCAACGGCGTGCTGCTCAAGCCCTCGGAGCTGACGCCCTTCACCTCGCTGGCGGTCGCCACGCTCGGCGAGCGGGCCGGGCTGCCGCGCGGCCTGGTCAACGTGCTGGCCGGCTTCGGTCACACCGCCGGGCAGGCCGCGATCGCGCATCGCGTGGTGAGCAAGGTGGTATTCGTCGGCTCGCCGGCCACCGGCGCGCGCATCGCCGAGGCCGCCGCGCGCCGCGTGCTGCCCTGCGTGCTGGAGCTGGGCGGCAAGTCGGCCAATATCGTGTTCGCCGATGCCGACCTCAAGCGCGCCGCGCTGACCGCCCAGGCGGCGATCTTCGCCGGCGCGGGCCAGAGCTGCGTGGCCGGCTCGCGTCTGCTGGTGCAGCGCGCCGTCTACGACGAATTCGTCGCGATGATGGCTGCCGGGGCAAAGAAGATCCGCGTCGGTGCACCGCTCGACGATGCGACCGAGGTGGGCCCGATCAACAACCGCAAGCAGTACGACCACGTGATGTCGATGATCGCGCGCGGCGTGGCGGCGGGCGCCACGCTCGCCTGCGGCTCGGCCGAGCGTGTCGGGGAGGGCTGCGGTGGCTACTTCGTGGCGCCGACCGTGCTGACCGGCGTGTCGAACGCGATGGAGGTCGCGCGCACCGAGATCTTCGGGCCGGTGGTGGCGGCCATCCCGTTCGACACCGAGGACGAGGCGATCGCGATCGCCAACGACACCGACTTCGGCCTGGCCGGCGCGGCCTGGACCACCGACGTGGCGCGCGCGCATCGCGTGGCCGCGCAGGTGAATGCCGGCACCTTCTGGGTCAACGGCTACAAGACCATCAACGTGGCCTCGCCGTTCGGCGGCTACGGCATGAGCGGCTACGGCCGCTCGAGCGGGGTCGAGGCGCTGTACGAATACACGCAGACCAAGAGCGTGTGGGTCGAGACGGCCGAAGCGCCGCCCACCGCGTTCGGTTATCTGTAACCACCGGCCCGCATTCGACGGCAGCCGGGCTTCAAGGGGAGATTCGTCATGGAACACGCACTGGGTATCGAGCGCCGCGAGCTTGGCGGCGCGGCCACCGCCAAGGTCCTGCTTTACGCGGCCGGCATCCTGCTGGTCGCCGAATGGATCGGCTCGTTCACGTTCAAGCTCGGGCCGGGCAAGGTCGTGCTGCTGCCGATGATCTGGGCACTGCTGCTCGGCGCCGCGGTGGGGCTGGCCAGCGCGCGCTGGAACAGCAGCGCGCGCCTGAGCGTGCCCGACCAGTTCTTCGCGGCCGCGATCCTGCAGCCGGCGCTGCTGCTGTTCGTCTCCAAGCTCGGGCTGATGGTGGGCAGCGCGCTGCCCAAGCTGGCGTCGGCGGGCTGGGCGCTGGCCTTCCAGGAATTCGGCCACTTCGTCGGCACCATCCTGCTCGGGCTGCCGCTCGCGTTGCTGCTCGGCATCAAGCGCGAGGCGATCGGCGCGACCTTCTCGGTAGGCCGCGAGCCGAGCCTCGCGATCATCGGCGAGAAGTACGGCATGGATTCGGCCGAGGGCCGCGGCGTGCTGGCCGAGTACCTGACCGGCACCGTGTTCGGTGCGGTGTTCATCGCCGTGTTCGCGGGTTTCGTGAGCAGCCTCGGCATCTTCGATCCGCTCGCGCTGGCGATGGGCTCGGGTGTCGGCTCGGGCAGCATGATGGCGGCCGCCTCGGGCGCGATCGCCGCGCAGCAGGACCCGGAGACGGCGAAATCGGTGCTCGCCTTCGCCGCGGCCAGCAACCTGATCACCACCACCATCGGCACCTACTTCACGCTGTTCATCTCGCTGCCGCTCGCGGTCTGGGGCTATCGCGTGCTGGAGCCGCTGATCGGACGCACCACCAAGGCATCGGCGCAGCCCGAAGCGGCCAGCCCGTCGCTGGGCGACGTGCGGACCGAGGCGCCCGCGCTGGGCTACGGCGGCAAGCTGCTGGCCTGGATCGTGACGGCCGCGATGGCGCTGGTGTGCGACTGGATCGCTCACGGCACCACACCGCTGGCGGGACTGCCGGGAATCGCGATCATGGTGTGCGCGACGATCGTCGGCGATGCGCTGGCGCGCGTGACGGGGCGCAGGATTCCGGCGGTCTGCTGGGTATCGGTGGTGGCGATGTTCCTGACCTCGCCGTGGTCGCCGTGGGCTTCGCAGATCGCCGCGTTCAGCTCGCACAACGATTTCCTCGGGGTGACCACGCCGATGCTGGTGTTCGCGGGGCTGTCGATCGCGAAGGACATTCCGGCCTTCCGGCGGCTTGGCTGGCGCATCGTGCTGGTGTCCTTCGTGGCCAATGCCGGCACCTTCATCGGCGCGACCCTGGTGGCGCAGCTGTTCCATATCTGATGCGTCGCGGCACGGCGGCGGGCGGCATGGGCTGGCCCGCCGCCGTGCCGCGCCGACCGACAAGAGCGCTTCCATCCGCATGAAACTGATCGATTCCATCGTCGCGCACGCCGACGAACTGACGGCGCTACGCCGCGATATCCATGCCCATCCCGAGGTGGGCTACGACGTGTTCCGCACCGCCGAACTCGTCGCCGAGCGGCTCGAGCAATGGGGTTATGCGGTCACGCGCGGCGTCGGCCGCACCGGCGTGGTCGGCACCTTGAAGCGCGGCGGCAGCGCGCGCGCGATCGGCCTGCGCGCCGACATGGATGCGCTGCCCGTGCAGGAGGCCAACACCTTCGCGCATCGTTCGACGGTGCCCGGCGCGATGCATGCGTGCGGCCACGACGGGCACACCACCATGCTGTTGGGGGCCGCGCGCCATCTCGCGCGGCATGGCGAGTTCGACGGCACCGTGCAGCTGTTCTTCCAGCCGGCCGAGGAGGCGGGCGGCGGCGCGCGCGCGATGATCGAGGACGGCCTGTTCGAGCGTTTCCCGGTGGATGCCGTGTTCGGGCTGCACAACTGGCCCGGCATCGCGGCCGGCGATTTCGCGGTGCGGCCGGGGCCGCTGATGGCCTCGACCAGCTTGTTCCGGATCACCTTGCGCGGTGCCGGCTGCCACGCGGCCATGCCGCACCTGGGCCGCGATCCGGTGTTCGCGGCGGGGCAGGTGCTGAGTGCTCTGCAGGGGATCGTCACGCGCAACCGAAATCCGATCGACGGCGCGGTGCTGTCGGTCACGCAGGTGCATGCGGGCGAGGCGATGAACGTGGTGCCGACCGATGCGTGGCTCGGCGGCACGGTGCGGACCTTCTCCGATGCGACGCTCGACCTGATCGAGACGCGCATGCGCGCCGTGGTGGCCGCGACGGCCACGGCCTTCGATTGCGAGAGCGACGTGGATTTCCAGCGCCAGTATCCGGCTACCGTGAACGACGCCGAGCAGACCGCGATGGCGGTGGCGGTGATGCGCGAGCTGGTGGGCGACGCGCATGTGAACGCCGCCGTCGATCCGACCATGGCGGCGGAGGATTTCTCGTTCATGCTGCGCGAGAAGCCGGGGTGTTATGCGTTCCTCGGGAACGGGGCGGGCGATCACCGCGTGCATGGGCATGGCGGCGGCCCTTGCCTGCTGCATAACGCCAGTTACGACTTCAATGATGCGTTGCTGCCGGTGGGGGCGAGTTATTTCGTGCGGTTGGCGGAGCGGTTTCTGGGGCGGTAGGGAGGCGGTGCTGAATGTTCCCTTCGGGCGGTTAATGGCACTTGGCGAAGTGACATCTTTACGTCGCAAACGGCGACAACTTTATTTCTGTCTGCGCGAGGCTCGCGCGGTCTGACACGGTAGCTCTGGCTACATGCCCCGCCGCGGACGGTTCGCCTTCTGCATGAGCGCCTTCGTTCGCGCCGGGTGCCATCTGAACCCGTGGCCTCCGAATCGCGCCCATAGTCCGCATTAATCGGACGAATAAAAACTACCGATTGGCCGACGAATTCCATCAAAGACCACAATCCTCCGGCATTCCAACATTACGCCCAATTACGGAGGGGTCAATATGCAGAAAAAACGTATCGGAAAATCGGTCGTGGCCGCGCTCGCCATCATCGCGATGAGTGCCGGCACCGTTGCCGCGTGGGCCGACGGTGCGCCGCGCACGAATGACTTCTGGTGGCCGGAGCGGCTCGATCTTTCACCGCTGCGTCAGCACGACGTCGAGTCGAATCCGTACGGAAAGGATTTCGACTATGCGCAGGCATTCAACAAGCTCGATATCGAGGCCGTGAAGAAGGATATCCGCGCGACCCTGACGACGTCGCAGGACTGGTGGCCGGCAGACTACGGCAACTATGGACCGTTCTTCATCCGGATGGCGTGGCACGGAGCGGGCACCTATCGCACGTACGATGGCCGGGGCGGCGCCGGCGGCGCACAGCAGCGCTTCGAGCCGCTGAACAGCTGGCCGGATAACGCCAATCTCGACAAGGCGCGCCGTTTGTTGTGGCCGATCAAGAAGAAATATGGCGAGAATATTTCGTGGGGCGATTTGATGGTCCTCACCGGCAATGTCGCGCTTGAATCCATGGGTTTTCAAACCTTCGGCTTTGGCGGCGGCCGGGAAGACGACTGGCAATCGGATCTGGTTTACTGGGGCGCCGGCACGAAATTCATGTCGGATAACCGCGACAAGAACGGCAAGCTCGAGAAGCCGCTGGCGGCCACCCAAATGGGGCTGATCTACGTGAACCCGGAAGGTCCGAACGGCAACCCCGATCCCGTCGCCGCGGCAAAGGACATTCGCGACGCGTTCGGCCGCATGGCGATGAATGACGAGGAGACCCTCGCGCTGATCGCGGGCGGTCATACCTTCGGCAAGACGCACGGCGCGGGCCGCGCGACAAACGTCGGCGCGGCGCCGGAAGCCGCGGGCATCGAGCGCAAGGCCTGGGCTGGGCGAACAAGTGCGGTACCGGGAAGGGCGCCGACACGATCACGAGCGGCCTTGAAGGCGCATGGTCGGTCGACCCCGTTCACTTCACGATGCAGTATCTCGACAATCTGCTCGAACACGATTGGGTGCTGACGAAGAGCCCGGCAGGCGCTCATCAGTGGATGCCGAAGGACGCGCAGGACATCGTGCCGGACGCACACGATCCGTCGAAGCGACATCCGCTGATGATGTTTACGACCGATATCGCGTTGAAGGTCGATCCCGCGTACAGCGCGATCGCCAAGCGCTTTCACGCGCATCCCGAGGAATTCAAGCTGGCGTTCGCCAAGGCGTGGTTCAAGCTGACGCACCGGGATCTCGGCCCGAAGGCGCGCTATCTGGGCAAGGATGTGCCCAAGGTCGATCTGATCTGGCAGGATCCGCTGCCCGTTGCCGGCTACCAGATGATCGGCGACGCCGATATCGCGGAGCTGAAGCGCAGGATCCTCGCATCGGGGGTGCCGAAGGCGGAACTGATCAAGACCGCGTGGGCGTCCGCGGCCTCGTTCCGTGCCACCGACTACCGAGGCGGCGCGAATGGCGCGCGCATTCGCCTCGCGCCGGAAAACGCCTGGGCGGTGAATGACCCGGCGAGCCTGTCGAAAGTGCTGAAGTCGCTGGAAGGCATTCAGTCCGGCTTCAACAGGAACAGAACGGATGGCAAGCAGGTGTCGCTGGCCGACCTGATCGTGCTGGGCGGCAGCGCGGCCGTCGAGGATGCGGCCCGCAAGGCCGGCTACGACGTCAAGGTGCCATTCTCGCCGGGACGCGTCGATGCGACGCAGGCGCAGACCGATGTCGCTTCCTTCGCCGTTCTCGAGCCGACCTCCGACGGGTTCCGCAACTACTATCAGAATAGCAATGAGCGGTCGCCGGCCGAGTTGATGGTCGACCGCGCGAGCAAGCTGGATCTCACCGTTCCGGAGATGACCGTTCTCATGGGCGGGCTGCGTGCGCTGGACGCCAATGCGGGCCATTCAAGGCTCGGTGTCCTGACCAATCGTCCCGGCACGCTGAGCAACGACTTCTTCGTGAATCTGCTCGACATGTCGACCCAATGGACGAAGTCCTCCAGTGCCGACGGGACTTACGAAGGGCGTGACCGCAAGACGGGCGCGCTCAAGTGGACGGCAAGCCCGGTCGATCTGGTGTTCGGTTCCAGTTCGGAGCTGCGGGCCGTTGCCGAAGTCTATGCGTCGGACGATGCGCACGAGAAGTTCGTGCGCGACTTTGTCCACGCGTGGACGAAAGTGATGAACCTCGATCGCTTCGATCTGAAGCGCAGCTGATACCGTGATCGGATTGGCCGGGGGAGCGATCCCGCGGCCAATCCGTCGGAGAACGAAATGAAGAAATCTGGATTGGCGCGGTTGATCGTCGGGGTGGGATTGCTGTGGTCGCTCGGTGCTTACGCGGCCGACATCGAAGTCAGGATGCTGAATCAGGCGTCGGACGGCCAGCGCGGGTTCGAGCCGGCCCTCGTCCATATCAACGCGGGCGATAGCGTCCATTTTGTGGCGGCCGACAGCGGTCATAGCGTCGAAAGCATTCCCGGGATGGCGCCGGACGGGACCAGGTCATTTGGCGGAAAGATCAGTGAAGACCTGACCGTGAAGTTCGACACGCCGGGCGTCTATGGCTATCGCTGTCTCCCTCATCACATGTTGGGCATGGTCGGCTTGATCGTGGTCGGACAGCCGACGAACGAAGCCGCGGCCCGAAGCGTTGCACAACCGCGCGATGCAAAAGCGCGTTTCGATCAGCTCTTTGCGGCGCTGGACCGCGAGCAAACCAAGCAGAAGTAGCGCCCGCCGCCGGGGGCTGGATCGGCACGGACGTGATTCATCGTCAGATGAATCGTGATGGTCGTCCGTGCCGAGTCTCAGCCCCGCTCCCGATCGAATTCAAAATTTGTCTAGTCATCCTGGCGATTGGATCGCCGGAATTGCACCAAATCCGTGCCAGAATTCCCCTCGATGACGCACGTCAGAGCCCTGAAATTAGGGGATTTCCCGCGTTTACGCGGTTTTTTTTGATCGCTGCTTGTCTCGCTGTTTTTCTTCTTGCATGCTTGTATAGACAAATTCCTGAGGCGGCTTGCTGCACCGAAGGGATGGCGAACTTCAACGCAAGGAGAAACTCTCGTGAACGGCAAGCGCATCAAGTGGGCAATCAGGACGATCGGCGCCATCGCGGCCGCGGCGGCAACGCTCGCCGCACCGGTGCAGGCAAAGGAATGGAAGACGGTGACGGTCGCGCTCGAAGGCGGCTACGCACCGTGGAACCTCACGCTGCCGGGCGGCAAGCTCGGCGGTTTCGAACCGGAACTGCTCGCCAACGTGTGCGAGCGGATCAAGGTGCAGTGCAATATGGTCGCACAGGACTGGGACGGGATGATTCCCGGTCTGCAGGCCGGCAAGTTCGACGTCCTGATGGATGCGATCTCGATCACGCCGGAGCGCGAGAAGATCCTGCTGTTCTCGCGCCCGTATGCGGCCACGCCGGCGACCTTCGCCGTCACCGATACGAAGATCCTGCCGAAGGCCGTGCCCGGTGCGCCGATGGTCAAGCTGACCGGCGACGCGAATGCCGACAAGCCGACCGTCGACACGCTGCGCAAGCAGCTGAAGGGCAAGACGATCGGCATCCAGTCGGGCACCGTCTATACGAAGTTCATCAACGACAGCTTCAAGGACATCGCGTCGATCCGCGTGTACAAGACGTCGCCTGAGCGCGATCTCGACCTCGTCGCGGGCCGCATCGACGCGTCGTTCGACGACGTCACGTACTACGCGGCGAACAACACGAAGAAGGACAACGCGTCGATCGTGCTCGCGGGGCCGAAGCTCGGCGGACCGATCTGGGGCCCGGGTGAAGGGCTCGCGTTCCGCAAGCAGGACGCCGAGCTGAAGACGAAGTTCGATACGGCGATCGGCGCGGCGCTCGCGGACGGCACCGTGAAGAAACTCGCCGACAAGTGGTTCAAGACCGACGTCACGCCGTAAGCGCGTGTCCGGCCGCCGCCGCGTGAGCGGCTCGACCGACGCGCGGCGGCACGCATCCTGCGGATTCATCCAACACTTGCCGGGAGGCACGCATGGCGATTCTTGAAATGCTCGGCTTCGGTACCGAGGGCTGGGGCGGCGTGCTGTTGCTCGCCGCGCTGATGACGGTCGCGCTGACGCTTGCCGCGCTCGCGGTCGGCGCCGTGATCGGCGCGGCGATCGCGGCGGCCAAGCTGTCGCGCCACCGCAGCGCCCGCCTGCTCGGCGACCTGTACACGACGGTGTTTCGCGGCGTGCCCGAACTGCTCGTCATCTATCTGTTCTACTTCGGCGGCTCGACGCTCGTCACGACCGTCGGCCAGTGGTTCGGCGCGGAAGGCTTCATCGGTGTGCCGCCGTTCGTGATCGGCGCACTCGCCGTCGGGATGATCTCGGGCGCCTATCAGGCCGAGGTGTATCGCGCGGCGGTGCTCGCGGTGTCGAAAGGCGAGCTCGAAGCGGCGCGCTCGATCGGCATGCCGCGCGCCATGGTGCTGCGCCGCATCCTGGTGCCGCAGGTGCTGCGTTTCGCGCTGCCCGGCATCGGCAACGTGTGGCAATTGAGCCTGAAGGATTCGGCGCTGATCTCGGTCACCGGCCTCGCCGAACTGCTGCGCACGAGCCAGATCGCGGCGAGCTCGACGCATCAGTACTTCGTGTTCTTCGTCGCGGGCGGCGCGCTGTACCTGGTGATGACGGGCCTGTCGAACCGCGTGTTCAACCGGGCCGAAGCGATCGTCGGCCGCTCGTTCCGCCGCAATTTCGCGCGCAACTGACGGAGAGCACGCATGACATTCGATTTCGATTTCCTCCTCGGCACGCTGGGCCAGCTGCTCGCGGCCGTGCCGACCACGCTGGGCCTGTTCTTCGCGTCGCTCGTGCTCGGCGGCCTGCTGTCGCTCGTGATCGTCACGATGCGCGTGTCGCCGCACTGGCTGCCGAACCGCTTCGCGCGCGCGTACATCCTCGTGTTTCGCGGCTCGCCGCTGCTGATCCAGATGTTCCTCGTGTATTACGGGCTCGGCCAGTTCGGCGTGATCCGCGAAAGCTTCGTCTGGCCGCTGCTGCGCGAGCCGTATGTGTGCGCGGTGCTGTCGCTCGCGCTGTGCACGGCAGGCTATACGGCCGAGATCTTGCGTGGCGGGCTGATGGCCGTGCCGGTCGGGCAGATCGAGGCCGGTTATTCGATCGGCCTGTCGGGCTTCGCGCTGCTGCGCCGCGTGATCGGCCCGATCGCATTGCGCCAGTGCCTGCCCGCGTATTCGACCGAAGCCGTGCTGCTGGTCAAGTCGACCGCGCTCGCGAGCCTCGTGACCGTGTGGGAGGTGACGGGCGTCGCGCAGCAGATCATCCAGCAGACCTACCGGACGACCGAGGTGTTCGTGTGCGCGGCGCTGATCTACCTGGGCCTGAACTTCATCGTCGTGCGCCTGCTCGGCGCGCTCGAATGGCGACTCTCCGGCCACCTGCGTGCGCCGAAGCCATCCGGTGCGCCCGCCGCGGCGGCACGCAATCCCCGGCGCGTTGCGTCCTGAGCATCCCCGTCCTTTCCCGGAGAATCCGATGAACACCGCTGCTCCCGTTGCGCTGTCGGTCAAGAACATCCACAAGTCGTTTGGCGATCATCACGTGCTGAAGGGTATCTCGCTCGACGCGCACGAGGGCGACGTCATCTCGATCCTCGGCGCGAGCGGCTCGGGCAAGAGCACCTTCCTGCGCTGCCTGAACCTGCTCGAAACGCCCGACGACGGCTCCGTCGCGCTTGCCGGCGAAGAACTGAAGATGAAGCGCGCACGCGACGGCAAGCTCCAGGCTGCCGACCACCAGCAGTTCCATCGCATCCGCTCGCAGCTCGGGATGGTGTTCCAGAACTTCAACCTGTGGTCGCACATGACGGTGCTCGACAATCTCGTCGAAGGGCCGCTGCGCGTGCTCAAGCGCACCCGCGCGGAAGCGGTCGAGGAAGCCGAGGCGCTGCTCGCGCGCGTCGGCCTCGCGGACAAGCGCGGCTACTATCCGGCGCACCTGTCGGGCGGCCAGCAGCAGCGCGTCGCGATCGCCCGGGCGCTCGCGATGCATCCGAAGGTGATGCTGTTCGACGAACCGACGTCGGCGCTCGACCCGGAGCTGGTCGGCGAAGTGCTGCGCGTGATGCGCTCGCTCGCGGAGGAAGGGCGCACCATGCTGGTCGTTACGCACGAAATGGGCTTCGCGCGACACGTGTCGAATCGCGTGATGTTCCTGCATCAGGGCGAGGTCGATTCGGACGGCCCGCCCGACGCGCTGTTCGGCGGCCAGTGTTCGGAACGCTTCCGCCAGTTCGTGTCGAGCCATCACG
The DNA here is from genome assembly GCF_049942845.1 of Burkholderia sp. R-40. Classification (NCBI taxonomy): domain Bacteria; kingdom Pseudomonadati; phylum Pseudomonadota; class Betaproteobacteria; order Burkholderiales; family Burkholderiaceae; genus Burkholderia; species Burkholderia sp. R-40. Next base: position 416,426 of record NZ_CP187969.1, on the reverse strand, counting down.
ACCGCGCCGCGAACTGAGGACGTCATGACCGTATTCCGTTCTGCACGGCCGCTCGACTGGCGGCAGATTGCGGCCGTCGCGGCCGGCGAACCGCTGGCGTTGACCGACGATGCGCGCGGGCGGATCGCCGCGGCGCGCGAGCTCGTCGACGAGATCGTCGCGCGCGGGATTCGCGCGTACGGCGTCAATACCGGCGTCGGCGCGCTGTGCGACGTGATCGTGTCGCCGGCCCAGCAGAGCACGCTGTCGCGCAACATCCTGATGAGCCACGCGGTCGGCGTCGGCATGCCGCTCGGCGCGCCCGAAACGCGCGCGATCATCGCGGCGGCGATCAACAACTTCGCGCATGGGCACTCGGGCGTGCGTGCCGACGTCGTCGAACAGCTCGTCGCGCTGCTCGAACACGATTGCCTGCCCGAGGTGCCGGCGCACGGCTCGGTCGGCTACCTGACCCACATGGCGCACGTCGCGCTCGTGTGCATCGGGCAGGGTCATGCACGCCATCGCGGCGAGCGCATACGTGGCGACGAGGCACTGCGCCGCATCGGTCGCGAACCGCTCGCGCTCGGCGCGAAAGAAGGCCTGAGCCTGGTCAACGGCACGCCGTGCGTGACGGGGCTCGCCGCGTTCGCGCTGGCGCGCGCGGAGCGGCTGCTCGACTGGGCCGACTGGATCGCGGCGGCGAGCTTCGAGAATCTCGGCGGGCAGCTCGCCGCGTTCGACCCGGTGTCGCTCGCGCTGCGGATCTCGCCCGGCATCGGGCACGTCGGCGCGCGCCTGCGGGCGATGCTCGCCGACAGCCCGATGCTCGGCGCGGCGAGCGGGCGGCATACGCAGGATCCGCTCAGCCTGCGCACGATTCCGCACGTGCACGGCGCGGCGCGCGACGTGTTCGCGGTGACGGCGGAAGTCGTCGACCGCGAACTCGCGTCCGTCACCGACAATCCGATCGTCGCCGGTACGCGCGACGCGCCGGTCGTTCATTCGCAGGCGCATGCGGTCGGCGCGGGCATCGCGCTTGCGATGGACAGCCTCGCGGCCGCGATGGCGCAGGTGGCGGCCATCGCCGAGCGGCGTCTGGACCGTCTCGTCAATCCGCTCGTGAGCGGGTTGCCGGCGTTTCTCGCGGCGCCCGGCGGCACGTGTTCGGGCTTCATGATCGCGCAGTACACGGCGGTCGCGCTCGTCGCGCAGAATCAGCGGCTCGCGGCACCGGCGAGCCTCGACGGCGGCATTACGTCGGGGCTGCAGGAAGATCATCTGTGCCACGCGACGCCTGCCGCGCTGAAGGCGCTCGACATCATCGAGAATACGACGCGCGTGCTCGCGATCGAGCTGCTGGCCGCCGCGCAGGCCTACGATTTGCAGGCGAGCGGAGCGGCGCGTGCCGCGTCGACCGACGCGCTGTGGCGACAGGTGCGCGAACGTGTGCCCGCGTATCACGACGACCGGCCGCTTGCCGACGACATCGCGATCGCGGCCGGGATCGTCGCGGGCGTGCCGCCGTCGGTGCTGTAGCGGTGCGAGGGATGACGGGCGGCGGGGCATCCAACCTTCAATCGGTCGAGGGCGCATGAACGAAACGGAACGATACACACCGGCGCGTCGGGCCGGCACGTCGGGCGACGACGTGCCGGCACGCGCGCTGCCGGCGTACCAGCAGATCAAGCGCTACGTCGTCGAGCGGATCGCGAAGGGCGACTGGAAACCAGGCGGCGCGATTCCGACCGAGGCCGAGCTGGTCAAGGAGTTCGGCGTCGCACGGATGACGGTGTCGCGCGCGCTGCGCGAGCTGACCACCGAGCGCGTGCTGACGCGCATCCAGGGCGCCGGCACGTTCGTCGAGCGCCGGCATTACGAATCGACGGTGCTGGAGATCCGCAATATCGCGGACGAGATTGCCGAACGCGGCCATCGGCACAGCGCGCGCGTGTTGCTGCTCGAGCGCAGCGTCGAGCCGGAAGCGATCGAGGCGCTGGCGCTTCGCACGGGGCCCGTGTTTCATTCGCGCATCGTGCATTACGAGGAGGACGAGCCGATCCAGTTCGAGGATCGCTACGTGAACCCGGCCTTGTTTCCGGACTACCTGGAGCAGGATTTCACGCTCGAGACGCCGAATCACTACATGGTGCGGCTCGCGCCGATCCAGCGCGCGGAGTTCCGGATCTACGCGGAGAAGCCGAATGCGCAGGTGCGTCGGCATCTCGTCATGGAGATCGGCGAACCGTGTCTGCTATTGCGGCGCCGCACGTGGGTCGGCGAGCAGGTCGCCACGTCGGTGAGGCTGTGGCATCCGGCGTCGCGCTTTCATCTGGCGGGGAAGATGTAGGGTTAACTGGTGCCGGTTGGCCCTGAATACCCGCGGAGAGTGGCGCATAATGTTTTGAGGTCGACCCTTGGCAGGAAGAGAGGGTTTTATGCGCTGCACACTATGCGGGTCCGAGAATCCTCCCGGTGCGAAGTTCTGCCAGGAATGTCAGGCCGTGCTGTCCCGCACGTGCCCGCAATGCGGACATGACGCCGACCCCGCGGCCCGCTTCTGCAGCAATTGCGGAGCGTCGCTCGAGACGACCGCCGCGGCGCCGCCGCCTTCCCGGCCATCGGCCGGCGAACTCCCGCCGACTCCCGTTCATTACACGCCCGATCATCTTGCCGAGCGGATCCGCGCCGAGCACGCGGCGATGGAAGCGCGCGGCGAGCCCGCCGGCGAGCGCAAGACCGTGACCGCGCTGTTTGCCGACATGGCCGGATCGACCGCGCTGATCCACGATCTCGATCCCGAAGTGGCGCATCGCCTGATCGTGCCCGTGGTCGAGCTGATGATGGAGGCGGTCCATTACTATGAAGGGTACGTAGCAAAATCGCTCGGCGACGGCATCCTCGCGCTGTTCGGCGCACCGATCGCCCACGAAGACCACGCGCAGCGCGCGCTCTTCGCCGCGTTGCGCATGCAGCAGGCGATGCGCCAGCATGGCGATCGCATTCGTCTGCAGGAAGGCATTCCTCTGCAGATTCGCGTCGGCGTTCACACGGGCGAGGTCGTCGTTCGTTCGATCCGCACCGACGACTTGCACACCGAGTACGATCCGCTCGGGCATACGATCCACATCGCGTCGCGGATCGAGGGCATCGCGGCGCCGACGTCGATTCTCGTCAGCGAGTCGACCCACAAGCTGGCCGAGGGCTATTTCGAATTCAAGGCGCTGGGCGCGACGCAACTGAAGGGCATTCCCGCGCCGCTGTGCGTGTACGAGGTGCTCGGCCTGGGCGCGTTGCGCACGCGCCTGCAACTGGCGGCGCACCGCGGCCTCGCGCGCTTCGTCGGCCGCGAAACGGAAATGGAGCACCTGAACCGCGCGCTGGACACCATGCGGGCCGGGCACGGACGCGTGGTCGGCGTGGTGGGGGAAGCCGGCGTCGGCAAGTCGCGTCTGTTCCATGAGTTCAAGGAGCGTTCGCGGCGTGGCGCGCTGGTGCTGGAGACGTTCTCGGTATCGCACGGCAAGGCGTTTCCCAATCTGCCGCTCATCGAACTCCTGAAGAATTATTTCCAGATCACGACCCAGGACGACGAGCGGCGCTGCCGGGAAAAGGTGATCGGCAAGGCGCTCACGCTCGAGCGCAGTTTCGAGGACCTCGTGCCGTACGTCCTCTATCTGCTGGGCATCGGCGAAGGCAGCCCGGTGCTCGCCGAGATGGATCCTCAGATCCGGCGCGAGCGCACCTTCGACGCGATCAGGCAGCTGCTCGTGCGCGAGAGCCGGAATCAGCCGCTCCATCTGCTGTTCGAGGATCTGCAATGGCTCGACCGCGAAACGGAAGCCTTCCTCACGTACCTGATCGACCACGTGCCCGACGCACGCATCCTGCTGCTGGTGAACTACCGGCCCGAGTATCGGCCCGCGTGGGCGGGAGCGGCGCACTGGAGCACGCTGCGGCTCGAACCGCTGGGCCCGTCGGATGCGCAGGGATTGCTCACGGCGCTGCTCGGCGAGGATCGCTCGCTCGTGCCGCTGAAGCAGCTCATTCTGGAGAAGACGGAGGGCAACCCGTTCTTCATGGAGGAAGTGGTCCAGACGCTCGTCGAAGAGAAGTCGCTGCTCGGCGAGGCCGGGCATTATCGGATCGATGAGACACCGGCGACGCTGCACATACCGACCACCGTGCAGGGCGTGCTGGCTGCGCGGATCGACCGGCTGCCGCTCGACGAAAAGGAACTGCTGCAGGCGCTCGCCGTGATCGGCCACGAGTTTCCGTTCAGCCTGATCCGGCGAATTTGCGGCGAGGCGCCGGCACGGGACGACGAACTGCGGCGCCTGCTCGCGCATCTGGAAGCGGCGGAGTTCATCTACGAGCGTCCCGCCTTCCCCGAAGTCAATTATTCGTTCAAGCACGCGCTGACCCAGGAAGTGGCCGGGCGCTCGTTGCTCACGGAGCGGCGGACCACGCTGCACGAGCGCACCGCGCAGGCGATCGAGATGCTGTTTCCGACGCGCATCGCCGATTACTGCAGCGAGCTTGCGCACCACTACAGCCAGAGCGGCAACATTCCGAAGGCGGTCGAATACCTGCATCGTGCGGCCCAGCAGGCGTTGCGCCACGCCGCGCATCACGATGCGATGAATCACCTCGGCGCGGCGCTGGCGTTGCTGAAGGGCTTACCCGACACACCCGTGCGTGCGCATTGGGAGCTCACACTGCTGCTTTCGCTCGGGCCGGTCCTGATGGACGTGCGCGGGTATGGCGCAACCGAGGTGGGCGCTGTCTATACGCGTGCGCTCGAGCTGTGCGAGCGGAGCGGCGAGGCATCGCCGCGCTTCGCGACGCAACTGGGATTGCGGATGCATCACGTGGTGCGCGGCGAGTATGCGCTTGCGACCGAGCTGGGCAAGCAGATGCTCGATACGGCCCGGGACGCGAACGATCCGGGCTTCCTCATCGAGGCACATAGCGCACTGGGGTCGTGCTTCTTTCTGCAGGGCGAATTCGCTGCGGCTCGCACGCATCTGGAGCAGGCCCGGGCGATCTACGACCCGGAGCAGCATCAGGCGCACGTGTTCGCGCACGGCGTGGATCCCGGCATCCGGGCGCTCAGCTTCCTCGTGCTGACCCTGTGGATTCAGGGGTATCCCGACCAGGCGCTCGACTGCAGCGTCGAAGCACTGGCGCTCGCGCGGAGCCTTTCTTACGGGCCTTCCCTCGCGTTCAGCCTGACCTACACCGCGCACTTGCACCAACTGCGGCGCGAGCCGCTGCTTGCCGCCGAGCGCGCGGACGCGGTCATCGCCGTATCGACCGAGCACGGCTTGCCGTACTGGCTCGCATGGGGAACGGTGCTGCGAGGCTGGGCGATGAGCGCGCAGGGAAACATCGCGGACGGCATCGCGCAGATGCGGCTGGGCCTCGACGCGCAGCGGGCAGCCGGCGGCGAAGATCAGCGTCCTTATTCGCTCGCATTGCTCGCCGACAGTTACTGGCGCGCGGGCGACAAGCGCTCGGCACTGAGCATGCTCGAAGAGGCCAGGGCGATCGTCGAGCAATCCGGCGAGCATTGCTACGAGGCCGAGGTGTACCGGCTCACCGGAATCTATCTGGCTGACGGCGCGGGCAACGAAGGCGCGGCGCCCGAACGCGACGACGAAGCCATCGATTGCCTTCACAAGGCGATCGCGCGAGCGCGCCAGCAGGGTGCGAGAGCGCTGGAACTGCGGGCGGCGTCCGACCTCGCCAGGCTGTTGCAACGACAGGGAAAGATCGTGGAGGCAACGCAAGCGCTGTCCGAGGTGTATGCGTGGTTCACGGAAGGCTTCGACACGAGCGACCTGCGAGAGGCCAAAACGCTGCTGGATGCATTGGGCGTGCGCGCGGGATGAACGGGCCCGCGGCGCACGACGACGCATCGTGTGACCGCGTGCCGCGCGCGCCCCGCCGCTGCTTGAGGAGACGGGCATGACAATCACGCATACAAGACGTCACCGCGATGTCCCGCGCAAACCGGTCGCGCTGGCGTTGCAGGGCGGCGGGATGCACGGCGCCTTCACCTGGGGCGTGCTCGACCGGCTGATCGAAGACGGCAGGCTCGACATCGAGGGCGTGAGCGCCACCAGCGCCGGCGCGATGAACGCCACGGTACTCGCGTACGGGCTGCTGCAGGGCGGCGAGGACGGTGCGCGTGAAGCGCTGCACGACTTCTGGGAGGCCGTCGCGAAATCGGCGGAGCACTACAACCCGCTGCGCTGGGCGCCCTGGCTGAAGGGCACGCACAGCTTCGGACTCGATCATTCGCCGATTTATGCGTTCGCCGACATGATGCTGCGCATTTTCTCGCCCTATCAGTTCAATCCGAACAACCTGAATCCGCTGCGCGAGGTGCTCGAGCGCCGGGTCGACTTCGACGCGCTGCGCAAGCACTGTCCGATCCGGTTGTACCTGAGCGCCACCAACGTCGAGACCGGGAAGATACGCATCTTCACGGGCGAGGATGTCAGTGCCGACGCGGTGCTTGCATCGGCATGCGTGCCGACCCTGTTCCAGGCGGTGTCGATCGATGGCGAGTACTACTGGGACGGTGGCTACATGGGCAATCCGGCCATCTATCCGCTGATCTACAACTGCGCGACGCGCGACGTCGTGATCGTGCACATCAATCCGCTCGTGCGCCGCGGTGTCCCCGTCACGGCTGCCGAAATTCTCAACCGTATCAGCGAGATCAGTTTCAATTCGTCGCTGATGCGCGAGATGCGCGCCATCGCGTTCGTCACCGACCTGATCCGGGACGGCACGGTCAAGCGCGGCGACATGAAGGAAATGCTGATCCATTCGATTCGCGCGGACGACGCGCTGAGCGCATTGAGCGTATCGAGCAAGTACAACGCGGATTGGGGATTCCTGAGCGAATTGCGGGACCACGGGCGGCGCGAAGCGGACGCGTGGCTCGCGCATCATTACGGCAACATCGGGCAGCGGTCCAGCATCGACATTCGCAGGGAATTTTTCTGAGCGCATCGCGCTAATGTCGGCCTGGGGCGATCGTGCGCGGGCGCCCCGCGCCAAGGAGCGAACGTGAACCGGACGCAGGCGCGATTCGTTGCGTTGTGGTCATGCTGCGGCGGCGCACGTGCCGAGGATGTCTATCGCATGCTGGCGCGGTGCTATGCGGAGCCGGCGCGCCATTACCATACGCTGTTGCATGTACGGCGCTGCTTGCGTCATCTCGACCTCGCGCGCGGCGCGATTCCCGAACCGGACGCCGTCGAGCTCGCGCTGTGGTTTCATGACGTGATCTTCGTCCCCGGCGCGCAGGATAACGAGCAGCGTAGCGCCGACTGGTTCCGGCGCCAGGCGGATGGACGCATCCGCGCGTGCGACCTTGTCTGCGCGATGATTCGCGCGACCACCCACGCGGGCCTCGCCGCGGAACCGGATACCCGTTTCGTGTGCGACATCGACCTGGCCGTGCTCGGTGCGTCTCGCAGCCGGTTTCGCGAAGACGGGCGGCGCCTGCGGGCCGAGCGCCCGGATCTCGACGACCGCGCTTACGACCGTCTTGAACGTGCCATTCTGCGCGGGCTGCTCGAACGCCCGCGCATCTATCTGACCGATTTCTTCTACACGCGCTGCGAGGCGCGCGCGCGCGGGAATCTGAGCTGGCGGCTGGGTTTGCCGGTTCCGGCGTGACGGCGGGCGTTAGGAGGAAGTTGTAAGGCCCGCGCGGCCTATTCAGAACAATTCAGGACGCCGCCATGACATTCAGGCCCGCCTTCACTAGTCTGTTTCGAATCGCCACACGGGCAGCATGCCTGTCGGCAAGCTCAAGGAGAACTCGATGATTGCACTGAAGTTGCGACAGGTATTGCTGACGACGGCCGTATTCGGCGCATTGCTGGCGAACGCGCCGGCCCACGCCGATACGACCCGTCTGGTCGAGTCCGCATCCGGGCGTGTACCGGCCGTCACGGTCGGCCCGCAATACGATACGACGCACGTATGCGTCGCGCCGGAAGATTTCGACCGCTTTACCGACAGCTTCGTCGCGACGTTCGGCGGCAAGAAGTCGAAGCAGGGAGTGTTCCAGGTCACGCCGACGCCGAGCCAGACGATGTCGCAGCTCGTGCTCACGCCGGTCGGCACGGTGTCGGTGTTCGGCTTCAAGACGCCGATTCCGTATCCGTTCTGCGAGGAACGCACCGGTTATCTCGTCACCGACATGGACGTCGCGGTGAAGTCGGCACGCGCGCACGGCGCGGACGTGATCGTCGACACGTTCCCGGACCCGATCGGCCGCGATGCGATCATCCGCTGGCCGGGCGGCGTGAACATGCAACTGTACTGGCATACCGAAGCGCCGCACTACGATGCGCTGCAGACGGTGCCGGAAAACCGCGTGTACGTGTCGCCGGAAAGCGCGAACAAGCTGGTGCGCGATTTCGTCGCGTTCTCGCGCGGCAAGGTCGTGTCGGACGTGCGCCACGCGCCGGGCGTCGAGATCGGCCGGCCGAACGATACGTACCGCCGCATCCGCATCGAATCGGGCTTCGGCAAGATGACGGTGCTCGCGACGGATGGCCGCCTGCCTTACCCGTTCGGCCGCGAGATGACGGGCTACGAAGTGACCGATCTCGCCGCCACGCTGAAGCAGGCGCAAGCGGCCGGCGTGACGGTGCTCGTGCCGACGTTTGCGTCGGACGGCCGCGACGCGGCGCTCGTGCAGTTCCCCGGCGGCTATGTCGCCGAGATCCACGCGCGGTCGAAGTAATGGGACATCGGTCGACGCAACGTGCGTGGCGGGGCGTCCTGCCGACCGCCATGCTGGCGGCGGGCGCCGCGACGTACGCCGGGACGGCGGCCGGTGCCGACGCATCATCTGACCCGGCCCCCGCCACGGCCGCGGCCGCGGCCGCAGCCGCAGCCGCAGCCGCCGGCACGTCGTGCACCGCGAAGCGGCCCACGGTGCTGTTCAACCGCTGGCAGGAAGACTGGTCGGTGCTCGCGAACCCGTGCGTGCCGCGCAAGCCGCTCGACGCGTTGAAGTACATCCCGCTCGGCGGCGATCCGTCGACCTACCTGTCGCTCGGCGCGAACCTGCGTGAGCGCTTCGAGCTGAACAACGCGCCGCTGTTCGGGCTGGGCGCCGCGCATGACGACAATTACGTGATCCAGCGTGCGAACGTACACGCGGATCTGCGCTATGCCGGGCATTTCCAGGCGTTCTTCCAGCTCGTCGATTCCCGGCCGTTCGGCAAGGATACGGTCGGGGTGGTCGATCGCGATCAGCTCGACATCGAACAGGCGTTCGTCGCGTATGTCGATCAGTTGGGCGGCGGCACCTTCAAGACCCGCATCGGCCGGCAGGAGATGGCATTCGACTTGCAGCGGTTCGTGTCGGTGCGCGACGGTCCCAACGTGCGTCAGGCGTTCGACGCGCTGTGGGCCAATTACGAAATCGGTAAATGGCGGCTGATCGGCTACGTGACGCGCCCGGTGCAATACCGCAACGACGCGGTGTTCGACGACGTCTCAAACCGGCACCTGAGATTCGACGGCGTGCGCGTCGAGCGCAGCGGCACCGGTCCCGGCGACCTGTCGGCGTACTGGTCGCGCTATACGCGCGACAATGCGCGCTATCTCGCCGGCGCCGGCACCGAACGGCGCGACGTGTTCGACATGCGCTACGCGGGCAAATCGGGGCAATTCGACTGGGACGCCGAGGCGATGCTCCAGACCGGGCACATCGGACCGGACACGATCGGCGCGTGGGCATTCGGCACGCTGGCCGGCTATACGTTCGCGAAAACGGCCGGCACGCCGCGCATCGGCATTCAGTTCGACGGCGCATCGGGCGACCGGCATCCGGGCGACGGGCGCATGGGCACCTTCAACCCGCTGTTCCCGAACGGCTATTACTTCACGCTTGCCGGCTACACCGGCTACAGCAACCTGATTCACGTGAAGCCGTCGCTGACGTTCAAGCCGGCCAGCAACGTGACGGTCATGACCGCGGTCGGCTTCCAGTGGCGCGCGACGACGGCCGATGCGATCTACGGGCAAGGGATGTCGGCGGTGCCCGGCACGGCCGGCAAGGGCAGTGCGTGGACCGGCATGTATGCGCAGGCCCGCGTGGACTGGCTCGTCAATGCAAACGTGGCGCTTGCCGTCGAAGCCGTGCACTTCCAGGTCGCCGATTCGATTCGCGCGCTCGGCGCGCGCAATGCCGACTATGTCGGCATGGAGGCGAAGTTCGGCTGGTAACACCGCATGCCGTGCGATTCAGCACGGCGTGCGAGCCTGCGCCTCGACAAAATCGATGAACGCGGTGACGCGCTTCGAGCCCCGCTGATTCGGCAGGTAGAGCGCGGTGACGATCGAGCGTGCCGCGTCGGGCACGACGTCGTACTGTTCGAACAGCCTGCGCAGGCGGCCGGCCCGGACGTCGGCATCGACCAGCCAGTCGGGCAGCAGCGCGATGCCGCCGCCATCGAGCGCGGCGGCGCGCAACACTTCGCTGTGGTTCGATTTCAGTCGCCCCGTGACGAGCACCTTCGTCGCGCCGTGCGCATCGACGAACGACCACGCTTGCTGATCGCCACCGAAGTGAAAGCGCAGGCATCCATGATCGACCAGCTCACCCGGCATCGATGGCGTGCCGTGCGCATCGAGATAGTCGGGGCTCGCCACGACATACCGCCGGAACGTGCCGAGCTGCCGCGCGACGACCTCCGCGGACGGCGCGGCTTCGCCGAGCCGGATCGCGACGTCGATCCGGCTGGTGACGAGATCGACGCGTGCGTCGGTGAGTTGCAGATCGAGATCGAGCCTCGGATAGCGCGCGAGGAATGCGCCGACGTGCGGTGCGATGCGATGCATGCCGTACGCGACCGGCACGGACACCCGCAGCGGTCCGGACGGTTCGTCGCCGCGATCGGCGACGAGTGCATCGGCTTCCGCGAGCGCCTCGAGCAGCTGCTTCGCCCGCGCATAGTAGACGGCGCCCGCATCGGACAACGTGACCTGTCGCGTGGTGCGGTTCAACAGCACGGTGCCGAGCGATGCCTCGAGCGCGTCCACCGCGCGCACCACCGACGAAGCGGCGAGATCGAGGCGGCGCCCTGCGCTGGAGAAGCCGCCGGCTTCTGCTACTTCAACGAATGCGCGCAGCGCGGAGAATTTGTCCATGTCGTCGTCGGGGTGCGTGTCGCTGTCGCGACGATGCGTTGCATGCCGTCCGCATTCTATCGCCGGCCGGTGGCCGTGGATCGCACCGGGTCTCGCGTTCAGAACGATTCATGCGGCGCGCAGGATTATTCCCGGTCCTGACGGTTAAGCTCGGCGTCACGGCATAACGTCCATATGCAAACCTTGGATCGCACATGAAGAAGAACTTGAACTGGTGTACACGCGCGGCGCGCGCGGGCCGCATGCTGCTCGTCGCGGGGTGCCTCGGCATCGTCGCGTCGGCCGCGTTCGCGGACGAGCCTGGCGGCGGGCGCCAGCCGCCCGGATTCTATCGGCAGCAGCTCGGCAGCCTGCAGATCGTCGCGTTGTCGGATGGGACGCATCCGTTTCCGATCGATACGGTGTTTCGCGACGTGTCGAAGGAGGCCATCCGGCGCGATCTCGATCGCGAATTTCTCGAGCCGCCGGTTCAAGGGTCGATCAACGCGTTCCTGATCGACACCGGATCGAAGCGGATCCTCGTCGACACCGGCGCCGGCGTGCTCTACGGCGACTGCTGCGGCAAGCTGCTCGCCAACCTGCGCGCGGCCGGCTATGAGCCCGGGCAGATCGACGAAGTGCTGCTCACGCATCTGCACAAGGATCATGTCGGCGGGCTGGTTTCGAACGGCAGGATGACCTTCCCAAATGCGACCGTCCGCGTGAACGAGATCGACGCGAAATACTGGCTCGATCCGGACGGCAAGGCGCAGGCGCCGGCGTTCCTCGCGTCGTTTTTCGATGCGGCGGCCGCATCCGTCGCGCCTTACGTCGCGGCCGGGCGCTTCAGCACGTTTCGCGGCGAAGCGACGCTCGCGCCCGGCATTCGCGCGGTGCCGATGCCGGGCCACACGCCGGGCCATACGGCCTATCTGATCGAGAGCGGCAACGCCGGGTTGCTCGCGTGGGGCGACATCGTCCACGTCGCGGCGATCCAGTTGCAGGACACCGGCGCCACCGTCCAGTACGACACCGATGCCGATGCGGCTCGCCGCACGCGGCGCGACACGCTCGCGCGCGTGGCGGGCAAGCGGTATCTGGTCGGTGCCGCGCACATCGCGTTTCCCGGGCTCGGGCATTTGCGAAAAGACGGCGAGCGGTACGACTGGGTGCCGGTGAACTACGACGAGACGCCGCTGCAATAGCGTCTGATCACGCTAATAACGCAGGTTCCGCCGCGGGAAAAAATCGTTCATCGCGCCCGGCATGGCCGGTGGCCGTCGCAAGCCTGTGCCCGGCGTGAACGGGGCAGCTCAACGCGCCATGCCGCGCCGCCACGCGCCGGGAGGATGGCCGACGATGCGGGCGAACAGGCGGTTCAGATGGCTCTGGTCCGAGAAGCCGCAGGCGGCCGCGATTTCCGCGAGCGTCATGTCGGTCGTCTCGATCAGTTGGCGCGCGCGGACCACGCGCTGTTCGAGCAGCCATTGATGCGGCGTGCGTCCGGTCGCGCGCGAGAACGCGCGGATGAAGTAGCCGCGCGACAGATCGCATTCGTTGGCGACTTCCTCGATCGACACGCCGAGGTCCGCCTTCTCCATCAGCAGCTCCTTAGCGAGCGCGACCTTGACCGGCGACAGCGTGCCCTTGCGCTCCAGGTCGCGCGCGCGCGCATTGCCGTAACGGCAGGCCAGATGCGTGCCGATCGCGAGCCCCATCTGTTCGACGAACAACGCGTTCAGCGCGCCGGACCCGTCGAGGCTGTTGGCGACCGCTTGCGCGAGGTGGCCCAGCACCGCGTCCTGCACGTCGGGCGCGCAACTCAGGCCGCCGATTTCCAGGCCGTCGTGCTCGCGGCCGAGGTCGCCGAGATAGCGATGCGACAGCTCGACGAGGACGAAATCGAACTGGCCGTAGAGGTCGGCGCGGAAATTCCGCGAAAAGTCGCGAATGTAGATGGAGTTGTGCTGAAACCGCCGCTCCGATTTGCCGGACCCGCGGTAGATCGTGCGCCGGTGGCCGGCGTTCAGCGATACGCCGATCAGGAAGCCGCGATCGCTGGCCGCCATCTCGATGCGCTCGAACTGTTCGTCGCGCATGCATTTGCGGTGGAGCGTCAGGCCGCCCGCGGACCTTTCAATATCCTTGGACAGCAGGTTCGCGATGCAGCCGAGCGTGTCTTTCGGGGGGGCCGCGGCGGGCGCAGTGAGGGGATCTGGCATGGCGAAAATTCCTTCGGAGTCGGACGGCGGGCGAGCATCGTGGCGTCCGGTACATACAGCGGGCCCGATAGGCAAAAGATAACTTGAACAAATGTCCGCTGCTTGACGAAATGCTTGTCGCGGACAGTTTCGGGCGGTGCCGGGGCCTGACCAGCACGCGAACACGCTGGGGCGAATGATATCGCCGGATCCGCATTCCCGCCGGGCTGCGGCCGCCGGCGCGCCGTATCAGCGCATTTTCCTTCAAGATTTTTACGAAATCCGCGTATACACTCGGCCCGACATTTTCGAGACTTTGAACCCGCCCTGAACGGCAGGCCGGGTGCGGACTCCCGCCCCCGTGACCTGCTCCGTTCACATGGCGGTCATCGTGGGGAACCTGGAGGCGGCCATGATCCAGATCGGGGCTTTATCGGTGGATTTCGAGCAGCGGGACATTCGGCGTCACGGCGCGGCGCTGCGTATTGGCGCGCGCGCGCTCGACATACTTGAAGTACTGCATCGCGCCAACGGTTCCGTCGTGTCGAAGGACGACATCATGGATGCCGTCTGGCCCGGCCTGATCGTCGAGGAAAACCGGCTGCAGGTTCATGTCGCGGCGTTGCGCAAGGCGCTCGGCGCGAGCCGCGACCTGATCAAGACCGTCCCGGGCCGCGGCTACCTGCTGGTCGCGAATCCGCCGCTCCTGCACGCGGTGGCGCCGCACGCGGCTGCCGCGGCGCCAGGCGCCGAAGCCGTCCATCAGGCCCCGCTCGTCGGCCGCCGCGCCGAGCTCGAGCAGATCGTCGACATGATCGACCGTGCGCCGGTCGTCACGCTCGTCGGCGCCGGCGGCATCGGCAAGACGAGTCTGGCCGACCGCGTCGCGCACGCGTGGCGCGGCCGGGCCGGCGAGCGCGCGCTGTTCGTCGAACTGGCGCGAGCCACGACGCGCGACGACGTGCTGCTCGCGATTGCCGCGGAACTGGGGCTCGATACGCGTGGCGTGCCGGCCGTCGACCGGCTCGGCGACGCATTCGCCGTGTCGCGCAGCCTGCTCGTGCTCGACAACGCGGAGCATGTCGTCGATCTGGTGGCCGACCTCGTCGAGTCGCTGACGGCGCGCGCCGCGCCGCTGCGGGTGCTTGTGACGAGTCGCGAACCGCTTCATATCTCGGTCGAAACCGTGTTCCGCGTGAGTCCGCTGGCGGTGCCCGACGGCGCTGCAACGGTCGACGAGATCGCGCGTCATTCGGCGGTCGAGCTGTTTCTGGCGCGGGTTCGCGCGGCCACGCCCGATTGCATGATCGACGCGGCCGGTGTCAGGCTGATCGGCGATATCTGCCGGCGGCTCGACGGGCTTCCGCTCGCGATCGAACTCGCCGCCGCGCGCGTCGCGACGCTCGGGCTGGAGGTCGTTGCGTCACGTCTCGACGACCGGCTGAACCTGCTCACCGGCGGCCTGCGCTCCGCGTTGCCACGCCATCAGACACTGCGCGCGACCTTCGACTGGAGCTACGTGCTGCTGGATGCGGCCGCGCGTGCGCTGTTTCGCCGGATGGCGTGCTTCGTCGGCCCGTTCACGTTCGATGCGGCGCGCGAAGTCGCGATGGATCCCGGCATGTCGCCCGCCGACATGATCGCCGTGCTCGGCGAGCTGATCGCGAAGTCGCTGGTGACCGTCGAATTCAACGGCGCGCAGGCGCGCTACCGATTGACCGAATCGACGCGCGCGTATGCGCTCGAGAAGCTGCACAACGAGGGCGAGTTCGAACGCATCGCCGAGCGTCATGCGCGCCATGAACACGCGCACGCGCAAGCCCGGATGCCGGCTCCCGTGCAAGCCGTGCGCGAACCCGCGGCGGCCGAGCCGCCGGTCGCGGAAGCCGACGCGCTGGCGCTCGCATTGCGGGAGCCGGCGCGCATGCGCGACTGTTCGATCCCGGCGAGGCGCGCGCTCGACGCGATCGAGGCCGGCGCGCTCGGGGCCGTCGACGCGTCGAGCGAGATGCGGTTGCGCGCGGCCTATGCGTCGGCGCTGCTGTATACGGACGGCGATACGCAGACGGCCGCCGCGATGTGGGAGCGCACGCTCGGCCTCGCCGGGCGGGTCGGCGACGACGCATTCGACGCCAGCGCGATGGTCGGGCTCTGGAACGCGACGCTGTCGCACGGCGACATTCACGAATCGCTGCGCTATGCGATGCGCTTCGAGCGGGCGGCCGAGCGGCGCGGCGACCGGCCGCAACGGCTGCTGGCGAACGCGATGGTCGCGACGTCGCTGCATTACTTCGGCGAGCATGCGCAGGCGCGCGAGCGGCTGGAGGCGGCCACGGCCGAGCTGGCCGTGGCCGGTGAACCGCCTTGCGCGGCAGCGGCGCTCGGCATCGACGTCGCGACGCTTGGCCGCACGGTGCTGGCGCGGCTCGTCTGGATGCAGGGCGACGTGGACCATGCGATGCGGCTCGCCGCGCAGGCGGTCGAATCCGCGCGCCGCAGCGGGTCGGCGCTGGCGTTGTGCGTCGTGCTCGGCGCGGCGGCCGTGCCGATCGCGTTGCGCCATGGCGATCACGACATCATCTCCGACTATCTCGCGACGCTGCGCTCGGCCGCCGAGGCGAACGGCTTCGATATCTGGCTCGACCATGCGGAATGTCTCGCGGGACAGTTCGACATGCAGGCCGGCCATCCGGGCGCCGGGCTGGCGCGGCTCGAACCCGCGCTGCGACGCATCGAGGCGAGCGGCTTCCGGCGCCTGCTCGCGCCGCTGGTGGTCGCGTATGCGGAAGGGCTCACGCGCACGGGCCGCGCGGCCGAAGCCCGCGTGAAGCTCGACGCGACGCTCGCGTGCTGCCGCGCGCAAGGCGAGCATCTGTTCGTGCCCGAGCTGCTGCGTGCCCGAGGTCTGGCGATGCTCGAACAGGCCCGCACCGCCGACGCGGAGCGCGCGGTCGCCTGCGAAGCGGACGGGCACCGGCATCTGCTGATGGCGATCCATGCGGCGGACGGGCAAGGTGCGGCCATGTGGGCGCTGCGCGGCACGCTCGATCTCGCCGATCATCTGATCGAGCGCGGGCGTATCGGGCAGGCGTCGTCGCTGGTGGCGAACCTGTCGGGGCATTTCGACCCGCAATCGCGCGCGGTCGACGTGCGGCGCCTGGCGCGGGTGCAGAGCTTCATCCGCTCGGAGACGGCGCGGCCGACCGGTCATGCGCACCTCCGCCACGAGACCCTCGATGCGATGCAATCGGCCGCGTGATGGCGCGCGTGGCCCGCTCAGGACGCACCCGCGCAACGCGGCCGGCCGTCCGGTCGATCAATATTCAACGGAGGGTGGATGGTGCTTGTAACGTCAAACCGCCGGCATGCCGCGTGCGGCCGGTTGCCGGCCTGCGGCGCAAGCGGGGAGGCTGACGGTGCTTAAGGCGACGCAATCCGCGGAATCGGCGGATCTCATCGTATTCAACGGCAAGATCGCGACGCAGGACGACAGGCAGTCGTTCGTGACCGCGCTCGCGGTGAAGGACGGCCGGATTCTCGCGGCCGGCAGCGCAGCGGAGGTCATGCGCCACGCGCGCGGCGACACGCTTCATATCGACCTGAACGGCCGCACCGTGATCCCGGGGCTGAACGACTCGCACCTGCACGTGATCCGCGGCGGCCTGAACTTCAACCTGGAACTGCGCTGGGACGGCGTGTCGACGCTGGCCGAGGCGCTGCGCATGCTGCGTCGCCAGGTGCTGCGCACGCCCGCGCCGCAATGGGTGCGCGTGGTCGGCGGCTGGACCGAATTCCAGTTCGCCGAAAAGCGCGGGCCGACGGTGGCCGAGCTCAACGCGATCGCGCCCGACACGCCGGTGTTCGTGATGCACCTGGGCGACAGCGCGCTGCTGAACGCGGCCGCGCTGCGCGCGATCGGCTATGGCCGCGACACGTGCGATCCGCCCGGCGGCGAGATCCAGCGCGATCGCGCCGGCAGGCCGACCGGCATGCTGCTCGCGCGCCCGGACGTGGCCGTCCTGCATGCTGCGCTGGAGAAGGGCCCCAGGCTCGGCTTCGACGACCAGATGAATTCGATGCGGCACTTCATGCGCGAGCTGAACCGCCTCGGCGTGACCAGCGCGATCGACGCCGGCGGCGATTTCCAGGCCTATCCGGACGATTACGCCGCACTCATGGCGCTCGCGAAGCGCGGCGAAATGACGGTGCGCATCGCGTACAGCCTGTTCGTCCAGCATGCGGGGCGCGAAATCGACGACTGCGCGCGCTGGATGACGCTGGCCAAGCCGGGCGACGGCGACGCGTTCCTGCGGCTGAACGGCGTCGGCGAATTGCTGGTGTATTCCGCGGCCGATTTCGGCAATTTCCTCGAGCCGCGCCCGGACCTGCCCGACGAACTCGAGGCGGAACTGACCGCGGTGGTGCGGCTGCTGGTCGGCCAGCGCTGGCCGTTCAGGCTCCACGCGACGTACGACGAATCGATCGGCCGCTTCCTGAACGTGCTCGAAGCCGTGAATCGCGACGTTCCGTTCGACGGCCTGCGCTGGTTCTTCGATCATTGCGAGACGATTTCGGATGCGAACATCGCGCGCATCGCGGCGCTCGGCGGTGGCGTGACGGTGCAGCACCGGATGGCGTTCCAGGGCGAGTACTTCATTGCGCGCTACGGCGCGCAAGCCGCCACGCGCACGCCGCCGATCCGCGCGATGCTGGCGGCCGGGCTGCCGGTCGGTGCCGGCTCCGATGCGACGCGCATCGCGAGCTACAACCCGTTCGTGTCGCTGTACTGGATGGTGTCCGGGCGCACGGTCGGCGGCACCGTGCTCTATCCGGAGCGCAATCGGCTCAGCCGAATGGAGGCGCTGCGCCGCTATACGGTCGGCAGCGCGTGGTTCTCGAACGAAGACGATCGCAAGGGCGCGCTGGTGCCCGGCCGGTACGCGGATTTCGCGGTGCTCACGGACGACTACTTCACGATCGACGAATCACGCATCAAGCACCTGTCGTCGGTTCTGACGATCGTCGACGGCAAGGTCGTGCACGCGGATGACGAATTCGCGCCGCTGGCGCCGCCGCCGCTGCCGGTGAGCCCCGCGTGGTCGCCCGTGGCCGAGTTCGGCGGCATGGGCCGGTGGCGTCCGGTCGCGTCCGCGCAGCCGCGAGCCGCGGCCGACGGCGGCCGCGATGCCGGGTTCGCGCGCGAATACGGGCGTCGTTTCGCGCAGCGCGTGGATGCGGCCGCGACGGAGCTCGCCGAGCCGTGCAGCGCGTTCGGTTGCCTCGGCGCCGCGTTTTAGGCGACGGGTATCGGCGCGCGCGCCGCGAAAAACGAGCAATTTTTCGACCCCGGCACGGGGCAGAAGGAGACGACATGAATTCTGCGCACACGTGCGCATCGGCGGATGACGAAGTCGCCGGCGTTCGCATTCCGCGCACGCCGATCGCGATCGAGGCCGCCGAGGCTGCGCGCGCGTCGCTGCCGCGCGTGATCACCGACCACGCTTGCCGGGTATTCGTCCTCGCGTCGCTCGCCGCGCGCCGCGCCGGCGACACGTGCGATGCCGATGCGCTGTACGTGGCCGCCCTGTACGCGAACATGGGCCTCAGTGCCGCGTATTGCCGCTCGAGCGCGCGTTACGAGCTGGACAGCGCCGATGCCGCGCACGCGTTCCTGTCGCGGCACCGCACGCCGCAGCCCATCTGCGACGACGTATGGCGCGCGATCGCGCTGCATACGACGCCCGGCGTGGCCGCCCGCGTGTCGCCGCTGGCGCGCGCGCTGTCGAGCGCGGTATCGACGGACCTGATGGCCACCGACGTCGACGCGTATTCGGCCGACGAGCGTCGCGCGCTGCTCGCCGCTTATCCGCGCGGCGACGGGTTCGGCGACGCGTTCCTCGACGCGGTCGCCCACGGGGTCGCGCACCGGCCGGCATCGACGTTCGGCACGTGGAGCGCCGACGTGCTCGAGCGGGCCGATCCGGATTTTCACCGGCCGAATTTCTGCGGGCGCGTGCTGGGTGCGCACTGGAAGGATGCCTGACGGAACCTTTTCAAAGCGACGGGCCGCGTGGCCCGCCGGTCATGGCGCTGCCGTGTGACGCGGCTCAGGCGGTCGGCGCCGCCGCGTCGTGCCGCGCATAGTCGACGTATCCCGCGCGCTCGCCGCCGTACCAGCCGATCGACTTCGGCACCGCGAGCGGCGCATGCGTGGCGATGCGTTCGACGAGATCCGGGTTCGCGATGTACGCACGCGCGAACGCGACGAGATCGGCGTCGCCCGCATCGATCAGCGCATTCGCGGCGTCCGGCGTGATGCCGCCGTTGACGATCAGCGTGCCGCTGAAGGTCTTGCGCGTGTGCTCGATGATGCGCGGCAGGTCGGGCTCGCCGCTCCAGCCGTTGGTATCGGCCGCGTGCAGGTAGGCGACGCCCGCTTCGTCGAGCATGCGGCCGACGTATGCGTACGTCGCATCCGGATCCGCGTCCCGCACGTTGTTGTATTGCGCGTACGGCGAGATGCGCACGCCCACGCGGCTGAGCGGCATCACGTCGCCGACCGCGTCGACGATCTCCTCGAGAAAGCGCGCGCGGTTCGCGACCGAGCCGCCGTAGCGGTCGTCGCGGCGGTTCAGCGTCGATGACAGGAACTGGTGCGGCAGGTAGCCGTTGGCCGCGTGAATCTCGACGCCGTCGAAGCCGGCCGCCATCGCGCGGGCGGCCGCGCGGCCGAAGTCGTCGACCGTTGCGGCGACTTCGTCCGTCGTCATCGCGCGCGATGGCGTCGCGTGAATCTTCGTGTAGTAGCCGTTCTGCAACCGGGCCCACACCTGCAATTGTTCGAGATCGTCGTTGACGCCGGACGGCGACAGCGGCGCGTCGCCGCCGAGCAGCGTCAGCGAGCTGACGCGGCCGCCGTGCCACAACTGCGCGAAGATGCGGCCGCCGTTCGCATGGACCGCATCCGTGACCTGCTTCCAGCCGGCCGCCTGCTCGTCGGTGACGAGCCCGGGCGTCAGTTCGAACGCGGCGGACGTGTGGCTGACGTTGGTCGCCTCGGTGACGATCAGCCCGGCGGACGCGCGCTGCGCGTAATACTCGGCCATGAGCGCGGTCGGCTGGCCGCGCGACGGTGCGCGCGAGCGCGTCATCGGCCCCATCACGACTCGGTTGGGCAGCGGCAGGCCGCGCAGATCGTAGGTGCTGAGCAGGGAAGACATGGTGGACTCCTTGTGCGTTGAGCAGGGGCGTCGCACATCGCACCGCAAGCGGTGGGACGGCGAAACAACGGCCCCGGTGGAAAGTCGGAATGACATGCCGGCGGCGCTCCGGCGCGCGCACGAGCCGGGCGGCATGCGTGCGCTCGACCGGCGGCCGGCGCCGGTTCAGGTGCGTGCGTGGCGTTGCGCGTACGGGCGGCCGATCGCGAGGTAGTGCGCGAGCGCGACGATCGGGAATGCGCCGGCGACCGCGGCGACGAGCGGCCAGCCGCCGTGCTCGTACAGCGGGCTCGCGAGCGCGGAGCCGATGGCGCCGCCGACGAAGATGCTGGTCATGTACAGCGCGTTCAGACGGTTGCGGCTCGTCGCATCCAGCGCGTAGATCTCGCGCTGGCCGAGCACCATGTTCATCTGCACCGCGAAATCGAGCACGATGCCCGTGACGACGAGGCCGTACAGGCCGACGCCGTGAAGCAGCGCGACCGCATACGACAGCGCGCCGGCGACCAGCGCGATCAGCGTCGCCCGCACGGTGTGGCCGGCATCCGCCAAGCGGCCGGCGACCGGTGCCGACGTCGCGCCGATCGCGCCGACGAGCGCGAACAGGCCGATGGCGGATTGCGACAGCCCGTAGTGACGCGTCAGCTCGACCGGCACGGCGGTCCAGAACAGGCTGAACGACGCGAACATGAGGCCCTGGTAGAACGCGCGATGGCGCAGCACCGGCATCGTGCGCACCAGATGCAGCAGCGAGCCGATCAGGTCGAAATAGGTCGCGCGATGATCGGGCTGGCGCGACGGAATCGTCAGCGCGAGCACCACCGTCACGAGCGTCATCACCCCCGCGGCGGCCGCGAACACGAAGCGCCAGCCGAACGCGTCGGCCACCACGCTCGACAGCGGGCGCGCGAGCAGGATGCCGAGCAGCAGCCCGCTCATGATCGTGCCGACCACCCGGCCGCGCGAATGATCCGGCGCGAGGTGCGCGGCGAGCGGGACGAGGATCTGAACGGCGACCGAGCTGAAGCCGATCAGCAGCGAAATCGCGAGGAACAGCCCGGGCGTCCGCGTGACCGCGGCCGCGGCGAGGCTCGCGATCGAGATCACGGCCGTGACGATCATCAGCTTGCGGTTCTCGAGCAGATCGCCGAGCGGCACGATGAAGAACAGGCCGAGCGCATAGCCGATCTGCGTCAGCGACACGATGAGGCTCGCCATCCCGCCGGACATGTGCAGCCCCGGCGCGATGAGCTCGGTGATCGGTTGTGCGTAGTACAGGTTCGCGACGATCGCGCCGCAACTGAACGCGAACAGCAGGATGAGGCCCTGCGTGAGCCTGGGCGTCTGCCCGTGGGCCGCGAGGGCGGGGGATTCCGTTGACATGGTCGACTCCTTGAACGAGATGTCGGACGCCCGTTTGCCGGGCGGCGCAGTGCAATTTCGCAAGCGGCGAGCGATGCACGCCGCATTGCCGTCAAGACTATTGATCGAGCGATGACAACGGAATACGTCCGTCGCGCAATCGAGCATTGCGTGCCGCGCAAAGGCGCGCAGCGCTCGCGGTGTCAGGGGCGTGAAAACGGTCGGGACGCGGGGTCCGGGCAGGGCCGACGGTGGCGGCGTTCAGCCGCGCTGGCCCTGCAGCGTCGGAATCTGCGCGAACAGGCTCGTGAGCCAGTCGACGAAGATCTTGAGCTTGACGGGCGTATGCCGATTCGGCGGATACAGGATCGAGATCGGCCGCGGCGGCGCGTTGAAATCGGTCAGCACTTCGCGCAAGCGTCCCGATTTCAGATACGGTTCGACCAGGTACAGCGAGGTCTTGATCAGGCCGATGCCCGCGACGCCGCACTCGATGTAGGTATCGGCGTCGTTCACCGCGACCGTGCCGCACATCTGCACGATCCGCGTTTCGCCGTCGACGACGTAGTCCCACGGCCGCGGGCGGCCGGTATCGGCCGAGATATGGCTGATCGCGACGTGCTGCGCGAGTTCGTCGACCGTTTCGGGCGCGCCGCATCGGTCGAGATACGCGGGCGCCGCGCACGTGCAGGTGGTGAGGCTGCCGATCCGCCTGGCGATCATCCCCGAGTCGTCGAGCGCGCCGATGCGCACCACGCAATCGACGCCCTCGCCGACGAGGTCGATCTGGCGATCGGTCACGCCGAGTTCGATCGAGATGTTCGGATGGGCGGCGAGAAATTCGGGCAGCGCGGGCACCATGATCTGCTTGGCCATCGCGGGCGGCAGGTTCACTTTCAGGCGGCCGCGCGGCACGTTGCGCGCCTGCGATACCGCCGCTTCCATGTCGTCGATTTCGCGCAGCACCCCGACGCAGCGCTCGTAGTACGCCTGCCCGTCCTCGGTCAGCGAAATGCGGCGCGTCGTGCGGTTCAAGAGCCGGCAACCGAGGTGCTGTTCGAGCGTGCTCAGCAGCGCGGACACGCGCGGTGTCGTCAGCCCGGTCGTGTCCGACGCACGCGTGAAACTGCCCGTTTCGACGATGCGCGTAAACACGCGCATCGAAAGCAAGGTATCCATCGTTCAATCTCCAGCCTGTCGGTTGTCGGCGCCGGTTCGTGCCGGCGCGATCGGTTGTGTCGTGATGCTATGCGTCGATGCGTTTCCTCAGCCCGTCACCGGCAAACGGCATTTCGCGCAAGCGCTGGCCGGTCGCGTCGAAAATCGCGTTGGCCAGCGCGCCGGCGGTCGGCCCCATCGACGCCTCGGCCGCGCCGAGAAACGGTGCGCCGGGGCGATTGATCAGATGGACCTTCACGCTTTGCGGCGCCGCCGAGAAGCGCAGGATCGGATAGCTGCTCCAGTCGAAGCTGCGGATGCGCTGCGTATCGTATTTCAACGCCTCGTACAGCGTCCAGCTCGCGGCCTGCACGATGCCGCCCTCGATCTGGTTGCGGATGCCGTCCGGCGACACGACCTGCCCGGCGTCGACGGCGACTTCCGCGTGCTCGAGCGTGACCTGGCCCGTCTCCGGCACCACCGAAATCTCGATCGCCATCGCGACGTAAGCCATCAGGTTCTTGTATTTGCCGAACGCGAAGCCGACACCGCGGTTGCGCGCGCGCGGCGGACGCGGCCAGCCGAACTTGGTCGCGGCGAGCTTGATCACCTGGCTCGCGCGGTGATCCTGCATGTGACGCAGCCGGAATTCGACGGGATCGACGCCGGCGGCGTGCGCAAGCTCGTCCATGAAGCTTTCGATCGACCAGATGTTCGTGTGCGCGCCGAGCGAGCGCATCGCGGACGTCTGCAGCGGCATCGTCGGCGAGAAGTTGTTCACGATGTGCATGTTCGGCAGCGCATACAGCGGGATCGCGTTGCGATCGCCGCCGCCTTCGGGCTGCAGCATCGGCGTCGACGGCGCGGGGACGAACGGCGGCTCGAGCATCCGCGCGGGCAGCAGCCGGCCGGCATTGACGATGCGTTCGTTGTGCGAGCTGCTCCACAGCGCGTACTTCCAGTCGACGATGCGGCCACTGGCGTCGAGCGACGCGCTGAGCTCGGTGACCATCGCCGGCGTGAAGTGATCCCACGTATGTTCCTGTTCGCGCATCCACTGGACGCGAATCGGCTTGCCCGGCATCGCGGCGGCGATCAGCGCCGCATGCGCGGCCGCGTCGTCCGCGCCGTTGTGCCCGTAGCAGCCGGAGCCCTCGGTGTGGATGCAGCGGACGTTCGCCTTCGGCATCGACAGCATCTCGGCCAGCGCGTCGCGCAGCGGATACACGCCCTGCGAGTGGGTCCACACGGTCAGCATGCCGTTCTCGACACGCGCGACCGAGCAGGACGGCCCGATCGAGCCGTGCAGCAGGTAATTCTTCAGGAACGTGGCGCTCAGCGTCTTCACCGCTGGCGCGGCCGGCGCATGCGTATTGGCGATCTCGATGTGCTGCGTCGAGATCCGCTTCAGGTCTTCATGAACCGTATTGCGATCGGGCAGCGCCCGACCGGGCGACCAGCGGCACGCGGCGGCCAGCGCGCGCTGCGCGACGACGGCCTGCCATTCCCCCTGCGCGACGACGGCAAGCATGCTGCCGTTGCGCACGATCCGGACGACGCCCGGCATCTTCAGGATCGCGGCTTCGTCGAACGACAGCAGTTTCGCGTCGTACACCGGCGGCATCACGACGCGTGCATGCAGCATGCCGGGCAGTTCCATGTCCTGCACGTAACTGACGCCACCGGTGACTTTGTTCGGAATATCGACGCGCGGCAGCGACGTGCCGATCACGGCGAACGTCGAAGGCGGCTTCAGCGGCGAGGTGGGCGTCGCGTTGCGATGCAGGTCGACGGTACGGACCGCGTCGCCATAGCGCATGGTGCGGCCGTCCGGCGCCTTGATGAGCGCATCGGCGACCGTGAGCGTGCGCGGATCGACGCCGAACTGCTTCGCCGCGCCGTCGACCAACAGCGCGCGCACCTGCGCGGCGGCGTTCAGCAGCGCGGAGCCGCTGTCCGCCATCGTATGGCTGCCGGCGGTCAGGCCCTCGTCCGGCGACGCGCCGGTGTCGGCGGTCAGGAACGTGATCAGCGAGGGCTTCATGTTCAGCTCCTCGGCCGCGACCTGCAGCAACGCGGTGCGCACGCCGGTGCCGAGCTCGACCTTGCCGGTAAACACGGTGACCTTGCCGTCGGGCGTGATCTTGATCCACGCATCCAGCAGCGGGTTGGTCTTCAGGCTGCCAGCCAGCGTTTCGGTGGCGCGCGATACATGCACCGCCGCGCCTTCGTCCGCGATCACGACCTCGGCGGCGGCGCGTGCGGCCGGCGCCAGGCTGAACGCGACGAAGAGCGCGCCGGAAACCATGAAGTGCCGGCGGCCTTCGTCGATATCGTCGGGTGCGTTCATCAGAGCCCTTTGCTGATCATGACCGGCGCGCCGGCCGGTTCCGGGTCCGGCAGGCCCGCGACCTGGCGCACGGCCGCCAGGATCCGCAGGTGAGTGCCGCAACGACACAGGTTCGGTTCCATGTGGGTGCGCAGTTCGCGTTCGGTCGGTTTCGGGTTGCGTTCGAGCAGCGCCTGCGCGCGCATGATCATCCCGGCGATGCAATAGCCGCACTGCGCCGCCTGATGATCGATGAACGCTTGCTGGAGCTTGCCCGGCCGCTCGGCGGTGCCGAGGCTTTCGATGGTCCTGACGCTGCGTGCGCCGAT
Source organism: Burkholderia sp. R-40 (assembly GCF_049942845.1). Taxonomy (NCBI): domain Bacteria; kingdom Pseudomonadati; phylum Pseudomonadota; class Betaproteobacteria; order Burkholderiales; family Burkholderiaceae; genus Burkholderia; species Burkholderia sp. R-40. Next base: position 390,676 of record NZ_CP187969.1, on the reverse strand, counting down.
CGCGGCGACCGGGATCAGGCACGAGAACATCGGCTTGTCGTCGACGATCACGCTGCACGCGCCGCATTGTCCGAGGCCGCAACCGAACTTCGCACCGTGCAGGTGCAGGTCGTTGCGCAGCGCATAGAGCAGCGGCGTGGACGGGTCGATGTCGAGCGTATGCCGCGCGCCATTCACGGTGAGGGTGATCATCGCGTGCGGTCCTCCTTTCTGAGTTTCGCGGCCAGGGTTTCGACGTCGCTCCATGCGGGGCGATCGGAGTACGTTTCGCGGATGTACGCGGCGAGATCCGCGATTTGGCGGTCGTCGTACTGGTCGAGGTATGAAGGCATGTAGTTCAGCGTGTCCTCGCCATGCCAGCCGATACCGTTGAACATCATCTGGATCGCGTTGCGCGGCGTGTCGGCGGCGATCGCCGTGCTGAACGCGAGCGTCGGCCGCTCGCCGATCGATTGCATCGGCGCCGCCGGCCCGTGACACTGCGCGCACGAGGCCTGGAACAGCACCGCCCCGCGTTGGCCGGCGGGTGTCGTCGGGCTGTGTCCGGCGCCGGCCGTCGCCGGCCGCGCGCCGGCAGGCTTCTGGATCGACAGGATGTACGCGGCGATCGCCTCGACGTCTTCCGCGGGCACGGTCGCGAGATCGCGCGTGACGGGCAGCATCGGGCCGGCAGCCGCGTCATGCTCGCTCGCGCGGCCGGTGCGCAGATACGCGACCAGTTGGGCCTGCGTCCACGGGCGTGCCGCGTGGCCGAGCGTATTGAGCGGCGGGGCTTCCCATCCGTCGACGATGCCGCCGTCGAATGCCTTGCCCGCTTTCTCGCCGCCGATCGCATTCAGCGGCGAATGGCAGGACGCGCAGTGGCCGAGGCCGTCGACCAGCGCCTTGCCGCGATTCCACTGCGCGGATTGCGCAGGGTCCGGGGTGCTTGCGCCTTCGTGCAGGAACAGCACGTTCCAGAACGCGACGAGCGGGCGGAAGTTCAGCGGGAAGATCAGGTCGTTCTTCGGCGTGCTTGCTTGAACCGGCTCGCGGGTCATCAGGTACGCGTAGGCCGCCGTGATCTCGTCGTCGGACATCCGCGTGAAGTGGATGTACGGAAAGGCGGGGTAGAGCGGATGCCCGTCGCGGGCGATGCCGGTGCGCAGCGCGCGCGAGAACGCGTCGCGCGACCAGCGGCCGATGCCCGTATCGGCATCCGGCGTGATGTTGGTCGCGTAGATCGTGCCGAACGGCGTCGCGAGCGGCAGCCCGCCGGCGAACGGCTTGCCGTCCTTCGCTGTATGGCAGACGACGCAATCGCCGAGCGCGACCACGCGCGCGCCGGCCCGGACGAGTTGCGGATCGAACGATGCGCGTGCGGGCGGCTCGATCGGCGCGATCGACGGCCGGACCATGATGCCGACGGCGATCGCGAGGCCCGCGATCGCGACGCCGGTCGCACCGAGCCAGAGTCGTTTGTGCTTCATGCGTGCTCCACGCGAATCGGCCGGTCGTACCCGATTCGATGCGCGAGACAAAATGCACCGAAAATCATTCGTCACTCCAGGAAGGGTGCCGATGCGCGGGCAAGCGCCCGCACGTCGGCTCGTGAAACCAGTCTACGTGTGCGCGCTCGCCAATTCCTGAAGGCGCGCTGAAACGTTCTGAACATTCGGGTTCGCTCGACGCGGCCAGCCCGTTCATCGCGTCGAGCGCGTGGGTGACCGGATTCAGCGCTGCCGAACCTGCGTGCGATCGGCCATCACGTGGATGGTGTCGCAACGCAGGTCGACGCGCGGCGCGCCATGCGGCAATGTTTACGCCTTCAGGAACGCGAGCAGTTCGGCATTGATGCGCGCCGCATCGACCACGCACATGCCGTGCGCGCCGCCCGGGATGATCTTGAGCTGCGCGTGCTTCACGATCTTCGCCGACAGTCGCGCGGAATCGTCGATCGGCACGATCTGGTCGTCGTCGCCGTGCAGGATCAGCGTCGGGACGTCGATCTTCTTCAGGTCCTCGGTGTAGTCGACCTCGGAGAATTCCTTGACGCACAGATACTGGCCATAGGCGCCGCCCATCATCCCCTGTGCCCAGAATGCGTCGATCGTGCCCTGCTGCACCTTCGCATTGGGACGATTGAAGCCGAAGAACGGCACGGCGAGATCCTTGTAGAACTGCGAACGGTTCTCGGCGACGTTCTTGCGGATGCCGTCGAATACGTCCATCGGCAGGCCGCCCGGATTGGTCGGCGATTTCACCATCTGCGGCGGCACGGCGCCGATCAGCACGGCCTTCGACACGCGCTTCGTGCCGTGACGGCCGATGTAGTGGGCGACTTCGCCGCCGCCGGTGGAGTGGCCGACGAGCGTCGCTTCGCGCAGGTCCAGCGCGTTCATCAGCGCGGCGAGATCGTCCGCGTAGGTATCCATGTCATTGCCTTGCGACGGCTGGCTCGAGCGGCCGTGACCGCGGCGATCGTGCGCGATCACGCGGTAGCCGTGCTGCACGAGGAACAGCATCTGCGGGTCCCATGCGTCGGCGCACAGCGGCCAGCCATGCGAGAACACGACCGGACGGCCGCTACCCCAGTCCTTGAAATAAATCTGCGTACCGTCTTGCGTGGTGATCGTGTTCATCGGATGGGTTCCTTGATGGCCGGAAGACGCGTGTTTGGGGGCGGCAGCGGCGGCGGCGGCCGGCAGCGCGGCGGCTGCAACGGCGGTCGCGCCGGCAAGCAGCATGTCGCGGCGGCGTGCCGAGGGGACGGCGTCGAGGTCTGCGGGACGCATGGAGGCTCCTTGTACGTGCGGTGGAATGATGTCGTTTGGAATGGATGGTCCGGATCTGCCCGCATGCGGCACGCTGCGCCGGCAGCCGGCGTGCGTTCGCGGTCGCGTGCCGGCAGGCGCCCGACGCGAGCGAACGAACGTCGACCGGAGCCTATCGCGCGGCCCTGCGGCGTGTACTGAAATTCGGCTGAATTTTCATGAACCGGCCGGTCGGTGTGGCGCGCGAGCCAGGCCGCCAGAACAATTAAGCATCGGAAGCAAGACTCTTCAGCGGCCGCTCGCTATCGTCAGCATCAAGCCGTCCCGTCGCGGGTCGCTGCCGGTTCGCGCGAGCGCATGACGATCGTGATGCGCGCGGATGCGAAACGTCCGAATCTCTCGCCACTTGCCTGGATACGCCGTCATGGACACATTCGATCGCTGGGAGCACGTGATGACGCTGCTCGATCCGTCGTCCGGCGCAAGCCGCTGCGCGTCGCTGAATCTTCGCGACCGGGACGCGGCGCGCCGCCGTCATCGCGACGACGCGCGCGGCGCGTCCGGCGGTGGCGCACGTCGCGGGTGCGCGATCGTCGCGGTCGAGCGGCAGACCGATTCCTCGCTGCTGGTGTCGTGGAGCGATCCGACCCACTGCCGGTATGACGAGCAGCGCTGGATCAGCGCAAAGTGCCGCTCGCCGGGGCGCTGCGCCCTGACCGGCCTGCCGATTCGCCCCGGCGATGCGATCTACAAGCCGCAGTGGCGCGGCGCGAAGCGTCCCGCGAATTGCTGGGAGGCGATCCTCGCGTCCGAGCTGGACCGGTTCATCGTCAGGCTGTCCCGTTCCTGACCGGGAGCGGTGCGCCCCATTCACCGGCGGCGGCTGGCGCCGCTGCCTCTTCTTCGCCAAGGAAGCTTCATGAGTACGTTCACGACACGCGACGGCGTCTCGATTCACTACAAGGACTGGGGCGCGGGGCGCCCCGTCGTGTTCATTCACGGGTGGCCGCTGAATGCGGACATGTGGGACGTCCAGATGCATCATCTGGCATCGAACGGTTTTCGCGGCATCGCGTACGACCGGCGCGGTTTCGGCCGGTCCGGCCAACCGTGGACAGGCTACGACTACGACACGCTGGCGGACGATCTCGCGACGCTGATCGAGACGCTCGGATTGCGCGACGTGACGCTCGTCGGCTTTTCGATGGGCGGCGGCGAGGTGGCCCGATACATCGGCCGGCACGGCACGCGCCACATCGCGAAGGCCGTCCTGATCGGCTCGGTGACGCCGCTCATCGCGCGGCGCGACGATCATCCGGACGGCGTCGACGTCGCGATGTTCGACGGCATTCGCTCGGCGATCGTGGCGGACCGCGCCGCGTTCTTCGAGCAATTCTGGCCGTTGTTCACCGGCTCGAACCGGGCAGATTCGACGATCTCGCGCGCCACGCTCGACTGGACGTCGTTCATGGCGCTGCAGGCCGGATTGAAGGGCACGCTCGATTGCGTCCGCGCATTTTCCGAAACCGATTTCCGGGCGGATCTCGACAAGTTCGACGTGCCGACGCGCGTGATTCATGGCGACGACGACCAGACGGCGCCGCTCGCGCTGACGGCCGCGGCCACCGCCGCGCGCGTGCCGGATGCGACGCTGAGTGTTTACGAAGGCGGCCCGCATGCGCTGTATCTGACGCATGCCCAACGATTGAACGACGAACTGCTGGCGTTCGTCAGCGCGTGACGTTGGCGTGACATAGCCGGGCGGCCACACAGCCGTCCGGCGTCCTTGCTGCGGCTCATCTCGAACCGCGCGTTCGAACACGAGCCGAAACTGCGGCTCGCCCGAATTCCGCGTCAATCGAATCGCGGTTTAATCGTACGAAATCCAATTCATCGGTGAATCCCGGCTTCGCCGGTGGGGAATGAACGGCGCCATGCGGTGTCATGCGCAGAAGATGCGTGGCCCGCGGATTTCAACGATTCAAAAAATTTGCTCTTTCCATTCTGATAATTTGAATCATCATACGTAGCAAATGCCGTAGCATTGGGTGTCAAATCGGTGTCATTTCGACTGACATCGATAAATGCCATCGATTAGACCCTCCCATGATCCGCATTGGAACGCTTCACGTTTTTCTCGACAGACGTGAAATTCGCGCGAACGGCGAATTGTTGCGCATCGGCAGCCGTGCATTCGAAATTCTCGAACTCCTGATTCAGGCAAATGGCGCGCTGGTCTCGAAAGACGAGATCATGCAGCGCGTATGGCCGCACACGTTCGTGGAAGAAAACAACCTGCAGGTGCATATCGCGTCGTTGCGCAAGGCGCTGGGCCAGGACCGGCATCTGATCGTCACGGTGCCGGGGCGCGGCTATCGGCTCGTCAGCGAACCCGCCGAAGGCGCGGCTGCCGTGCGCCCCGCGACGTCCCGGCTCGCACCCGCACCGACCGCGCTCGTCGGGCGCGAGCAGATGGTCGCCGATGTCCTCGCGGCGCTCGACGCGTCGCGCGTCGTGACGCTGGTCGGCGCGGGCGGCATCGGCAAGACGCGCGTCGCGGTCGAAGCCGCGCTCCGGGCCGAGGCGCGCTTTCCGGATGGCACGGCGTTCGTGTCGCTGGCGACGGTCGCGTGCCCGCAATTCGTCCCCGCCGCGCTGGCCGACGCGCTGGACCTTGCGCTGCCCACCCGCCCGTTGACGCTCGAAGCGGTGCTCGCGAGCGTCGCGCATCGCAGGATGTTGCTCGTGCTCGACAACTGCGAGCATCTGCTGGACGCAGCCGCGCGAATCGCCGCCGTGCTGACCGAGTCCGACACCGGGCTGCGCGTGCTGGCGACCAGCCGCGAGGCGCTTCGGATCCACGGCGAGCGACAGTGCCCGGTGCCACCGCTCGAGGTCGGCGACGAAGGTGCCGGCGCGGCCGACACGCTGGGCGCAAGCGCGGTGCAATTGTTCGCGGCACGCGCGTGCGCCGCCGATCCGCGCTTTCCGCTCGACGAACGCAGCGTGTCGCTGATGGCGTCGGTGTGCCGGCATCTCGACGGCCTGCCGCTGGCGATCGAGCTGGCCGCCGCCCGTGCGGCCGTGCTCGGCATCGACGTGCTGGCCGATCATCTCGACGACCATTTCCGATTGCTGACCGGCGGCTTTCGCACGGCATTGCCACGCCACCGGACGCTGCAGGCCATGTACGACTGGAGCTACCGCTTGCTGGGGGACACGGAGCGCGTGCTGTTGCGCTGGCTCGGCGTGTTCCGCGACGGTTTTTCGATCGAGGCGGTGCGGGACATCGTCGGCACGACGGGGCTGGCTGATGCGGACCTGCTCGACACGATCGCCGGACTGGTGTCGAAGTCGCTCGTGAACGTCGAGAATGCGCACGGCGTGCCGCGCTACCGGCTGTTGACCACGACGCGCGCGTATGCGCTGCAGCAGCTCGAGAACAACGGCGAAAGCGCGGCCGCCGCGCTCGCGCACGCGAACTACTTTCTTGCGTTGTTCACGCTGGCGCCCGACGGCGGCGATGGGTCGTCGCCTGAAGCGCGGCGCGATCTGGTACGCCGCGAACTCGGCAATCTGCGCGCGGCGCTCGACTGGGCGTTTTCGCCGGACGGCCACGCGGAGACCGGCATCGCGCTGGCGGCCGTGGCGGTGCCGTGCCTGCTGGACCTGTCGCTCGTGGACGAGTGTCGCGAACGCGCGCGCGTGGCGCTCGACGCGATGCGGGATCTGGATGCGACGCCTTCGCAAGACGATGCGCGCAAGCGGCTGCTGGCCGCGTATACCGCGGCGCTTGCGCAGGGCGGCGGATCAAGCCGCGGCATTCACGACGCGTGGCCCGAAGCGGATGCGCTCGCTTGCGAGACAGGCGACGAACCGTAACGACGCACGCGAGCGGCGCGATCACGACGTTCGGTGCGATGCGCAGATCCGGACGCGTGACGCGAGAAGGAAATGAAGCGCGTCCGCGGCAGGATCACGCAAGCGCGAGAAACCGGTCGACGAGATCGGGGCGATCGAGCTGCTCGACCCACCAGCGCAACGCGCGGCCGGCTTCGTCGGCGCGCCACGCCATGTAGCAATGCGTCGTGTCGCGCATGCCGGTCACCTGGCGGGCGACGAGCTTGCCCTGTGCGATCGCGCGCGCCGCGATGCAGTCCGGCAGCGTGCCCACGGCGAGCCCTTCGCACTGCGCGGCCAGTTTTGCCGCGAGGGTCGGTACCGCGAGCGTCGGCTGCCCGGCATCGATCGCGACCGAGCGCGGCTGCAGTTCGCGGGACGTGTCGCTGATCACGGCGCCGCGGTACTCGACGATCGACGCCATCGACAGCGGTTCGGGCAGGGCCGCGAGCGGATGGGTGGGCGCGATCGCGAACACGTGCGTGAGCGTGCCGATCGGCCGCGTGACGATGCCCGGCAGCTCCGGCGGCTCGCCCGTCGCGCCGACGACGAGATCCGCGCGGCGCGCCACCAGCGCGTCCCACGTACCACCGAGGACTTCGGTCGAGAGCCGCAGCCGCGTGTCCATTTCGAGCCCGTAGAACGCATGCACGTGGGGCCATAGCGCGTCGAACGGCAGGATCTCGTCGATACAGATGCGCAGCTCGGTTTCCCAGCCTTGCTGCGCGCGCTGCGCCTTGAGTTCGAGTTGCTCGGCCGCATGCAGGAGCCGCCGGCCTTCTTCGACGACGACGCGACCCGCATGCGTGAGCTTCGCACGGCGTCCGCTGCGGTCGAACAGCGCGACGCCGAGGTCGCCCTCGAGCTTGTGCACGAGGTAAGTCAGGGCCGATGGGACGCGATGCAGCAGTTCCGCGGCTTCGGCGAACGTGCCGGTACGGTCGATCGCGTCCAGCGCTTCGAGCGCTTCGAATGACAGCTTCATGATGGATTTCACAGGCAGGGCGTCGGGCCGTCATGTTAACGCGCCGAGCCCCTTTGTCCAGTCAATAGCGATCCGTCAGGTCGGCGTCGACTCGTGGTGCTTCGCCGCGGCGTTGGACGGCTGCGCGCCGGGCAGCGAGCCGAACATGTGCTGCGTGCACTTCGCTTCGCTCCATGCGGCCTTCAGGTGGATGCCCGCGAGCATCCGGCGAGCGACCGGCAGGATCTGTTCGCCGGCCAGGATGCCCAACAGCCCGGCCAGCGCAATGGTGGGCGGCGCGGGCGCTTGCACGCCGATCAACGCGTAGACGGCGCCGGCGAGAATGCCGGCCAATAGCGACGAAACGTACGGTTTCATAATATAAATTGAAGTGGGTGACAACCGTGTGGAAGGTGCGAATAAATCCCCGCCGATGAACCGACGAAGTCGAAAAACAGCCTATCAGGTCATCGCGGGCGCGGCGCGAAAATTCCCCCGATTTAAGATCTTTTCAGGATCGGTTTTCAGCGTGTTTTTAAACAGAACGATTAATTGGCATTGCTTCGAGTTTACATGTTGAATGGAAGACGTTGGCAGGAAAAACCTCCCAGCACAGCACATCGGGCCCCCGGCTTGCCGGCGAGCCAGGCTTTATTTTTCTCCACGTCAAAGGACATGATCGCCATGAGCAATCCGAAGCTTGAAGTACTCACCCCCCAGAACAGCCAGCTGATCTTCATCGACCAGCAGCCGCAGATGGCGTTCGGCGTGCAGTCGATCGATCGCCAGGTGCTGAAGAACAACGTCGTGGGCCTGGCGAAGGCTGCGAAGGTCTTCAACATCCCGACCACGATCACGACGGTCGAAAGCGACAGCTTCTCGGGCCACACCTATCCCGAGCTGCTCGACGTGTTCCCGAACCAGAAGACGCTCGAACGCACGTCGATGAACTCGTGGGACGACCAGAAGGTGCGTGACGCACTGGCCGCGAACGGCCGCAAGAAGGTGGTCGTGTCGGGCCTGTGGACCGAAGTCTGCAACACGACGTTCGCACTGTGCGCGATGCTCGAAGGCGACTACGAGATCTACATGGTGGCCGACGCATCGGGCGGCACGTCGCAGGCCGCGCACGACATCGCGATGCAGCGCATGGTGCAGGCCGGCGTGGTTCCCGTTACGTGGCAGCAGGTGCTGCTCGAATGGCAACGCGACTGGGCACGCCGCGACAGCTACGACGCTGTGATGGCGATCGCGAAGGAGCATTCGGGCGCGTACGGGATGGGCGTCGACTACGCGTACACGATGGTCCACAAGGCACCGCAACGCACGGCGACGCCGCACGAGTCGATTCCGCCGGTGCCGGCGAAGTAACGCGCCCACTCGGGACAGTATCGATGCCGCCGCGTCGTGCTCGATGAGCGCGCCGCGGCGGTGATACGTCAATGCGGGCGGCGTGACGCGGTTCATCCGCGCAGGCCGCCCGCGGAGCGTTTGCAGGGCATCCGCCTGCATTCCAATTTGTTCGAGAGATTGATCGTATGGAACCTTATCTGGTTTCCCTTGGTGCGGGCCTGCTGATAGGCGTGATCTACAGCGCTATCAAGGTTCGCTCTCCCGCACCGCCGCTGATCGCCCTGGTCGGGTTGCTCGGCATGTTGATTGGCGTGCAGGCGGTCCCCGCCCTCAAGCAGCTCATCGGCCTTTGATCGAAGTGAGGTGACGCAATGACCGCAACCGATACCCAACCGGATCTGATCCTGCACAACGGGCGCATCACGACGCTCGACCGTGCGAACCCCGTCGCCGCCGCGGTGGCGATCAAGGACGGCCGCTTCGTCGCGGTCGGCAGCAACGCGGACGTGATGCCGCTCGCGGGCCGCGCAACGAAGGTCGTCGACCTCGACGGCCGCGCGGTGCTGCCCGGCCTGACCGACAACCATACGCACGTGATTCGCGGCGGCCTGAACTACAACATGGAGCTGCGCTGGGACGGCGTGCGCTCGCTCGCCGTCGCGATGGAGATGCTGCGGCAGCAGGTCGCGATCACGCCCGCGCCGCAATGGGTGCGCGTGGTCGGCGGCTTCACCGAACATCAGTTTGCCGAGAAGCGCCTGCCGACGATCGACGAGCTCAACGCGGCCGCACCCGATACGCCGGTGTTCATCCTGCACCTGTACGATCGCGCGCTGCTGAACGCGGCCGCGCTGCGCGTCGTCGGTTATACGAAGGACACGCCGGAGCCGCCGGGCGGCACGATCCTGCGTGATGCCGCGGGCAACCCGACCGGCCTGCTGCTCGCGAACCCGAACGCGACGATCCTCTACGCGACGCTCGCGAAGGGCCCGAAGCTGCCGTTCGAGTACCAGTACAACTCGACGCGCCACTTCATGCGCGAGCTGAACCGGCTCGGCGTGACGGGCGTGATCGACGCGGGCGGTGGCTCGCAGAACTACCCCGACGATTACGAAGTGATCCGCCAGCTGCACGACGCGGGCGAGATGACGATCCGCATCGCGTACAACCTGTTCACGCAGAAGCCGAACGCGGAGAAGGAAGATTTCGTGAACTGGACCAAGAGCGTCAAGTATCACGACGGCACCGACTACTTCCGCCACAACGGCGCGGGCGAGATGCTGGTGTTTTCCGCGGCCGACTTCGAGGACTTCCGCGTCGCGCGTCCGGATCTGCCCGCGCAGATGGAGGACGATCTCGAAGGCGTGGTGCGCGTGCTCGCGCAGAACCGCTGGCCGTGGCGCATGCATGCGACCTACGAAGAAACGATCAGCCGCGCGCTCGACGTATTCGAGAAGGTCAACGAGGACATCCCGCTCGAAGGGCTGAACTGGTTCTTCGATCACGCGGAAACGATCTCCGAGCGATCGATGGACCGGATCGCGGCGCTCGGCGGCGGCATCGCGGTGCAGCACCGGATGGCGTATCAGGGCGAGTACTTCGTCGAGCGTTACGGCGCGCAGGCGGCCGAGGCGACGCCGCCGGTCGCGAAGATGCTGTCCAAGGGCATCAAGGTGTCGGCCGGCACGGACGCGACGCGCGTGGCGTCGTACAACCCGTGGGTGTCGCTCGCGTGGCTCGTGACGGGCAAGACGGTCGGCGGCACGCGCCTGTATCCGCAGCGCAACCTGCTCGATCGCGAAACCGCGCTGCGCATGTGGACCGAGTACGTGACGTGGTTCTCGAACGAAGTGGGCAAGAAGGGCCGCATCGCGGTCGGGCAACTGGCTGACCTGATGGTCCCCGATCGTGATTTCTTCACGTGCGCGGAGGACGATATCGCCGACACGACCGCGTTGCTGACGGTGGTCGGCGGCCGGATCGTGTGGGGTACCGGGCCGTTCGCGTCGCACGATATGCCGATTCCGCCGGCGATGCCGGACTGGTCGCCGGTGCGCGCGTACGGCGGCTATGGCGGCTGGGGCGCGACGCAGCGTGAGGGCGCGCCGCTGCAGCGAGCAGCAGCGGCCGCTGCCGCGTGCGCTTGTTCGACCGCGTGCGGGATGCACGGCCATGCGCATGCGAGCGCATGGGGCCGCACGTTGCCGACGTCGGACGCGAAGGGTTTCTGGGGCGCGTTCGGCTGTTCATGCTGGGCGGTCTGACATGACGACCCTGACCGGCCGATGTAGCCCCGGGTGGATTCGCGCGCTTCTTTCCCAGCCATGGGTCGGATCGCTGGTCCGGCTCGCGCTCGTTTCCGCGTTCCTGATCGGCGGGGTGAACAAGGCGATGCACTTCGGCGATGCGGTCGCGGAGCAGGCGCATTTCGGCCTGCACCCGCCCGCGCTGTGGGCGGCGCTGGCGATTGCGGTAGAGATCGGCGGCTCGCTGTGCGTGGTGTTTCGCCGCTTCACGTGGCTCGGCGCGGGCAGCCTCGGCATGCTGACGCTGGTCGCGATGGTCGTGGCGAACGATTTCTGGAACCGCTCGGGTGCCGAACATTTCATGGCGCTGAACAGCTTTTTTGAGCATCTGGGCTTGATTGCGGCGCTCGTCCTTGTCACCATCGTCGGCGATATTCAACGGGGGGAGGGCGACGGCAATCCCTGAACGCCGGGTCGGCCCTCCCGCGAACGCGACGCGGCAACCGTGCCATCCAAGGTCGCCGCGTCGCCCAACCTTTACGCAAACATCACGAATTGAAATCTGAAGACACCCTTCTTTCCGCGGTCGCCGGGTTCGTCGATACGCTGAGCTTCGTCTCGCTGTTCGGGCTGTTCACCGCACACGTGACGGGCAACTTCGTGCTGATCGGCGCCGGCGTTGCCGGATTCGGGCAGGGCCTCGTGCTGAAACTGAGCGTGTTTCCCGCCTTCATATGCGGCGTCATCGCGGCGAGCCTGATCGCGCGATCGTTGTCCGCGCGGCCGGCATGGCAGGGCGCGCGTGCGCTGTATGCGGTGCAGGCCGTGATGCTGCTCGGCTTCTGTGCGGCCGGTGTGTGGGCGACGCCCGTCACGCAGTCCGACAGCCTGCCGGTGCTGTTGGCCGGCATCGTCGGCACGTTCGCGATGGGTGTGCAGAACGCGCATCCCCGCGTGATCGCGCGCGCAAGCGTGCCGAACACGGTGATGACGGGCAACGTCACGCAGGCGATTCTCGATGTCGTCGACCTGTTGTCGGCCGGCACGGCCGACAGCGCGCGCGTGGCCGCACGCGCACGGTTCGGCAAGATGCTGCCGGCGATCATCGCGTTCGCGCTGGGTGCAATGGCGGGCGCGCTCGGCTTTCGCTACATCGGATTCTGGGCGCTGCTCGCGCCGGCTGGCGCGCTTGCGGCACTGGCATTGACGTCCGGCGCGCATGACGCGGCGCCTGCCGTGCGGAGTTGAGTTGGTCGACACGCCGCGCGGCAGGCGGCAGGCCGTCGGCGCAAAGCGGTCTTCGTTCGGATGAGCGAGGGCGCTGCTGGAGTGTGCGCGGCGGCGCTCTTCTTACGCCATCGACTCGAGGTCGTACGACGGCGACGGATGCGCTACCGGTCGCCGTCTCGCGGGTTGCCCCAGAACAGGAAGACGATCACACAGCACAACAAAGCACCTACCAAAACCAGTTTCATGCTGGGCCTTGCGTGCGGTGGACGGAACGATCGGTATTCAGGTAGCGCGGTCGAATCTCACCGCGCCGTGCTCCACTCGAAAATCCAGTTTCAGAGAACGGTCAGCAACCGCAGCTGATGCTCGGTTTCGGTCCCTTTTACCAGTGCGTAGAACCGCGCCTGCCCACGCTCGAGGGTCGACAGGTTTTGTGCGTCGGAAAACATGTTCCATTCATCACCGTCGATACGCTCGAGTTTTCCACGCGTCCGCGCAAACGCAAGCAACAATCGACTGGCTTCCCGCCGGATCACGACGCGCTCCATATCCAGCACATAGGGCTGCCAGCCGCTCAGCAGGACGAGGTAGTGCGGTACGGATGTTGGGTCAGTGATCATCGCGGCGTGGCTTCTTCTCGGACGGCGTTGGCAAATCGGACTCCTTCCAGTCTGGTCCCTGCGCGGGGCGATCGATATGGAAGGAAGAGGCCGTCAGCGACGTGCTTCACGTGCGTGCGCCGACTTTCCCATTTTCAGCCAAATTGCGCCGTCAACCAACCTTCTCCCCATTTCGCTGCGTACGCAACTGCCTCATCGCGGCGTTCGAAGGCGGCCAGGTCGCCGCTGCAGAGTACCTGCCGCTCATCTCCGTCGACGAGCAACGTGGTAATCCTCGCATGTGCGATGTACTGTCCATCGGCCCGGCGTGGTGTCGGATCGATTCGGAACCGTGTCGAATTGAAGAGCATGTGCTCCTCCAGGTTTAGGGTTGTCGCGGGGTACGCGGCCGTGCGCGCGCCACTGTCAGATATGCTCTCGAAGGTAGCGAATGCACTTTATCCGCAGGCCCGACCGATTGGCGATCGCGCCTCGGGGGCGGGCCGTCGAGTCGTCTTCCACGCCCGGAAGCCGCTCCGGCAGCGGAGGGTCATCCACGGCGTGGACCGATTTCGCGATCTGAAGAGACGCGTGCCCTATCCAGACACGATCGCGCCATTCGCATTTCGCGCGATGGACGACAAGCCACGCCTGCAGTGATTCCACGAGCTGAAACGGCGACAACCACTCGCGCGTTTTCCTTTTGGTGACCAGTTGAAGGGCAACAAGGAAACAGAGCAAGTCCACGTACCGGGTCGCGACGCGCATGGTTGGTCTTCTGCTTTTGATGCTTGTGAAGCGTCCGCGCCGGCGGCTCAGCTCTGCACGCTGAGCGCTTTCTCGATGGCTGCAATCAATTTGAAGGCATCGTCCCGGCCGATCAGGAGGCCGCGGCTGGTGTACTCACAGCCGAACGCATAGAAGCTCGGCAGTAGCGTCACCATGTCTTTCTGTCGATCGAAATCCACCTGGCATTTCGTCAACGGGAAAAACGGTGGGGCATCGGCCGGCAGGTTGGACACGATGCGCTCCTAGTACATTTTGCGCGGGGGCAACATGCGCTTCGCGCGCAGGCGCTGCCTGGCAACGGCACTGGCCTTTTTGCGCTTGCGTTCCGTCGTCGGCTTTTCATAGCCGGTGCGACTGCGCAGCTCGCGAATCAACCCGGTTTTCTCGATGTCGCGGCGGAATCGGCGCAGTGCGACATCGATCGGTTCGTTGACTTTCAGTGTGACGGTTGTCATGGTTGCCCTGTTTTAGAAGGTTCGAATATGAAGTTAGCCGAGCCGCGTCATGACGGCGCTCGCTATCTCGTCGGACTCGAATTCCGAGTGTCCGGCACCGATCGATAGCGCGCGTATCGCGCCGTACATTTGCAACTCTTGCTGGTGACACAGAGCCGAATCAGAGATTCCGGCAAGCGAGATCGTGTCGGCCCACGTAACCTCGTGCCGTCCGATCAATGCGAGTAGTTCGTCAATGACCATGTTGCTCTCCAGATTGCCGATGCATCGCATCGGCTGGGTAGCCGCCTCAGCCTGCGTTCGACAGGAACGCGTGTGTTTCGCGATTGTCGTCGATGATGTTCTCGGCATAGCGCACCGATGCGCGACGTGCGTCACCGGCCGTACCGAACGGCGCGTTGTCGCGAAGCCGGTACGTCTGGCTTTGCGTCTGCGTGTCCGTCGCACCGCGAAGACAAATCCTGACTGCTGCGTCGAAGCCGGCATCGTAGTTGTGCGGAGCACCATTCGCTGCCGGTACGTGCGGGTAAATCAGTGGATAGATCTCGAATCCACGGTAGGAATGCATGCTCATGACAAACTCCTGTCGTTCGGCCGCGGCGAAAAGCACGGTCGAACTCGTCCGGCCAAGGTCCGTCCATTGTCGGGCGGACCGGCGGGGGTGAAAGGGACAAAATTGCAGCGCGGCGGAGGGGATGCAACAAAGCGCGCGGTAGTGAAGGGGGAGCGCTCGGAGGGCGGGTGATCGCTCGGATAAGCCCATCATACGCGCATCGTTCGTCGGGCCTTCAACTTATTCGGTATTACGTGCCGCAACCGGCACGCGCGTGGTGACGGATCGTGACCGTCTTCGCCCCGCGCCGCAACAGGTTGCGAGATGGTCGCCGCTGCCTGTGCAGCCGCGATTCGACGCTATTGCGCAGACGTCGTGCGCTTTTTTTGCTGCGTCTTCGTGATCGAGGACTCTTTCGGCGGCACCCAGTTCAACGCCGTGCCGAGCTTCGGCAGCATCGGGGGCTGCTTGGTACGCGGAGGCGCCTTGTTGCCGCGGGACTGATATTGGGTCATGGAAATTCTCCTGCTGCGTCGCGTGCGCGATCCTGCGAGGATGGCTGGTCCGGGCCCGGATGCGCGGTCGAACACGCGCACCATGACGGGCATCTGCCTGCGCGCAGGTTCAATGTCTCCCTGCGAAGCGGACGGACCAGTCGAGCCGGCCTCGAGGCGCGTGGCGCCGCGAGGCCGTGCATGACACAAGGAGCGGCGGCAATGCGCCGCTCCTTGCGCGAAGTCGAGGCTTGAGACGGTTACAGCGGGGTGATGTTCGCTGCCTGCAGGCCCTTGGGGCCGTTCTTGGTCTCGTAGCTCACCTTCTGGCCTTCGGCAAGCGTCTTGAAACCGTCGCCGCGAATTTCGGAGAAGTGCGCGAACAGATCGTCGCCACCTTTATCGGGCGTGATGAAGCCAAAGCCTTTGCCGTCGTTGAACCACTTGACAGTACCGGTATCCATATTAGATCTCCTGAGAATAGACGAACGGATGCGCCACGAATGGACGCGGGAAAATAATCAAGGAGGGAAAGGACAACGAATACCGCAGTTCGCGGTCGATGATGAGCAGCAGTCGCGCTTCTTGAATACTTCACGGCCGACAGTACGCGGCGGCGACAGAGGTGTCAAGCCTTTTCGGTCGAGGGTGAGAGATGGCCCGGGTGCGTTTCTGACGGATTTCGGGCCAGTTTGAGCGTCGCCGGTGCAGTGGACGGACAAGCCGTTGCGACGACCGTAGCCGCGGTGCGGGAACAGCGAATGCTCGACGTCTGATGAAATCAGCGCCGGCTCACTTGCGTATTGAGCTCGACGCAACACTGTGTGGGGAGGCGTCTGTGAGAACCGAACGAGAGCTGTTTGAGCAATGGTGGTTTCGCGATACGCCTAGCGAATATCGCGCCGACGTCGTCAACCGGGTTCGTGACCAGGACGGCTACGTCCGGGGCACGCGCGTGGCCGCTGCATGGGATGGGTGGCAGGGCGCACGCAAAAGCCAGAGCTGGATCAGGACGAGTCAGCACTGTCCGACGCGCCTGGATGCCGATCAGGCGCTTAACGTGCTGGCCTGGACTCCGGAAGGATTCGCGGTGGTCGCTTCATTCGAGGACGTGGCGAACGCGCAGTCCGGATACACGCACTGGATTCCGCTTCCATCGGCGCCCGAGAATTAGGTGCCGGTCGGTGCGAAGGAGAGAATCGCCGTCCGGTACGTGCTGCTCGTCGAGGCCGCGCCGGAATCGAAAACGCCACTGTAATTTGGACAGCGGTGGTCCGTGCCGTTGAAAGCGGCACCGCGGTGCGCGCGAGCGCCACGATGGGGCGCGACGCGCAGCTTCCCGCAGCGCATCGCCCCGTGGCGATGAAATCAAGCCTCCCGGTATGTCCCCTTGGCTTTCGCCGTTTGCGTCGCGAGCGCATCCATCAGCGGCGGATTCAGGCAATCGTAGGGCTCGAGCCCTTTGGCGCGCAGCGTGTCGCGCACGTCCGCCATCAGTGACGGTGGCGTGCCGCTCTCGATGATCGACGACACGAATGCAGCGAAACCGGGCCCGTCCCAACCGGTATCCGGCGACAGCTCGGTATGAATGAAATCCAGGCCATAAAACGCATGGTCGGCATTTTCGATGCGGCCGAACAGGTGCGTGCCGCATGCGGAGCACGCATGGCGCTGAATCAACGCCTTGTCGTCGACGACGCGCAGTTTCTTGCCATGTGCGGTCACGGTGACCTTGTCGCGCGGCACGACGCCCACGACGGAAAACAGCGCGCCGGCCGGCTTCCAGCACTTCGTGCAGCCGCACGCGTGATTGAATGCGACCTGCGCATCGACCCGAACCTCGACCGGATCCGGTGTGCACTGGCAGCGCAGCGTACCGCCCGCGAAATCGGCGGCGCCCTTTTGAATGCCGCGATCGACGGCGGGATGAATGGCGACGGACATGTTCATGCTCCTTTGCGATGCTTCACTGGTGAACGACGGCTCGGATCGACTTCCCGTTGCGTATCGGAGCGAATGCTTCGTTGATGTCGGAGAGCGATTTCGCGTGTGTCACGAACGGCGCAAGCTGAACCTTGCCGTTCGTTGCGTCCTCGACCATGCCGGGTAATTGCGAGCGGCGCTTGCCGGAAAGATCGATCCGTATTCGGCGCGGTGCTCCGGCACGCGCGAACGCATCGATCTGCCCTTTTTTGCACGACGTGCGCGCACGCAAGAACACGCCACGATTCTGCGCCTTTTAGGTCGCCTCTCGTGGTTTGTCAGAAACTGGGGGGGAGTATATGACGGATACTGGTGGGGAGTATCCCGGCGATGTCCCGATTCCGGAATCATCGTGCCGGGAGAACGACGGTGGCCTGACGAAAGACGTCGACGTCGCCAAGGACGCGTCGTGATGCGGCGGTGCAAACGGCTGCATGGAGCCGCTTGCGCCGCGCAGCTCGCGCGCCGGATCGCGAGCAGGCTTCCGATGCGCTAAGCAAGCGGAGCGGGGCCCGGCGTCGCCGGGCCTCCACGATAATCCCGCTATTTCACGGGTGTGAGGATCGGCGCACCCTGGTTCTTGATCATGAACACGACGAATTTTGCCGGCTTCGTGTTGCTGGCATTTCGTCCGACCGTGTGGATGTCCTTCGGGCCTTCGTGGTATGTGTCGCCGGCGTGAAGCGTGACCTCCTTCCCGCCGTTCAGGCCCATTACGATGCTGCCGTCGAGCACATAGACGAATGCGTGCGCGTCGTGACGATGAACGGGATCGACGCTGCCGGGCGGATAATCGACGACGATCATCTCGGCCTCCTTGCCCGGATACTCGGGCAACGGCTCCGTGGTCAGCGTCGTAACCTTGGCTTGCGGTGCGGCGGCGGCGGCCGGCTGCACGGGCATCAACAGCGACAGCGTAAGCGGCGCGAGAGTGAGCATGATGCGTTTCATGTCGTTACTCCAGGTTGGCCTTGTCGAGCCCGAACATCTTGTCGAACGATCCGGGCACGATGCGGAACGCGACATTCAGCCGGTTCCAGCAGTTGATCGCACCGACGAGGAACGTCAGATCCGACAGCTCCTTCTCGGAATAGTGAGTCCGCACGCGTTCGTAGAGCTCATCCGGCACGCCATCCGACTGAAGATGCGTCAGCGCTTCGGTCCATGCGAGCGCGGCGCGCTCGCGCGGCGAGAACAGCGTCGACTCGCGCCAGATCGCGACGTGATGCATGCGCAGTTCGCGCTCGCCGTGAATCCGGGCCGCCTTGACGTGCATGTCGACGCAGAACGCGCAGCCGTTCAGTTGGGATGCGCGAATCTCGACGAGCTCGCGGACCGGCACTTCGATCGTCGTCTTTTGAAACAACCCGTCGAGCTCGACGAGTTTCTTGGTGAATTCCGGCGATTGCTGAAAGTAGTTGATACGTTGCGTCATGATCCGTTCTCCTGATTTGTGGAAGCGGGTACCGCCGGCCCTGCGTATCGCGATCGATCGCACGACCCGCTTGGCAGCCATCGTAATCGCGCGTCTCGCGTGCCAGTAGTACCGGGCGCGTGCGCACTCTGTTGTCGCGTCGGCACCAATCGTTCGCCACGTATGTCGGCGAGATTCGGTCACGCCGACACCGTGAGAATATTGCAGATGCCCTGCCGCGCCATCTTCGTATAGGGGCACAGGCGCTCCGTGTCGCGCACCAGACGTTCCGCGACCTGCCGGTCGATACCCGGCATGCGGACGGTGACATTCGCGATCAGCGCATATCCGCCATCCATCGGATCACGACCGAACGTCACTTCGACGGCTACGGTGGCGTCGCGAATATCGATCCGGTCGCGTTGCGCGAGCAGGCTCAGCGCGCCGTGAAAGCACGCGGCGTAGCCGGCGGCCAGCAACTGTTCGGGGTTGGTCCCGCCGCCCGGGCCACCGAGTTCGGTCGGTAATCGCAGATCGAGGACGAGACAGCCATCGTCGGAGCGCGCGACGCCGGAAGCACGGCCGTGCCCGGCTTCGCCGCCGGACACGGTGACCGTCGTCGTGTAGAGCGGGGCGAATTCCCGCCCCCGGTATTTGTCGAGCAGTGTCAGCGGCGGAGGTTGCAACCTCTCGTTCTCCATATCTCTCCCGGTCTGTGATCGGCGAACGCGAACGTTCCGAACCTTGCGTGTCCGGACGGTGCGTGGTGCGTCGACGCGCATCGGCGCAAGGGTGCAGGCCCTGCCGGCAACTCGATCCCGATGACCGCCATTCCAACGATGGCCGACGCGCTCTTTGCCATGCTAGGCAAAGACGCGCCGCCGGACCAGATCAGCTTGGGATGCATGGTGTTGCCTACTCCGTACCAATACGGTGAGCGCGACGGGCGCGAGGGCGCATCGATCTTTTCCACCACTGCAGTGGCGCGACCGATTGGTGTCGATGAGGAACGGGAAAGTGTTCCGACGCAGGTCTATCTGCGCATGAATGCCGCTCCTAGTATTCCGGCACGGCAAGGCGATCGAGGCATCCGGTTTTCGATGGCGCCACCCGCCACGCCCCCCGCGCGCCAGCTGAACCGTCGACCCGGTGCGCGTGACTGTCGCGCGCCGGTCGATCCCATCGACTGACCGGCCGGATCGATACGCCGGCGCGGTCGTTACTCTGGAGTGAAGCCAGATGCAGTCCTCAACGAAACCTTCACCGCCGCCGCTGACGGGCGGAAAACTGATCCTTGCGACCCTCGCCGTCGCGCTCGCGACGTTCATGAACGTGCTCGATTCGTCGATCGCCAACGTCGCGATTCCGACCATCTCGGGCAACCTCGGCGTCTCCGTCGACGAAGGCACGTGGGTGATCACGCTGTTCTCGGCGGCCAATGCCGTCGCGATTCCGCTGACGGGCTGGCTCACGCAGCGCGTCGGGCAGATCCGGCTGTTCGTGGCCGCGATCGTGCTGTTCGTGTTTTCGTCGTGGTTGTGCGGAGTCGCGCCGAACCTGCTCGTGCTGCTCGCCGCACGCGTCTTGCAGGGCGTCGTCGCGGGGCCGCTGATTCCGCTGTCGCAAGCGATCCTGCTCGGTTCGTATCCGAAGGAGAAAAGCGCCACCGCGCTCGCGCTATGGTCGATGACCGCGACGGTCGGCCCGATCGCCGGCCCCGCGCTGGGCGGCTGGATCACTGATAGCTACAGCTGGTCGTGGATCTTCTATATCAACATTCCCGTCGGCCTGTTCGCGGCCGGCGTCACGTGGATGATCTATCGCGACCGCGAGACGCAGGTGCGCAAGGTCCCGATCGACAAGGTCGGGCTGATGTCGCTCATCGTGTGGGTCGCGACGCTGCAGATCATGCTCGACAAAGGCAAGGACCTCGACTGGTTCAGTTCGCCCGTGATCTGCGCGCTTGCCGTCATCGCCGCCATCAGTTTCCTGTTCTTCCTGATCTGGGAGTTCACGGAGGGAAACCCGATCGTCGACGTTCGCCTTTTCGCGTTGCGCAATTTTCGCGGCGGCACGATTGCGATCTCGGTCGCGTACGCGGTGTTCTTCTCGAACCTCGTGATCCTGCCGCAATGGATTCAGGGCTATCTCGGCTATCGATCGGTGGACGCCGGACTCGTGACGGCGCCGCTCGGGATCTTTGCCGTGATGCTGGCGCCATTGATGGCGAAGATCATGCCGAAGTCGGACGCGCGGGTGCTCGCGACGCTGGCCTTCCTGGGCTTTGCGGGCGTGTTCTTCATGCGCTCGCATTACACGACGGGCGTCGACCCCTATACGCTGGTGCTGCCGACGCTGTTGCAGGGTATTCCGATGGCGCTGTTCTTCACGCCGCTGACCGCGATCATTCTGTCGGGGTTGCCCGCCGAGCGCATTCCGGCGGCCGCCGGCCTGTCCAATTTCGTGCGTGTGTTCGCGGGCGGCGTCGGCACGTCGTTGATCTCGACCGGATGGAACGACCGGACGATCCTGCACCATGCGCGGCTCGCCGAGCAATCGAGCGTGAACAACCCGGCCTATGCGAGTGCCATCGCCCAGCTGCAGGCGACGCTCGGCGGCGGCGCGGATCAGGCCACGACGTTCTTCGAACGCACGCTGAATGCCCAGGCCGCGATGCTCGCGCTGAACGATATCTTCTGGTTGTCGTCGATCATCTTCATCATGATCGTGCCGCTGGTCTGGCTCACCAAGCCCGCCAAGGGCGGCGGCATGGCGGGCGGCGCGCACTGAACGGGGGCCGCAGGCAATCGTACGGAGGGGAACCGGGCATGGCGCCGCCTTCGGCCCGATGCGTGCAAGAAACCGCCCGGTTCCCTATAGCGCGATGACCGTGTGGCCGCACGGCTGGCCGGCCGGTTCTCCGAGCATCGCTTTCAGATCGCGCTCGATCGTGCCGCACAACGTCGAAATGGGAACGTCGTTCGCACCGCCTTCGAACGGATTCTCGGTGCCTTCGCCGACCTGATCGAGCGACGTATACATCCACGACACCGCGACGCTGCATGGCACCACCAGCCATACCATGTTGCCGTGCATGAAGCCGGTCACGCCATCGTTGAGCCGGTTGAATTCGTTCAGAAGACCGAACGGAAGAGACAGGCAGAAGAACCGGACGAACAGCGAGCTGACGGTCGCGTACTGGCGCGGATACGGGAAGTTCTTGAAACGCTCCGATCTCGACTGGAGCGCGATGAAATCCCCGATCGTCTTGTGAAGCTCCATGTAGAAGCTCGTATTCAGCTGACCGGCCGCGTGAAGTGTCTTGAGCGCACTGCATTGCAGGTTCAGCACGCATGTCGAAATGGACGCGGAAGAGAGCGCCTGTGCCGTTTCTGACGGCGACAGGTAGTTCGGCAACACGTCCGCGATGTCCTGTTCCCACTCCGGCACGCGATAGAACCGGCGGTATTCCGCGTTGTAGCGTTTGCTCGTGCTTTCCCAGACCCGAGGCCGACGCAGGTCGTATCGCAGCGCGGTCAGCCATCCGAGGTGCCGATCGATCAGCGTGCGGGAAATCGCTTCGTCGCCGGCAAAATCGCGCGCGAGCTGGCCCCAGCGACGGCTCTTGCTCACGATTTCGGTCCAGATATCCAGTGCGTCCGTTGCGCGGTTGTACGTCTGCACGTTCTTGAAGCCGACGATGAACGACGTCGCGGTTCCGAGCAGAACCACGATCGTCAGCGGGATCGACAACCAGGTGACGCACAGGAACTTGTACAGAATGACCGGCACAGTCCCGAACACGAGAAGCTCGTAGATGTTCCAGCGAGTCCAGATCAGGAACTCCGACAGCTTGTACGATTTTCCGAGATGCATTTCATTTGCCTCATCGAGGACTCAGCGTGCCCCGAAGGCACAGCGCAGCGGCCACGCGCGAGGGAGCAGCAACGAAGGTCTTCAGCGGACAGGTGCTGCTACCGCCCGACGGGCGTCGCGTCAGTCGACGACGGTCACGATATTGACGGTGCCTTGTCTGGCCATCTTGGCATACGGGCACAGGCGTTCCGCGGCTCGAACCAGCTCTTCCGCGATGCTTCGATCCACGCCGGGCATCCGCACCTGGACGTCGATGAGCAATGCATGGCCGCCGTCCATCGGATCGCGGCCGAACGACACCCGCACTTCCACGACCGTATCGGCGGGTTCGATGTCGGCGCGTTGCGTGAGCAGGTTCAGCGCACCGTGAAAGCACGCGGCGAAGCCCGCCGCGAACAATTGCTCGGGGTTGGTGCCGTTGCCGGGCCCGCCGAACTCGGCGGGCAGGCGCAGATCGACGGCGAGGTTCCCGTCGTCCGAGCGCACGACGCCGGAGGCGCGGCCGTGTCCGGTCTCGCCACCGGACACGGTGACGCTCGTCGTATAGAGCGGCTGGAATTCCCGGCCTCGATACCTGTCGAGGAGGGAAAGCGGAGGGGCCTGCAGCTTGTTGTCATTCATCAGAATTTGCTCCGAGAAACCCCGCCATTGATGGCGGGAAGGAAAGGAGTGCTGTTGACAGGCAGCTTCTTCCACGGGTTAGGATCACCGGCATGATTCTTGTCTACCGCTACCGGGTGAAGTCGCTCAACGGACTGCTCAACAAGCAGAGCCGTGCGGTGAACTACGTCTGGAACTTCTGCAATGACACGCAGAAGCACGCGCTCAAGTGGAGCAAGAAGTGGCCGACGGGATTCGATCTGAACGTGCTGACGACCGGCAGCAGCAAGGCGCTCGGCATCCACTCCGGCACGATCAACGCGACGTGCGAGCAATACGCGAAGTCGCGCAGTCAGCACCGTCGGCCCTACCTGCGCTATCGCGGCAGGAAATCGCTGGGCTGGGTGCCGCTGAAGGGGCGTGACCTGAAGCGCGAAGGCGATGCGTTTCGTTTTGCCGGCAACACGTTTCGGGTATTCCACAGCCGGGCGCTTCCCGAAGGCAAGATCAAGGATGGGACCAACTTTGCGCAGGATGCACGCGGCAATTGGTTTCTCAACATCGTGATCGAGATGCCCGATGTGCAGGCCCGCCCGGTCCGTTCCGGTGTTGGCATCGATCTCGGCCTGAAAGACTTCGCCACACTTTCGACCGGCGAGAAGCTGCCCAATGACCGATTCGGCCGACGTGCGGCGGAAAAGCTGGCGAAAGCTCAACGGGCGCGAAAGCACAAGCGACATATCGCGAAGTTGCACGCCAAGGTCGCGAATGCCCGTGCCGATTTCCAGCACAAGCTCGCGCTCGATCTGGTGCGGCGTTTCGATTACATCGCGGTCGGCAACGTGTCGGCCGCGAAGCTCGCCAGAACCAGGATGGCGAAGAGCGTCTACGACGCATCCTGGTCGTCCTTCCGAAGCAAGCTCCGTTACAAAGCGATCGCGCACGGAGCCACGTTTGAGGAAGTCGACGAAAGCGGTTCCACCCAGTCCTGTTCGGCGTGCGGATCGAAAGACAGCACGACGCGGCCGAAAGGTATCGCGGGACTGCGAATGAGAGAGTGGGCCTGTAGTGAATGTGGTGTCGAGCATGATCGAGATACCAACGCTGCGCTGAACATTCTCCGATGCGGACGTGCATCGCCAGGTGTGGGAATCACCTACCTTTAGGCGGGTGAGGACGTCAAGATGCGTGCTCGAGTTCAGCGACGCTTCGATCCCCGTCGTTCATGTGTCGAAGCGTGTTGCGAAGGGGGCTGCACGGCCCGGGCAGATGGCGTCTTCACGAACAGGTGGAGCGAACGATCGTATGCGGAATGCGGCGATCTTCCGGTGCAGCCCGAATCCGGGTTCGTCCACGGAGAAGGACGCGTCCATGCTAGCGGAGCGCACCTGGCGGCGGTATGGCCGTCGTGGGCGATTCAATGTTTCCCGTCGGACACCAATCGGGTGCCGTGACGCAGGACCGTGACGTGCCACCTGGCTGCGGGCCGCGCGTCAGCGGCCGAGGCAGGCGCGCAGCGCTGTTGCGTGACGTTGCGCTTCGTCTGCATCGGTGATGTTCGCGAACCCGATGACGAGGCCGCGCGGCGTGAGCGGCGTGTGGCTATTTGTATACCAGATCGACAGCGGCACGACCGCGAGCCCGGCCTCGCGCGCGCGTGCGGCGACGGCGACGTCGTCGACCGGCCCGTCGGGCCCGTCGGTGAATCGCACCGCGAACTGGATGCCGCCCACCGGCAATTCGACGATCAGCCGCTCGCCGAACGCCTGACGCAATGCATGCACGATCAGCATGCGGCGCTCGCCGTACAACGCGCGCATGCGCTTCAGATGCCGGGCAAAGTGCCCCTGTTCGATGAAATCGGCCAGTGCCGCCTGCAGCAGCGGCGGCGAACCGGCATTCATGCTGCACGCCACGCGTTCGACGCGCTCCACGGCGCGCTCCGGCACGACCGCGTAGGCAAGCCGCAAACCGGGATACATCGCCTTGCTGAAGGTACTGCAATAGATCACGCGATCGCGCCGGTCGAGACTCTTCAACGCGGGCAGCGGGCGGCCGAGGTAGCGAAACTCGCTGTCGTAGTCGTCCTCGACGATCCACCCCGACATTTTTTCGGCCCAGTCGAGCAGCGCGATGCGGCGGGACAGCGACAGCGTATGCCCGAGCGGGCTCTGATGGGACGGCGTCACCAGCGCGAAGCGTGCCTGCGCGTCCAGCTGCATGCCGCGCTCGACGTCGATCCCGTCGGCGTCCACCGGCACGGGGACGAGTTGTATGCCGGTCTCGGACAGGAACCCGCGCGCGAGCAGATAGCCGGGATCCTCGAACCACACGCGCTCGTCCGCGCGTGCGAGGCTGCGCAGCACGAGTTCCAGCGTCGCGCGGTAGCCGCCGGTGACGAACACCTGTTCCGGCACGCAGGTGACGCCGCGCGACAGCGTCAGATAGGTCGCGATGTGTTCACGCAGCGGCCGGTAACCGGCCGGATTCGGGTAGGCCAGCAGTGCGCGTTCGCTGCTGCGCGCGCGCTGCGACACGAGCCGGTGCCAGACCTTGCGCGGAAACGCGTCGAGCGCGGGGAGCCCCGGTTGCAGCGGGCGCGGCTCGCCGCTCAGCGCGACGGCGATCGGCTGCGCTCGCCGTGGCGGCGGATTGACGTCCGGTGCGAGCGACGCATGTTGCAGGTCGGCGCGCGCGGGCGGCGGCTGCGTCAGCGAGGCCGGCAGCGACGGCGCGACGAACGTGCCCGCCGCGCCGCGCATTTGCAGATAGCCCTCGTCGACCAGGATCGTGTACGCCTGTTCGACCGTGCCGCGCGCGGTGTTCAGTTGCGTCGCCAGGCCGCGCAGCGCGGGCACGCGATCGCCGGGACGCAGATGACCGGCGGCGATCGCGGCCTTGAACCGCTCGCAAATCTGCAGATAGACGGGCAACTGGTGGTGCCGGTCGATTTCGATGGCAAGCGGGGGTGTCGGCGCAGACATCACGGTCTCTCGGGTAGCGTGAACAGGACAGGAACAGACGCGGTATGGACCAGTCCGATCGACGATTCTTGGCACTTATGAGATAGGACATGATTCTTCCACAATTGCGGCACGTGATGCGAGGTTACGGCCGCCTTTCAGCGGATCCGACGCCGTCGCGTACCTCTAGCAGTCCAATGCAATCCATTCGTCAGGAGATTTTGCGATGAAGATCGTTGTCATCGGTGGTTCGGGCCTGATCGGCTCGCGTGTCGTCACGCTGCTCGGCGAAGCCGGCCACCAGGTGCTGGCCGCGTCGCCGAGTACCGGCGTCAATATCATCACGGGCGAAGGCCTGGCCGACGCGTTGACGGGCGCGGACGTCGTCGTGGACGTGGCGAATGCGCCGTCGTGGGAGCCGCAGGCGGTGCTGGACTTCTTCCGCACGTCGGCACGCAATGTCGGCAAGGCGGAAGTGGCTGCAGGCGTGCGCCATCACGTCGCGCTGTCGATCGTCGGCTGCGACCGCATGCCGGAGAACGGCTATTTCGCGGCGAAGGTCGCGCAGGAACAGGCGATCGAAGCGGCGGGCGTTCCGTACACCATCGTTCGCGCGACGCAATTCATGGAATTCATCGGCGGCATCGCGGATGCCGGCGCGGAAGACGGCACGGTCCGCATCGGCGACGGGCTGTTTCAGCCGATCGCCGCGGAAGACGTGTCGGCATTCGTCGCACAGACCGCGCTCGCCGCGCCGCAGAACGGCACGATCGAGATCGCGGGCCCGGATCGCGCGCCGTTCGCGGAGATCGTCGCACGCTATCTGAAGTCGGTCGGCGACACGCGTGCGGTGGTGACCGATCGCGACGCCCGCTACTACGGCGGCCGCGTCGAGGAAAAATCGCTGGTGCCGCTCGGGGCCGCTCGGCTCGGCCGCATCGGTCTCGAGCCGTGGCTCGCCGCGCGCTGAGTCGCGTTCGCACACGCGGCGGTTCGCCGACACTCGCCGGCGGCGGGCAACCGGAATGATCGGCATCTCTTGGGGGCAGCGGAAATGAACCATTCGGAACCATCGGAGCACGGCGTGCGTCGCGACCTGACCGGTCGCGCCGATGCGCTGTCCGCGAGCTTTGGTGCCAGCTATGCAGGCATCCTCGCCTTCGTTGCCGTGGCGAGCGAGGGGAGCTTCACCAAGGCCGCCGAACGGCTCGGCGTCGGACGGCCGGCCGTGAGCCGGAACGTGCAGAAGCTGGAGGCGCAGTTGAGCACGCGGCTGTTCCAGCGCACCACCCGCACGACCGAACTGACGTGCGAAGGCCGGCGATTCTACGAGAACTGCCATCAGGGCGTGGCACAGATCGTGGAAGCCATGAACGACATGCTGGAGTTGCGGCAGGGGCCGCCGCGCGGCCTCATCCGCATCAGCTCGGCCGTGGGGTTCGGCAGGAAGATCGTCGCGCCGCTGCTGGAAAAATTCGCGCAGGCGTACCCGGACATCATCATCGATCTGCTGCTCGACGACCGGCCGATCGACCTGGTGTCGGAGCGGATCGACGTGTCGTTCCGCAACGGGCGCATCGAGGATTCGAGCATCATCGCCCGGCAACTGATTCCGATGCAGATGGCGCTCTGCGCGGCGCCGTCGTACGTCGCGCGGCATGGCCTCCCGCAGCGCATCGAAGATCTCGACCGGCATGAATGCATCAATTTCCGCTTCGCGAGCGGTCGCGTGTTCGAATGGGAGTTCAATGTCGACGGTCGCATGCAAAAGTACCTGCCGACGTCGCGCCTCACGTTCAACGACGCGGATCTGGTGTTGCGCTCGGTGCTGAACGGAGCGGGCATCGCGCAGATGGCGGGCTATCAGATTCGCGACCATCTCGCGTCGAAGGAGCTCGTCGTCGCACTGGCGAAGCATGTGCCGGAGGATCGCGGCCACTACATCTGCTATCTGAGCCGGCAGCATCTGCCGACGCGCATCCGGATCTTCGTCGACTTCATGACCGAGCAGATTCGCGCGCTCGATCTCAATTGCATGACCCGGTTCAATCCTGACATGCAGGCGGTTCCGTCCGCGGGGCTGGCGGCTTGAAGCATGCGTGACGGACGGGCGGCCGTCCAATCGCATTGCAGTGCGGGAAGCCGGGCGTGCGTTGCTCGTTTCGGATGCTCCGGGGCTGGATCGGATAGCCTTGCCGGCATGGGCTCACGTCACGGGCGCGATTTAAACTTAAACGAATTGTGACCCCTGCCGCCGGCAAAATTTTGCACAATGGCGACAGCGCGGCGTTGTTGCCGCCATTCGCCTTCCCCGGCAGGCCGGCCTGCCGGCCCGGAGAGGGCGCCGGAAAGAACCTTCGCACCAACCGTGAGCCCCCGACCGACGTGCCGCCGCCGACCGCCATGGACCACCCCAAACGCATCCTCATCGTCGAAGACGACGCCGACATCGCCGACGTGCTGAGCCTGCACCTGCGCGACGAGCGCTACGAAGTCGTGCACAGCGCGGACGGGACGGAAGGCCTGCGCCTGCTCGAACAGGGCAACTGGGACGCGCTGATCCTCGACCTGATGCTGCCCGGCGTCGACGGCCTGGAAATCTGCCGGCGCGCCCGCGCGATGGCGCGCTACACGCCGATCATCATCACCAGCGCGCGCTCGAGCGAGGTCCACCGGATCCTCGGCCTCGAGCTCGGCGCCGACGACTATCTGGCGAAACCGTTCTCGGTGCTGGAACTCGTCGCGCGGGTCAAGGCGCTGCTGCGGCGCGTCGACGCGCTCGCGCGCGATTCGCGGATCGACGCGGGCACGCTCGACGTAGCTGGGCTGTCGATCGACCCGATCGCGCGGGAAGCGAGCGTCGACGGCACGCGCATCGACCTCACGCCGCGCGAATTCGACCTGCTGTATTTCTTCGCGCGGCACCCGGGCAAGGTGTTCTCGCGGATGGACCTGCTGAACGCGGTGTGGGGCTACCAGCACGAAGGCTACGAACACACGGTGAACACCCACATCAACCGGCTGCGCGCGAAGGTCGAGGCCGATCCGGCCGAGCCCGTGCGGATCCTCACCGTGTGGGGACGCGGCTACAAGCTCGCCGCGCCGGACCAGTGAGACGCATGATGAAACTGACCCTCACCCAGCGGCTGTCGTGCGTGTTCGCGGTGCTGCTGCTCGCGTGCTCGGGCGCGTCGGCCTGGCTGCAGATCCGTGCGAACGACATGCGCGAGAAGGAAGTGGTGCAGGGCCTGTCGCGCGATCTCGCCGCGCACATCGCGAGCAGTACGCCGCTGATGGACGCGAACGGGCTGCGCCCGGACGCCGTGCGCACGCTGTTCGGCCAGCTGATGGGCGTGAACCCGAGCGTCGAGGTGTACCTGCTCGACAACGCGGGGCGCATCGAAGGCGACGACGCGCCGCCGGGCCACGTGAAGCGCGACCGCGTCGATCTCGCGCCGGTGCAGCGCTTCATCGCGGGCGACCCGCTGCCGATCCTCGGCGACGACCCGCGCAGCCCCGACGCGCGCAAGGTGTTCAGCGCCGCGCCGCTGCAGCGCGCGGGACAGCCGCCGTCCGGCTACATCTACGTGGTGCTGCTCGGCGAAGCGCACGACCGGCTGGTCGCGCGCGTCGACGCCGGCAACGTGCTGCGCACGACGCTGTGGTTGATGGCGGTCGTCGCGCTGCTCGGCCTGCTCGCCGGCCTGACCGCGTTCAGCTTCATCACGCGCCCGCTGCGCCGGCTGACCGACGCGATGCGCCGCTTCGACGCGAACGGCGCGCCCGACACGCAGCCGGCGGTGCCGCGCTCGCCGCCGGGGCGGCGCGGCGACGACATCGCGGTGCTCGAATCCGCGTTCGCGCAGATGGCCGACCGGATCGGCGAACAGTGGCGCGCGCTGACGCGCCAGGACCAGCAACGGCGCGAACTGATCACGAACATCTCGCACGACCTGCGCACGCCGCTGACGTCGCTGCACGGCTATCTGGAGACGCTGTCGCTGAAGTCCGACACGCTCGCAGAGACCGAGCGCCGCCGCTACCTGTCGATCGCGCTCGCGCAGAGCACGAAGGTCGGCCGGCTCGCGCAGGCGCTGTTCGAACTCGCGCGGCTCGAATCGGGCGGCGTCCAGGCCGAGCGTGAGCCGTTCTCGCTCGTCGATCTCGTGCAGGACGTGTTCCAGAAGTTCGAGCTGGCCGCGCAGTCGCGCGGCATCGCGCTGCATGCGCGGATCCCGCCGCGCGTGCCGGTCGTCTCGGCCGATCTCGGGATGATCGAGCGCGTGCTGACCAACCTGCTCGACAACGCATTGCGGCACACGCCGCAGCACGGCGAAGTCGAAGTGGCGCTGACGCCGCAGGACGATCGCGTGGTGGTGACCGTGTCGGATACCGGAGAAGGGATTCCGCAGGCGCGGCGCGAAGGATTGTTTCAACGGCCGCAGCGGCCGATGAGCGGCGGCGCGGCGACGAGCGGCGGGCTCGGGCTGCTGATCGTGCACCGGATGCTGGTGCTCAATGGAAGCGGGATCCGGCTCGTCGATCGGGACGGACGCGGCGCGGTGTTCGAGTTCGCGCTGCCGGTCGCGCATCCGGCGCCGGGCGAAACGCGTTGAAACCCGGCTGCGATCTGCCCGCGCGCTTACCGGCCGCGCTTGCGCCGGACGTCGCTCGGCGTCGTGCCGGTCCAGCGCTTGAACGCGTGGCGGAACCCGACCGCATCGCTGAAGCCGAGCGTCAGCGCGATGTCCTCGGTGCTGAGCGTCGTGGTGCTCAGGTAGTCGATCGCGAGCGCCTTGCGCACGCTCGTCAGCAGCTCGCTGTACGACGTGCCTTCGGCGTCGAGCTTGCGGCGCAGCGTACGCGACGTCATGCACAGCGTGTCGGCGATCGCGTCGATGTCCGGGAACTGCCCGGGCGTGCGCGTGAGTTCCTGGTACACGCGCCGCGTGATGCCGGCCTGGCTGCGCAGTTCGTCGAGCAGGCGCGCGCAGTGCGACGACACCTGCGCTGCGGTGATCGGGTTCGCGAGCTGCGGCGCGCGGGCGAGCCACGCGGCCGGGTAGCTCAACACATGGTGCGGCTGGTCGAACGCGATCGGGCATTCGAGCGCGTCGGCGAGCTGCGCCGCGTGCGCCGGCCGCGGCTGCGCGAACTGCGCGCGGGCCGGCACGCACCACGCACCCATCACGTCCTTGATGACCGTCACGTGCAGCGCGAACTGCATGTCGATCAGGAAGCGGTACAGCGGCAGGTCGGGCTCGGGCAGCGCGGCTTCGTGCGGATCCGGGAACAGCCACGACGCGGTGTCGCCCTGTTCGACCCAGCGGATCGCGAGCATCCCGTTCGCGAGCTGGTGATATTTGACGGCCGAATCGAACGCATGCGCGAGCGATTCCGAGCACAGCATCGCGTAGCCGTACATCCCGTAGCTCGACGCATGCAGCCGGCGGCCGACGCGCACGCCGAGATCGGTGCCGTCGTAGCGGTCGAGCGCATTGCGCGCGGCGCTCAGGAACTGCCGCGACGACGTGAGCGTGAACGGATCGGTGACGGCGTCCGGCGACAGGCCGGTGCCGTCCAGCACGGCGGACGGATCGACGCCGAGTTCCCGGGCGACGCCGACGAGCACGGCCAGCTTGGCCGGCGAGAAGCGCTTCTCGCGCGACACGTGGGCGGGCGGGGCGTCGGGCAGCGACGCGGAGCCGGTGGCCGTCGGTTTCAAGAGCGCACTGCGCGGCATGGCGGGTTCTACGTCCGATTCGATATCGTTCCGGTGCGCGATTCTGCGCCGGAACGCGTTGGGCCGCCATAGGGTTCACCCTGATGCACTGGCGTACGCACGGATGAATACGGCATGGCCGATGCACGAACGGAAGCGGCGGCAGGCGGGCCGCCGCACGCCCGCGTGTCCGTTTCGATCATCTTTTCGACCGCCCGGATCATTTTCAAAGCCGCGATGGCGGGCGATAGTCGCCGGTCAGGCGGCGGCTTTTGACCATACGGTGCGCGGGCCGCTGTGCGAACGGCGCTGCCCGGCGCCGTCCCCCGAGGAGCAGAACATGACGAAGAGACACTGGATCGGCTCGTATGGCTCGATCCCCGCCGAGATCGATGCCGATCGCCATCCTTCCGTAACCGCGCTGCTGGACGACGCCATGCGCCGCTTCGCGGCGCGCCCCGCGTTTCGCGCGTTCGGCCGCACGCTTACCTATGCCGACGTCGACCGCCTGTCGACCGCGCTGGCCGCGTACCTGCAGCAGGTCGCGGGCGTACGCAAGGGCGACCGCGTGGCCGTGATGCTGCCCAATGTGCTCGCCTTTCCGGTGGTGTTCGTCGCGCTCGCGCGGATCGGCGCGATCCAGGTCAACGTGAACCCGCTCTACACCGCGCACGAGCTCGAACATCAGCTCAACGATGCGGGCGTCGAAGTGGCCGTGGTGTGCGGCGGATCGATGGGCACGTTCGCCGACGTGGTCGGCAGGACGCGCATACGAACCGTGCTGAGCGTGGGCCGTGGTGATCTCGGCGTCGTCGATGCGCCGGCCGGCGCGTGCGACGCGCTGCCGCCGGGCTCGATCGCACTCGCGCATGCGCTTGCCGCGGGCGAGTCGCTCGCGGTCGAGCCGGTCGCGCTTGGCGGCGACGATCTGCTGCTGCTGCAGTACACGGGCGGCACGACCGGGCTGTCGAAGGGTGCCGCGCTGTCGCATCGCAACCTGGTCGCGAACATCGAGCAGTTCGGCGCGATCGTGCCGGATTCGCGGCGGCCGGGCGAGGAGGTCATCGTCACGGCGATCCCGCTGTATCACATCTTCGCGCTGACGGTGAACTTCCTGTCCTACTTCGCGATCGGCGCGGAGAACTGGCTCGTCGCGAATCCGCGCGACATGGACGGCTTCATCGACGTGCTGAAGGCTGCGCGGCCGACGGTGTTCGTCGGCGTCAACACGCTGTATGCGGGGCTCGTGGCCCAGCCGCGGCTGAACGAGGTCGACTGGTCGCGGCTGAAGCTGTCGGCTGGCGGCGGCGCGGCGGTAATCGACGTGATCTCCGCGCGCTGGAAGGCGGTCACGGGCAACTTCATTCGCGAAGGGTACGGGCTGTCGGAGACGTCGCCGGTGGTCACGTTCAACCCGCAGTCGATCGACGCGTTCACGGGCACGACTGGCTTGCCGCTGCCGTCGACCGACGTGAAGCTGCTGGACGACCAGGATCGCGAGGTGGCGATCGGCGAAGCGGGCGAGATCTGCGTGAAGGGGCCGCAGGTGATGGGCGGCTATTGGCGCAAGCCGGACGCGAACGCGGCCGCGTTTACCGCGGACGGCTACTTCCGTACCGGCGACATCGGCGTGTTCAACGCGGCCGGCTTCCTGAAGATCGTCGACCGCAAGAAGGACATGATCATCGTGTCGGGCTTCAACGTGTACCCGAACGAGGTGGAAGCGGTGGCGACCGCGTTGCCGGGCGTCGCCGAATGCGCGTGCATCGGCGTGCCGGACGAGCGCACCGGCGAGGCCGTCAAGCTGTTCGTGGTGCCCGCATCGGACGCTGCGCTGACCGACGCGCAGATCGTCGCGCATTGCCGCGCGAACCTCGCCGCGTACAAGGTGCCGAAGCTGATCCGCCTGATCGACCGGCTGCCGAAGTCGACGGTCGGCAAGATCCTGCGCCGGGAACTCAGCCGCGCGGATTGATGGCGCCGACGCGCCGCGGCCGACATGCGGGCCGGCGTACCGGCGTGCCGGCGTACCGGCGCAAGCCCCGAGAGTCCGGTCCGGGCCGCTCAAGTACAATGCGGGCGGTTCGACCGACGGGGACGCGATGACCGGTTCAGACTCACCTTCCGCCCAGCCCGGGCGTGCGCTGCCGTCGCCGAGCGCGACGGTGCCGATCTCGCTCGTCAACGGTTTTCTGGCGAGCGCGGGCGCGCAGCGCGACGTGGTCGAGCGCTACCTGCGCGGGGCCGGCATCCCGCTCGAGCTGCTCGGCGAGCCGCATGCGCGCGTGACGGAAGAGCAGTTCTCGACGCTGTACCGCACGCTCGCGATCGATCTCGACGACGAGATGCCGGGCATCTTCTCGCGCCCGTTGCGCGGCGGCACGCTGAAGTACCTGTGCCTGAGCCTGCTCGATGCGCGCAACCTCGAAACGGCGCTGCATCGTTTCGGCCAGTTCTTCCATATCCTGCTCGACGACTTCTTCGTCGAATCGAAACGCGACGGCCTGGTCGCGCAAGTGCTGCTGCGACCGAACCCGGCCATCGGCCCGATCGGCGCGCTCGGCCAGGAGCTGATGCTCAAGCTCGTGCACGGCGTGTGTTCCTGGTTGATCGGGCAGAAGATCCCGCTGCTGCGGATCGAGCTCGCGTGTCCGCGGCCGCGCCATGCGGTCGAACACCTGTACTTCTTCTCCGGCTCCGTGCAGTTCGACTGCGAACGCACGCTGATGCGCTTCAGTGCCGACTACCTCGACGCGCCGATCCGGCAGAGCAAGCGCAACCTGCGCAAGTTCCTCGCGCGCGCGCCGGGCGACTGGATTTTCGAATCGTTCAGCGAACAGCTCGTGTGCCATCGCGTGCGGCAATACCTGTCGGCGGCGCTGCCCGACCTGCCGGTGATCGACGAGGCGGCCGAGCATCTGCATTGCTCGGTGCGCACGCTGAGCCGCCATCTGGCCGCCGAAGGCACGACGTTCCAGGCGCTCAAGGACGAACTGCGGCGCGACATCGCGATCCAGCGGCTCACCGATACGCTCGACACGATCGCGGCGATCGGCGCCGACATCGGCTTCGACGATCCGAGCGCGTTTCATCGCGCATTCCGGCACTGGACGGGGAGTACGCCGGGGACTTACCGGCGGCGCGCGTAGCGCGGTTTTTTCAACCTCGCTCCCATAACCGGCATCCTTCGTGCGATCCCATGGATGGCTCCCGTTGGTGCGCGAATGATCGTGCGTGGGGGGGCGGCAGCCATTCGTCGACGCGCACGCCGCGGCCGACCAGCATGACCTACCGGCCCGCTGAAATCACGAAGCGGCTCCTCGCCGCAACTGTCCAGTTTCGATCAGCTGCTGAAAGAAGTCGTTCATCGACTCGGCGAGCGGGCGGTAGTGGATCCCGAGTTCGTTGCGGCTGCGGGCATTGTCGGCGCGCCACGGCAGTCCGACGTTGCGGGCGACGACGCGGCGCGTCACGCCCTTGTTCACCAGCGGGCCGATCGACCACACGAGCCATTTGGGCAGGATGCGTCGCGGGATCGGGTAGTCGGCGCCATACCGTTCGAGCAGCGTCGCCGCCATCGCCGGCAGGCTCGTGTTGTGACCCGACACGATGTAGCGGCCGTTCGCGTCCGGCAGGAACGCGGCCCGCAGGTGCGCGTCGGCGACATCGCGGACGTCGACCGCGCCCATGCCGAGATCCGGCACGCCCATTTTCATCGTGCCGTCGCCCATCTGCCGGACGATCTCGAAGCTCTCCGACGTCGCGTACGGATTGATGCCCGGCCCGATGACGAGCGACGGGTTGATGGTCACGAGACGCCAGCGCTGCTGCGCGCCGGCGATCTGCCATGCTTCGCGTTCGGCCACCGTCTTCGAATACGAATACGGCTGATGCGTCAGCGACGAACTGGTATTCCAGTTCGCCTCGGTGAACACGCCGCTCGGCACCGCGTCGATGTCGGCGTTGTCGCCGTAGATCGCGGCGCAGCTGCTGGTCAGCACGACGCGCCGGACCGACGGCGTGCGGTTCACCGTGTCGAGCACGTTGCGCGTGCCGAGCAGCGCCGGGTCTACCAGTTCTTTCTGGGGATCACGAACCGTGATGGTGAACGGCGACGCGGTATGGAACACGGTGCCGCAACCGGCCATCGCGTCCGCATACGAGCCCGGTTCGAGCAGGTCGGCGCGGAAATAGCGGATCGTGCCGGGCAGGCCGGCCGCGATGCGCTGCAGATACTTGAGCTTGTCGGGATCGTCGGGATTACGAACGGCCGCATGCACCGTCACGCCGGCTTCGAGCAACCGTTGCACGAGCCAGCCCGCGACGTAGCCGGTTGCGCCGGTCACCATCACCGGCAGGTCGGTATCGATATTCATCATCTTGGGTTCCGTAACGGACGATGTCGAACATGATGCCGCCTTGTCGCTGCCTGGGGAGGCGGCGCGGCGCGGGAGCGGCGGGCTGCCCGCTCCGCGCGCGAGGCCGCACTCAGGCTTTCAGTGCGCCGAAGATTTCAGTGAGCATCGACTTCGCATCCCCGAACAACATGCGGTTGTTGTCCTTGTAGAACAGCGGATTGTCGACGCCCGCATAGCCGGACGCCATGCTGCGCTTCATCACGATCGACGTCTTCGCCTTCCACACTTCCAGCACCGGCATGCCGGCGATCGGGCTCGACGGGTCGTCCTGCGCGGCCGGGTTCACGATGTCGTTCGCGCCGATCACCATCGACACGTCGGCCTCGGGGAAGTCGCCGTTGATCTCGTCCATTTCGAGCACGATGTCGTACGGCACCTTCGCTTCGGCCAGCAGCACGTTCATGTGGCCCGGCATGCGGCCCGCGACCGGGTGAATCGCGAAACGCACGTCCACACCCTTTTCGCGCAGC
Organism: Burkholderia sp. R-40; assembly: GCF_049942845.1. Taxonomy (NCBI): domain Bacteria; kingdom Pseudomonadati; phylum Pseudomonadota; class Betaproteobacteria; order Burkholderiales; family Burkholderiaceae; genus Burkholderia; species Burkholderia sp. R-40. The sequence goes on along the minus strand of NZ_CP187969.1, from coordinate 353,894 downwards.
AGCTTCGTCAGTTCGAACACCGTGTGCTGGGCTTGCGCCACGGCCATCCCGTAGCCCGGCACGATGATCACGCGCTTCGCTTCGCGCAGCAGCTCGGCCGTTTCCATCGCGCTCACCGCGACCGCCTCGCCGGCCGGCTGCGCCGCGCCGCCGGCTGCCGCCGGTGCGCCCGCGCCGCTGCCGAAGCCGCCCGCGATCACGCTGATGAAGTTGCGGTTCATCGCGCGGCACATGATGTACGACAGGATCGCACCGGACGAGCCGACCAGCGCGCCGATCACGATCAGCAGGTCGTTGCCGAGCATGAAGCCGGTGGCTGCCGCGGCCCACCCCGAGTAGCTGTTGAGCATCGACACCACGACCGGCATGTCCGCGCCGCCGATCGCCATCACCATGTGTACGCCGAACAGCAGCGAGAACACCGTCATCACGACGAGCGGCAGCATGCCGTCCTGGATGGTTTCCGCATGCAGGAACGCGCGGCCGTAGTAGATCACGATCAGCAGCGCGGCCAGGTTCAGCCAGTGCCGTGCCGGCAGCAGCAGCGGCTTGCCGCCGATCTTGCCGGACAGCTTGCCGAACGCGATGATCGAGCCCGCGAAGGTGACCGCGCCGATCAGGATGCCGACGTAGATCTCCACTTCGTGGATCGCCTTCTCGGCGCCAGTGAGCTGCAGCGACGTGTCGATATAGCTCGCGAAACCGACCAGGCAGGCCGCGAGACCGACCAGGCTGTGCATCAGCGCGACCAGTTCCGGCATCTGCGTCATCTGCACCTTCTTCGCGGCATACAGGCCGACGGCGCCGCCGACGACCAGCGCGGCGATCACGTACGGAATGCCCGCAGCCGACACGCGCGGGCCGGCCACGGTGGCCAGCACGGCGATCAGCATGCCGATCATGCCGAGCAGGTTGCCGCGGCGCGCGGTCTCGGGATTGGCCAGCCCGCCGAGGCTGAGGATGAACAGGATCGCGGCGCCGATATAGGAGACGGTAGTCAGGTTGGAAGTCATTGTTGTCGTCCCCTTATTTGCGGAACATCGCCAGCATGCGACGCGTCACCGCGAAGCCGCCGAACATGTTGACGGCCGTGAGCGTCAGCGCGCCCACCGCGAGACCGAGGATCAGCCCGGACGGACGGTCGCCGGCATTGGCCAGCTCGCCCAGCGGCGGCGCGACCTGCACGAGCGCGCCGATCGCGATGATCGACGAGATCGCGTTGGTCACGCTCATCAGCGGCGTGTGCAGCGACGGCGTGACGTTCCAGATCACCATGTAGCCGACGAAGCACGCGAGCACGAACACCGTGAAGTGCGACAGGAAGCTGGCCGGCGCGAACTGGCCGACCAGCAGGAACGCCAGTGCGCCGAGCGCGAACACGATCGCGAGCGCCTTGGCCGACATCGGCTCGCCGCTGTGACCGTGGCCCTTGGACTTTGTCGGCGCGGCCGCGGCGGGTGCGGCCGCAGGCGGCTTGGGTGCGACGACCGCCTGCTTGATCGGCGGCGGCGGCCAGGTGATGTTGCCTTCCTTGATGACGGTGAGGCCGCGTATCGCGTCGTCGTCGAAGTCGACGTTGATCGTGCCGTCCTTGCCCTTGCACAGCTCCTCGATCACGCGCAGCAGGTTGGTGCCGTACAGCGTGGACGACTGCCGCGACAGGCGCGACGCGAGATCCGTATAGCCGACGATGGTCACGCCATGGCGCACGACTGCCTCGCCGGGCACCGTGAGTTCGCAGTTGCCGCCCTGTTCGGCGGCCATGTCGACGATCACGCTGCCGGGTTTCATCGACTGCACCATCTCGGCGGTGATCAGCTTCGGCGCCGGCTTGCCGGGGATCAGCGCGGTCGTGATGATGATGTCGGCGTCCTTGGCCTGCTGCGCATACATCGCGCGCTGCGCCTGCTGGAAGCCTTCGCTCATCACCTTCGCGTAACCGCCGCCGCCCGAGCCTTCCTCTTCGTAGTCGACCTTGACGAACTCGCCGCCCAGCGACTTGACCTGATCGGCCACCTCGGCGCGCGTGTCGTTCGCGCGCACGATCGCGCCGAGGCTCGCGGCCGTGCCGATCGCGGCGAGGCCCGCGACGCCGGCACCGGCGATGAAGACCTTGGCCGGCGGGACCTTGCCGGCCGCCGTGACCTGACCGTTCAGGAAGCGGCCGAACGCATGCGCGGCCTCGATCACCGCGCGGTAGCCGCTGATGCCGGCCATCGACGTGAGCGCGTCCATCTTCTGCGCGCGCGACAGCGTGCGCGGCAGCGAATCGATCGCCAGCACCGTCGCGCGTTTCGCGGCCAGCTGCTGCATCAGTTCGGGGTTCTGCGCGGGCCACACGAAGCCGATCAGCGTGCCGCCTTCGCGCATCAGCGCGACTTCGTCGGCACTCGGCGGGCGTACCTTGAGCACGATGTCGCTGCCGGACCAAAGCTCGGCCGCCGACGCGGCGATGCTCGCGCCGGCCGCGCGGTACGCATCGTCGTCAAAATTCGCGCCGGCGCCGGCGCCGCTTTGCACGGCCACCGAAAACCCCAGCTTGATCAGTTTCTCGACCACTTCGGGTACGGTCGCAACGCGCCGTTCGCCGGTGGCTGTCTCCAGAGGAATCCCAATCTGTAGTGTCATAGTGTGAAAGATGGGTGATGGCCATTGCATTGCGCGCGGGCCGGTGCGTCAAGGTACCAGAATCATGTGTGTGTTTAGTGGTTCGCGCGACGGCTTGCGTTTAAAAAAGAACGATCGTTCGATGTACGCGAATAGAGTATGCCTCATAACGACGGCGCTATCGAGGACGAGCGCGTCGAGCGCGTGTTCCGTTCTACTGTTGCGTTTTATCCACGCGGGAGCGATATCGCGTCGGCTGAACGGATGTTGACGGGGCGGGCTCGCTGCCGCTTTTTCGCGATGCGGCGGGGTTGCTCGAGCCGGCTTGCGCGCGGCGGCACGCGGTGTGTTTTCCCATAACCGGGTTCCTTTGCGTGTTCCCATGGCCGGCTCCCCTCGGCGGCCGCCTTCGCGTGAAATCGTTCACATCTTCGGCGGAGACGATCGGGCTGATCCCGAAACGCATGTGCGCCTTTCAATAGCGGCCTGAGGCGATCCCGACCGGTCGGTAGGCCAATGACTGGCTGCTGACCGCCGTCGGCGCCGTCGGCACGTCGCGTCGAACGCCGGATCAATTCAGCAGGCACCAGATCGCGAGGAACGGTGCGTCGCCGGAGCGCATCGCGTGCAACGCTCCCGGCGGGTTGTGGATGCCGCCGCCGATCCCGGGATCGAACCACGCGCCGTTTTGCTGCCGGAATTCACCGGCGGTCATCAGCACGTACGCTTCCTCCGGCGCATGACCATGATCCGGATATCTGACGCCCGGCATCATCAACGAGAAGCCGAGCTGGATGTCGTCGCGGCTCTCCGCGCCGCCGGGCCCGCAAATCATTCCGTTCACGTGGCCGTCGATATAGTTCGGACTACCGTCCTTTCCCGATGTGCGACGCGACCATCCCACGTCGGGCTCGAGCGACTTGATCAGCCGCGCGACGGTGGCGAACGTCGGTCCGACTCGTGCTACCGACTCGAGCGCCGGGTCGAGCCATTCGCATGCGGGGTATCGGACCGCGAGCCGTTTGCCGTCATCCGACGGAGTCTGCAGTCGTGCGAATACCTGCGGTGCGAACGCGCGCGCCGCCGGCGGAAGCTTGTCCGACCGAAACAGATCGGCGGCGATCCGGACGAAATCCGCGATGGGCTTCGGGCGTTCATTCATCTTCGTCGCTGCTCCCGGTCAAGTGGCCTGATCAGATGAAAGTCTACGCAGAAACGCGTGCGTCCGGACAGCGAAAAAGGGCGGGCGATTTGGCAGCGACCGCCATGCTGTGGGTTCTTCGTGGATTTCCGTGGAGGTCGCTTGGCAATCCATTTCGGCCAGATGAACCATGTTGATGACCGCATTTCGGATTCAAGCAGCCCGCTGCTCAGACCGCGATCATCGTATGACCCGCCTCTGTTCCTGAAACACGCGTCGCGATGCGATCGCGAGGAACCTGCGACGAATGGCAGCGTGGTTGATGCCTGTTTGACACGCAGTAGAAGCAGCGACAACGCGACGGATTCGGCCGGTGCTCACGTCGCGGTTCGCACAGCGTCGCCGGGCAAATCCGTCAGCGACCGCCCGTAACGCTGACCTTGGCCTTGCCACCCTTCGGGACGGGATGACGATGGCCAAGGAGTTCGACCAGCCGTGTCTCGCATTCGGAAAACGCGTACCCGCGCCGCTGGGAGATCATGAACGTGAGGGCGCGCATGTGCCACGCGCGCCGTTGGAGTTCGACGAGCGATCCCTTCGCGAGGTCTTCCTCGACCAGATGGCGCGGCATGTGCCCCCAGCACAAGCCTCCCCTGAGCAGATCGTGCTTCGCGCCGAGATCGTTCACCCACCACTGGCGTTCACCGGCGACCCCCTGTTGGGTCTTTTCCGCATCGGGCTGATTGTCCGTGACGACGAGCTGGATGTGCCGGCCAAATTCCTCCCGCGGAATCGGCCCCTTGATTGCCGCGAGCGGATGCGATGGCGCACAGACGGTCACCATTTGCGCGTCGCATAAATGGTGCCGCTCGATGGAGTCTTGGCTCAGCTCGGGCACATCCGTGATCGTTACCGCCAATGCGCACGTGCCGTCGAGAACCAGGCGCTCGCCGCCCTGCATGGTCGTCATGCGCAGATTGATCGCGACCGTAGGAAAGTCCGCTTGCAGGGTGCGCAGGGATTCGATCAGGTGCGTACGCGGAAAATAGGTATCCACGGCGACCGAGACCTGCGGAACACCGGCTTCGGCAATCGCGACCGCGCGCATCTTCATTTCCTCGGTGCGCGCAATCACCCCGCGCGCATCGGGCAGAAGGCTGCGGCCTGCGGCGGTGAGCGTCGCCTTGCGCGTGTTTCGCTCGAACAGCATCACGTCGAACGCATTCTCGAGCGCGTTGATCGCGTGACTGATCGCCGACTGCGCACGCCGCAGTTCCCTTGCCGCCCCGGAAAAGCTTCCCTGGTCACACACGGCGACGAACGCCCGCAGTTGATTGATGGTGACGTTGTCCAGCATATCTATCTAGAAAGTAGATGGTATTTATAGATATTCAGTCAATTGGCTTCATGAATCAAGAGCCCCAGAATCGGGTTTGTCGCTTTTGTTTCGAAGGGTGCATGACATGAACAGACTGAATGGAAAGACCGCCGTGATCACCGGTGGCGCTACCGGCATCGGCCGCGCCGCGGCACGACGCTTCATTGAAGAGGGCGCCTTCGTCTTCATCTTCGGCCGCCGGCAGGAAGCGCTCGACGCTGCGGTGGCCGAGCTTGGGCCCCATGCCCGTGCGGTGAAGGGCTCGGTGTGCGATCCGACCGACCTCGACCGGCTCTACGCGGCGGTCAAGGCGGAGCGCGGAACCCTCGACATCGTCTTCGCCAACGCCGGGGCGGGAAGCCCGCTGCCGCTCGGCCAGATCACCGCCGAGCACATTGACGACACCTTCGACACCAATGTGAAGGGGACGATCTTTACGGTCCAGAAGGCGCTGCCGCTGATGGGCGCGGGCGGTTCGATCATCTTGACCGGATCGAGCGCCGGCACCACGGGAGCGCCGGGGTTCACGGCCTACAGCGCGAGCAAGGCAGCGGTGCGCAACCTCGCGCGGACGTGGGCGGAGGACCTGAAGGGCACCGGCATCCGCGTAAACGTACTGTCGCCCGGGGCGACCGCCACCGAACTCGCCAAGGAGGCGCTGGGCGAAGAGGGGCAGAAGGCCTACGGAGCGATGACGCCGCTGCAGCGTATGGCCGATCCGGCCGAGATCGGCGCGGTGGCGGCCTTTCTTGCGTCGTCGGACAGCAGCTTCATGACCGCCAGCGAGGTTGCCGTTGACGGTGGCCTGGCACAACTCTGAGGAGAAAACTCAAATGACTCAATCCCTGAAGGGCAAGACAGCGCTCGTGACCGGGGCATCGCGGGGCATCGGCCGCGCCATCGCCGAACGCCTTGCAAAGGACGGTGCGACCGTCGCGCTCACCTACAACGCCAGCAAATCCGGCGCGGACGAAGCAATTGCAGCCATCGAGAAAGCGGGAGGCACCGCGTTCGCGATCCACGCGGATCTCGTTGATCCGGCGACCGTCCCGGCTTTGTTCGAGAAACTCGACGACGAGTTCACCCAGCGGAACGGCAGCCGAGCGCTCGACATTCTGGTCAACAACGCCGGCAATACCGGCTGGCTTGGCTTCAAGGACGCAACGCCGGAAAGCTGGGACACGCTGATGGCCGTCTACGCCCGCGCGCCGTTCTTCATCATTCAGGCCGCGCTGGATCGTCTCGCCGCTGGTGCATGCATCATCAACATTTCTTCCGCTGCCGCCACGAAGCCCGTGACCGCAGCGCCCGTCTATTCAATGGCGAAAGCCGCCATCAATACGCTGACCCATACGCTCGCCATCGAGCTGGGGCCGCGTGGCATCACCGCGAATGCCGTCGCGCCGGGCTTCACGCGAACGGATGCGAACGCCGCCTTTCGGGAGAATCCCGAACTCGTCAAGGCGGCTGAGGCCCAGATCGCGTTGGGCCGCTTTGGCGAGCCTTCGGAAATCGCCGCCGTCGTGGCGTTCCTGGCCTCCGATGATGGCCATTGGGTGACCGGCCAGACGATTGAAGCGAGCGGCGGTTACAAGCTCTGACCGCGCCGACAAACGAAGGAGAAACATATGCGTTACGCAATCGTTGGCTTCGGCAAGATCGGCCACGCACTTGCCAGGGCGTTCGCCCGCAACGGCATCGAAGTGGCCGTTGCAACCACGCGCGACCCGGAAAGCTTTGCGGCCGATGCGGCCGCGATCGGCCCCACGATCATTCCCAAAACCCTGGCGGAAGCCGTCAAGGCGGACATCATCTTTCTGGCTGTCCGTTTCGAGTCGCACCCGGAGGTCGCAAAAGCGCTGCCCGACTGGAAGGGGAAGACCGTCGTCGACGCGATGAACACGCAGGCCCCGCTCGAGGAACTGGGCGGTCTCCCGTCCTCTGCCTTCGTCGCGAACGCGTTCAGCGGAGCCCGGCTGGTGAAAGGCTTCAATCATCTGGTGGCCGCCGTCCTCGCCCAGGACCCGGCCATACAGGGTGGCAGAAGGGTCGTGTTCCTCGCGAGCGACGATGATGGCGCCGCAGCGGAGATCGGCGCGCTTGCCGAAAAACTCGGTTTCGCGCCAATCAAACTGGGTGGACTTTCGGACGGTGGGCTGCTCGTGCACGCGCGCGGAAACAAGTGGGGACAACTGATCTTCAAGGACTTGATCACGTTCGACTGAGGACCAACCGTTTTCGGATATTTCCGCCGAAAATGACAATGAACACTGGCGCGGCGCGCTCTGATGAGGCACCTGCACTAGCGCAAGAGTTCGACAATCACGACATCCGTGTCGTCTTTCGCTCTCAACGTAACGCACGTTTCACCGCGTATGGTGATGCCGTCGCGTCGCGCCAGCGTGATATGCCCCACGTCCACGCGCCCATGTTCCACCACCAGATAGGCAGAACCGGACAGCGGCAAAGCGTGCTGCATCGCCGTGCCTTCGCGCAGCGTCGCGATACGCATCCGTGCGTCCGCGTGAATGGGCAATGCGCCGGCGCGGACATCCTCCGGATCGCCACTCGCCAGCGTAACGAATCGGCTATCGCGACATCCGAGCGAACAGATTCGCGTCGCGCAGCGCGACGTACTGGCCGGTGCGCGCGGACGTAACCGTATCTGGAATTGCCGCGCGGGTACGTTTTCGTCGTTGCGCTCTGCGCAATGGAGCGCCGCGCCGGCACTCATCACATGGACGGAATTGGCGACCAGGCGCGCGCGATTGCCCGCGTCGTCTTCGTGCGTGATTGCGCCCGAACGTACCCACGTGACGATCTCGACGTCGCGGTGAGCACGCAGGCCGAAGCCCGAGTGCGGCGCGAACTCGACATCGTTCCACACGAGGAGCGGACCGAGCGGCGCTTCTCCGGCGTGCCCGGATTCGCTCACGCGTAAATGCTGGCGGACGTCGACACCGTCGTGCCGGATCGCGGCAAGCGCCAGAAAAGCGCGTCGTTCAATCATGACGGGACTCGGTACGCGTATGCCGGGCGTGGCGTGCGATCGTCGAAGACGCGTCCGCCGCACCCGGGCCACGCTCAGATCTGTTGCTGGCCGCCATCGACAAACAATTCGATGCCGTTCACGAAGCTCGCGTCATCCGAGGCCAGGAACAGCGCCGCGCTCGCGATCTCGCCCGGCTCGCCAAGGCGCCCCATCGGGATCTGGGCGGCCAGGTAATCGGCGAGCCCCTGACGCTGAGTCGCATCGTCACCGGCGAGATCGAGCAGGCCGGGCGTGCGCGTCGCGCCCGGGCTGATCGTGTTCACGCGGACATGGCGCTCCTTGAGGTCGAGAATCCAGCTGCGTGCGAAGGCGCGCACTGCCGCCTTCGAAGCCGAATACACGCTGAACGCAGCGGTACCCGCGCTGCCCGCGGTCGAGCCGGTCAGAATCACCGACGCACCATCGGCGAGCAGCGGCAGTGCCTTCTGCACCGTGAACAGCACGGCCTTCACGTTGCGGTCGAAGGTTTCGTCGTAGTGCGCCTCGGTAATGCTGCCCAGCGGCAGCATCGAACCGCCGCCGGCGTTCACGAACAGCACGTCCAGGCGCCCGTGCTCCTTCTTGATTTGCTCGTACAGCGCGTCGAGCTCATCGAGCCGGGTGGAATCCGACCGTACGCCGGTCGCCTTTCCGCCCGCTTCGAGAATGCCCGTCACGGCGGCATCGAGTTCGGCCGGGCGTCGGCCCGTGAGATAAACGTGCGCCCCTTCGGCCGCGAAACGTTGGGCCGTGGCAAGACCGATGCCGCTGGTGGCGCCGGTGACGAGTGCGATCTTGTTGTCGAGTTTGCGTGCCATGGTATTGCTCCTTTAGTCAGGTCAGGGTATTCGCGACGCTGTTGCGTGCTGCGATGTGAGGAGAATATCGACGGCTCGATCATTTCGAAATAGAATTAATCGCAATCAAACGTTGCAGATATGCAAAGATGAGGAGCAATGGCGCAACTGCCTGATTTCGAGGGGCTCGCGATGTTCGCGAAGGTGGCCGAGCACGGGTCGTTCGCGGCTGCCGCGCGCGCGACCGGGGTGTCCGTCGCCACCGTCTCGCGCGGTGTGGCCCGTCTGGAGAGCCGGCTGGGCGCGCGGCTTTTCAATCGCACGTCGCGCCAGCTGTCTCTCACGGAGTTCGGTCGGACGATCAGCGAGCAAGCCGGCGAGATCTATCGCCGGGCCGAGGAGGCGGAAAGCTCGGCACGCGAGATGTCGGTGCAGCCGCGCGGGCTGGTGCGTCTGGCTGTGCCGATGTCGTTCGGGCTGCGCTGGGTCGCGCCGTTGCTGCCGGGCTTCTTTCGCGCCTATCCGGAGGTGTCGATCGACCTGCATTTATCGGATGCGTCGGTCGATCTGATCGCCGAGGGATTTGACGCCGCGTTGCGTATCGCCGCGCTGCCGGATTCGTCGCTGGTCGCGCGGCGGCTGTGCGCCGTCACGCAATTCGTGGTGGCGTCGCCGGACTATTTGCGGCGCGAAGGGCGCCCCACGCATCCGCGCGAGCTGGCGGATCGTCCTTGCCTGTCGTACGCGTATCGCGCGCGCAGCGCCGTATGGCGCTTCACGAACGACGTGGGCGACGAGGAGCCGGTCATGCCGACGGGCCCGCTGCGGGTAACGAACGCCGATGCGCTGTTGTCCACGCTGCTCGATGGCCTGGCGATCGCCGAGCTGCCCGAGTTCATCGCGGGCGAATATCTGGCTGACGGCCGTCTCGAGGCGATCCTCACCGACTGGTCGCTGACGAAGGGTGGTCTTTATTTCGTTACGCCGTCGGCGCGGGCGCGACCCGCGAAGGTGACGGCGCTGTCCGACTACTTCGCCGAGCATCTGAGCGATCCAGTCTGGCGATGGCCGAAGTGACGTTGCGGCAGGTGGTCTGGTCAAGCGCTTCATTGCGTTCATGCAACGATCGCGAAGCCGACACAATCGATCGCGTAGCCGATAGTCGACAGCCGGCAGCCGACTTCTGGTTCGCCGATCAGCTCGACCCGGGAGGTGGCTGTCCATCCGCGCGAGTTCGCGTTTCTCCGGACGGTCGGTACTGAACGGAGCCGGAATCGGCTGGTTCGACCACTCCGGCCCCACCAGCGCGAGCCGCTGCGGCACGCCAATTGCCCGCCATTTCTCCGAAACCCGACACCCGCCAAGCCGCTCCGGGCCGGCCGCTTCCGGGATTACCCCGTGCATCCCGTGGCCGATTTTGTCACCATGTGGGCCGGATATGACAATGAGAAACCGCCGCCGCGGCAGTACGATGGGGTCACGACGTCGCCTGACGCTGGCCGGTTTTGCCGCAGCCGCCTCGGGCCGCGCGCCTCATTCAACGCCTGATTGGAACATCGACCATGAGCTATAACGCCCCTGTCAAGGACATGCTGTTTGTGCTGAAGGAACTCGCGGGCATCGACACCGTTGCGCAGTTGCCGGGCTTCGAGGAAGCCGGCTACGACACGGCGCAGGCCGTGCTCGAAGAATCCGCGAAATTCTGCGGCGAGGTGCTGGCGCCGCTGAACGTCGAGGGCGACCGCAACCCGAGCAGCTGGAAGGACGGCGTCGTGACGGCGACGCCCGGCTTCGGCGCGGCGTTCCGCCAGTTCGTCGAAGGCGGCTGGCAGGGCCTGCAGCATCCGACCGAATACGACGGCCAGGGGCTGCCGAAGCTGATCGCGACGCCGTGCATCGAGATGCTGAACGCATCGAACCTGTCGTTCGCGCTGTGCCCGCTGCTCACCGACGGCGCGATCGAGGCGCTGCTGACGGCCGGCACCGACGAGCAGAAGCAGCGCTACGTGCCGAAGCTGATCTCGGGCGAATGGACGGGCACGATGAACCTGACCGAGCCGCAGGCCGGTTCGGACCTCGCGCTCCTGCGCACCCACGCCGAGCCGAACGTCGACGGCACGTACACGATCAGCGGCACGAAGATCTTCATCTCGAGCGGCGAGCACGACATGTCGAACAACATCGTCCACCTGGTGCTCGCGCGCACGCCGAACGCGCCGGAAGGCGTGAAGGGCATTTCGCTGTTCATCGTGCCGAAGTTCATGGTCAACGACGACGGTTCGCTGGGCGCACGCAACGACGTGCACTGCGTGTCGATCGAACACAAGCTCGGGATCAAGGCAACCCGACGGCGTGCTGAACCTCGACAACGCGGCGCGATCGGCTATCTGGTCGGCGAGGAGAACCGCGGCCTCGAATACATGTTCATCATGATGAACGCCGCGCGCTTCGGCGTCGGGATGCAGGGGATCGGCGTGGCCGACCGCGCATATCAGAAGGCCGCGGCATTCGCGAAGGAGCGCGTGCAGAGCCGCCCGGTCGACGGCTCGGCGAAGCAGTCGGTGACGATCATCCATCACCCGGACGTGCGCCGGATGCTCGGCACGATGCGCGCGCTGACCGAAGGCGCTCGCGCGCTCGCGTATGTGGCTGCCGCGCACAGCGACATTGCCCACCGCCATTCGGACGAGGCGACGCGTACGCGTCATCAGGCAATCTACGAATATCTGGTGCCGGTCGTGAAGGGCTGGAGCACCGACAACGCGAACGACGTCGCCAACCACGGCGTGCAGGTGCACGGCGGGATGGGCTTCATCGAGGAAACCGGCGCGGCGCAGTACTACCGCGATGCGCGGATCCTGGCGATCTACGAAGGCACGACCGCGATCCAGGCGAACGACCTCGTCGGCCGCAAGACGCTGCGCGACGGCGGCGCGGTCGCGAAGGCGCTGATCGCGGAGATCGGCGACACGGTCACGGCGCTCGGCAAGCTCGACGGCGCGCCGGCCGCGTCGATGAAGGCGCAGCTGGAGAAGGGCGCGCGCGCGCTGTCGTCGGTGGCGGACTACGTGCTCGCGAACGCGAAGCAGGATCCGAACGCGGTGTTCGCCGGCAGCGTGCCGTACCTGAAGCTGGCGGGCGTGGTGCTGTGCGGATGGCAAATGGCGCGCGCGCTGCTGGCGGCGCACGCGAACCGCGCGCATGACACGGCGTTCTACGATGCGAAGATCGCGATCGCACAATGCTATGCGGAACACGTGCTCGTGCAGGCCGGCGCGCTCGAAGCGTCGATCGTCGGCGCGAAGGGCAACGAGAGCGTGCTCGCGTTGACGGAAGACCAGTTCTGACCGTAACGGTCGGGGCGCAGGAGGAGACAGGATTTTGACCACACAGGACTTGCTCGCGCAGTACGGCCCGCGCGAATCGATGGAATACGACGTCGTGATCGTCGGCGGCGGCCCCGCCGGGCTGTCGGCGGCGATCCGGCTCAAGCAGCTGGCCGCCGAGAAAGGCACCGAGATCGGCGTGTGCGTGCTCGAGAAGGGTTCCGAGATCGGCGCGCACATCCTGTCGGGCGCGGTGATGGACCCGCGCGCGATCACCGAACTGTTCCCCGACTGGAAGGAACGCGGCGCGCCGCTCGACGTCGCGGTGACGGAAGACCGCTTCCTGTTCCTGTCCGAGACGGGCGCGGTCACCACGCCCAATTGGGCGCTGCCCGCCAACTTCCAGAACCACGGCAACTACGTGATCTCGCTGGGCAACGTCACGCGCTGGCTGGGGGCACAGGCCGAAGCGCTGGGCGTCGAGATCTTCCCGGGCTTCCCCGCCGCCGAGATTCTCTACAACGACGACGGCTCGGTGAAGGGCGTCGCCACCGGCAACATGGGCGTGGGCAAGGACGGCGAGCCGACCGAGAACTTCCAGCTCGGCATGGAGCTGCACGCGAAGTACACGCTGTTCGCCGAAGGCTGCCGCGGGCATCTCGGCCGCCAGTTGATCTCGAAGTTCAAGCTCGACGCGAACGCGGATCCGCAGGCATACGGGATCGGCATCAAGGAGCTGTGGGAAATCGATCCGGCAAAGCACAAGCCGGGCCTCGTGATCCACACGGCCGGCTGGCCGCTGAAGTCCGATACGTACGGCGGCTCGTTCCTGTATCACATGGACAACAACCAGGTCGTGGTCGGCTTCGTGGTGGGCCTGGGCTACACGAACCCGTACCTGTCGCCGTTCGAGGAATTCCAGCGCTACAAGACGCATCCGTCGATCCGCGCGTTCCTCGAAGGCGGCAAGCGCGTGTCGTACGGCGCGCGCGCGATCACGGCTGGCGGCCTGTTGTCGCTGCCGAAGACGGTATTCCCGGGCGGCGCGCTGATCGGCGACGATGCGGGCTTCCTGAACGCGTCGCGGATCAAGGGCAGCCACGCGGCGATCAAGACCGGCATGCTGGCGGCGGATGCCGCGTTCGATGCGGTGCAGGCCGGCCGGCAGTCGGACGAGCTCAACGCGTATCCGGATGCGTTCAAGCAATCGTGGCTGTACACGGAGCTGTACCGCGCGCGCAACTTCAAGCAGTGGATGGCCAAGGGGCTGTATCTCGGCACGCTGATGGTCGGGCTCGAGCAGAAGGTGATGGGCGGCAACGTGCCGTGGACGCTGCATCACAAGCATGCGGACCACGAGATGCTGAAGCCCGCATCGGAATGCACGCCGATCGAGTATCCGAAGCCGGACGGCAAGCTGACGTTCGACCGGCTGTCGTCGGTGTTCATCTCGAACACGAACCACGAGGAGAACCAGCCGGCGCATCTGACGCTGAAGGATGCGAGCGTGCCGGTGAACGTGAACCTGCGTACGTACGCGGGGCCGGAGGCCCGCTTCTGCCCGGCGGCCGTGTACGAGTTCGTGAAGAACGACGACGGCGGCGATCGCCTCGTGATCAACGCGCAGAATTGCGTGCACTGCAAGACCTGCGACATCAAGGACCCGACGCAGAACATCGTGTGGGTCACGCCGGAAGGTGGCGGCGGGCCGAATTACCCGAACATGTAACGCAACGCATCCCCGCGCCCGCGGGCGCGAACGAACCGGAGTGAGACGATGAGCAATGCAGCGAAGGAAGTCGTGGTGGTGAGCGGTGTCCGTACCGCGATCGGCGATTTCGGCGGAAGCCTGAAGGATTTCTCGCCGACCGATCTCGGCGCGAAGGTCGTGAGCGAAGTGCTGTCGCGCGCGAACGTGCCGGGCGATGCGGTCGGGCACGTCGTGTTCGGCCATGTCGTGAACACCGAGCCGAAGGACATGTATCTCGCGCGTGTCGCGGCGATCAACGGCGGCGTCGCGCAGCACACGCCGGCGCTGACCGTGAACCGCCTGTGCGGCTCGGGCCTGCAGGCGATCGTGTCGGCCGCGCAGACGATCATGCTCGGCGACGCCGACATCGCGATCGGCGGCGGCTCGGAGAGCATGAGCCGCGCACCGTACACCGTGCCGGCCGCGCGCTTCGGCCAGCGCATGGGCGACGCGAAGCTCGTCGACATGATGCTCGGCGCGCTGCACGACCCGTTCCAGACGATCCACATGGGCGTGACGGCCGAGAACGTCGCACGCAAGTACGGCATTTCGCGTGACGCGCAGGATGCGCTCGCGCTCGAATCGCATCGTCGCGCGGCGCGCGCGGTCGCCGAAGGCCGCTTCAAGGATCAGATCCTGCCGATCTCGATCCGCACGAAGAAGGGCGAGGTCGCGTTCGACACCGACGAGCACGTGCGTCACGACGCGGGCCCGGACGATTTCTCGAAGCTGAAGCCGGTGTTCGCGAAGGAAGACGGCACGGTGACGGCCGGCAACGCGTCGGGGATCAACGATGCGGCCGCCGCGGTGCTGATGATGAGCGCGGATGCCGCGCGTGCGCAGGGCGTGAAGCCGCTCGCGCGTCTGGTCGCGTATGCACACGCGGGCGTCGATCCGGCGTACATGGGCATCGGCCCCGTGCCGGCCACGCAGAAGGCGCTCGAGCGCGCGGGCCTGAAGATCAGCGATCTCGACGTGATCGAGGCGAACGAGGCGTTCGCGGCCCAGGCATGCGCGGTCACGCAGGAGCTCGGCCTCGATCCGGCCAAGGTCAACCCGAACGGTTCGGGCATTTCGCTCGGCCACCCGATCGGCGCGACGGGCGCGTTGATCACGGTCAAGGCGCTGTACGAGCTGAAGCGCATCGGCGGGCGTTATGCGCTCGTGACGATGTGTATCGGCGGCGGCCAGGGCATTGCGGCGATCTTCGAGAACATCTGATAATCGAACGCTCAGCACCCGAACATACAGGAATCGTCATGGCCATCGAAACCGTCGGCGTCGTGGGCGCCGGAACCATGGGCAACGGCATCGCGCAAACCGCCGCCGTTGCAGGACTCAACGTCGTGATGATCGACGTCAGCGATGCGGCGCTCGACAAGGGCGTCGCCGCGCTGAAGGGCAGCCTCGAGCGGCTCGTGTCGAAGGAGAAGCTCGCCGCCGGCGCACGCGACGCCGCGCTCGCGCGCATCACGACGTCGACCGATTACGCGAAGCTCGCCGCGGTCGACATCGTGATCGAAGCCGCGACCGAGAACGTCGAGCTGAAGAGCCGCATCCTGAAGCAGATCGAAGCGGTTGCGCGGCCCGATGCGATCATCGCGACCAACACGTCGTCGATCTCGATCACCGCGCTCGCGGCGCTGCTTGCCGAGCCGTCGCGCTTCGTCGGCATGCACTTCTTCAACCCGGTGCCGCTGATGCCGCTCGTCGAGATCATCCGCGGGCTGCAGACGAGCGACGCGACCGCGTCGGCGGTGCGCGCGCTCACCGAGCGTTTCGACAAGTCGCCGATCGGCGTGCGCAACGCGCCGGGCTTCGTCGTGAACCGGATCCTCGTGCCGATGATCAACGAAGCGTTCTTCGTGCTGGCCGAAGGCATCGCGTCGGCCGAGGAGATCGACGCGGGGATGAAGCTCGGTGCGAACCATCCGATCGGGCCGCTCGCGCTGGCCGATCTCGTCGGGCTCGACGTGTGCCTCGCGGTGATGGACGTGTTCCTGAAGGACTTCGGCGACACGAAGTATCGTGCGTGCCCGCTGCTGCGGGAGATGGTGTCGGCGGGAAGGCTGGGGCGGAAGACGGGGCGGGGGGTGTACGACTACAGCTGACGTACTGCAAGTAGGCAGCGCGTCGACGCGGATGACGAGCCGCGCCGGAGGTGGTGTCCGGTGTCGGCGCGTCATCCGCGTTTTCTGTTTGGAGCGCAGGGAAAGCGTATGCGCGATGTTGACGGAAAGGCACGCGCGGATGCGGCGACTCGCGTGAGTTACCCGGTTCGTCTCCCGCTGATGTCGAATTGAATGATTGGTAAAGCGGTGCGATTGACGCCTTATCGCGGTTTGCCGGGCATCCCGTCTCTGGTATTTTTTCGCCCGGTTGCTCCGCGATGCCATCGGCCATCACGCGGCGGCAGAGCGTTGTGGGCTTCAACTTCGAATGAAGAACCGGTGAGCATTCAAGGTCGCTGTTCAAGCCGTTGACGAAGAATTGCGGCGAACCGCAACCGACATTCGGCACACAATCAACGAAATGAGCGATTTGCGAAACGAAGTCTCTCTCGAGACACCGAACTGCCCCGATCCGTCCCGTCGCCGCTCGCTGATCGCCGCCTGCGGCGCGCACGCCGTGCACGACGGGTTGACTGACGTCATTTACGTGCTGCTGCCGATCTGGCAGGCGCAGTTCGCGATCAATTACGCGCAGATCGGCTTGTTGCGCGGGCTCTATTCCGGCGTGATGGCGAGTTTCCAGTTGCTAGCCAGCCGGGCAGCGCGGCGCTGGGGGCGGGAGCGCTTGCTGGTGGCCGGGACCGCCCTCGCAGGCGTGGCCTACCTGATCGCAGGTCAGGCCGGTGGGCTGACGGTACTGCTGATCGCGCTGGTGCTGGGCGGACTGGGCGCAAGCACGCAGCATCCGCTCGCATCGTCGATGGTCACCGATTCCTACGAGGCAGGCGGAGGCGTGAAGGAGGCGCTGGCCCAATACAACTTCTCCGGAGACATCGGCAAGACGCTGATACCAGGCCTGATCGGCCTTCTGTTGACGGTCGTGACGTGGCGAACCGGCACCACGCTGATCGGCGTGCTGGGCGTGGTTTCAGCGGGCCTGCTGTGGTGGCTGATTCCGTCGCGCGACTCGTCGCGAGCGGCGCGCGACAAGACGCCGAAAGCGACCAGCGGCAGCGGTTCGTCCGGCGGCTTACGCGCGCTGCTCGCGACCGGCACCCTCGACAGTGCCGTGCGGATGGGCTTTCTGACGTTCCTGCCGTTCCTGCTCAAAAGCAAGGGGGCCGGCACCGCCGGTATCGGTCTCGCGCTGACGATGCTGTTCTTGGGCGGCGCGTTCGGCAAGCTGTTCTGCGGCTATCTGGGCGCGCGCATCGGGATGATGAAGACGGTGTGGCTCACGGAGTCCGCCACGTCGCTGTTGATCGTGCTCGCTGTATTCTCGCCCCTCTTCGCGATGATGGCGATGCTCCCGCTGCTTGGACTGGCGTTGAACGGGACCTCGTCCGTGCTCTACGGCGTCGTGCCGGAGCTGGCCGGGGTCGGCAAGCGCGAGCAGGCGTTTGCCTTGTTCTATACGGGCACAATCGGCGGCGGCGCGCTGTCGCCGGTTCTTTTCGGCCGTCTGGGTGACATCGCGGGCGTCCCGACCGCGCTGCTCGCGCTGGCCTCGATCCTGCTGCTGACACTGCCGTTATCGTGGTACGTGCAGAAGGGCCTGGAAGCCTAGGGCCTGTTCACGCTAATAACGGGCTTGCGCTGGCCCCCAGAAGGGCCGAGCGCAAGGAATGCGACGAAGCGAATACTCGACGTATTCGCGAGGAGTATGACGCGGCGATCGGCCCTTCTGGGGGCCAGCCCCACGAATGATTTTTCCAAACAGGGGAACGTGCCTTTCCGCCCGCATTGCGGCGTCGTTCGTCGTTGCAATAGCTACGGCTATTGCGCCTCCTCTCTCCTTGCCCTGCGGGCGGAAAGGCACGTTCGCAAGCCCGTTATTAGCGTGAACAGGCCCTAGCCGGCTGCGACCGACCTGGCGAACGCGATGAACTGCTCGACGCAGGTCGACGAGAACGGTTCGGACCATGTGACGACCAATTCGAGAACATGCGGCCTCGCCAGCGGCACGTAAGCGACGCCCGAGCGCTGCAATGTCGACGTGAAGCTGGGCACGATGGCGACGCCGCGTTCCGCTGCCACCAGCGACACCAGCGTCGTAATCTGCGACGCTGTAGGCCCTATCCGCGGCGCAACACCTTCATGGGCGCACAGATCCTCGAGCGCCGCGTTCAGCGCGGAACCGTAACCCGCCGGGAACGTGACGAAGTTCTCCCTGACGAGTTCACGGAACTCGATCGTCGCCTTACCCGCGTATTTGCTCTGGGCGGGAACCGCGGCGACGAGCGGTTCCCGCGAGACGACGAGGGACCGGCTGCGCTCCTCCGACGCCTTCGTCGCTGACCAGCCGAATCCGATGTCCATCGTGCCGTCGGTGATCTGCTGGCGCTGACTGGCGGTCGATACTTCCCGAAACGCCAACTCGACTTCCGGCATGCTGCGGCTCACGTTGCGGATGATGTCCGAAAACGCGTCGGACATCGGAATGGAGCTCGCATAGCCGATCACGACACGACCGACCATACCTTGCGCCATCTTGCGCGCTGTCGCCTCCGCCTCGTCGACCGCATGAATGACGCTCCTCGCATGTTCGAGAAACAGCGCGCCTGCAGGCGTGAGCTGCACCGCGCGTGTGGATCGCTCGAACAGCCGGATCCCGAGCTCGGTTTCCAGCGCGGCGATATGGCGCGTCAAAGGCGGCTGGGCGATCCGTAAGCGCAACGCTGCGCGTCCGAAGTGCAATTCATCGGCGACGGTCACGAAATAGCGTAGGCGGCGTAGATCAAGCATTTTTGTCTTTTCGGTATCAATAGCCACAAAAACGGTATTGGCACGCGTGTCGCTCACTCGTCAGACTGTCACACAAACCAGATAGGGCGTCACCAGTGGGCAACAGAACGATTCGATTCGCATTTTTCCTGTGCGGGTTTGCGGCTTTTCTCAATCTTTATTCGACTCAGGGCATCCTGCACGAACTCGCTGCGGTATTTGACGTGAGCGCCGAACAGGCCGGCCAGGGCATCAGCGCCACCACCTTGGCGGTCGCCATTATCGCTCCGTTCGTCGGCGCGCTGGCCGCTCGCTTCGATCGCCGGATGGTCATTTCGTGCGCTGCCGTGGCTTGTGCGCTTCCCGTCCTCTGGTCTGCGCACGCGGCGAGCTTTTCATCGTTCCTCGCCGCCCGCTTTGCCGCGGGTATCCTGATGCCGTTCATCTTCGCGATCTCGATCGCCTGCATCGGCGAGATCTTCAGCCACGACGCGGCGACGGAGGTCAGTGCGCTCTTCGTCGCCGGCACGACACTCGGCGGATTCGCTGGACGCTTCGTGACCAATATCCTGACGTCCGCGTTCGGCTGGCGTCACGCGCTCGATTTCATCGCGTTCCTGTGTCTTGCAGCGGGCCTTGCGATTCACGCGTGCCTGCCGGCGTCCCGCGCCGCGCCTCCGGACGCCGATGGTGCGTCGCCGCCGCGCTGGAAGCTCTTGACGCGCGGCCCGCTGCTGGCGTCGTTTGTGGTCGGGACATGCGTGCTGGCATCGCAGGTCGCGACGTTCACCTTCGTCGGACTGCGACTCGCCAGTGCGCCATTTGGATTCAATACGGTCGAGATCGGCGCGATCTATGCGGTATTTCTCGTCGCGGTCGTCGTCACCCCGCTCGCGGGCCGCGTCGCGGCGAAGCGCGGCCCGCGCGATCTCGCGCTCGCGGCGACCGGCCTCGCGATTGTCGGTGCATTGCTGACGCTGTCGAGCAGCGTCATCACGATCCTGATCGGTCTCGCGCTCAGTTCGACCGCGGTGTTCGTCGAGCAGGCGTCGGCCAATGCGTTCATCTCGCGGGCGGCACCCGGTGCAAGATCGACGGCGATCGGCATCTACCTTTCCTTCTATTACTTTGGCGGAAGTCTCGGCTCGGTCCTGCCTGTTCCCGCATGGAATCGCTGGGGCTGGATGGGCTGCGTCGCATTCGTCGTCGGTGCACAGGCGATTGCAGGCGCGCTCGTGTTTTTCTTCTGGCGCGGAATGTCTCCCGCCGGTGCAAGCAAACCGCGCTCACCAGAAGTGCGGCTGACTCGGTAGTTCATTTCAAATCACACCTAGAACCGGAGAGAAAAGGATGGAAGCGTTTCAATCGCATGCGGGGTTGCTCGATATCGTCACACCTGTGCTTCACGAGATGAAAAGCGGTGTCCTGAAGGATGCGCTTGTTGCAGCCTTCTCGGCCGAAGAGGAGGCGCTTCGGGACATTGAAAGTGCATTTCACCGATTGACGGACCGCGGCTATCCGGCGCCGGCGCTTCGCACCTTCTTCGCCAGTTGGTCAAAGACCAACAATTCCGCGGCGAGCGTTTCCGGCCTTGCAAACCGGATCACGCTGCTCGCGCGCTCCGAAGCCGGTTCGGCGGCGTCGAACCAGCTTCATGACGTATGTGCCAGCCCCTCCCGGGGTTTTTGAACTGACCTCTAAGAAAACGCTGGAGGGGTTGGCGCAAAGCCGATGAAATCCGAGCGGGTCGTGCGCGCTTCTTTCTATGCTGCCCATGTTGAAGCGCGCACGATCGTCAACCGGTTCGCGAGCAAAATGAAGCCGTCGCTGATCCGGGAAATATCGTCAGCGTCGGATTGAACATCGCCAGAATCTTTCGCGCCGCGCACGTCGCGCGCCGCCGTTATCAGTAGTTTCCCCTACGCACCCCCCCTCAGGATTTTCCCCTACCGCACCATCCCGCGCCCCACGCGCCCCCCCTTGCCTCAGTCACCGCGCCATCCCGCACATCCGCGCCGGCATTGCGTTTTGGCGTCGTTCGCACCATTGCGCTCCATTCCCGCTTTGCCGCACGTTTTCGATGCATTACCAAAGGTATGGAAAAGCGCACAGAAAATGTATCGGGACCGATGTAATTGGATTGATACGCTGCGTTCACTGAATCAGCGCCGTCAACCAACGCAGGAGCGCATCGAGCCCACGCGGCAAGCGGGCAATCGAAGGCGACTCGTCTGAAGTTCGCGGTTTCCATCACCAGCTAGTCGGGATGACAGAATGGCCCCAAATCTGACGTTTGCGCCGGGCGACGTACTTCCCCCCGGAGCACTCCATACCGACGGTGCGCCGTCGATCGCCCGGTCGAGCATCGCGACCGGAACCGACATCCTGACCGTCAAGCACCTGTCGAAGATCTTCGGTCCGAAGCCCGAGCGGGCGATCGAGCTGCTCGAGCGCGGTGTCGGACGCAACGAGATCTTCGCGGAAACCGGCAACATGGTGGCGGTCAACGACGTGAGCCTGAGCGTCAGGGCCGGCGAGATCTTCGTGATCATGGGGTTGTCTGGCTCCGGTAAATCGACGCTGGTTCGACTGCTCAACCGGCTGATCGAGCCGACGTCGGGGCAGGTCGTGCTCGAAGGCCGCGACATCGCGCCGATGTCGACGCCGGAGCTGCGCGACGTACGGCGCCAGAAGATGGCGATGGTGTTCCAGTCGTTCGCACTGCTGCCGAACCGCACCGTGATCGACAACATCGCCTACGGGCTCGAGGTCGCGGGCGTCAAGAAGGCGCAGCGCTACGAGGTGGCGCGTGCCGCGCTGGAACGCGTCGGCCTCGGGTCGTACGAGAAGCTGCTGCCGAGCGAGTTGTCCGGCGGCATGCAGCAGCGCGTGGGGCTGGCTCGCGCGCTGGCGGTGAATCCGTCGGTCCTGCTGATGGACGAGGCATTCTCGGCGCTCGATCCGCTGATCCGCTTCGAAATGCAGAACGAGTTGCTGCGCCTGCAGAAGGAAGAGCAGCGCACGATCGTGTTCATCTCCCACGATATCGAGGAGGCGGTGAAGATCGGCGGCCGCATCGGCATCATGAAGGACGGCTGCCTGATCCAGGTCGGCACGCCGGCCGAACTGATCCAGACGCCGGCGGATGCGTACGTGCAGGACTTCTTCCGCAATGTCGACGTGTCGCGCTTCCTGAAGGCATCCAGCCTGATGACGACGATCGGGCGCGGGCTGCTTCGGTGCGATGCGGCGGCGCCGTCCGACCGCTATCTGAACCAACTGATCGACAGCGGCGCGGAATGCGGTTACGTGTGCGACGAGGCCGGCCATTATCTGGGCTGCGTCACGCCCGCCACGCTGCACCGCTCCGGCGCGCGACCGATACGCGACGCCTTCCTGCACGACTTCAACGCGATTTCGATCGATACGGATCTTCACCGGCTCGCGTCGATCGCGCTGACCCAGGAGCACGACGTGCCGGTGACGGACGCGGCGGGACAACTGGCGGGCGTCGTGTCCTGCCGGACGATACTCAAGCAGATGATGCAACGGAGGGCAGCATGAATGCATCGGTGATCGGGAAGTTCGCGGAAAACTTCGTCAACTTTCTGTTTCTGCATTTCCGCGTCGGCTTCGACACGTTCTCGGCGGGGCTCGGCGCGGTCGTGAAGCTGCTCGAGGACGGCCTGGCCGCCGTGCCGTTCATCGCGATGGTCGTGATCCTGGTCGGCCTCGCGCTGTGGCGTCGCGGCATCGCGTTCTCGATTTTCGTCGGCCTCGCGCTGCTCGTGATTCACTACATGGGCTTGTGGGCGCAGACGGTCTCGACGCTCGCGCTTGTCACCGCGGCGACGTTCTTCAGCCTGGTGATCGGCGTGCCGCTCGGGATCTGGGGCGCGAACAACAAGCTGATCGCCACGATCGTGCGTTCGATGCTCGACCTGATGCAGACGATGCCCGCATTCGTCTACCTGATTCCGGCCGCGATGCTGTTCGGTCTCGGCCGCGTGCCGGGGATCCTGTCGACGGTGATCTTCGCGATGCCGCCCGTCGTGCGGCTGACGACGCTCGGCATCCGGCACGTGACCGCGAGGAACTGATCGAAGCCGGCCGCTCGTTCGGCAGCACCGACTGGCAGCTGCTGTGGAAGATCCAGCTGCCGAACGCGCTGCCGTCGATCATGGCCGGCGTGAACCAGACGATCATGATGGCGCTGTCGATGGTCATCATCGCATCGATGGTCGGCGCGGGCGGCCTCGGCAACGACGTGCTCGCGAGTATCCAGCGCCTCGACATCGGCCTCGGTTTCGAAAGCGGTCTGTCCGTCGTGCTGCTCGCGATCGTGCTGGACCGGCTGACGGAGAGCTTCGGCGTGAAGGCGAAGAAAAAGAAGGCGCGGCCGGCCGCGCGTGCAGGCAAGGCCGGCCCGCAGGGCGCGGCACGCACCTGAGCGAAACAGCAGTCGGAAGGCAGTTGACGGACGATGAAGCGCCGCGGCCACGGTGCCGCGGCGGAACCGGTGTAGCAGTGCGTGGAGACCAGAAACGCCGATCGAGGCGTTCCTCATCCTTGAAAGACTCGCGTGATTAACAAGGAGTACTAGATGAATACCCATACGTTCAAATCGCTTCTGGCGAAACTTGCGGTGTCGACGGTGGTGGCCTGCAGCGCAGGTGTGGGCGTGGCCGCGGCGGCCGAGCCGGTCAAGATCGCGGTGACCAACTGGGCCGACGTGCTCGCGGTGGCCAACGTCGCGAAGTACGTGCTGGAGACGAACCTCAAGCAGCCGGTGCAGTTCGTCCAGGCCGACATCGGCATCCAGTACCAGGGCGTCGCCCGCGGCGATCTGGACATCATGGTCGGCGGCTGGCTGCCGGTCACGCACGCGACGTACTACGCGAAGTACAAGAACGACCTGGATGACGTCGGCTTCATCTACACCGGCGGCCGCAACGGCTGGGCGGTACCGACCTACATTCCGGAATCGCAGCTGTCGTCGATCGCCGACCTGAGCAAGCCCGAGGTCAAGAGCAAGCTGAACGGCACGATCCAGGGCATCGAGCCGGGCGGCGGCCTGATGCAGGCGTCCGAGAAAACCATCAAGGCCTACAACCTGGACGGCTACAACCTGCAGGCGTCGAGCGAGGCCGGCATGCTGGCGAGCGTGTCGCGTGCGTACCAGTCGAAGCAGTGGATCGTCGCGACGGTCTGGAGCCCGCACTGGCTGTTCCAGAAGTGGCAGATGCGTTATCTGAAGGATCCGAAGGGCACGCTGGGCGGTGAAGAGCAGATTCACGCGTTCGCATCGAAGAAGTTCGCAGGCAAGTTCCCGCGCGCCGACGTGTTCTTCAAGCACCTGAAGCTGACGCTGGCCGACGTCGAGGCGATCGAGTTCGAAGGGAACAGCACGAACGACTACGCCACGGCCGCGAAGAAGTTCGTCGATGCCCATCCGGAGAAGCTGAAGGCCTGGCTGCAGCAGTAAAGCCCGCGCCACTGGCGACGCACATCGCCCGATGCCGACGGCCTTGCGGTGTGCGGTACACGCAGTTCATGCAGTCCATGCAGCACATCACGAATCGCGCCGCGGAGTCACCAAGTGAACGAGAACGCCCGCTTTTTTTCCGAAACGCTCCAGAGCCGGGATCCGGTGATCGCATCGGAGATCGCACTGGAGCTGCGTCGCCAGCAGAGCCAGATCGAACTGATCGCGTCCGAAAACATCGTGTCGCGTGCGGTGCTGGAGGCGCAGGGTTCGGTGCTGACCAACAAGTATGCGGAAGGCTATCCGGCCCAGCGTTACTACGGCGGCTGCGACATTCGACCGGACGAATCGAGGCGCTGGCGATCGACCGCGCGTGAAGCACTCTTCAACGCCGGCACGCGAACGTGCAGCCGCACTCCGGCGCGCAGGCGAACGGCTCGGTGATGCTCGCGCTGGCGAAGCCGGGCGACACGGTGCTCGGCATGTCGCTGGACGCCGGCGGCCACCTGACGCACGGCGCGAAGCCGGCGCTGTCGGGCAAGTGGTTCAACGCGGTGCAGTACGGCGTGAACCGCGACACGATGCGGATCGACTACGACCAGGTCGAAGAACTCGCGCACCAGCACAAGCCTAACCTGATCATCGCCGGTTTCTCCGCGTATCCGCGCGCGCTCGACTTCGCCGCGTTCCGCGAGATCGCGGACAGCGTCGATGCGAAGCTGATGGTCGACATCGCGCATTTCGCCGGCATCGTCGCGGCGGGGCGGCATCAGAACCCGGTGCCGTTCGCCGACGTCGTGACATCCACCACGCACAAGACGCTGCGCGGCCCGCGCGGCGGCTTCGTGCTGACCAACGACGAAGAGATCGCCAAAAAGATCAACTCGGCCGTGTTCCCCGGCCTGCAGGGCGGCCCGCTGATGCACGTGATTGCCGGCAAGGCCGTCGCGTTCGGCGAAGTGCTGCATGCGGACTTCAAGACCTACATCGACAACGTGCTCGCGAACGCGCAGGCGCTCGGCGAAGTGCTGAAGGCGGGCGGCGTGGATCTCGTCACCGGCGGCACCGACAACCACCTGCTGCTGGTCGACCTGCGTTCGCAGCGCATGACCGGCGCGCAAGCCGAGAAGGCGCTGGAGCGCGCCGGCATCACCTGCAACAAGAACGGGATTCCGTTCGATACGGAAAACCCGATGGTCACGTCCGGCATTCGGCTCGGCACGCCGGCCGGCACCACGCGCGGCTTCGGATCCGCGCAGTTCGAGCAGATCGGCGAAATGATCGTCGAAGTGCTGGCGGCGCTCAAGCGCGATCCGGGCGGCGACCAGGCGGTCGAGCGGTCGGTGCGGGCCCGCGTGCGCGATCTGTGCAGCCAGTTCCCCATTTACGCACAAGCGGAGGCGTTCGCCTGACTCCGCATCGGTCCGGGAACGCAACATCGTTCGGACCACGTAGCGAATCGGTCGGCGTGGCTGCACGAATGCCGCGACGCGCCGACGACGTTTTTGTCGAATTGCCGGCTTCCCGCTCGACTGCGGGAACCCGGCGCATCCACCTGAGTGAGGAATCGAAATGAGCTTTGAGGGCGTACACACACCGCTGGTCACCCCGTTCGACGCGGACGGCGAAATCGATCATGCATTGCTGGGCCGTCATGCGGCCGATCTCGCGGGCCGGGTGTCGGGCCTCGGTATCGGCGGGACGACCGGCGAATACTACGCATTGAGCTTCGACGAGCGCGTGCGCACGTTCGACACGGTCGCCGCCGCGGCCGGCGGCAAGACGTTCCTGACCGCGGGCATCAACGCGACGACGACGAAGGAAGTGCTGCGGCTCGGCCGCGAGGCGAAACGCGCGGGACTGAACGCGTTGCTGGTGGCCGCGCCGTACTACGCGCAGCCGACCCAGCAGGAATTGCTCGCGCACCTGCTCGCGGTCGACGACGCGCTCGACATGCCGATCATGCTGTACAACTTCCCGGCGCGCACCGGCACCGAAATCGGCGACGACATTCTCGCGACGCTGCTCGAGCGCAAGAACTTCGTCGCGATGAAGGAAAGCACCGGCGATATCGCGCATCTGCATCATCTGTCTACGCATTTCAGCGACCGGCTCGTGCTGAGCTGCGGGATGGACGATCAGGCGCTCGAGTTCTTCGCATGGGGCGCGCGCAGCTGGGTCGGCGGCGCGTCGAACTTCCTGCCGGAAGCGCACACCGACCTGTTCGACGCCTGCGTGAAGCGCGGCGATTTCGCGACCGGCCGCAAGCTGATGGCGCAACTGCTGCCGGTGCTCGAACTGCTCGAGCGCAGCGGCAAGTTCATTCAGTACGTGCGTTACGGCTGCGAGCTGGCTGGCCTGCCGGTCGGTGTGGCCCGCGCACCGCTCGGCGCGCTGTCGAGCGATGAGCGTGACGCGTTCGCGAAGCTCGTGAAGCCGCTGCTGCGCGACGGCCGGTAATCCATCATGGGCTCCAATCTGGAATTCGCACGGTTTCCGGCGCCCGACGGGGTGAACGGATGGTGGGAGAGCCTGCCGCCCGCGCAGGACGCCCGCACCGTCACGTCCGACTGCCGGTTCGACTGGGTGGTGGTCGGCGGGGGCATCACCGGGCTTTGCGCGGCGCGCCGGCTCGCGGAGCTTGCGCCCGGTGCGTCCGTCGCGCTCGTGGAGGCCGACCGGATCGGCCGCACGACGGCCGGGCGCAATTCCGGATTCTTCGTCGACCTGCCGCACGACATCAGCAGCGAAAGCTACTCGCGCAGCATCGACGAGGATCGCGCCGATGTGCGGTTTCAGCGGCACGGGATCGACTATGTGCGCGAGATCGTGCGGCGCTTCGGCATCGATTGCGACTGGCGCGACGACGGCAAATTCCACGCGTCGGTCAACCCGAAGGGCGCGGCCGCGCTCGCGCATTTCGCCGATGGGTTGTCGCGCATCGGCGAAGCGTTCGAATGGCTCGATCAGGCCGGGATCCGGGCCGTGACCGGCACGGACTTCTATACGGGCGCGCTGTTCACGCCGGGTTGCAGCACGGCGCAGCCGGCCGCGCTGATGCGCGGGCTGGCGGCGACGCAACCGGACAACGTGACGGTGTTCGAGCTCAGCGCGGTGACGCGCATCGAGCATCGCGGCGACACGCGCGTGCTGCATTTCGCCGGCGGCAAGATCGTCGCGAAGCAGGTGATCCTGTGCACGA
This sequence comes from Burkholderia sp. R-40, assembly GCF_049942845.1. NCBI lineage: Bacteria > Pseudomonadati > Pseudomonadota > Betaproteobacteria > Burkholderiales > Burkholderiaceae > Burkholderia > Burkholderia sp. R-40. Next base: position 326,282 of record NZ_CP187969.1, on the reverse strand, counting down.
ACGCGTACGCGGCGACCTTCGGCATGCATTCGAACGGCTTGCTGCCCGTCTACACGTTCGCCTCGCTCACGCGCGCGATGAACCCGGACGAAGTGGCGAAACTCGGCGGCACGCGTTCATGGGCGCTGATTCCGGCCGACCCGATGGGCACGACGGTGCGGCGCCTCAGCACCGATCGCATTTGCGTGCGCAACCATTTCGCGTTCCGGCCGGACGTGAAGGTGTCGCAGGCCGATCTCGCGAAGTCGCGGCATCTGCATCAGCGCTCGTTCGAGCGCCGCTTTCCGATGCTCCGCGGCGTCGAGCTGGAATATACGTGGGGCGGGCCGCTGTGCCTGTCCGCCAACAACGGCGCGCTGTTCGGCAAGCGCGCCGACGGCCTCTACGAAGCGATCGGCTGCAACGGCCTCGGCCTGAGCCGCGGGTCGTCCGCCGGCAAGCTGATCGCCGAGTACGCGCTCGGCGAATCGAACAGTCTCGTGCAGCAGTTGCTCAAGCAGCCGCATCCGCGTCCGCTGCCGGTTCGACCGATCGTCGACCTGGCCGTGTCGGCGACGATCTGGGCCAAGGAGCTCTCGGCCGGTGCCGAACTTTGATTATTGAGGAAACGACATGACGAACCATCAGGACTGGAAACAGAAGGCGAACGCGTTGTCGCTCGACGGTCGCGCGTTCATCGCGGGGCAACGCAGCGCGGCGTCGTCGGGCGAGACGTTCGCCACGCTCAACCCCGCAACCGGCAAGGTGCTCGCCGAGGTGGCGCGATGCAACCAGCGGGACGTCGACCGGGCGGTCGCGGCCGCGCGCGACGCATTCGAATCGGGTGTCTGGTCGAAGGCCGCGCCCGCGCACCGCAAGGCGGTGCTGCTGCGCGTCGCGCAACTGATTGACGAGCATGCGGAGGAACTCGCGCTGCTGGAGGCGCTGGAAGCCGGCAAGCCGATCGGCGAATGCCTGGCGCTCGATATTCCCGAGTCGGCCGCGTGCATTCGCTGGCACGCGGAAGTGACCGACAAGCGCTACGACGCGTTGTCGCCGTCCGGCGCGGGCGTCGTGAGCATGATCACGCGCGAGCCGATCGGCGTCGTCGGCGCCGTGCTGCCGTGGAATTTTCCCGCGCTGATGCTCGCATGGAAAATCGGCCCCGCGCTGTCGGTCGGCAACAGCGTGGTCGTGAAGCCGGCCGAACAGACGTCGCTGTCTACGCTGCGGATCGCCGATCTCGCGCTCGAGGCCGGCGTGCCGCCGGGTGTGTTCAGCGTCGTCACCGGCTTCGGCAGCGAGGCCGGCGAGGCGATCGGCCGCCATCCGGACGTCGATCTCGTCGCGTTCACCGGCTCGACCGCGACCGGCAAGCGGTTCCTGCACTACTCGGCTGATACCAACCTGAAGCGCGTCGTGCTCGAGTGCGGCGGCAAGAATCCGCAGGTCATCTTGCCGGACGTCGCGAACCTCGATGCGGTGGCGGAACAGGCCGTCGCGGCCGCGTTCTGGAACATGGGCGAGAACTGCAGCGCCGGCTCGCGGATCCTCGTCCCATCAAGCCGGAAGGCGGAACTGCTGGAGAAGGTCCAGGCCGTGCTCGCGGGGTGGAAGACCGGCGATCCGCTCGACCCGGATGTGAAGCTCGGCGCGCTGATCGAGCAGAAGCACTACGAGAAGGTGCTCGGTCATATCGAGAAGGCGAAGGCGGAAGGCGCACGCGTGGTATGCGGCGGACGCGCGATCCTCGCCGAGACGGGCGGCTGGTTCGTCGAACCGACGATCTTCGATCAGGTGACGCCCGAGATGAGCATCGCGCGCGACGAGGTGTTCGGGCCGGTCGTCTGCTTCATCGAATACGACGACGTCGACGATGCGGTGAGGATCGCCAACGATACGTGCTATGGGCTGGCCGCGTCGCTGTGGACCGACAACGTGAACAGCGCGCACAAGGTCGCCGCGCGGATTCGTGCGGGCACGGTCACGGTGAACTGCTTCGGCGAAGGCGACCTGTCGACGCCGTTCGGGGGCTTCAAGCAGTCGGGGTTCGGCGGGCGCGACAAGTCCGTCTACGCGCACGATCAATATTGCGAGCTGAAAACCACCTGGCTGAAGCTCGACTGAGCGGGCGCGCCGCGGCAGCGCGGCATGCCGGGTCCGTGCGGCCCCGGCCGGCGCAATCCGCGCAAGCTGCGGCGCGTGTCAACCAACGGCCCGGCTACCTGGCATGACGGCCCCCGCCGGGGCACGCGGTGCGCCGCGCAAATGCGCGGTGGGGCGTGGCATGACGGCCCCCGCCGGGGCACGCGGTTGCGCCGCGCAAATGCGCGGTGGGGCGGCGGCCGGCCGACGGGGCATGCCGGTCCCCCGCCCGCATTGCACTGCCCATCATCGCTTCCGATAATGGCGATGCGGTGCACAATCGATCGACAATAGCGTCATCGTGACGCCGCTTCGGCGGTGCCCCGTTGCCAGCCGCCCGGCTGACTCGCAGCCGCACTATTCTGACAATTGAAAGGTTTGCGATGACACGGCCCGCGGGCAACCGGCGGGCCGCGGACGACGGGTTCTCCGGCGCCGCGTCCGGCCTCCGTTTTGAGAGTGAAAGCCATGTTGAAGAAGCAATTGTTTGCAGACCGACTCCTCGCGCAGATGCCGTCGCTTCGGGCGCTGCGGTGTTTCGTGACGGCGGCGCGCTACGAGAGCTTCACGCAGGCGGCCGAGGTGTTGTGCGTGACGCAGGCCGCGGTCAGCCGGCAGATCAAGGAACTCGAGGATTCGCTCGACGTCGCGCTGTTCGAACGCACCGGCCGACACATCGCGCTGACGGATGCCGGGCGGATTCTCTACAACGCGTCGTACCTGTCGATCATGAACATCGCCGAGGCGGCGGAGGCGGTGCGCCGCACCGACAAGCACGCGCTGATGATCTGCGTGTCGCACACGTTCTCGGCGCTATGGCTGTCGTCGCGGTTGCCGGCTTTTCGCGAGCGGTTTCCGGATATCCGGTTGAACCTGATCGTCACCGAGCACTTCATGGAACTGGACGGGCTCATCGAGCCCGACGTCATCATCACGAAGAACCCGCCGCGCGAGCCCGAGTTCGACGTCGAGCCGCTGTTTCACGACATCGTGTATCCGGTGTGCAGCCCCGCGTTTCACGAACGTCACTTTCATGGCCGGTCGCTGAAGCCGCTGGACCTGCTGTCGCGTCCGACCCTGAACCTGTCGATGCTCGGCCGCGCGCAGGTGTGCGAGCACGTCGACTGGCGCGTGTGGCGCAACTGGTTCCAGCAGGGCGACGGCACCGACACGCTGACCGAGAACAAGTATCTGGAAAGCAACGACTACCGGCTGCTCGTCGCGCAGGCCGAGGCCGGCGAGGGCACGCTGCTGGGCTGGCATCACCTCGTGCACCGGCAGATCGACCAGGGCATCCTGATGCGCCCGGTGCAGGACGTGCTGGTGTTTCGCGATCGCCATCACTATCTGATCACGCACCGGAATGCGCAGCCGCGCCCCGAATATCAGCAGTTCCGGCAGTGGCTGAACGACGAGGTCGGCGTGATGATGCGCGGCTGGCTCGATGCCGGCGTCGAGGTCGAGCAATGACCGACCGGTCCGTCGGGTATTCGATGGGGCGTGCCGTTTGCATCGACGAGCGACAGTCTCCATCGATGTCTCTTAGTTGACCGGCCTTTCCGAGTGAAATGAACCGGCCGGTCGAGCGGCCCGTGAGCCGGTCCCTTATTTCCTGCTGGTCGGCTGGATGCTATTCGCCGTCGCGATGTCGATAGCGGCTGTCGCGCGATATGGCGAACATGTTGGCTGGCGAAAGCCGGGACGATGCCGCCGCGAACGACCGATGCGAAGCTCCGCATGCCGACCGGCGACGCGTGCACGTGGTGCGCGTGGCGGACGGCACATCGGCGCGTTCAATTCAACCCTTCACTATCCATGGCTGCCGTGATGCTTACCCCCATCCAGTCCATCCTGATTGCGAACCGCTCGGAAATCTCGATCCGCGTGATGCGTGCCGCCGCCGAGCTGAACATCCGCACGGTCGCGATCTATTCGAAGGAAGACCGCCTGGCGTTGCATCGCTTCAAGGCGGACGAGAGCTACCTGATCGGTGAAGGCAAGAAGCCGCTCGCCGCGTATCTCGACATCGACGACATCCTGCGCGTCGCGCGGCAGGCGAAGGTGGACGCGATCCATCCCGGCTATGGCTTCCTGTCCGAGAACCCCGATTTCGCACAGGCCGTGATCGACGCCGGCATCCGCTGGATCGGCCCGTCGCCCGACGTGATGCGCACGCTCGGCAACAAGGTGGCCGCGCGCAATGCGGCAATTGCCGCCGGCGTGCCCGTGATGCCCGCGACCGCGCCGCTGCCGGACGATCTCGACGCGTGCAAGGTGCTGGCCGCGGAAGTCGGCTATCCGCTGATGCTGAAGGCGAGCTGGGGCGGCGGCGGGCGCGGGATGCGCGTACTGGAAAACGCTCAGGATCTCGAAACGCTGCTGCCCGTAGCGCGCCGCGAGGCATTGGCCGCGTTCGGCAACGACGAGGTGTATGTCGAGAAGCTCGTGCGCAATGCGCGGCACGTCGAGGTGCAGGTGCTCGGCGATCTGCACGGCACGGTCGTGCATCTGTACGAGCGCGACTGCACGGTGCAGCGGCGCAACCAGAAGGTCGTCGAACGCGCGCCGGCGCCGTATCTCGATCGCGAAAGCCGGCACGCGCTATGCGAATCCGCACTGCGGCTGATGCGCGCGGTGGGCTACACGCACGCTGGCACCGTCGAATTCCTGATGGACGCCGACACCGGCCAGTTCTACTTCATCGAGGTGAATCCGCGCATCCAGGTCGAGCACACGGTGACCGAGATGGTCACCGGGATCGACATCGTGAAGGCGCAGATCCGCATCACCGAAGGCGGACGGATCGGCCTGGCGGAGGACGCGATGGATGCCGACGGCGCGCTCGTCGCGCGCGCGGCCGGCGTGCCGGAACAGCAGGCGATTCCGCTGAACGGCAACGCGCTGCAATGCCGGATCACGACCGAGGATCCGGAGAACGACTTCCTGCCCGATTACGGGCGGCTCACCGCGTACCGCAGCGCGGCCGGCTTCGGCGTGCGGCTTGATGCCGGCACGGCGTACGGCGGCGCGGTGATCACGCCGTACTACGACTCGCTGCTCGTGAAGGTGACGACGTGGGCGCCGACGGCGGCCGAATCGATTCACCGGATGGATCGCGCGCTGCGCGAGTTCCGGATTCGCGGCGTCACGTCGAACCTGCAGTTCCTCGAGAACGTGATCAATCATCCGGCCTTTATCGCGGGCGAAGTGACGACGCGCTTCATCGACAAGACACCGGAGCTGCTCGCATTCGCGAAGCGCGGCGATCGCGCGACGAAGCTGCTGCGCTATCTCGGCGAGCTGAACGTGAACGGCAACGCGGAGATGAACGGTCGCGCGCTGCCGGCGCTGCCGTTGCCCAAACCGGTGCTGCCGAAGATCGATACGGCCGTGGCGATTCCGGCCGGCACGCGCGATCGCCTGCGCGAGCTTGGGCCCGAGAAATTCGCGCGGTGGATGCTCGATCAGAAGCAGGTGCTCTTGACCGACACGACGATGCGCGACGCGCACCAGTCGCTGTTCGCGACGCGCATGCGCACAGCCGACATGCTGCCGATCGCGCCGTTCTACGCACGCGAGCTGTCGCAGCTGTTCTCGCTCGAATGCTGGGGCGGCGCGACGTTCGACGTCGCGCTGCGGTTCCTGAAGGAAGACCCGTGGGAGCGCCTCGCGCTGCTGCGCGAACGCGTGCCGAACATCCTGTTCCAGATGCTGCTGCGCGGCTCGAACGCGGTCGGCTACACGAACTACGCGGACAACGTCGTGCGCTTCTTCGTGCAGCAGGCCGCAAGCGCGGGCGTCGACGTGTTCCGCGTGTTCGACTCGCTGAACTGGGTGCGCAACATGCGCGTGGCGATCGACGCAGTCGGCGAAAGCGGGATGCTGTGCGAAGGCGCGATCTGCTACACCGGCGACCTGTTCGACACGTCGCGTTCGAAATACGACCTCAAGTATTACGTCGGCATCGCGCGCGAGTTGCAGCAGGCCGGCGTGCATGTGCTCGGCATCAAGGACATGGCCGGCATCTGCCGCCCGAAGGCGGTCGCGACGCTCGTGAAGGCGCTCAAGGAGGAAACCGGGCTGCCCGTGCATTTCCATACGCACGACACGAGCGGGATCGCCGCAGCATCCGTGCTCGCGGCGGTCGAAGCAGGCTGCGACGCGGTGGACGGCGCGCTCGACGCGATGAGCGGCCTCACGTCGCAGCCGAACCTGTCGAGCATCGCGGCCGCGCTGGCCGGCGGCGAGCGCGATCCCGGGCTTGATGCGGACCGCCTGCACGAAGCGTCGATGTATTGGGAAGGCGTGCGCCGCTACTACGCGCCGTTCGAATCGGAGATTCGCGCGGGCACGGCCGACGTCTACCGCCACGAGATGCCCGGCGGCCAGTACACGAACCTGCGCGAGCAGGCGCGCTCGCTCGGCATCGATCATCGCTGGACCGAGGTGTCGCGCGCGTATGCGGACGTGAACCGCCTGTTCGGCGACATCGTCAAAGTTACACCGACGTCGAAGGTGGTCGGCGACATGGCGCTGATGATGGTCGCGAACGACCTGAGCGTGGACGACGTGCGCAACCCGGCCAAGGACCTCGCGTTCCCCGAGTCGGTCGTGTCGCTGTTCAAGGGCGAGCTCGGCTTCCCGCCCGACGGCTTCCCGGCGGAGCTGTCGCGCAAGGTGCTCAAGAGCGAGCCGCCGGCGCCATATCGTCCCGGTGACCAGATTCCGCCGGTCGACCTCGACGCGGTACGCACGCAGGCCGAGGCCGCATGCGAGCAGCCGCTCGACGATCGGCAGCTCGCTTCCTATCTGATGTATCCGAAGCAGACGGTCGACTACTACGCGCACGTTCGCGCGTACAGCGACACGTCGGTCGTGCCGACCCCGGCGTTCCTGTACGGGCTGCAGCCGCAGGAGGAAGTGGCGATCGACATCGAGCCGGGCAAGACGCTGCTCGTGTCGCTGCAGGGTCAGCACGCCGATGCGCAGGACGGCATCGTGAAGGTGCTGTTCGAGCTGAACGGCCAGTCGCGTTCCGCGCTCGTCGAGCAGAAGACCGTCGTGCAGGCGGGCAAGGAGCGCCATGGTCTGCAGCGTGCGGATGCGGCGAATCCGCTCCATGTCGCTGCGCCGATGCCGGGCTCGGTGGTGACAGTCGCCGTGCAGCCGGGGCAGCGCGTGACGGCCGGCACGACGCTGCTCGCGCTCGAGGCGATGAAGATGGAAACGCACATCGCGGCGGAGCGTGACTGCGAGATCGCGGCCGTGCATGTGAAGCCGGGTGAGCGTGTCGCGGCGAAGGATCTGCTGATCGAGTTGAAAGACCCGACGCAGTGAGTGTTGCCGTGATGCTGACCGTGCCGGGAATCGCAACGCGCCGGGCTCGCGGCAGGTCTCACACATGGCATCCGCGTGCCGGCTCGGAATGAATCGGTTTGCTCAAGTGTTGTCGATGGATAGAGCCACCGACCTTGTTCAGGACCGAAATGACCTCTCCGACCGAACTGCTGGATGCTTCCGTGGCCGCGTGGCACGCGTCGATCGACGCGTTTTGCCGCTTGCAGGATGTTGGCTTCGTGGAGCGCGGCGCGCATGGAACGAAGGCGATCTACAGTGGCGCGCCCGTGTCCGTGCTGAACGCGGTCATCAGCATGACGCGTCGGCCCGATGTCGACGAAATCAGGCTGCTTTCCGACGCGTTCAGCACGTGCGCAGTGCCGTGGAGCATTCAGACCCGTGATGCGAGCACGCACGCCGACGAGATCGCGCGGATCGCGGACGATCATGGCCTGACACAACGCGTCGCGCTGCCGTTCATGACGAAGCGGCTCGCGCGCGTCGCCGCGCCGGCGAACAGCGACGGGCACGTGGTCGTGCGGCGCGTCACGGCAGCGGACAGCGAACGGTACAACGGCGCGCTTGCCGCGGGCTATGAGGCGCCGGAGGGCGTATTTCGAAGACTGAGCGCGCCGGCCGTGCTGGAAGCGGACGGCATGATGGGCTTTTGGGTGGAGGTCGACGGGATGCCGGTCGCGACCTCGTTCGGCGTCGTGCGCAACGCTCAGGTCGGCGTATTCAATGTGTCGACGCTACCGGCCTATCGGCGACGAGGCTACGCACGGGCTGCGACTCAGGCGGTACTGGATGCCGCGTTCGAGACCGGCGCGCATACCGCGTTTCTGCATTGCACGCCGGCAGGGCGTCACGTGTACGAGTCGATGGGCTTTACCACCGGCGAGGAGTGGCAGGTGTACGTCGGTGGCTGAGTGACGCGGGCGGGCGCACGCGGGAATCGCTCGCGTCGTCCGGGCAGCGCCCGGCGAATTTGCCGGGCGTCGAACGACGCTCATTCCATTGCCGACCGTCAAAGCGATCGCGCTTTCGTCTCCGGCAACAGGAGCACGGCCAACAGCACGACGCCATAGGCCGCGCCCGAAAAGATCGCGATGGCCAGCGCCAGACCGAGCGAATGGCTCAGCATCCCGACGAGGCTCGGGAACAGCGCGGCGATGCCGCGGCCGAAGTTATACGTGAAGCTTTGCGCATTCGCGCGGAAGTTCGACGGATACAGTTCCGTCAGGTAGGCGCCGACGCCGCTGAAGATCCCGCATGAAGAAAAGCCGAGCGGAAAGCCCAGCCACAACATCTGCGCATTCGACAGCGGCAGCGTCAGATACAGGCACACCGACACAAGCGACAGCGCGGAGAACAGCATGAAGTTGCGCCGGCGTCCCCAGAAGTCCGAAAGGTACGCGCCGACGACATATCCGCAGAACGACCCCACGATGATCACGAACAGATAAGCGCTCGTGTTGAGCACGGACAAGTGTCGCTCGATCTTGAGGAAGGCCGGCAGCCAGGTCGACATCGCATAGAAGCCGCCCTGGATGCCCGTGCACAGCAGCGCGGCCAGGACCGTGCGCCGCATCTGCGAACGCGAGAAGATCGCCCACACCGACGGCTGGCTCGCGCCTTGTTTCCGGGCTGCGTCCGCCTGCACGAACACGTCGGGCTCCGGCACGTGCTTGCGGATGTAGAGCACGAGCAGGGCGGGCACGATGCCCACCCAGAACAGGCTGCGCCAGGCGAGCGACTCGGGCAGCACGGAAAACGCGATGCTGTAGAGAATCGCCGCGCAACCCCAGCCGATCGCCCAGCCGCTTTGTACCAGCCCGACCGCCTTGCCGCGATGGGCGGGCGCGACGATCTCGCCGATCAGCACGGCGCCCACCGCCCATTCGCCGCCGAAGCCGAGCCCTTGCAGCGCGCGAAGCACGAAGATCTGCTCGAAGTTCTGCGCGAAGCCGATCGCCAGCGTGCAGACCGAGAACCACAGGATCGTGCCTTGCAGTACCTTGACCCGTCCGTAGCGATCCGCCAGGATGCCGGCAATCCAGCCGCCCACCGACGAGAAAATCAGCGTCACGGTGCTCAGCAGGCCGGCCTTGCCGCGATCGAGGCCCCACAGGTCGATCAGCGAAGCCAGCACGAAGCTGAACACCATGAAGTCGAACGCATCGGTCGCCCAGCCGGCGAACGACGCCTTGAACGCGCGCTTGCCGGCGGGATCGAGTTCCGCGTACCAGGACGAGCCGGATCCGGCCCTGGCCCGCAGTGAGACTTCCTGGGCATTTCTTGTTGGCGTCATCATGTTGTTCGCTGGGTGGGAACGGCGCTATCGGCGCGCGGATGGCGAGTGGTGGGCCGCGAGCGCGACACGCACGACATCCGGCGTGGCCGGGGCCTGGCGGATGCGTACGCCGGTTGCGTGATGGATCGCATTCAGGATGGCCGCGGCCGTGGGCACCAGCGCCGGCTCGCCGATGCCTTTTGCCCCGTACGGGCCGACGGCCGTCGGCGCTTCGATGAAAATCGACTGCACGTCGGGCATATCATGCACCGTCGGAATCAGATAGTCGTGCAGATTGTTGTATCGCCCGGGGTGGTACTTCTCCATCAGCGCCATGCCGATACCTTGCGCCACCGCACCTTCGATCTGTCCTTCGAGCAGCGTCGGATTGACCATTCTGCCGACGTCGTGCGCGGCCACGACCTTGAGCACGCGGACGCGACCGCTGTCGCAGTCCACCGCGACTTCGGCCATCTGCGCGCCGAACGCGTAGGTGGCGTAAGGCGAGCCTTGCCCCGACGCATCGAGCGACGTGGTCGGCGGATCGAAGCTTTCTTCCGCCGCGATGACGTAGCCGTGTGCATCGACCGGCAGCGCCCGGAGATCCAGTACCTTGCCATCGACGGCAACACCGCGCGCATCGGCCGAAATCCGCGCGTCGGATGACGCGCCGGCGAAGGCGAGCAGCCGGTGGCGCAGCGTCGTGCCGGCGAGGAACGCCGCTCGACCGGTAATGAATGTCTGGCGCGAAGCGGACGTGCGACCGCAATCCGGCGTGACCGACGTGTCCGGGCCGACGAAGCGCAGCCGATCGACCGGTACACCTAGCGCATCGGCGGCGATTTGCGGAATCACGGTATTCGCGCCCTGGCCGGCGTCCACCGCACCCTGGTGCAGCACGATCGTGCCGTCGGGCCGGATGCCGAAGCGCACGGTCGACGGGTTTGGCAACGCGGTGTTGCCGCAGCCGTAGAAGAACGCCGCCATCCCGACGCCATGACGCAGGTGGCCCGGCGCCGCCGCATTCAGCGTGGCGACGCGCGCGCGTGCGTCACGCCATGCCGGTCGCAGCGCATCGAGGCAGGCGACGAGCCCCACGCTGTCGTCCAGCACCTGCCCGGTCGGCAGCGTGTCCCCCGGCCGCAGCGCGTTCATCGCGCGGAATTCGAGCGGATCGATGCCGGCCGTGAACGCCAACTCGTCGATGAGCTGCTCCTGGGACATCGTCGTTTGCGGCACGCCGAAGCCGCGGAACGCGCCCGCGGCCGTCACGTGCGTATGAATCGCACGTGCGCGTGCCGCATAGTGGGGAATGACGTACGGGCCGCCGGCATGCACCGGTACGCGGTTGGCGACGGCCGTGCCCCACGACGCGAACGCGCCGGTGTTGAAGTCGGCGTCGAACGTCACCGCATGGAGCCGGCCATCGGCATCGGCGGCCATGCTGGACGTCATTCGGCCGGGATGGCGCTTGGTCGACGTTGCCATCGATTCCTCGCGCGACAACACCATCGCGACGGGCTTGTCGAGATGCCAGGCCGCGATCGCGAGCAGCGGCTGGACCGTCATGTCGAGCTTGCCGCCGAAACCGCCGCCGACCGCGGTCGCCACGACGCGCACCTGCTCCGGCGCGACCGCGAGAATGCGGGCGAGATCGGCGCGATGCGGATGCGGCGCCTGCGTGGACGAATGGATTTCGATCGTGTCGCCCACGCGTCGCGCCCAGCCGGCCTCGGGCTCGAGGTACGCGTGTTCGACGAAACTGGATTCGAACGTTGCGCTCACGACGTGACGGGCGCGTTGCATCGCGCGTTCCGGGTCGCCGCGGCGCACGTGCCCCTCGATCAGCACGTTGCCGGGACGATCAGCGTGCAGCAGCGGACTGTCGTCCAGCACCGCATCGGCGATCGCGAGCACCGGCGTCAGTGGTTCCCAACTTACCGGAAAGCAGTCGAGGTCGAGCGCCGCGATGGCGGCGCGCTCGCCGACCACCAGCGCCACCGCCTCGAGATGGTGGCGCGCTTCCGTCTCGGGAAGGACGGGCTGATCCATGTACGGTGTCGCGACACCGTGCAGGTTTATGCCGGGCACATCGGCGTGGGTGAGGACGCGGTGCACGCCCGGATGGGCGCGCACGAACGCGTCGAGGTCGCCGAACGCAAAACGCGCGCGGTGATGGGGACTACGGACCGCGCGCAGGAACAGGCTGTCGGCCGGATAGCCGTCGGCGCCGAAACGCTGGCTTCCGTCGACCTTTTCCGGGCCATCGAGGCGCGTCAGCGGTACGCCGACGGACGGCCCGTCGGACGGAGGAGGCGTGACGCATCGCGCGGCGGCGCCGCAGCCCGCCTCGGTCACCGCGTCGACGATCTTCTGGTAGCCCGTGCAGCGGCACAGCACGCCGTCGATGGCGGCCCGCGCACTGGCGCGGTCGCTCACCTCGCCGGCGTCGATCGCCGCCGCCGCGGCCGTCAGCATGCCGGGCGTGCAGAAGCCGCATTGCACTGCCTGATGCGCGAGAAACGCGTGCTGCAGGCGGCCGCCGCAGCGCGTACCTTCGGCGAGGCCCTCGACGGTGACGACACGGCGCCCCGCGACCTGTCCGACCGGAATCAGGCACGCGTAGCGCGCGTCGCCATCGACGATCACCGTGCAGCTGCCGCAATCGCCCTGGCGGCAACCTTCCTTGGTGCCGAACTGGCGCAGGTCCGCGCGCAGATGGTCGATGAGCCGCTGCGAGTGGTCCGCTGGCAGGCTTCGCCGCGTACCGTTGAGCTCGAACCAGTCCGGTTCCGGCGAAACCGGCGTGCTGCCGCCCGCGATGGTTTCGCGAACGTCGGCCAGCTGATCAGGCAGTGGATGCGCCACGTGCGTTCTCCTCGATGCAGCATGTGAAAGCGCGCGTGACCGCCAGCCGCGCGAGATGAATGCGATGCAATGCGGTCGCCCGGCAGTCGTCGACCGGAGACAGCTCGACAAGCGGTGCCGCCGAGATCGCGCCGGCCAGTTCGTCGAGCCGCCGGCCCGCGAGTGCCGCCTCGAGCGCCGGCATCCGGCGCGCCACGTCGGATGCGCCGCCGATCGCAACGGCGACCGCGTCGGCCGTGCCGTCCGCACCCACGCGCAATTGCGCGGCGGCCGACACGACGGCGATCGCCGAGCCGTCGCGATTCGTGCATTTGATGAACGACGTCCGGTCGTGCGGGTGTGGTGATGCAAGCAGCACGGCGACCAGCAGTTCGTCCGCGTGCAGCGCGGTCCGGCCGTTGCCGAGCAGGAATTCGGCCAACGGCAGGCGGCGCACGCCGCGCAGGCTCGCCAGTTCGACGCGCGCGTCGAGCGCCAGCAGCGCGGGGATGCCGTCCGCCACCGGCGACGCATGGCACACGTTGCCGCCGATCGTGCCCTGGACGCGAATCTGCCGGGGGCCGACGCAAGCGGCGGCCGCCGTCAGCGCCACGGGCAGCCATGCCGTCCGCGCGATGGCTTCCCAGGTGCTTGCCGCGCCGATGCGGATCATGCCGTCGTGCTGCTCGATGGCGCGCAACGCGTCGACGCGGCTGATATCCACCCATGCCGAGCGGGCGGGCACGAGGCCGATATCGGCGAAGGCATCGGTGGCCCCGCACACGATGCGCGGCCGCGGCTGTGCCGCCAGCCGGCCGAGCACTTCGTCGATGGTGTGGGCGCGAAGATAGTTCATCGAAACGGGGCCTGCATCTTGATGGTCACGAGGGTCGACATGGGCGCCGGCACACGCTCAATCATCGATCGACGCATCCTTGCGGACCACCCGCAGCACGCTGTCGATCACGAATGTTTCCCAATGGCGCACGGCATCCGGCGCGTTCAGCTCCTCCCCGAGGAACGCGGACAACGTATACAGGTTCGACGTATAAAAATACGCGGTCGAGATGATCAGCAGGAAAACATCGCGCGCCCGGAGGCCCGTGCGAAACAGGCCTTGTTCGACGCCGTTCTCGAGAATCTTCGCGATGATCTCCACCGCATGCGACGAGTACTCGCCCCGGCGCTCGAGCTTGGACAAGTGCTTGCCCTTGTGCAGGTTCTCCGTGTTGAGCAGCGTGATGAAATCCGGATTGCGCCAATAATAGTCCAGCTTGAAGCGAATCACGGACTTGAGCGCTTCCACGGGGTTCGAAGCATCCGGCGCCATTTTGAGCTCCGCCTCGTCCATCCGTCGATAGATGCCTTCGAGCACCGCAACGAACAGCCCCTCCTTGCTCCCGTAGTAGTAATAGATCATCCGGTCGTACGACTTCGCCAGCCGCGAAATCCTTTCGACGCTGCCGCCTTCGTAGCCGTAGCGCGCGAAGACCTTGGTCGCCGCGTGCAGGATCTTGTCGCGGGTTTCCTGCGCCGCCGCCTCCCGGACACCGGTTCCACGCACAGTCTTGCCTTTTGCTGCTTGAGCCATACCGTTCCTATGGCGGCCGCCAACCGGGCCATGCCGCCTGAAAAAACTTGCACGGGCGGCGTTCCCGCAAACTTTCGTACAGGGAACGCTACATGAACTTCGAATTCTACGGAACTCTTCTCGTGTCCGCAACCTGACATAAATTCATCGTAGATTCAATGGCTTGCATACGAACTACACGGCCGATCCCGCACCGTAACGAACGAATATCGCTATCTTCATATTTTTATTTCGAGAAACTGCTGCTAACATTCGTTTGTGGAGTACTCACTACATGAAACGTTAATTTCAGGTTGGCAGAGGCCGCAACCCGGTACGCAGGAGATAGACGAATGAACAACGAACTCGACGATTCCTGCAGCGCTTTCGCTGCGCGGACTACCTGGAAATCGCTCTCCGGCCCGAGCGGCCCTGAAATGACCCCGGTCATCGAGGAACTCATGTCTCAATCGCTTCTCGCACTGGACGTGCAGGTGTTGCGCCAGCTTTCCCACACGATGGCGGACGAGGTCGCGCCCGCGACGCGCGTCGGGACATTGCTCGAGGCCGCGATACAGGGCACGGCGGCGACGTGGGGCGTGATTGCGGTGATGCGCGACGGCGGCTGGGAGGGGGCCGCCAGCGCGACGGCGGCGCCTGCGCATGCGCCGCACGTCGAGCGGCTGCCGGCCGACCGGTTGCCGGTGCCGATCATTGCCGCCGCCGTGCATCTGCGCGACGGACTCGTGCTGCGCGACGCCTGCGCCGCCGACCATTGGCGGACCGACGACTATGTGCGCCGTCGCAAGCCGCGCTCGGTGATGTGCGTGCCGATCCGCTGCAATGGCGCATTGCTGGGTGCGCTGTATCTGGAACACGGGGACTTGCCGGACATTTTCACGTCGGCGAACGTCGCGTTGGTCGAGATCCTTGCGCTGCATGCCGGGTTCGTTCTGGAGAACCTGCGTCTGCATGACGCGCTTGCCGCTCGGCAGGCCCGCGCGGACAGCCTCGCGGCAAGGATCGGCGACACGCCTTCCGACGCGGATTGTGCGGATCGACTGAAGGCGTACGGCGAGCTGGCGGCTTCGATCGTCCATGAAGTCGCGCAACCGATCACGGCCATCGATACGTCCGCGCGCGCGGGGCTGAAGTGGCTCGATCGCGGCACGCCGAACCTCGACGCCGCGCGCGAGATGTTCGCCCACATCTGCGCGTGCGCCGAGCGTGCGCGCACGATCATCCGCGCGCTGCGCGCCAACGCGCGGCAAGAGGTTCCCGCCTTTGCGACGTTCGATCTCGCCGACGCACTTTCCGAGGCGGCCGAGATCATGGCAAGCACACTGGATGCGATGAAGGTGCGCTTGCGCGTCGACGGACTCGCGTCCCCGATGCCAATGCGCGGCGAACGCATTCAGTTGCAGCAGGCCGTCATCGGCCTGCTGATGAACGGTGCGGAATCGATGTTGGGCATCCCTGAAGAGCGCCGCGTCCTCGTGCTGGCGTGCGAGGACGCTCAGGATGGCTTGCGTATCCGGATCGACGATAGCGGCGACGGCATCGATCCGCGGGTGGCGCAACGCATCTTCGAACCGCTGTTCACCACCAAGCCGCGCGGGATGGGCATGGGCCTTTCCATCTGCAAGTCGATCGTGGACGCGCACGATGGTCAACTGGCACTGACGCCGCGCGCGGAAGGCGGCACGCGTGCAATGGTGACGCTCCCGCGTTTTTCGAGTGACGGTGCAGTGGCCGCGCCTTGGGCGGCGTGATGCGCGGCGACGCGTGCAGCCATGTCCGCAGCCTATACGAACGTATGCGGCCATCTATCCTGACGGGTTGTGCAGCTAGCTTCAGATGCTATGGATGCCGTCGACGCAGCGCCTTATTCTGGTTCCACCGGTACACGAATCGCATCGGTGACGACTCGAGCGACAGGTGATCGAGTCGGCTTCGCGATGCGGCCGGAACCTGCGTGCCATTCGATACCAGCAACCCAAGGAACCCATCATGAAAATTCGACAAGTCATCCTGAACGGCGGCCTCGCGGCCGTCCTGCTCGCTGGCCTGCAACTGCAGGCATTTGCCGACGAAAGTGCCAATGCGGCGGGCACGGATGCCGCGGTGACGTCCACCCCGACAGCCGCCCAGACGAAGAAGGCCACGCGTGCGGCCAATCGCACGTTCTCGCGGTCGATTCAGAGGACGCTGTCGCGAACGAAGGGGCTGCAAGGGCAAGCGATCACGGTTTTCGCCAATGCCGCGACCGGGCAGGTGACGCTGGCCGGCCAGGTGCAAACCGAAGACGAAGATCATCTCGCGGTCGAGTCGGCCCGGAAGATCCGCGGCGTCAAGTCGGTGAAAAGCGAGCTGATGCTGCGTGAGAAAGGCGGCGCCTGAGCGAGGGCGCGCGCATCGCGGGGCCGAATGACAGGGTGTCGGTGATTCGTGCGTCCGCTTTCACATGATCGATCCGATTGATTGGGAGAAGAGGTGATGGGGATGCTGCATGAAGCGGACATCGTGGCTCGCACGTTGATCAATGTCCTGGATCCTTCGCAGGAACAGCGCAGCGTGTGCTTGCGAGCGCAGCGCACGCGATACAAGGCGCGACGCGTCGGGCTGCGTCAATGGAACGAGGACGACGCGCGTGCGCGCGCCGAACCGCCTACCAGGATAGCCGTGATGGAGCGCCTGTCGTTGTCCATGATCACTGTTTCGTGGAGCGACTCGTGTTCAGGGCGGTATGCGGAGCAAATCTGGTGCAGGAGCCGCGCGCGCGTGCCGTCGATCTGCGCGCTGACGGGGCGCGCGATCCAACGCGGCGATCCGGTGTTTCGTCCGCGCGGGAGCGATGTCTGTCTGCCCGGCAACCGGCAGCGGATGATTCTTGCCGCGACCGTTCAGCCGTGCATCGATGCGGCCGACGCGAATTGAGTCGGCCGGAGAACGGCGGAAGAACCGCGGACGAACGCGATCGCGCGTCGTCCGCGCGTATCGATGCGCTGCGGCGCTAGGTCGACGCGACCGTGACGACGACAAGTGCCGCACCCGGCACGCGCTCGGCCAGATCGAAGTGAACGGGATGCTCGCGCCACCAGCGAGCGAACCCGGTGGGCGCGCGATAACCGACGACGATCATGTCCACGCAGGTCGTCGACGCATGTGCGGCGATGGCATCGGCCGCGCGTCCGAAGCGGACATAGCCGCGCGCGGCGATGCCGTGATCCGTCAGGTCGTCGATCGCTCGTTGAAGATCGCGATGGGCGGATTCCGCCAGCCGCTGATGGGCGAGCTCGCTGAGCAGTCCGGCCGACCGCGCGTTGGCGGTGACATTGTCGACGATGGCGACGACGTCGACCGTGGCCGACAATGCGCGGGAAAGCGACGCACATCGTGCGAGCGCGGCGTTGGCTTCGTGGGATCCGTCATAGACGAGCAGCATTCTGGACAGCGATGACATCTTCGATATTGGCGGCGGGGGAATGAGATCGCCCATGACGGGCACCGGTTGCGGGTACGTGCGCGGAAGCGGGCGCGACTGCTAACACTGAACACGCGATGGCGATCGTTTATTCCGATGCGATCCCCATGGCCGGCGATCGTGTCGCGGTTGGTTCGCATCGGCAGGCGCGTGACGCCGCGCGTCGACGTCTGTGCGTCGATGCGATGTCCCGTCTCGTGGTGCATGTCATGCGACGCGTAGGTCACACATGCGGTGCCGAAGAATCCCGGCATCTTCGTGGCTTCGTCGGGACGCGGATGGGCGGCCGGCCTATGAAGCGCGCGCACGAGCCGGCGAGCATCGCGCCTGCCCGTGCCGGACCTCCGGACAACGTCGGTGCTTCAATGACCGGAATAGAGTTTCCTGAGCGCGTCGAGCTCGCCGCTCTGGCGCGCGCGAGCGAGCTCCTGACGCACTTCGGTACGGGTCTTTCCCGTCGGCATCGCAATGGCTGGTGTCCATTGGGACGTGGCGACGGCATCTTGATTCGCCGTCAACGAATCGACGGGGGCCGCTGCATGGGCGCAGGCTGCGGTAGCAAACGCGACGAGCGCGAAGGTGATCCTTGAGGTCTTCATGTCGGAATCCGGAAGGTGAGTGGATCGAATGTTATGCACGGTATCTGGCGAACGCGGGAGCCGGATGCGCCGGCCGCGTCGCGAATGTCGTCAGAATCGTCGCATCTGTATTGAGCGCCGCGAAGGTATCCCGCATGTGTCCGCGGCGCGGTGTTTTGCAATGTCATGTATCGATGCGGACACGCGATACATCCGGATACGAAAGCGCCGATCATGGCGCGACGCGAGTGCGCTTCGGCAACGCGAAGGCGTTCGCCGGCGCGCGTTGTTGCATTGACGATATCGGGCTGGAATAATCGGCGGGTTCGCGTGTTATCACGGGTACCTGGAAGAAGGCGAGGCGGCCGGTGAGGTGCGACACCGCACGAGCGACATCGAGTGCGCCCCGCGGCCTGCGTCACGACCGCGGGTTCGAACGAACGGATACAACCCGGCATCCCGCCGCAACACGTGGCCGGTGGCACGGGTGTCGCATGCCGTGCTCCACGCCGCCGTGCCAGCGGCGTTCGAGCTGATGAACGCCACCGTTTCCTTACTGCATTCGCATGATCGAACTTTCGACACGCCGCTTTATCGAATTGAACCCCGGGCCGCCACGGCTGCACCGCGCGATCGACGACCATGCGCCGCCGGTGCTCGTCGCCGGGCGCGGCGTCGCGGCGCCGTCCGCGGTCGCGGCGCTGCAACGCGAATATGTGTTGCGCTCGGCACTGCACGAACGCTGGTCCGCCGTGCCGCAAGCCATCGTGTCGCACGGTGGCGGCGCGGTGCTCGTCCTGGCCGATCCGGGCGGGATGCCGCTCTCCGTTGAAGCTATCCCGCAGCAGCGTTTGTCCGCGTTTCTGCGGCGCGCGATTGCGCTCGCGACTGCGCTGGGCGAGATGCATGCGGCCGGTATCGTGCATCGCGCGCTTGCGCCGCATCGCTTCCTCGTGGATGACGATGATCGTGCATTCCTGACGGGCTTCGGCCATGCGATCGGCCCCGATGCAACCGACCCGCTGCGCGACACCGCTCTCGAATGGGACGACACGGATTTCGTCTATACGGCGCCCGAACTCGGCACGCGCATGAACCTGCGTGTCGACGCGCGCGCCGATCTTTATTCGCTCGGCTGCATTCTCTATGAGCAGTTGACCGGTGTGCCGCCGTTCGATGCGACCGATGCGGCCGGGCTCGTGCACGCGCATGCCACGCATTCGGCGCGCGCCCCTCACGAACTCTTTGCGCACATACCCGAGCAGATTTCGCGGATCGTCGTGAAGTTGCTCGAAAAGGCGCCGGAGCAGCGTTACCGCACAGCGGCGGGGCTCGTCGCCGACCTGCAGCGATGCGAGCAGTGCCTGCGCCGCGACGGTCGCATTCCGATGTTCGCGCTCGATGTTCATGCGGCGCTGCAGCGTCTTCAGCACGCCGATCACGTGGTGGGCCGCGAACCGGAGATCGACGCGTTGCGCGCGCAGTACCGTGCCGTCGCCGACGGTGGCGAGATGCGCGTCGCATGGGTTTCCGGCTACTCGGGCATCGGCAAGTCGACGCTGCTGCTGGAGGCCGTCGCGCGCATCAGGCACGACGGCGCGCTGCTCGTGGCCACCAGCAAGGGCGAGGAAGGGCGCCGCGGCACGCCGTATGCGATGCTTGCCGAGGCGCTGGCGCCGCTGCTGCAGTTCGTGCTGGGTTGCGCGGACGACGAATTCGACAGGTGGCGTGCGCGAATCGGAACGGCCGTGGCGCCCGTCGGACGCACGCTCGCGCGATTCCTGCCGGCGCTCTCGGCGGTGCTGGGCCCGCAAGCGGGGCCGCCCGAGCAATCCGAACTGGCGCCCGGGCTGGAGCGGGAACGCGTGCTGCAAGCGATCGCCCGGTTGATCGCGTGTTTCGCGACGCCGGAGCGCCCGCTCGCGCTGCTGCTCGACGATCTGCAATGGGCCGACGCGGGCACGATCCAGGTGCTGGAGCGACTGGTGCAGCAACACAGCGACACGGCGTTGCTGCTCGTCGGCGCCTATCGCGGCAACGAGATCGATGCGGGTCACCCGTTGCGGGCCGGCACGCTGGCCGACGTTGCCGATGCATTGACGGTGGAGCTCGGGCCGCTGAACGAGCGCGCGACGACCGAGCTGATCGCCCACGCGCTGCATCAGGACACCGAGGCGCTTCGCCCGTTGTCCGACCTGATCGGGCAGAGAACCGGCCGCAATCCGTTCTTCGTGCATCATCTGCTGCGCCTGCTGGCCGACGAAGGCATGCTCGATTACGACGCGGGCGCCGGCCTGTGGCGCTGGAACATGGCGCGCATCGCCGCGCATCGCGGCGGCGATGACGTCGCGATGATGCTGACGCGGCAGTTCGAGCTGCTGCCGGACGCCGCACGATTCATGTTGCGCCTGCTGGCCTGCATCGGCCAGCGTGCGTCGACGCGCCTGCTGGCCACGGCGGCCGGCCTGAGCGAGCCCGAGGCGATCGAGGGGCTGCAGGCGGCGCTCGATGCCGGCAGTGTCCAGCGCGACGGCGACGACTGGACGTTCTGGCACGATCGCATTCGCGAGGCCGCGTATGCGTCGATTCCGGAGGACGAGCGCGCGCCGCTGCATCATGCAATCGCGTGCCGTTTGCTGGCGGCCGGCGAGGCCTGCGCCGACACGTTCGTGCTGGCCGCGCAGGCGAACCTCGCCGGCGCGGTGGTCGCGACATCCGCGCAGCGCCGCGCGTTCGCGCGCGTGAACCTGGAGGCCGGACGGCAAGCCCGGGCGTCCACCGCGCATCATTCTGCGCTCGGCTTCTTTCGCGCGGCCGTCGATTTCCTCGGCGAGCGGGACACCAGCGACGACGGGCTCGATGCGCGCATGCTGTGCGGCGAGGCCGAGTTCATGACCGGTGCGCTCGAAGCCGCCAAAGCGCGCCTGGCCGAGCTGGAGCGGGTAGCCGGCGACGGCACGTTCGGCGCGGATCTCACGCGCCTGCGTGCGGCGTTGTACACGGCGCTGGGCCGCTTCGATCTCGCGCTCGGTGTCGGCCTTGCGTTCCTGAAGCGCGCCGGCATCGATATCCCGCCCCATCCGGACAGCGCGGACGTGCATCGCGAATACCTGCGCCTGCGCGGCTGGCTGGACCGCAACGGGATCGACGCGCTGCGCGACCTGCCGATCATCGCCGATCCGCTGCAGCGCGCGATCGTCGACATCTTTGCCGACCTGATCCCGCCGGCACTCTATTCCGACCAGGATCTGGTCGACATGATTCTGCTGCGCGCGGTGAATCTGGCGATCGAGCACGGCCATTCCGATGCATCGGCCGACGTCTACGTCTGCATGAACCAGATCTTCGGCGTACGTTACGGCGATTACGCCGCGTCGCTGGCATTCGGCGAGCTCGCGCTGCATCTGGTCGACGAGCGCGAGCTCGATCGGTATCGCGGCCGCGTCTACATGGCGCACGGCACGATCGTGGTGCCGTGGGTGTTGCCGGCGCGCTCGGCCCGCGCGTATATCTCGCGGGCATTCGAGATCACGGTCGAGTGCTGCGACCATACGTTCGCGCTCTATTGCAAGCGCAACGAGGCGACCGGCATGCTGTTCGCCGGCGAATTTCTCGGCGACGTGCGCGATACGGTGACGCACGGGCTCGCGATCGCGCGTGATGCGAATTTCCAGCTCGTGATCGATGCGCTGCTCGCGCAGCAGATGCTGCTGAAGCAATTACAGGAAGGCGAGAGCGACGATCGCGACCTGTTGGCGCCGCCGGAGGGCCGGCCGCCGACCCTGGTCGATCTCGCGTATTGGGTCTACAGGCTGCAGGCCGCGCTGTTGTTCGGCGATCTTCCGGACGCGCTCCACGCGCGTCGGCACGCGGAAGCCTGCGAGCATGCGGCGCGTTCGTTTGCCGAGCGGGCCGATCTGCCGTTCTACGGCGCGCTCGCACTGCTGGCGCTGCCCTGCCGCGATGCGTCCGACGAGGCTGCGCTGCAGCGCCATGTCGAGCAGCTCGACGTCTGGGCGCGGGCGTGCCCGGAGAACTTCGTCGCGCGACGCGAGCTGGTGCGCGCCGAGCACGCGCGCGTGAACGGGCAGCCGCTGGACGCCGCGGAAGCCTATGCGCGCGCCGTGGTGCACGCGGGCAGGCATGGCTTTACGCAGGTCGAGGCGCTGGCCGCCGAGTATGCGGCGCGCTTCCATGCCGGTCGCGACACGATTGCCGCGCACGCGTATTTGCGCCACGCGCTGAGCGCATGGCAGCGTTGGGGGGCGCTCGCGAAGGTGCGCGAGTTGCAGGCCACGCATCCCGATGTATTCGATGCCGGAGCCGGCAATCCGGTCGGGAGCCGGATGCACGCGCTGGACGTGAACGCGGTGCTGCGCGTGTCGAACGCGCTGGCGAGCGACATCGTGCCGGCGCGTCTCGTGGAAACGCTGTTGCGCACGACGCTCGAAAGCGCCGGCGCCGAGCATGGCGCGCTCGCGGTGCTGCGCGAGGGCGTGTGGCATGTACCGGCGCGCGCGGACGTGATCGACGGCACGATCGTCGTGACGCAGGAGGCCGTGTCGTTGACGGCGAGCGTGCTGCCCGTCTCGGTGCTGCAGGCGGTCGCGCGAACGCAGGAAGGCGTGGTGATCGACGATGCATCGGAGTCGCCGGTTCACGGTCAGGATGCCTACGTTCGCCGTCGGCGCCCGCGTTCGGTGATGTGCGTGCCGCTGATGCGTTATGCAACGCTCGTCGGCGTGCTGTATATGGAAAACAATCTGGCGGCGCGGATGTTTACCGCGGCCAAGGCGGCGCTGGTGGAGGTGATCGCGTCGCAGGCCGCTTTCGCGCTCGAGAATGCGCGGCTCTACGAGGAACTGCTCGAGCAGAACCGTCAGCGCGCGCATGCCGAGGAACAGTTGCGTGCCGCACTGGCCGGCCTCGAGCGCGCCAGCCGGCTGACCGCGATGGGCGAGCTCGTCGCGTCGATCGTCCACGAGATCGGACAGCCGATCGCCGCGGTAGACACGTCGGCAAGCGCCGGGTTGCGCTGGCTGAACCGGGAACCGCCCGACCTCGGCGAAGCGCGGGCAATGCTCGAGCACATCAACCGGAGCGCGGCGCGGGCCAAGAGCATCATCCAGGCGCTGCGCGCGAAGGCACGCAAGGCCGCGCCGCAGTTTGCGACGGTCGACCTTGCCGAGGCCGTGCGCGAGGCCGCGGCGCTCGTCGCGCGGCAGCTCGACACACTGGACGTGGTGCTGGAGCTGCGCAGTCACGAGGGCTCCGTCTACGTATACGGCGACCGGATCCAGCTCCAGCAGGTCGTGATCAACCTGCTGACGAACGGCGCCGAATCGATGGCCGAACTCGAGACGGCGCGTCGTCTTTCGCTTGCGTGCGAAGCGCATGGCGTTGACAGTGTGCGCGTGAGCGTGGAGGATTCGGGCAGCGGCATTGCACCCGATATCGCGGACCGGCTGCTCGAACCGCTTTTCACGACCAAGGAGAACGGGATGGGCATGGGCCTCGCCATTTCGCATTCGATCGTGGACGCTCACGGCGGCACGTTGACGCTGTCGCCGCGAGAAGGTGCCGGTACGCGCGCCACCGTGATGCTGCCGCGCGTCGATCCATGATGTGTCGTCCGTCGGCGCGATGCGCACCGGGCGGACAGGTTCTGCGAGTTGTTGTGTTTGAGCAGCTGAGCGGTGACTCCTGAAAATTCATCAGCGAATATCGATGCCGGAAACCAGAATGCCCCACGCGACACCTGATCGAAACAGCCGCACCGTCTACGTCGTCGATGACGACGAATTCGTGCGTGCCGCGCTGATCAGCCTGCTGCGATCGATCGACCTGGAGGTTCGCGCC
The DNA here is from genome assembly GCF_049942845.1 of Burkholderia sp. R-40. Lineage (NCBI taxonomy): Bacteria > Pseudomonadati > Pseudomonadota > Betaproteobacteria > Burkholderiales > Burkholderiaceae > Burkholderia > Burkholderia sp. R-40. Next base: position 302,190 of record NZ_CP187969.1, on the reverse strand, counting down.
TTTGCGTCGACGGAAGAGTTTCTCGCGGCACCGAAGGGCGCGGGACCGTCATGCCTCGTGCTGGATGTGAGGCTGCGCGGGCAGAGCGGCATCGCGTTTCAGACGTCGCTGGCGGAGAGCGGCGGTCCGCAGATGCCGATCATCTTCATCACCGCGCACGGCGATATCGCGATGACGGTAAAGGCGATGAAAGCCGGCGCGATGGATTTCCTGACGAAACCGTTCCGCGACCAGGACATGATCGATGCGGTGATCGCGGCGCTCGAGCGCGATGCGAAACGGCTGCAGGACGATCATTCGCTGCTCGACCTGCGCGCGTGTTGGGAATCGCTGACGCCGCGCGAATGCGAGGTGCTGCAACACGTCGCGACGGGCCTGATGAACAAGCAGGTCGCGGGCAACATGGGCATCGCCGAGATCACGGCCAAGATTCATCGCAGCCAGGCGATGCGAAAAATGAAGTGCCGCTCGGTGGCCGAACTCGTGCGCAAGATGACCGCACTCGGCATCAACGTGCCGTCGCGCTAGCGGCGGCGCGGGCGCGAAACGCGTCGGCGCGGTGCACCGCGCGCCCGGCTTGGGAAAGCCCGAGCGTCACTCGTTTACCCGGAGCCTTCATCGACCGGCCCATGCACCCGCGCCGGGCCTACCCATACGTAGGTATGATGGCGATGCCGCGGTGTGACGGTATGCTGGCAACTTGGGTAACAGTGCTCGGGACGGGCCCGGTCCGTCCCCCTCGTCATTAAGCAGGGATGCCTTTTTCACTCTCAGCCTCCGATCTCGTGTCCATTGTCGACGACGATCCCTTCGTGCGCGCCGCCGCGGGAAGTTTCGTGCGTTCGCTGGGCGGAGAGGCGCGCGAATTCGCGTCGGGGCCGGCCTTCCTGGCGTCCGACGCGGTGTCGCGCACGCGGTGCCTGATCTGCGATCTCCAGATGCCCGACATGGATGGCCTCGAAGTGCTGGCCCGGATGGAAGCGCTCGGCCTGCGCATTCCTACGGTGCTCGTCACGGCGTTCGTCAGCGCTCGCACGTCCGAGCGCGCGCGGGCCAGCACCGCGCTGTGCCTGCTCGAGAAACCGATCGACGCACAGGAGCTCGAAGGCTGGCTCGCCCGTGCGCTCGGATACGGCTGATCGCCTGCCCGCGCCGCAACGGCAACCTAAACCTTCGTAGGGGGTAGATGGCCGCTTGTTTGATGGTGCGAACCCCCGCACGCATGTTTTCATGTTCCCTGTACCGTCCGCCGCGACGGCGACAGGAGAACGAAGATGGCCAACATTCCTACCTTATCGTCCGGAGCCTGGTTTGACGCTCGGCTCACGCGCTCCATACGCAACTTCAGCCGCGCATGCCGCGAGCATGCACGCGGTTTCGTCGCGTGTCCGGCCCGGCTGTTCGTCGTCGCCGGCGTGCTGTTCGTCGCGGCGGCGCTGTACGACGCTCGCGACCTGCTCGCGCATGCATTGCTTCCCGCCGTCGACCGCGATCTTCTGATGGCGAGCGCGACGTGCGCGCTGCTCGCGCTGGTGGCGGCAGTGCTGTGGCTGCGTGCGCTGCGACTGGACGCGGCAATCCGGCAACTCGCGGCGGCACTCGAGGATCATGGGCTGGAAGAGCTGCCTCGTTCGCTGGTCGAGCGCGGCACGCCGTCGATCGCGCGACTGGCCGCCGCGATCAATGGCGCGCATCACCAGCATGCGGATCGCGTAACGGAACTGCTGCATGTGCTCGCCGCCTATGCGCATGATCTGCGCACGCCGCTGACGCGCGTGATGCTGCGTAGCGGCATGCTGGAAGATCGCACGTTGCGCGATGCGATGGAGCGCGACCTTGCCGAGATGGGCGAGCTGATCAACGCGAGCCTTGCCTGCGCACGGCTGCAGTGCAGCGTGGCGGAGCCGCCGCGCAGTGTCGACGTGAATGAGTTGCTCGGCTCGCTCGTCGACAACTATCGCGACGCGGGGCTTGCCGTTGCGCTGGACGGGCGGCTGGACTGTCCGCTCGTGACGTTTCCGCATGCGCTGCGGCGCGTGCTCGTCAACCTGATCGACAACGCATTGCGTTACGGGCGCGATGTCCGCCTGTGCGTTCGCGTCGATGCCCGGCGCGTGATGCTTGCGGTGGTGGATTCGGGGCCTGGCATCGTGCCGGCGGAGATGGAGGCGGTGTTCACGCCGTGGTATCGGGCGCCGCAGACAGCGGCGCGTGCGCCGGGATCCGGTTTGGGGCTGGCGATCGCACGGCGGCTGACGCAAGCGATGCAGGGCGAGCTGCAGCTGAACAATCGCAGCACCGGAGGCCTCGAAGCGCGCGTGACGTTGCCGCTCGCTGCTACTGCGGGACACGATGTCGCGGGCGAGCCGGCACGCGCCTGTCGTTGCGGAGGCTATCTTTCCTGACGTACGCAGCGCCGCTGGCGGTTCGCGAAGCTGCCGCTTGCTGCAACCGCCGACGACTACGCGGTGCTCATGCCATGGAACCTACCAACCGATTTGCGTTGAGTCATCGGCCCCGGTCGACTACCCCGAGCGGCCTTGTTCGCGGCCCGGATACGATACACTGAAGTGATGACGCCCACTCAAATCCTCCTTCTCAACGGTGCCGGCAGTTCAGGTAAGACATCTCTCGCGCGAGCGCTGCAGACAAGGCTGGGGAGCGCATTCCTGCATGTTCAGATGGATATGTTTCTAGACATGCTACCGGCTCGCTACATGAACGATCCAGCCGGATTTACCTTTTCCTCATTCGTCGAGGATGGCAAGGATGTCGTATCGATACAGAGCGGGCCTATTGCCCGACGAGCCATGGAGGGTATGCGACACGCGATCGTTGCGCTGGCGAACCAAGGAAACAATCTCATCGTCGACGAGGTTCTTCTTGGCGATGAGAAGGCCGAATATGCTCGGTTGCTGGCGCCGTTCAAAGTAAGCATGGTTGGTGTCCACTGCCCGCTGGATGTTCTTGAGGAACGAGAACGGCAACGCGGAGATCGGCTTATAGGACTGGCTCGATGGCAGTATGACAAAGTGCATGCCAATGTGGCCTACGATGTGATGGTAGACACAAGCAAAGCCACCCCCGAGGAATGCGCGCTATTGGTCATCCATGCACTAGCACTTCGCGGTGACTGACGCTGGCTATCCCTGTGTACATCTGCGGTCAGAATGCAACAGCTTCTACGTAAGGGCGTCGTTCGCTGATCGCATACGGAAAACGACCGTGCTGATCTGCTGTTCTTTCATGCGGTGTCATCGACGGTGACGGTTGTTCTGCCGGCGTCCGATTTCATATAGCCGTTCAGCAACGCGCACGAAACGTGTAGTTATCCATATGATCTGTTATGTGAAGACCACTCATCGACCGCGCAACGCTCTTCGGGGACGATAGCGCGATCACCGCGTCGTACTCACGGTATCGCCAGATACATTCCGATACGCGACGGACATACACGAGATACACGGCGGGCTCCCAATGGTGCATGACGTCGGGTTCGGCGAGCCTGCGATCTCGCGAACGCACGGCAACCCCCGTTTTCACGACATATGCGGGACCGGACGTCGATCGCAATTGACCGGGAGTACGACAATGCATGACAGCAAAGTTTGGTTCATCACGGGCTGCTCCGGCGGCCTGGGTCTTCAGCTTGCCGAGGCGGTGCTTTCCGCCGGCCACACACTGGCGGCAACGGCGCGGGACGTGACGCGTCTCGCCAGCCTGACGGACGCATATGGCGACCGGATTCTGGCGATCCCGCTGGACATCACCGATCCGGACGCGGCGCGCGGCGCCGTCAGCCTGGCGGTCGAGCAATTCGGCCGTCTCGACGTGCTGGTGAACAACGCGGGCTACGCCGATCTGGCGTCGATCGAAGACATCACCGACCAGGCGCTGCACGAGCAGATCGAGGTCAACTTCTTCGGCGTGTGCAACGTCACGCGTGCGGCGCTGCCGTTCATGCGTCGGCAACGGGCCGGCCACATCATTCAGATCTCGTCGGTGGGCGGACGAGTCGGCGGCCCCGGGCTCGCCGCTTATCAAGCAGCCAAGTGGGCGGTGGGCGGGTTCTCCGAAGTGCTGGCGAAGGAAGTGCGCGATTTCGGCATCCAGGTCACGATCGTCGAGCCGGGATCGATGCGGACCCGCTGGGCCGGTTCGTCGATGACCATTCCGCCGATCAGCGATGCATACAAGCCGATCATCGAACCGGTAGCGGCACGTTTGCGCAGCATCGACGGCATGCAACCCGGCGATCCGGCGCGGATTGCCCGGGCGCTGCTCGGCATCGCCGGATCGCCGACCGCGCCTTTGCGATTGCTGATGGGCAGCGACGCGGTCGCGGTGGCCGGCGCGGCGGCGCGGTTCCGTGCGGAAGAGGACGCGCAATGGCGCGAATTGAGCGAATCGGTTTCGTTTCCGCCGGCGCAGACCGAATGAAGCCGGCTGCCGGAGACTGCAGATGATCACGCTGTCCGAAGACAACATCGTCGCGCGGGTGCTGCTGAATGTGCTCGATCCGTCCGCCGAGCAGCTCCACGCGTGCACGAAGAAGTGGGCCGTCGGCCACCGGCCGCGCCGTGCAAGCACGGGTTCGCGCACGGCGCGGCGGCCCGTCAACGTCGTGATCGTCAGGCGGATCTCGGCCAGCGCGATCAGCGTTTCGTGGAGCGACGCGTGTCTGGGCAAGTCTACCGAGCAGATCTGGAGCAGAGGGTTCGCCGACGGCGCGGCAGTCTGTGCACTGAGCGGGCGTTGCATCGGCCGCGGCGACCCGGTGTTTCGCCCTCTCGCCGGCGAGGCGCGTGTTCCGGTCAGTCGGGAACTCACGATCCTCGCCGCCACCGTCGCGCAGCGTCCCGATCTGTCGCTCGCCGATACCTGAGCGCGTCGCGCACGTGGGCGGTCGTCGCGCCTATACGAACGTATGCGGCGCATCATCGGAACAGTTCATTTCCGCGATTGCGGATTGTGCGGATCATGTTGCGATGGCCCGTGGGCGGCGAGCTTGTCGCGCCGCCGCCCGAATCGACCGGAATCTTGAAACAAGGGGAAGCATGATGGCCGATCCACGCACGATGTCGCCGCGCGTCGCCGCGTTCGTGCTGCTCGGCGCGCTGCTGACGGCATGCGGCTACGGCGCGACATTTCTGCTGTCGATGCATTTCCGTGTGGCAGGCGGAAGCGACATCGACACGGGGGCCGCACTGGCCGAAGCGATGATCGGTGCGCTGCTCGGCCTGCCGCTGGTCGCGTGGTGTGCGCACCGGATCGGCGCCGCGCGGGCGACCGCGCTGGCGGCGCTGGTCGTCGGCGCGGGCGTCGTCGGCTTCGCGCTGATCGCGCGCACCGGCTCGCTGAGCGTCGTGCCCGGCTTGCTGGTCGGCATCGGTTGGGGCGGCTTCTGCCTCGCGGCGCCGATGATGATCGCGGAGCGCACGGCGGATATCGAACGTGAGCGCTGGTTCCTGCGGTTCGGGTCGTTTCAGATGGCCGGCGTCGGCGGCGGTCCGGCCGTTGCGGCACTCGCGATACGCAATTGGCACTGGACGACGGGCGCGGTGTTCTGCACGGTCGGCGCGCTGTGCGTGACGGCTGCGGTGATGCTGGAATGTTTCGGCCGCCTGTCGCCCGCGTCGCACGCCGTTGCGCCGCCGGTGCGGGATCGATGGGTTCGCGAGATGGGCGCGATCGTCCGCACGCCTGCGATCTATCCGATCGCGATCATCGCGCTCGGCTCGAGCGTCTTCTCGGGGCTGATGACGTTCCAGATGTCGATGGCGCAGGGCCCGGGCGTGAAGGCCGGAACGTTTTTCGGTCTGTATTCGGCCACGGTGGTCGTCATCCGCGGGCTGCTCGGCGCGGTCGTGATTCAGATCCGCGTCAGCGCGACGACGCAGATCCTGCTCGGCTTCATGATCCTGAGCGTCGCCGTGACGTTCGCCGTGCCGCACAACGCGCTGCTGCATTCGGCCAGCGCCGTGCTGCTCGGCACCGGATATGGCCTCGTCTATCCGATCGTGCAGGCGCAGGCCGTCAACAGTGCCGACGTGCGGCATCGGCACGCGGTACTGACGTGGTTCGTGGCGTCGTATTTCGTCGGCGCATTCGGTTTCCCCGCGCTCGGCAGCATGGTGCTGGTCAGCATGGGCAAGACGATGCTGTTGATACTGATCGCCGGATGCGGCCTCGCGGCGCTGCTTCTGTCGATCGTCGAGCACCGCAAGCGGGTATTGCCGGTGGCGTGTTGAACGCACGCGCCGGGGTTCCGGAATCCGTCTGCCGCCGCGACGCGCGACGAAGGTCGGCGTCGCGCGCATATGAGGCGAGCAGCCTCCGACGGTCAGCTCACGGCTTCCTCGAGAATCGCGCGGACTTCCTCGAGCAGTCCGCGTATCGCGCCATGGCTCGTATGCGTGAGACGTAGCACACCATCGATCGTGCACGCGCCGATGATCTGGTCGTCGGCGAAGCCCGACGTCACGATGGGGCCCCACAGCGCGTTGAGCGACACGCCTTCGTACGCGGCAGCAATCGGCTGATTGCCCAGATTCGACACCATGACGTCGAAGGCCAGCACGGCCGACAGAAACCCGGCCGCATGCTCGACGCTCGGCCGCGCCGACATCACGGCATCCAGTGCCTTCAGTTCGGCCGCCACGCTTTCGCGCGCTTGCGACGGTGCAAGATCCTGTTTGATCTTGCGGGCGGCGGTCCATAGCTCCGTACCGCGCGGGTGATCGTCGATCGTGATGGTCTGCGTGATGTAGACGCCGGCGGCGGCACACGCATCGTCGGAAAGACCGCGCAGGTCGATCGGCGTGACGGTCCTCAACGCGCGTTCGGTCCACGCGCGGGACAGACGCCGGCCGGCTTCGTGAACGGCCGCGGCAATCGCGCCGTGCACGGTGGTTTGCTCGGCACGTGCGCGCGCCACGAGCCGGCGGGTGACGTCGGCGGAAAGCGCAAGGGCGTCGACATGCGGCGCTTGCGCGGCGTCCGGACGAAATGGCTTGGGCGCGGGCGCCGGCGACGGAGGCGGCAAGACGGCCGCGTGGCTCAGATCGGTATCGAGCACGGTCTCCAGCGACGGCACCAGCGGCAACGGCGCCAGTCGCTCGCCCGACAGGACGCTCAACAGATCCTCGATCAGCGATGCACTGCCCATGCCGTCGATCACGGAATGATGTGCGACCAGGATCAGCGTCGAGCTGCATTCGCCTTGCAGCAAGGTCGCGCGCAGCAGCGGCGCCGCGGACCCGACGAAGCGCGTGGCGATTTCGCGGGCCGCTTCCGCCTGCCACGCAGTCGGGTCCTGCTCGAGCACGCGCAACGGCACCGCGGCGTCAGTCACGCGATAGAAGCCTGAATGCTGTTGCGCGTCGATGGCGATGCAGGTCGACAGCAGCGGATGCCGGTGCTGCAGCGCCTGAAACGCCGCGTGCCATGCGTCCGTCGCAAAGCGCCGGTCGATCTCCGCGACCATCGCGAAATGCGTTGGCCGATTCTGGTCGAGCAGCCAGAACAGGTGTTCCGTGCTCCCGAGCGCGCGCACGAGCCGCTGATTGTCGTCGATTTCCTGCGATTGATTCCGCACCCTATGACTCCCGAAGTGATGGTCTGCCTCAACAGAACAATCGAGAAGGGTGCGCTATTCCGCCATGGCCGGATTGCTCGACATGCGCCGGACTATTTTTTCCTGTCGTCGGGGTTGTAGGTCACATAGAGCTTCGTATAGCCCGGCGTGTCGAAATGTCCGGTCCATCCCTTCGGAAGCGTGACGGCCTCGCCAGTCTTCACGAGCATCACCGAACCGTCCGACGACGTCAGCTTCACGCTGCCTGAAAGAAAGTACAGGAACTCGTTGTACGGCAGCCCGTGCGGCCCCTTGATTTCCTCATGCGACGGGCCGGATCGATACACGCCGGTCTGGTAAGCGTTGTCGGTCGACGTGAACGTCGCGACGTCCGCGCTCGTTTCGCCGCCTTCGTCTTTTTTCACGGCGTCGGCGCGATTGAATATCGCACCGGCAAGGTCGGACCTCGACGCCTTGATCGGCTTGATCGTTTCGGCGTGCGCGTCGACCGCAGTCATGACGCTGAACAGCAGCAGCGCTGCGAGGGCGTATCTGGACATCGGCTATCTCTCCGTTGGCTTTTTTCGTGGCAGCGACGTAAAGGGTGAACGCGCTGGCGTGGCGCCATTTTGTCGGAAAAACCTGCCTTCGTTTGGCGATCGATCGAAAACGAGACGGCAGTTTTGTTTCTCAATGTGTATGAAACCGGTCTGGATACATGGCCTTGCAAAAGCCATTTGTCGAGACACACGTCAGATACGTCGTCTGGATTAAATGCATCTCATCGATCGAATCCGATCAGGGCGCGCGAGACGGCTTCGCGAGATCAGCGACCGCCGAGCGCCCCGACAGATTCGCGACAGCCGAATTTATCCAGGAGAACGACATGAAAGTAAAGACGATCGCTTTGGTTTTCGCGGCGTGTGCCGCCGTTGCAGCCACCACTTCCGCTTTTGCAAGCAGCGCCGCCGACACGAGCATCAACGACCAGACCGTCGGGCAAGCGAGCCAATGGGTGACGGGCGGCAAGGCGCCGAAGGGCAAGACGCGCGCCCAGGTTCGCGCGGAACTGGTGCAGGCGGAGAAGGACGGCCAGCTCGCGGCGCTCGAACAGCTCTACCGCGGCAGTTGATCGCGGGCCTCGCCATTCACCCACCCCGTTCTTCAACACGACACCGACCATGAACCACGAAACGAAAATTCTGTACACCGGCGAAGTTCGCACCACCGGCGGCCGCGACGGCGCCGCGCACAGCGCGGACGGCCGCCTGGATGTGAAGCTCTCCGCGCCCGGCTCGGCCGCGCCCGGCACGAATCCCGAGCAGCTGCTGGCCGCGGGCTGGTCGGCCTGCTTCATCGGCGCGATGGGCCTGGCCGCGCAAAAGCTGAAGGTTTCGCTGCCGCGCGACACGCATGTCGATGCGCAGATCGATCTGGCCACGAACAACGGCGCGTACTTCCTGCAGGCACGGCTGAACGTCAGCGTGCCGGGCGTCGATGCCGATGTCGCACAGGCGCTGGTCGATGCGGCGCACCAGACGTGTCCGTATTCGAAGGCGACGCGCGGCAACATTGACGTGGTCGTCACGGTGGCCTGATACGCGTGCGGCGCTCGACGCGATCGACGCGCCATTGGCAATTCTCCGGAACGTGCAATGACCGCATTGACGTGGTGTGCGATTTTTCTGGCCGCGCTGACGGCGATCTCGAGGCTGCCGCGCGGGCTGACGCTGAGCCTGCTCGCGATCGGCTATGCGATCGCGTTCGCGTCGCGGCAGTTGCAGCCGATCGCACTCGTGCCGATCGCGCTGCTGGTCGGCACCGGCGTGCTGTTGCAGCGGAATCTGCCGTTCGCCGGCAAGGTCGTGTGCAACGTCGTGTTCTGCGTCATTGCGGTCGGTCTGTTTCAGCATTGGCTGCCGGGTTTCGACAATCTCAGGGTGCTTCATGCGGCACGCCTGACGCCAGATGCGGCGCCCTACACGATGTATCTGAACTTCGACAAGCCGCTGATCGGGTTCTGGCTGGTGCTGGCCTACCCGTGGGTGCTGCCGGAGAAGCCGCTGTCGACACGGGTGATCGCGGCGCTCGTCGCGTGCGCGGCGACATCGGCGGTCTGCTTCTCGATCGCGTGGTGGGCCGGGGTGATTGCGTGGGCGCCGAAGTGGCCGCATTTCGCATGGCTGTGGGTGCTCGACAACCTGCTGCTGGTCGCGTTCGCGGAAGAAGCGTTCTTCCGCGGCTATATCCAGGCGGGCGCGACGCGGTTGATGCGCGCGCAACCGAATGCCGGCTGGATGGCGCTTGTCGCAGGCGCCGTGCTGTTCGGCCTTGCTCATTACCAGGGCGGCGCGTGGCTGGTTCTGCTGGCCGGCCTGTCCGGCATCGGTTACGGGCTCGCCGCTCGCGCCGGCGGCTTGCAATCGGCCGTGCTCGCGCACTTCGGCGTCAATCTGGTGCAGTTCGGGTTGCTGACCTATCCATTCATCGCCCGGGCCTGAGCGAACGCGCGCTCTGGCACGAGGACCTGTGATCCGGCAGTTCGGGTAATACGCGACGGCGGATGGAATATCTGCGCCGTCCAGCTGTTTACGTGCACTGCAGGGGTGTTGCCCGCTCAATTTCGCCTAAACCCATGGATACACGTCAGATACTGCAGTTCGTCAACGTCGGCTTGGTTGCACCGCGGGAGGATCGACGTAGATGACCGCAGCCGAACTGTCCGCCATGCTCCCCGCGATGCTGCCGCGTCTCTGGACCTTCGCGCTGCGAATCTCCGGCGACCGGCACGACGCCGAGGATCTCGTGCAGGGCGCGTGCGTCCGTGCGCTCGAACGCGCGCATCAGCTACGACCGGGAACCGCGCCGCTCAGCTGGATGTTCTCGATCGTGCAATCCACCTGGCTCAACGAACTCCGCGCACGCAGCGTGCGTCGGCGCTCGGGCATGGACTGGGACGACGACCTGCTCGAAACCATCGCCGATCCCACCGCGCCGACCCTGGAGCAGCAGGCGCTCGATGCGCAGATCGTCAGGGCGGTGCAGCGTCTGCCCGAAGCGCAGCGCGTGGTGATGTTGCTGGTCGCGGTGGAAGGGCTCAGCTATGGCGAAGCGGCCGAGGCGCTCGGCGTACCCATCGGGACGATCATGAGCCGGCTTTCGCGTGCCCGTCAGACGATCGGCGCCCTGTTCAGCGATGGAAAGGAACGACCCATGAAGGGCGCAGCGAAGAGTGAGGATCAGGGGGCATGAAAATGGACGACATCCTGCTCATGGCATACGTGGATGGCGAACTCACGTCGCACGAGCGAGAGGAAGTCGACAGGGCGATCGACACGTCGGCCGATATCGCCAGGCGGGTTGCCCTGTTCGAAGCATCAGTGTTGCCCTATCAGTATGCGTTCCAGCGCCAGGAATGGCCGCCGCTGCCGCAGAGCCTGGTCAGCAAGGTCGCGGAAATGGCGCGGGCGTATGCCGGGCCGTCGGCGCCGTCCGCGGCCGGCGGCGTGCGTCGAAAGGATGCGCCGGCGTCGCGGCCCGACGCGCACGCGCCGTCGTCCGCGCCGGTTCGCTCGCGCATTCGCGCGATGGTGCCGTGGCTCGCGGCCGCGTTCGTCGCGGGCGCGTTCTGTTGCGGCGCCGTCCTGCACTTCGCGCCGCGGGACGCGCTGATGACCGCGCGGACGCAGATATCCCCGTGGATCATGGCAGCCGTGAACTATCAGCGGCTCTATACGCGCGACACCGTTGCTTTCGATTCGTCGAATCTGGCGGCCGCCGCGCATATGGTTGAAAACATTCGCCGCGACGACGGGCTGCGGATCCGCATTCCGGACCTGCGCTCGGTCGGGCTGACCTTCAAGCGCATACAGCGGCTGAATTTCAATCACAAGCCGCTGGTGCAGATCGTCTATCTGCCCGAAAAAGGCTTGCCCGTGGCGCTGTGCGTAATGAAGGACGAACGGCCCGACACGGCGCTCGCGCGACAACAGGTCGGCAGCATGGAGGTCGTGACCTGGCGCCGTGCCAGCGTCACCTATGCGCTGATCGCCGCGCCCGGCGACACCGATCTCGGCGCGATCGGCAAGCGGATCGCCGACAACGGCATGGAAGAAGTGCTCGGTGAGCTGCAGCAGGCCGGCCCGGCGATCGCGAGCTGAGCGTGCTAACACGCGAGACCGTCAGTTTCTCGGCGCCACTGCGTTGCTTAACGCACTGGTGTTTTTGAAATAACGTAGAGACGGGCGGGCGAATACCTGGACGAAGTTTGGACAGGCGAGCAACGTTCTGTCGCTATCGGGCGCCGGCGTCGCCGCCGCCACCACGGGCGGATTCGGCGACGCGGCTGCGCTGTTGGCGAAGGCGACGGTGTATCCGATCTCTCGCGATAGGCTGAATGTGTTCGTCCGTCTCGGTCGACCTGACTGCCTGCCCCGGTCGACCCCACGCGATCGTCGCCCGTCACGAGCGCGCCGCGGCCTTGGCTTCCAGCATCTTCACGAGCAGATGGAGTGTCCGATTGACCGGCGTGCCGATGCGTGCGGCCAGACCGCGCCGAACGACCGCGCCGTTCAGATGGTCGATTTCGCCGGGCTTGCCGCGCGCCAGATCCTGCGCTGTCGACGAATACTGGCCCGGAGGAATCGTCGCTTCGATTTGCGCGACGATATCGGCCGGCTCGTCGTCGACATGCACGCCTTCGGCCGCGGCGACGGCGATGCATTCGGCGACGATCGCGCACATCGTTTCGCGCAACGCATCGCGATGCGGCATCTCGCCCAGCGGCAGGTGCACGATCGCGGAAATCGCGTTGTATGCGCAGTTGAGCATGAACTTGCGCCAGAGTACCGCGCGCACGTCGTCGGCTATCCGGGTGGGAATGTCCGCTGCGCGCAATACTTGGGCCAGCCGTTCGCTGCACGGCGACGCTTCGATCGCGAGATCGCCGCGGCCGTGGTGGAGCAGATGCCCGGGGCCGGCCATCTCGCTCGCCACGTAGACGGCCGCGCAAATGACCGGCTGCGCGATCTCCGCCCGCAACAGCGCCGCGTTGTCGACGCCATTTTGCAGGCTGACCACGATGGCGTCCGGCGCCAGCACATGACGCAACCCGCGCGCGGCCTCGGCGGTATCACCCGCTTTCACGCAGATGAAGACCACATCGGCCGAACCGGCCGCGGCGATGTCGGTCGACGCATGGGCGGACACGCGCGTATCGAACGTGCGCGTCTGAATGCGCAGGCCGTGGTCGCGGATCGCGTCGACATGCAGCGGACGGCCAATGAACCCGACCTCGTGGCCGTGCAGCGCCAGCATGCCGCCGAAGTAGCAGCCGACCGCGCCGGCGCCGAGGACCGCAAACCGCATGGTGTCTCCGAGGGAATCAATGAACATGTCATGCGGGTCCGAGCCGCATGGGTGAAACAGGCACGTCGGCCCGTCCATCCACATCAAACACGCGAGACCGTCGGTTTATTCCCGGCACCGCCGTGACGCCGATAAATCGATGCGCGACGGAATGACGCGAACGCGTCGCGTGTTCTCGGGAGGTGACACGTCATCGGATCGGGATCGGCATGCCGATCCGAAACCCAACCTCTTCCAGGAATGAATTCATTGAACGCGTCTCAGATTCCGCTTGCGCCGCCCCGTCCGCTGACAGGCAGCGACCACCGAACGCTGGTGCTCGCCGCGCTTGGCGGCGCACTAGAGTTTTACGACTTCGTGATTTACGTGTTTTTCGCGACGGTCATCGGTCAATTGTTCTTCCCGCAGTCGATTCCCGACTGGCTGCGCCAGGTGCAGACGTTCGGGGTGTTCGCGGCCGGCTATCTCGCGCGCCCCCTCGGCGGCGTGATCATGGCGCACTTCGGCGATCTCGTCGGCCGCAAGCGCATGTTCACGATGAGCGTGATGCTGATGGCGCTGCCGACGTTGATGATGGGGTTGCTGCCGACTTACGCATCGATCGGCGTCGCCGCGCCCGTGCTGCTCCTGCTGTGCCGCGTGTTGCAAGGCGCGGCGGTGGGCGGCGAGGTGCCCGGCGCGTGGGTGTTCGTGTCCGAGCACGTGCCGCCGCGCCATGTCGGCTATGCATGCGGCCTGCTGACGGGCGGCTTGACGCTCGGCATCCTGCTCGGCTCGCTGATCGCGGCGGGGATCAACCAGCACTACTCGCATGCCGCCATCGGCGCGTATGCATGGCGGATTCCTTTCGTGGTCGGCGGATTGTTCGGAATCCTGTCCGCATTCCTGCGACGCTGGCTCCATGAAACGCCCGTGTTCATCGACATGAAGCGCAGCCGGGCGCTGACCCGCGAAGTGCCGTTGAAGGCGGTGCTGCGCGATCACGGCAGGGCCGTGCTGGTGTCGATGATGCTCACGTGGACGCTGACCGCCGCGATCGTCGTCGTGATCCTGATGACGCCGACGCTCGTCGCGAAGCGTTTTCATATCGAGCCGGCGCTCGCGCTGCAGGCCAATTCGGCTGCGACGCTCTGCCTGACGATCGGATGTATCGTCGCCGGTACGGTGGCCGGCCGCATCGGCACCGCCCGCACGATCTTCTGCGGCTGCCTGCTGCTCGGCGCGTCGTACTTTTTCATGCTCCGGCAGCTCGCCGTCGATCCGTCATTGCTGCTGCCGCTGTACGCGGTATCCGGTTTCTTCGTCGGCGCGGTGGCGGCGATCCCGGTCGCCATGGTCAAGGCGTTTCCACCCGTCGTGCGTTTTTCGGGGATCTCGTTCTCGTATAACGTCGCGTATGCGCTGTTCGGCGGCCTGACGCCGGTGTTCGTGTCCGTGATGCTGAAATCGAACCCGCAGGCGCCAGAGATTTATGTGGGCGCGCTGTGCATCGTCGGCGCGCTCGCAGGCTTTGCGTTGCGCCCTGCAAGGTCGTCATCCGGGATCAAGGCGGCCATTTCGAAGCCGTGACCGGGCCGCACGACGATTGGGACCTGCGTTGACGCGAAACGGCGCGGGTCGTCGTCGATGTTCATGTTCGATGGCCGGCGGCATTCCCTGTGCGCGTTGGTCGGCCTATCTCCGGGCGCCGCAACGGGCATACAATTTGCCCCACGCGAAAAACCCGCTTCGGAGGCATTCCATGAAACGACTTTGGCCGTTCCCCCCGCTTCACTCGCTGCTCGCGATCTATGCGTTCGCAACGTTCGGGCCATGCGCAACCGCCGCATCGCCCGACGTGACCCTCGGCCGCGCGGACTACGGCACGACCGCCGCGGGGCAGGCGGTGAGCCAGTACACGCTGGCCAACGCGCGCGGCGTGACGCTGAAACTCATCACGTACGGCGGCATCGTGACCACGCTCGAGGTGCCCGACCGCACCGGCAAGATCGCCGACATCGTGCTCGGCTTCGATTCGCTGCGCGACTACGAAGCGCACAACGGCAACATCCATTTCGGCGCGTTGATCGGCCGTTATGCGAACCGCATTGCACGCGGGCGCTTCACGCTCGGCGGCAAGACGTGGACGCTGCCGGTCAACGACCCGCCGAACACGCTGCATGGCGGCCCCGACAGTTTTGACGCGAAGGTATGGACGGTGACCGGCACGCACAGCGACGGGAACGGCGCGAGCGTGACGCTGCGTTACGTGAGCGCCGACGGCGAAAACGGCTTCCCCGGTACGTTGACGACGGACGTGACCTACACGCTGACGCGCGACAACCTGGTCCGCATCGACTATCGCGCGACGACGGACCAGACCACGGTCGTCAACCTGACCAATCACAGCTATTTCAACCTGGCTGGGCAGGATGGTGGCAGCGTCGAGCGGCAGTTGATCGAGATCGCCGCGTCGCGCTTCACGCCGACCGATGCCACGTCGATCCCCACCGGGCAACTCGCGAGCGTGGCGGGCACGCCGATGGACCTGCGCCAGTTGACGCCGATCGGCGCGCATCTGCGTGACAACGATGCGCAGCTCGTCGTCGCGCATGGCTATGACCAGAACTGGGTGCTCGACCAGGGCGGCCAGTCGGCGCCGGCGTTTGCCGCGCGCGCATACGATCCGACGTCCGGGCGGTTTCTCGAGGTGTACACGACGCAGCCGGGGCTGCAGTTCTATACGTCCAACGGGTTGAACGGCAGCGTTGCGGGCAAGGGCGGGCGGGCTTACCGGCAGACCGACGCGTTCGCGCTGGAAGCCGAGCACTTCCCCGATTCGCCGAACCATCCGACCTTCCCGACGACCGTGCTCAAGCCGGGGCAGACGCTGCACGAGGTGACGGTATGGAAGGTGGGCGCGCGATGACCGCGTGCAGGCGCGGCGGGATGTGGCACGTCAATGCGACGACACATACACCGCATCGTCGAACGCCGCCGGAATCGCGAACTGCGCGCGCATGCGCTTCGTCTCCTGCGCGGGCGTGAGCCCGAACAGCCGCTTGAATTCCCGGCTGAACTGCGACGGGCTCGTATAGCCGACCGCATAACCGGCCGCCTCCGCGGTCAGGTCCTGGCGCACCATCAAGAGGCGTGCCTGATGCAGTCGCGTCGACTTCAAATACTGCATCGGCGACACCTGCGTGATCGCCTTGAAGTGGCTGTGGAAGCTCGGCACGCTCATGCCGGCTTCGCCAGCCAGTCGCGACACGTCGAGCGCCTGCGCGTAGTCGGCGTGGATCACGCGCAGTGCACGGCCGATCCGGCCGAACTGGCCGCGCATCGCCAGCGCGTTTCTCATCGCGCTGCCCTGCGCGCCGGTGAGCACGCGGAAATACAGCTCGCGCAGCAGCCCCGGGCCGAGCACCGCCGCTTCGAGCGGCCGATGCATCGCCTCGACGAAACGCAACACGCTCGCCTGCATCGCTTCATCCATCGGCGTCGACATCATGCTCTTCGGCGCCTGCACGGGCTCCGCGGTTCCCGCGCGATCGATCTGCGCGGCCAACTCGGCCGCCATCGGGAAATCGAGGTGCAGATACAGCGCGAGCAGCGGGCGCTCCGCCGTCGCATCGGTTTCCATGCTGAACGGCACGGGCACCGACACCGCCAGATAGTGATCCTCGTCGTACAGATAGCGTTCGCCGCCGAAATAGCCGCGCTTGCGGCCCTGGCACACGATCACGATGCCGGGGTCGTACAACACCGGCGTGCGCGACAGCGCGCGGTTCGAGCGCAGGATGCGCACGCTCGGCAGCGCGGTCAGGTTGTAGCCTTCGTCGGGCGCCAACGCGTGCAGCAACGCGATCAGGCGTTGGCGGCCGCGCGCGGGCAGCGACGGCGATCGGGGCGAGGAGGGCGCGACGCTCATAGTTTTGTGCAAGAAAATCAGCAGAATCGGGCTTATTCGACGTAGGTCGTCAGACTAGTATGCATGCTTCGATCGACATTTGGGAGAAGCACATATGGCATCCGGCAACCTCATGCTCATCACCGGCGTCAGCAGCGGCTTCGGCCGCGCGCTCGCGCAGGAAGCGCTGGCCGCGGGTCATACGGTGGTCGGCACCGTCAGAAGTGAAGCGGCGAGGCAGGCGTTCGAAGCGTTGTCCCCGCAGGCGGCGATCGGGCGCGTGCTCGACGTGACCGACTTCGAGCGCATCGACGGCGTCGTCGCGGACATCGAGGCGAGCGTCGGCCCCATCGACGTGCTGGTGAACAACGCCGGCTACGGGCACGAAGGCATCCTGGAGGAGTCGCCGCTGTCGGAGATGCGCCGACAGTTCGACGTGAACGTGTTCGGCGCGGTCGCGATGATGAAGGCCGTCGTGCCGTTCATGCGCGAGCGCCGGCGCGGCCGCATTCTGAACATCACGTCGATGGGCGGCCACATCACGATGCCGGGCATCGCGTATTACTGCGGCAGCAAGTTCGCGCTGGAAGGGATTTCGGAAACGCTCGGCCAGGAGCTCGCACCGTTCGGCATCGCGGTGACCGCCGTTGCGCCGGGCTCGTTCCGCACCGACTGGGCTGGCTGTTCGATGACGCGCACGCCGCGCTCGATCGCCGATTACGACGCGATCTTCGATCCGATCCGCCAGGCGCGCGAGGAGAAAAGCGGCCGGCAATTGGGCGATCCCGCGAAGGCCGCGCGCGCGATGCTCGCGGTCATTGCGGCGGACCGTCCGCCGGCCCATCTGTTGCTCGGCAGCGATGCGCTGCGGCTCGTGCGCGCCAAGTGGGCGGCGCTGGAAGACGAGATGCGCGCATGGGAGGCGGTGACCGTGTCGACGGACGGTTGACGCGCAATGGCTCGCGTGTCACGCATCCGCGCTCGGCTGCGTGACGCGCGGATGCAGTGCATCGTGGGCCGATCGAACGATCAGGCCTCGGCGCGCGAGCAAACGGCTTCGATGTTGTGCCCGTCCGGACCGATGACGAACGCCGCATAGTAGTGCGCGTGATACTGCGGGCGCAGGCCGGGTGCGCCGTTGTCCTTGCCGCCGGCCGCCAGCGCCGCACGGTGGAACGCGTCGACCTGCGCGCGCGTGTCGGCCGCGAATGCGAGGTGAAGATGGGCCGGCTTCTCGTCGGTCTGGAACAGGCACAGCGTCGGCTTGCCCGGCACGCCGAGTTCGACGCCGTAGGTCGGCACGCCTTCGTCGAGGACCGCCACGCCGAGCGGTGCGAGTGCGTGGAGAAAGAACGCCTTGCTGGCTGCGTAGTTGCTGACACCGAATTTGACGTGATCGAACATGAATGTCCCTGAAGTGAGTGGGGCTGCACGGCGGATCCGACGCGATATTGCCATACGGCGGGGCGGCCCGCCGGGCCTCGTTCATGCCGGATTCAGTTCGTTTCATGACAGGGTCGCGGTTTTCCGCTACAACAGCTAAGTGCCGCATCGGTCGGCGCGGTGTGCCGCCGCGCCGCGGTTCGTGCCGACACCCGTCCGGGTGCCCGGCCGGCACGCGTTCATCTACCCCAAAGGAGCCTGCAGCCATGCCTTACATCACCACGAAGGACAACGTCGAGATCTTCTACAAGGACTGGGGCGCGAAGGATGCACAGCCGATCGTGTTCCACCATGGCTGGCCGCTGTCGTCCGACGACTGGGATGCGCAGATGCTGTTCTTCGTCCAGAAAGGCTATCGCGTGATCGCGCACGACCGCCGCGGGCATGGCCGCTCGGCGCAGGTGTCCGACGGCCACGACATGGATCACTACGCGGCGGATGCGTTCGCGGTGGCCGAGGCGCTCGACCTGCGCAACGCGGTGCACATCGGTCACTCGACCGGCGGCGGCGAAGTCGCGCGCTACGTGGCCCGGCACGGCGAGCCGGCCGGCCGCGTCGCGAAGGCAGTGCTGGTCAGCGCGGTGCCGCCGCTGATGCTGAAGACGGACGCGAACCCGGAAGGCCTGCCGCTCGAGGTGTTCGACGGCTTCCGCAAGGCGCTCGCCGACAATCGCGCGCAGTTCTTCATCGATGTGCCGAGCGGCCCGTTCTACGGCTTCAACCGGCCCGGCGCGACGGTGCACCAGGGCGTGATCCAGAACTGGTGGCGCCAGGGCATGATCGGCAGCGCGAAGGCGCACTACGACGGGATCAAGGCGTTTTCGGAAACGGACCAGACCGAGGACCTGAAGGCGATCACCGTGCCGACGCTCGTGCTGCATGGCGAGGACGACCAGATCGTGCCGATCGCGGATGCCGCGCTGAAGTCGATCAAGCTGCTGAAGAACGGTTCGCTGAAAACCTATCCGGGCTACTCGCACGGGATGCTGACGATCAACGCGGATGTGCTCAACGCCGACCTGCTGGCTTTCGTGCAGGCATAACGGTGTAAGCGGTGCATGCCCGCTTCGGCGGGCTGCGACGCCGATGTGCGGGCGGGATGGCGGCCACCGCGTTTTCGCCCGCTAGTCGTTGCGTAGAAATACGACGTAGCCGCGGAACCACGGATTCGCGGCGAGGTACGGCGGCGCGTCCCACTCGCCGCCCTGGATCACGCCGATGCGAAACGGCAGCTGCAGCCGCGCGACGCGCGGCAGGTAGGCCGCATGGTCGGGAATCGTGCTGCGCCCCTGGTAGGTCTGCACGACCACTTCATCGACGATCCCCCTGAGCTGGTTGACCTGGTCGGTATCGATGCGGCTGCTCCAGTCGAGCAGCCCCGTGATGCTCAGCCGGCAATCGGCCGGCAGCGTGTCGCGCAGCGTCCGCAGAAATTCGAGGTAGTCCTGCAGATGCCGCGTGCGCGCGTCGAAGTCGATCTGGATACCGGTGATCGTGCGGCCCGACGCCCGCCAGCGTTCGAGCTGCGCGAGCATGATCCGCGTCACGCGCGGCGTCCAGCGCAGCGTATGCGCACGATAGACGAGCCACACCCGGGCGTTCGGCGCGGGCGGCAGCGCGACGCCCTGCGCGATGACGCGTACCTGCGACTCGTCGAGCGGCGACGCTTCGATCTGCCCTTGCAGCACGTACAGCGTGCGCGCGCCGCTGACGACCGGCTGCGGCTTCACGCCGGCCCACAGCCAGAACGCGTCGTACCGCGCGGCATCGACGGTGCCGGCCAGCGCGACGCGGCAGGCCAGCAGCAGCGCGACACACGCGATGCGCTTCACGCGGCGCTCACCAGTAGTAGCGGAGCTTCTGCGCCCACGGCGTGCCCGGATAGGCGGTTTTCAGCGTGTCGAACCAGCGCTTGCGCACGTTCTTCGGCACGTCCTTGCCGCCGCATTCGTTGGAGCCGCCCGGCGCATAGCACTTGATCGAGCGATAGAGCGCGTACGCGCGGTCGTTCGGGCTGGCCTGCGCATCGGCGATCACGGTCACGTAGCTCGACATCCGCTCGTACGGCTTGCCCGCGAACTGCGACGGCGCGCCGCCGAGCGTCGGCGGCACGCGCGCGGCGGCCGCCGCCGACGCGTTGCGCATCCACGGCGGCACCGAGTCGCCTTCGAGGCCGGCCGCGGGCGGATGAAGGCGCACGAAATCGGCGAGGCAGTTCAGCCCTTTCGCATCGGCGGGATTCTGTTGCAGCGCCGCGGCGATCTCGCGCGCGGACGGGCACACATAGCCGTCGTCGTTCCGGGCGCCCGATGCGATGAACGGTTTCAACGGAGCGGCGGGCGCGCCGGACACCAGCGCGGTATCGGCGATGAAGTCGGCGTAGTGCGAGCGCGTGAGCTCCTTGTACAGCAGCGTGTACAGCGCGGTGTCGCGCAGCGCACCGCCGGCCGCCTGGTTCTGCGCCTGCGTGCGCAGCAGGTCCGCATTGGCCGTGTGCTGCAGCAGGACGGCCCGGATCGCGGCGTTTTGCACGAGCGAATCGTCGGCGAACACGTCGTTGACGAGCCCGGCCTGCTCCAGGTTGATCGCGAGCGCGAGTTCCAGCGCCTCGCGCTGGAAGCGCAATTTCGCGAGCGGGATCAGGTCGCGCCACAGCTGGCGCGCCTTGTCGCCCTGGCCGCTATCCTCCAGCGCGAACGCGCGCAGCGCCTGCTGGCTCAGGCCGAAATAGTCGAGCGGCGCGGCGGGCGTCGGCGGCAGCAGCGCGAGCGCGGCATCGGGCTTGCGCCCGATCTGCACATACCAGGTGGCGAGCAGGTAGTCGTACAGCGCGGGCGCGTTCGCGAAGCGCGGTTTCTGCGCCTGCAGGTCGTCGAGCGTCAGCGGCTTGCCGCGGCTCGACTCGCTGTTTTCCGGCGTACGCATGCGCAGCAGGTCGACGGTCGCGAGCACGGTCGGCGACTGGATCTGGCGCACGTCGAGTTCCGACCCGAACAGCAGCTTGCTGTCGAGTTCGTTCGCCAGCTGGATCAGCGGCACGTTCGACGTCGCCGGCGACCAGCGCGCGAGCGCGTGACCGTAGAGGTCGGCCTGCTGTGCGACGTCCCCGCCGAGCCACGCGACGCGCCGCAGCAGCCCGTTGGCGGAAACCGCATAGCGCCCCTGCGGATACACCTTCAGGTAGGTGCGAAACACGGTGTTCGCGGCGTCGAGCGACACCTTCGTGACGCGTGCGCGCGACGGCGTCGGGCTGTCGTTGTCGAATGCGTTGGCCTGCGCGGCGTTCAGTTGCGCGCGCCCGGCCATATAGAGGCCGGCTTCCTTCAGCCACGGGTTCGCGCTGTGCGATGCGCTCGCGAAGGCGCGCGTCGCGGCGTGGAAGTCGGCGCGGTAGAACGCGTTCGTGCCGTCGAGGTACGCGGCGAACTGCTGGCCGAGCGGCGACTTGACCGGCGGCTTCGTCCACGCGGCGCTTGCGCCGCCCGCCGCACAGGTTTTCTGCGCGATGTCGGCGCGCGCCGCGCGCAGGCGGGCGGCTTCGTCGGGGGGAAGGCCGCCGGCACCGTCCAGTGCGTCGTTGAACGCGTCCGCGCCCGCGTCCATGCTGCGACAGATGCTGCCTTCGCCGTCGGCGTACCGGTTCGACGGCGCATCGGCGTCCGCCGCGCTGCCGGCCGGGTCGGGCGCCTTCTGGCCGATATCGATCCACCCGGAAAAATCCATCGGGAACGGCACGATCATCTGGCTGATCCGGTCTTTCGGCGGGATGGTCTTCGGGTCCGGAAACACCCGCGCGACCTTGGCGCCATCGATCATCATCAGCATCGCGTTGATGCGCGTGTCGTTGGCGGGGCTCAGCATCGGCACGTTGCCGCACGAGTACGTACCCTGGCGGAGCGTCGGCGGCACGTTGCAGCTGTCGTCCGAGCTGGCGTGGGCGGCGGGCAGGCAAAGCAGGCTCGCCGCCAGCGCGGCGAGCAGGTTTCGGTTCAGCGTCGGGTTTCTCGGCATTTTTCTTGTACTAGGTGGGGCCGCGAGGGCCGGTTCTCTCAGCGGGCATTTCGCCTCGGCGCGTATCGTACCTCACGAGCCGCGTCGGTAGCCGGCCCGGCGAGATGGAAGTCCACTCACTGTAGACGCAACGCCACCTTGAATCCGGAGCGCATGAATTAAGATGCAGCCGGCAGTGACGGACATCCGGCGATCGACGACAAGCCGTCGTCTTCGCTGTCCGACGGGGGTGGTCTGCAGAAGGCGGCGTTCGGGTCGATCCGCGCGACGGAATCGATCCTGACGGGGACATGAAACGGCGCCGCGTTGCATGCCTATTCAATAGTATTGCTAATCGATCGGCCGACCGACGCGATGCGGCGTTTCGGCCAACGGCAGACGAGAGCATGCCGAAAAACGAAAACAAGAGGATTCCGATGAAACCCATTGCATGGTTGGTCATGTCAGCCGTTCTCGCGCTGAGCGCATGCGGCGGCGACGACGTCGCCACGAACGGCGGCGCGTCGTCGTCGACGCCGGGCAATCCCGGTTCGCCGTCCGGGACGACACCGCCCGGCGGCGGTTCGAGCGGCGGCCCGACGGGCGGCGGCACCGCGCAGCCGCAGGCCGGCTGGTCGACGGCCGTCGCGGTGGACGGCAAGGGACCGGAAGGCGACCCCAGCGTGACGATCGATGCGAGCGGCAATGCGCTCGCCACGTGGATGACCCTTGGCCCGGCCGGCACGAACGGCAACGAAATGTGGGGCGCGCGCTATGTCCCGGGCTCGGGCTGGGCAAGCGCGACGCGGCTCGACACGAGCGACGGTTCACACTCGATGAACGGGCTGACCGGCGTTCAGCCGCAACTGGTCGGCAACGCGAGCGGGCAAGCGGTCGCGTTCTGGACGGAATGGATGCCGGGCCCCAACACGTACGCACTGTGGGCGCGCCCGTACAGCCCGGCTACCGGATGGGGCGTGCCGCTCGAGCTGGCGGCGGACATGGCCGGTTCGTCCTATACGGCCGGCATCGACAGCCAGGGCAACGCGCTCGTCGCCTGGACGCAATCGATCAGCCTGCTCGATACGCGCATCGCATGGACCCGCTATACGCAGGCGGGACAGTGGTCGCCGACGGCGCTGATCCAGATGCCGGTGCAGACCGGGCCCGGCGCGGTGACCGGCGATACCGACAACGTGAGGCCGATGATGTCGGTGCTGCCGTCCGGCCGCGCGGTGCTCGCGTGGCGGCAGACCAACCATACGAAGTCGGCGCTGTGGACGGCCACGTACGACACGACCAACGGCTGGACCGACGTCAACCAGGCCGTCTCGAACTCGAGCCTGTTCACGACGATCATCTCCCCGGTGGCCGGCATGGACGCGAAGGGCAACATCACGCTGCTCTGGGGGCAGCTCGACGTGACGGGCGGGCAGATCCTCACGGCGACGATGTCGCAACGCTACGTGGCCGGCACCGGGTGGCAGCCCGCGCAGCCCGTCGCGCCGGCGATCGCGGAGCCGACCGGGTTCATCGCGACGCCGATGCTGACCGTCAACGAAAACGGCGTGGCCGCCGCGATGTGGGCCGAAGGGGGCGCCGTGCTGCAGGCGAGCGTATCCGATGCCAGCGGCAACTGGGGACCGCTGCAGCGGCTGACTGAGCATCTGAACGGGGCGGCCGCGCAGTATCCGCCGCTGGTGATCGACGCGGCCGGCAACGTGACGGCCGCCTGGCAGGACACGGGCTTGCCGGGCGCGTCGGCCGTCATCGCGGCCACCTACCGGAAAGGGGCGTGGAGCGCGTCGACAGTGGCGGCGCAGAGCGCATCGTGGCCGGCGCTGGCCGTCAACGGCACGGGGTCGATGGCGCTCATCTGGCAGTCGTATGTCGCGAGTATCGGCAGCCAGCTGCAGTCCAGTTTCTATACCCCGGGCACGTAAATCGCGTTGCGCGGGAAACCGAAGGAGAAACGATGAAGCAAACCTTGCATTGCACCGTACGGACCGCGCTGGGCGCCGCGGTTGCCGGCCTCGTGCTGTCCGCGTGCGGCACGACGCAGATGAACATGGTCGACGTGCAGACGTCGACCGCGAAGACGCTCGGGCTCGCGTCGTCCGACGAGATCACCATCGCCAACGTGCAGTACGGGAAGAAGGACGGGCTGGGCGGCCAGAAGGTGAATTACAACGCGACGACGGGCAAGGGCCGGCGTTTCGGCTGTACGGTGTTCATGATTCCAGGGCTCACGCCGATCGATCGGCCGACGTACAACAACTGGGAGTGCCATCCGCAACGCTGATGGCTGCGATCACGACGACGCCCGCCGCAGGGCGTCGGTCGACCGCTTGTGGACGATATGCCGCGCCGGCCTTGCGTCGGCGCAATTTGGTCCGATAATCGACGAACCGATTCATCCCTTCCCGTCGGCTCGATAAAAAAACCGTCATGGATCAAGCGGCATTCGTCCCTGTTTTCAAGTTTCGCACGACCGATTATCCCGAGCCGGACCGGTTCCACGTCTGGGTCAAGGACATGCTGTGCGACTACCGGCTGGATGACCCCGGCGGCCACGGCCCGTTCGACGCGCAAGCGAGCGGTGCGGCGCTCGGCCCGCTGATCCTGTCGGGCCGGCAATGGCGCTCGCGCGCGCCGACCTATATAGTTCACCGGACCACCCGGCGGATCCGGCTCGACGGGCAGGATTCGATCCGCTTCACGCTGCTGCTCGGCGGCCGGCTCGCGAGCCATACCGGCGGCCCGGAGCTGATCAAGCGCGCCGGCGACGTGTTCGTGTACGACGTCGCGCAGATCAACGACTGCCGGGTCGAGGCCGGCGACGTGATCAGCCTGGTCGTGCCCAGATACCTGCTGCCGAGCCATGCGGCGCAAGCGCACGGGCAGACGCTGACGAGCGGCGTGGGCCGCCTGGTCGGCGACCAGATGCTGTCGCTGTTCCGGAACCTGCCGGACCTGCGCATGCACGACGTGCCGAGCGTCGTGCAATCGTTGTTGCTGCTGCTGGCAGCGGCGGTGGCGCCGAGCGCACAGGCACTCGACGACGCGCGCGGCCCGATCGACAACGCGCTGGTCGAGCGCGTGCGGCGCTACATCGACATGCACCTGCTGGAACCCGACCTGACGCCCGACCGGATCTGCCGGGACATCGGCGTGTCGCGGGCACGGCTCTATCAGCTGTTCAAGGAAGAGGGCGGCGTGATGCGGCAGATCACGCGCAGGCGCTTGCGTCACGCATACCACGTGCTGGGCGATCCGCAGCGCCGGCATCGGCGCATCGCGGAAATCGCATGGGCGCACGGCTTTCCCGACGAGAAGTATTTCCACCGGCTGTTCAAGGCCGAGTTCGGCCATACGCCGAAGGAAACGCTCGAGTGTGCGGCCGCGCCGGTGCTGCTGCCTTGCGGTGCGGGCGACGATCGATGGGGCGACGGCGGCCGGCTGGCGGGATGGACGCTGCCGTTCGGTGTGCTCACCAACTGAGCGGGCCGCGCGACGCCGTTATGCGGCGGCTGCCCGCCGCGAGCATCATGCGCACGCGCTGCTCGCGACGCCGCCTTCGTCCGCGTCGTCGATCGCGGCGCGCAAGTCGTCGATGGCCACCATCAGTTCGCGCACCTGCCGCAACGACGGGTATTGATGCAGCACCGCGTGCCATTGCGGCTGCGTCAGCAGCGCCTGCCAGATCACACCGAGGCCGGCCGGATTGGTATCGGGCTGCCGCGCGAGCGCGCTCGCGTATTCGAGGCTCGCCTGCGCCGACAGCAACTGCATGCGGCTCGCGGCGCCAAGCAGGCGCGGCGTCGCGTCCGCGGACGCATCGCAGCAATAGAGTACTTCCCGTCGCAGCGCCGCGTCGTCGGTCGTCAATGCGCGCAGCGACGCGCCGTGCACGCGCACCGTGCCCTGATGCGTCTCGAACGAATAGATCGTGTCCGCGTCGGCCTGCGCGAGCAGGTTCAGGCCGCGCAGCAGTCGCGGCAAATCGGTCGTCGCGGCATCCGCCGACGCCTTCGCCTCGACGAGGAAGCGCACGTTCCACACGGGCGCCGCTTCGTCGCCGCGCGTGCGTTCGAGCAGGATCGCGTCCCATTCGGTCTTCGCGCGGTCGTGGCGGCCCGGTATCGATGACGGCACGCGCATCGACGTGACCACGCGGTACGTGCGCCGCTCGTCCACCGCGTCGAGCCGGCGGGCCAGTGCGTCGAGCGCCTGCGCGGCCAGCGCTTCGACGGCCGCGCCGCGCTGCTGGGACGCGACGCCCTGCGCGACGGCCACCGTGCTGCCTTCGAGCGGACCTTGCCGGACCCACAGTGCGCGGTATCGACGGACGTGCTCGTCCGCTGCCAGCGCGTCGAGACGCAGCAGGCGTTCGAGCGCGGCACCGTCCTTCAACTTCACGATGTCCTGCTTGAAAGCGGTGTCGGTCGCCATGCCGGGCAGCGCGAGCAGCTGCTCCAGCGTGGCATGGAGTTCGCCCCACGCTGCGGACGTTGCGGCCGCATGCAACCGCGCGAGCCCGTCGCGCTGCCACGCCTGGGCGCTACGCTCGAGTTTGGCCGGGTGCGCGATCGCGTTGACGGCCGAGTGCAGCGCGCGCCGGTCCTGCTCGGCGTGCGCGTGCAGCGATGCGTATTCGCGCACGCTCGGCGCGTCGTGCCGCAGGACCGACGCCTGAAACGCGTGATCGCCGGCATGCGGATCCATCGCAGCGCGGATCATGTGCGCAAGGGCATCGATGAAGCGCTGCCGCAGCGCCGTGCCGGGAGACCGGCCGTCGGCCAGCATCCGGCGTGCGTCCTCGATCACGCGGGCAAGGATGGCCGCCGGGTTCGCGGCATCGGCCGGCGTCGGCGCGCCGTCGAACGGCGGCAGCTGATAGCGGCGCGTGACGGCGAGCAGGATTTCGTCGAGCAGGGCGGGCAGCGGTGTCAGCGACATGGCGTATGGGCGTGAAAGCGGTTCGCGTGCCCGCGGTTCGAACCGCGGGCGACGATGTGCAACGTTATCACGCCGGGCAGGACGAAACCGGCCGGCGGACCACGAAACGCGAGCGGCCCGGCATGCGGCCAGCGATGGCCCGCCGCCAACCCGCCGTCGTGGATCGGCTTCAGCGCGTGACGCCGTCGACGTCGTGCGAAGCGTGCTGCACGTTCATCAGGATCGCCGTCGGCATCGGCGTGGCCGCGTCGACGCGGCCTTCACGCCAGCCCGGGCAGCGGTGCCCGAGACCGGTTACGCCGTCAGCGTCACCGACAGGCTGCCGAGCTCGCCGAAGCGCACGGTCAGCACGTCGCCGAGCGGCACGTCGATCGCGCCCGCATACGAGCCGGTCGTCACGATCTGGCCGGCGCGTGCGCCGTCGCCGCGCGACGCGAGGAAATTCACCAGCCATACGAGCGGCTTGAGCGGATCGCCGTCCGGATGGCGGCCGTCGATCGTGCGATTCAGCGCGCCCTCGAACGACAGCGCGAGCGTCTCGAGCGGCACGTTCAGGCCGTCCGGCACGACGGGGCCCACGCACAGCCCCTGGTTGAACTGCCCGTCGGCGAGCAGTTCGAACTTCGACGCGCGCGCGGGCTCCGCATAGCGGCAGCCCAATACCTCGAGCACGATGCGCACTTCGCGGATCGCGCCGCGCACGTCGTTCTCGTCGTACGGCTGCGCGCGGGCGGGCAGGTCGCGCTCGAGCACGAACGCGATTTCCGGCTCGATCCGCACGATCGGGCCGCCGACGACGCGGTACGGCGCATCGGCTTCGCGAATCGTCGATGCGAAGATCGGCGCGACGATCACGCGGTCGGGCGGCGGCAATGCGCATTTCCATCCGCCGATCGTTTCGCCGAGCAGATCGGCGACGCGATGCTGGATCGCGAGCGCGGTGTCGACGTTCTCGGGGCGGAAGGCGTCGGGCAGCAGCGGGCCGGGCGCGCCGGCATGGCGGGCGGCGACGAGATGCTGGGCGGCGCCGTCCACGCGTTCGGTAGTCGTTGTCATGTCGGTTGAGCGAGTTGAAAGTGAACCGGCAAAAAGGGGCCGGACGAAGATCGCAGCTCTGATGATAGCGCCTTCGGCGGCCTGGCTGCTCGGTCGCGCGGCGCGGCCGCAGGCCCGGCACGTCGATTTCTCCGCGTGGCGCTTTGCCGCACGACGGGCTGCGGACGGACCTTGATCGCCGTCAACCCTCGAATCCGCCGTCCGTCGATGATGGGGGCATGGCCGCGCGCGACCGTTCGCGGCAACTCACCCCAGCGAGGTTCGTATGTACAAGAAGATCATGGTGGCCGTCGACGGCAGCGCTTCGTCGAAACAGGCGCTTGCCGAGGCCGTGAAGATGGCAGTGGCGGCCGATACGCACGTCAGCGTCGTATACGTGGTCGACAAGTCCGTGCTGTTTACGTACGCAGGCCGCTTCGATCCGCATTCGCTCATCGAGGAAATCCGCGACGACGGGCGCAAGGTGCTGCGTGAAGCCGAACAGATCATCGCGCTGGCCGGCGCGAAGGGCGAGGGCGAACTCGTCGAGACCGAGACCATCGGCGAGGACATTGCGGAACGCCTGCAGCGTTACGTGAAGGAGTGCGGCATCGAGCTCGCGGTGGTCGGCACGCACGGGCGGCGCGGCATCCGGCGCGTGCTGCTCGGCAGCGTCGCCGAGCGCTTCGTGCGCGGCGCGACGTGCCCGGTGCTGCTGGTTCGCGGCGACGACGGCGACGTGCCGGCGTCCGCCGCGGCAGCCTGACACGGGGGCGCGCGATGATACGTCGCCAGTCCCGGATCGTCGTCGCGACGATCGCCGTGTTCCTGTCGCTCGCGGGGATGATGGCCGTCGTGACCGGGCTGCTGTTCGACCAGGCGATCGCGCTGCGCGGCGGTGCGATCGCGATGATCGTCGGCGTGGCCGGTTTCGTCGTGATGCTCAACCCGGGGCCCAAGGGCGAGGGGTGAGGCGGGGAAGACGCCGGTCTTCCCTTAACGGCGCGTGCCGGCGCCCGGCCGTGACTGCCGGGCCCCGACGATCACTGCCTGCCGCGAGTGGCGGGCCCGTGACGGGTCACGTGCCGGTCGTACCGGATGCCGACGCACCGGCCTCGGCAGGCTTTTCCTGCACGTTCAGCCGCTTCAACGTTTCCGCCAGTTCCGTGTTCTTCGGCTGAATCTTCCTCGCCTGCGCGAACGCATCGCGCGCTTCCTCCTGGCGGCCCAGCTTCCACAACACCTCGCCCTTGTGCGTCAGGCCGGTCGCCCACGCTTCGCGCGTGTCGCTGTCGCCGTCACCATTCTTCTCGAAGATCGCGATCGAGCGGTCGAACCACGTGAGCGCTTCGTCGTTGCGGCCGAGCCGATACAGCGCCCAACCCTTGCTGTCGAGCGCATACGCATCGTCGGGCGCTTTCGCGAGATGCGCGTCGATCATCGCGAGCCCGCGATCGACGGCGACGCCCGCGTCGACCAGCCGATAGCCGGTGTCGTTCAGGCGGTCGTCGGGGATCTCGCCGAGGTCGAGCACGGCGGCCACGCGGCCGGCGTCGCGTTCTTCGGTCGCGAGCGACAGCAGCTTGATGACGATCTGCTGGCGCAACTCGCTGCCGATCCGGTCGCCGTTGGCGACCAGGCTGCCGAGGTATTGCGTGTACAGGTCCGGCGAACCCGGTACGTTTGCGCTGTTCGCAATCGCCGCGCCGGGGCCCGCGCACCAGTCGGTGTCGGCCGAATCACCCAGCATCCCGGTGTACAGATTGACGGTGCGCGGCGTGCGTGATTGCGCGTAGTACGTGTAGCCGTTCGCGTCCGAGTGGCCGCACGCCAGATATTCGTGCTCCACGTCCAGCAGGTAAGGGAAGCCGCGCAGCGGCGCGTCGCTGCCCGCATTGACGAGCCGGAACGATTCGCCCAGGTCGCCGTCGCCGATGACCGGGTTGAACACCCACTGCTTCTGCGGATGCGATTTCGGCAGCCGGATCCGCACGGTGCGGCCGGCGTCGTCGGTCGTGCCGAAGACCACGCTGTCGTGCTGGCCCGGCTTGACCGGCAGGCCGGCGATGACCTGGCCCGGCAGGAACAGCCGGTAGCGCGCATTCGGCAGCGGCTGGTGCGTGACCGGGTCGCGCAGCACGAACTGATGGACGTAAGCGCCTTTGCCCAGCGACGTCGTCGGCGCGATATAGGTGCGGGCGTGAGCGGCGGGCAGCGTGGCGCAGCCGATCACGGCGGCAATGCATGCGGTGAAAAGGCGTGATGTCATGAAATGCGGTTCTTATAGGTAAAGGTGTTATTGACCGACGGCCGGTAAACCTTCGAATGCATTGCGCAGTCTTCTATAAACAACGTGCTGCGGGCCGGCGATCGCCCGACGGGAATCGCCGTTCATTCAATGCCATTCGAGGCGGATTGCGCCCGACCGATCCACGGGGAAACGGACGGGCAGGCGCAGCGGAGCGCCCGCGCGCAGCATAACAGGTGGTGCCGCTCGATCGTCCTGTTTGCGACCGTTGCAGGCGGATGAACGATATCGTGATTTGTATCAAATCGTGATATGTCGGTTCGCCCGACAATGGATTCGACCACGGTGAGAAGGACGCAGCGATCGAAATTCGATGGTCCTTTACAACCGGTATTTCACCTCCTTAAATAATCAGGGTCTGCGAACAGACCGGAAAAACGAGATCCCCATGAGCCATTTCCTGGACAGATTGCGTTATTTCTCCACCACGAGGCCAACCTTCTCCGACGGACACGGCGCCGTCACCGACGAAGATCGCAAATGGGAAGACGGCTACCGGATGCGCTGGCAGCACGACAAGATCGTCCGTTCGACTCACGGGGTGAATTGCACGGGCTCATGCTCGTGGAAGGTCTACGTGAAAGGCGGGATCGTCACCTGGGAAACCCAGCAGACCGATTACCCGCGCACGCGCCCCGACATGCCGAATCACGAACCGCGCGGCTGCTCGCGCGGTGCTTCGTACTCCTGGTATCTGTATAGCGCGAACCGTCTGAAGCATCCGATGGTGCGCAGCGCGCTGGTGAAGCTGTGGCGCGAACGCCGCCGCACGCTCGGCGCCGTCGACGCGTGGCGCTCGATCGTCGAGGACGACGACGCGCGGCGTTCGTACCAGAGCCGGCGCGGGCTCGGCGGCTTCGTGCGTGCGAGCTGGGACGAGGTCAACGAGATCGTTGCGGCCGCAAACGTTTACACGGTCGAGCGGTACGGGCCCGATCGCGTGGTCGGCTTCTCGCCGATCCCGGCGATGTCGATGGTGTCGTATGCGGCCGGTTCGCGCTACCTGTCGCTGATCGGCGGCGTGTGCCTGAGCTTCTACGACTGGTACTGCGACCTGCCGCCCGCGTCGCCGCAGACCTGGGGCGAGCAGACCGACGTGCCGGAATCGGCCGACTGGTACAACTCGACGTTCATCATGATGTGGGGCTCCAATGTCCCGCAGACCCGCACGCCCGACGCGCACTTCCTCGTCGAGGCGCGCTATCGCGGCACCAAGGTCGTGTCGGTGTTCCCCGACTACGCGGAAGGCGCGAAGTTCGGCGACCTGTGGCTGCATCCGAAGCAGGGCACCGACGCGGCGCTCGCGCTCGCGATGGGGCACGTGATCCTGAAAGAGTTCCACCTGGCCGGCAAGAGCGACTACTTTATCGACTACTGCAAGCGCTACACCGACATGCCGTGCCTCGTGCGTCTCGTGCCGCACGGCGACGGCTATGTGCCCGAGCGTCTCGTGCGCGCATCCGACTTCGACGACGCGCTCGACGAAGCCGCGCACCCGGACTGGAAGACCGTGATGATCGACGACGCGACGGGCGAATTCGTCGTCCCGGTCGGCTCGGTGGGCTTTCGCTGGGGGCAGCAGGCGGACGCGGACAAGGGCAAGTGGAACCTGCGCGGCGAGACGTCGAAGGGCGCGGCGCTGTCGCCGCGGCTGTCCTGCACGGCCGAGCACGACGACGTGGTCGACGTGCTGTTCCCGTACTTCGGCAACCAGCCGCATGCGCACTTCAACTCGACCGCTCACGGCTCCGAGCTGTCGCGCCGGATCGGCGTGCGGCGCATCGCGACGCGCGACGGCGAGATGCTGGTCGCGACCGTCTACGACCTGTTCGTCGCGAACTACGGGCTCGACCAGGGGCTGGGCGGGCGCGACGTGGCCGCGAGCTACGACGACGATCTGCCGTATACGCCGGCGTGGCAGGAAACGATCACCGGCGTGAAGCGCGCGGACGTGATCTCGGTCGCGCGGCAGTTCGCGGAGAACGCGCACAAGACGCAAGGCAAGTCGATGGTGATCATCGGCGCGGGGATCAACCACTGGTTCCACATGGACATGTCGTACCGCGCGATCATCAACATGCTGATCATGTGCGGCTGTATCGGCAAGCCGGGCGGCGGCTGGTCGCATTACGTGGGCCAGGAGAAGCTGCGCCCGCAGACGGGCTGGACCGCGCTCGCGTTCGCGCTCGACTGGAACCGGCCGCCGCGGCACATGAACGCGACGTCGTTCTTCTACGCGCACACCGACCAGTGGCGCTACGACACGATGGATCCGAGCGCGCTGCTGTCGCCGCTCGCCGACAGGACGCAGTTCCACGGCTCGCCGATCGACTACAACGTGCGCGCGGAGCGGATGGGCTGGCTG
Source organism: Burkholderia sp. R-40 (assembly GCF_049942845.1). Taxonomy (NCBI): domain Bacteria; kingdom Pseudomonadati; phylum Pseudomonadota; class Betaproteobacteria; order Burkholderiales; family Burkholderiaceae; genus Burkholderia; species Burkholderia sp. R-40. The sequence goes on along the minus strand of NZ_CP187969.1, from coordinate 269,258 downwards.
CCGTCCGCGCCGCAGCTCGCGGTGAATCCGCTGAAGGTCGGCGCTAGTCTGGGCGACGCAGCTCAAGCCGGCGCCGACGTCGCCCGGCAGCTGAAGGCCGGCACGCTGCGCATGGCGTGCGAGGATCCGGACGCACCGGACAACTTCCCGCGCAACCTGTTCGTGTGGCGCTCGAACCTGCTCGGCTCGTCGGGCAAGGGGCACGAGTATTTCCTGAAGCACCTGCTCGGCACGACCAACGGCGTGCAGGGCGAGGACCTTGGCGCGACGGGCGGCGCGCGCCCCGAGGAAGTGAAGTGGCACGACGACGCGCCGCGCGGCAAGCTCGACCTGCTCGTCACGCTCGACTTCCGGATGTCGACTACCTGCATGTATTCGGACGTCGTGCTGCCGACCGCGACGTGGTACGAGAAGGACGACATGAACACGTCCGACATGCATCCGTTCATCCATCCGCTGTCGGCGGCGGTCGATCCCGCGTGGGAATCGAAAAGCGACTGGGACATCTTCAAGGGAATCGCGAAGCGCTTCTCCGAGTTGTGCGTCGGGCATCTCGGCGTCGAACGCGACGTCGTGCTCGCACCGATCGCGCACGACACGCCGGGCGAGCTCGCGCAGCCGTTCGACGTGCACGACTGGAAGCGCGGTGAATGCGAGCCGGTGCCGGGCCGTACGATGCCGGCGGTGATCGCCGTCGAGCGCGACTACCCGAACACCTATGCGCGCTTCACGTCGCTCGGGCCGCTGATGGACAAGCTCGGCAACGCGGGCAAGGGCATCGGCTGGGATACGAAGGACGAAGTGAAGCTGCTCGGCGAACTGAACTACACGGTCGCCGAGGGCGCCGCGCAGGGGCGCCCGCGCATCGACACCGCGCTCGACGCGGCCGAGGTGATCCTCGCGCTGGCGCCGGAGACCAACGGCGAAGTCGCGGTGAAGGCGTGGCGTGCGCTGTCCGGCCTCACCGGCATCGATCACACGCACCTGGCTGTGGCGCGTGCCGACGAGAAGATCCGCTTCCGCGATATCCAGGCGCAGCCGCGCAAGATCATCTCGTCGCCGACGTGGAGCGGGATCGAATCCGAGCACGTGTCGTACAACGCGGGTTACGTGAACGTGCACGAACTCGTGCCGTGGCGCACGCTGACGGGCCGTCAGCAGCTGTACCAGGATCACGCCTGGATGCGTGCGTTCGGCGAGTCGATGTGCGCATACAAGCCGCCGATCGACACGGGCAGCTACGAACACATGATCGGCAAGCGCTCGAACGGCAACCCCGAGCGCGTGCTGAACTTCCTGACGCCGCACCAGAAGTGGGGCATCCACAGCACCTACACGGACAACCTGCTGATGCTGACGCTGTCGCGCGGCGGCCCGATCGTGTGGATGTCGGAGGACGACGCGAAGGCGATCGGCGCGGTCGATAACGACTGGATCGAGTGCTACAACTCGAACGGCGCGTTGTGCGCGCGGGCGGTCGTGAGCCAGCGGATTCCGTCCGGGATGGTGATGATGTACCACGCGCAGGAGAAGATCGTGAACACGCCGGGCTCCGAGATCACCGGCACGCGCGGCGGTATTCACAACTCGGTCACGCGCATCGCGCTCAAGCCCACGCACATGATCGGCGGCTATGCGCAGCTGTCGTACGGCTTCAATTACTACGGCACGGTCGGCTCGAATCGCGACGAGTTCCTGATCGTGCGCAAGATGAGCAGGATCGACTGGCTCGACGGAGAAGAGCGCGCGGTCGAGCCGACAACGCAAGCGGTGCGGGCGGGAGAAACGTCATGAAAGTACGTGCACAGATCGCGATGGTGCTGAACCTCGACAAGTGCATCGGGTGCCATACCTGCTCGGTGACCTGCAAGAACGTGTGGACGAGCCGCGAAGGGATGGAATACGCGTGGTTCAACAACGTCGAAACCAAGCCGGGCATCGGCTATCCGAAGGACTGGGAGAACCAGGATCGCTGGCGCGGCGGCTGGCAGCGGCGAGCGGACGGCCGGATCGAGCCGCGCCTCGGCGGAAAATGGCGGCTGCTCGCGCAGATTTTCGCGAACCCGCACCTGCCCGAGATCGACGACTACTACGAGCCGTTCACGTTCGACTACGCCCATCTGCAGGAAGCGGGCAACACGCGCGCGATGCCGGTGGCGCGACCGCGCTCGCTGATCAGCGGCCAGCGGCTCGAGAAGATCGAGTGGGGCCCGAACTGGGAGGAAATCCTCGGCGGCGAGTTCGAGAAGCGCGCGAAGGACTACAACTTCGAGAACGTGCAGAAGGACATCTACGGGCAGTTCGAGAACACCTTCATGATGTATCTGCCGCGCCTGTGCGAGCACTGCCTGAATCCGGCGTGCGTCGCGGCGTGCCCGTCGGGCTCGATCTACAAGCGCGAGGAAGACGGCATCGTGCTGATCGACCAGGACAAGTGCCGCGGCTGGCGCATGTGCGTGTCGGGCTGCCCGTACAAGAAGATCTACTACAACTGGCAGAGCGGCAAGGCCGAGAAGTGCATCTTCTGCTATCCGCGCATCGAGGCCGGCCAGCCGACCGTGTGTTCGGAGACCTGCGTGGGCCGCATCCGCTACCTCGGCGTGCTGCTGTACGACGCCGACCGGATCAGCGAGGCCGCCAGCGCGGAGAACGAGAAAGACCTGTACGAAGCGCAGTTGTCGCTGTTCCTCGATCCGGACGATCCGGCCGTGATCGCGCAGGCCGAGCGCGACGGCGTGCCGGCCGCGTGGATCGACGCCGCGCGGCGCTCGCCGACCTACAAGATGGCGATCGACTGGAAGATCGCGTTCCCGCTGCACCCGGAATACCGGACGCTGCCGATGGTCTGGTACGTGCCGCCGCTGTCGCCGATCAACGCCGCCGCGAACAGCGGCGCGCTCGGGATGAACGGCTACCTGCCGGACGTCGAATCGCTGCGCATTCCGCTGCGCTATCTGGCGAACCTGCTGACCGCCGGCGACGAGGCGCCGGTGAAGCTCGCGCTCGAACGGCTGCTCGCGATGCGCGCGTTCATGCGCGCGCGCCACGTCGACGGCATCGACGCGCGCGGCGTGCTCGATCAGGTCGGGCTGTCGCTCGCGCAGGTCGAGGAGATGTATCGCTATCTCGCGATCGCGAACTACGAGGATCGCTTCGTGATCCCGACGACGCATCGCGAGTATGCGGAGGACGCGTACGACCTGCGCGCGTCGTGCGGCTTCTCGTTCGGCAACGGCTGTTCGGACGGCCGTTCGTCGGCGAGCCTGTTCAGCACGAAGAAGGAGAAGGGCACGCGGACGATTCCGATCCACGAGGTATCGCGATGAGCACCGCACCCGATCCGACCTACGCGGCGTTCGCGGCGCTGCTCGACTATCCCGACGACGCGCTCGTCGACGTGCTCGACTCGATCGAAGCCCACCTGCGCGAGCGCATGCGCGTGCCGCAGGCGGTGCGTGCGGGTCTCGACAGGTTCTTCGCGTACATGCGCGAGCGCGACCTGCTGACGCTGCAGGAGAACTACGTCGCGCTGTTCGATCGCGGCCGCGCGACGTCGCTGCACCTGTTCGAGCACGTGCACGGCGAATCGCGCGACCGCGGGCAGGCGATGGTCGACCTGCTGCAGATGTACGAGCGGCACGGGCTCGCGCTGAACCCGGGCGAGCTGCCCGACTACCTGCCTGTGTTCCTCGAATACCTGTCGCGGCTGCCGGCGCCCGATGCGCGCAACCTGCTCGCCGAAACCGGCGAGATCCTGCGCGCGCTGGCCGGCCAGCTCGCGCAGCGCGGCAGCCATTACAGCTTCGTCGTCGGCGCGCTGCTGCCGATGGCCGGCCTCGCGCCGGTCGATGCACCGGCCGACGCGGACGACGACGTCGCCGCCGAGCGTCCGACTGCGGACGACTACCGCGCGCTCGATGCGTCGTATGCGGACGAAGCCGTGCGCTTCGTCGGCGCGGCAACGCCGGCGTCGACGGAGCAGACCGTGCGGTTCCACGACAAGCGGCCGGCCCGCGGCGCGTGAGCGCGGGCCCAACTGGGGAAAGACATGAACGCTTACTTGCATCAGTTCCTGTTCGGGATCTACCCGTACATCTGTCTCGCGGTGCTGCTGGTCGGCAGCCTGATCCGCTTCGACCGCGAGCAATACACGTGGAAAAGCGATTCGTCGCAGCTGCTGCGCCACGGCATGCTGCGGCTCGGCAGCAACCTGTTCCATTGGGGCGTGCTGGTCGTCGTGCTCGGGCACTTCGGCGGCTTTCTGGCGCCGCACTGGCTCGTGTCGCCGTTCCTGTCGGCATCCGGGCACCAACTGGTCGCGATGGTGGCGGGCGGCGCGGCCGGCGTCGCGGCGATCATCGGATTGACGATCCTGATCTGGCGGCGCCTGGGCGACGCACGCATCCGCAAGAACAGCCGCACGTCGGACATCCTGATCGTGCTGATGCTGTGGGTGCAGCTCGCGCTCGGGCTCGGCACCGTCGTGCTGTCGACGCGCCACATGGACGGCGTGATGTTCGAGCAGCTCACCGACTACGTGAAGGGCGTCGTCACGTTCCGGCCGGACATCGCGAGCCTGCTCGTCGGCGTGCCGCTGACGTACCGGCTGCATATCCTGCTCGGCTTCACGATCTTCCTCGTGTCGCCGTTCACGCGGATGGTGCATATCTGGAGCGGCATCGCATCGGTCGCGTACCTGATCCGCCCGTACCAGCTCGTGCGCAAGCGCTGAGGAGGCCATATGAACGACGTTCTCTCCGAAGTCGCCGTGGTGCCGCTGACGATCAACGGAATTGCCATCGACGACGCGGCCATCGCGGCCGAAGCCGCGCATCACGGCGATGCACGCGATCCGGTCGATGCGGCACGGCATGCGCTTGCGGTGCGCGAGCTGTTGCGTCAGCGCGCGGTGGCGCTCGCGCTGATCGACGAACGCGCGCCGCTCGACGACGCGGCGGTCGACGCGCTGCTCGAATGCGAGCTGACGCACGTGCCCGAACCCGATCGTGCCGACTGCGAGCGCTACTACGCGCAGCATCCGGCGCGCTTTCGCCGCAACGACATCGTATATGCAAGCCACGTGCTGTTCGCGGTGACCGACCGCGTGCCGCTCGCGCCGCTGCGGCAGCGCGCGGAACGCGCGCTTGCCGACGTGGTCGCCGCGCCCGATACGTTCGAAGCAGTGGCGCGCGAATCGTCGAACTGCCCGTCGGCGCAAGTCGGCGGCAGCCTCGGGCAATTGCTGCGCGGCGACACCGTGCCGGAATTCGAGGCCGCGCTGTTCGACAGCGACGGGCTCGGCGTGCTGCCGAAACTCGTCAACACGCGCTTCGGCTTTCACATCGTGCGCATCGAGCGCCGCGTGCCGGGCGACATCGTGCCGTTCGACGAAGCCGCCGGCCAGATTGCCGCGTACCTGTCGGAACGCGTGCGGCAACGGGCGATGCGGCAGTACGTGGCGATACTCGCGGGCGGCGCGTGCGTCGAAGGCGTGACCTTCGACGGCGCGAACGGGCCGCTCGTCCAATGAAACGGGGTTTTGCATATGGCAACTCAACAAGTTAACGTCGGCGTGGCTGCGGATCCGCAGGCCATTCCGCTGCGCGCGTGGTCGGTGCTGGCCGCGAGCACGCTCGCGTTCATGGTGTGCTTCGTCGTGTGGATGATGTTCGGCGTGCTCGGCGTGCAGTTGCGCGCCGATCTCGGCCTGAACAGCACCGAGTTCGGGCTGCTCACGGCGACGCCCGTGCTGACCGGCGCGCTGATGCGCTTGCCGCTCGGCACGTGGACCGACCGCTTCGGCGGCCGTATCGTGATGACGGTGCTGCTCGTCGTGTGCGCGGTGCCGGTCTACATCGTCAGCTACGCAACGCAGCTCTGGCAGTTCCTCGTGATCGGGCTGTTCCTCGGCTGCGTCGGTGCGTCGTTCGCGGTCGGCACGCCGTATGTCGCGCGCTTTTTCCCGCCGAAGCGGCGCGGGCTCGCGATGGGCGTGTTCGGCGCCGGCACGTGCGGCGCCGCGGTCAATCTGTTCGTCACGCCGCTGCTGCTCGCCGCGTACGGCTGGCGCTTCGTGCCGCGCGTCTATGCGGTCGCGCTGCTCGTCACGGCCGTGATCTTCTGGTTCGCGTCGGCGCCCGATCCCGGCGCGGGCAAGCGCGGCGGCTCGATGCTCGACTCGTTCAAGGTGCTGCGCGACCCGCGCGTGTGGCGGCTGTGCCAGTACTACTCGATCACGTTCGGCGGCTTCACCGCGTTGTCGCTGTGGATCCCGCAGTACCTGAAGAGCGAATACGGGATGTCGCTCGTGATGGCGTCCGCGTTCGCGGCCGGTTTCTCGCTGCCGGGCTCCGTGCTGCGCGCGCTCGGCGGCGCGCTGTCCGATCGCTTCGGCGCGCATGCGGTCACGTGGTGGGGGCTGTGGGTCGCATGGATCGCGCTGTTCGTGCTGTCGTATCCGGCGACCGACTTCGTGATCCACACGATCGACGGGACCGCGTCGCTGAACCTGGCGATGCCGGTGGCCGGCTTCGTCGCGCTGACCTTCGTGCTCGGCGCGGTGTTCGCGTTCGGGATGGCGTCGACCTTCAAGTACGTCGCCGACGATTTCGCGGACAATATGGGCGTCGTCACGGGCATCGTCGGGCTTGCGGGCGGGCTCGGCGGCTTCCTGCTGCCGATCCTGTTCGGCATGCTGCTCGACTTGCTGCGCGTGCGCACGACCTGCTTCATGTTCCTGTACGGGATCGTGTGGGTGTCGCTGATTCTCATCTACGTGTCGGAAGTGCGGCGCACGCCAGTGGCGGGTTGAGCGCGGTTGCAAGAGGCCGGTAGCGTCCTGCCTCGTGCAGGTAGTCGTACCGCGCGTCGGCCGTTTGCGACCGTGCGCAGTTCTGTCAAACTTGCGCCCATGACACCGCGCCTCGCCCAGCCATCTTCCTCCGATTCCGCGCCCGCGCTCGCGGGCTTTCCCGACGCCGACGAACTCGCCGCGCTGCGTGCGTGGTACGCGGGCATGACCGTGCGCCAGGCCGTCGAGCGCTACCTGCCCGGGCGGCTCGGCGAAGGGCGCTCGGCGCGTGGCGTGATCGGCGCAATTCGGCGTCGCCTCGTGCGTGTCGCGCGGCAGGCCGGACGGCCCGATCTCGCCGAGCAGCTCGGCCATGCCGACCGCGAGCGCGTGCAGATGGCGAAGGCCGCGACCGATGCGATCGGCGTGCTACGCCATGCGCGCGCGCCGGTGCCGCAGATCAGCGACGACGTCGGCCTGTGGCTGCCGGAGCGTGCGGTCGCCGCGCTGCGTGCGCACGGGATCGCGACGCTCGCCGACCTGACCGTGCGGATTCCGCGGCGGCGTCAGTGGTGGCGCGCGATCGCGGGGCTCGGCGTGGCGAGCGCGCGGCATATCGAGGCGTTCTTTTCCGCGCATCCGGACCTGACCGAGCGGGCGCGCGCGCTGATCGCCGCGACGCCGCGCGGCAGCATCGTGCCGTGGGAGCACCTGAAGCTGCCGCATGAGGTGGACGGATCGGCCGGCACGTTCCGCGCGCCGCGCGCCACCAGCACGCTCGATGCGGACAACGACTACGCGGCCGTGCACGCGTGGCTGTCGCTGCACGAATCGGCCGCGACGCGGCGCGCGTACCGCAAGGAGGCCGAGCGGCTGATCCTGTGGGCGATCGTCGAGCGCGGCCGTGCGCTGTCATCGCTGACGACCGAGGATGCGGTCGCGTATCGCGCGTTCATCCGGCGCCCGACGCCGCACGAGCGCTGGGTCGGCCCCGTGCGGCCGCGCGGCGCGCCGGACTGGCGGCCGTTTTCGGGCGGATTGTCCGCGCGCTCGGCCGCGTACACGCTGTCGGTCCTCGGCGCGCTGTTCCGCTGGCTGATCGAGCAGCGCTACCTGCTCGCGAATCCGTTCGCGGGTGTCAAGGTGCGCGACACGCGCGGCGCGAATGCGCTCGACACGTCGCATGCGTTCACCGAAGGCGAGTGGCTGCTCGTGCGCACGGTCGCGGACGGGCTCGAGTTTCGCAAGCACAAGCCGTCCGGCGCGCCCGGATCTGGCTGGACGCCGACTGCCGCGCAACGGCTGCGCTTCATCCTCGATTTCGGCTATGCGACCGGGCTGCGCGCGAGCGAACTCGTCGGCGCGACGCTCGGCGACATCGACACGGACGCGCACGGCGACACGTGGTTGAAGGTGATCGGCAAAGGCAGCAAGGCCGCGCGCGTCGCGCTGCCGCCGCTCGCGCGCACGGCGCTCGATCGCTATCTGGTCGCGCGCCGGCTGCCGGTCACGCCGGTGCGCTGGCGGCCCGATACGCCGCTGATTCCGAGCCTCGCTGAAGACGGCGCGGCCGCGATCACGAGCGTGCGGCTGTGGAAGGTGATGCAGCGGTTCTTCGCGCAGACGGCCGCGCTCGTCGATGCCGACAACCCCGCGCTCGCGCAGAAGCTGCGGCAGGCGAGCCCGCACTGGATGCGGCATACGCACGCGACGCACGCGCTCGCGCGGGGCGCCGAGTTGACGACGGTGCGCGACAACCTGCGGCATGCGTCGATCTCGACGACGTCGATCTATCTGCACGGGGACGACGTGAAGCGGGCACGGCAGATGTCGAGTGCGTTTTCCGCTGACAAATAAGCGGGGCGCGAGCGGATCGAACGGAACGACACTGCATCGATGACGGTCAGAACGGTTATTCGGTCACGGAGTGGGTGGATGGCATCGAGTCAGGGAACCGTCGATTTCATCGTCGAGCAGATGGCCTTGGCCGGCACGGTGTCGGCCCGCAAGATGTTCGGCGAATACGGGATCTACTGTGACGGCAGGATGGTCGCGCTGGTGTGCGACGACCGGTTGTTCGTCAAGCCGACGTCCGACGGCCGTGCGTTTGTCGGTACCTGCGACGAAGCTCCACCGTATCCGGCAGCAAAGCCGCATCTCGTCATTGGAGGCGACCGCTGGGACGACCGCGAATGGCTGTCGACGCTGATCCGGATCACCGCCGCGCAATTGCCGGTCCCGGTGAAGCGAAGCCGATAGCGGTCAGCATCTTCCGTGAAACAGGCGCGCCAACCCCGCACGCCGCACTGGAGCACAACAATGGAGACAACCCCACACCCGCAAGCCCCGCGATACATTCGCCGCGCATGGCACGCGCTCGTCGCGGCGCTATGCGTGGGCTGGAGTGCGCTGTCGTTCGGCGCGGACGGCGCGGCGGCGCTGCTCGACCGCTATCACAGCCTCGGTGAGCAACTGAAGAACAACCCGTTCCACCGCCCGCTGTACCTCGAATCGTCCGAGGCATCCTCGACGCTGAAGGGTGATATCTACGCGGTCGTCGACTATCCGTTTTCCGTCGTGAACGGCAAGCTCAACGATCCCGCGCAGGGCCCCGCCAACTGGTGCGCGGTGCTGATCCTGCATCTGAACACGAAGTATTGCCATGCATCGACCGGCAGCAACGGCCCGGTGCTCGACGTGAACCTCGGCCGCAAGATCGAGCAGAAGCTGTCGGATACCTATCGCGTGCAGTTCCGCTACGGCGTGGCCGCCGCGACGCCCGACTACTTTCAGGTCGACCTGACCGCCGACAGCGGCCCGATGGGTACGAAGGACTACCGGATCGCGCTCGAGGCCGTGCCGATCGGCGCATCGCGCACGTTCCTGCACCTCACGTATTCGTACGGCTTCGGCACGGTTGGCCGCATGGCGATGAAGACTTACCTCGCGACCGCCGGCAGCGACAAGGTCGGCTTCACGCTCGCGAGCGGCGCATCGGCCGCGCAGCCGCAATACATCGGCGGCGTGCGCGGATTGCTGGAGCGCAACACGATGCGCTACTACCTCGCGATCGACACGTATCTGGCGACGCTCGACAAACCGCTCGACCAGCGCCTCGCGCGCTGGTTCGACGCCACCGAGCAGTATCCGCAGCAACTGCACGAAGTCGAGCGGGCCGCGTATCTGCGGATGAAAGCGCAGGAGGTGCAGCGGCAACAGGCGGCGCGATGACGCCGGCTGCCGGGCGTCGATCAGTCGATCAGTAACCCCGCCACGACGTCGACTATCCGCTGCAGCAGCGCTTCGTCGTAAGGCAGCCACGGCACCGCGCGCAGCGGCGACGGCGGCGGCTCGATCGCGGGTTCGACGGGCTCGCCGTCGCGCGTCACGCGTCCGGTCGCGCAATGCACCGCCCACGCGCCGACGCGTACGTGGCGTTCGTCGATCGTGATCCTCCCTTGCGCAACCGGTTCGGCGAACACGAGCGACAGCACGTGCCGGCGATGGCGCGCCATCACGCCCAATGGAAGATCCGACAACCGGTTCAGGCGGTGCTGGCGCTCCGTGTCGAGCGTGTGCTGGCGGACCGGGTCCGTCGCGAGCGTCGCGGCGGCCGCGCGCGTCGCGTCGTCGTCGAGCGCGAACGCGGCCACGCTGACGAGCAGGTCGACCGCGCGCGCAATTTCGGAGAAGACGACGCGATCGATCTCGCCGATCGGCACCGGCGCCCAGCGTCGTTCGTGCCGGCGCTCGACATACAGCCGGCGCGACGTGCCGTGGCCTTCCGAACCGGGATAGAGCCGCGCATCGACAAGAAAGGTGGCGCGCACGTCGCCGAATTCGCGCGCGAGCCCGTCGCCGTACGCGCGGATCGACCAGCCTTCGCGGCGCGCGACGCCGAGCAGCGGCCGGCTCGACAGCACGTGACCTTCGAACATCGCGCAGTCGCTCGCCGACGCGTCGTCATCGGCCGGCACGTAATACTCGCGGAACGCCTGCCGGACCGGTTGCCGCAGCGCGCGGCCGACGATCACGCGCTGCCACGCGAGCCGCTCGTCCGCGTCGGCCAGCAGCGGGTGCCACAGCCGGATTTCGCTGTCGGCCGCGATGTCGCAGCCGTGGCCGGCCGCGTCGCGCGGCACGACCTTGCCCTTCGCGATCTCGGGCATGAACGACTGCGTCGAGCCATCGCGGTTGCGCGCCTGCCAGATCATCCTCTCGGAGAACGCGGCGCCGGCCGGCGCATCGACGAGCCGCTCGCGCCATTCGGCGTGGGCGAGCGACATCGGCTGCCAGAAGCCGGCTTCCATGCAAGTGGCGAGCATCGCGAGCTGCTTCTTGTCGGGCTTCGCGTCGAGCGTCATCCGCAGCGCGGTGTGCGGCCGTTCGCCGAGCGCGCGTTCGGCCGGTTTCAGGTTACGCGCGAGCTTCTTCTGCACGCCCGCATGACGCACGACGGCCAGCGCGTCGCGCAGCGCGCGCACGCTCTCGGGCGTCGGGATCGTCTCGACCGCATGGCCGAGGGCGATCGCGAGCGATTGCGACGGCGCGGTCCTCGCGGCGGTCGGCGCGACGCACACGCCGGTCAGCAGCGGCCCGATCAGCGGGCGCAGCCAGGCTTCGTCGCGATACGCGGCCACGCGCGCGGCGCGCGCGACGACCTGCGCGTCGTCGGTCGTGAATGCGCGGTCGGCCTCGTACGGCACGGCGCCGGCATGAAGCGCCGCGACCTGCCGCGCGGCGTCGGTCAGCGCGTCGCGCGCGAATGCGACGTACGCGGCGTCTTGCGCGAGCGTGACGGCCGGATCGCTGAAGTCGATCCACAGCCGCTTCGGCGCGAAATAGCCGTCGTTCGTCGCGGCCAGCGCGAGCAGCGCGGCCGGGCCGAGCTCGGGCAGCACGTCCAGTTCGCGCACGCGAAACGGCGAGTCCGCCAGCGCTTGCGCATACGCGTCGCGTCGCGCCGAGAAGTCGCGGCGTCCGGCGAACCAGTCGAGCGCATACGCGCCATACGCGGACACCGCGCGCAGCCTGCCTTCCTCCGGTTCGGCGACGATGCGGGCGAGTTCGGCCTGCAGCGCGGGCGACGGCAGCGCGTCCAGACAGGGCAGATCCTCCAGCGCACGTTTCCATCCGCCGGCCGGAATGTCGCGGAACAGCTCGAGTGCCGCATCGGCGTCGACGAGCGGCACGAGGCCGAGCGCATCGATCTGCCGGCGCAGCCAGCGCGCGAATTCGGCGCGCGGGTCGTCGTACGCGTGGTCGCGCTGCATGATCTCGTGCTCGACGCGCCGCAATGCCGGCCAGACCGCGCCGAGCGCATGCGCATCGAGCGTCGACAGGTCGATCGGCGTGCCGGTGAAGCGCGGATGGTCGGCCGTGCCGGTCAGTCGTGCGAGCAGCAGCGCAACGAGGGCGCGATCAGTCATGCGCTTTCCGATGGGTCGGTCGTTTCGTTCTGGCGCCATTTCGGTACTTGCCCGGCGGCGCGGGCTCTGTCGCCCGGGCCGGCTGTCTGGTCGATTGGATAGTGCATGGTCTGACTCCGGCAATGAAACCGAGCGGGCGCATAGTATTGCACCCCAATTGCGGTAGCCGACGAACGCCCGCGCGGCGGGCGATCCGGCCGCACCGCCCAAGCGCTCCGGCCATTCGGCCATTTCATAAGACGTACAGTTGTCCCGCCCTACGCGATCCGCGCCGAACTGTACTCTTGTTCCCGGGATCGATGTGTGTACCCGCCACCAACTGTTCTGCTCTTAAGATTCATCCATCAAGTGCACAGTGCCGCGGATCCCGTTGTAACGGAACTTCCCGGCGCATCTTCATAAGCGAGCCACTGCGATGGAAAAGGCAAAACCGGAGGGAGCAATCAGGCAGAACGACAGCCCGGTCGGCGGGCAGAACACGCGCGTATCGGACGCGCACGGGACGGCGGCGCGCATGCGCAGGCCGGCGGGGAGCGCGCGATGAAGCTCTACGAAAAACTCGCGGACGACATCGAGCGCCTGATCCGCCAGGGCGTGTACCGGCACGGCGACCGGATTCCGTCGGTGCGGCAGGCGAGCCAGCAGCACCGGATCAGCATCACGACCGTGCTGCACGCGTATCTGCTGCTCGAAAGCCGCGGGCTGCTGGAAAGTCGTCCGCAGTCGGGTTACTTCGTGAACCTGCGCCGCGACGACAACCACGCGCCGGTGCGCGAGCTGCGGCCGTCGAAGCCGATCGCGATCTCGTCGTCGGTCGACATGAGCCGGCTCGTGCTGTCGACGCTGCGCTCGATCGGCACCGACGACGCCGTGCCGCTCGGCTCGCCGTATCCGGACCCGAGCCTGTTTCCGTTCGAGAAGCTGAACCGCTATGCGTACGCAGCCGGCCGCGACAAGTCGTTGTGGGGCGTGACGGACGGGCTGCCGCCCGGCCATCCGCGCCTGATCCGGCAGATCGCGCGACGCTACCTGGAAAACGGGATGTCGGTCGATCCGAACGAGATCATCGTGACGGTCGGCGCGACTGAGGCGATCAATCTGTGCCTGCAGGCGGTTGCAAAACCGGGCGACACGATCGCGGTGGAGTCGCCGACGTTCTACGCGATGCTGCACGCGATCGAGCGGATGGGGATGAAGGCGATCGAGGTCGCGACGCACCCGGAATACGGAATCGACATCGCGGCGCTGGCGGCCATTGCGAAGTCGCAGCCGATCGCCGCGTGCATGGTGATGCCGAATTTCCAGAACCCGCTCGGCTTCCAGATGCCCGACGAGCGCAAGCGCGAACTGGTTGAATATGCAACGAAAGCCGACATGCCGATCATCGAGAATGGCGTGTACAACGAACTGTATTTCGGCGAGTCGCATCCGAGCGCGCTGAAGTCCTACGACCGCACCGGCATCGTGTTGCACTGCTCATCGTTCTCGAAGAGCCTGACGGCAGCCTACCGGATCGGCTGGGCGTTGCCGGGCCGCTATCGGGATCAGGTCGAGAAGCTGAAGTTCCTGAACACGCTGGCGACGCCGTCGCTGCCGCAGCTCGCGATCGCCGAGTTTCTCGAGCGCGACGGTTACGAGCATCATCTGCGGCGCTTGCGCAAGGCGTATGCGCAGCAGGCGAACCTGATGCGCGCGATGGTGTCGCGGTTCTTCCCGGAAGGTACGCGCATTTCGAGCCCGGCGGGCGGATACGTGCTGTGGGTCGAGCTGCCGGCGCAGGTCGACGCGATGCGCCTGTACCAGCTCGCGCTGGAGCAGGGCATCACGATCGGGCCCGGCTACATGTTCTCGATCACCGACAACTACCGGAACTTCATCCGGCTGAACTACAGCAGCCCGTGGTCGCCGGAGATCGAGCAGGCGGTGATCGCGGTCGGGAAGCTCGCGGCATCGTGCATGCAGTCGTGAAGTGAAGGCCGGTGCGCGTCGCACGCACCGCCTTCGCTCAGCCGGCCTTCGCGCGCAAATACTCCGACACGCGCGCGAGTCCTTGCTCGAGCACCGTCCGGTTGTTGGCGTAACCGATCCGCACATAGCCTTCCATGTCGAGCGCGCTGCCGGGCGTGAACATCACGCCGGTTGCCTCGATCAGCTCCGTGCAGAACGCGCGCGACGGCATGTCGAACGCATACTTGAGCAGCGCCGTCGTGCCCGACTTCGGCTTGACCCAGGAAATCGCCGGCTCGCGTTCGACCCATGCATCGAGAATCGCGAGGTTGGTGCGCACGATGTCGTGACTGCGCTTCAGGATCACGTCGCGGTGCTCGAGCGCGAGCGTCGCGAGGTAGTCGTCGATCATCCCGACGCTGATCGTGTTGTAGTCGCGATGGACGCTCACCGCGTGGATCAGCTCGACCGGCCCCGCGATCCAGCCGAGCCGCAGCCCGGCGAGCGAGTACGTCTTCGACATGCTCGCCGTGCTGATTCCGCGTTCGTACAGGTCGGCGATCGAGGCGCTGTAGCCGCTGCCGGCCTGATCGGTGCCGCGATAGACCTCGTCGCACAGCACGTACGCGCCGCAGCGTCGCGCGATCTCGACGATCTTGCCGAGCAGCGCTTCGTCCATCAGCGAGCCGGTCGGATTGTTCGGGTTGTTGATCGCGATCAGGCGCGTCTTGTCGTCGACGAGGGCCGCGAGTGCGTCGAGATCGGGCAGGAACCCGTCTTCCTCACGCAGCTTCAGCACCTTCACGTTCGCGCCGTAGCTTTCCGGAATCGAGTAGTGCTGCTGGTAGGTCGGCAACACCGACACGACCGTATCGCCCGGTTCGACCAGCGTTTCATAGATGAGCGCGTTGCCGCCGATCGCGCCGTGCGTGACGATCACGTTCGCGGCCGACTGGCGCGCGTAGGTCGACGCGATCGCTTCGCGCAGACGCGGCGTGCCTTCGATCGCGCCATACGTGAGCTTCATCGGCCGCAGCGCGTCGAGCAGCGTGTCCTGCGTGCCGGTCATCGTCAGCAGCTGATCGACGGTCAGCGATTCGACGCACGTTTCCGCGAGGTTGTACGTACAGCGGTTCTCGTACAGATCCATCCAGCGTTCGACGCCGAATTCCTTGATCTTCATGGTCGTTCCTTTGTCCGGTTGGCCTGGAAAGCGATGCTGCCAAGTATCTGCCTTTCAAAACAGAATGTCCAGAGTAGACTAAAAATCCACATTTTATGGAAGGCATGACCCGAGGCAGCCGCGCGCATCGATCAAGTCGATTGCGCGCCGCTCAGCGATCGCCGCGCGCAACGGCCAGCATGATCCCGAAGCCGACGAGCAGAACACCGAAGGTGCGGTCGATCCAGTGACGTAACGACAACAAGCGATCGCGGACGGCATCGGCGGAGAAACAGACCGCCACCAGGCTGAACCAGCCTGCATGTGCCAGCGCGATGAACACGCCATAGCTGATCTGCACGTACAACGGCGTGTCCGGGCGGACGGCCTGCATGAACAGGCTGACGATGAACACGGTGGTTTTCGGATTCAATGCGTTGGTCAGGAAGCCCGTGCGCAGCGCCGCCCGATCGGACAGTGGCGCGACCTGCGTCGCGGGGCGACCGTCGGGGAGCCTGGCCGCGAGCATCCTCACGCCGAGGTAGATCAGGTAGATCGCGCCGACGAGCTTGACGGCGTTGAAGAGCCACAGCGATTGGCGGACCAGCAGGCCCACGCCGAGCAGCGTATAGCTCACATGAACCGTCACGCCGAGCGCGATCCCCCATGCGGTGAGCAAGCCCGAACGGCGCGACAGCATCAGGCTGTTGCGCGTGACCATCGCGAAATCCGGCCCCGGGCTGATCACGGCCAGCAAAGTGATGGTGACTACGACTATCCATTCCGTCATTGCATCGTCCTTTCGGTTTTCTTCGTGATGCGCCAATATTAGGGATCACGATTCGCCGGGAAAAGCGATGATTTCTGACCAGGATGGTGAGTTTGGCTCACAGAACGTCCGTGCCGCTCTGCCGTCGCTGATGGCGCTGCGCTGCTTCGAAGCGGCGGCGCGCCACGAGCATTTCAGCCGTGCCGCCGACGAACTGCACGTGACGCATGGCGCGGTCAGTCGTGCGGTGCGTCTGCTCGAAGACGACCTGGGTGTGGCGTTGTTCGAGCGGCGCAGTCGTCGCGTGTTCCTGACCGACGCGGGCCGCAAGCTCGCGCAGGCCGTTCATGACGGCCTGCACCTGATGAGGCGGGCCGCGCATGAGGTGCGGACCGACGCGGCCCGTGCGCAGCGTTGGGTGCTGTCGTGCGAACCCACGCTGCTGATGCGCTGGCTGATTCCGCGCTGGCCGGACTTCCAGGCGGCATACCCGGGCGTCGAGATTCATCTCGCGGCGGCGGGCGGCCCGTTCTCGTTCGACGACGGCATCGACATGGCGATTCGCCGGGATGACTTTACGTGGCCCGCCGGCTATCACGCGGCGAGACTGTTCGCGGAGAAGGTCGGTCCGGTATGCCGGCCCGACAAGGTAGATCCGTGGTTTTCCGACAGTCGCGACGGCCGCGCGTTGAAGCGGGCCGCGCCGCGACTGCACACACGCACGCGGCCGGACGCATGGAAGGAATGGGCGGCGGCCGCGCATCAACCGGCGGGCAGCGGGCGCGGCCAGATGTTCGACCATTTCTATTTCAGCCTTCAAGCGGCCGTCGCGGGGCTGGGTGTCGCGATCGGCCCGTGGCATCTCGTTCGCGACGATCTCGAAAGCGGGGTGCTGGTCGCGCCGATGGGTTTCGTCGAGGACGGCTCGCATTATTGTCTGCTGACGCCGGAGCCGGTGAAGGACGGAAGCGCGCAGTCGATTCTGCTCGACTGGCTGAGGACGATGGTCTGACGCGTGAGCCGGATCGCTGCGCGACGTCGGCGACATCCAAAAAAAATGGCGCCGCAGGCATTCAGCCGGCGGCGCCATTGCGTGTCGCTGCGGCGGGCACAACCCGCCGCAACTCGACCGCATGCTTAGATCTGCACGGTGTCGGCGACTTCCTTGAAGTCTTCGATCTGGTCGAAGTTCATGTACTTGTAGATCTTGTCGCCGTCCGCGGTGAGCACGCCCATGTCGGCCATGTACTCTTCCTTGGTCGGGATCCGGCCCAGACGCGAGCAGATCGCCGCCAGTTCCGCCGAGCCGAGGTACACGTTCGTGTTCTTGCCCAGGCGGTTCGGGAAGTTGCGGGTCGACGTCGACATCACCGTCGCGCCTTCGCGCACCTGTGCCTGGTTGCCCATGCACAGCGAGCAGCCCGGCATTTCGGTGCGGGCGCCGGCCGTGCCGAACACGCCGTAGTGACCTTCTTCGGTCAACTGCTTCTGGTCCATCTTGGTCGGCGGGGCGACCCACAGCTTGACCGGGATGTCGCGCTTGCCTTCCAGCAGCTTCGACGCCGCACGGAAGTGACCGATGTTGGTCATGCACGAGCCGATGAACACTTCGTCGATCTTGGCGCCTGCGACGTCGGACAGCGTCTTCACGTCGTCCGGGTCGTTCGGGCATGCAACGATCGGCTCGTGGATGTCGGCCAGGTCGATCTCGATGACGGCCGCGTATTCGGCGTCGGCATCCGGCGACAGCAGTTGCGGGTCTGCCAGCCACTGCTCCATCGCCGCGATACGGCGCTGCAGGCTGCGCGGATCCTGATAGCCCTGCGCGATCATCCACTTCAGCAGCGTGATGTTGCTGTTCAGGTACTCGATGATCGGTTCCTTGTTCAGGTGCACCGAGCAACCGGCCGCCGAACGCTCGGCCGACGCATCCGACAGCTCGAACGCTTGCTCGACCTTCAGGTCGGGCAGGCCTTCGATCTCGAGAATGCGGCCCGAGAAGATGTTCTTCTTGCCTTGCTTGGCGACCGTCAGCATGCCCTGCTTGATCGCGTACAGCGGAATCGCGTTGACCAGGTCACGCAGCGTGACGCCCGGCTGCATCTTGCCCTTGAAGCGGACCAGCACCGATTCCGGCATGTCCAGCGGCATCGTGCCGGTGGCGGCCGCGAACGCGACCAGGCCCGAGCCTGCCGGGAAGCTGATGCCGATCGGGAAGCGCGTGTGCGAGTCGCCGCCGGTGCCGACGGTGTCGGGCAGCAGCATGCGGTTCAGCCACGAGTGGATCACGCCGTCGCCCGGGCGCAGCGCGATGCCGCCACGCGTGCTGATGAAGTTCGGCAGCGTCTGGTGCGTCTTCACGTCCACCGGCTTCGGATAGGCGGCGGTGTGGCAGAACGACTGCATCACGAGGTCGGCCGAGAAGCCGAGGCACGCCAGATCCTTCAGTTCGTCGCGGGTCATCGGGCCCGTGGTGTCCTGCGAGCCGACCGAGGTCATCTTCGGTTCGCAGTACGTGCCCGGACGCACGCCCTGGCCTTCCGGCAGACCGCATGCGCGGCCGACCATCTTCTGCGCGAGCGAGAAGCCCTTGCCGCTGTCGGCCGGCTGGTGCGGCAGGCGGAACAGCGTCGACGGTGCGAGGCCCAGCGCTTCACGCGCCTTCGCGGTCAGGCCGCGGCCGATGATCAGCGGAATGCGGCCGCCGGCGCGCACTTCGTCGAACAGCACGTCGGACTTGACCTGGAATTCGGCGATCACGTTGCCGTCCTTCAGCGCCTTGCCTTCGTACGGGCGCAGTTCGACCACGTCGCCCATTTCCATCTGCGACACGTCGAGTTCGATCGGCAGCGCGCCGGCGTCTTCCATCGTGTTGTAGAAGATCGGGGCGATCTTGCCGCCGAGGCACACGCCGCCGAAACGCTTGTTCGGGACGAACGGGATGTCTTCGCCGGTGAACCACAGCACCGAGTTGGTGGCCGACTTGCGCGAGGAGCCGGTGCCGACCACGTCGCCGACGTAGGCGACCAGGTGACCCTTTTCCTTCAGCGATTCGATGAACTTGACCGGGCCGCGCTTGCCGTCTTCTTCCGGCGTGATGCCGGGGCGGGCGTTCTTCAGCATCGCGAGCGCGTGCATCGGGATGTCCGGGCGGGTAGTGGCGTCCGGCGCCGGCGACAGGTCGTCGGTGTTGGTTTCGCCCGTGACCTTGAACACGGTGATGGTCAGGCTTTCCGGCACTTCCGGACGGCTCGTGAACCATTCGGCGTCGGCCCAGCTCTGCAGCACGGCTTTCGCGTGGGCGTTGCCCTTGTCGGCGAGTTCCTTCACGTCATGGAACTGGTCGAACATCAGCAGGGTTTTCTTCAGCGCGTCGGCCGCGACGGCCGCGACGGCGTCGTCGGACAGCAGCTCGATCAGCGGCTGGATGTTGTAGCCGCCGAGCATCGTGCCGAGCAGTTCGGTCGCGCGCTCGCGCGAGATCAGCGGGCAGGCCGTCTCGCCCTTCGCGACGGCGGCCAGGAAGCCGGCCTTCACGCGGGCGGCTTCGTCGACGCCGGCGGGGACGCGGTAGGTGATCAGGTCGACTAGCGTCTGCTCTTCGCCCGCGGGCGGGTTCGCCAGCAGTTCCACCAGCTCGGCGGTTTGCTGAGCCGTCAGCGGCAGAGGGGGGATACCGAGCGCGGCGCGGGCGGCCACGTGAGCACGAAAGTTTTCAAGCATGGGGGACCTGCTGAGATTGCGTTTCAGGGGAAGGGCTTTCCAGGCATGCCGAGGCTGCTGTTCCGGACACTGCTTCACTGCTTTCGACGGGATTCTAATCGCAATACGGTCAGGCGTCAAATGTCTTATGTCTTATATAAGAGTTGGGGTTTGAGGCTTCCTGTTGGCGGGTCGCGGCGCGGCGGTTGAGCGGAAGCCGACCGCGGCGCGAACCCCCCGAAGGCATTCATTCCGGGGTAGGCGCGGAATCAGGCCCCACTTGCATCTGCGCGAGGCTGCGGCTTCCACGTGTGGCGCATCGTTCAGTGCACTGAACCGGTGCTGGGCGTCGTGTCAGAGCGGCTTGGAGATGCAACTACGATCACCCCGACCGTTTGCCGATCGCTCGCGCTGGATGAAAAATCGATGCACGATATCAGCGGCCGGCATGGTCACGGCAGCGCCGACGTGGTGAGGAAGGCTTTTACGCGCCGCTTCGGCGTGCGTCCCACCGAAGATGCGCGGCATCTCGCCGAACGAACGGCGCCGAAGCACGAAGCGTCACCGTGACCGTCACGACGTGAAAACCCGTGGAGGAGCGACAGATGAAAATCATCACCGGTCCGCTGAGCATGTTCGGCGCGAAGGTCGAGATCGCGGCGCACGAGAAGGGCATCGCCTTCGAGCGCGTGCTGGTGCCGTTCAGCCAGCCGCGCGGCTACGACCCGAAGCATCCGGACGTCCTGCGCATCAACCCGAAGCGCCAGGTGCCGGTGCTGATCGACGGCGAGCTGGAGATTTTCGATTCCACGCAGATCTTCGAATATCTCGAGGACGTGAAGCCCGATCCCGCGTTATGGCCGGCGCAGCCGAAGGCTCGTGCCGTCGCGCGTCAGCTTGAGCACTGCAGCGACGAGATCTATTTTCCGCACGTCATCCGGCTGATGGGCCTCGAAGCGACGCCGGAGCATCCCGACGCGCAGGCCGCACGCGACGCAGCGCGGCAATACTATCGACGCATGGAAGGCGTGCTGTCAGACCGGGAATATTTGGCGGAAACCTATTCCTACGCGGACATCGCGTTCTACATGGCGCAGTTGTTCGGCGCGCGCAAGGGCGCGCCGATGACGGCCGAGACGCCGCATCTGCTCGCGTGGCGCGAACGGATGACCGCGCGTCCGGCCGTGCGGAAAGTGGTCGGCGCGATGGCGGGCTATCTCGCTTCGATCGATCATCCGATTCCGGACTTTCTTCGCGGGCTCGCCTAGCCATCCGTTTCGCATCGAGCGGCGACGATTTGCCGAGCGGTGATCGCCGCTCGATGCGAACGGATTACCCGCCCGTCACCGGCGGAAAGAACGCCACCTCGCTATCCTCGCGCACGACGAACCCGCCCGTCACCATCTCGAGATTCACGGCCGCCCGCACCGGCCGCTCCATTCGTAGCGCTTCTCCGCTACGCGCGTCGCGTGCGGCGAGCGTGCCGCGCAGCGCGTCGACTGTGAGCTCATCCGCATCGATCTCGACGACTTCCTCGTCGGTATGCAGTTGTTCGCGAATGCTCGCAAAATATTTGATCGTCAGTTTCATCGCGATGTCCCGGGCGAAATCAGTGAAATCGGCGAAATCGTCGAAATCGGAAAAGGCATGGCCGGCACGTTCATCCCCATCGCCGCATCGCCTGGTCGTCATGCGCCTTCGGCTCGACCCAGCCGGACACGCCGTCGTGCCGGATCTCCTTCTTCCAGAACGGCGCGTGCGTCTTCACGAAGTCCATGATGAACTCGCACGCGTCGAACGCCGATGCGCGATGCGCGGCGGCGACCACGACGATCACGACCGGCTGGCCGAGCGGAATCCGCCCGACGCGATGCACGATCCTGACCGCTTCGAGCTGCCAGCGCGCGCCGGCTTCCTCGACGATGCTCCATAGCGCCTGCTCGGTCATCGTCGGATAGTGCTCGACTTCGAGCGCGATCACGTCGTCGACGTCGCCTTCGTTGCGCACGACGCCGAGGAAATTCACGACCGCACCGACATTCGGATTGCGAACGATCGGCGCGATCTCGGCGCCGGCGTCGATCGCCGCGTATTGCACCCGCACCTCGAAGCCGGCGGCAATCGCCGGCGGCGGTTCGGTGTGCAGCGCGGATGGCTCGGGATGGCTGTCGTCACGCGACGGATCGTCGGGTGGCGCGCCACGGGATTCGGTGAAACTCGTCATGACGGGGTTCTCCTGTAAGCGGTGCGCGGCGCTACGCGCGGCAGCCGTCAGCCGCCGACGAGCGACATGCGCACGGTCGGATAGGTTTTGCCCGACGGCCGCGCCGCACGCGTCGCCCGCCGCTCGGAATAGCGGTCGTCGCGCTGCATCCAGCGCGCGCGCACGGCGTCGGCGAGCTGGCCGGTCGATGCGTTGTCGTCGAGCCACGGCCGCAGATCGGTGCCCTGCGTGGCGAACAGGCACGTATAGAGCTGGCCGTCGGCCGACACGCGGGCGCGCGAGCACGTGCCGCAGAACGGATGCGACACGCTCGCGATGAAGCCGACCTCGCCCGCGCCGTCGATGTGCCGGCAGCGGATCGCGGTGGCGTCGTGCCCCGGTTCGCCGACGAGCACGAGCGGATAGCTTGCTTCGATCAGCTCGCGCATCCGCGCGGCCGGCACGACCTTGTCGCCGGACCACGCGCTCGCGCCGCCGACGTCCATGTATTCGATGAAGCGCACGGCCACGCCGCTATGCCGGAAGTGGCGCACGAGCAGCAAGATCTGGTCGTCGTTCGCGCCGCGCTCGATCACCGCGTTGACCTTCACCGGCGCGAGCCCGGCTGCCTGCGCGGCCTCGATGCCGGCCAGTACGCGCGCGACGGGCACGTCGGCATCGCTCATCCGGCGGAACACGGCATCGTCGATCGCGTCGAGGCTCACCGTCACGCGCGACAAGCCGGCATCGCGCAGCGAGCGGGCCTTGGCGGCGAGCAGCGAACCGTTGGTCGTCAGCGCGATTTCGACGGGTTTGCCGTCGAGAGTGGTCAGGGTCGCGAGCCGTTCGATCAGCGCCTCGAGGTTGCGGCGCAGCAGTGGTTCGCCGCCGGTGAGTCGGATCTTTTCGACGCCGAGCGAGATGAACGCGCGGGCGATCTTCTCGAGTTGCGCGAACGACAGCCGCTCGGACGACGGCATGAACGCATAGTCGGGCCCGAAGCTGTCGCGCGGCATGCAGTAGCCGCAACGGAAATTGCACTGGTCGATGACGGACAGCCGCAGATCGCGCAGCGGCCGCGCGAGCGTGTCGAGCGGGCGGGAGAAGGCGCCGGGCGATGCGCCGCCGGAGGCGGCGGCGGCCGGCGCGGAAACGATGGCATTCACGATCGGTTCGTCGGCCTGCATGAAGTGAGCGGAACGGCGTCGCCGAGCGGCCGCGTGTGCGCCGACGTATCGGCGCACAGGTCGTGACGAGCGTCATCGTGAGGATAGTCCGCCGGACTTTTCCGGCAGAGGCACAATCCCGCCCGAAATGCAGGAATACAGTTCGCGATCCTGCATGCTCGAAAGGTGGACATCGCGCGCATGCTCATGCTCACGCGAGCCAGTGCGCGAAATCGTAATACGGCACCGCGTCGCCGCGTGCGATGCGTCGACCGGCCGGCAGCCGCGCGAGCCCGCTCGCCTGCACGAGCGATTGCAGCGTGCCGGCGCCTTGCTG
The DNA here is from genome assembly GCF_049942845.1 of Burkholderia sp. R-40. Lineage (NCBI taxonomy): Bacteria > Pseudomonadati > Pseudomonadota > Betaproteobacteria > Burkholderiales > Burkholderiaceae > Burkholderia > Burkholderia sp. R-40. The sequence continues at coordinate 245,753 of NZ_CP187969.1, read as the reverse complement.
CCGCAGCGTGTCGAGCACGGGTGCGCCGTGGGCGTCGATGGTGCGGCGCACGCGCACGAAGCGTTCGCGCTGCGCATCGGGCTCGACGTCGATATCGATCGGCAGCGACGGCACGGCCGGCACGCAGTCGTCGCGCCCCTGCAGGCGGCGGATCAGCGGCGCGACGAACAGCGCGAACGCGGTCATCGCGGCGCCCGGATTGCCGGGCAGCAGCACGACGGGCCGTTCGTCGAGGCGCGCGAGCGCGACGGGCTTGCCGGGCTTCATCCGCACCCCGGAGACCACGAACGACGCGCCGAGCGCGGTCAGCGCGGGGCGCAGCAGGTCCTTGTCGCCGACCGATGCGCCGCCGACGCACACGATCACATCGCAGCGCGCGGCCAGCGTGCGCAATGCCTGATCGACGGCGGCCGCGGTGTCGGCGGCATGCTCGCTCGCGGCGACGATGGCACCGGTTCCCGCCACCAGCGCGGCGAGCATCGGCGCGTTGCTGTTGTAAATCTGCTGCGGCGCGCGTGGCTGGCCGCACGGGACGAGTTCGTCGCCGGTCGTGAGGATGCCGACCCGCAGCGGCGGCCGCACATCGATGTGCGCGCAACCCTGCGCGGCGGCCACGCCGACGTGCATCGCGCCGAGCCGCACGCCGGCCGGTATCAGCAGGTCGCCCGCGCGCACTTCCTCGCCGCGGCGGCGGATATGCGATCCGGCGCGCTGCGGCGCGTCGAACGCGACCCAGCCGTCCTGCTCGTGCGCGTGCTCCTGCATCACGACGGTGTCGGCGCCGGCCGGAATCAGGCTGCCGGTGAAGATTCGCGCGGCCGTGCGCGGGGCCAGCGGCGACGGTGCGTCGCCCGCATAGCAGCGCTGCGCGACGCGCAACGGCTCGCCGTGCGCGAGGTCCGCGTGCCGGACCGCATAGCCGTCCATCGCGCTCTGGTCGGCGGGCGGCTGGTCGAGCACGGCGGCGAGCGGCGTGGCGAGCACGTGGCCGGCCGCTTGCGCGACCAGAATGGAGACGGCCGCAGGCGGCGGTGCGAACGCGCCGGCGAAGTGCCGTTGGGCGGTATCGAAATCGGTCAGGGGTGTCATCGAGCGGTGAGCGCATGCGGTTGCGCATGCGTGGGTTCGGGTAACGGGAGCGCGTCGGGCGACACGTATTCGACGAAGCCGTCGTTGCGGCAGAAGCCGAGCAGCCGCACGCCGGCTTCGCGGGCGACGTCGATCGCGAGCGACGTCGGCGCGGAGATCGTCGCGATCATCGGGATGCCGACGCGTGCCGCCTTGCGCACGAGCTCGTAGCTCGCGCGGCTCGACAGGAACACGAAGCCCGCGCGAAGGTCGGCACGGCGCCGCGCGAGGCGGCCGATCAGCTTGTCGAGCGCATTGTGGCGGCCGACGTCCTCGAAGACTTCCAGCACGGTGCCGTCGCGCTCGCACCAGGCGGCCGCATGGATGCCGCCCGTCGCACGCATCAGCGGCTGCCGCGCCGGCAACGCGCGGGCGGCGCGCGCGACGGCGTCGGCACCGATGCCGGCCGCCGCGCCCGCGGCCGCGATGCGGGGCGGATGCAGGTCGAGCTGCGCGATGCTTTCGATCCCGCAGACGCCGCAGCCGGTGCGGCCGGCCAGCGCGCGCCGGTGCGCCTTCAGCGCCATGAACGCCTGCTGCGACACGGTGAGCCGCACTTCGGCGCTGCCGGGCCGGCATTCGATTTCGATGTCGAAGACGTCGGACGCGCGCTCGACGATCCCTTCGCTCAGCGCGAAGCCGAGGCCGAACGTGTCGAGGTCGATCGGCGTCGCCATCATCACGGTGTGCGCGATGCCGTTGAACACGAGGGCAACCGGCGTCTCGTCGACGACGCGATCGACGGCGCCCAGCGCGTCGCCGGCACGATGACGCGTCACATGACACGCGCGGCTGCCGGCCGGATCGTCGGGGCGGTCGCTGGGCTCCATGCGGTTTTCTCCAGGGGGAAATCGGGAATCGGCCGGCGCGGGCGCCGGGCGACGGAAACGGCTTCTGCGAAGGGCGGTGCGCGGCGTCGCGCCGGCTCGCCACGGGCAGGCTTCGAGCCGATGGTACGGGCGTTCGGCCCGGGCGCGGATGCACAGCGTGGCGATGCGGAAAGCAGTACAGCTGACGGCCGCCCGGCCCCGAAACGGGTTTTCCGTACACACATCTTTGGACCGGGGGAAAGCACAGTTTCAGCGCACGTTCGCGCGATTGCGAGTATCGTCCGAAACGCGATATCGTCATTCACGCTTCGTTGCCGTGCACCGCGATCCGTTCCAGGTGGCGCGTGCCGTCGCGAAGCCGTCGCGCGATTTCCTGCTTCGAGCTGACGTCCTCACAACCACGAGCAAATTACGGTCATGGAAATCTTCGATGCGTTCCATCTCGCACGATTGCAATTCGCGTTCACGGTGTCGTTCCACATCGTGTTTCCGGCGATCAGCATCGGCATGGCGAGCTTTCTGGCGGTGCTGGAATGGCGCTATCTCGTCACCGGCGACGCCGCCTATAAATCGATGTTCCAGTTCTGGTCGAAGATCTTCGCGATCGGCTTCGGGATGGGCGTCGTCTCCGGCGTCGTGATGGCCTACGAGTTCGGCACGAACTGGGCGGGCTTCTCGCGCGTCGCGGGCAACATCACCGGCCCGCTGCTCACTTACGAAGTCCTGACGGCCTTCTTCCTCGAAGCCGGCTTCCTCGGCGTGATGCTGTTCGGCTGGCAGCGCGTCAGCCCGCGTGCGCACTTCTTCGCGACGCTGATGGTCGCGGTCGGCACACTGATCTCGACGTTCTGGATTCTCGCGTCGAACAGCTTCATGCAGACGCCGCAGGGCTACAAGATCGAGAACGGCCTCGTCGTGCCGGTCGACTGGTTCGAGATCATCTTCAACCCGTCGTTCCCGTATCGCCTCGTGCACATGACGATCGCGGCGTTCATCGTCGCCGCGCTGGTCGTCGCCGCGACGGGCGCATGGCACCTGCTGAAGGGCCGCCGCGACAAGGGCGTGAAGAAGATGTTCTCGATGGCGCTGTGGCTGCTGCTGGTGCTCGCGCCGCTGCAGGCCGTGATCGGCGACCAGCACGGCATCAACACGCTGAAGCACCAGCCCGCGAAGATCGCCGCGATCGAAGGGCTGTGGGAAACCGAACAGGGCGGCACCGCGCTCAACCTGTTCGGCCTGCCCGACATGCAGGCAGAAACGACGCGCTATGCGATCCAGGTGCCGCACCTCGGCAGCCTGATCCTCACGCACAGCTGGGACGGCGAGATTCGCGGGCTGAAGGAATTCCCGCCACAGGATCGTCCGTATTCGCCGATCGTGTTCTGGACCTTCCGGATCATGGTCGGCCTCGGGCTTGCTGATGATCGGCCACGCCGTGCTCGGTTTGCTGCTGCGCAAGGGCGGGCGCCTGTATGAAACGCGCTGGTTCCAGTGGTTCGTCGTGTGCATGGGGCCGACCGGTTTCGTGTCGCTGCTCGCGGGCTGGATCACGACCGAGGTCGGGCGGCAGCCGTGGACCGTGTACGGCGTGCTGCGCACCGTTGATTCGGTCGCGCCGCTCAGCGCGCAGCAGGTCGGCGTCTCGCTGCTGATTTTCGTGGTCGTGTATTTCCTGGTGTTCGGCACCGGCATGTACTACATGTTGAAGCTGATGAAGCGCGGGCCGAGCCCCACATGACGCGTATCACGACCGGCACCGGCATCCGGGGCTGCGCAAGAGCGCGCTGTCCACGCCGCTGAACGTCACCGAAGCGGAGTAAGCCATGCAAATCGATCTTCCTGTCGTGTGGGCCGCGATCATCGGCCTCGGCGTGTTCATCTACGTGATGCTGGACGGCTTCGACCTCGGCATCGGCCTGCTGTTTCCGTTCTTCGACGCGAAGGCCGAGCGGCAGGTGATGCTCGACACCGTCGCGCCGGTGTGGGACGGCAACGAGACCTTTCTCGTGCTCGGCGGTGCGGGCCTGTACGGCGCGTTCCCGGTCGTCTACTCGACGCTGCTGCCGGCGAACTACCTGCCGCTGATCCTGATGGTGGTCGGGCTGATCTTCCGCGGCGCCGCGTTCGAGTTGCGCGCGAAGGCGAACCGCACGCAGCACCTGTGGGATCTCGCGTTCATCGGCGGTTCCGCGCTTGCCGCGTTCTTCCAGGGGATCGTGCTCGGTTCGCTGCTGCAGGGCATCCGGATCGTGGACCACCAGTTCGCGGGCGGGCCGTTCGACTGGCTGTCGCCGTTCAGCCTGTTCTGCGGGATCGGCGTGCTCGTCACCTATGCGACGCTCGGCTGCGGCTGGCTGATCCTGAAAGTCGACGGCGAACTGCAGCGCAAGATGCGCGTGCTGATGAAGCCGCTCGCGGGCGTGCTGCTCGCCGTAATGGGCGTGGTCAGCCTGTGGACCGTGATCGGGCTGCCGGCGGTCGCGCACCGCTGGTTCGGCAGCGGCTACCTCGGCTGGTTCCTGCCGGTGCCGATCCTCGTCGCCGCGTGCGTGTGGGGCATCTTCCACACGGTGAAGCGCCAGCACGAGGCGACGCCGTTCCTGCTGACGCTCGCGCTCGTGTTCCTCGGCTACACCGGGCTCGTGATCAGCATCTGGCCGAACATCGTGCCGCCGTCGCTGACGATCTGGGAGGCGTCGTCGAGCCATTCGAGCCAGCTGTTCGCGCTCATCGGCACGGTGATCGTGCTGCCGGTCATTCTCGTGTACAACGCGCTGCAGTACCGCGTGTTCCGCGGCAAGGTGCGCGAGGGCGACATCGGCTATCACTGAGCGATGCACCCGGTATCGCTCCGATAGCGGCCCGCCACGCGCGGGCCGTCGCACATCGGGCGCCGGCGCCGGCATCACGTATTTCCTTGGCAGTCGAGACCACACCATGATCGTCAGACCACGACAAAACTGGCTCAGGATGCTGTTCGTATGGAACGGCTCCGTGCTGCAGTCGATCATTCCGCAACTTGTGTTCATGGCAATCGTCAGCACGCTGGCGGTCTTCACGAACGGGCGCATCTTCGGCGAGAAGATCCCGCTGAACACCGCGCCATTCACGCTGTTCGGGCTCGCGCTCGCGATCTTCCTCGCCTTTCGCAACAACGCGAGCTTCGAGCGCTTCAAGGAGGCGCGGCTTCTGTGGGGCAACCTGCTGATCGCGGCGCGCACCGTCACGTCGCAATTGCACCGCTACCTGCCCGACAGCGTCGGCGACGCGGAGCGCAACCGGCTCGCCGATCTGCTGATCGCGTTCACGTATGCGCTGAAACATCAGCTGCGTCATACCGATGCGACGCAAGACCTGCAGCGCATCCTCGGCGCCGAGCGTGCCGCCGCGTTCGCGCACAAGTGCTACCAGCCCGTCGCGATTCTCGATGAACTCCGGGGCGGGATCGTTCGTGCGCTGGGCCGCGCGGCCGGCCACGACGCGACGTGCTGGATGTTCGATGCGCAACTGGTTGAGCTGGGCCGGGCGGTGGGCGGCTGCGAGCGGATCCTCACCACGCCGATTCCGTTTTCGTACAGCGTGCTGCTGCACCGCACCGTCTATGCTTATTGTGTGCTGCTGCCGTTCGGTCTCGTCGATTCGACGGAGTTCTTCACGCCGCTGATCTGCGTATTCATCTCGTACACGCTGATCGCGCTCGAAGCGATCGCGAACGAGGTGGCCGAGCCGTTCGGTCTCGCACCGAACGCGCTGGCGCTCGACGCGATGGCACGCACGATCGAACGGTCGGTGCTGGAGCTTGGCGATCGCGCGATGCCCGAGGAATTCGTGCCGGCGTCGACGTATCAGATTACGTGAGCGGCGCGGCGTGGCTCGGCACGCGGCGGCTCGCACGATCAGGAGAGCGTGTCATGCGTATCTACGTGACGAGCATCTTTGTCGACGATCAGGACAAGGCACTCGCGTTTTACACCGACATCCTCGGCTTCCGGCTGAAGAACAACGTGCCGGTGGGCGAGTACCGCTGGCTGACGGTCGTGTCGAAGGATCAGCCCGATGGCACCGAGCTGATGCTCGAGCCGAGCCATCATCGCGCGGTCGCGCCTTACCGTCAGGCGCTTTACGAGGACGGCATTCCGGCGGCGTCGTTCCAGGTCGACGATCTCGACGCGGAGTTCGCGCGGCTCGATGCGCTCGGCGTGCGCTTCACGCTGGCGCCGATCGACGCGGGCCCCGTGCGGATCGCGGTGCTCGACGATACGTGCGGGAATCTCGTGCAGCTCATGCAGATGAAGTGACGCACGGGAGGCGCGGATATCGGCACGCCGCGACCAGCGGCGCGTTCTGCATGCGGCGCTGGAGTACCAGCGCCCGCCGCCGTCACCGCTCAATCGAAATACGTGAGCCCCATCGCGCCTTTCACCTCCGCCAGCGTTGCGCCGGCCACCTCGCGCGCGTGCAGCGTGCCGCGCTTCAGGATCGCCATCACCTCGGCCTTGTCCGCCTCGAATTCGTGGCGGCGCGCACGGATCGGCTCGATCAGCGCCTGCAGCCGCTCGTTCAGCACGCGCTTCACGACGCTGTCGCCGAGGCCGCCGCGGCGATAGTGCGCCTTCAGTTCGTCGACCTTCGACACGTCGGGTTCGAATGCGTCGAGGAATGTGAACACGACGTTGCCCTCGACCTGACCGGGATCGCTGACGCGCAGGTGGTTCGGGTCCGTGTACATGTCCTTCACGGCCTGCGCTATCTCGTCGGGCGTCGAGCCGAGCGTGATCGCGTTACCGAGCGACTTGCTCATCTTCGCCTTGCCGTCGATGCCGGGCAGCCGCGTGACCGCCGACAACACGGCCTCGCATTCGACCAGCACCGGCTTGTCGACCGTCGCGTTGAAGCGGCGCACGAGTTCGTTGGTTTGCTCGATCATCGGCAACTGGTCGTCGCCGACGGGCACGTGCGTCGCCTTGAACGCGGTGATGTCGGCCGCCTGGCTGACGGGGTAGGTCAGGAAGCCGGCAGGGATGTCGCGTTCGAAGCCGCGCAGGCGGATCTCTTCCTTGATGGTCGGGTTGCGCTCGAGGCGCGCGACCGTGACGAGGTTCAGCAGGTATTGCGACAGCTCGGCGAGCTCGGGCACCTGCGACTGGACGACGATCGTCGAGATCGCCGGGTCGATGCCGACGGCCAGGTAGTCGAGCGCGACCTCGATCACGTTCTCGGTGACGCGCTGGCGGCGGCCCATGTTGTCGGTCAGCGCCTGCGTGTCGGCGAGCAGCAGGAACTGCGTCGCCTCGTGCTGCATCTGCACGCGCGCGCGCAGCGAGCCGATGTAGTGGCCGAGATGTAGCGGGCCGGTCGTGCGGTCGCCGGTGAGGATGGTCGGTCGGGTCGGGTGCGTCATGGTAGGGGTTGGCTCCGGGTTATCGAAGCCACCAGCCATGACGTGGGCGTAGAAACGACAATGCCGCCATGGCTGGCGGCATCACGTTCGGGACATGCAAAAGGAAACAGGCCGCCTGGGTCAGGCGCGCCACCAGCGATGCACGTTCGGCGAGGCAGGTTTGATTTCCATTGCGCGAGTATAGCGCAGGGCGCGGTCCGCCGTGCGCGTCAGCGGATCACCGACTCCATCGCGAGGTAGGCGGTTTCGGCGGATGGCCACAGCAGGTACAGCAGGCCGGCCATCAACAGCAGCGCGCCTGCGCGTACCATCGGCGTTCGGTCTTTCCCGCTCAGGGTCATGATGTGCTGCTTCAGTTTCTTCATGCTTGCAGGCGCGACGTGCGCCACTCCAACGGTTGCTGCAACGGCGCCGGATGGGGCGGCGCCGAGATGCTACGGGGTTCAACGAGAGGCCGGGCCGGCGATTCGGCGCGGCAAGAGGCGCGCGCGGGGGATCGAAAAAGGGAACGATCAGGCGTCCCTGGGCGCATCGCATAGACGACGCGCATCGTACCAGTTCGGGCGCGGGAGGACAGTCAACAATTGTCGCGTGATGGTCGGATCAAGGGTCATCGCCTAAAATCGGCGCAGCGCTGGCGAGGTGCTTTTTCGGTTCGCCGCCATTGCCGACGGCCGGTGAAATTACCCGGAACAAGGGCTTGCCGTCCGGGCTTTTGTATCCGCATCCGTGGTGCGCACGCCAGCAGTGCGTTCATTTTTCAGGTATTCGATATCGTGCGAACTCAATTGCGTCCGATCGCCACCGACCGTATCGGCTTGATCCGATGGGCTTCCGTTTTTCTGCTCGTCGGGTGTGCGGCCTGCTCGCGGAACGATTCGCTCCCCCGCAACATGTCGCTGACTGCCTTCAACCCGCATCGAGCCGCATTCGAGTGCAAGCATGAAGCCGACGTTATTCCGTCGATCGATCAGGAGGCGGATCGATGGAACCGGCAAGCGATGGCGCTCACCAGTTCGCTGCTGTGGCCGAACCAGCGCGACTACAAGGGCGCTGTCGATCTCTGGACGAAGGCCGCCGAGCGCAAACACTGGAAGGCGATGTTGAATCTGGCGAATGCGTACGCTCAGGGCGATGGCGTGGAGCGTGATTCGGAACGTGCCGTGCAGATTGTCGAGCAGGCAATGAAACTCGGCGTACCTGCGGCCTATGACCTGATGGGCACGTATTACATGAACGGGACGGGCGTGAAGCAGGACGCGAGCCGCGCGTATGCGTTCTGGCAACTCGCTGCCGATACGGGCAACCCGAATGCGATGGCATATCTGGGCGGCAAGATGGATGCGGTGTATGACGATCCCAAAGCGGGCTTCTGGGGTAATCGCAAGATTGCGCTTCAGATGCTCGAGTGTGGATTTGCGCAGGGGAACGGGCCCGCGGCATACGCGCTGGGAACGACGATCGTAGGCGATCGCGCCGAATTGGGCGAGAACAACGAACGCGCGCTCAAAATCCTGCATGCGGGTGTGAAATTCGGCAGCGCCCAGAGTGCCGGATGGTTGAGTGCCTCGTTTGGCAAGGGTGATGCGCTGGTTGGTCATGTGAAGGATGAAGCACGTGCCGAGCGCTACATCATTCTCGCCGACCGTCTCGAGCGCGATCCGGACCTGCGTCTGCCGAACCTGGACAAGGTTGTGCCGCTGCCGCCGGCCAGACTGCCGAAGTGGAATGGCGACAAGAAGACGTTGATCGATGCGGCGCAACCTCTGACGTCGGTTTCGCCCGCACCTCCTACCTCCGTCGGGCATCGTGCCGCCGACCACGCGCAGCCACAGGGATAGCCCTGACCGGTGACCCGGGCGCTGCGCCGTATGCCCGGTCCACTGGCCGTCCTCACCACCCCCAGCTTTTTTCTCGTCAACAACGACAAAAATGATCGTTTCGCCCTAGGCAGCCTGTCAGCAGAATGTCTCCATTCCCCCTCGCGCGACGACCCGAGCATCGCAGCGAGCCGCACTTCAAGGAGACAGCCGTGGCAGTGGAAACAACCTCAATCGATACGCTGGTCGTCGGTGCCGGCCAGGCCGGCGTGGCCATGAGCGAGCACCTGGGCAAGCTCGGCGTGCCGCATCTCGTGCTGGAGCGCGACCGCATCGCCGAGCGCTGGCGCACCGGGCGCTGGGATTCGCTGGTCGCGAACGGCCCCGCGTGGCACGACCGCTTTCCGGGGCTCGAATTCGACGGCCTCGATCCCGATGCGTTCGCAACGAAAGACCAGGTCGCCGATTACTTCGAAGCCTATGCGCGCAAGTTCGGCGCGCCGATCCGCACGGGCGTCGCAGTGAAACAGATCGTGCGCAACGCAGGCAAGCCGGGCTTCATCGTCGAAACCTCGGACGGCACGATCGAGGCGAACCGCGTAGTCGTCGCGACGGGGCCGTTCCAGCGTCCGGTCATCCCGCCGATCGCGCCGGACGACGCCGGCCTCGTGCAGATCCATTCCGCCGACTATCGCAACCCGGCGCAATTGCCGGACGGCGCGGTGCTGGTGGTCGGCGCGGGTTCGTCGGGCGTGCAGATCGCCGACGAACTGCAGCGCGCGGGCCTGCAGGTCTACCTGTCGGTCGGCCCGCACGATCGTCCGCCGCGCGCCTATCGCGGCCGCGACTTCTGCTGGTGGCTCGGCGTGCTCGGCGAATGGGACAAGGAAGTCGCGACACCCGGCCGCGAACACGTGACGATCGCGGTGAGCGGCGCGCGCGGCGGCCACACGGTCGATTTCCGCGCCCTCGCGCACCAGGGCGTGACGCTCGTGGGGCTGACGAAGGCATTCGACGGCGGCGTCGCGACGTTCGAAAGCGATCTCGCGAGCAATCTCGCTCGCGGTGACGAGAACTACCTGTCGCTGCTCGACGCGGCCGACGCCTATGCGGCGCGCAACGGCCTCGACCTGCCCGAGGAACCGGAAGCACGCCGCATCCTGCCGAATCCGGACTGCGTCACGCAGCCGATCCTCGCGCTCGACCTGGCCGCCGCAGGCGTCACGTCGATCGTCTGGGCGACGGGCTACGCGCTCGACTACAGCTGGCTGAACGTCGACGCGTTCGCCGCGAACGGCAAGCCGCAGCATCAGCGCGGCGTGTCGAAGGAGCCGGGCATCTATTTCCTCGGACTGCCGTGGCTGTCGCGACGCGGCTCCAGCTTCATCTGGGGCGTGTGGCACGACGCGAAACACATCGCCGACCACATCGTCACGCAGCGCAAGTACCTCGACTATCACGACGCGTCGCAACGCCGCGCGCAAACGCGCCCCGGGCACGGCGACACGGCCCGCACCGCGCAGGCCGACGCGCGCCCGCTGGTCGACGCGATCGGCTGATACCGATTCGGCATTCGGCATCCGCGCCGCTACCCGCACCCGCGAACACTTATCAGCACCCGCCGCACCGCGATCGTGACCGTTTCCGGCGCGCCGGGCGCACACACCGACCTTCGAAGGACCTCGATGAGCCAGCCTACCCATACCCGTATCCGCATGTTCAACACGAAGGATACCTACCCGAACCAGACGCTCGACAACGACCTGTGCCAGGCCGTGCGCGCCGGCAACACTGTCTACGTGCGCGGCCAGGTCGGCACCGATTTCGACGGGAACCTGGTCGGCCTCGGCGATCCGCGCGCCCAGGCCGAGCAGGCGATGAAGAACGTGAAGCAGCTGCTCGAGGAAGCCGGCAGCGACATCACGCATATCGTGAAGACGACGACCTACCTGATCGACCCGCGCTATCGCGAGCCGGTGTACCAGGAAGTCGGCAAGTGGCTGAAGGGCGTCTATCCGATCTCGACGGGGCTCGTCGTCTCGGCGCTCGGACAGCCGCAGTGGCTGATGGAGATCGACGTGATCGCGGTAACCCCGGACAACTGGCAGCCGAACCGCGCCTAGGAGGCGACATGACTTTCTCCATCGTCGGGCGCTGCCCGGAAACGGGCCAGCTCGGGATCGCGATCAGCTCGTCGAGCATCGCGGTGGGGGCGCGCTGCCCGTGGGTGCGGGCGGGCGTCGGCGCGGTCGCGACGCAGAACATCACGCTGCCGGCGCTCGGCCCGCAGATCCTCGACCTGATCGAGCACCAGCAGCTCGCGCCCGCCGCCGCGCTCGACCGCGCGCTCAGCGCGAACGGCTGGAGCCAGTACCGGCAGGTCACGGTGATCGACGGGCAGGGGCAGACGGCGTGCTTCACCGGCAAGGAGGCGCTCGGCACGCACCATGCGGTGCGGGGCGAGCAATGCGTGGCAGCCGGCAATCTGCTGGCCGCGCCGGCCGTGATCGACGCGATGGCGCGCGCGTTCGAGCAGGCGCCCGGGCTGCTGGCCGATCGCCTGCTGGCCGCGATGCACGCGGCGATGGCGGCGGGCGGCGAGGCGGGGCCGGTGCATTCGGCCGCGCTGAAGGTGGCCGGCGACGTGACCTGGCCGATCGTCGACCTGCGCGTCGACTGGGCCGATGCCGATCCGATCGGGCAGCTGGACGCGCTGTGGCAGACCTATCGCCCGCAGATGCAGGATTACCAGACGCGCGCGCTGAACCCGACCGCCGCGCCGAGCTACGGAGTGCCGGGCGATGAATGACACGTCGAGCCGCGCATTGCTCGAGCGGCTGATCGGCTTCGCGACGGTCAGCCGCGATTCGAACCTCGCGATGATCGATTTCATCCGCGACTACCTCGACGGCTTCGGCGTGTCGAGCGAGCTGTTCTACAACGCGGAGCGCACGAAGGCGAGCCTGTACGCGACGATCGGGCCGCGCGATCGCGGCGGCATCGCGCTGTCGGGCCATACCGACGTGGTGCCGGTCGACGGACAGGCGTGGACGGTCGAGCCGTTCCGGCTGACCGAGCGCGACGGCCGGCTGTACGGGCGCGGCACGGCCGACATGAAAGGCTTCATCGCGTCGGTGCTCGCGGCCGTGCCGGTGTTCGTCTCGCGGCCGTTGAGCCTGCCCGTGCACCTCGCGTTCTCGTACGACGAGGAAGTCGGTTGTCTGGGCGTGCGGCCGATGCTCGACGCACTGGCGACGCGCGAGCACCGGCCGCGCCTGTGCCTGATCGGCGAGCCGACCGAACTGAAGCCGGTGCTCGGTCACAAGGGCAAGCTCGCGATGCGCTGCCACGTGAAGGGCGCCGCGTGCCACTCGGCGTATGCGCCGCTCGGCGTCAACGCGATCGACTACGCGGCGAAGCTGATCGGCCGCCTCGGCGAGATCGGCGCGTCGCTCGCGCGGCCGGAGCATCACGACAGCCGCTTCGATCCGCCGTTCTCGACCGTGCAGACCGGATTGATCAAGGGCGGCCGCGCGTTGAATATCGTGCCGGCCGAATGCGAGTTCAATTTCGAGGTGCGGGCGCTGCCGGCGTTCGATGCGCACGACGTGCCGAGGAAGCTGCAGGATTATGCGGAATCCGAACTGTTACCGAGGATGCGCGCGGTGCAGCCCGATACCGACATCCGTCTGCAGCCGCTCGGCGCGTATCCGGGGCTCGCGACTTCGCCGGACAGCGAAGCCGCGCGGCTGCTCGCGATGCTGACCGGCTCCGACGCGTTCGGCACCGTCGCATTCGGCACCGAGGGCGGGCTGTTCGGACAGGCCGGCATTCCGACGGTGGTGTGCGGGCCGGGCAGCATGGACCAGGGGCACAAGCCCGACGAGTTCGTCACGCTCGAACAGCTGCACGGTTGCGACGCGATGCTCGGCCGTCTCGCGACGTATCTCGCGTCGGCCGGTTAATCCGGCTGATCCGGCCGTCCAGCAGCATGCCGCACGCGGCCGTTCCGCGGCGCGTGCGGTTCTTTCGTTGCTATCGCGCCGATTCCGCGACGATCTGCGCCAGCCGTTCGCGGCAGAACTCGACGAACGACTGCGCCTGCTTCGTGAGCTGCCCGCGCTTTAGCCGCGCGCTCACGAGCCCCGACGGGCTCACCGTTTCGCTCAGGCCGATCGTCACGACGCGCCGGCCGTCGTACGTGTATTCGGAATGCGGCCGCGTGACGAGCAGCGAGAAGCCGAACCCCTGGCCGACCATCCCGCGCACCATCTCGATCGACGGCGAAGCGAACACGATGTTCGGCGTGAGCCCCAGCTCGTGAAACAGGCTGACGAAGTACGTGCGGCTCGGCAGCACGTCGAGCAGGATCATCGGCTCGACGCTGAGCTCGTGCAGCGATACGTGCGACTGGCCCGCGAACCGGTGGTTCTCCGGCAGCAGCACGTACGGCTGCTGCGCCGGCATCAGCGGTTCGGTCTCGATCGTGCCGTCGAGGTCGTGGTCGTAGAGGAACGCGAGATCGAAGGTGCCGGCCGTGAGGCCCTGCACGAGCTCCTGCTGGTCGCCGTCGCGCAGCCGGATGTTGACGCCCGGATAGCGTTCGCGAAAGCCCGCGATCAACTGCGGCAGGTAGAGCGGCGCGACGGTCTCGAAGCAGCCGATGTCGATCTGCCCGCTGATCACGTCGTTGTCGGCGAGCGCGTTCTGCTCGAACTCGTGCGCGATGCGCAGCAGCTCCTGCGCCTTCCGGTAGAAACGCGTGCCGCTCGGCGTGAGCGACACGCCCTGCGCGTGGTGACGGATGAACAGCTTCACGCCGAAGCTTTCCTCGAGCCCCTTGATCGCGCTGGAGATCGACGGCTGCGCGATGAAGAGCTGGCGCGACGCCTCGGCGACGCTGCCGGATTCGACCGTCGTCACGAAATATTTCAGTTGCCGCAAAGTGTAGTGAGCCACGAGCACCTCTGATGCCGGCCCCGCGCGCGTGCCGCCGCGGGGCGTGTTCTGTCCGCTGTTTTGCGTAGCACCTTACCCGAAGACGCCCGACGCCGGAATTTCCGCTGCAGAGCTTTTTCGTATGTCCCGAAAATATTTTTAGTATTTTCCGGTCGCCGCATGCGTGGCGCACCATCGTCTGCAATCCGGATCGCGACAAAAGCGCGCATGCGCCGGCGGGGCACGGCATCCGCCTCCGCCCGCATGCGGCAAACCGTTGCCCGCGTATCCGGACCCGATTGCAGGCGCGCGCATCGTCGCGCGCCGGCGGAAACGGCACGCGCGCCTCGCCGCGCAGGACAGGAGACTTAGCCATGACGACCGCGGATCGCAACGCGTCCCCCATGATAGAGAAACACACGATCGGCTACGTGCCGCCCGCAGACCGCCACGGCAAGGTGCGCGACCTGTTCACGCTCTGGTTCGGCGGCAACATCGCGCCGCTGCCGATCGTGACCGGCGCGCTCGGCGTGCAGATCTTTCACCTGAACCTGATGTGGGGGATCGTCGCGATCGTCGTCGGCCAGGCGGTCGGCGGCGTGCTGATGGCGCTGCATTCCGCGCAGGGGCCGCAGATGGGTATTCCGCAGATGATCCAGAGCCGCGCGCAGTTCGGCTCGTGGGGCGCGCTGCTCGTCACGGTGATCGCGGCGGTGATGTACGTCGGCTTCTTCGCATCGAACATCGTGCTGGCCGGCAAGTCGGTGCACGGCATCGCGTCGTCGGTGCCGGTGCCGGTGGGCATCGTGATCGGCGCGGTGGGCTCGGGGCTGATCGGGATCGTCGGCTACCGGTTCATCCACATCCTGAACCGGATCGGCACGTGGGTGCTCGGCATCGGCATTCTCGTCGGCTTCTGGATGATCCTGTCGAACGTAAGCACTACCGATTTCCTCACGCGCGGCGGCTTCGACTTCGCGGGGTGGCTCGCGACGGTGTCGCTGTCCGCGCTGTGGCAGATCGCGTTCGCGCCGTACGTGTCGGACTATTCGCGCTACCTGCCGGAAGACGTCGGCGTCGCGTCGACGTTCTGGGCGACCTATCTCGGCTGCACGATCGGTTCGACGCTCGCGTTCATCTTCGGGGCGGTCGCGGTGCTCGCGGTGCCGGCCGGCGCGGACACGATGGACGCGGTCAAGCAGGCGACGGGCCCGCTCGGCCCGCTGATGCTGCTGCTGTTCCTGTTGAGCGTGATCAGCCACAACGCGCTGAACCTGTACGGAGCGGTGCTCGCGGTCATCACGTCGGTGCAGACCTTCGCATACCGATGGATTCCGACCGCGAAGACGCGCGCGGTGGTGTCGGTGGTGATCTTCGTCGCGTGCTGCTATGCGGCGATCGGCGCGTCGACCAACTTCGTCGGCAATCTCGTCGATCTCGTGCTCGCGCTGCTCGTCGTGCTGGTGCCGTGGACGGCGATCAACCTGATCGACTTCTACGTGATCCACAAGGGCAAGTACGACATCCAGTCGATCTTCATGGCGGACGGCGGCGTGTACGGCCGTTTCAATCCGCAGGCGCTGCTCGCGTATGCGATCGGGATCGCCGTGCAGATTCCGTTCATGAACACGCCGATGTATGCGGGGCCGATTCCCGCGCATCTCGGCGGCGCCGACCTGTCGTGGCTCGTCGGGCTGGTGCTGACGTCACCGCTGTACTACTGGCTCGCGACGCGCGATAGCGCGTACCGGCGCCGACAGACGGGCGCGCAACTGCCGTCGTCGGCGGCGCGGTAAGCGGATCGTCGTTCGACGCGATCAAGAAAAGCGGCCGCCGCATCGGTAGCGATGCGGCGGCCGCGAGAGGAGAGGGAGGGGCGATGCGCGGGCGTGTCCTATCGCGCCGTGCATCGCCAGCCTGCCGGCCCGCGGATCAGACGACCGCCGAGCGTGCGACGCGCACCGGCACCGACTTGTACGACGGCGTGCCGCTTTCCTTGTCGATGTAGTCGAGCGGCACGAGCACGTTCGCTTCCGGGTAATACGCGCCGACCGACCCTGGCGCGATGTCGTACTCGATCGCGGTGATCTTCTCGAGGCGCAGCGTGCGGCCCGACGCGGTGGCCGTCTCGATGTCGACGAGGTCGCCATGTTCGAGTCCGTACTTCGCGAGGTCCGCCGCGTTCATGAACAGCACGTCGCGTCGTCCGAACACGCCGCGATAGCGATCGTCGAGCCCGTAGATTGTCGTGTTGTACTGATCGTGGCTGCGCAGCGTGATCAGCATCAGCACTTCCTCGTCGCCATGCAGTCCAAGTCTTCCTCAAGACCGTGAAGATCGAGAACATCGCGCTGCCCGTCGCCGTCGCCCACACACGCTCGGTCGGCGGCCGCCGCAGACGGAAGCCGCCGGGTATGCGGATGCGCTCGTTGTATGCCTCGAAGACGGGAATACCACCGTGCGTCGATCGCGTCGCGAATCCGGTCGTAATCCGCGACCAGGTCGATGCCACGCGACCATGCTGGCCGGCAGCGTTGCACGGGCGATTCCGGCGACGATCGCGGGCTCGGAGCGCAGCTGGTCGGACGCGGGCTTGAGCTTGCCGGCCGACGCGTGGACCATCGACATCGAATCCTCGACGGTGATCGACTGCCGGCCGCTCGCCTGCATGTCGAGCTCGGTGCGGCCGAGCACGGGCAGAATCAAGGCGTCCTTGCGTGACCAGAAGGTGCGAGCGGTTCAGCTTCGTGCCCAGATGCACGCTGAGATCGAGCTTCGCCATCGCGGGGAACGACTGCTCGGGATCGGGCAGCGCGACCGCGAAGTTGCCGCCGAGGCACAGCAGCGCCTTGGCCTGGCCGTCGATCATCGCCTGCATTGCCTGCACGGCGTCGTGCCCGTGCTGCGCGGGCGGCCGAAAGCCGAACACGCGCTCGATGCGTCGGCAGGAACGCAGCCCTCGGCTTCTCGGTGATGCCGACCGTGCGGTTGCCCTGCACGTTCGAGTGGCCGCGCAGCGGACAGACGCCGGCCCCCGGGCGGCCGACGTTGCCCCGCATCAGCAGCGAGGTTTGCGATCAGATGCACGTTTTCCGTCCCCTTGTTGTGCTGCGTGACGCCCATCCCGTACGTGACGATCGTCGCGTTCGACTTCGCATACGCGAGCGCGACCTGTTCGAGCTGCGCCTGGCTCAAGCCGCTCGCGCGCTCGATGTCGTCCCACGACGTGGCCTTCAGGTCGGCGCTGAACGCGTCGAAGCCGCTCGTGTGCTGCGCGATGAAATCCTTGTCGAGCACGTCGCCGCGTTCGGCCTCGAGCTGCAGCAGCGCCTTCATGATGCCCTTCAGCGCGGCCGCGTCGCCGCCCGCGTCGACCTGGTAGTACGTCGACGCGATGCGCGTCGAGCCGAACGATGCCATCTCGATCATGTCCTGCGGATCCGCGAAGCGTTCGAGCGCACGTTCGCGAAACGGGTTGAACACGATGATCTGCCCCGTTGCGGCGCGCGCACTCGTGCAGCGTGCCCATCATCCGCGGGTGGTTGGTGCCGGGGTTGTGGCCGATCGAGATGATCAGCTCACAGTGGTCGAAATCCTCGAGCGACACCGTGCCCTTGCCGATCCCGATCGACTGCGGCAGGCCGACGCTGGTCGGCTCGTGGCACATGTTCGAGCAGTCGGGGAAGTTGTTGGTGCCGAGCTCGCGCGCGAAGAGTTGATACAGGTAGGCGGCTTCGTTCGACGCGCGGCCCGACGTGTAGAACTCGACCTGCTCGGGCGGCAGCGCGCGCAGCACCTCGCCGATGCGCGCGAACGCATCGTCCCATTCGACCGCGCGGAACGTGTCGGTCGCGCGATCGTAGACGAGCGGATGCGTGAGCCGGCCCATGTTCTCCAGCTCGTAGTCGGACATCCGCAGCAGCGACGACACCGGGTTCGCCGCGAAGAACTCGGGCGTCACGCGCTTGGTGGTCGCTTCCCACGTGACGGCCTTCGCGCCGTTCTCGCAGAACTGGAACGTCGACTTGTGTTCCTTGTCGGGCCACGCGCAGCCGGGACAGTCGAAGCCGTCGGGCTGGTTGGTCCGCATCAGCACGATCGGCGCCTCGATGGTTTCCATCTGCGTGCGCACGGCCTCGGCTGTCGCGCGAAGCGCGCCCCAACCGCCGGCGGGCCCATCGTACTTCCTGATGCCTGGCACTTCGCGTCGATTTGTCATGTGAATCTCCATCAGCCGGGCCCGCTGCGGGCCGGCTCGGGTTGCGCCGCATCGCGGCGTTGGGGGCAAGCGGGCCCGTGCATGCGGGCCCGCGTGTTATTACTGCGCGTCCTTCTTCGCACCGGACGACTTCTTGCCGGATGGCTTCGCTGCGGGCACAGGCGCGGATGTAGGCGTCTCGTCCTTCGCTTCGTCATCCTTTGCATCGGATTCCGCCTTCGCCGCCTTGCCGTTCGGCCGCGCTTTGCCGTCGGCGTTCCTGGCCGCGTCCTTGGTGTCCTTGACGTCCTTGGCATCGGGCCGCGCGAGCTTGTTGAACGTCACCGCGTCGCTCGCCTTGTCGTAATCGACTTCGACGCGATCGCCGGACTGCAGCTTGTCGGCGAGGATCTCCTTCGCGAGCTTCGTCTCGATGATCTGGCGCACCTGCCGCTTCAGCTCGCGCGCGCCGAATTCCGGTTGATAGCCGGCTTCGGTCAGGTGTTCGACGAGCGCGTCGCCCATCACGAGCGTGATGTCCTGCGCGGCGGCGGTGCGCACCACGCGGTCGAGCTGGATCTGCACGATCGAGCGGATGTTCTCCTTCGACAGCGCATGGAACACGATCACCTCGTCGATCCGGTTCAGGAACTCGGGGCGGAAATGGCCCTTCAGCACCTGCATCAGCTGCTCGCGGATCGCCTTGTCGTCTTCCTGCGGCCTCGCCTGCGTGAGGTTGTCCATGATGATCGCGGCGCCGAGGTTGCTCGTCGCGATGATGATCGTGTTGCTGAAGTCGACCACGCGGCCCTTGCCGTCGGTCAGCCGGCCGTCGTCGAACACCTGCAGCAGCACGTTGTAGACGTCCGGATGCGCCTTCTCGATCTCGTCGAGCAGGATCACGCTGTACGGGCGGCGCCGCACGCGCTCGGTGAGCTGGCCGCCTTCGTCGTAGCCGACGTAGCCGGGCGGCGCGCCGATCAGCCGTGCGACCGCGTGCCGCTCCATGTACTCGGACATGTCGATGCGGATGATCGACTGCTCGTCGCCGAACACGGTCTCGGCCAGCGCCTTCGCGAGCTCGGTCTTGCCGACGCCGGTCGGCCCGAGGAACAGGAACGTCGCGATCGGCCGGTGCGTCTGGCCGAGCCCGGCGCGCGACAGCCGCACGGCGTCGCTCACGGCGACCACCGCATCGTTCTGGCCGATCACGCGCTCGCGCAGCTGCTCTTCCATCTTCAGCAGCTTCTGGCGCTCTTCCTGCGTGAGCTCGGACACCGGAATGCCCGTCAACCGCGACACGACCTCGGCGACCGATTCGACGGTCACTTCCAGCGTCTCGGAACCGGTCTTGCGCTGCCATGCCTCCATCTTTTCATCGAGCGACTTCTGCTTCGCGTTGATCTGCTCCTCGAACTGCTTCGCCTGGTCGAAGCGCTTGCGCGACGTTGCGTAGTCCTGCTCGCGCTTGAGCTGCACGATCTGCGCTTCGTCTTCCTGGATGTCGGCGGGGCGCGACGTCGCGCCGATCCGCACGCGCGCGGCGGCCTGATCGATCAGGTCGATCGCCTTGTCGGGCAGGAAGCGCGCGGTGATGTAGCGGTCGGCGAACTCGGCGGCCGCGACGAACGCGTCGTCGGCGAACGTGACCTGGTGGTGCGCCTCGAGGCTGTCGCGCAGCCCGCGCAGGATCACGATCGTCTGCTCGACGCTCGGCTCCGGCACGAACACGGGCTGGAAGCGCCGTTCGAGCGCCGCGTCCTTCTCGATGTGCTTCTGGTATTCGTTGAGCGTGGTCGCGCCGATCAGGCTCAGCTCGCCGCGCGCGAGCGCCGGCTTCAGCACGTTCGCGATGTCGAGCCCGCCTTCGCCGCCGCCCTGGCCCGCGCCGACGATCGTATGCAGCTCGTCGATGAAGAGGATCAGCTCGTCATGCTTGGCCGTCACTTCGTCGATCAGCTGCTTCGCGCGTTCCTCGAATTCGCCGCGATACTTCGCGCCGGCCACCATCGAGTTGATGTTGACCTCGACGAGGCGCTTGCCGCGCAGCACTTCGGGCACGTCGCCGTTGACGATCCGTTGCGCGAGGCCTTCGACGATCGCGGTCTTGCCGACACCGGGCTCGCCGATCAGCACCGGGTTGTTCTTCTTGCGGCGCGCGAGCACTTCGATCGTGCTCTCGATTTCCTGCGCACGGCCGAGCACCGGGTCGAGCTTGCCCTGGCGCGCGATCGCGGTGAGGTCGCGGCCGAACTTGTCGAGATTCGGCGTGCCGGTCGGCGCGTCGACGCGGCCATCTTCCGCGCCCTTGCCGACGACCTTCACGACCTTCTGGCGCAGCGCTTCCGGCGTCACGCCGTATTTCTTCAGCAGCGTGCCGGCAATGCTGTCCGGCACCGCCGCGAGACCGATCAGCAGGTGCTCGGGGCCGATGTACGAGTGCCCGAGATCGCGCGACGCCTGGAATGCGTACTGCACGGCCTTCTTCACGCGCGGCGAGATCGACAGCTTGTCGAGCGACGCGTCCGCGGCAGCCGTGCCGGTGTGCGCATGCTCGTCGATGTAGGCCTTCAGGTCCTGCGGCGACAGCTTCAGCTCCTTCAGCAGCGCCGCGCACACGTCGGTATCGGCGAGCGCGTACAGCAGGTGTTCGGTGTCGAGTTCGCTGCGGCGCAGTTCGTGCGCCTTCTCGGCCGCATGCTGCAGCAGTTCGAGCGTCTGCTCGCTGAACGCATCGGTCGGGTCGACCGATTCGCGCGGAATCTCGGCGGCCAGCGGCGACGCGTCGCCGTCCTCGCCGAACAATGAGGACGCGCCACCACCCAGCAGCGAATCGAACGGGTTCAGCATGCTCTGATGCCGCATCAGCTGCCGGAAGTGGTAGTCGCAGATCGAGATCGTCTTGCGCTCGCCGTCCTGCATCACGGTGGCGCGCGCGACGGCCGGCCGGGCGTGACAGATATCGCAAAGTGCGGGCATGGTGGTCTGGCTCCTGTCAATGAACGTGGATCGAAAGGGAAATCCCGATGCGCGACGGCACGGCAACACCGGTGCGTCGCTCAGCCCGCGGCATCACTTCGACTGCGTTCAAAATAGCGAATTGGCCGAACGCCTCCAAGACACAGTTCCGCACCGGCCCGGCCGGGAATTGCACCCTCACATGCGCGCGTGCGTCCGGTGCAAGGAGTACAGACGAGCGCGCATGCGGGTGCGGCGGGCGGAACCGGGGAACGGCGCGGCGCGCCACGCGCGCAAAGCGCGGTGCGACATCGGCGCGCAGGGCGACGGCAGGCGGCAAACGGGAAGGGCTGCGCGCGCTGAAACGCGGCGCACGCGCGGCGGCGAGATCGCGCGGTGCGGTGAGGGAAGCGGGCGGATTACGCCGGGCCGCGCACGCGCGCCAACCGGTGCATGGCGCGGGGCCGATGGCGAAGCGGGCGGGTTGCACGGTGCGGGCCGGATCAGGCGCAACCGTGGCGAACCGGCGTCAGTCGGAGAGTTTCATCGCGAGGCGCTGCCGCGCAATCTGCTTCACGTCGGTCGACAGTGCCGCATCCTGCAGACCATTGGCCCACACAGTGAACGAATCCTCGATCAGGTTGCGGGTGTCGGGCGACAGTTCTGCCAGCATCAGCGACACCACGGTGAACAATACGGCGGTGTCGGCAGCCTGGCGGCTCGTGTTCGCGTCGACGGCCTGCTTCAGGCTGTCGACCGACGCTTGCAACGACTGCAATGCTTGATTCGAATCGCTCATGTCACGCTCCATGCAGGAGGGTTCAGCCGGCGACGAACGTGCGGCCGGCAACGCGGCCGGCGTGCGCGACGCCCGCCGGGCATCGCGCGCGGGCAGGCCGTCAGGCGGCCGTGCTGGCCTGCGGCGCCACGGCCACCGATGCCTCGCTCGTCAGCATCAGGAACGTGAACGTTTCGCGCAGGTACAGGCGGACGACCTTGTCGGTATGGCTCGTATAGCCGATCGACACGTCTTCGCCGAGGTGCAGCTCGTAGTCGCCGCCGCGGGTGGACAGCACGCAACCGCCGCTGATCGCCGGCGCCCAGATGATCTCGCCGCTGACGATGCGCTTGATGTGGCCGAGCACCGGGTAGCCCTGGTCGCGCGCTTCGCTGAGCGCCGTGTAGGCGTCCGAGCCGAGCACGACCGTGTACGGGCCGTCGACGCCGGCGAGCCGTAGCGCTTCCAGCGCGTCGCTGATCGCGTCCGGGTACGCGCTGACGTCGGTCGGCAGCGTGAGCTTGCGGTTCGACGTGCCTTCGCGGATGCCGACGATGTCCGCGGCCAGATAGCCGTCGAAGATCGCGCCGTCTTCCGCGAATGCCAGGCGCTGCGCGGCGTCCTTCGCCGGCTGCCAGTCGGCGTCGCGCGCGCCGCGCTCGACGCTGTCGATCGCGTCGCGGCTCAGCTCGAACGGCACCGTCAGCTCGACGACGTTGCGGACTTCGCGCAGCCGCGCGCTCACCTGCTCGCGCGGCGCGGTGACGTCGCGCAGATGCCCGGTGCCGACGGCCGACAGCTCGGGGCCCGCCGGGCCTTCGACGTCGACCACGCGGCGCCCGGCCACCGAGCGCTTGAAGGTGCGCGCGACTTCTTCCTCGATCTGCTCCCACGCGGACGAGGCAATCGGCGCGAGTTCGCGGTGCAGGTTATTCATAGGCTTTGGCTCCTTTCAGCGATCCGATGTTCAGCGAGCCGTCACGACGCGGCTCGGGCGATGAGGGTGCGGGCGGCGCGGCGGCGGCGTCGGCCGGTGCGGCGCGATCGGCGAGCGTTTCGAGCAGGTCGGCCGACGGCACGAAGAACAGCGAGCCCGTGACTGCGCGGCTGAAGTCGAGCAGCCGGTCGTAGTTGCCGGGCGGGCGGCCGACGAACATGTTCTCGAGCATCTGCTCGATCGGCGCCGGCGAACGCGCGTAGCCGATGAAATAGGTGCCGAATTCGCCGGAACCGGGGCGCCCGAACGGCATGTTGTCGCGCAGGATCTTCACTTCCTGGCCGTTTTCATCGAGCGTGGTCAGCGAGCTGTGCGAGCACGACGGCTTCACGTCCGGCGCGAGCTCGATGTCGGACAGCTTGGTGCGGCCGATGATGCGCTCCTGCGTCTCGACCGCGAGCGCGTTCCAGCCGGCCATGTCGTGCAGGTACTTCTGCACGAGCACGTAGCTGCCGCCCGCGAATTCGGCGTCCTCGTCGCCGATCACCGTGAAGTCGACCGCCTCGCGGCCTTCCGGGTTCTCGGTGCCGTCGACGAAGCCGATCATCGCGCGCTGGTCGAAGTTGCGAAAGCCATGCACCTCGTCGACGACCGTGACCGCGTCGCCGAGCGCGGCGAGCAACTGGGTCGCGAGTTCGAAGCACAGGTCCATCGCGTCGGCGCGAATGTGCAGCAGGATGTCGCCCGGCGTCGCGACCGCGACGCGCTGGCCGGCGCCGAATTCGCGGAACGGATGCAGCGACGCGGGACGCGGATCGCCGAACAGCGCATCCCATGCGTCGGAGCCGAAGCCGCATACGCAGGACAGGTTGCCGCTCGGCACGCGCTTGCCGACCGAGCGCACGAGCGCGGCGATGTCGCCGCACCACGCGCGGATCGTGTCGGCGTGCTCGGCGCCGGGGTTGACGGTTGCGACGAGGAAGATCGCGCTGCGCGTGATCGGGTTGTGAACGGCCTGGGAAAGCGGGGGACGGGTTTGCATCGCGGCCTGCCGGTCAGTCATGTCGGGACGGACGGGCCGCGGCTGCCGCGGCGCGCGAAGACGAACGGGTGGACTGTGTCATGCGACTGTTCTCTTTGTGACATGCGGATGAAGGACGTTGCGCGGGCATCGCGCAACGGGCCGCAGCGGCGGCGACCTGCCGTCCGGGCGCGAAAGGGAAGGCAGGCAGGATGGCCGCGCGTTCGCCCGGCGCGTGACCTCTCCGCACCGCGTAACGTCGTCGAGCCTGCAATCTAGCAGCTTCGGCGGGTCTTTGGAACACGTATCGACGATCTGTCATTCGAATGGGTTGATCAGGGTTCGATTTTGCATCGCATGCGTGCAGCTGTACTCCTGAAGCGCGCGCCGCTGTGCTCTTGAGCGGGCGCGATGCGTGCAGTAGATTGGGTTCGCTCCACCTGCCGACGAGGGCCCTCATGACGAAGAACCTGCTGGAAGCGCTGCGAATTTTTGTCGCGGGGGACGAGCACGGGGTCGACGGAGCGTCGAGCGCGGCACCTACCTCATTGCAACGGTCATCGCCTTGAACACGTCCACTGCTTCCGCCGATACGGCCGCCGAGCGCATCCGCCGCCGCTTCGGCCACTTCCTCCATGCGGCCGAGCTGGCCGGCCTGATCGTGATCGGTCTGGCGACCGCGTTCGCGATGACGCAGGAAGCGTGGAAGGTCGTGCTCGCGGGCGAGGTGTCGCTCACCGACCTGCTGCTGATGTTCCTGTACCTGGAAGTGCTCGCGATGAACGTGCGCTATCTGCGGCTCGGCCGGCTGCCGGTGCGCTTTCCGTTGTTCATCGCGATGACGTCGCTCGCGCGCGACCTGATCCTGCGCGGCGCGACCGACGGCCCGGAGCGGATGCTGATGACCACGTTCGGGATCGTGCTGCTCGCGGTGGGCGTGCTGATTCTGAGCTTCGGCCAGCATCGCTTTCCGGCGGAAGTCGACGATGTCGAGGAGGACGCGCATACGCGCCGGTGACGTGCGGCCCGCGCCGCTCGTGCCGCTCGTGTTCGCGCTGCAGCGGCAGGCGCGCGTATCGAACCCACGGATCCCGGCACGCAACGCGCGGCCGGTCCGACCCATCCGCGGATGTCCGTCGACTGGCGGCGTTCGCGTCGCTCACCAACCCGAGAGGTGTCGCATGACCAAGCAACTGATCGTCGCCGTATTCGGCAGCGTCGACACGGCCCGTCAGGCCGCGAACGATTTCGAGGCGCTGTCGGAGAAACACGAGGGATTTCACGTCGACAACGGCGTCGTCGTCGAAAAGGACGCGAACGGCAAGCTCGCCGTGCTCGACACCGAGTCGCGGCCGTTCAAGGGCGGGCTGATCGGCGCGATCGCGGGCGGCTTGCTCGGGATGCTCGCCGGGCCGCTCGGCGCGATCGCCGGCATGGCGGCCGGCGCGGGGGCCGGCATCGTCGCGGACGCAGCCGGCAATGCGCTGCTCGACGGCCAGTTCGTCGAATCGGTCGCGACACGGCTCGCGCCCGGCAGCGTCGCGGTCATCGTCGAGGCGGACGAGGCGACGCCGTTTTCGGTCGACAACATCGTCACGGGATTCGGCGGGAAGGTCGTGCGCCACGTTATCGGCTAGGCTGCGGTTCGCGGCGTTCGAACCGCATGAAGTCCGGCGTTCGGCCCGGCGCGGATCGCATCGACGGCACCTGCGCGTTCGAGCGACGCCGCGCATCGTGACGCACGAACCGGCATTGCGCGTGCGCGGGACTTAGGGACTTAGGGACTTAGACGATCAGCTATACCGAGCGTTGGCGCGCACGACGTCACGCTCGAAGGTCGCCACGCGAATCGCATCGTGCCGTTTCGCGTCACGACCGCATGCGCGCGGCGGTACCGACGACACGACACGCGGCTGCGTGCCACGGCCCGCCCATCTGTTCACCACACCCGCGCAATTTGACGTTTGGCCGCCAAACTGTCACTTACATTCGCCGAATTGACGCAGTAGGATGCCGATCCTCGTCATGATGGATTTCGCATTGCTACCCGCCTTCAATTTCGGTAACGGCCGACGCTCGCACCAGAACGCCCGCCAGCGGGCACGGCTATCCGGCTTCGCGCATCGGCGCGGCACGCGCGCACACGCGTCGCGGGCCGGTTCACCGCTGGCGGGGCGAGGCGGATGAAGCTCTACGAGAAATTCGCGAACGACATAGAGAGACTCATCCGGCAACGCGTGTATCGACATGGCGATCGTGTGCCGTCGGTACGGCAGGCGAGCCAGCAGCACCGGATCAGCATCACGACCGTGCTGCACGCGTATCTGCTGCTCGAAAGTCGTGGGCTGCTGGAAAGCCGCCCGCAGTCGGGCTACTTCGTGAACCTGCGCCGCGACGACAACCACGCGCCGGTGCGTGAGCTGCGGCCGTCGAAGCCGATCGCGATTTCGTCGTCGGTCGACATGAGCCGGCTCGTGCTGTCGACGCTGCGCGCGATCGGCACCGACGACGCGGTGCCGCTCGGTTCGCCGTATCCGGACCCGAGCCTGTTTCCGTTCGAGAAGCTGAACCGCTATGCGTATGCAGCCGGCCGCGACAAGTCGCTGTGGGGCGTGACGGACGGGCTGCCGCCCGGCCATCCGCGCCTGATCCGGCAGATCGCGCGACGCTATCTGGAAAACGGGATGTCGGTCGATCCGAACGAGATCATCGTGACGGTCGGCGCGACGGAGGCGATCAATCTGTGCCTGCAGGCAGTCGCGAAACCGGGCGATACGATCGCCGTGGAGTCGCCGACGTTCTACGCGATGCTGCACGCGATCGAGCGGATGGGGATGAAGGCGATCGAGGTCGCGACGCACCCGGAATACGGAATCGACATCGCGGCGCTGGCGGCTATCGCAAAGTCGCAGCCGATCGCCGCGTGCATGGTGATGCCGAACTTCCAGAACCCGCTCGGCTTCCAGATGCCCGACGAGCGCAAGCGCGAACTGGTTGAATACGCAACGAAAGCCGACATGCCGATCATCGAGAACGGCGTGTACAACGAATTGTATTTTGGCAATGCACACCCGAGCGCGCTGAAGGCGTTCGACCGCAACGGGATCGTGCTGCACTGC
This sequence comes from Burkholderia sp. R-40, assembly GCF_049942845.1. Taxonomy (NCBI): domain Bacteria; kingdom Pseudomonadati; phylum Pseudomonadota; class Betaproteobacteria; order Burkholderiales; family Burkholderiaceae; genus Burkholderia; species Burkholderia sp. R-40. The sequence goes on along the minus strand of NZ_CP187969.1, from coordinate 218,625 downwards.
GCATCGTTCTCGAAGAGCCTGACGGCCGCCTACCGGATCGGCTGGGCATTGCCGGGCCGCTATCGCGAACAGGTCGAGAAGCTGAAATTCCTGAACACATTGGCGACGCCGTCGCTGCCGCAGCTCGCGATCGCCGAGTTTCTCGAACGCGACGGCTACGAGCATCATCTGCGGCGGATTCGCAAGGCGTATGCGCAGCAGGCGAACCTGATGCGCGCGATGGTGTCGCGGTTCTTCCCGGAAGGCACGCGCATCTCGAGCCCGGCGGGCGGTTACGTGCTGTGGGTCGAGCTGCCGGCACAGGTCGACGCGATGCGCCTGTACCAGCTCGCGCTGGAGCAGGGCATCACGATCGGGCCCGGCTATATGTTCTCGATCGCGGACACCTACCGCAATTTCATCCGGCTGAACTACAGCAGCCCGTGGTCGCCGGAGATCGAGCGGGCGATCGTCACGGTCGGCAAGCTCGCGGCGGGCTGCATGGATTGACGGCGCGCCAGGCGCATCACGCGAAGTCACGTCGGGTCACGTCCCACATCGCCATCACGTCGCTTCGCGTGACGGGATGAAGAAGGGCGTGGCATGCGGATTGCGCGCGTCGCCGCACCCTCCGCATGCGTATCCGCGTGTTGCGCCGCAACGAGCATGACGTCGTACGCCGGTTGTAAATCGCATACGCGCTACATTCCGCGTTTGCGTGTGCCGCAGGGTCGTCTGTACCTGTTCTTTTCAGGAAGGACGCCGATAATGGGACCGTTACCCCACATTCCGGGAGCCATGCCATGTCCGCAAGTGACGCCTCGTCTTCACGTCCCGATCTCGCGCAGGGCATCGCGCTCGACGACATCGCCGACGGCGCGATGGTCGAAGGCCGGGTCGGCGACGCAACGGTGCTGCTGGTGCGCCGCGCCGACGAACTGTTTGCCGTGACCGGGCAATGCCCGCACTACGGCGCGCCGCTGGCCGACGGGCTGCTCGTCGGAGACACGATCCGCTGCCCGTGGCATCACGCGGCGTTCTGTCTGCGCACCGGCGCAATGCTGCGCGCGCCAGCGCTCGACGGCCTGACGTGCTGGCGCGTCGAGCGTCGCGATGGCCGCGCGGTCGTGCTCGATGCACAGCCTGCCGTGTCGCCGCCCGCGCTGAAAGCGGCCGGGCTGCCCGAATCGGTGGTGATCGTCGGCGGCGGCGCGGCCGCGATCGCGGCGGCCGTGACGCTGCGGCAGGAAGGCTATCCGCACGCGATCACGCTGCTGAGCGCGGACAGCGAGTCGCCGTACGATCGGCCGAACCTGTCGAAGGATTATCTGGCCGGCACGGCCGAAGCCGACTGGCTGCCGCTGCGCGGTGCGTCGTTCTATACCGACCAGCGCATCGACGTGCGCTGCGGCACGCGCGTTACGCGGATCGATCCCGCAGGGCACGCAGTCGAACTCGCGGACGGCAGCCGCGTCGGCTACGGCGCGCTGCTGCTCGCGACCGGCGCCGAGCCGAACCGGTTGACTGTGCCGGGCGCCGATCTGCCGCACGTGCGCGTGCTCCGCTCGCGCGCCGATTGCGATGCACTGATCGGCACGCTGAAGCATGCGCAGCGCTGCGTCGTGGTCGGCGCGAGCTTCATCGGCCTCGAGGCGGCCGCCGCGCTGCGCACGCGCGGGCTCGTCGTGCAGGTGGTCGCGCCCGATGCGCATCCGATGGCGCGCGTGCTCGGCGACGCGCTCGGCGACACGCTCCGCGCGCTGCACGAGTCGCACGGCGTGACGTTCCATCTCGGCGTGACGCCAGCGCAGATCACGCAGGACGGCGTGACGCTGTCGAACGGCGACGTGCTGCCGGCCGACGTCGTGGTGGTCGGCATCGGCGTGCATCCGGACGTCGCGCTCGCGCAGGACGCGGGGCTGGCCGTCGATCGCGGCGTGACGGTCGACCGTTTCCTGCAGACGAGCGCACCGGACATCTACGCGGCCGGCGACATCGCGCGCTGGCCCGATCCGTTGACGGGCGAGCGCATTCGCGTCGAGCACTGGGTCGTCGCGGAGCGGCAAGGCATCGCGGCGGCGCGCAACATGCTCGGCCAGCAGCGGCCGTTCGACGCGGTGCCGTTCTTCTGGACCCAGCACTACGATCTGACCGTCCGCTATGTGGGACATGCGGAGCAATGGGACCGCGTCGAGATCGACGGCGACCTGCGCGCGCACGACGGCTCGGTGACGTACTGGCGCGGCGACAAGCGGCTCGCGGTCGCGACGATCGGCCGTGATCTCGACTGCCTGAAGGCGGAAGAGGCGCTCGAGCAGCAGGGCGCTGCAAAGTCGCGCTGATGGTCGCGCTCGTGGCGCGTTGACTGCGTCGCGAGGTGGCTGAACCCGCGACCTCAGGCCCACCTACTGCGCACGTGCACACGACAAGCCCGACAAGCCCGACAAGCCCGACAAGCCCGACAAGCCCGACAAGCCCGACAAGCCCGACAAGCCCGACAAGCCCGACAAGCCCGACAAGCCCGACAAGCACGACAAGCACGACAAGCACGACAAGCACAGCACGCCCCGACAGGCGCGCACCTTGCTCGAAAGCGCGACGGTGACTTCACCGTCCCCGCTTTCGACAAGGAGGGCCTGACATGAAAGCAGTGGTATTTCACGGCATCGGCGACATTCGCATCGATACGGTACCCGACCCGGAAGTCTCGCAACCGACCGACGCGGTCGTGCGCCTGACCGCCAGCGCGATCTGCGGCACCGACCTGCACATGGTGCGCGGCACGCTCGGCGGAATGAAGCCGGGCACGATCCTCGGCCATGAAGGCGTCGGCATCGTCGAGGCGGTCGGGCGCGACGTGCGCAACCTCAAGCGCGGCGATCGTGTGCTGATTCCGTCGACGATCGCGTGCGGAAGCTGCGCGTACTGCCGCGCGGGCTACACCGCGCAATGCGACGTCGCGAACCCGGGCGGCCCGCGCGCGGGCACCGCGTTCTTCGGCGGGCCGGCGGACACGGGCCCGTTCGACGGGCTGCAGGCCGAATATGCGCGCACGCCGCTTGCGAACGCGAGCCTGATCCGGCTGCCCGACGCAATCGACGACGACCGCGCGATCCTGATGTCCGATATTTTCCCGACCGGCTATTTCGGCGCGCAGCTAGCGGAGGTGAAGCCGGGCGACACGGTGGCCGTGTTCGGCGCGGGGCCGGTCGGCCAGTTCGCGATCGCGAGCGCGAAGCTGCTGGGCGCGGGGCGCGTGATCGCGATCGACCGCATCGCGTCGCGCCTCGACATGGCATGCGCGCAAGGCGCGGAAACGATCGACTTCTCCGAGGAAGACCCGGTCGATACGGTGCTGCGCCTGACTGGCGGCATCGGCGTCGATCGCGTGATCGACGCGGTGGGCGTCGACGCGATGCGCGCGACGCACGGGCCGGCCGCGGCCGATCGCGACGCGGCGCGCGCCTTCGATGCGGAAGTCGACGCCGTCGCGCCGCGCCGCAAGCCGGACGGCCGCTACTGGACGCCGGGCGACGGGCCGTCGCAGGTGCTGCAATGGGCGGTGCGCGCGGTCGCGAAGGCCGGCACGGTCGCGGTGATCGGCGTGTATCCGCCGCAGGCGCGCGTGTTTCCGATCGGCGAGGCGATGAACCGCAATCTCACGATCAAGATGGGCAATTGCAATCACCGGACCATTACGCCGCACCTGATCGAGCTGGTGCGCAGCGGCGCGTTCGACCCGGTGTCGGTGCTCACGCGCTGCGAGCCGCTGACGAACGCGATCGATGCGTACCGCGCGTTCGATGTGCGCGAGCCCGGCTGGATGAAAGTGAAGCTGACGCCATGACGATCCCACTGGAACGAGGAGCACTGCGATGAGCGATACGAATACTCGCTACGACAACTGCATGGCCGCGTGCGACGCGTGCGCGCACGCCTGTGACGCGTGCATGGCCGCGTGCCTGGCGGAGCCCGACGCACACAAGCTGGCCGACTGCATCGCGCTCGACATCGAATGCGCGCAGCTGTGCCGCTTCGCGTCGGGCGTGATGGCGCGCGGCAGCGTGGTCGCGCCGCGCGTGTGTGCGCTGTGCGCGCAGGTATGCGAGCTGTGCGCGGTCGAATGCCTGCGCCATCTGCACGAACATTGCCGGCGCTGCGCGCTGGCGTGCGACGCGTGCGCGGCGATGTGCCGCGCGATGGCTTGAGCGAGGGCCTACGCGCGGGCCTGCGTGACGGCTCGAGTGAAGGCGTGAACGCTGCTGTGAGCGATCGCGCCCACGGTCATGGCGTGCCATGCACCGTGCGCGCGACACGCTGCAGCAGTGCGTCGAGCACGGCCATCTCGAGGGGTTTCACGAGGTGATCGTCGAAGCCCTCGCGCGCCGTGCGCGCGAGATCCGATGAGCTGGCATGACCGGACAGCGCGACACAGATCATGCCGCCCGGCGTGTCGATCGCGCGCAGTTCGTGCAGCAGCGTGTAGCCGTCGACGTCCGGCATCGACAGGTCGATGAGCATCAGGTGCGGAACGGCTTCGCGCACCAGCGCCAGCGCATCGCTCGCGTTGTACGCGACGCGCGGCACGTGCCCCTTCAATTGCAGCAGCACGGCGAGCGTGTCGGCCGAATCGCGGTTGTCGTCGACGACGACGATGTTCAGCGGCGCGGCGGCCGGCTTCGCGGCGCGCGGCGCGGGCGCTTCCGTGCGTGCCGTTTCCACGTGGTGCTCGACCGGCAACCGTACCGTGAACGTCGCTCCGTGGCCGGGGCCGTCGCTTTCGGCGGAAATCCTGCCGCCATGCAGCTCGATGAACGACCGGCAGATCGCGAGGCCCAGCCCGAAGCCGTCGGACGGGCGCCGGCCCGGCACGCCGTCCTGGTCGAACAGGTCGAAGATCGTCTCGAGCGAACCCGCCGCGATGCCGACGCCGTGATCGGTCACGCGAATCGCGACGGTCGACCCTTCGCGGTCGGCGGAAACGTCGATGCGCTCGCCGGGCGGCGAGAACTTGGACGCGTTGTCGAGCAGGTTGTGCAGCACCTGCACGAGCCGCGCGGCGTCGCCGCGCACCACCACGGGCTCGGGCGGCAGTTCGACGCGAAGATGCTGCTGGCGCGCGGCCAGTTTCGGCTGGATGCTCTCCACGCCGCGGCACACGACGTCGCGCACGGTCACCGGCGCGTTGTCGAGTTCGACCTTGCCGGCCGTGATGCGCCCGACGTCGAGCAGATCGTCGACGAGCCGCGTCAATTGTCCGACCTGACGGTGCACCGCGTCGCGGCATTGCGCGAGCATCGGCGCCGGATCGGGTAGCGTTTGCAGCACGCTGACGGAGTGCCGCAGCGGCGCGAGATGGTTGCGCAGTTCGTGCGCGAGCATCGCGATGAACACGCTGAGCCGGTGCGTCGACATTTCCAGTTCGGCGAGCCGCTTGCGCTCGGTCATGTCGCGCGTGATCTTGATGAAGCCGGCCAACTGGCCCCCATGATCGCGCACGGCCGTGATCGTCACGCTGGCCCAGAACAGCGAACCGTCCTTGCGCACGCGCCAGCCTTCGTCCTCGAAACGGCCGTGCACGCTCGCTTCGCGGAGCCCGAGCGCGGGCCGGCCCGCGGCGATCGCGTCGGGCGGATAGAAGCGCGAGAAATGGTGGCCGATGATCTCGGTGGTGCGATAGCCCTTGATGCGCTCCGCGCCCGCGTTCCAGGTCGCGACGTTGCCTTGCGGATCGAGCATGAACACCGCGTAGTCGGTGATCGCGCCGACTACGGTTTCGAAGCGGAACTCGGCGAAGCGATGCAGCAGATCGCGTGCATCGGCGGGGCCGAGCGGCGGAGGCAATTCGGAAATGGCGTCGTCTTTGTTCATCGAACCTGAGTCTAATGAGGGTGGCCTCGGGCCAACCCGGCCGCGCCTGGCGGAACCGGCGGCGGCGATTCGAACCGGATTGAGTCGCTCGAAAGCATACGGGAACCCGATTCACCTGATCAATGGGTGCGCATTGTGCATGCCGCCTATTGGATGACGCGGTCGATCGGGTTGCCGGCCGCCCGATCGCAGCAGATGCGGCATGCCGATTGCGTCGTGGTCCGACCCGCGCTACACGGGCGCATCGGGCAGGCAGGCGGTCCTGCGGCCCGGCGGAACACGAGGACATCGACATGAACAGTACACTGAATCCCGACAACGAGCCGGTCGGCCCGGACGACGAGAACGCGTCGCGCGGGCGCGACGGCCGCGCGCTGGGCCCGAGCGACTCGTCCGACAGCGGCAGCGACACGGCCGGCGCGCGGCGCCATCCGTTCGACATCGATTCGCCGCTCGACGAGCACGCGCTGGAGCGCGGCGACGCGGCGCTCGACAGCGATACGGACCGCGCGGGCACCGGCGAGCGCGCATCTGCGGACGGCGATGCGGGGCTCGAGGACGCCGCGGATATCGAGCCGGACCGCACGGAACGATTCGACGAGGCCGGCGGCCTTGAAGACCCGGACGAGCCGACAGGCCCGGGCACCGGTGGCGCATAGGGCCCGATACGGCGCGGTTCCGCGCAAAAACTGCAATCGCGTTGCAGATAGGGGCGGCAGCCGGCGCCGGCGACCGGCGTTCGACCGGAGAGCGCCCAAGAACACGGGGAAGCCGCGGGCGGCGTAAACCGACGAGCCGCGGCGAGTCGCCAACGCGCGTCGCCGTGTCGGGCCTTGCCACGAACGCGGCACGCGATTTGCAACCGACCCAACGACGCGCGCCGCGCTGCGGCATGGAGCCGTGCGCGGCACTGGGGCGCGCAAGGAGGACACGATGCAACGACGATATCCGGGACGGCAAGCCGAACGCAGCGGGCCGCCCGACTGGCAGGAACGCGGCGAACGTGCGTACCGGGGCGGCGAGCGCGACTTTCGCGGCGACGAAACCCGGCGGCACGACGCCGACTATGAATCCGCGTACCGGCGCTTCGCGAGCGAGAACGTCGGCCCGGAAGACTGGGGCAGCGAGTGGAGCGAACGTTCGGCGCGCACGTCGGCCGAGCGGCGTCCGGGCGACGTCGGCGACTGGCGCGACGCGCCGGGCGGCTCGCGCGACCCCGAATGGGAAGCCCAACGCGGCTACGGCAACCGCGGTCGTCGCATGGAAGGTGGGGAGGGCCGTGAAGGCCGGTATGGTGGCGATCAGCCGGGATTCCGCGAGCATTACCGGATGGGCGGGTACGGCGGCGAGCGCGACCATGATCCGCGCGATCCATACGATCCGCGCCGTACCGAGGCGCAACGCGAAGCCATGCGCCAGCGCCGTGGTCCAAAAGGCTATACGCGCTCGGACGAGCGCATTCGCGAGGACGTCTGCGAGCGGCTGGCGCACGCGCTCGACATCGACGTGAGCGACGTCAGCGTGCAGGTGCGCGAAGGCCGCGTCGAACTGGACGGCACCGTGCCGTCGCGCTGGATGAAGCACGACATCGAGGACATCGCCGACGGCTGCATGTGCGTGCGCGACGTCGAGAACCGCGTGCGGGTGCGCCGCGACGACGACGAACACCAACCGGGCACGGTGCTGCATCCGTCCCAACGCACCGTCACGCCGACGCAGCCCGCCGTGCGCGACCCCGAACCGGGCAGCGGCACCGGCCGCGACCGCGAATCGCACCATTGACGGCCGATGCGCGGGACGACCCGACCACGGACCCAGGCATCGCGCGCATGACGGCCGGCACCGACGAGCTGGCGCGCGACGGCCGCGACCCGCGCGGCAACGGCGCGCGCCACGACCGCCGCGACGATTCCCGCGACCACGACGTGCGCGGTTTGCGCATGCGCATCGCGCTCGAGCTGTGGCGCGCGATCCGGCATTACCGCACGCGCGTGTTCGCCGCGATCGTGCTGCTGGTGCTCGCGAAGGCGGCGGCCGTATCGGTGCCGCTGCTGCTGAAGGATATCGTCGACGGATTCGGCCGCGCGGCCGGCCAGCCGATCGCGCTGCCGGTGCTGCTGCTGTTCGCGTATGCGGTCGTGCGCTTCGCCGCGAACGCGCTGAACGAAGTGCGCGACATGACCTTCGTGCAGGTCACGCAGCACACGGTCGCGTCGTTTACCGTGCGCACGTTCGGCCACCTGCACCGGCTCGGCGCGCGCTTTCATTCGCAGCGCGAGACCGGCATGGTCGTGCGCGATCTCGAGAAAGGCACGGCCGGCATCGCGTACCTGCTCGGCGTCGCGGTGTTCACGATCGTGCCGACCGCGATCGAGATCGGCTCGGTGCTGGTGATCGTGATCAGCAAATACGGCGGCGGCTTTACCGCGATCATCCTCGTCACGTTCGCGGTCTACGCGGCGTATACGACCGTGTTCACCCGTCGGCGGACGCGCTACCAGCGCCGCGTGAACGCGCTCGAGGCCGAATCGAACTCGCGCGTGGTCGACAGCCTGCTCAACGTCGACACCGTCAAGTACTTCGCGCGCGAGGACGTCGAGCGCAGCCGGCTCGAACGCGTGCTCGACGACTGGCGCGAGGCCGGCGTCGAGAACCAGTACGCGCTGTCGACGCTGCATATCGGGCAGAGCGCGTGCATCGGCGCGGGCATCGCGGCGGTGATGCTGCTGGCCGGCCAGTATGTCGCGCGCGGCACGATGACGGTCGGTGATCTCGTGCTGATCAACGCGTACATCATCCAGATCAGCCTCCCGCTGAACGCGCTCGGCTTCGTGTTCCGCGAGGCGAACGACGCGATGACGAACATCGAGCGCTTGTTCGGGCTGCTCGATGCGCGCGGCCTGCCGGGCGAGGACGGCGATGCGCCCGGCGCGCAGCCGCTCGTGGTGCGCGGCGGCGCGATCGAGTTCGAGCATGTCGACTTCAGCTACGAGCCGAGCCGGCAGATTCTGTGGGACGTATCGTTTCGCATCGAGCCCGGGCAGTCGATCGCGGTGGTCGGCGGCAGCGGCTCGGGGAAGTCGACGCTCGCGCGGCTGCTGTTCCGGCTGTACCAGCCCGATGCCGGCACGATCCGGATCGACGGGCAGGACCTGCGGCTCGTGACCGAGCGCAGCCTGCGCGATGCGCTCGGCATCGTTCCGCAGGACACGATCCTGTTCAACGACACGCTGGCCTACAACATCGCGTACGGCAGGCGCGACGCGACGCGCGGCGACGTGATCGCGGCCGCGCGCGGCGCGCAACTCGACACGTTCATCGAGCGGCTGCCCGATGCGTACGACACGCGCGTCGGCGAGCGCGGCGTGCGGCTGTCGGGCGGCGAGCGGCAGCGCGTCGCGATTGCGCGTGCGCTGCTGAAGGCGCCGCCGATCGTCGTGTTCGACGAGGCGACGTCGGCGCTCGACACGCGCTCGGAGCGCGCGATCCAGCAGGAACTGATGCGCGTCGCGCGGCACCGCACGAGCCTGATCATCGCGCACCGGCTGTCGACGATCGTCGATGCCGACCGGATCCTCGTGATGGAGCACGGCCGGCTCGTCGAGCAGGGCACGCACGACGAGCTGCTGGCGAGCGACGGCGTGTATGCGCAGATGTGGTCGCTGCAGGCGAAGCAGCGCGAGCTGGAGCGCACCGAAGCGAAATTCGCGCGGCAGCCGGTGCGGATCAATCCGCTCGTGGCGCACGTGCTCGACTCGCTGGCGGAGGCGGCCGCCCGGCGCGGCGTGCCGGTATTTCGCGAACTGTCGAACGAGGATCTCGTCGTGGAGGCCGATCCTGCCGTGCTGCGCCGCTTCGTGTGGGAGCTGTGCCGCGGCGGGATCGACGTGAGCGGCGGCGGCCAGGTCGAGGTGCGCACCGCGCGCCACGACCCGGAAGCGCGCATCACGATCACCTGCGCGGGCGTCGAGGCGCCGGAGTTGTCGCTGCTCGATCTCGAACGGCTGCAGGACACGATCGAGGATGCCGGCGGCTACGTCGTGCGCGAGCGCGACGACCACGGCGTGACGTTGCACCTGTCGCTACCGATGTGCGCGGTGGCGCCGGCATCGCTACAGGCGGCCGGCGCCGGCGCAACCGTGCCGACGAAACCGCTCGACGGCGTGCGCATCGCCTGCGTCGACGATCACGACGAGGCGCGCGAGGCGCTCACCGCGCTGCTGAAGTTTGCCGGGGCGGACGTGCGCGCGTTCGCGTCCGGACAGGCGCTGCTCGACGACCTGTGGCACGCGCGCCGCGCGGACTGGCCGGCGCTGCTCGTGTGCGACATCGACCTCGGCGACGACGAGGAGGACGGCTACACGGTGATGCGCCGGGTCCGCCAGCTCGATGCCGAACGCCCGCGCGACGGCCGCGCGCCGCTCGAGGCGCTCGCGTTGTCCGGCCATGCGCGCGAACGCGACCGCGCCCGCGCGGTCGAAGCGGGTTTCCATGCATACCTGACCAAGCCCGCCGCGGCGGACGACCTGATCGCAGCGCTGCGCGCGCTCGCGTTTTCCTCCGGAGAACTCCATGCCGAACCTTCTGAATCCGACGCCCCCCGAAACCCTGACCCAGCGCCGCGGCGGTAGCGCGTTCGCCGATCGCCAGGCCGCGGTCGCGGCCGTCGAGCTGCTGCTGCCGACGTTGTCGGCCGCGTTGCAGAGCGACTTCGTCGGCGACAGCGGCTGCCTGCACATCGTGATCATGGATCCGGCGCTCGGGCCGCGCGACGCTGCATTCGAGGACGCCATCCTCTACGAGTTCTCGCTGCCCGACCCGAAGGACTGGGATGCCGACTATCGCGCCTACGCGCGCGCGAAGGCGCGGCTGTCGTGGGAAACCGGCCGCGACGGCCACGTCGTGCAGGCGCTGGAGCCGTACCGGCTGCGCGCGGGCGACACGAACCTGTGGGGCGGTGTCGCGCAGCACGGGATCGTGGTCGGCGTGTCGGGCGCGCAACCGTGGTTCGACGAGGCGTTCGCGGGCTGCATCGCGCACTGCCTGCGCGCGCTCGCGAAGCACCGCGCGCAGGCGACGCCAGACGCGCTCGCGATCTGAGCCCGGGCGCGCGGGCACGTTTTTACAGCCCGTTATAAAAAAGCCAGCGACCGCGCGCCGCCCGCCGACACGGCACGGGCGCGCGCGCACGGGCATGCTTCTCGCTGTACCCCTGTACCGACGCTTGTCGCGACAAGTGTCACGGCCACGATTCCGACGATTCTTCGGACGCATACAGGAGGTGCATGTGAACGCGACTCACGATCCCGCCCGCCAATCTCTTGCCGGACGCACCGCGCTCGTGACGGGCGGCGGCCGCGGCCTCGGCGAGGCCATCTGCGAGGAGCTGGCGCAACACGGCGCGCACGTGATCGTCGCCGATCTCGACGGCGACCGCGCGGCGGCCGTCGCGCAACGACTCGAGCGGCATGGCGGCCAGTCGGTCGGACGGCCGCTCGACGTGCGCGACGAAGCGTCGGTGCTGCAGGTGGTGCACGACGCGCGCGAGGCGCTCGGCGATCTCGACGTGATCGTCAACAACGCGGCGATCGACGTGACCGCGCCGATCGACGACGTGAGCGTGGCAGCGTGGCAGCAGGTGATGATGACGAACCTGTTCGGCCCGTACCTGATGTGCCACGCGGCCGTGCCGATGATGAAGGCGCGCGGCAGCGGCCATATCGTCAACATCGCGTCGACGGCATCGAAGCGCGCGTGGCCGAATGCGTCCGCGTATCACGCGACGAAGTGGGGGCTGCTCGGGCTGTCGCATGCGCTGCATGCGGAGTTGCGGCCGGCCGGCGTGAGCGTGTCGGCGATCGTCGCGGGCGGGATGCGCACGCCGTTCCTGCTCGACCGCTTCCCCGACATCGACGAGGACACGCTGCAGCCGCCGGAGCACGTCGCGGCCGCCGTGCGGTTCGTGCTGACGCAGCCGCCGGGAACCGTCGTGCCGGAGCTGATGGTGCTGCCGATGAAGGAGACGTCATGGCCCTGAAGCGCGAACGGCGGCTGCCGGGCGCCGTGCTGCTCGACAAGGACGGCACGCTGCTCGAGAACGTGCCGTACAACGTCGATCCCGCGCGGATGACACTCGCGCCGGGCGCGGCGCGCGCGCTGCGCACGCTCGGCGAGACCGGCATGCCGATCGCGGTCGTGTCGAACCAGCCGGGCGTCGCGCTCGGCCGCTTTACCGAACGTGAGCTTGGCGCGGTCCGCCAGCGTCTCGCCGAACTGTTCGAAGCGAACGGCGCGGTGCTGGCGGACTTTTTTTACTGCCCGCATCACCCGGCGGGCAGCGTGCCGCGCTATACGTGCGACTGCATTTGCCGCAAGCCGCGCCCCGGCATGGTGCGCCGCGCGCTCGCCACGCTCGGCGCGGTCGCCGAATGGAGCTGGATGATCGGCGACATCCTCGATGACGTCGAGGCCGGACGCGCCGCACGCTGCGGCACGATCCTGGTCGACTGCGGCAACGAGACCGAATGGCGGATCGATGCGACGCGCACGCCGCTCCACGTGGTCACCCGTCTCGACCTCGCCGCCGACATCGTCGTGCGCGAGGCCGTGCGCCGTCACGGCTCGTGGGTGCGGCGATGAGCGCGGCGTGGGATCGTGCACGCCGGATCCTGTGCGTGCGGCTCGACAGCCTCGGCGACGTGCTGATGACGACGCCCGCGCTGCGCGCGCTGAAGGAGAGCGGCCACGGCCGCCGGCTCACGCTGTTGACCTCGCGCACCGGCGCCGCGCTCGCGCCGCATCTGCCGATGGTCGACGACGTGTGGACGTATGACGCGCCCTGGGTCAAGCATCCGGAGGCCCGCGGCGATCCGGTCGTCGATCTCGACATGATCGGCAGGCTGCTGGCCGGCCACTTCGACGCGGCCGTGATCTTCACCGTGTACAGCCAGAGCCCGCTGCCGGCCGCGATGATGTGCTGGCTCGCGGGCATCCCGCTGCGGCTCGCGCATTGTCGCGAGAATCCGTATGAACTATTGACCGACCGTGTGCCGGAACTTGAGCCGGAATCGTTCGTGCGCCACGAGGTCGCGCGCCAGCTCGCGCTGGTGCGCTCGATCGGCGCGAAGACGTCCGACTGGCGGATGGCGTTCGAGCCCGGCGACGCGGCGCGCCATGCGCTGCACGCCCGGCTGCGTGCAGCGCTCGAGCGCATCGGCGGCCCGCGCCGGCCGGGGTCGGCGCGCGCGCGCTGGCTCGTCGTGCATCCGGGCGCGAGCGCGGCGTCGCGGCGCTGGCCGGCCGAGCGCTTCGGCGCCGCGGCCGCGCGCCTCGCGCCGCTGTTCGACGGGATCGCGGTGACGGGCAGCGCCGACGAGCGGCCGCTCGTCGAGGCCGTGTGCGAACGCGCGGGGCCGCGCGCGGTGCCGCTCGCCGGCGCGCTGCCGCTCGGCGAACTCGGCGCGCTGATCGAGACGGCCGACCTGCTGCTGTCGAACAACAGCGGCCCCGTGCATCTCGCGGCCGCGCTCGGCACGCCGGTCGTCGACCTGTACGCACTGACCAACCCCCAGCACACGCCGTGGCGTGTGCCGCATCGCGCGTTGAACGTCGATGTGCCGTGTCGCAACTGCTATCGCAGCGTATGCAACCAGCCGGGGCATCCGTGCCTGCTCGGCGTGAGCGTCGACGACGTCGTCGCGGCGACGCACGCGCTGCTGCGCGGCAGCGAGCGCCATGCGCAACGCGCGGCCGCGCGCGCCGCCGTACGCGGCGTCGAGCCGGTCGCCGCGAACGCGTCGAACGTGATTCCCTTCGCGCACGTCATCACCAGGAGCTGACGCATGCCCGACTCCACTTACACGCTCGGCATCAACGCCGCCTTCCACGACAGCGCCGCGTGCCTCGTGCGCGACGGCGTCGTGCTCGCCGCGGCCGAGGAGGAACGCTTCACGCACGTGAAGCACGCGAAGCGGCCGGTGCCGTTTTCGACGTGGGAGCTGCCGTATCACGCGATCGACTACTGTCTCGCGGAAGCCGACATCACGCTGGCCGAGGTCGACCATGTCGCGTATTCGTACGATCCGTGGCTCGAACTCGATCGGCACGGCAACACGCCCGAGCTGACGCTGCCGCTGGCGCCGTCCGCGCACGCGCCGCGTGCCGACGGCGCATCGCCGTGGCATCCGCTGTTCCTGTCGTCGATCGTGAACGCGCCGCGCCAGCTCGCGGGCGGCGCGCCGCATCATCTGCAGCGGCGCTTTCGCGGCGTCGCGCACGACGGGCCGTTTCGCTGGCACTTCATCGAGCACCATCTCGCGCATGAGGCCAGCGCGTTTCTCGCCGCGCCGTACGACCACTGCGCGGTGATGACGCTGGACGGGCGCGGCGAACGTGCGACGACGAGCTACGGCGTGTTCGACGGCCAGGCTTACCGGCGGCTAGGACAGATCAACCTGCCGCACTCGCTCGGCCTGCTGTACGAGCACGTGACGCGCTACCTCGGCTTCCTGCATTCGTCCGACGAGTACAAGGTGATGGCGCTCGCGTCGTACGGCAAGCCGGTGCTCGCCGACGAGATGCGCAAGCTGGTGAGCTACAACGGCGAAGGCCGCTACGAGGTCGTCGAAGCCGATCTCGCCGCGCGGTTCGGCGCGCCGCGCGAGCGCGGCGGCCCGATCGAGCCGCATCACTGCGACATCGCGCACGCGCTGCAGGTGGTGCTCGAGGAAACGGTGTTGCAGGCGGTCGACTGGCTCGCCGCCGAGAGCGGCGAGAAGCAGCTCGCGATGGCGGGCGGGGTCGCGCTGAACTGCGTGATGAACGCGAAGATCCGCGATCGCGGGCCGTTCGACGACGTGTGGGTGCAGCCGGCCGCCGGCGACGCGGGCACCGCACTCGGCGCCGCGTTGTGGACCGACTTCCGGATGCGCGGGAGGCGCGGCGAGTGGCGGATGGACCATGCGTATCTCGGACCGTCGTACAGCGACGACGCGATCGAGGCGTTCCTGAAGGAGGCGCAGCTGCCGTACCGGCGGCTGGCCGACGTCGCCGCGCAGACGGCCGCGCTGCTCGCGGCGAACCGCGTGATCGGCTGGTTCCAGGGCCGCATGGAGTTCGGGCCGCGCGCGCTCGGCGCCCGCTCGATCCTCGCGTCGCCGATCGATCCGGACATGCAGCGCAAGCTGAACCGGATCAAGGATCGCGAGGACTTCCGGCCGGTCGCGCCGGTCGTGCTCGAAAGCCGTGCGCATCAGTGGTTCATCGGCGGGCGGCGCACGCCGCTGCGCGCGCCATTCATGCTGTTCGTGTACGACGTCGCGCCCGGCGCGGAAGCGAAGATTCCGGCGGTGCGCCACATCGACGGCACCGCGCGCGTGCAGACCGTCGACGAACAGCAGCATCCGCTGCTGCATGCGCTGTTGTCCGAGTTCGACGCGCTCACCGGCGTGCCGGTGCTCGTCAACACGTCGTTCAACACGCGCGGCGAGCCGATCGTCTGTTCGCCGCGCGACGCGATCGAATGCTTCTGGACGTCGCCGCTCGACGCGCTCGTGATCGGTTCATTCCTGCTGGAGAAGCCGAGATGAACATGCGCGCCACGCAACTGCCGCCGGTCGTATCGGTCGTCGTGCCGACCTACCGGCGGCCCGACCTGCTCGAGCGCTGCCTCGACGTGCTGTGCGTGCAGGTGTTCGATCCGACGACCTACGAGATCGTCGTCGTCGACGACGACCCGGCCGGCAGCGCGCGGGCCGTCGTCGACGCCTGTCGCACGCGCGTGGCCGACGTGCCGGTGATCCGCTACATGACCGCGCCCGATACGCAGGGCCCGGCCGGCGCACGCAACGTCGGCTGGCGCAGCGCGCGCGGCGCGCTGATCGCGTTCACCGACGACGACACGATTCCCGATCCGGCCTGGCTGCGCCACGGCGCGGCCGCGTTGCAGGCCGAGCCGTCGGCGGCCGCGGCGGCCGGGCGCATCGACGTGCCGCTGCGGCCGCGCCCGACCGACTACGAACGCGATGCCGCCGGCCTCGCGCACGCGGAGTTCGCGACCGCGAACTGCTTCGTGCGGCGCGCGGCGCTCGAACGCGTCGGCGGTTTCGACGAACGCTTCACGCGCGCGTGGCGCGAGGACGCCGACCTGATGTTCGCGCTGCGCGAGCATGCGGGGCCGATCGTCGAGGTCGACGCCGCGCGGATCGTGCATCCGGTGCGCCCCGCGCGCTGGGGCGCGAGCATCGGCCAGCAGTCGAAGGTGTATTTCGACGCGCTGCTGTACAAGAAGCATCGCACGACCTACCGGCGTCATATCCGGCCGATGCCGCCATGGAACTACTACGCGGCCGTGCTGTTCGCGCTCGGCGCGATCGGCTGTTTCGCGGCCGGCTGGCGCACGGCGGGCATCGCGTGCGCGCTCGCGTGGGGGGTGATTACCGCCGCGTTCTGCGCGAAGCGGCTGCGCGGCACGCGGCTCACGCCGTCGCATGTCGCCGAGATGATCGTCACGTCGATCGCGATTCCGCCCGTGTCGCTGTACTGGCGCATGCGCGGCGCGCTTCACTTCCGGGTGTTCTTCCTATGATGTTCGATTCCGCTTCATCGTCCGGCCCGAGCCGCATCGCGGTATTTCGCGCGCTGCAGCTCGGCGACATGCTGTGCGCGGTGCCGGCGCTGCGCGCGCTGCGGCGCGGCGAGCCCGATGCGCGCATTACGCTGATCGGGTTGCCGTGGGCGCGCGAATTCGCGTCGCGCTTCTCCGACTACATCGACAACTTCATCGCGTTTCCCGGCGCGCCGGGCCTCGGCGAGCAGCCGGAAGCCGACGCAGCCGCGCGCGAGGCGTTCGTCGCGGAATGCCGTGCGCGCGACTTCGATCTCGCGATCCAGCTGCACGGCAGCGGCGCGCAGACCAACGCGATCGTCGCGTCGCTCGGCGCGACGCGCACCGCGGGCTTCGTGCCGGCCGACGGCGGCACGACGGCGCTCGACTGTCAGGTCCCCTGGCGTGACGGCGAGCCCGAGGTCACGCACTGCCTGTCGCTCACGCGCAAGCTCGGCTATCCGGACTGGGGCGACTACCTCGAATTCCCGCTCGGCGGCCTCGACTACGCGCTCTGGCATGTGCTGTGCGAAGAACACGCGCTCGATCCGGGCCGCTATGTGATCGTCCATCCGGGCGCGCGGATGGCGTCGCGGCGCTGGCCGGTCGACCGTTTCGCGAGCGCCGCGCGGCAGCTCGCGGCCGACGGCTGGCAGATCGTGCTGACCGGCACGCGCGCGGAAATCGCGCTGGCCGCCGCATTCGCCGAGCAGCTCGGGCGACCGTGCGTGAACCTGTGCGGACGCACGCCGCTCGGCGCGCTGGCTGCGTTGATTGGCCGCGCGCGGCTGCTGCTGTGCAACGACACGGGCGTGTCGCATGTCGCGGCGGCGCTCGGCACGCCGAGCATCGTTGTCGCCTGCGGCAGCGATACGGCGCGCTGGGCGCCGCTCGATGCCGAACGTCATCGCGTGATCGCGAACTACCCGGCTTGCCGGCCGTGCATGTTCGACACCTGCCCGTACGGGCACGAATGCGCGAGCGCGATCGGCGTCGACGACGTGATGGAACGGGCGGGCGAACTGCTCGCGGAGGAGAGACGTCATGTCACGTAAGCGGTTGCGCGTGCTGACCTGGCACGTGCATGGCAACTATCTGTATTACCTGTCGCAGGCGCCGCACGATTTCTACCTCGTGACGAAGCCGCAGCATCCGCCCGGCTATGCGGGGCGGGTCGGGCATCTGCCGTGGGGCGACAACGTGCACGAGGTGAGCGTCGAATGCGTGCGCGACACCGAGTTCGACTGCGTGCTGTACCAGCATCACCGGCACTACGAGCAAGACCGGCTGCGATTGCTGAGCGACGCGCAGCGTGCGTTGCCCGCGCTGTTCGTCGAGCACGATCCGCCGCGCAAGCATCCGACCGACACGCTGCATCCGGTGCAGGACCCGAACATGTTGCTGGTGCACGTGACGCCGTTCAACGCGCTGATGTGGGACAACGGCGTCACGCCGACGCGCGTGATCGAGCATGGCGTGCTGCTGCCCGACGGCATCGAGTATCGCGGCACGCTGCCGAAGGGCGTGACGGTCGTGAACAACCTCGCGCGGCGCGGGCGGCGGCTCGGCGCGGACCTGTTCGAGGTCGTGCGCCACAGCGTGCCGCTCGATCTGGTCGGGATGGGCTCGACCGACCTCGGCGGCATCGGTGAAGTGCCGAACCCGGCGCTGCCGCAGTTCCTGTCGCACTACCGGTTCTTCTTCAATCCGATCCGCTACACGAGCCTCGGGCTCGCGGTGATCGAGGCGATGATGATCGGGCTGCCGATCGTCGCGCTCGCGACGACCGAGATGGCGCAGCTCGTGAAGAGCGGTTCGAATGGTGTCGCCGATACGCGGCCCGACGTGCTGATCGACGCGATGCGCATGCTGATCCGCGATCCGGAACTCGCGCGCGAGTGGGGCGCGGCGGCGAAGCGCGACGCGTGCGAGCGGTTCGGGATCGAGCGCTTCGCGCGCGACTGGGACAACGCATTGCGCGACGTTGCGTCGTAGCGTGAGCGGGGCCCTGATCGACGCGATGCAGCCCTTGAAGCGGGTGCGCTTAGGCGCTCGACGGGCTCGCCGGCGAGGGCGCGCTCGCGGCGCTGCTGGTGCTGGTGCTGCTCGTGCCGTTGGCGCTGCTACTCGCGCCCGACGTCGACGCGGAGTTGCCGTTCGTCGCGTTGCGCTCGTGTTCGGGCAGCAGTGCGAGGCGGTTGTACAGCGTCTTCAGGCTGATGCCGAGCGCCTTCGCGGTGCGCGGCTTGTCGCCGTTGAAGTGACGCAGCGACGCGACGATGAAGCGCTGCTGCGTATGCGCGAGCGTCGTGCCGATATGCAGCGTCATCGCGTTGTGACGCACTTCCTCGCGCGGCGGCAGGCGGCGCGGCAGCTGCAGTTCGATCTGGTCGTCCGCGAGGATGAACGCACGTTCCAGCGCGTTGCGCAACTCGCGCACGTTGCCGGGCCACGTGTACGCGCGCAGTGCCTTCATCGCCTGCATCGACAGGCGCTTGCGCGTGCGGTGCCGCGCGTTCAGCCGCTCGACGATCTGCAGCGCGATGTCGCCGACGTCGTCCTCGCGCTGCCGCAGCGCGGGCACGTGCAGCGCGATCGTCGCGATCCGGTAGAACAGATCCTCGCGCAGCCGGCCGCTGCGCACGGCCTCGACCGGATCGTGATGGGTGGCCGCGACGATCCGCACGTCGAGCGGAATCGCCTCGTGGCCGCCAACGCGCACGATCGTGTTCGATTCGAGCGTGCGCAGCAGTTTCACCTGCAATTCCGCGGGCATTTCCGCGATTTCGTCGAGAAACAGCGTGCCGCCGCGTGCCGCTTCGAACATGCCCACATGTTGTGCAACGGCGCCCGTGAAGCTGCCTTTTTCATGTCCGAACAAATGGGACTCTGCGATGTCTTTCGGAATCGCACCGCAGTTGACGGGCACGAACGGGCCGCGCCGGCGCGGGCTCATGTCGTGGATCAGCCGTGCGACGATGTCCTTGCCGGCACCGCTTTCGCCGACCACGAGCACACTCACGCGCGTTGCGGCCACGCGCGAAATTTTCAGCAGCAGGTCCTGGATTGTTCGCGAACGGCCGAACAGCCGCGTGCCGTCATCGTCGGATTTCGACATGAGTGATATCGCATTTGGGAAGTTTTGACCGAAGCCGTCGAGACAAGATGAAAAAATGACGCGACATGCGCCGTTTTTCACGTAGAAAGCATACCTCTTATACGAGAGACCGCAGATTGAATCTGGCAATGCGATCGTCGCGGGCGGATAGATTTATTCGATGAGCGGCGAATGCATGACACGCCTCTTCTATACTGCTAAACAGTCGTTTGTCATGGCAGGACAACTTGTCTGCTTGTTCGTATGCGGTGCGACGGATTGCCTGTTGCCGGGTGCCCGGCGTCGTACCCCGCATCGCATGCCCGCCGCGGTTTCGGCTGATGTTCGAGCCGGCCGCATCACAAGGAGCTTCGATGCCTTATGTCCTGATTGTCGAAGACGACGCCGATACGCGCGCGATGCTCGCGGCACTTGCGCAGTCGCAGCAGCTTGCATGCGACACGGCCGCGACACTCGAAGAAGCGCGCACGCTCGTCTCGACGAATACCCCCGATCTGGTGCTGTGCGACCTGGTGCTGCCGGACGGCAACGGAATGGATCTGTTCGACGCATTGCCCAAGCGCGGGCATTGCGAAATGGTGCTGACCACCGGTCACGCGAGCCTCGAAACCGCGATCGACGCATTGCGGCGCGGCGCGTCCGACTACCTGGTGAAGCCGCTCAACATGCAGCGGCTGAACAGCATCTTCGCGCGCGTGCCGCGCACCACCGCGCTGCATGAGGAAATCGCCGAGCTGCGCTCCGAATTGCAGCGCCTCGGCCGTTTCGGCCGGATGCTCGGCAGCTCGCCGGCGATGCAGGCCGTCTATGACGCGATCGGCCGCGTCGCGCGCACCGAAGCGTCGGTGCTGCTCACCGGCGAATCGGGCACCGGCAAGGAGCTCGCCGCGCAAACCGTGCACGACCTCAGCCTGCGCCGCCGCGGCCCGTTCCTCGCGGTGAACTGCGGCGCGATCGCCGCGAATCTGGTGGAGAGCGAAATGTTCGGCCACGACCGCGGCAGCTTCACCGGCGCGGAGCGGCAGCACAAGGGCTTCTTCGAGCGCGCGGACGGCGGCACGCTGTTCCTCGACGAAATCACCGAGATGCCGGTCGAATCGCAGGTCAAGCTGCTGCGCGTGCTCGAAACGGGGCGGCTCACGCGGCTCGGCTCGACGCGCGAGATCGACGTCGACGTGCGCATCGTCGCCGCGACCAACCGCGATCCGGAAGCCGCGATGGCGGACGGCAAGCTGCGGCCCGACCTGTATCACCGGATCAACGTGTTTCCGATCCCGCTGCCGTCGCTCAGGGAGCGCGGCGACGACATCCCGATGCTCGCCGACGCGTTCCTGCAACGCTACAACGAGGAAAGCGGCCGCAACCTGCGCTTCGCGCCGGCCGCGCGCGAAGCATTGAAGTCGTACGCATGGCCCGGCAACGTGCGTGAGCTGCGCAACTTCGTGCAGCGCGCGAGCATCTTCAGCGACGCCGACGTGATCGATACGCTGCCGCCGCCGATCATGGACGAACTGTCGAGCATGGTCGAGTCGCACGAAGATCGCGTGACGGTGCCGTTCGGCACGCCGCTCGAGGAAGTCGATCGCAAGCTGATCCTCGGCACGATCGCGCAATGCGGCGGCGTGAAGGCGCAGGCCGCCGAGGTGCTCGACGTCAGCCTGAAAACGATTTACAACCGGCTCGCGCAACTGGAAGACGAAACGGAAAAGCCGGACTCCTGATGCGCCGAGCGCTGCGCTCATGCGCGTGCGCGCGTGCGGCGGCGCTCGGCGTCGTCCACGCGGCGGCGCATGCGCTCGACTTCCGGCGGAATCGCATGCCGCTCGCGCAGGATCCACGGCAGCCCGGCGAGCGCAGGCGTGACGCCGCGTTCCCGCCACAGGCGCGGCAGCATGCGCAGCGTATGCGCGAGCGCGGCGCCGGCCGGCCATCGGAGCCATGCGGTCCATACCGCGTTGCGGGTCGATACGCTCGCGCGCGCGTGCACGTCGCGCTGCTTCGAAGGGTAATGATGAACCGTCAGGTGCGGTGCATACACGAGCCACGCGCCCGCACGGTACAGGTCGAGCGCGAGCAGCGCTTCCTCGCCGCCGAGGAAGTAGCGCGGGTGATAGCCGCCGGCCTTCATGAACGCGTCGCGCCGGAATGCGGTCGCGCCGGCCAGCAACCCGAGGATCGGGCGGCCGGGCAGCGCGACGCTCGCATCCAGCGGGCTGTCGGCCATCAGCCGGCAGGTCGGGTCTTCGCGCTGTTCCGGGCCGACCAGCACGCGTGCGGTGACGGCCGCGACATGCGGATACGCATCGAGCAGGTTCGCGGCTTCGGCGAGCGAGCCGGGCGCCCACCACGTGTCGTCGTCGCAGAACGCGACGTGGCGCGTGCGCGCGACGGCCACGCCGAGATTGCGGCCGGCCGCACCGAGATTGGCCGGCGCATGCACGAGCGCCACGTGCGGGAAGCGGTGGCGCACGAGCGCGGCGGTATCGTCGTCCGAGCCGTTGTCGACGACGACGATCGCGGGCCGGTCGGGCAAGTCGGACAGCCGCGCGAGCGTGCGCGCGAGCTCCGTCGCGCGCCGGTAGGTCAGCACGACCGCGGTCACGCGCGCTTCGCGCGGCGGCAGCGCGACGCGCGGCGGCGTTACGCGGACACGTTGTCGCATTCGAGCCGCCAGTACGTTTCGGGTTCACGGAGATCGGCGCGCATATGAGGCTCGAACAGCGCAATCTGGCTCGCATACGCGTCGACGGCGGCGGCCTTCGCTGCCGCGCCGTCGGTGCGATTGCCCGCCGGCGGGCCGACCGGGTGGCCGATCCAGCCATGCTCGCGCCAGTCGATCACGCGCTTCGCCATCAAGCCGTTGATCCGCCGATACGGCACGTCCTCGTAGAAGCGCCAGACGCGCGCCGCGTCGCCCGTGCGGCTGTTGTCGCGCAGCAGCGTCAACACTGCCTGCTGCACCTGGATGTGATCGCGGTGAAACAGGCCGGCCGGCGCGAGCACGCCGAAGCCCGGGTGCGCGTCGATCGTGTCGGCGAGGCGCGCGGCGATCGCCGTCGACGCGGCCCGCGTGCCGTACTGATCGTCGAGGAAGTCGAGCCATACCGGCTGCGCGCCGAGCATCGCGAGCGCGCGGCGGTCTTCGTCGCGGCGGCTGCGCACCGCTTCGTCGGCGGTGCGAAAGCCGGCCCGGCGATCCCATGGCGGCGCGTCCGATCCGCGCGCGGGAATCCCGGCGAAGACGGTGACGACTACCGAGCCCGGCGCCTGCGCGAGCAACTGCCCGCAACTGAAGACGGCATCGTCGAGATGCGGCGAGATGACGAGCCAGCGTGTCGGAGCGGTCATGTTTTTCAAAGTCTCCCTGGTATCCGATGTAAGCGGCCGAGCGGGCGGAGCCGGCCGGCGGGCATGCGGACAAGCAGGCGGCATGCCCGTGTGTTCGCCCGTTGCCGGGTGCCGTCGAGCTTCCGGCAGGAGCGTGTCCGATGAGTGAAATTGCACGGCCGCAGGCCGGAAATTACGCAACCGCCGTGATGCTCGTCGCGACCGCGACCGTGCTGCAAACGCTGGCGATCCGCTTCGGCGGCGTGAACCTGCCGCTGATCCTGTATTACCCGCTGCTCGCCGGCGCCGCGTGGGCGACGTCGTTCCTGTTCGGAATCCTGTCGACCGTGCTCAGCGGGCTGCTGGTGTGGACGCTGTTCCTGTCCGATGCGTCCGCGTATACCGGGCCGCTGCCCGACCGCCTCGTGCGGCTCGGCATCTTCATGCTGGTCGGCGTGCTGGTGTGCGCGATCGCGGCGAGGCTGCGGCACGCGCGGGTCACGAACCGTCTGGCATACCGGAACGAGGCCGCCGCGCGGCGGCAGCTCGACGCCGTGCTGCAGGCGTTGCCGGACGGCGTGATCGCGACCGATGCGCAAGGCCGGGTGACCTACGTGAACGCGGCGGCGATCGCGCTGGCCGGCGGCGCGCTCGACGATGCGACGGGCCGCCCGGTGCGCGACGTGCTTCACGTGTTCGATCGCGACGACCGGCGCGTGCAGCCGACGCCGCTCGAGCGCGCGCTCGCCGGCGCGCATGCGCTGTCCGACCGGCACTGGCTGCACGGCGCCGACGGCAGCCCGCCGGTACCGATCGTCGAGGCCGCGTCGCCGATCGTCGACGCGCACGGCAACCTCGACGGCGCGGTGCTGTTGCTGCGCGATGCGGGCACGGAGCGCGCGTTGGCGGAGGTGTCGCGCCTGCAGCGCGCGGTGGTCGACGCGTCGCCGGACGCGATCGTCGGGATAGACCGGCAGGGCCGCATCGTCAGTTGGAACCCGGCCGCGCAGCGGATCTTCGGGTATGACGAAGCCGACGCGCGCGGACGCCCGCTCGAAACGCTGGTCGCGATGCGCTGGCTGCGGCGCAACCCGCTCGCCGATTCGTTCGACGCGATGCGCGAAGCGGTCGGCCCGCTCGAACTGCTGTGCGTGCGCCGCGACGGTCGGCGCTTTCGCGCAACGGTGTCCGCGGGCCCGGTGCGCGGCGAGGCCCGAAATTGCGTCGCGCTGTCGCTGACGCTGCGCGAGACGGGCGCGCAGCGCCGGCGCGACCTGCGCACGCAGCGCTCGCTGCAGGGCGCACGCGACGCGCGCGACCGGGCCGATACGTCGAATCGTCTGAAGGACGAATTGCTCGCGACCGTGTCGCACGAACTGCGCACGCCGCTGAACGTGATCTACGGCTGGATCGAGGTGCTGCGCAATACGCGCGACGACGCGCTGGAACAGCAGGCGATCGATGCGATCGACCGCAGCGCGCGGTCGCTGACGCGCATGGTGGGCGACATCCTCGATGCGTCGTCGCTCGCGACCGGCAAGTTGCGGATCGATCCGATGCCGGTCGACGTGGTGCGGCTCTTCTCCGATACGGTTGGCGCGTTCCAGACGGCCGCGTCGTCGGCCGGCATCGTGCTCGAATTCGAGTGCGCGGCGAGCGCGTGCGTGGTGTCGGGCGACGCGGAACGCCTGCGGCAGATGCTCGCGAATCTCGTGTCGAACGCGCTGAAATTCACGCCGGGCGGCGGCGCGGTGACGGTCACGCTGTCGCGCGACGACGCGCACGCGGTGCTGGTCGTCGCGGACACCGGGCAGGGCATTCCGCCCGCGTTCATTCCCCATGTATTCGACATGTTCCGCCGCGCGGACGATTCGCCCGCGTCGCCGCGGCGCGGGCTCGGGCTCGGCCTGTCGATCGTGCGCCACATCGCCGGGCTGCACGGCGGCCAGGTGCGGGTCGAAAGCGCGGGCCGCAATCGCGGCGCGACCTTCACGGTGACGCTGCCGGCCGGCTGGCAGCCGACCGGCGCGATGGCGTGGGGCATCGCGCAGGCCGATGGCCGGCGCGAGCGGCTGATGCTCGATGCGCAGCGCATCCTCATCGTCGACGACGACGCGACCACGCGCGCGAGCCTGACGGCCGCGCTGACGACGCTCGGCGCGGCCGTGTCGATCGCGTCGTCGGGCCGCGAAGCGCTCGCGGTGGTCGCCAATCTTCAGCCGACCGTCGTGCTGTCCGATCTCGCGATGCCCGACGGCGACGGCTTCTGGCTGCTCGACGCGTTGCGGCACGGCCGTGCGCACGGCGCGACGCCGCGCGACCTGCGCGTGCTGGCCGTCACGGCCCACGCGGGCCCCGCCGACGAGCGGCGCGCGCTCGAAGCGGGGTTCGACGGCTTTCTGTGCAAGCCGGTCGACGTGCGGGAACTGGCGCACAAGATCGCGGACGTGACGCAGCGCGACGGCTGATGCGTGGTGCGCATCGGCCGTCACTGCGGCGCGCGCGGTAACGGCGGTTCAAGTCATCGTATCGATCCTCATGTCGCCGCCGCGGGCCGGTTCTGCGTGCTGATCTGCGCGAGCATGTGCGACGCGATCTGCGTGCTGCGCACGAGGTCGCCCGGCTCGTGATGGATCGCCTGCCGATGGATGAAATACCGCGCGGTATGCGCGAGCCCGGTCGCGAGCGGCGTCGTCGCACGCCAGCCGAGGCGCCGGTGCGCGACCTCGAGATCGGGCCGCCGCTGGCGCGGATCGTCGGACGGCAGCGGGCGGAACTCGATCGGGACCGTCGCGCCGACGATCCTCACCACCTCCCGCGCGATATCGATCATCGCGATCTCGTCGTCGCTGCCGAGGTTCACCGGCTCGCACGCGTCGCCGGGCTCGTTCATCAGACGGATCAGCGCGTCGACCATGTCGTCGACATAGCAGAACGAGCGCGTCTGTCGGCCGTCGCCGTAGACGGTCAGCGGCTCGCCGGCCAGCGCCTGCGTGATGAAGTTCGACACGACGCGCCCGTCGGCCGGATGCATGCGCGGCCCGTACGTATTGAAGATGCGCGCGATCCGCACGTCGACGCCGTACTGCCGGTGATAGTCCATGAACAGCGTTTCCGCGCAGCGCTTGCCTTCGTCGTAGCACGCGCGCACGCCGATCGGGTTGACGCGGCCGCAGTAGTGCTCGTCCTGCGGATGCACGTCGGGGTCGCCGTACACCTCGCTGGTCGACGCCTGCAGGATGCGCGCCTTCACGCGCTTCGCGAGGCCGAGCAGGTTGATCGCGCCGTGCACGCTGGTCTTGGTCGTCTGCACGGGGTCGCGCTGGTAATGCACCGGCGACGCGGGGCACGCGAGGTTGTAGATCTCGTCGACCTCGACGTACAGCGGAAACGTCACGTCGTGGCGCATCAGCTCGAAGTTCGGCGCGTCGAGCAGGTGCGCGATGTTGTCCTTCGTCCCCGTATAGAAATTGTCGACGCACAGCACGTCGTGCCCGGCAGTCACGAGGCGTTCGCACAGATGCGAACCGAGAAAGCCGGCGCCGCCGGTGACGAGTACGCGTTTGCGATCGTAGCCCTTCATCATGCATTCTCCTTGCGGTTCGCGAGGACGGCCGGCGTCGCGGCGACGGGGGTGCGCCGGCTGCTGGCCGCCGTGCCGGCGCGCTGCGGATGCGCGACGTCGCGGTAGATGTCGACGAGGCGATCGGCCACGCCGCGCCACGTATAGAAGCGGTGCGCGCGCAGGTAGCCGGCGCGGCCGAGCGCGTCGCACAGGTCGGGTCGCGCGCGCAGCTGCACGAGCCGCTGGGCGAGCGCGGCCGGATCGCGCGGCGGCACCAGGTAGCCGGTCACGCCGTCGTCGACCGTGGTGCGGATGCCGCCGACGTCGCTGCCGATCACCGGCGCCGCGCAGGCCATCGCCTCGACCGGCGTGATGCCGAACGGCTCGTACCACGGCGTCGTCACGAACACGTCGGCCGCGCTGTAGTACAGGTGCAGCACATCGCGCTCGCGCCGGCCGACGAAGATCACGCGCTCCGCGATGCCGGTGTCGTGCGCGAGCGCGGCGAGCCGCGCGAGTTCCGGATCGCGGGCCGGATCGGGCGTCGCGTGGCTTCCGCCGACGATATAGAGCCGCGTCGGCCGCTGCGGATCGCGCGGCATGCGCGCGAGCGCGTCGATCACGGTGTCGATCCCCTTGCGCGGCACGAGCCGCCCGAGCTGCAGCACGACGAACGCGTGCTGCGGCCAGCCGAGCTGCGCGCGCGCGTCGGCGCGCGGCACCGGCCGGAATTCGCGCGCATCGAACCCGCACGGCACGATCTCGATGCGCGCGGCGTCCGCGTGATAGTGCGTGGTCAGATCCAACGCATCCTGCGGGCATTCGGCGATCAACCGGTCGGAGCGGCGCGCGAGCGTGTCCTCGATCGCGAAGCGTTCATCGGGAAAGCCGTCGGCCGCGCCCTGATGCAGCCGCCGCACGCGCCCGAGCGCATGGAACGTCGTGACGAGCGGAATGCCGAGGCGCTTCTTCACGCGCAGCGCGGCCTCGCCCGACATGAAGAAGTTCGCGTGCATCACGTCGACCGGATCGGCTTCGCGCCGCATGCGCGCGATCATGTAGTCGGCGAATGCACCCATGTACGGCAGCAGCCTCTCCTTCGGCACGTCGACCGGCGGGCCGGCCGGCACGTGGATCACGCGCATGCGCGGGCCGATCTCCACGACTTCCGGCAGGTGCGCATTGTCGCAACGCGTGTAGACATCGACGTCGAGGCCGCGCTCGGCCAGTTGCTTCGCGACGTTCGCGACGTAGATGTTCTGTCCGCCCGCATCCACGCCGCCGATCACCCCCAGCGGCGACGCATGTTCACTGATCAACGCAATTCTCTGCATGGTGTTGCTCCGGTGGTCGAGGCCGCGCCGACGGGCCCCGTTGCGTCCCGATTCGGCAATCGGCATGCCCGGGGTTTTGCGGGCGAACCCCCCCGTCGACGCGCCGAAAAAATTACAACGCGTTGGATGAAAGGGCGTCTGATCGGCGCGTCGCACGCCCATCCGGCGGACAGCGCGCGGCACGCGATTTGCGCCGTGTCGATACCCGCCGGCCATGCCGGCCCCACGAAAGGAGGTCACGATGAAGGTATTCCCGCTGCAAGCCCGCGCACCGCGCTTTCGCCGTCGTCCCGCGACGCGCCTCGGCATGGCGGTCGCGATCGCCGCGGCCGTCGCGTGCACGGCCGTCGCGCCGAACGTGTTCGCCGCCGGCGACGACGGCGCATCGTCATCCATGTCGTCGTCGACGCACACGAGCACCGGCGCGAAGATCCGCGACGCGACCATCACGACCAAGGCCAAGGCCGAACTGGTCGGCACGAGCGGCCTGTCGGCCGGCGACATTCACGTGAAGACGCGTCGCGGCATCGTGATGCTCACCGGCAGCGTGCCGGACGAACAGCAGCGCACGCAGGCGGTGAGTGTCGTCAAGCAGATCGAGGGCGTGCAGGACGTGCGCGACCAGTTGACCATCCGCCCGAAATAACCGCGGCCCCGTGAAAGGAGTCCACTGATGAAGTGCATGCTCAAACCGGTCGGCGAGCAGACGATCGTGATCACGGGCGCCACGAGCGGCATCGGCCTCGTCACCGCGCGCAAGGCGGCACGGCGCGGGGCGAAGCTGGTGCTGTTCGCGCGCAACGAGGACGCGCTGAACACGCTGTGCGAGGAAATTCGCCAGCATGGCGGCCTCGCGGTGCCGGTCGCCGGCGACGTCGGCAATGTCGAGGATCTGCAGCGCGCGGCCGCGAAGGCGGCCGATACCTATGGCGGCTTCGACACGTGGGTCAACAACGCGGGCGTGTCGATCTTCGGTACGGCAGCCGCGGTGCCGCTCGAGGATCAGCGCCGGCTGTTCGACACCAACTACTGGGGCGTCGTGCATGGCTCGCTCGTCGCATCGGATCATTTTCGGCGCAAGAGCGATTTCCACGGCGGCGCGATCATCAACATGGGCAGCGAGGCATCTGACGCGCCGCTGCCGCTGCAAAGCGCGTACACCGCATCGAAGCACGCGGTGAAGGGCTTCACCGATTCGCTGCGGCTCGAGCTGGAGTCGGATCACCTGCCGGTATCCGTCACGCTGATCAAGCCGGCCGCGATCGACACGATGTTCGTGATGCACGCGAAGAACTACATGAACGTCGAGGCGAAGCTGCCGCCGCCGATCTACGACCCGGACCTCGTCGCCGACGCGATCCTGTTCGCGGCCGCGCATCCGCGGCGCACGCTGTTCGTCGGCGGCGCCGCGAAGTTTACGTCGGCCAGCGCGTACCACGCGCCCCGGCTGTTCGATCGCGTCGCGGCCACGCTGTTCTCGCGCGGCCAGCGCACGGTGCGCCCGGCGCGCCCGCGCGACGACAACGCACTGTATGAGTCGCGCCACGTGTTGCACGAGCGCGAAGGGATGGAGGGCCACGTGCTGCGCGGCTGCGCGTACAACGCGGTGGTGCAGCGGCCGAAGGTGGTCGGCGCGATCGCGCTGGGCGCGGCGGCGCTGGCGGTTGCCGCATTGGCGCGCGCGCGCCGCGCGCCGACCTGATCGCGCCTTTCCGTTATTTCATCTGAAGGAGGTTTTCATGTCATCCCGACAACATACGGGCCACGAATACAGCCACTCGCGCGCGCACGAAGGCGAGCGGGTGCAGCAGGACCACGACAAGGGCGGACATCAGACCGGGCACGGCAAGGCGCCCAGCCCCGTCGACGTGCAGAAGGCGCTGAAGGGGATGGACTATCCGGCCAGCAAGTCGGACATCGTCGAATGCGCGGAACGCTCGAACGCGGATCCGGGCGTGCTCGACATGCTGCGAAAGATCCCCGATCGCGAATACGGCACGCCCGCGTCGGTCTCGAAGGAACTCGGGCGGCTGATGTGAGCGCTGCCGCGTCACGCCGTGCGCGCCGTCGCGTGCACGGCGCGTCACCATCACCATTACCGTCACCGTCACGAGGAGGAGCATGAGCATGGCGATGATCGTCGCAGGCCGCTTCACGACGTTCGATGAAGCGGAAGGTGGGGCGCGCCACCTGTACGAGCGCGCGTTCGGCCCGGACGACGTGTCGATCTTCTTCCTGAACCCGGGCGGCCAGCACGCGCGTTTTCCGATCGGCGGCGACGTGTATGCCGATACGGCCGCGAAGCCGGGCGGGCGCGGCGCGATGGTCGGCGCGCTGCGTGGGCTGGCGATCGGCGCGGTCGTCGGGATGATCGTCTATGCGATCGGCGTGCACTACTGGTTCGTGCCGGCCGCGGGCGCACTCGCCGGCGCGTATCTCGGCGCATTCGGCGGCGCGCTCGGCCGGATGCGCGGCCAGCAGGCCGAAGGCAAGGGCACGCTCGCGCACACCGAAACCGGCGTGATCCTGGCCGCGCGCGTGACGGCGACGACCGCCGCCGCCGCGGAAGACGTGCTGCGCGCGACCGGCGCGCAATCGATCGAGCGCGTCGAAGGGGACTGGCAGGACGGCCAGTGGCGCGACTTCGATCCGGTGCGCCGGCCGAACGGCACCACGCAGGGCGCGCCGCATTGAGCAGGTCGTTTCTGCACGTGCTTGCAATGCGGTGTGGCGCTCGGGCCCTGTCACCCTGCCCGAGCCGGCGTGCCGGACGTGGCACGCCGATTGCGACACGTGTCGCCGACACCCGTTCAAGGAGGAACCCATGACCACGGCAAAGACCCCGCCGCCCCAGAAGCAGACGCAACAGCCGGGCAGCGAGCGGGACATGCATCCGAAGCCGCGCGACGAAGCGGCCGATTACGTCGGCAGCGGGAAGCTCGCCGGCAAGGTCGCGCTCGTGACCGGCGGCGACAGCGGCATCGGCCGCGCGGTCGCGATCGGTTTCGCGAAGGAGGGCGCGGACGTCGCGATCGTCTACCTGAACGAATCGGACGATGCCGCATACACGAAGCGGCTGATCGAGCAGGCCGGCCGGCGCTGCGAGGCGATCGCATGCGACATCGGCGACCGCCGCCAGGCGCGCGACGCCGTGGCGCGCACCGTCGAAAAGTTCGGCCGGCTCGACGTGCTGGTGAACAACGCGGGCGAACAGCATCCGCAACCCGGCATCGAGGACGTGACGGAGGAACAGCTCGAGCGCACGTTCCGCACCAACGTGTACGGGATGATTTTCTGCACGCAGGCGGCGCTTCAGCACATGAAGCCCGGTGGACGCATCGTCAACACCGCGTCGGTCACCGCGTATCACGGCAGCCCGAAGCTGCTCGACTACTCGGCGACCAAGGGCGCGATCGTCGCGTTCACGCGTTCGCTGTCGATCGAGCTGGCCGAGCGCGACATTCGCGTGAACGCCGTCGCGCCGGGGCCGATCTGGACGCCGCTGATCCCGTCGACCTTCAGCGCCGACGAAGTCGCGAAGTTTGGTTCGAACGTGCCGCTGAAGCGGCCGGGGCAGCCCGACGAGCTGATCGGCTGCTACGTGCTGCTCGCATCGGAAGGCGCGAGCTACATGACGGGACAGACATTGCATCCGAACGGCGGCTCGATCGTCGGCGGCTGACGGCTCCCCCACACAAGGAGAAAGCGCATGAAGCAACCCAACTGGACGATCGCGGCGCTCGCCGCGGGCGTGCTCGCCGTGTCGGGACTCGCGCACGCACAGATGCCGAGCGAGCCGCCCGCCTCGAATTCGCATGTGCCGGGCGGCGTGATCAACCCGTCGTCGGGCGCCGCCATGGGAGACGCCGGCATGGCGAAGGCGCCGCAGGGCGGCGACGCGGAATTCATCGACAAGGCCGCGATGGCCGGCAAGGCCGAGGTGCAGGCCAGTCAGCTCGCGTTGAAGCAGGCGCAGTCGGCGGACGTGCGCGCGTTCGCGAAACGCATGGTGGCCGATCACGGCAAGGCGAACGCGAAGCTCACCCAGATCGCCGCGCGCAAGGGCATGAAGCCGCAGGTCGAGCAGATCTCGGATCCGGACGTCGAGGCGCTGCGCGGCAAGAGCGGCCACGACTTCGACACCGCGTATGTCGCGGCGGCCGGCCCCGACGCGCACCGCAAGGCGGTCGCGCTGTTCGAAGGCGAGGCGCGCGACGGCAAGGACGCGCAGCTGCGCGCATTCGCCAAAGCCACGCTGCCGACGCTCAAGCATCACCTGAGCATGGCGGAGGCGCTCCAACGCAAGGTGGGCGCGCAGTAACGCGCGCCCGGTTCAACCCCAGGGCCGCGTGGGCGGCCCGCATTTTCGGAGAAGCAGTCATGGCCCAACGGCAATCGAAGCACGAAGGCATCCTCGAACTGCTCTGTCAGGCATACGAGACCGAGCTTGGCGGGGCGAAGATCTACGAGGCCGCGATCAAGTGCGCGACCGACGCGGACCTGCACAAGGAATGGGAGAAGTACCACCGCGAGACGATGCATCACCAGGAGGTGCTGCGCAAGGTGTTCGAAACGCTCGGTCTCGATCCGGACACGCAGTCACCGGGGCGTGCCGCGGTGGCGGCGACCGGCAAGTCGCTGGTCCAGGTGATCGAGCAGGCGAAGAAGCAGGCCGACCCGGCGGTCGCGCAGGTCGTCGCGGCCGAGTGCGTGGTACTCGCCGAAACGAAGGATCACCTGAACTGGGAGCTGATCGGCTACGCGGCCGACCAGTTGCGTGACAGCGACGCGGCGAAGGCGCTGAAGGCCGCGCACGACGAGGTCGAGGCCGACGAGGACCATCACCTGTATCACACCCGCGGCTGGGCGCGCGAGATGTGGATCGAGTCGATGGGCTTCAAGGCCGTGCTGCCGCCGCCGGAGGAAGTGAAGAAGGTGGAATCGGCGGCCGATGCGGCGCGTGCCGAACGTTCGCGCGGCAAGATGATGTAACCGCGCCGGGCCGGCAACCGGGCTGTGTCGCACGTGCGGCCGCCCGGTTGGCTGGCTTTTTTTCTCTGTGTTCTCACTTTCCCGTTTCCGCTTAAATGGTTGCGCACGCAACCGAATCCAATCGCATCGTCACGCTCAGCTCAGCATGTCCACCGTCATCAGGACCACCGACGCCGCCATCAGAGCGACCGCGAGCCATCCGAACAGTTTCGACACGATCCCGCTGCCCGGCTGACCGGCCGCGTCGCGCCGCTGCGACAGCAGCATCACCAGCACGAGCATCGGCACCGCCGCGATGCCGTTGAGCACCGCGCTCCAGTACAGCGCCTTGATCGGATTGACCGGACTGAAACAGATCGCGATGCCGACGAGCACGCAGGCCGCCAGCACCGCATAGAACGCGGGCGCGCGCCGCACCGGCTCGTTCAGGCCTTCGCGGAACCGCCAGGCCTCCGCGCAGCCGTACGCGGCGCTGCCTGCGAATGCGGGGATCGCGAGCAGCCCGCAGCCCACGATGCCGAACGCGAACACCAGGAACGCCGCTTCGCCGGCGATCGGGCGCAGCGCCTCGGCGGCCTGCGCGGTGGAGCCGATGTCGTGCTTGCCGTGCGTGAAGAACACCGCCGCGCCGATCACCATGATGCAGAACGACACCGCGTTGGTCACGATCATGCCAGTCCAGGTATCGAACGTGATGCGTCGTTCGGCCTCGCGGCGCGCGCCGGGCGCGCACGCGGTGTCGCCGTTGCGGCGCTCGGCCTGGGTTTCCTCCACTTCGAGCGCGGCCTGCCACACGAACAGGTACGGGCTCAGCGTCGTGCCGAGCACCGCGACCGCGGTGGTCGCGTATTCGTGCGTGAACGCGACATGCGGCAGCACGAGCGCATGCCGCAGGTTGCGCCAGTCGATGTGCACGAAGCCGAGTTCGAGCACGTATGCGAGCAGGCCGAGCGTCATCCATTTCAGCCAGCGCGCGTAGCGCTCGTAGGACAGCAGCACCTGCAGCGCGAGCGACCCGAGGCCGTAGACGGGCGCATACCAGTAGCTGCGCCCGCCGGCGACGAGCGCGGTCGCGTCGCCCATCGCGGCGAGATCGGCGCCGACGTTGATCACGTTGACGATCACGATCATCACGATCAGCCCTTTGGCGAGCCGGTCGGAGAACTGCTTGCGGATGCCCGCGACGAGGCCTTCGCGATTGGTGCGTCCGATGAACGCCGACGCGAGCTGCACGGCCACCATCATCGGCAGCGCGACGACGGTCATCCACAGCATGTGGAAGCCGAACTGGCTGCCGGCCTGCGCGTAGACCGCGATGTTGCTCGGGTCGGCGTCCGACGCGCCCGCGAGCAGGCCGGGGCCGAGCCGGCGGTACCACGGCTTCGCGGCGGGGGCGGCGGTGGCGGGGGCGGCAGCGGCACCGGCACCGGCATCAGCATTGGCACGAGCATGAGCACGAGCACGAGCACGAGCACCGGCACCGGCACCGGCACCGGCACCGGCACCGGCACCAGTACCAGCACCAGCACCAGCACCAGCACCGGCCTCGCGCGACGCGTCGTCGCCGCGCAGATCGTTCATTCGGCGTCTCCCCGCGCGCGGTGCGTGCCGCCGCCGCTGCCGCCACCGCGCGCGAGGCGCGACGCGGTGCGCAGCGCGTCGACGAGCGTCCGATAAGCCTGCTCGCGCGAATCGGCGCCGCGCGTGCGCAGCACGTAGGACGGGTGATAGGTCGCGACGACGAGACAGCCGTCGGGCGAGCGCACGGGCTGGCGCGTGCGCTCCAGCGTCGCGTCGTTGTCCTGCAGCACGGCCCGCAGCGCCGTCGCGCCGAGCGCGACGATCACGCGCGGGCCCAGCGCGGCGAGCTCGCGCTCGAGCCAGTAATGGCACGCGGCGACCTCGCGCTGCGCGGGCGTCTTGTGCATCCGCCGCTTGCCGCGCGGCTCCCATTTGAAGTGCTTGACCGCGTTGGTCACGTAGACGCTCGCGCGCTCGATGCCGGCTTCGTCGAGCGCGCGGTCGAGCATGCGGCCGGCCGCGCCGACGAACGGGATGCCCGTGCGGTCTTCCTGATCGCCCGGCTGCTCGCCGACCAGCATGATGCGCGCGTTCGTGGGCCCCGCGCCGGGCACCGGCTGCGTCGCGTGTTCCCACAGCCCGCAGCGGCGGCACGCGTCGAGCGTGGCCGGCGCTTGGTCGTCGGGCGCGGCCGGCTTTGCGGGCGCGTGGCGCGTCATGCGCGGCCTCCCGCGCGGGCCGGTGCCGCCCCTGTGTCACGGTGCGTCCGCCAGCGGGCTGCAGGTGGATTCAAGTCCCTACCGGGTCGGAACAGCGGCGGTGCGCGCATCGACGGCTCCCATATCGACGATTTCGACCATTTGCAGCAACCGGCATGCCCCGTGCAGCCGATCGCGTCAATATGGGCGCGCAGTTTGCGCCGGGGCCGTGTCCGATCACAGGGAAAAACGCGATGCAAATCCTCTCCGGCGACGATCCGGCCGCCGACGACGTGCTGCTGTGGCGCCCGCCCGATAGCGTGCCGCGCCGGCTGCGCCGCGTGCTGGTCGTCGATGACTATCGCGACGCGGCCGATGCGCTGCGATTGCTGCTCCAGGCGCGCGGCTTCGAATGCCGCGTCGCGGATGATCCGTTCGCCGTCTGCGATCTCGCGGGGGACTGGCAGCCGTTCGCGATCGTGCTGGACATCGCGATGCCGGGCCTCGACGGCCTGCAACTCGCGAAGCGGCTGCGCGGCGATCCGCACACCGCCGACATGCTGCTTATCGCATGCACCGCGTTCGCGTCGCAGAGCGATCGCGAGCGTGCGCGCGAAGCCGGCTTCGACGCACATTGTGCGAAGCCGCTGACGCCGCACCGGCTGCTGCGTTATCTGGACGCCGCCTACGGCGGCGCGCGGCAGGACGCGGGCGTTACACGGGGTGTGTAAAAAAACCGCGGCGGCCGGCTGCGGTCGTCACGCGCGGCCGGCGGCCTCGGCGCGCAGCGCGGCCCGCGACGGCGCGCTGGGCCCGTCACGCGCGCGCGGCGGCCTCGGCGCGCAACGCGGCCCGCGCCGCCAGCGCGGCGAACACGCCGGCGGCGGCGAGCAGGCCCGCGCTCAGCCCGAACGTCGCGCGATAGCCGTGCAGGTCGAACAGCACGCCGCCCGCCGTCGCGCCGAGCGCGATCGCGAGCTGCACGACCGCCACCATCAGGCCGCCGCCGGCTTCCGCGTCGCGCGGCAGCGCCCGGGCCAGCCACGTCCACCAGCCGACCGGCGCCGCGGTGCCGAGCAGCCCCCAGACGGCCAGCAGCGCGGCGGTCGCGCCGATCGAGTGGCCGAACGCGATCAGCGCGACGGCGACCGCCGCCATCAGGCCAGGGATGACGATCAACGTCCGGTACAGCCCGCGTTGCAGGAACGTGCCGATCAGGATCGTCCCCGCGAACCCCGCGACGCCGATCACGAGCAGCAGCACCGACAACCCGGCGGCGCCCGCATGCGTCACGGCTTCGAGGAACGGCCGCAAGTATGTGAACAGCGTGACCTGCCCCATGAAAAAGACGCTGACCGCCGCCATGCCTAGCGCGACCGGCGCGCTCCCCAGCAGCGCGAATGCGCGCCCGGGCGAGGCGCTGCCGTGCGCGGCGTGCATCCGCGGCAGGCTCGCGAGCTTCCAGCCGAACGCGATCGCGGCGACCGGCACGACGCAGAAGAACGCCCATCGCCAGCCGACGATGCCGCCGAGAAAACTGCCGAGCGGCGCGGCGACGACGGTGGCCAGCGCGTTGCCGCCGTTGACGATCGCCAGCGCGCGCGGCACCTGCCGGTCCGGCACGAGGCGCATCGCGGTGGCCGCCGACATCGACCAGAACCCGCCGATGGCGAGGCCGATCAGCGCGCGCCCGGCGATGAACGCCAGATAGTTCGGCGCGAATGCGACGACCGTGCCGGACACGATCATCAGCAGCGTCAGCGACAGCAGCACCCGCTTGCGGTCGCGCCGGCCGGCCAGCGACGAGATGAACAGGCTCGTGAGCAGCGCGAACGCGCCCGATACGGAGATCGCCTGGCCCGCCTGTCCTTCGCTGATCCGCAGATCGTGCGCAATCGGCGTCAGCAGGCTGACCGGCATGAATTCGGATGCGACGAGCGCGAACGCGCCGAGCGCCATCGCGAGGACGGCGCCCCACGCGGCGGCGTGAACCGGCGCGGGCCCGCGATCGGAAGGGGAAACGGCTTGCATCGTGGAATCGGAAAAAATGCGGATCGGTGGCGGCGGCGATGGGCGCGTCAGTCGCAATGCGCGTCGACAGCCGTGCCGCGATCGGCCAACGACGTGCGGCCGTCGGCATCGCGCGCCGCCATTACGTGCGTGGATGCAGCTCGCGCATCGTCGACCCACGTGCGCGGATTGGCGCGCGCCGGATTGAAACCGGCGGCTTCGTAGCGAATCATGTCTTCGCGCACCTGCTCGCGCGTCAGGCCCTGCGCATGGGCGAGCAACGGAGCGGAAACGGCAAGCGCGGCGACGAAGAGGCGAACAAGGGATTTCATGAGAAGGACTCCGGGGAGAATACGTGGAAGGATCCCGAGGCTGGGAAGGCGCACGGGAGCCTGAACGCTTCGCAGTCTATCGGCCCGTGCCCGATCGATTAAGTAGCGCAACACGCTTGGACTTATAAGCTGCGCCGATGAATCGACCGAGGCCGCGGCGGGCGGCGCGGGGCGGTGTCGGTGCTACGATGGGCGTCCGTTTCGACAGGAGCCGCCCGACATGCCGCGCGAAAACCTCAACGATCTGCTCGTGTTTCTGGCGGTGGCGCGCGACCGGAGCTTCACGCGCGCGGCGGCGCGGCTCGGCGTGTCGCAATCGGCGCTGAGCCAGACGGTCCGCGATCTCGAGACGCGCCTCGGCGTGCGGCTGCTCACGCGCACGACGCGCAGCGTGTCGACGACCGAAGCGGGCGAGGAATTGTTTCAGGCCGTCGCGCCGCGCATCGACGAGATCGAGATGAAGCTCGCCGCGGTGGCCGATTTCCGGGACAAGCCGGCCGGCGTCGTGCGGATCACGGCCACCGAGCATCCGATCGACACGATCATCTGGCCGAAGCTCAGGCGGGTGCTGCCCGAATACCCCGACATCCGCGTCGAGCTGTCGGTCGACTACGGGCTGGCGAACATCGTCGAGGAGCGCTACGACATCGGCGTGCGCTACGGCGACCAGGTCGCGAAGGACATGATCGCGGTGCGCATCAGCCCGGACATCCGGATGACGATGGTCGCGTCGCCGGCGTATCTCGACGGCCGCAAGCCGCCAAAGACGCCGCAGGACCTGCTCGATCACGACTGCGTGACGCTGCGGCTCGCGACCGCGAAGGGCATCTATGCGTGGGAACTGAAGAAGGGCAGGAACGAGATCCAGGCACGCGTGAACGGCCGCATCACGTGCAATACGCAGCCGCATATGGTGCAGGCGG
The DNA here is from genome assembly GCF_049942845.1 of Burkholderia sp. R-40. NCBI lineage: Bacteria > Pseudomonadati > Pseudomonadota > Betaproteobacteria > Burkholderiales > Burkholderiaceae > Burkholderia > Burkholderia sp. R-40. The sequence continues at coordinate 180,352 of NZ_CP187969.1, read as the reverse complement.
CGCTCGACGGCTTCGGCATTGCGTTCGTCACCGAGGACATCGTGCTCGACCACGTGCGCAGCGGGCAGCTGCGGATCGTGATGCCGGACTGGTGCCCGGTGTTTCCCGGCTATCACGCGTACTATCCGAGCCGCCGCCAGGCATCGCGCGCGTTCTCGATCGTGATCGATGCGTTGCGGCATCGGGCGTAGTGGGAGGGCGGGATGGTCGAGCCGGGCATCCGCCGGCTGGCTGGGCTTTGCCCGGATCATGCACAATACGCGGCAACTGAGATGGGGAGACCGGCCCGTGGGAATCAACTTCGATCTGACCGACTTGCAGGCGTTTCGCGCGGTGGTGGAACTCGGCAGCTTCCGGAAGGCCGCCGACGCGATCAGCATTTCGCAACCCGCGTTGAGTCGGCGGATCGACAAACTGGAGGAAGCGCTCGGCGTGCGCCTGTTCGAGCGCACCACGCGCAGCGTCACGCTGACCACCGTCGGGCGCGTGTTCGCGCCGAGCGCCGAGCAGCTGCTGGACGATCTCGACGTCGCGCTGCTCGGCATCCGCGACGTGTCAACGAGCCGCCTCGGTCATGTGACGATCGCGTGCGTGCCGTCGGTGGCCTACTACTTCTTGCCCAACGTGATCGCGAGCTATCATCGCCGCTTTCCGCGCATCCGCGTCAAGCTGCTGGATGCCGGCGCGAACGAGGTGCTGAGCGCGGTGATCAGCGGCGAGGCCGATTTCGGCGTGAGCTTCATGGGCAGCCAGGAGCCCGAGATCGACTTCAAGCTGCTGCTGCAGGAGCGTTTCGTCGCCGCATGCCGGCGCGACCATCCGCTCGCGCGCAAGAAGCGCGTGACCTGGAACGAGCTGTACGAGTACGAGTATGTGTCGGTGGACAAGACGTCCGGCAACCGCCTGCTGCTCGACCAGGCGCTGACGACCGTCGCGCCGCGTGCGCCGAGCGTGTGCGAGACGCGCCACGTGACGACGCTGCTCGGGTTGATCGAAGCCGGGCTCGGCGTGGCCGCGGTGCCGTCGATGGCAATGCCCGGACACGACCATCCGCTGCTCACGAGCGTGCCGCTCGTCGAACCGGTGGTGAAGCGCCGGGTCGGCATCGTGAAACGACGCGGGCGCCCGCTGACGCCGGCCGCGGAGGAGTTTCACCGCGCGATCGTCGACGCCAAACGTGCAGGCGCCGGCACTGGTGCCGCACGCAGCGACGGATCGACGTGACGCATCCAAAATATCCGATGAATACAACAGGAACATCGAGGAAGACAGCATCGTGAGGTGGGCAAGACCGCTTCGTTCGCTCTACGTGCAGGTGCTGCTGGCGATGGTGCTCGGCGTGGGCGTCGGGCACTTCTGGCCGTCGGTGGGCGCGATGCTCAAGCCGCTCAGCGATGCATTCGTCGGCCTCGTGCGGATGATGATCGCGCCGATCGTGTTCTGCACGATCGTCTCCGGTATCACGTCGCTGGCGAACGGCAAGGCCATCGGGCGCACGATCGTCCGCGCGCTGGTGCTGTTCTATCTGCTGACCGCCGTCGCGCTCGCGTTCGGGCTCGTCACCGCGTTCGTGCTGCGGCCGGGCGCCGGCATGCACGTCGACGTCCACCATCTCGACGCGAGCATCCTCGCGCAATATGCACCGCACGCGCAACCTCAAGGACACGGCGACTACGCGTTGAGCATCATCCCCGAGACCACGCTCGACGCATTCCCGAAGGGCGACATGTTGCAGATCCTCCTGCTGGCGCTGCTGTTCGGCTTCGCGCTGACGCTGCGTATCGGCGACAAGGCCGGTCGGCCCGTGCTGGCGCTGATCGACGGCGTCGCGCAGGTCGTCTTCCGCGTGCTCGCGATGGTGATGCGGCTCGCGCCGCTCGGTGCATTCGGTGCGATGGCGTTCACGGTGGGACGCTTCGGCATCGGCTCGGTCGGCTCGCTCGCGCGGCTGATGGTGGCGTTCTACGTGGCCTGCGTGCTGTTCGTCGCGCTGGTGCTGGCGCCGCTCGCGCGGCTGCACGGCTTCGCGTTGTGGCGGCTGTTGCGCTATCTGCGCGAGGAACTGTCGATCGTGCTCGCCACGGCGTCCTCGGACCCGGTGCTGCCGCAGGTGATCATCAAGCTCGAGTACATCGGTTGCATCAAGGATCGTCGGTCGGCCTCGTGCTGCCGGCCGGCTACTCGTTCAACCTGGACGGCACCGCGATCTACCTGACGCTCGCGGCGCTGTTCATCGCGCAGGCGTGCGACGTGCCGCTGTCCGCGCCGCAAATCGCGGCGATGCTGGCCGTGATGCTGTTGACGTCGAAGGGCGCGGCGGGCGTGTCCGGCAGCGGGCTCGTCGCGCTCGTCGCGACACTCGCCGTGATGCCCGATCTGCCCGTGGCCGGCGTCGCGCTTCTGGTGGGCATCGATCGCTTCATGTCGGAGGCGCGCGCGCTGACGAGCGTGATCAGCAACGCGTGTGCGGTGATCTTCGTGTCGACGTGGGAAGGGGCGTGCGATCGCTCGCGTCTCGCACGGATGCTGAACGCGGCCGGGCCCGCGGGCCCGAATGGCGCCGACGATGCGGAGGCTGACGCCGCGCGCGACGGGAAGGCGATCTGACGCACGCCTTCCCTCGGTGCGGGCTCAGTGTGCGGAGACGGAATCCAGCCCGGTCGATTTCACTTCCGACTGCACGTCGGGCGACGCGAGATAGTCGAGCAGCGCCTTCGCTTCCTGCGGATGTTGCGCGCCGACGGGGATGCCGGCGGCGAAACGCGTGACCGACTGCAGCGATTCGGGAATCTTGCCGACGAAGGTCGCGCCTTTAACCGGCAGCAGTTCGCTGACCTGCTGGAAGCCGATTTCGTAGTCACCGTTCGCGACCACCGACGCGACCGGAATCCGCGGGACCATCTTCGCTTTCGCTTTCACCTGATCCTCGATGCCGAGCTTCTTGAACAATTCCCGCTCGATGTACACGCCGCTCGCGCTGTCCGAATAGGCGATCGACTTCGCGTGCAGCAGCACCTGCTTCAGCGCGTCGGGCGAACTGATGTCGGGTTTCGCCGCGCCATCGCGCACGACCATGCCGATGCGCGAATCGGCCAGCTCGACGCGCGATCCGGGGACTACCTTCCCTTGCTTGATCAGATCGTCGAGCGCGTAGCCGACCATGATCACCGCGTCGGCAGGCTCGCCGCGCGCGAGCCGGTTCGGAATCGCTTCGGGCGACTTGCCCATCGACGGGCCGAGCGCGGTGGCGAGCGTGTTGCCCGTGCTGGACGCGAACTGCGGGCCGAGCAGCTTGTAGGCGGCGGTGAAGCCGCCCGAGCTCATCACGTGCAGGTCGGCGGCCTGCACGTTCGCGCTGACCGCGCTGGTGGCGACGAGCGCGGTCGCGCACAGTTTCAGAAGCAGGTTTTTCATCGTCAGGGTCGTTGTCATGGTCCGGGTCGTACGGAGTCGGGGCAGTTCGTTCGGCATCACGCGTCAGTGCGCGGGCGTGAGCGTCGCCGGGTGGCGGCGATAGAGCGCGAACGTCGCGAGCAGCGCGCACGCCGCGGCGAGGCTCATCCAGTAGCCCGGTGCGGCCTTGTCGCCGGTCATGTGGATGAGCGCGGTCGAGATGGCGGGCGTGAAGCCGCCGAACACGGCCGTCGCGAGGCTGTAGGCGAGCGAGAAGCCCGCGACGCGCACTTCCACCGGCATCACTTCCGTGAGCGCGACGACCATCGCGCCGTTGTAGATCCCGTACATGAACGACAGCCACAGCAGCACGAGCAGCATGTTGACGAACGACGGTGCATGAGCCACCAGCCACAGCACGGCGATAGGCCGACAGCGAGCGTGAGCACCGTGAACGCGATCAGCACCGGCCGGCGGCCGATGCGATCGGACAGCGCGCCGCCGATCGGCAGCCAGACGAAGTTCGACAGGCCGACGCACAGCGTCACGAGCAGGCTGTCGGCAGTGCTCAGGTGCAGGACGGTCTTGCCGAAGGTCGGTGCATAGACCGTGATCAGATAGAACCACACCGTCGTCATCGCGATCACCATCCCATGCCGGCGATCACGACACCCCAGTTCTAGCATCAACGTATGAAGACTTCCTTCATCGTCGGACGATGACGCGTGCCATGAACTCCTCCGTTTCCTTCAGTTAGCGACGCATCATGAACAGGAACGGCACGATCAGGCAGCCGATCAAGAACGGAATGCGCCAGCCCCACGCGGTCATGTCCTACGGCCGCAGCAAGCGATTCAGCGCGACGCCGACAAACGCCGCGAACACGATCGCGACCTGCTGGCTGGCGGACTGCCAGCTCGTGAAGAAGCCCTTGCGGCCGGGCGTGGCCATTTCGGCCAGATAGACCGACACGCCACCCAGCTCGGCACCCGCCGAAAAGCCTTGCAGCAGGCGCCCGAGCAGCACGAGCGCCGGCGCGAGCAGGCCGATCGTCGCGTAGCCCGGCACCAACGCCACTCAGCATGGTGCCGAGCGCCATCATCCCCAGCGTCACGATGAGGCCCTTGCGGCGGCCGACGTCGTCGATGTACGCGCCCAGCACGATCGCGCCCAGCGGCCGCATCAGGAAGCCGGCGCCGAACACGGCGAACGTCATCATCAGGGACGCGAACTCGCTCGCGGCGGGAAAGAACACGGCGGCGATCTGCGTGGCGTAGAAGCCGAACAGGAAGAAGTCGAATTGCTCGAGGAAGTTGCCGGCCGTCACGCGGAATACCGCGGCGGCCTTCGAACGTCCGGTCGGAAGGCTGGGCGAGGGGTGCATCTGGGTGTCTCCAGTAAATCGGGAAAATGCGCGGGAGCGGTTGATTGTCGTTTTCGCCATGTTCGCCCGGAGACGGGGAAACGATAAGTGCGATTTTTGGAAGGATTGATGTTGTTTGGTTATCAATGAATGGCGGGATTGGGCGGCTCGGGCCGTCACCGCAATTCAGCGAAAAAGCTCAAGTGACGCGCAAAAAAAGCCCCGCATCGAGCGGGGCTCCGTCGGCTAACTCACCGGCAAATCGTAAGCCGTTTTAATGCGTGCCGCGCGTACGCGGATCGTTGAGGTCTTCGGTCGGATCGGTCAGCCCGAGCTCATCGCCCGCGCTCCAGTACGGCGTGCTGCCGTAGTACTCGTGCAGCGGCTCGGCCCATTGCGGGTCGGCCATCGCCGGCCAGTGATCCTTGTCGAAGCCTGGTGCGTTCTTGATCCGCTCTGACGATACCGACAGCAGGAAACATTTGCGTTCGGTATCGAGCGTCAGCGCGCTCCATGGAATCGCGAGCAGCTTGTCGCCGATGCCGAGCAGGCCGCCGCTCGAGAGCACCGCATACGCGATGCGGCCCGAGCGCACGTCGAGCATGATGTCCTTGATCTTGCCGACGTCGTCGCCATCGGTCGTATAGACCTTGTCGCCTTCCAGCGTGTCGGCCGCCATCACGTCGGGGCCGGGGCCCGCCGCCGTCGCGGCGCCCTTGCCGATGATGCGGGTCCGTCCTTGATCGGGAGTCTGCATGGTTGTCCTCCTGGCTGCATGGGGCGCGACCGTGCCCGGGATGGGCCCTCCGGGTCGCGCGGGTTATCGGGCGAGGCGAGGATCGCCCCGTCACGTCCGCTTCGGTTGCGACACGCCTTCGAGCGTGTTCGCGACTTCGTCACGTATCGGGCCGGCCGTGCGCGTCGCGATGTCCGCGAGCGACAGCATGCCGACCAGACGCTGGTCGTGATCCACGACCGGCAGGCGGCGCAACTGCGCGTCCGCCATGTAATGCTGGATCTCGTCCAGCGGATCGTCCTCGAAACACCATTCGATCGGGCCCGACGCGACTTCATGAATCCGCGTTTCCGGCGGCTTGCCGACCGAGATCGCGCGCACCGTGAGGTCGCGGTCCGTGACCATCCCGACCAGCCGGTTGTTGTCGCACACGGGCAGCGCGCCGATGTCGTAGCGCTCCATCAGTTGCGCGGCATGCCGGATCGAGTCGGTCGGCGCGATATGCACGACGTCCTGCGACATGATTTCGTTGACGCGATGCATCAGGTCCTCCTTCCAGGTTGAAGCGGGGCCATTCGATTCAGCAAGCGGCGTGCCGCGTCGCGCGCGGCCACCGCACCTTCCCGGCCGTCATCCGTCATTTGTCGCGACGTTTGCCCGGGTCCTGCCATGGGCCGTCGTCATGCGTCCCCGGCGGCGTGTCGGGTTCGATGCGCGTGACGCCGCCGGTCGCGGGCGGATCGCTGGCGGGAAACGTGTCCTCGAGCTGCTTGTCGATGTGCCGCTCCGAGTGGCGCGTTTTCGTCTGATCCTGATGCTTCAGCGGCGGCGACGTGTCCGGTTGCTCGTGCGCCGGCGCGTCGCGGCCGGACCGGGTCGAATCCTTCATGGCAAGCCTCCGTGTCGGTGACGATGAACCATTCAGCGCAACGGCCGTGCCCGCGGCGGAATGCGGCACGCGATTTGCCGCTTGGGCGGCGACGACGACGCGCGGCCCGATATGCCGCACATGCACACACGCACAGCAAGCAGGAGGCACGATGACCAATCCCAAACAGCGACCAGGGGTGCGCTATGAAGTCAACGTATGCGGCGGCGGGTTCGATTCGGTGAAGAGCCATTTCAGCACGTGGAAACACGAGCCGCTGATCTACCGGCCCGATCGCAGGATGTTCGAAGGCAAGGCCGACGTGCGGCCGCTGGGCGACGAGACGTTCGGCTCGACTGAGCCGGCACGGTTGGCCCTGCAGCGCGCGTGCGACCCGCACGATCCGTATGCGCTCGCCGCGCGGGTGCGCGACGACGGCCGCGAGCTGTGGCTCGTGATGGCCGCATACGAAGCGTAGCGACTCTCTTGAAAGAATTGCAGCGCACGGTGTAGCGAATGCACGGCGGGCTGTGTGGGGGCATGCGTGTGCATGCGGACGGTGCGGGACTCGACGGCACGCAGTCGGCACGCGGAGGGCGCGCGGACGGCACGCGGACGGCACGCGGACGGCACGCGGAGGGCACGCGGACGGCACGCGGACGGCACGCGGACGGCACGCGGACGGCACGCGGCGGGCACGTGGACGGCACACGGCCGGCAGGCGGACACCACGCGGACACCACGCGGACGCCCCGCCCGGCATGCGGCTTGCGGATCACGAGTGCATAGACCCTCGAGCGGCGTGCGCCCGCGCACCACCGGTCCGGGCCGTTGAGGAGCGACACGATCGAATGCCCATGAATCGACACCCCGCCCAGTCGTTGCACCGCCCCGAGCCGCCGCCGCCCGGCATCACGCCGGAGCCCGAGCCGCCCGAGCCGGATATCGTGCCGCCCGGCACGCCGGAACCGTTTCACGATCCGGAGGGCGACCCGCCGGTGCACCCGCCGCCGGAACGTGAGCCGCCGACCCGGGAGCCGCCGGTTCACGCGCGGCCGACGGGTGTGCCGCCGGCCGCGTTCACCCCATCCATGGAGGGCCCACGATGAGCATCAGCGTGAAACCCGGCATGCTGCGCGACGTGGCCGAGACCCTCGGCCGCCATTTCGAGGCGCGCGCGATGCCGTTCCATGTCGAGGAGCAGCCGTCCGGCGCGCTGCATTTCGGCTTCCGCGTCGACGGCCATCCGGCGTCGCTGACCGTCACCTTCGACGCCGACGCGTTCGCGGCGCTCGAACAGGCCGGCACCGACCGCCAACGCGGCGCACTGACGCGCGTCGCGGCCGAATTCGACACGATGATGGCGCGTCGCGCGCCGACCGCGTACGCGGGCGATTTCCATTTCAACCGGCTCTGAGCCGTGCCGCGATGGCCGGCCGGCGCCGCCGATTCCACGGAGGATTCCGATGAAGCCGATCCAGACGATACGCGTAGGCGCATGTGCGTTCGCCGCCGCGTGCGCGCTGGGCGCATGCACGCAACCGCAAACCTATGGCCCGCGCGGCGCGCCGCCGGCGCCGCCGGGCGCGCATGGCGCGTCGCCGACCACGACCATGCCGGACGCGAATACGCGCTACGACACGCGTCCCTCGCCGCACAACACGATGCCCCCGGGCGCGACCGGCGGCGCGGCGGTCGACGTGCCGCAGCCGGGGCCGAACGGCGTGGAGGGCGACCGGCCGCTGCCGGGCACGCCGCCGCTGATGCAGTACTGACCTGACGCGATACGCATCGCGGGGGAGGCTGCCGCGCGACGAAGCGACGAAGCGACGAAGCGACGAAGCGACGAAGCGACGAAGCGACGAAGCGACGAAGCGACGAAGCGACGAAGCGACGAAGCATCGAAGCATCGAAGCATCGAAGCATCGAAGCATCGAAGCACCGAAGCACCGAAGGACGCGATGCCGTCCATTCATTCCGGCGCGCGCGCCCTGCGCGAATTTCGTGCCCCCTAACTTCCCGGCGCTTGTAAAAAAGCGGCTCCGAAGCGCCCGGATCATGTGGTGCGAAGCGGCGAAAGCCGCGCCGGACGGGGGTTCGCCGCCCTGGCATGAAAGGTGCATGAATTCCTGCACGTGAATTTCGCACACAGTCAGGAGGGGCATCGATGTCCGTCACGCTTGCGCTCCAGATGCGACAGCATCTGGCACTCACACCGAGGCTGCAGCAATCGCTGCGTCTGCTGCAGCTGTCTTCGCTCGAATTCCAGCAGGAATTGCGGCAGGCGCTCGACTCGAATCCGTTTCTCGAAGATGGCCAGGGCGACGACGAAGCCGTCGCGGAGGCCGACGCGCCCGAACATCCGGCCGAGGCCGCCGCGCCCGAGCCCGTGCCCGATGGCGACGACGTGCGCCCGCCGGACGGCGACGTGTCGTACACGGCCGCGCCGGCGCCGCGCACCACGGGCCGGCAGGGCGACGACGTCAGCGACCTGTCGCCCGGCGAATGGATGGCCGCCGAGCCGTCGCTGCACCAGCAGCTACACGACGCGCTGCGTCTCTATCCGCTGAACCGGCGCGACCGCGAGGCCGCGCGCATCGTGATCGACGCGCTCGACGAGGACGGCTACCTGCGTCAGGAGCTGTCCGAGCTGCTGGTCGCGGCCGATCCCGCGCTGCTGCTGTCGGAACAGGATCTCGGGGTTGCGTTGCGGCTCGTGCAGATGCTCGACCGCCCGGGGATCGCCGCACGCTCGCTGTCCGAATGCCTGCTGCTGCAGCTCGACGCGATTCCCGCCGGCACGCCGGCGCTCGCGGAAGCGAAGGTGATCGCGCGCGAACATCTCGAACGGCTCGCGCGGCGCGAGACCGCCGAAATTCAGCGGCGCGTCGGCTGCAGCCAGGCGACGATGCAGGCCGCGTGCGCGCTGGTACGCGGGCTCGATCCGCGCCCCGGCAATCACTACGGCAGCACGCGCGGCGACTATGTGGTGCCCGACGTGATCGTGCGCCAGGTGCGCGACGAATGGATCGTGACGATCAACCCGGCCGTGCTGCCGCGCGCGCGGTTGCACGAACGCTATGCGACGCTGTTCGCGCAGTCGAGCGGCGAGCGCGATTCGCCGCTCGGCCAGCAATTGCAGGAAGCGCGCTGGCTGATCCGCAACGTGCAGAAGCGCTTCGACACGATCCAGCGCGTCGGCGAATGCATCGTCGCGCGGCAGCGCGACTTCTTCCGCTACGGCGAGATCGCGATGAAGCCGCTCGTGCTGCGCGACATCGCGGAAGAGCTCGACCTGCACGAATCGACGGTGTCGCGTGCGACGGGCAACAAGTACATGGCCACGCCGCACGGCACGTTCGAGTTCAAGCACTTCTTCCCGCGCAAGCTGGAAGCGGCCGGCAAGGGCGTGTGCTCGGCGTCGGCCGCGAAGGTGCTGATCCGCGACATGATCGCGGCCGAGCGCCATACCGACCCGCTGTCCGATGTCGCGCTCGCGCAGAACCTCGCGGGGCGCGGCATCCTTCTTGCTCGTCGTACGGTGACCAAGTATCGCCAGGCCATGAAGATCCCGCCGGCCGAATTGCGTCGGCGCGACGCCGCCTGACGATACCGTCCAAACCGCGCGCGGCCCGCGAATTGCGACCGTCGCGCGCGCCACCGAAAGGAGGAAATCATGCCAGCCAAATCCCAGGCCCAGCAGCGCGCGGCGGGGGCCGCCCTGTCGGCCAAGCGCGGTGACACCAAAATGAAGGATCTGAAGGCGCCGTCGAAGTCGATGGCCAAATCGATGAGCGAGAAGGAGCTCGAGAAAATGGCTTCGACGCCGGCCCACGGCAAACCCAAGCACAAACATTGATCGACGGCGACCCGCGCCGACGATCGTCGTTCTTCAGGACTCCAGGAGGAATTCATGCTGAGATATGCCATCATCTTCTTCGTCATCGCGATCATCGCGGCCGTGTTCGGCTTCGGCGGCATCGCGGCCGGTGCGGCCGAGATCGCGAAGATCCTGTTCTACATCTTCGTCGTGATCTTCCTGGTCACGTTGCTGCTGGGTGTCGTACGCCGATGACGGCCACCCCCGACCGTTCGCAGCGCATCGCGGAACTCGAGACTGCGCTCGCGAACGGCTTTCCATCGGAGTCGACCCTCGTCGTGCATACCGACGACGCATCGGGCCGGCTCACGATTCAGGTGTCATGGGTGCGGGTGCCGGCCGATGAAAACGCGCGTCAATGGCGCTGCGTGGTCGACCTGCGCTTCGATCCCGACGTGCTCACGCGCTATGCGTCGCTCGGCGCGGACGACCGGCTGCGCGTGCGCACCCGGCTGTGCGACCTCGCGCGGCGCGCGGTGGACGAACAAAAGCCGCGTGTCGAGGACGCCGAGATCGAATGCAACGTCGCGCTCGACGTGACGCGCGACGAGCTCGACAGCGCGTTGCGCGCGCCCTGACGCAGGCGCCGCAGCCTGCAGCGACACCGCAGGCGGGCCGCCGCGGCATACGCCGCGCGGCTCGCCCGTTTTACGTGCCGGCAGCCGTGTGCGCCGCTACGCGCCCGTACACGCCGCCCTTCACAGAACCGAAACCGAACCGATACGAGAGGACGCGCGCATGACGAATCCCCCGCAATCCGGCAATCCGACGCCCAACCCGCCGCAACCCGACAGCGCGAAGTCGCGCCAGCTCGACGAGAATCGGCTGCGGCCCGACGGCGAGGCGCTGCGCACCAACCAGGGCGTGCGCATCGCCGACAACCAGAACACGCTGCGCGGCGGTGCGCGCGGCCCGTCGCTGCTCGAAGACTTCATCATGCGCGAGAAGATCACGCACTTCGATCACGAACGGATTCCCGAACGGGTCGTGCATGCGCGCGGCTCGGCCGCGCACGGCGTGTTTCGCGTCTACGAGCCGATGGCCGACTACACGAAGGCTGCGTTCCTGCAGGACCCGGCCGCCGAAACGCCGGTGTACGTACGCTTTTCCACCGTGCAGGGCCCGCGCGGGTCGGCCGACACGGTGCGCGACGTGCGCGGCTTCGCGGTGAAGTTCTATACCGAAGAGGGCAACTACGACCTGGTCGGCAACAACATGCCGGTGTTCTTCATCCAGGACGCGATCAAGTTTCCCGACTTCGTGCATGCGGTGAAGCCCGAGGCGCCGAACGAGATGCCGACCGGCGCGTCCGCGCACGACACGTTCTGGGATTTCGTATCGCTCGTGCCCGAAACCACGCATACGGTGCTGTGGCTGATGTCCGACCGCGCGCTGCCTGCGAGCTTTCGTGCGATGGACGGCTTCGGCGTGCACACGTTCCGCTTCGTGAACGCGGCCGGCGCCGAGCATTTCGTGAAGTTCCACTGGCGGCCCGTGAGCGGCGCGTATTCGCTGCTGTGGGACGAAGCGCAGCGCATCGCCGGCCACGACCCCGATTTCAACCGGCGCGACCTGTGGATGGCGATCGAGCGCGGCGACTATCCGGAGTTCGAACTCGGCGTGCAGTTGATCGATCCCGCCGACGCGAACAAGTTCGACTTCGACCTGCTCGACCCGACCAAGCTGGTGCCGGAAGAACTAGTGCCGGTGCGCCCGATCGGCCGCATGACGCTGAACCGCAACCCGGACAACTTCTTCGCGGAGACCGAGCAGGTCGCGTTTCACCCGGGGCACGTGGTGCCCGGCATCGACTTCACGAACGATCCGCTGCTGCAGGGGCGCCTGTTCTCGTACACCGATACGCAGCTGAGCCGGCTCGGCGGCCCGAACTTTCACGAGATTCCGATCAACCGGCCGGTGTGCCCGTTCGCGAACAACCAGCGCGATGCGATGCACCGGCAGACGATCGCGGTCGGGCAGGCGTCGTACGAACCGAATTCGCTGAACGGCGGCTGGCCGCGCGAGACGCCGCCCGCGCCGTCCGGCGGCGGCTTCGAGACGGTGCACGAACCGCTCGAAGGCGACAAGGTGCGTGTGCGCAGCGAAACGTTCGCCGATCATTTCTCGCAACCGGCGCTGTTCTACCAGAGCATGACCGAGATCGAGCAGCGGCATATCCGCGACGCGTACTGCTTCGAGCTCGGCAAGGTGACGAAGCCGGAGATTCGCGAACGCGTGGTCAACGAGATCATCGCGCGGTTCGACGCGGGGCTGGCCGCGCAGGTCGCCGAACGGCTCGGGCTGCCGGCCCCGCAAACGGCCACGACGCCGGCAGTCAAGCAGCGCGCGCCGTCGTTGAGCCTGATCGGCCGGTCGAAGCCCGGTATGCGCTCACGCAAGATCGCGCTGATCGCGACGCCCGGTGTGAGCCAGACGCTGATCGAGCAGGTGCGCGGCGCGCTGACGTCCGCAGGTGCGGTGCCGACCATTGTCGCGCCGACCCTCGCGCCGATCGGCAGCATCGTGCCGCAGGCGACGCTCGCCGGCATGCCGTCGGTGATGTTCGACGCGGTGTTCGTGTGCGGCGGCGACGGCGATGGCCGAAATCTCGCGCACAGTGCCGACGCGCGGCACTTCGTGCGCGAGGCGTTCAAGCACCTGAAGCCGATCGCGGCGGTCGGCTCCGGGCGCCAGTTGCTGAGCGCCGCGCATCTGCCGGATCCGGCCGAAGGCGTGTGCGTCGCGCAAGCGGCCGATCTCGACGCGCTGCTTCGCACGTTTTCGGCCGAGATCGGCCGGCATCGGGTCTGGTCGCGCGAGCAGCAGGCGGCCGAGCTGCCGGCATAGCGTCGCACGGCGCCTGCCCCTTCGGAGGCGGGCGCGGGTGCGGCAAGGAGGACAGGCATGGCACCGCGGATGATATGGAAAGGCGCGATCAGTTTCGGGCTCGTTCACGTGCCCGTGCAGCTGTTCCCGGCGACACGCACCGTGAAGCCGTCGTTCCGGCTGCTCGACAAGCGCTCGATGGATCCGGTCGGCTATCGGCAGATCAACAAGCGCACCGGCAAGGAGGTCACGCGCGAGGACATCGTGCGCGGCTACGAGTACGAGAAGGAGCGCTACGTTGTACTGACCGACGAAGAAATTCGCGCGGCGAACCCCGAATCGACGCAGACGGTCGACATTCTCACGTTCGTCGACGCGGACGCGGTGTCGTTCCTGTATCTCGACACGCCGTACTACCTCGTGCCGGACCGCAAGGGCGAGAAGGTCTATGCGCTGCTGCGCGAGGCACTGAAGGACAGCGGCAAGATCGGCATCGCGCTCGTCGTGATGCGCGACCGCCAGCATCTCGGCGCGCTGATTCCGGTCGGGCCGCTGCTCGCGCTCGACACGTTGCGCTGGCAGGAGGAACTGCGTCCGCTCGACGAACTGTCGGTGCCGACGGAGGACGCGAAGCACGCGGGCGTGACCGCGCGCGAGCTGACGATGGCGAAGAAGCTGATCGACGACATGGCAGGCAAGTGGACGCCCGACGAGTATCACGACACGTTCCGCGACGACATCCTCGAACTGGTCGAGCGCAAGGTGCGCTCGGGCAAGATCGAGGAAATCGAGGACCGGCCGGCGCAGACGGGCCGCGCCGCGACCAACGTGGTCGACCTCACCGAACTGCTCAAGCGCAGCCTGAAGGGCGGTGGCGGCGCGCGCGCATCGGACCTGCGCGACGAACGCGCGGAAGAGGAGGCCGAGACGTCGCCGCCCGCCGGCGCACGCCGCAAGCCGGCCACGAAATCCGCGTCGAAAGGCGCGGCCACAAAGACCGCGGCGAAGCGGCCGGCCGCGAAACGCGCGGCGACGGGCGCACATGCGGCGAAGAAAACCGCCGTGCGCGGCAAGCACGCCGCATGATGCCGCACGACGCGAGGTGATGCGATGGCCGGCAAGCTCGATCCGTATCGGCGCAAGCGCCACTTCGGCGCGACGCCGGAACCCGAAGGCGCGCACGGGCACCGTGCGAAGGCCGGTGCGAAGCCCGCCGCGCGCGCGAGCGCACAGGGCGCTCACCCGCTGCGCTTCGTGATCCAGGAGCACCACGCGCGGCGACTGCATTACGACTTCCGGCTCGAACTCGACGGCACGCTGAAGTCGTGGGCCGTGCCGAAGGGGCCGAGCTTCGATCCGTCGGTGAAGCGCCTTGCCGTGCACGTCGAGGACCATCCGCTCGAATACGCGTCGTTCGAAGGCCAGATTCCGGAGGGCCATTACGGCGCGGGCTCGGTCGTCGTCTGGGACGAAGGCACGTGGACGCCCGATGGCGGCCTCGCGCAGGCACGCGAAGGCTATCGCGCGGGCAAGCTGACGTTCCGGCTCGACGGCGAAAAGCTGCACGGCGGCTGGGCGCTCGTGCGCAGCGGGCGGCAGGAGGGCCGGCAGGAGCAGTGGCTGCTGATCAAGGAGCGCGACGACGACGCGCGCAGCATGGATGAATTCGACGTCGTCGGCGAGCGGCCGGGCAGTGTGCACGACGGCGCGGCGTCGGCGCGTGCGGACGCGAAGAATGGCTCGGCGCGCGGGTCGCGAAGCGGGCAGCGCGAGAAGTCCAGCACATCCGCGGCGCGGCATGACGATCACCGGCACGACGGCCACGCCGGCGCGCCCATCGACCCTTCCCGGATCGAAGGCGCGGTACGCGCGCCGCTGCCCGAGCACGTCGCGCCGCAACTCGCGACGCTGGTCGACGGTCCGCCGACGCAGGGCGACTGGTGCTATGAACTGAAGTTCGACGGCTACCGGATCCTTGCGCGCATTTCCGGCAAGGGCGCGCGCCGGCATGTGAAGCTGATGACGCGCGAAGGCCGCGACTGGACCGCGAAGCTGCGCGCGCAACGCGATGCGCTCGCGGCGCTCGACGTCGACGCCGCGTGGCTCGACGGCGAGGCCGTCGTGCTCGGCAAGAACGGCCTGCCCGATTTCCAGGCGTTGCAGAACGCATTCGGCGGCGGGCATTCGGACGAGATCACGCTGTTCGTGTTCGACCTGCCGTATCTCGACGGTTACGACCTGCGCGACGCGCCGCTCACCGCGCGCCGCGCGTTGCTCGAACCCTTGTTCGCCGACAGCGATCCCACGCGGCTGCGCTTTTCGCCCGATCTCGGCGACGACGTCGCATCGCTGATCGCGAGCGCATGCGACACCGGCCTCGAAGGGCTGATCGGCAAGCGCGCCGAGTCGCGCTATCGCGCCGGACGCTCGCCCGCGTGGATCAAGCTCAAGTGCCGGCGCCGGCAGGAGTTCGTGATCGGCGGCTATACCGAGCCGTCGGGCAGCCGGCACGGCTTCGGCGCGCTGCTGCTCGGCGTGCACGAACCAGCCGGGGACGGCAAGCGGCGGCGCGGGCCGGGGCCGCTGCGCTACGTCGGCCGCGTCGGCACCGGCTTCGACACGCGGATGCTCGACCGGCTTACCCCCATCCTGCGCAAGCACGAGCGCGACACGATGCCGTTCGATCCGCCGCCGCGCGAACGCTCGCGCACGCCCGTGCACTGGATCGAGCCGGTGCTCGTCGCCGAATGCGAATTCGCGGAATGGACCGGCGACGGCATCGTGCGGCAGGCCGCGTTCATCGCGCTGCGCGAGGACAAGCCGGCGGCACGGATCGTCCGCGAGGTGCCGAAGCATACGGAAACGGAGGTGCAGATGGATCAGCGTCAAACCACGCAGCACGAAAGGCACAAATCCAAGGGCACGGCGCACGCAGAGCGCGACACGAGCGACATCAGCGACGGCAAGCACCCCGCGCGCTCACGCGGCTCCCGTCGCGCCGAGGCCGACGATACCGGCCCCGACCAGCTCGGCCGCGTCCGCATCAGCCATCCCGAGCGCGTGATCGACTCGCACAGCGGCACGCGCAAGATCGATCTGGCGCGCTACTGGCAATGGGTCGCGCCGTGGCTGCTGCCGGACCTGAAAGGCCGGCCCGTGTCGCTCGTGCGCGCACCGGGCGACATCTCGGGCGAGCTGTTCTTCCAGAAGCACGCGGAGCGCCGCGAGATCCCGTTCGTCACGCAACACGACGGGCTCGATCCGGGCCATGGCCCGCTGCTGTCGCTCGACAGCGTCGATGCGCTGCTCGGCGCTGCGCAAATGGGCACGATCGAGCTGCATACGTGGAATGCGCACGCGTCGAACATCGAGCGCCCCGACCGGATCGTGTTCGACCTCGACCCCGATCCGGCGCTGCCGTGGAGCGCGATGATCGACGCCGCGCAGCTCGTGCGCGGGCTGCTCGACGAACTCGGCCTCATCTCGTTCTGCAAGACGAGCGGCGGCAAGGGCCTGCACGTCGTCGTGCCGATCACGCGGCACATGGGATGGGACGAAGTGAAGGACTTCTCGCGCGCGGTCGCGCAGCATGTCGCGGGTGCGTTGCCCGATCGCTTCACCGCGACGATGGGGCCGAAGCACCGGCGCGGCAAGATCTTCATCGACTATCTGCGCAACGGCCGCGGCGCGAGCACGATCGCCGCGTATTCGGTGCGCGCGCGGCCGGGCCTCGGCGTGTCGGTGCCGCTGCGCTGGGACGAGGTGCCCGACACGACGGGCGGCGCGCAATGGACGATCGACACGCTGCACGAGCGCCTCGATCGACTGAAGCGCGATCCGTGGGACGGCTATGACGACACGCGCCAGCGGATCACCGCACAAATGCGCGCGCGGCTCGGCACGTCGTGACTCAGTCAGGGTCCGCGCCGGTGCTGCAGACGGTAATACCAATCCATCAGCGGCGTCGCGGAGATCCCGTGCGCGATCACCGACGCCACCACGACGGCAAGCACCGGCGCCGCGAGCGGCCGCACCGTGCTGGATGGCCCGTGTTCGAGCGCGAACAGCAGGTAGTAGAACGAACCGATCCCGCGTATCCCGAACCAGGCCATCAGCCGCCGCTGCGCAAGCGTTGCGTGTGAGCCGGTGAGCGTCAGCAGCACCGCGAACGGCCGCACGGCGACGAACAGCACGAGGGCCAGCGCAATCGCGCCCCACGTGACGAGCGGAGCCGACAGCGTGCCGAGCACGCTGCCGATCATCGTCATCACGAGCGCCTCGGCGATCCGCTCGAGCTCGATCGTGAAATCGAGCACCGATTCGGCCATGAACGCGTGGACTTTCTCCGGATGTTTCTCGGTCGCGCTCACGTCTTCCGAATCGACCTGGCCGATCACCTCGCGCGGCGGACGATCGCCGCTCGCACGATGCTCGACGCGGCGCATCGCGACGCCCGCGGCGAACGTCGCGATGAAGCCGAACGTATGCGCGAACTGCGCGGCGCCGAACGACAGCACGATCAGCGCGAGCGCGAAGAAGCCTTCGAAGCCGAGCGCCTGCGCATAGCGGGTGCGCAACCGGCCGATCGCCTTGGTCGTGGCCGCGCCGAGCAGGCCGCCGATCGCGGCCGCGCCCGCGATGCCCCACAGCACGGCCAGCGCGAACGTGCCGGACAACGGCGGCGGCCCGTGCGGCGTATCGGGCACGCCGCACAGCGCGAGGCCCGCGAGCGCGAACGGTAGCGCGATCCCGTCGTTCATCCCGCCTTCGCCGGACAGCGCGAAGCGCACCAGATCGCGGTCGCCGGGATCGTGCACCTGCACGTCGTGCGCGAGCACCGGGTCGGTCGGCGCGAGGATCGCCGCGAGCAGCAGCGCGGGGCCCCAGCCGAGGCCGAGCGTCAGCACCGCGCAGCCGGCGAGCAGCGGCACGGTGACGATCATCGCGAGCAGGCCGAGCCGGCATGGCACGAGCCACAGCTTGTCGGACAGCGGCACGCGCAGCCGCAGCCCGATCGCGAACAGCGACACCAGCAGCGCGACCTCGACGATCTCGCGCAGCAGCCGCGCGTCGCGTTCGATATCGAGGTGGAGAAGCCCGACGCCGGACGGACCGAGCGCGACGCCGAGCACGAGATAGATCATCGCGGTGCTGCACGGCAGACGGCGCAGCGCCGACGTCGCGATGCCCATGCCCATCAGCACCGCGCCGATGATCAGATACCACAGCGTTTCATGCATGCGAGGAAGCGGAATGGGTCGATGCGAGGCAGGCGGGCGCCGTCACGGCTTGCGCCCGAACGCCTCGCGCAATTTGCGCTTCGCGCGTTCGAGCGTCGTGCGGCGCGTTTTCGGCAGCGTGCGGCCGGCGCGATTCACGTAGAAGTTCAGCATCGACATCGCCGACTGGAACGGCGTGGCCTTGCGACGGCGGCTATGTTCGGCGGAGCGCTTGAGCGAAGCGGCGATCTCGCCGGGATCGTCCGACTTGAAGATGTCGGGCTCGATGTCGAGCGCATCGCTCTTTTGCATGACGTCCGCGGACCAGCGCTTGCGCGGATGCGAAGCGTGGCCGCGGGTGCGTCCCGGACGGCGGGTCGCGCGTTTACCGTGCGGATGGGAAGCGGAAGCTGAAGGCATGGCGGGGCTCCGTACGGGTTCGGGATGACGGGTGACGGGGCCGCAAGCCGCGTGCCGCGCCGGCTGACCGGCACGGGCCTTGCTGAATCGCATGGGCAGGACAGACATTCCACGACCAGCGATTCCATTGACGGAGAACGCTCCATGAAACCAGCATCCGAATCGAAAGCCGCCGCGCGCCGGATCGCCGCATGCGCGGCCGTCGCGCTCATCGCCGCGGCGCCGGCCGCGTGGGCACAGAATTCGCAACGCCCGGGTGAGGGCACCGGCGCGCCCATCCTGTCGCCGCCGGACGACACGTCGGCGCAGGGAACGGGCGGCATGTCCAACGGCAATACCGCGGCGCCGCCGCCGGGGACCCGCATGCAGGAGCCGCGCGGCACCCGCTCGCACGTCCGTCCGCAAGTACGGACCAAGCCGGGCGGCCCGAGCGGTGCCGGAACCGGCGGTAGCGGCAGCACGGGCGGCGGTGGCGCTGCCGGCGGCAGCGCAGGCGGCGGTGGCGCAGGCGCAGGTGGCGGCGGCGCGGGCGGCACCGGCGGCGCGGGTTCCAGCGGTTATTGACGATTCCCGTGTCGCGCCGGCATGGCCGGCGCGGCGCGATGGCGGCCGGCGGCCCCCCGGCCGTCACGCCGCCACCACGCAGGAGAACATCATGCAATCGAATTACCGAACTACGTTCGACGCAATCGACCTCGATACCGACGACGTCGATAGCGACGAACTCGATACGGCGGTGAATCTCGATGTCGAGACCGGCAGGATCACCTTTCATGCGGCGTGGGCGCTTGCGCCCCATGCACCGCAGGGCATCGCGCGGCACTCGGTCGTGCTCGCGCTCGACTGCGACACGATGGCGCGCTACGCGGACCTCGACGACGGCGCGCGGATGCGCGTGCACGCGATGCTGCACGACAGCGTGCAGGCCACGCTCGAATCGCTGTCGGACGCCACCGAGGACCTGACGGTGACGGTCGAACTGACCGATGCGATGCTCGACGCCGCGCGTCACCTGCAATGAGCGCGGCGCGCGCAGTCGCGTTACATATTCCGTTGAAATCTTTGCAGGCGCCGCGCCGCCCGACCTGCGGCGAACCACGCGCACCATGCGGCGGCAGACCTGGGGGCCATCGTTGGCCGCTACCGGGGTCGTGCCCTGTCGAAATCGGCTCGTACGATTTGCCTCGACGAGGCCGCGGCACGCCGTTTGCTTCGCGACGGGCATGGCACGACCGGTGCCGCAACATAACAGGGAGCATTCCATGACAGGCAAGCTGGACCATTGCAAGGTGGCGATACTCGCGGTCGACGGCTTCGAGGAAGCCGAGCTCGTCGAGCCGCAGCGCGCGCTGAAGGCGGAAGGCGCGCAGGTCGACGTGATCTCGCAGAAGCCCGGCGAGATCCAGGGGTTCAGGCACGTCGACAAGGGCGATCGCGTGAAGGTCGACCATACGTTCGACGATGCGCGCATCGGCGATTACGACGCGGTGGTACTGCCGGGCGGCGTCGTCAACGGCGACGCGATCCGGATGCTGCCGGCCGCGCGCGAATTCGTGACCGCGGCCGTCGGCGCGGGCAAGCCGATCGCGGCGATCTGCCATGGCGGCTGGCTGCTCGTGTCGTCGGGGCTGGTCGAAGGCCGCACGATGACGAGTTGGCCGAGCCTTCAGGACGACATCCGCAACGCGGGCGGCAAGTGGGTTGACGAGGAGGTGGTGCGTGACGGCAACCTGATCACGAGCCGCAAGCCCGACGACCTGCCTGCATTCAACGGCGCGCTGGTGCAGTCCCTCGCGTCGCGAGGAGCGTGAGCGATGCCGACCGAATCCGTTCACCGCGCGAGACTGACCGACGCGCCGCCGGAATTCGACGGCGCGGTGATGCAGATGCGCTTCGTCGTCGAGTTCGACGGGAAGCCGCAGATCTGCGCGATCACGGTCGAGGCGCTCGAGGATCATTTCGGCGCGCGCTCCGCGCTCGAGGCCGACCTGCGCGAAGCGTTCGAACGCGGCCGTGCACGCATCGAAGCCGCGTGCGCGGAAGTGCTCGCCGACGGCAAGGGCGGCACCGAGCTGCACAGCGGCTACTTCCGCGTGCAGGACAAGGCGGCGGGCAATACGGCCCGCGCCGGCATGGCCCGCTCGCGGAAATCGTAAGCCGCCGGGGGCGAGGTCGCGCGCACGCCGTATCGGCCTCGCCGTCGCGCCGGCGTTGCCGCTCCGTTACACGCGGTTGAAAACTTTGCAGCGGCCGTCACGCGACTCGCAGGGACACATCGCGCCGCGCGCAGGCCGCGCGCGGCGCGGCTATGTTCCACATACTGGCATGCTCCCTGCATGTAGCTTCCGATGTAGGCGCCCGATGCGCGCCCGCGCCGACGCGGTGCGCTGCCGCATCGCACGAAGCTGGACACGGGGGAGACGAACATGCTGACAGCCCATGAATTTGCCGCGCTGTTCCTGGTGCACCGCGCGCCGGAGCAGATTCAGAGCGACCGCGACGACGTCGTCGCGCTGGTCGAACAACAATTGATCGAGATACGTTGTGACGCGTCGGGCGCGAGCCGTCCCGCGCTCACCCCCGACGGATTGTCGATCGTGCAGTGCATGCAACGGCACGGCGGCTCCGACGCGTGAGGCAATCGCGTAACGCGATCGCACCATCCTTCGCCGGCGCCGGCGCCGGCGCCGGCCGGCACGCGGCTCAGCGCGCGAGCGCGACCGGCGCGTTGACTTGCACGACGGGCGTATCGTCGTCGAACGGCGGCGCGTGCACGAAGTGGTCGATCACGCCGGGTTCGAACAGCAGGCAGTAGGTCGAGCCGCCGTACTGGAAATAGCCGATCTCCTCGCCCTTGTCGATGCGCTGCCCCGGCATGACCTCGATCACGCACGACGACACGTCGCCCATCCCGACGAACACGCCCACGACGGTCCCAATCCCCGGATCGTCGCAGTCGATCGCGATCACCGCGCGCGCGGCCACCGCCGTCATGTAGCCCTGCGAATCGTTGAGCCCGGCCGGATCGGGGCCTTCGGCTTCCGCGACCGAATAGTAGGTGCCGTCGACGCGGTACGCATGCGTGACGGTGCCGCGCACCGGCGCGTGCCAGCGGTGATAGTTGTACGCGCTCAGATATGCCTGATAGAGGTCGCCGCCGACGAAACGTTCGGCGAGCGGCAGTCGCGCCGGCGTGAAGATGTCGCGCAGCGAATAGGGCTGCCCCTTGATCCAGAACTTGTCGCGGATCTTCAGGCTGGACTCGGTGTGATACGGCTGGGCCTCGCACGCGCTGACGATCACGTGCGGATCGCCCGGCGCCGCGACAGGCCGCGCATCCGCGCGAAACCGGCGCGTGAAGAAGTCGTTCCACGAAGCAAAGCCCCAGTGCGGCTGATCTTCCTGATACTGGAACTGCGACAGGCCCAGCCGCTCGCGCGCTTCGTCGCAGAACCAGCCGTCGGGCGCCGATGTGTCGAGATGCGTGCACGAATGCGGGCCGCCGAGGAAGTCGCACCATACGTTCAGCACCTGCTTCAGGTGCGCGTTGACCGCCGCGTCGCGAAACACCGCGTGGCCCGACGGCATGCACATCGGCCAGTCGAGGAATGCGTTCAGCGGGCACACGATCAGGCTCGATTCGCTGAACGGCGGCGTGTAGGTCATCAGGTGGTCGATCACGGTCATCAACTCGCCGATCGACGCGTAGCCGAGCTTGCGGCCCGATTCGAGCGCCTCGTCGATCGCGCGCGTGAGGCTCATGCGCAGCACGGCATTGTCGTCGAACAGCCGCGCGAGTTCCTGCACGGCCGGCGTGCGCAGCCGTTCGCCGGCATGCGCGCGCGCTTCGCCCGCAATTTTTTCACGATACGCGGCCATGTGCGCTTCCTCGCTGGCCATCCATCCGCCGAGGCGATGGCGGGTGGCGGGCGTGCTGCGGTCGGTCGGCATGGTCACCTCCGGTTGGGGTACGAAACGGATAGCAAGAAAGAGCAAGGCGCTTGCCCGACGCGCGGCACCGAAATTGCGGCGCCCGGACGATGGTTTCTTCTTTTTCTTCTTTCGATGACTCAGGAGGGCAAACATGAATGCGGATTCGAATGGACGACAGACCAACGATGCGGCTTCGACCGGCGAGCGCCGCGGCGGCGAGCAGCGGACCGTGGCACCGACCCGCACGCGGGCGCGGGTGCGCGCGGCGACGTCGCGTGAGCCGACGCGGCGCAGCGAGCGCAGGAGCGACAACGGGCCGGTGACGACGGGCGGGAATGACGCGACAGGCAAGCCGCTTTGGGAGGACGACAGCGGCGAGATGCCGCCGGAAGAATGGTCGTGATGATGTAACGGGGGCCGGGCGGGGCCGGTGCGGTGCCGGTGGCTCAACCGCCCGGTTCTGGCATGGCCCAGGCTTTTTTTGCGATGCGGAAGTTCCATCATTTCCACATTTCGAGTATTATCGAAACATGGAAACGAACCAGACCATCGCCGCGCTCTCTGCGCTCGCGCACGAATCCCGCCTCGCCGTCTTCCGCGCGCTCGTGCAGGCCGGCCCGTCGGGCTTGGCGGCCGGCCAAATCGCGACGCTGCTCGACGTGCCGCCGTCGTCGTTGTCGTTTCATCTGAAGGAACTGGCCCACGCGCAGCTCGTCACGAGCCGCCAGGAAGGCCGCTTCGTGTTCTATTGCGCGAACTTCGCGACGATGAACGGCCTCGTCGGCTACCTCACCGAGAACTGCTGCGGCGGCAATCCGTGCACGCCGGTGTCCGCCTGTTCGCCCGCCTGCTCCGACCCGACCTAAGCACCCGTTCACGCCCCCGCCGATGACCACCAACGTCCTGATCCTCTGTACCCACAACTCGGCGCGCAGCGTGCTCGCCGAGGGCATGCTCAATCACTGGGCCGCGAAGGTCGGCCGCGACGTGCGCGCGTACAGCGCCGGCAGTGCGCCGAGCGGCCGGCTCAATCCGTTCGCGCTGGACGCGCTGACGCGCGCCGGCGTCGACGTCAGCGGATACCGCAGCAAGAGCTGGGACGAATTCGTCGGCGACGGCGCGCCGGAAATGCGCATCGTCATCACCGTATGCGACAGCGCGGCCGCCGAGACTTGCCCGTACTGGCCCGGCAGCCCGGTGAAAGTGCATTGGGGCTACGCCGATCCGTCGAATGCGACGGGCGGCGATGCGGGCAAGCAGCTCGCGTTCGAACTGACGCGCGAGGCGCTCGGCTACCGGATGCTGCAACTGCTGGCGCTGCCGCTCGAACGCATGAGCAACGCCGAACTCCAGGCGGCATTGACCGCCATCGCGCAAAACTGAGCGGTCGCGCGGCGGCATGCACGAACCTGCATGCCGCGTGCCTTCCTCCATCCCGAGCCACGTCCGATGAACACGTCCAACGTCGTCCCGCCTCGCAACGCCGCCGTCAGGCCCGCGATCAACTTCTTCGAACGCTACCTGACGCTCTGGGTCGCGCTGTGCATCGTCGCCGGCATCGCGCTCGGCCAGCTGCTGCCCGGCCTGTTCCAGCGGATCGGCCGCATCGAGTATGCGCAGGTCAACCTGCCGGTCGGGCTGCTGATCTGGGTGATGATCGTGCCGATGCTCGTGAAGGTGGACTTCGGCGCGCTGCATGAAGTGCGCCGGCATGTGAAGGGGATCGGCGTCACGCTCGCGGTGAACTGGCTCGTCAAGCCGTTCTCGATGGCGTTCCTCGGCTGGCTGTTCGTGCGGCAGCTGTTCGCGCCGATGCTGCCGGCGGACCAGCTCGACAGCTACATCGCCGGCCTGATCCTGCTGGCCGCCGCGCCGTGCACGGCGATGGTGTTCGTGTGGAGCCGGCTCACGGGCGGCGATCCGCTGTTCACGCTGTCGCAGGTCGCGCTGAACGACAGCATCATGGTGATCGCGTTCGCGCCGCTGGTCGGGCTGCTGCTCGGGATGTCGGCGATTACCGTGCCGTGGGCGACGCTGCTCACGTCGGTCGTGCTCTACATCGTGATTCCGGTGATCCTCGCGCAGCTGTGGCGCAAGCGGCTGCTGAGGAACGGGCAGGGCGCGTTCGACGCCGCGATGGCGCGGATCGGCCCGTGGTCGATCGCCGCGCTGCTCGCCACCCTCGTGCTGCTGTTCGCGTTCCAGGGTGAAGCGATCCTCAAGCAGCCGCTGGTGATCGCGTTGCTCGCGGTGCCGATCCTGATCCAGGTGTTCTTCAATGCGGCGCTCGCGTACTGGCTCAACCGCGCGGTGGGCGAGAAGCACAACGTCGCGTGCCCGTCCGCGCTGATCGGCGCATCCAATTTCTTCGAGCTCGCCGTCGCGGCCGCGATCAGCCTGTTCGGTTTTCACTCCGGGGCGGCGCTGGCGACCGTCGTCGGCGTGTTGATCGAGGTGCCGGTCATGCTGCTGGTGGTGCGCATCGTGAACCGGTCGAAGGGCTGGTACGAGCGCGTGTGAGCCAACTCCGGAATCCCTCCATGACCGACCGACTGACCGACCTGCCGCAACTCGATCCCGCGTTGTTCCAGGTGCCGGACGCGAGCCGCTTGCGGCCGGCGTCGCCGTCCACCCATCCGCCGCGTTTTCTGCTGCTGTACGGTTCGCTGCGCGAGCGTTCGTTCAGCCGCCTGCTGGTCGAGGAAGCCGAGCGCCTGCTCACCGCGATGGGGGCCGAGGTACGCGTGTTCAATCCGAGCGGCCTGCCGCTGCCCGACGATGCGCCGGAGAGCCATCCGAAAGTCGTCGAACTTCGCGAACTGGTGATGTGGTCGGAAGGGATGGTGTGGTGCTCGCCGGAACGACACGGCGCGATGACGGGCATCATGAAGTCGCAGATCGACTGGATTCCGCTGTCGGTCGGCGCCGTGCGACCGACGCAGGGCAAGACGCTCGCGGTGATGCAGGTGAGCGGCGGCTCGCAGTCGTTCAACGCGGTGAACCAGATGCGCGTGCTGGGGCGCTGGATGCGCATGCTGACGATCCCGAACCAGTCGTCGGTGGCCAAGGCGTTCATGGAATTCGACGAAGCGGGGCGGATGAAGCCGTCGGCCTATTACGATCGCGTCGTCGACGTGCTGGAGGAACTGGTGAAGTTCACGCTGCTGACGCGTGATATCGGTCCGTATCTGGTCGACCGGTACAGCGAAAGGAAGGAAAGCGCGGAGGAATTGTCGAAGCGGGTGAATCAGCGCGCGATCTGACACGCAACGTGCCGTCAATCCAATCGGGAGTCGATGTCATGCTACTTCGCTCGGCAGCCGCCGTGTGAAGGCCGCCTTTGCACGAAACCGACTACAACTCGCGGCGCTTCGCATCGACTGCCACCAGCACCGCAACCGGCAATGCGGCCAGACAGCGAGCGAGCCGCATCGTGCCGTCCGGCGTCTCGACTTCGCTGCCGTCATTCAACCAGTCGATCCACCGCTCGCCGGCGCCGCGCGGCAGCACCACGGCCGTATCTCCCCATTCCCGAGGCTCGACGCGCGGCAATTCCGGCGCTTCGCCCAGCCAGCCGCACGCGAGCCGCGTGACGATCACCACGATCGTTGCGCTTTCGTCGCGCCTGGCGAACGCCACCGCATGCCGGCCGAGCCGGCCGCGCACGCGCAGCGGCACATAGGCGCCATCCGCGAACGTCGCGGGCCAGCGTGCGCGCAGCGCGAGCATCCGCTCGACGAGCGCGCGCTTCACGCGCGCATCGGGCCAGTGCCGCAGATACGCGGCGACCGGTTCGTCGACCCGTTCGGCCGCGAGCGCGGCAAACGGCACGTCGCGCCGGTTGTCCGGATCGACGAGCGAGTGATCCCATGACTCGGTTCCCTGGTACAGATCGGGCACGCCCGGCGACGCCATTCGCAGCGCCGCCTGCGCGAGACTGTTGACGACGCCGGCCGGCGCGATCCGCGCGACGAACGCATGCAGCCGATGCACGAAATCGCCGATGCCGCGCGGCGTCAGGATCGCGCGCACGAACTGCTCGCAAGCGCGCTCGTAGTCGGCGTCCGGCGCGAGCCAGTCCGTATGCTGTTTCGCTTCGCGCAATGCCTTCGTCTGCCAGCGCACCACGCGCTCCGCCAGCGCGGCAAGCCCGGTCGCATCGTCGGGCGCGAGCGCCGGCGGCCAGCAGCCGACGAGCGTCTGGTACAGCATCGCTTCCGCGGCCGGCCCCGGCGCCCACGCGAGATCGCGATGCGCGCCGCCGCGGTGCGGCTGGTTCAGCGCGGACCAGTCGAGCGACACCGCGCGCCACGCGTCGGGCATTTCGCTGAGCACCGCGAGCCGCATGCGCGCATCCTCGCCGCGCTTGTGATCATGCGTCGCGGTCGCGACGAGCGTATGGGGAACGGTGCGCGCGCGACGCCGATTGCGCGCATGGAACGCGCCGCGCGACAGGCTGAAGTCGCCCGCGTCGGCGCCGACCTCGTTGCGCGACAGCAATCGCCCGTACCGGTAGTTGGCCGTGTCCTCGACGCCCTTCGCGGCGAGCGGCGCGGTGAGCTGTGCGAACGCGACACGCGCCGCGTGCAGCAGCGCGGCATCCGCGCGCGGCGCGCGCATGCCCGGCAGCCCGAGCCAGCCGGCGACGCGATCGAGCGCGTAACGATCGGACGGGTCGACTGCGGCGCATGCCGCGTCGTACGCGAGCGTCAGCACGCGACCATCGGCGCCGGTGGGCTCGTCGCCTGGCGTCGGGTACATCCGGTACACGGGCAGATGCACGGCCAGTTCGCCCAGCACGCGATGGATCGCAATCTGGCTGACGTCGCGCGTCGCGGGCACCGCACGCGCGATGCGATGCAACGCTCGCGCGACGCGCGCGTGCTCGCCGGCGAGCTGGCGCTTCAGTACCCGCCGCTTGCCGGCCACCGCTTCCTGCGCGAACGAGCGCGCGGACCCCGACGCGGCCGCCCAGTGCGCGGCGAGCGGCGCGGCGCCGGCCGGATCGTGCAGCAGCGCGGCGACGTCGTTCATGAAGTCGTAGCCGGTCGTGCCGTCGACGCGCCAGTCGTCGCGCAGCGTCTCCCCCGGCGCGAGGATCTTCTCGACGACGACATACGGCCGCTCGTCGCGCTGCGCGGCGAGTCGCGCATGCAGGCGCCGGCAGTACGCGCGCGGATCGGCGAGGCCGTCGACGTGATCGACGCGCAGGCCGTCGATGTAGCCGGCCGCATGGAGGCCCAACGGCAGCGCGTGCACCGCGTCGAACACCGCATCGTCCTCGACGCGCACGGCCGCGAGCGTCGCGATGTCGAAGAAGCGCCGCCAGTTCAGCTCGTCGGCGGCGGTGCGCCACCACGCGAGCCGGTAGTGCTGGCGTTCGAGCAAGCGGTGCAGGCACGCGCGCGAGCGTGCGCGGCGCGGGTCGGCGCCGCGCAATATCGCGTCGAACGCATGCGGGCCTTGGGCGGCGGCGTAGTCGCGCAGCGCCGCGTGCGCGGCCGCGACACGCGGGCCACCACGCGCCGACGCGGTGGCGAAACGCTCGGCGAGCGCGTTCAGGTCCGCGCGGTTCGCGATGCGCAGGATTTCCGCGTAGGTCGCGATGGCGACCGGCAGCCGCCTGCCCGGGCACGCGATGAAAAAGCGCCCGGCCGATGGATCGGCGCCGAGCGTGATGTCGCCGGACGCGAGGGCGTCGCCGTAGGGCGCGCCGAGGCAGGGCAGCAGCACCTTGCCGTCGAGCGCCGCATCGGGCGGGTGCCAGTCGATGTCGAAGTAGCGTGCGTACGGGCTCGCCCGTCCCCATTCGAGCACGTCATTCCACCAGCCGTTCGACACGCCGCCGACGCCCATGTGATTCGGCACGATGTCGACGATCACGCCGAGGCCGCGCGCACGCAGCGCATCCACGAGGCGCCGGAAGCCGGCTTCGCCGCCGAGTTCCGTGCTGATCGCGCGATGGTCGACGGTATCGTAGCCGTGCAGCGAACCGGGCTCGGCCGTCGTGATCGGCGACAGGTACAGGTGGCTCACGCCGAGGCGCGCGAAATAGTCGGCGTGTGCGGCCGCGTCGTCGAACGTGAAGCCCGCGTGCAACTGCAATCGCAAGGTCGCGCGCGGCGTCATGCGTCGTCCTCCGGGGCTCGGCGCGCGTGCTCGATCGCCGCGATGCGTGTGCGCACGTCGGCGTCGAACAGCGAGTCGACCGCGCGCGGCAGCCGGCGCAGCCAGTTCGGATGGCCGCATGGCGGGCCGGGGAGATTCGGTTGCTCGTCGAGCGCGAGCAGATCCTCGAGCGGCACGATCGCGAGCGGCGACGGGCTGCGCGCGACGTACGCGAGGACGGCGCCGACCGGCGGCGTGTCGGCGGACGGAATCGGATCGCCGGCCGGTGCGCAGCCGGCGTGCTGCAACGCACGCCACAACGCCGCGCGGTCGGTGGTGCGTTCGGCCTGGGCGGCGCGGAGGTCGAAAGAAGCGGGGGGCAGCGCGTCGTGGCCGTCATCCGCGGCGGGCGCATCGCTGCGCAGGACCGGATCGATCCGTGCGTCGTGGCCGGTGTCGTGCGCGGCCGCGGCGCGGCCGACGTCGTCACCGGCAGGGTGCGGCTTGGCCGGCGCCGCAGCGGCCTCGGCCGCAACCTTCCGCCATTCGAGATCGACACCCCGCCACCAGCCGGCCACGGTCGGCAGGTCATGCGTCGACGTCATCGCGATCGTGTCGCGATCCCACGTGGACGGCGGCCGAAACGCGCCGTCCGCGTCACGTTCGAACCACAGCACGCGCATCCCGGCGATGCCCTGCGCGCCGAGGCGCTCGCGAAAACCCGCCGGCACCGTGCCCAGATCCTCGCCGATCGCGACCGCCCGGTGCCGCGCGGCCTCCAGCGCGACGAGCCTCACCAGATCGTCGAGCGGATAACGCAGGTACGCGCCGTCGCGCGCCGATCCGCCTTCCGGCACGATCCACATCCGCGCGAAGCCGAGCACATGATCGATGCGGATTCCGCCGGCATGGGCGAAGGCCGCGCGCAACAGGTCGATGAACGGCGTGAAGCCGTTCGCGCGCAGCGCGGCGGGTGTCCACGTCGTCACGCCCCACGCCTGGCCGTCCGCATTGAACAGGTCGGGCGGGGCGCCGACCGACACGCCGCGCAACAGCGTCGTGCCGTGCGCCCACGCGTCGCTGCCCGCGCGATCGGATCCGACCGCGAGGTCGGCGATCAGCCCGACCGCCATCCCGGCATCGCGCGCCGCCTGCTGCGCGCCGCCGAGCGCGCGCGACGCGCACCATTGCAGGAACGTATGGAACGCAATCGCGTCGGCATGGGCATGCGCGAATGCGTCGACCTCGGCCGTGGCTGGCATCCGCCATTGCGCGGGCCATTGCCGCCAGTCCGCGCCAATGCCGTGTTCGACGCAGAACGCCTGCAGCGCGTCGAAGCGCGCATGCGCGTCGAGTGCCGTACCGCCCGCCGCGCGAAACTGCTCGAACGCGTCGCGCGCAGGCTCGCCGTTCGCACGCCACGCATCGAAGCACGCGCGCAGGCGGCGCAGTTTCAGCGGCAGCACCTGTGGCCAGTCGATCAGCGGCGTTTCCGGCGCGGGTGCGACGCCCGCCGCCGCGCCGTTCGTGCGCCGCACGACATCGGCCCCCGGTACGGCATCGCAGTCGAGATACGCGACGTTGTGCCAGCGCCGCGACGACGGCGAATACGGGCTGTCGTGGTCGGGCAACGCCGGATAGCCGGCGTGCGTCGGGCTGATCGCGACCGCGTCGGCGCCGTGCCGCGCGGCCTGCGCGGCGAGGCGCGCGAGCGCGGTGTAGTCGCCGGAGCCGTCGTCGCCCGCGCGCCGCAGGCCGTAGAGCTGGGCCGAGATACCCCAGCGGCGCGGCGCATCCGGCAGGCCGTCGGCAGCCGCAAACGGCCGCGCGCGCGGCGGCGCGATCGCGAGCCCGATGCGGTGCTCGCCGATGTCGAGCGTGTGATAGCCGGGCTGCGCGAGCGGCGGCAGCCTGCCGTATTCGCCCGCGCCGGCCACGCGCCCGTCGATGTGCTCGCCCGATTCCAGCGTGATCCGCCAGCGCGCGCCGCGCGGCGCGACGCTGCGCGGCAGCGTCAGCGGCACGCCCGCATCGCCCGTCACGACCGGCGGCGCGGCGTCGTGCGCATCGACGAGCGCGGCCGCGCTGTCGACCCGCTCGATCGGCGTGCCGCAGGGCCAGCCGAGCGCATCGACGAGCGCGACGAGCGAATCGTCGGTCACGCGCCGCGCGACGCCGCCCGCGTCGATCCAGTCGGGTTCGAGCCCGGCCGCGCGCGCGAGTTCGGCGATCGGTACGTCGGTCGTCATGGTCGCGTGTGCCCGTTCGCGCGGTGTTTCAGCGCATCGTGGTTGACCGCGCCGTCGCGCCACGCGATGCAGGTGCGAGGGGGCAGCCGCTGGTCGGCGAGCCGGTCGCGCGCGCGCGGCGGCGTCTCGAACACGATCTTGCCGACCGGCAGCGCGGGCAGCACCGCGTCATGCGAGCCGGGATTGAACGCGATCGTCAGCGTGCTGCCGTCGCCGAGCCGCCAGCGCGCGACGAGCGCCTCCGGTTCGGGGCTAACGTGACCAGCCAGCAACTCGACGCCGAGCGCGCGCGCGCCGGGCAGGTGCGGCGTCACCAGCGCCGCGCGCACCGTCAGCGCGCTGCGATAGAAGTGCCGCCATGCATCGGCGTCGGGCCACGCATCGTCGTCCGCGTGGGCCGGCGACGAACGCACGAACGTGGCGACGTCGTTCGGATCGGGGATCGCATCGCGATGCGCGGGATCGGCGAACGCGGAAAACGCGGCGAACTCGCGGCGACGGCCTTCGCGCACCGCATCGGCGAGCTCGTCGCGATAGTCGGTGAAGAACTGGAACGGCTGCGTGCTGCCGTCTTCCTCGCCCATGAACAGCAGCGGGATCTGCGGCGCGAGCAGCATCAACGCGGTCGCGGCGCGCACCGCGTCGTCGTTCGCGAGCGCGCGCAGCCGTTCGCCGAACGCGCGGTTGCCGATCTGGTCGTGGTTCTGCAGGAACGTGACGAACGCGGTCGGTGGCAGGTGCGCGCTCGGCTCGCCGCGTGGCGCGCCGTCATGCAGCGGCGACGGCTCGCCCTGATACGCGAAGCCTTCGCCGAGCGTGCGCGCGAGACGGCGCAGCGGCGCGTCGGCATACGCGCGGTAGTAGCCTTCGTGCTCACCTGTCAGCAGCACGTGCGCGCTGTTGTGGAAGTCGTCGTTCCACTGCGCATCGAAGCCGTTGGGCCCGAGCAGGCTCGCGGTATTGCGTTCGTTCTCGAGCACCAGATGCACGTGGCGCGCATCGCCGAAATGCGTGCGCACGCGCCGGGCCAGCTCGCGCAGCCACGCATCGTCGTCGATCGCATGCGCGGCGTCGATGCGCAGGCCGTCGAAACGGAATTCGTCGAGCCAGTACAGCGCGTTGTCGATGAAGAACGCGCTCGTCTGCGCGCGCGAGAAATCGATCGCCGGGCCCCACGCCGTCTGCCGGTCCGCGCGGAAAAATTCAGGCGCATAGCGCGGCAGCAGGTTGCCGTCGGGCCCGAAGTGGTTGTACACGATGTCGAGAAACACCTGCAGTCCGAGCCCGTGCGCGGCGTCGACGAGCGCCTTCAGCTCCTCGGGCCGGCCGTATGACGCAGCGGGCGCGAACGGCAGCACGCCGTCGTAGCCCCAGTTGCGCGCACCGGGGAACGCGTTGACGGGCATCAGCTCGAGCGCGGTCACGCCGAGCGCGGCGATGTCGGGCAGGCGCCGCTCGACGCTCGCATAGCCGCCGCAGGCACCGACGTGCAGCTCGTACAGCACCGTCTCGTGCCATGGCCGGCCGCGCCACGCGTCATTGCGCCAGCGGTACGCGGCCGGATCGACGACCTGGCTCGGGCCGTGCACGTCGGACGGCTGGAAGCGCGACGCGGGATCGGGCACCGCGAGACCGTCGTCGAGCAGGAAGCGGTACAGCGTGCCGGCGCCGCAGCGCGCGACGATCTCGAACCAGCCGTCGCCGGCGGCCTGCATCGCGATGCGCTCGTCGCCGTGCAGTTCGACCGCGGCCGTGCGGCTCGCGGGCGCCCACAGCCGGAAGCGGGTGTGCTGCGCGTCGACGCAGGTCGCGCCGAACGACGACGCGAACGCGTGCGTGCCGGTTGGTGGGGCGGTACGTGACGACATGGCGGTTCCTCACGAGGGCAGGTCGGGTGGCACGGCCGCGACCGCGATCACGGCCGTGTGCGCGGCGAC
The DNA here is from genome assembly GCF_049942845.1 of Burkholderia sp. R-40. Classification (NCBI taxonomy): domain Bacteria; kingdom Pseudomonadati; phylum Pseudomonadota; class Betaproteobacteria; order Burkholderiales; family Burkholderiaceae; genus Burkholderia; species Burkholderia sp. R-40. The sequence goes on along the minus strand of NZ_CP187969.1, from coordinate 147,420 downwards.
GTCGAGGCCGGCCTCCGGCCACGAGCGCGGGCCGGAGTCGGGCGTCGCGGTGTCGAGCAGCACGCGGTAATCGAGCACCGGCGCGGGCGGCTTGAACTTGATGGTGCCGGCCGACGCGTTCAGCATTACGAGCAACGCCTCGGTGCGCCCGGTGCGGCCGGTGCCGACGCGCCGCATCGTCAGCGCGCGGCGCTCGCCGTCTTCCCACGCGGGCACGCTCAGCTCGAGGCCGTGTTCGTCGAACCAGCCGATCTCGCGCATGCCCGGCGCGCCGTCGCGGTCGCCCGACGGATAGCGCGGCGCGGACATCACCGGGTACATGCGCCGCAGTGCGGCGAGCCGCGACACGAAACGGATCATCTGGACGCCTTCTTCGCTGTGCGCGAGGTCCCAGTCGAGCCACGATATTTCGTTATCCTGGCAATACGCGTTGTTGTTGCCACGCTGCGTGCGGCCGAATTCGTCGCCGGCGACGATCATCGGCGTGCCGAGCGCGGTAAACAGCGTCGCGAGCATCGAGCGCGCGACACGCGCGCGCAGGTCGAGGATCGACGCATCGTCGGTGGCGCCTTCGACGCCCCAGTTCGCGCTGCAGTTGTCGTCGCGGCCGTCGCGGTCGTCCTCGCCGTTGGCCTCGTTGTGCTTGTGCGCATACGACACCAGATCGGCGAGCGTGAAGCCGTCGTGCGCGGTGACGAAATTGACCGATGCCCAGGTCCGGCGCCGTTGGTGGTTGAACAGGTCGGCCGAGCCAGCGAGCCGCGCGGCGAGTTCCGGACGTTGGCCCGCATCGCCGCGCCAGAAGCGCCGCACCGTGTCGCGAAAGCGGTCGTTCCATTCGGCGAAGCCGGGCGGATGACGGCCCAGCTGATAGCCGCCGAGGCCGAGATCCCACGGTTCGGTGATCAGCTTGCGCTGCGCGAGCACCGGATCCTGCCGCAACGCGTCGAAAAACCCCGCGCCCGGCTCGAAGCCGTGATCCTCGCGGCCGAGCGTCACGCCGAGATCGAAGCGAAAGCCGTCGATGTTGAACGCGGTGGCCCAGTAGCGCAGCGAATCCATCACCATCTGCACGACGCGCGGATGCGACAGGTTCAGCGTGTTGCCGCAGCCGGTCTCGTCGACGTGGTAACGCCGGTCGTCCTGCCGCAGCCGGTAGTAGCTCGCGTTGTCGAGGCCGCGCCACGACAGCGTCGGGCCGAGCTCGTTGCCTTCGCACGTGTGGTTGTAGACGACGTCGAGCACGACCTCGATGCCGGCCGCGTGCAGCTGCCGGATCGCGATGCGCATTTCGTCAAGCCGCCGCGTCGTCAGGTACGACGGCTCCGGCGCGAAGAACGCGGCCGTGTCGTAGCCCCAGTAATTGCGCAGCCCGCGGTTCACCAGCGCCCGCTGCTGCAGGAACGCGTGCACCGGCAGCAGCTCGATCGTCGTCACGCCGATCGACAGCAGGTGATCGATGAATGCCGGATGCGACAGCGACGCGAACGTGCCGCGCTCCGGCACGCGCAGCCCGGCGCGGCGCATCGACGTGCCGCGCACGTGCGTCTCGTAGATCACGGTACTGCGCCACGGCACGTCCGGGCGACGGTCGTTGCGCCAGTCGAACGCCTCGTCGACGACCACGGCCTTCGGCATCGCGGGCGCCGAGTCGCGGCGGTCCATCGACAGGTCCGCGCGGTTCGAATGCACGCGATAGCCGAACAGCGCGTCGGACCAGCGGAACTGGCCGACCAGCTTGCGCGCATACGGGTCGAGCAGCAGCTTGGTCGGGTTGAAGCGATGGCCGTGCTGCGGCTGGTACGGGCCATCCGCGCGAAAGCCGTATACGGTGCCCGGATGCGCGTTCGGCAGGTAGCCGTGCCACACCTCGTCGGTGCATTCGGGCAGGTCGAGGCGCGCGAGTTCCTTGCGGCCGGTCGGATCGAACACGCACAGCTGGATGCGCTGCGCGTGCGCGGAAAACACCGCGAAGTTGGTGCCAAGGCCGTCCCACGTGGCGCCGAGCGGATAGCAGCGGCCGGGTTCGAGACGGGAAGGCAGGGCGGTCGGCATGGGGGGATTGTCTCCGTGTCGAGGGCGCCGGGCGTCAGGCCGGGCTCAGCCATAGGGTCGCGAGCGGGGGCAGGCGCAAGGTGGCCGACCACGACTGGCCGTGCGAGGGTACGTCCTCCGTCCACACGGCGCCGTCGTTGCCGGCATTCGTGCCGCCATACACGGCGGCATCGGTGTTCATCAGTTCGCGCCAGTGCCCGGGCGCGGGCAGCCCGATGCGATAGCCGGGGCGCGGCACCGGCGTGAAGTTGCAGATCGCGACGACGAGGCGCCCGGTATCGTCGCGGCGCGCGAACGCGAACACGCTGTTGTCGCGATCGTCGCCGATCAGCCAGAAAAAACCGGACGCGTGACAGTCGAGCGCGTGCAGTGCCGGTTCGGCCGCGTAGGTGCGGTTCAGGTCGCGCACGAGCCGCTGCACGCCGCGATGCGCGGGTGCGTCGAGCAGGTCCCAGTGCGGCGTCGCATCGTGCGCGAACTCGGCCCATTGCGCGAATTCGCTGCCCATGAACAGCAGCTTCTTGCCCGGATGCGCCCACATGAAGCCGAAGTACGCGCGCAGCGTCGCGAGCCGCTGCCACGCGTCGCCCGGCATCTTCACGGCGAGCGAGCCCTTGCCGTGCACGACCTCGTCGTGCGACAGCGGCAGCACGAATCGTTCGGAGAACGCATAGACGAGCCCGAACGTCATCCGGTCGTGGTGATAGCGGCGATGGATCGGATCCTCGCGCACATACGACAGCGTGTCGTGCATCCACCCCATGTTCCATTTGAAGTCGAAGCCGAGCCCGCCGTCGCCGGTCGACGCCGTGACGCCCGGCCACGCGGTCGATTCCTCCGCGAAGGTGACGACGCCCGGCGGCGCGAGCGCACCGTGCAGCGTGTCGTTCAACGTGCGCAGGAACGCGACCGATTCGAGGTTCTCGCGCCCGCCGTGGATGTTCGGCACCCATTCGCCTTCGTTGCGCGAATAGTCGCGATACAGCATCGACGCGACCGCGTCGACGCGGATTCCGTCGACGTGATAGCGGCGCGCCCACGCGAGCGCGGACGCGATGAGGAACGCGCCGACCTCGTTGCGTCCGAGATTGAACACGCAGGTGTTCCAGTCCGGGTGCATGCCTTCGCGCGGATCGGCGTGCTCGTACAGCGCGCTGCCGTCGAATTGCGCGAGGCCGTGCGCGTCGTTCGGGAAGTGCGCGGGCACCCAGTCGACGATCACGCCGATGCCGGCCGCATGCGCGCGGTCGACGAAGCGCGCGAAGCCGTCGACCGGCCCGAAGCGCGCGGAAGGCGCGAACTGCGCGAGCGGCTGGTAGCCCCACGAGCCGCCGAACGGGTATTCGGAAATCGGCATGAACTCGACGTGCGTGAAGCCCATGCCGCGCACGTACGGGATCAGCCGCTCGGCGAGTTCGTCCCAGGTCGCGCTGCGGTCCATCTCCTCGGGCACGCGCTGCCACGATTCGGCATGTACCTCGTAGATCGACCATGGCATGCGGAAGCGCCGGTCCGCGGGCGGCCGCGCGTGCAGCCAGCCGTCGTCGTGCCATGCGAACGCGTCGAGCGCCGCGGTGTCGGCGACGACGGACGCGGTGCGCGGCGGTGCTTCGGTCGCGCGCGCGCACGGGTCGGCCTTGTGCGGCAGCACGTGTCCGTCGGCCGCGCGCAGCTCGTACTTGTAGTGTTCGCCGGCGCCGATGCCCGGCACGAACAGCTCCCAGACGCCCCACGGCCGCCGCAGCCGCATCGGATGCCGGCGACCGTCCCACATGTTGAAGTCGCCGACGACCGATACGCGCTGCGCGTTCGGCGCCCACACCGCGAAGCGCACACCGTCGATGCCGTCGACGCGCGTGGGCGTCGCTCCCAGGCAGTCGAGCACGGCGGCCGGGTCGCCGGCCGCGAAACGCGCGAGCTCGGCCTCGTCGAGCAGCGTGCCGAACGCGTACGCGTCGTCGGTGATCTGGCGCGTGTCCGGCCAGTCGATGGCCAGCCGGTAGCGGCCGTCGTGCGCGAGCGTGCCCGCGAAGCAGCCGGCGTCGTCGACGCACGCGAGCGCGCCGAGTTCGTCGCCGTCGGGCGTCACCGCGCGCACGCGCTGCGCGCCGGGCAGCAGCGCGCGCACGACGACGCGGCCGGCGTCGGCGTGCGGGCCGAGACACGCGAACGGGTCCGGATGGCGGCCGGCGAGCAGCGCGTCGATGTCGGTGCGGTCGAACAGCATGTCGGTCATCGGTTGCCTCCGTGGTCGGGCGCGCGGTCGGTCGCGAGCAGGCGTTCGATCAGCGCGGCGAGGCCGCCGACCGGCACGCCGAGCCAGTCGGGGCGATTCGCGGCTTCGTAGCACAGCTCGTACGACGCCTTGTCGATCAGGAACAGCGCGAGCAGGCGGTCCGCGTAACGCGGGTCGACGAAGCGCTCGGGCGCCTGATCGGCGGCCGCGCGATAGCATTCGACGAAGCGGTCGGCGGCGGCCTGCCCGAAGCGGTCGAACAGCGCGCGCTTGCGGCCGGCCGTCTGCGGCGGCGCCTTCTCGATCGCGAACTGCGCGGTGGCGCTCACGTACGACAGCGAGCGCAGCAGGCCGGCCACGTCGCGCAGCGGATGCGATTTCGCGCGGCGCCGGTCGAGCGCGCGCGCCGGCTCGCCTTCGAAGTCGATCAGCAGCGCGTCGCCTTGCACGTCGAGCACCTGGCCGAGGTGGAAATCGCCGTGAATGCGCGTGCATTGCGCATCGAGCGTGCGCGGCACGAGTTCGCCGATGGCCTGCACGGCCGCGTCGCGCGACGCGAGCAGCGTGTCCGCCGCCGCGCGGTTGACCGGATCGAGCTTGTCGAGCTGCGTGCGCAGCACGTCGAGCGCGCGCTCGAACGACGCGATCGCATCGACGCACCAGCCGTCGACGTGCTCGGGCGTCGCGGCTTCGGGCGCGAACGCGGGATCGTCGGACGGTTGCGCGAGCGCGACGTGCAACTGGCCGAGCCGCGTGCCGATGATGCCCGCGAACGCCGCGTAGCCGAGCAGCGCATCGGGTTCGTCGTCGACTTCGGTTGCGTCGCCGTCGCCCGCGGCCGGTAGCGCGAGTTCGTCGATCGCGCGCCGCAGGAAGTCGAACGAACGCGTCCACGCGTCGCCCTGGTTGTCGACGTAGCGCTGCAGGATCGCGACCGTATGCGGTGTGCCGTCCGGATCGACGTGCACGACCTCGCCCGCGAGCGTCGCGGTGTTCGCATAGCCGATCCGCGTCAGGTGCCGGCTCATCTCCGCTTCCGGATGGATGCCGTGCGCGACCTTGCGCACGAGCTTCAGCACGATCGCGTCGCCGATCACGAGCGAGCTGTTGCTCTGCTCGGCCGCGAGCCAGCGCACCTCGGCCTCGTCGCCGGGATCGAGCCCGGCGAGCGCGTGTTCGGGCAGGAAGTCGAGGCGGCCGCCGTCGGACGTCGGGACCGTCGCGCCGTCGCGCAGCTTGTGCAGCATCCCGCGCGCGAACGCCGGCAGCGCGAACGCGTCGGTCAGGTAGCCGACCGTATGGCCGCGCCGCACGCGGGCGAGCGCGAGCTGCGCGAACAGCGGATGCGAGGTCTCGCCGCCCCATGCGGTGGCGAGCGGCACGACATAGCGCTCGACGCCGCCGTCGCTCGCGGACACCCAGGCCTCCGCGTACTGGAACGGTTCGTCCGGCATCGGCGTGACGACGTTCAACCACGCGTCGCCGATCTTGCGATCCTTCGACGCGAACCAGCGCCGCCGCGTGAGCCACGACGCGAGCGCATCGTGCGCGAGCGTGTGCAGTTGCCCGACGTCCGGCCGCGCATCGCCGCGCCGCATCACGATCGTCACGTATTCGGGCAGCGGCTCCGCGTGCGGCTGTCGCCACGACGGCTCGCGGCCGTGCTCGGACAGCACGAACCACAGGAAGCCGTATGGCGGAAAGGTCAGCAGGTACGTGAGCTGCCCGATCGGCGGAAACGCCGAGTCCGACGTCATCTCGATCGGCACGCGGCCCGCGAATTCGGACAGGTCGAGCTCGACCGCCTGCGACGCGCGCGACAGGTTCGCGACGCACAGCACCGTCTCGTGGCCTTCGAGCTCGCGCAGGTATGCGAGCACCTTGCGGTTGTCCGGACGCAGGAAGCGGATCGAGCCGCGGCCGAACGACTGCGTCGCGCGGCGCGTGGACAGGATCCGGCGGGTCCAGTTCAGCAGCGAATGCGGGTCGCGCGTCTGCGCCTCGACGTTGACCGCGTCATAGCCATACAGCGCGCCCATCACGGGCGGCAGCACCAGCAGTTCCGGGTCCGCGCGCGAGAAGCCGCCGTTGCGGTCGGACGACCATTGCATCGGCGTGCGCACGCCGTCGCGGTCGCCGAGGTGGATGTTATCGCCCATGCCGAGCTCGTCGCCGTAGTAGATCACCGGCGTGCCGGGCATCGACAGCAGCAGCGAGTTGATCAGCTCGATGCGGCGCCGGTCGCGCTCCATCAGCGGCGCGAGGCGGCGCCGGATCCCGAGGTTGATCCGCGCCCGGCGGTCGCTCGCGTAGGTCTGCCACAGCAGGTCGCGCTCCGAGTCGGTCACCATCTCGAGCGTCAGCTCGTCGTGATTGCGCAGGAACACGGCCCACTGGTTGCTTGGCGCGAGCGCCGGCGTCTGCCGCATGATGTCGATGATCGGGAAGCGGTCCTCGCTCGCGATCGACATGTAGATGCGCGGCATCAGCGGAAAGTGGAACGCCATGTGGCATTCGTTCTCCTCGCCGAAATATTCCTGCACGTCCTCCGGCCACTGGTTCGCTTCCGCGAGCAGCATCCGGTTCGGATACTCGGCGTCGATCGTCGCGCGGATCCGCTTCAGGATCGCATGTGTTTCCGGCAGGTTCTCGTTGTTGGTGCCTTCGCGCTCGACCAGGTACGGCACCGCGTCGAGCCGCAGCCCGTCGATGCCGAGATCGAGCCAGAAGCGCATCACCTGGATCACCTCGCGTACCACAGCCGGGTTGTCGAAGTTCAGGTCCGGCTGGTGCGAGTAGAAGCGGTGCCAGTAGTACTGGCCGGCGATCGGGTCGTGCGTCCAGTTCGATGTTTCGGTATCCAGAAAGATGATCCGCGTGCCCGCGTATTTCGTGTCGGTGTCGGACCACACGTAGTAGTCGCGATGCATCGAGCCGGGCTTCGCGCGCCGCGCGCGCTGGAACCACGGATGCTGGTCCGACGTGTGGTTGATCACGAGCTCCGTGATCACGCGGATGCCGCGCGCGTGCGCTTCGCGAATGAAGCGCCGCACGTCGGCGAGCGTGCCGTAGTCGGGATGCACGTCGCGGTAGTCGGCGATGTCGTAGCCGTCGTCGCGGCGCGGCGACGGGTAGAACGGCAGCAGCCAGATCGTGTCGACGCCGAGCTCGGCGATGTAGTCGAGCTTCATGATCAGGCCCGGGAAGTCGCCGATCCCGTCGTTGTTCGAGTCGTAGAACGACTTCACGTGTACCTGGTAGATGATCGCGTCCTTGTACCACAGCGGATCGTCCGCGCAGAGCGCGGGCGCGCGTCGCCGTGAACGGCGCCGGCGCGGCGTGCCGGCCGGTGCGAGGGACGGGAATTGCGCGCGACGCACGTCGTCGAGGGGATCTTCGCGTTTCATCATCCGTGTGCTCCGGAATGGCCCCGGGCATCGGCCGGGTCGGGCGCCGCCGCTCGCGCGGCGCCGGGAGACGGCGCGAGCCGCCAGATCGCATACGGCCGCACGTGCGGGTCGAGCGATACGTACTGGCGATGCCCGCGCCAGGTTTCGGCATGCGCGGCGTCCTGTTCGAGCGCGTCGAGCGGTTCGCCGTCGACGAGCCCGAAGCCGCGCCACAGCGCCGCATCGAGCGTGAAATTCGCGGCCTGCGGATGCCACGGGTCGAGGCTGATCGCCACTGCGACGACGCTGTCGTGCGCGGGCGTCGCCTTCACGAACACCAGCACCTGGTCGTTGTCCGCATCGACGAAGGTGAGGCCGAGATGGGTCTGCAGCGCCGGATGGTCGCGCCGCGCGCGGTTCAGCCGCGCGATTTCGCCGCCGATGTGCGCGGCCTTGCGCCAGTCGCGCACGCGCAGCTCGTATTTCTCCGCGTCCGCGTATTCCTCGCTGTCGGGCAGCGGCGCCGATTCGCCGATCTCGAAGCCCGAGTACAGGCCCCACGACCCGGCGAGCGTCGCCGCCAGCGCCGCGCGGATCACGAACTGCGAGCGCGGCGCGTTCTGCAGGTGGCGCGGATTGATGTCGGGCGTGTTCACGAAGAAGTTCGGCCGGAAGAACTCGCGTGCGGGGCCGGCCGTCAGCTCGGTCAGGTAGTCGATGAATTCGCGCTTCGTCTCGCGCCACGTGAAATACGTGTACGACTGCGAGAAGCCGATCTTCGCGAGCCGGTACATCATCCCCGGCCGCGTGAACGCCTCCGACAGGAACACCACGTCCGGATGCTTGCCGCGCACGTCGGCGATCATCCACGCCCAGAACGGCAGCGGCTTCGTGTGCGGATTGTCGACGCGGAAGATCCGCACGCCGGCGTCGACCCAGAACAGCACCGCGTCGCGCAGCGCGACCCACAGGTCGGGCAGCGCATCCGGCGCGTAGAAATCAGGGTTCACGATGTCCTGATAGCGCTTCGGCGGATTCTCCGCATAGCGCAGCGAGCCGTCGGGCCGCCACGCGAACCAGCCCGGATGCGCGGCGAGCCACGGATGATCGGGCGAGCACTGGATCGCGAAGTCCAGCGCGATTTCCAGCCCCTGCGCATGCGCCGCGTCGACCAGCGTGCGGAACGACGCGAGCGTGCCGAGCTGCGGATGCACGGCCGTGTGGCCGCCTTCGGGCGAGCCGATCGCGTACGGGCTGCCGACGTCGTCGGGGCCAGCCGTCAGCGTGTTGTTGCGGCCCTTGCGCGCCGTCGTGCCGATCGGATGGATCGGCGGGAAATACAGCACGTCGAAACCCATGTCGCGGATGCGCGGCAATTGCGCGATCACGTCGTCGAACGTGCCGTGCCGGTGCGGGTCGTTGCTCGCCGAGCGCGGGAACATCTCGTACCAGCTCGAGAAGCGCGCGGCGCGACGTTCGACGTCGACCGGGTAGACCGCATCGTCGTGCGTGACGAATGGCCGGTAGCGCAGCGCCGCGTACGCGTCGGCGAGTGCGGGCGCGCCGAGCAGTTCGAGCCGCTTGTCGGGCGATGCGTCGTTGAATTCGGCCGTGAGCTGTTCCATCCGCGTGCGCGCGCGCCGGTCGGCCGGATCGGCGTGCTTCAACGCGGTCGCGAGCAGCAGCTGCGCCTCGCGTAGCTCCAGCGTCACGTCCTGGCCGGCCGCGCGCTTCCTCGCGATGTCGGTGACGAGCGATGCCCAGTCGTCGCGCCATGCGATCACGCGGAACGCGTGGCGGCCGAGCCGGTCGAGTGTGATGCGCGCGTGCCAGCGATCGTTCGGCTCCGCGACGAACGGCACTTCTCGCCATGTGTCCTCGTCGTCCGCCCGCCATTGCAGCGCGGCCGCGAGATGCGCGTGGCCGTCCGTGAAGATCGATGCGTGCACAACCAGTGTTTCGCCGATCACACGCTTGATCGCGAAGCGGCCGCCGTCGACCGCCGGCTCGACGCGCTCGATCGCGATCCGGTCGGCCGCGAGCGCGGCCGACAGCGCGGTGCGCTCGCCCGCGGCATCGGTGCGAGCGAGCGCGGGCGGCGCGCGCCGCGCGTCGAGCAGCGCATAGCCGCCGGGCTCCAACGTGAAAGCTTGCAGCGCGACCGGCGCGGCGGGCGCCGGCTTGCGCGCGCCGTTCGGTGGCGAGACGTGCGTGAAGCCGCCCGGCACGCCGGGCAGGATCGTCGCGGGATCGACGTGCGTCGGCGCATCGAGATCGGGATTCAACGCGATCAGCAGGGCGGTGTCGTCGTGTTCGAGCGACGGACCGCTGCCGCGCAGCAGCGCCGTTGCGCGCGCGCCCGGCGCGCTCAGTTGCGCGATTTCGCCGCGCTCGGCCGCGATCGGTGTCGCGCGGCGCCATGCATTCGCGTCGGCGATCGCGCCGGACAGGTCGAAGCGCGCGTCGTCCAGCGCGGCGCGATAGCGTGCGGCGTCCGCGTCGCGCGCCATCAGCGGCAGCGTGACGCCGCGCTCGAAGCCCATCGGCACGAGCCAGCCGGTGCCGACCGCGGCGGCGGTCCACAGCGCGCGGTGGTACGCGCGGGCGACCGTCTCGTCCGGCGCGGTGTTCCAGTTGTCGGCGAGGCGCGGGCCGTCGATCGCATCGGGAAACGCGATCGGCGAGCCGATGCGCCGCAGCAGCCGGTGTTCGTCGACGAACCACGGCGCGTGCAGATCCCACCAGCGTACCGACGAGAACACCGCATCGAAGCCGGCCGCCTCGAGCTGGGCGAGCGCGTCGCGCGCATGGCCGGGCACGCCGGCCAGCACCGCGACGTCCGGGCGCGCGCGGCGCAGTGCCGCGCGCCAGCCGGGCCACCACGCGGCCGGCAGGTGATGCGGCGCGTCGATCAGGAAACCCGACGCACCGGCATCCGCGAACGTGGCGAGATGCGTGCACCACCACGCGGACAGCGCGTCGTGCGCGGCGTCTTCGCCGACCTGGGCATGCGCGACGTCCATTTCATGGGCGGCGCTGCGCGGATCGATCAACGCGTCGTCGTGCGCGCGCTCGACGTACCAGTCCGGATGCTCGGCGCGCAGCGGGTTGTCGCGCGCGATGCGGTCCGGCACCACTTCGAGCAGCACGCGCAGCCCGTGGCCGTGCGCGAGCTGCGCGAGCCGCGAGAACGTCTCGAGCGCGCCGGCGCGCGTCGCGAACGTCGCCGCCGGCCGGTGGAAGTCGGCGACGTGGCGCGGGAAGCCCGCGACGCTGGCGGCCCAGAAGCCGCCGATCAGCACGTGGTCGAAGCCCATGCCGGCGATGTGCTGGAACGTGTCGGGCCATGCATCGAGCGGGCCGACGAGGCGGGCGTCGCAGAAGTAGATGTGAGGAGCGAAGGGCGGTGTGGGGTTCATGGGTAGCGTGTGCGGGCGGCGGCCGGATCGGCAACAGGTGTGCTTGTCGCAATGCGTGTTCCTGCTGGGATGCGGGCGGGTTGCAAACGCGCACGCGCGATTCGCGGCGGTTTGGATGGTCGTTTTTTGCAGCCTGGGGCGCGGTGGCGGTGTTTTTACGCAGGAGCGCGTGATCAAGGAGGGAGGCCGGCAGAGTGAAACTTTTGCCAATGGCGTCGAGATACCAATGAAAAACTCGGCGCGTGCGGTGGCCGAGGTGTTGGTCGTTGGAAGTGCGGTGCGCAAGTTCTGCGCCCGGTAAAAACGTTCGTGCCGATTCCCCGTCGGCAAAATCATACTGGTCCTATGGCCGCACCAGTACCAGCACGGTTAGGATCGCTCGCGATATTCCAACAAACCGAGACGGGGGCGCCTTGACCGCGAGCACGGCCATTTCCGATACACCCGCGCGCGCGGGCATCGACATCCACCAGTTCTACAGCCTCGATATCAAGGGAGCGCCGGCCGCCGCGCTCGCCGACGTGTACGAGTTCGAAGGCACACGCGGCATCGGCGAGCCGACCAAGTACACGATCCGGTTCACGCATCCCCGTCATGACCTGTCGCGCAGCGAGTTCCTGAACCGCATGGGCGCATTCGTGATTCAGCCGCCGCCCCGAGACCGATGGAGTCAGCCGGACGACGCGCGGCGCGTGCCGGGCGTCGTGACGGGCTTTGCGTTGAAGGCTGCGAACCGCGATCAGTCGCTGTACGAAATCGTGCTGGAGTCGCGACTGGCGCTGTTGCGCAATGCGCCGAAGTGTCGGTTCTTCCTCGACATGAGCATTCCCGAGATCATCGAGCGGATTCTGCGGGAGCACGAGTTCAACAAGATCTTCGCCGACTTCGAATTCCGGTTGAATCGAACCTACCGCAAGCGCAGCTTCGTCATGCAATGGGGCGAGGACGATCTGGCGTTCATTACGCGCTTGTGCCGGCGCTCGGGTATCTGGTTCGTGTGCGACGCAGGCGAGCGGTGCGAGCAGGTGCGTTTCGGCGACGACTATGCGCACTATCGGCGCGATCCCGCGCGCCTGACGGTTGCGTATCGGCCGCACAGCGGGCTGGAAGCCTGCGGTATCGAGTCGGTCAGCGCGCTCGAAATGCACGCGAAGACCTTGCCGGCGGCCTACGCGGTACGCACGTTCAACACGGAAACGGCGATATCGGATCCGATCGAGGCGGTCAGTCCCGTCCGCGACGACCGCACGACGTATGGCGAAGCGTATACCTGGGGAACGCCGGATCAGAGCGAGGACGAGGCGAGGGAAGAGGCACGACTGCGCCGCGAGGCAGCGCTGGCCGGCCAGGTCGAGTATCGCGGCGAGTGCGACATGCTGGACCTCGTGCCCGGCTCGGTGCTGAAACTGTCGAACCGGGAATTGCCCGATGCGAAGCACGGGCTCGTTGTCGTGCGGGTGACGTGCGGCGCGAGCCGGAAGAAGGGCTATCACGTGACGTTCGACGCGATTCCATCCGATCGCCAGTATCGGATGCCGTTGAAGGAAGAAACGTGGCCGAGGATCGACGGGGTCATCACCGGGACGGTCGCGTCGTCCAGCGGCGAGAAAGACCCCTATCTCGATAGCCAGGGCAAATACATCGTCGATCTTCATCTGGACCGCGACACGCGGACGCCCGGTCTGCAAAGCTGTCCGATGAGGCTCGCGAAACCGTTCGCGGGGCCGAACCAGACCGGTTTTCACTTTGGGCTCGTCGAAGGCACGGTGGTCGGCGTGAGCTTCCTGTGGGGCTGCGTGGATTTGCCGTTCATCAGCCACGTGCTGCATACCGCCCAACACTCGGACCCGATCGTCGCGGGCGTCCCATGGGGCACGCGGAATACCCTCCGCACGCGTTCGAACAATACGCTGGAGATGGACGACCGGCAGGGGCGCGAGCACATCAAGGTTGCGACGGAGCACGGCAAGTCGCAGCTCAATCTCGGGCACATGGTGGATCGCGGCCAGAGCGAGCGCGGCAGCGGTGCCGAATTGAGGTCGGATGGGGCCGCTGTGCTGCGCGGTGGTCGTGGCGTGATGGTGTCGGCCCATGCGCGAAATGGCGCGTCCGGCACGCAACTCGACATGCAGGAAGCCGTTGCACAGCTCGAGGACGCGTTGGCGTTGGCGAAAGCGCTGGCGTCCTCCGCTCAGGCGTCGAAGGCCGAAGCGGCCGATATCGACGGTCAGCGGGCCGCGAACGAGGCGCTCGATCAGTTTCAGCAGCCCGGTGTGCTGGTGACAGCGCCGGCGTCGGCGGGCGTGGTGGCCGGCAAGAGCGTGCAGGTCGTCGCGGGCGAAAACATCATGAGCATCGCGAAAGGCGATGCGAGCTGGAGTGTCTGGAAGCGCTTTACGGTGGCCGCGCACGACATGGTGTCGCTGTTCACGCAGAAAGGCATGAGCCTGATTGCGGCCGCGGGCGCGGTCGTCGTGCAGGCACAGCGCGGCCGCATGCAGCTTGCCTCCCACGAAGACATGACGGTCGAGACGGTGAACGGGGTGCTCCACGTCAAGTCGCCGAAGGAAATCGTGATGAACGTCGGCGGCTCGTATTTCCGGATGACACCCGGGGGCATCGAGATGGGTACGCGCGGCGGCGTGCTGTTCAAGACCAGCACCCTGAAAAAGACCGGGCCGGCGCAGATGGATCTTGGGGGCGCGGCATTCGCGCCGGTGTTTGTGCCGTATACGACGGGCTGCGACGTCTGGCGCACCAATCCGGCGTTCGTGCCGCCGCACGCGCCCGCGACCGAGATGGTCGCGCCGGAGAACGCGGGAACGGTGGCGCCCGTACCTGATGCGGCCGGGGTCGCGCCGTCGCCGCTTGGCGACTTTTTCTCGCGTCTTTCTGGCAGCGCCGTGCCGCCGGGGGCGTCTGCCTTTTCTCCGTTTGATGGCAAGCCGTCAAACGTGGATACCGACATTCCCAAAGCCAAGGTCACACTGAACAGTCCGGATGATCAGGAGCAAACCCTGGTGGCGCCCGATCCGATCAAGCTGGCGAATGCGGTGCCCTGCGATTGGAAAATATCGGACCTGAAGGCCGACGTAAAGGGGCGTATTGAATCCGTTTCGTATTGGGGTGTGCTGAACGACCGGACACCTTGGCGGGACCCTAAGACAGGCGCTCAATATAGGGGCGGCGGTTCGAGATCCTCGCATTTCGAATTTTCCTATAGCGAACACGACAAGGCGATTACCTGTACGGTTCGCGCCATGCTGATTCCGATGGATCTTTTTCCGGTCGATCTGAAAGGCGAGCGTGATATGTCGGTGCCGGACGATCAGTTGACGATTCCATACGAATATTTCGCTCATTCGGACATGTTGCCGGGAACGTTGAAACAAGGCGTGAAAATGGAATTTCGTGATTCGGTCGGACCTAAATTCGATGTCGGGGCTCTGACTAGCCGCATCGAGGCCGTGCTGAATCAGGGGAGTTACAAGCTGATTCTGGACGGCTGCCCCAAGGGAGCGGCGTGCGGCTGCCGGGTAAAGGTCGAGTTCAAGGTCGATGTTCGCGTATCGATCAAGGGTGCTCCGATTGACGGATTCAAGCCCCATGTCACGCTCAAGCTATTTCCCCAAGTGCTGCGGGCAGATACGGGGTCCTGGGGCGAGGAGCAAAAATGGCAGGATGATCAATTCAACATTCACCCCTATCCCGATGCGAATGTGGAGGCGCATGAATGTGGCCACTATTTTAATTTTCCTGACGAGTATTACGCCCTTGGTGGTTGGGTGCACGAGTCGTATATCAAGAACGAGCAGATCGATTTTTCACTGGTTGGGGCGAAGGCTGGAGGCCAGTTCTGGCAGGGACATTCCGCCAGCAATGTGATGGGTGACGGTGCTAATGCTCCATTGCAGCCGGGTCGCGTCACCGCGAGTATGAAGCCCTATTATCTTGAATACGTGCGACGTCAGTTCTCGATTGCGACGAACAAGTTATGGAGGGTCGGTTATGACGCGTAGTTCGTTGATTCCGTATTTGCGCAATGCTGTGGTCTGCTTGCTCCTGCTTGGGAGCGCCGCCCATGCTGAAACTGTGAGCCTGGAGAATCAGAAAATGCAATTTAGCTATACGACAAATGGCGGGGCGGACGGTAGCGTCAACACCTATGGGAATAATTCAATCTCGGTTTTCGAAGGTGTGTTGCAAGTTCAAATTGGAAATTCGAGCCGGAATCGGAATATTGATGGAATTGGCATATATGAATTGAAGTTGGGTGGTGAAAGTCTCGATGCCGCCAAGCAGATGGTGGAACTGCTGTGTTCCCCGCGATACTCGGAAAGTGATGTAATAATTCCAATTATTTACAACGCGCAGTGTGATGGCGAGATTCGGAACGGTTATGTAAGCGATTTTGGTCGGGATGTTAGATCAAAAATCTCCAATTTCGCGGAAAAACTTACGAATGCAGGGGTGCTGGATGGGCGTAAGCTCGTCAAGCTGGATCTCTCTCTCGTTTCGATCGATCGTGCGGTTGACGGATTTCTGGTGTCTCTGAGATTTGAAAACAGCGGCGACTACCCAATCCAGTTCAAGACACCGGATGGGTGGGAGACAAAAATGGGAAAATACATGGATATTTTGGCGGTATATGATTCAAAGAGTGGCATGGGAGGGAAAGTCGGTTTTGCACTAGCAGGTCAGCCACTTGCTGATCCGGCTCAATTTCCAAACGGCGAAGTGCTTCTTGCGCCACATAGTGCCGTAGTTGTGAAAATCAAAACTGCGCGTGTTGGCAAGTTCACCGCTGGTACCTACGATTTATATGCAGGCGCCTTCATGAACATCAAGGTCACTGGAATCGAGTCCAGCCTGCTGCGTGTCGATTTCCATTCGGACTACAAGAAACCCACCCGTATTACCTTTGACCGTGACTATCCGTCGACCCCGCGAGAGCGCGAGCAGTGGGAGGCATACCAGCGGACTCGCCTGTCGTATTTCCCTGTGAAGCCCGGCGAGACGTTCGCGGAAGACGGCCTTTACCGAGCCGTACGCACGAACTCCAGCGCTCATCGCAGCCTCCAGCTCGTTCCGTTCAAGGCAGGAGACGTTGCTACGGCCGACAACGTGAAGATGCTGATGGATGGTGGTAACGGCATCAGTTTTGACGGTCCGGTGCGGTGGCAGTGGGAAGGCAGCGCGCCAGCGCCGGTCAAGCAGTATTCGTTCGACATCGTCGACGAGACTCGGCAGTTCTGCAAGCCGGGCGCGGTATGTCCGCGTAGTGGCCGATGGCTTCCGCGCGTGCGCGAGGGCTGGAACTCCGTCCACTACGAGCTGGCGGATATCGTCACCCTACGGCGCGGGGACACGATGCCGGAAGTGAAACGAGCCGGCGGCGACGCCGACTGGGAATGGATCGGTGCATGACATGCGCAGATTACTTTTGTCGTGCAAAGGAGCGAAGTACTCCAACATCGTGCGAACGCTGACATTGTTGTTGACCATTGTATCGATGGGAAATAGCCGCGTGATGGCGAGTGATCTCGACAGCAATTCAGTGAGCCCCGGCGCGTTTTCTCTTTCTTGGTCCGGCGGTCTTCAATATGGTTCGAGAAAGATGACTTTCGACGGTGATGGAAAATTCTATTTTGCGAAAGGAGACACCATTAATGACGATCCACATACGGGCGTGGGGGTCTTTGCTCTCGGCTTGAAAAATAGTGATGTGCTGGAACTGAACGACGTGGCTCGCGCCTTATGTCGCGCGGATATTCAGAGCGGCGGGCCAGAAACGCATGATCCTGCCGCAACTTTCAGCGTTGTCTGTCTGGACGAAGGGAAAGCCATCCGGAGATCGGGCTCATTGCGTCTGATTCCAGAGCGTCTCAGACGTCAAGTGTTTGATGCGCCGTTCAGACTATCTGATCAGGCGCGCTCGGATGGTCAAAAGATCATTAAGTTGGACTTCTCGGCTGTAGGTATCGAGAGCAAGGGCGATCGCTACATTGTTTCGGTCAGGTTTATTAATTCTGGAACCCGCTGGATTAGATTCAAGACACCGGACATGTGGGACGGGACAGCTATTGGTGGGCGCTTGGGGGTGGGTGCTGTTGGAAAATTAAGTCAGCGCGGCAGTATTGAAGAGAGTGCCAAATCGTGGGCATTTGGGCTGGGTGGCAAGAAACTGGTTAACCGAGGTGAGTTTCCGGATGGAATTGTTACCCTACACCCAGGGCAAGACAAGGTTCTAAAAATAGAAACAACGCCGGATTACAGGGCGGAGAAAGGACAATACGAATTTTCAGGGATTGCCTTTATGAGAATCGAGTACGAAGGGAACGGATGGGGTCTTTCAACGCAAGTAGACTTTAAGCCAATCAAAAGCCATATAACTTTCGACCACGACTACCCCTCGACTCCACAGGAGCGTGACCAATGGGAGGCAACGCACCGAGCCACGATGTCGTCCCATCCGGTCAATCCCGGCGAGACGTTCACGGAGGACGGCCTGTACCGAGCCGTGCGAACGACTGGCGGCGGTGCTTATCGCAGTCTCCAGCTCAAGCCGTTCAAGGCCGGCGATATTGCGACTACGGACAACGTCAAGATGTTGATGGCTACAGCCGATGGCATCGAGCTCGACGGCCCGGTGCAATGGCTATGGGAAGGCAGCGCACCGACACCGGTTGCCCAGTACTCGTTCGACATCGTCGACGAGACTCGACAGTTCTGCAAGCCGGGCGCGGTATGTCCGCGTAGTGGCCGGTGGCTTCCGCGCGTGCGCGAGAGCTGGAATTCCACTCGTTACGACCTGGCGGGTATCGTCACCTTGCGGTACGGGCACCCGATGCCAGCAGTGAAAGGTGCCAGCGATGACGCCGACTGGGAATGGATTGGCGTGTGACATGACCGAACGCGCCTGCATCTTCCAGCATGACCGGACCACCGCGAATGGCGTCGTGCTCGACGGTCTCGACGACATCGGCCTCGACGACCGAAAGCTGAGCTACCTGGGTGCGAGGGTTCGATGCCCGGCGTGCAACACCGTTGGTCATATCGAATCTGACGGCTCGACCCCACGAGCGGATGATGTCGCCGGCAAGCAGCATGCGCTGGAAGGTGACCTCTGCCGGTGTGCCTGCACGCCGCCGCCCCGACTGGTCGCGTCGCGGCGCGACTGGACTGTTGAATAACGTAACGTGCTCTTGATGGAGGCACGATGAAATTCCACTGGGCACCGCCTGTTCGCGACGAGTGGTCGGCCGGCAAACCGCCTCCCGTCTGGCTATATGTCGCACTGTTTTTCCTGATCGAATTCGCGTTCGTGGCCGGCACGGTCGCGACGTCGCCAAACGAAAAGCCGATTGTCTCGGACGACTTCTTGCGAACTGCACTAGTCGCTCCGTTCGTGCTCTGGATTGCGGTCAGCTGTGTGCTCTATGCGTCGATGTACGACAGCCGTGCGTTTGAAGCGGCGATCAAGAACACAGTGCGCTGGCATCTGCTCACGCGATGGAAACGGAAGGTCCGTTCGGGCGTGGCCGTTCTCGATAGCGTCATTCTTGCGCCGGAGCCGGATCTTGCGGAACGCATGTTAAAGCTCGAGGGCAGCCCGCCGGAAAATCCCGGCAGGGTGATGCGGCTTGATGGTATCGAAGGAGCCGATGGCGTGTCCCGGGAGCGGGCGGTGATCGAAAGGCTGCTGACGCCACTGGCGGCGCGGCTGGCCCACGCGATGCGCGGCGGCTCGTTCGACATCGTGATGCAATGCGAACGTGCCGAATCGTATGTCGACGTGCAGGCGGTTTGGGCGCAACTGCAATTACCGGGGAAACCGCGCATCAGGTGGTTGAGCAACGATAAGGATCCGGGATTCGCGGATACCTGGTTCGAGGGTGACCCCGACACGGCGTATGCGGACTCATTCGCACCCGCCACGAGCCCCAAATACCGGTTGGTGCTGGCTTGGCATCTCAACGGCGCGGCACCCGAGGTTCAGCCGGACACTTCCGAGGCGGCGGTCGCATTGCTGCTCGGTTCCCCTGCGCTCATGCAGGAAAAACCGCAACTGAAATGCCAGGCGTGGCTGTTGCGCCAGATCGTCGCGGATGCCGACGAAGTGGACAAGGCGCTTGCACTGCTGCTCGCGGCGGAACAGGTGCCGCATGAGCGGATCCGTCATTTCTGGTATGGACGCCTCAAGGGGCTGGCGCTGCACGCGACACTGGGAGCCGTGAAGGAAACCGAGCTGAAAGTGGAGAAACATGCACTCGATTCGGCAGTCGGTCCGCAGGCACCCGTCGCACGGTGGTTCCTTCAGGCGCTGGCGGCGAAGATGGCGCATTTTGGTCAAGGCGCGCAACTCGTCGCACTACCGAGGCCGAACGGCGCTGCGCTGAATGTCGTCGTCAAGGATAAACCGGCGGTGGACGTACCGTGGAAATCCGCCTATGACTATTCGTTGTTCCCGCGGACCGAATTGGTCGGCTGCATGGGCGTGTGGACGTTCACGATCCTGATGTCACCCCACGAGAGGTGGGACACCTTTGAGACGGTGCTTACGATTGTGATCGGTATCTTGGCCTTGCTGAGTTTTGCGTGGCGCATCTATTTGGGGCCGCGCCTCTACACGAACGAGGTTTTGCGCGACTACGGGTAACTCGCGCCCCGGGCGCTGTCAGTTTTACAAACGCGTGACATCGTCGCGATACTTCGCCCCCACGACCCACCCTTCACATCCGCGGAATCGACCGAATATCCGAACTGTCTCCCGTCGCCGCATCATCGTCCGCTTCCGGAATCGGCACCCCAGGGTCGTAGCGCACCGCCGCCCCATGCTCGATCCGATGCGCGAACGACGGCGGAGCGTCGACCTCGTCGCCGAAGCGCGCCCGCACGAACGCGCGCAGCACCGCGGTGCGCACGTCCGGCGCGCGTGCCGCGCAGGTCGACGGGCCGTCGACGAAGCTGGCGTCGCATTCGACGCCATCGCCGCGCCGCGTGATCCGCAGGTCGGCCACGCGCTCAAGCACCGCACCCGCATCGGCCCACGACGCCGACGGCGCGAAATGCGCGTCCAGGCGTCGCAACGCATCACACGCGCCGGTCAGAATCACCTTCGGGTCGACGGCCGTGAAGCACAGCGTGTCTTCATCATCCGCGCACAACGCGCGTGCGCACCAGTAATCGAGGGCGGTTCCGGCGAGTTCGTCGGTTCGCATCGGCAAGCTCCGTCAGGTTTCGTCAGGGTGGGGCGCTCGTCGCGCAAGCGGCGTGCCCGGCGTCGCACGCATGCGCGCGACGAGCGGGTAGTGATCGGACGCACGCCGCGCGCGCATGCTGCGATGCACGTTCACGTCGACGAGCCACTCGCCGGGATGGATCCAGATCCGGTCGAGCGAGAACACCGGATACAGCGTCGGGAACGTACGCGGCGCCGGCGCGCGCCGGAACCGCGTGACGAGCGCCCGCAGCGCGCGGCCGCGCACGAACCATTCGTTGATGTCGCCCATCAGGATCACCGGCATCGCGCCGGTGTCGAACGCGGCGAGTAGCCGCTGCACCTGCGCGCTGCGCTCGCTCGCCGACAGCCCCAGATGGGTCGCGACCACGCGGATCATGCCCGCGCTGCTGTCGATGTCCGCATCGAGCGCGCCACGCGGCTCGCGCTGGTGAAACGACAGGTCCAGCGTGCGCGCCGCACGAATCGGGCAGCGCGACAGCACGGCGTTGCCGTAGCGGCGCTCGGGGGTGTCGATGGTCGGGCCGGCCACTGCGTGCATGCCGGTGGCGTCGCGCAGGTGCGCGAGCACGTCGGGCGCGTGCGTGCCACCGAGCGGCACTTCCTGCAGTGCGATCACGTCCGCGTCGAGTTCGTGAATCACCTGCGCGATCCGGTGGGCCGCGCGTGTGTGCCACTTGCCGTAGCCGCCGCGGATGTTGTACGTCGCGATCCGCAGGTCGCGCCCGCCCGGCGCGGCGGGGGGCGGCCCGTCGGACGTGACGATGTCCGGCGGCGGGGCCGGTTGCACGCTCAGCGCCATCGTCGCAGCACCCTGACGAGCAGCACCGACACGCCGACCAGCACGGCGCCGATCGCCGCGAGCCACGCGAACGCGCCGGGCCCCGGATGGCTGAACGCGGCGGTCAGCTGGTGCGCGAACGTGACGGTCAGCACGATACCGGGCAGCATCCCGATCGCGGTGCCGACCAGATAGTCGCGCAGGCCGATGTGCGATGCGCCGGCGACCAGGTTCACGATCGTAAACGGCGCGATCGGCAGCAGCCGCAGCACGGCCATCGCGACTACGCCGCGCCGGCCGAGGTGTTCGCTGAGCCGGTTCGCGCGCGCGCCGGCGAGCCGGCGCACCGCGTCGCGCCCGAGCCAGTGTCCGATCCCGTACGTCGTGGCGGCGGCGGCCATCGTGCCGAGCGCCGCATACGCGAAGCCCGGCCACGCGCCGAACACCAGGCCCGTCACCGTGATCAGCAGCGTGATCGGCACCGACAGCGTCGCCGCGATCACGTAGCCGGCCAGCAGCAGCGCGGGCGCACCGGGCAGCTGCGCGGCGTGAGCGGCCATTCGCGCGAGCGACGCGATGTTCAGTTCCTTGCCGAGCGGCGAGAAGCGCCATGCGAGCGCGAGCGCCGCGACCAGCAGCACGGCCGCGCCGAGCACGAAGAAGCGCGCGGTCAGCACGCGGTGCTGCTCGCGTGGCACGAACTCGCGGACAAACCGGTCCGGCTCGATCGGCTGCTCGGGGTCGAGCCGCGCGCTGACCGGCACCAGCGCGTCGAGTTGCGGCGTCACGACCGGCTCGAGCGTGCGCAGCGTGCGGCCGGGCTTGTCGCGCAAGCGGTCGAGCACGGTATTCGGACGTTCGTCATGCGTGAGCGCGGCGGCAACCTCGGCCGGCGTCGTGTCGAGATGTTCGGCCAGCAGCCGGTCGCGCAGGCTGGCAATCGCGGTACGGATGCGCGGCTCGCCGGCCGCGACGAGCGCGATGCAGCATTCGGTGTCGAGCACCATCGACCGGTTATTGAGGTTCGCGCTGCCGATCACGATGCATTCGTCGTCGGCGATCGCGATCTTGCTGTGCACGTTCACGCATGCGTCCCCAAGCCCGTCGACATGCGGATACAGCAGCCGGTAACGGTCGAAGCGGTCGGCGGCCTTGAGCGTGCCATGCAGCCGCGCGCGCAACACGCCCATCGTCGCTTCCTGCAGCCAGCCGCTCTGCACGCGCGGTGCGACGACCGTCACGTCGGGCCCCTCCGGATCGGCGAGCCGCTCGGACAGCGTTTCGCGCACCACCGCCGCGGTGAAATACTGGTTCTCGATATACAGGTGCCGGCGCGCGGCGCGGATCGTGTCCTCGACGAGCGCGGACACCTGCCGCACCGGTTCGCGATCGCGGTGGCGCGGCGCCGTGTAGGCAATGCCGAGCCGCACGTCGCGCAGGTCGACGCGCGCATCGGGCGGCCACGGATCGACGTCTTCCTCACGATCGAGATGCCGCTGCGCGCGGATCGCGATCGGACGCCCGCATGCATTGAACCAGCGCGCGCGCGCCTGCTTGCCGATCGCGGCGGCCGCGTCGCCGTCGAACATCGCCTGCACGTCGTGAAACGGCCCGTACGGCATCCCGTGCGCGTCGCGGCGCCGCGGATCGTCGGCCGCATGCGCGGGCGTATCCCAGCGTGCGCGCGTCAGGTCGAGCCCGCCGACGAACGCCAGTCGATCGTCGATCACGACGAGCTTCTGGTGATGCGATGCGCCGCGCGGATGCGTGTCGTCGAGCCGGAACCGGATGCCGCGATGCGCGCGCCACGCGGCGCGATAGACCGGCGGCCAGTCGCGCTCGAGCGCATAGATCATCGCGAAGTCCCACGCGAGCACGTAGATGCGCAGGTTGTGCCGCGACGATGCCAGCGCGTGCAGAAACGCGGCGAGCGTGTCGGGCAGGCCGTCGCCGGGGTCGGCAGGCGGCAGGTACATGCGGCTGTCGACGTCCCAGCCGACGATGAAGACCGTATGGCGCGCCCGCAGCAGCGCGGCACGCAGCGTCGCGAAATACGCGTCGCCGTCCACCAGCATCGCGAAGCGGTCCGCGTGGCGGATCGTGTCGCAGTTGCGCCCGTGCTCGAGCAGCCCGTGGCGCAGCGGCTCGTCCATGCGCGACGGGTCGGCTGTCACGCCATCGGAGCGGGCCGTCGCGACGCTGGCGCGCGTCATGCGTCCCGGCACGATCATCGGGCGTCGACGTCCCGGTCGCCGTCGATGCGTTGCAGCAGCACGTCGCAACGCGCGCGCAGCGCCTGCAGTTCCGGCGAATCGGCGTCGAGCCGGATGCGTTCGCCGCTGTCCGGATCGCCATACGCGCACGCGATCTCGTAGATGCCTTGCGCAATCGTGGCGGATGCGTCCGCGATCCTGATCCGGTCGAGCCAGCCGCATTCGGCGTGATGGCACGCGAGCCACGCGCGCAGCGCGCCGACCGTCTGGCTGGCCGTCATCCACGCGCCGCCGCGCATGCGCGCCGTCAGCTGGCTCGTTACGAGGTAGGAGAGCAGGTCGGTCTGAGTCACGCAAAACTCCTTGAAGAAGTATCGGGGCGACAGGTCCGTACGCCGGCGAGGTTTTGCAGCGCCGCGCAGATCGCCGCAAATTCCGCGCCGCTCGTGCGCGAGAACGACACCGGGATGTGACCCGTGCCCGGATCGTCGTTCAACTGCGGGACGATGAATCGCTTCACGCGCACGCGGCCGGTGCCGAGCGTGTCGTGCCGCGTGTCGATCATCGTGGCCTCCTCTTGTTTGGCGTACTAGAGTGGTTTGATACGCGGTTTGGTGTCCGGTTCGCTGCTCAATAGGGACGCAAGCCCCGTGCCGGATCGGCCGATACCGGGCACGCCGCGTGCGCGCGGGGCCGGCGGCGCGCGCGGCGATCATGCGGCGCGCATTTTTTGCATCTTCATCGCAGATAAGTACAGGGGGCCAGGATGCAACATCAGCAGGACGCACAGGTTCGCGACCCATATCGGGGCCACGAGATTCGCGTATGGGCGCGCCGCAACGCGCGCGGCGCGTGGGACGACGAGGTGCAGGTGTATGTCGACGGCGCGCGCATCGAGTTGTACGTACCGGAGCCGGCCGGCCCCGAATGGCTGACCGAGGACGAGGCGCTGCGGGCGGGCGTCGAGCGCGGGCGCTATCTGGTCGACAAGCGCGTGGACGACGACTGACCGCACCGGCACCGTGTTGGCACGCGCCTCCGGCGTGGAGACGCGTGCCCGACGGGAGGGAAGTCGGGGAAGGCGCGCGCGGAGACCCGGCCGATGCGGGTCAGGCGGACGATTCAGGCGTTACGGCCGCGCCGCGATCTCATCCAGATGCCACAGCAGATCCGCCGGATCGTCATACACGCGCAGCGCGCCCGCGCGTTCGAGCTCGTCGCTGCCGTAACCGCCCGACAGCAGCCCGACGCCGAGCGCCCGGCAGCGGCTCGCGGCGAGCATGTCCCAGATGCTGTCGCCGACCACGACCGTATGTTCGATCGGCACGTTCAGTTTCGCGGCGGCGGTCAGGAACAGGTCGGGGTCCGGCTTCGCGTACTTCACCTGGTCGCGCGTGACAACCACGTTCTTCGCCGGATCGACGCCGAGCGCCTCCAGATTGATCGCGGCGGTTTCCATCCGCCCGCTGGTCGCGATCGCCCAGCGAATGCCGGCATTCGTCAGCGCGGCCAGCAGCTCGCGCGCACCCGGCAGCGGCCGGACCTGCGCGCGCAGCCGCTGGTACGCGGCCGCATGCAGCCGCGCGAGCCGCTCGACGCGCTCGGCGTCGATGTCGCCGGCCGTCTCGCGCAGCAGCTGGTTCAGGAACAGGCCGCCGCTCATCCCGATCTTGCGGTGGATGCGCCACACCGACAGCTCGATGCCCTCGGCATCGAGCGCTTCCTTCCACGCGAGCACGTGCTGATAGACGCTGTCGACGAGCGTGCCGTCGAGATCGAACAGAAATGACGTTTCAATGCGCATGTAAATCTCCTGGCCCGATGGCGTTCGGGCGATTCGTTCGGGGAAAGTGGATTCGACACATTATCGGCGCACGGCCGTGTCATTGCCGTGTTCGCGCATCGCGGCCGGGAGCGGCGTTTCAAGCGCCGCTGGTACAATCGCGCCGATGCGCCGGGCCGGCTGCCCGCGCCACCAACCTTCGTCGAATTCCCGTATGGCAACCCCGGACGCCGTCAGTTCCGAACAGTCGTGGTGGGGCGTTCTGGCCCTGGCACTCACTGCCTTCATCTTCAATACCACCGAATTCGTGCCCGTCGCGCTGCTGAGCGCGATCGGCGACAGCCTGCAGATGCAGCCGACCGCCGTCGGCCTGATGCTGACGATCTACGCGTGGGCCGTCGCCGTCGTGTCGCTGCCGCTGACGTTCGTCACGCGTCACGTCGAGCGCCGCAAGCTGCTGAGCTGCGCGCTGCTGGTGTTCATCGGCAGCCATGTCGTCACCGGCGTCGCGTGGAATTTCACGGTGCTGATGCTCGGCCGGCTCGGCATCGCGTGCGCGCACGCGGTGTTCTGGTCGATTTCCGTCCCGCTGGCCGTGCGGCTCGCGCCGAGCGACCGCAAAAGCCGCGCGCTCGGCCTGCTCGCGATGGGCACGGCGACCGCGATGGTCGCCGGCATTCCGCTCGGGCGCGTGATCGGCGAGGCGCTCGGCTGGCGTGTCACGTTCCTCGTGATCGGCGGCGCGGCGGCCGTCGCGTTGCTGGCGCTGCGCATGACGCTGCCGACGCTCCCCAGCCAGGGCGCCGGCTCGCTCGCGAGCATCGGCACGTTCCTGCGCAAGCCGGCGCTGGTGGCGCTGTACGCGATCACCGTGCTGGTGATCTCCGCGCACTTCACGTCGTATACGTACATCGAGCCGTTCGTGCAGAGCGTCAATCATGCGAGCAGCAGCCGGATTACCTACGTGCTGATCCTGTTCGGCGTCGCCGGCGTGCCGGCCGCGCTCTGCTTCAATCGCGTGTTTCCGGAGCGGCCGGCCGATTTCCTGATCGCGTCGATCATCGCGTTGTCGGCCTGTCTGCTGATCCTGTTCCCGAGCGCGCTGAACATCGTCACGCTGTCCGTTCACACGCTGGTGTGGGGCGGCGCGATCGTCTGCTTCGGTCTCGCGATGCAGGCGTGGGTGCTGAAGCTGGCGCCCGAGGCGACCGATCTCGCCGTGTCGATCTTTTCCGGGCTGTACAACGTCGGGATCGGCGCCGGCGCGCTGCTCGGCAACCATATCGCCGGCGCGTTCGGGCTGCCGTGGATCGGCACGTTCGGCGGGGTGGTCGGGATCTTCTCGGCCGGGATCGCGTGGGCCGCGTTGCGGCTGCATGAGCGGCGGGCGGTGGCGTAGCGGGCCGATTCACCGTCGCGCAGGCGATTGACGATCACGCCGCCATGGCGGCATTGACCTGTCGTGCTCGACGATCGCGGCGGCGGGTGCGCGATGAACCGGCGGCGATCCGAGTAAGCCATTCGCGGCGGGGGATGCGCCGGCGGCGATCGGGTTCGCAAGGAATTGGGCCGGGCGATGGCGTGGCCGCCATCGTTTCATGCTTATCGTCCGCACGCCGCACGCCGCACGCCGCACGCCGCACACCGCACACCGCACACCGCACGCCGCACACCGCACACCGCACACCGCACGCCGCACGGCCGCACGTTCTACGCCGCGTCAATGCAGCCCGTCAGTCCCGATCCCCGCAGCTTCGAGCCGCTTGAGCTTCGCGTACAGCGTCGTGCGTGAAATGCCGAGTTGTCGCGCGGCCGCCGACACATTGCCGTCGTGTTCGCGGAGCGCGCGGCGGATCGCTTCGAGCGACTGTTCGCGCAGGCTTGCCTGCGGGCTCGCGGCCGGCGCGGCGGTGCATACATCGGCGGCGTCATCGAGCACATCGGCGTGGCGCGCCATCGTCGCCCGATCGAGCGGCGCGCGCAGCGTGCGCACCCATACGTGGCTACCATCGTCGCGCGCGATTCGCTGCGGCGTGCGCGCCGGTGTCAGCAAACGACGCTGTTGCG
Source organism: Burkholderia sp. R-40 (assembly GCF_049942845.1). NCBI lineage: Bacteria > Pseudomonadati > Pseudomonadota > Betaproteobacteria > Burkholderiales > Burkholderiaceae > Burkholderia > Burkholderia sp. R-40. Next base: position 120,236 of record NZ_CP187969.1, on the reverse strand, counting down.
CGGGCGTCGCGCCGGGAAACAGTTGCCGCAGGTCGTACGGCACGACCGGCCCTGCGGGCGCGAGATCGAGCATCTGCCGGGCAAGCCGGCTCACCGCGCGCACGCGGCCCGCTCCGTCGAGCGCGATGACGCCGGCGAGCGGCGTACCGAGCCAGCGCGGATCGTGCTGGACCTGCAGCAGATGGCAGTCGCGCAACATCGCATACAGCCGCTGCTCGGCGGACAGCGCCGCGTGCCGGAACTGCTCGCGCAGCTGCATGACGTTGCGCCGGCCGATGCCGGTGATGTCGAGCGCGCCGATCACTTCGCCGTCGAGGCCGACCAGCGGCACCGCGAGGCAGAATACCCGCGAGAACTCGTCGAGATAGTGCTGGGCGCCCGCGACGACGGCCTCGGCGCCATCGTGAATCACGCAGCTCGGCGCGGTCGTGCCGATGTTCGGTTCGACGATCCGGCGGCCGGCCACGATCGGCGTCAGCAGCGCGTCGTCGCATTGCGGGCTGCGCCGCGCATGCACGATCGTGCCGCGCGGATTGACGCAGAAGATCGTCCAATCGCGGCCGCCGAACGCCGCCCACAGCGGCTCGATCTCCTGCGCGACGCAACGGTAGAGCCGCCGGTCCGCGCGCGATTCGTCGAGCTCGCGCTGCATTTCATAGCGGGCGTGTTGCCATGGCCGCAGCCCGGCGTCGCGCGAACGCAGCCACGAGCGCGCGACGCTGGCCGGCAAAGCCGTTTCGGGCAGCGGCTCGCCCGCCGCGAACCGGGCGCGGAGCCGGTCGAGGTCGACCAGCCGTGCAGGAGATTCAGGGGCTGTATTCACACATGCGCTCCATGTGGGTCGAATGGCCGGGCCGGGCATGCCGGCCGGCGTGTCGCGCGAATGCGTAATATAGCCCGGCGCCCGAAGCGGGGTATCGTCGTGCCGTGCAAGGGTGCACGCCGCGTGCCGCCGATTTGCATCGGGGTGCCGCCGGCGGCGCCCCGCGCTCAATGCGGCAACCGCAGGATCGGTTTGAGCGTGATGCCGCTGCTGCTGTCCGCGGCGGCCTGGTTGATCTGCTCGAGCGGATAGAACTTCACCAGCCGGTCGAAGGGGAACCGGCCTTGCAGATGCAACTGCACGAGTTGCGGAATGAAGGTCTGCGGCACGCTGTCGCCTTCGACGATCCCGCGGATCGTGTGGCCGCCGAGCAGCAGGCTGTTCACGTCGAATTCGGCCTTCGTGCCGAGCTTCGGCGCGCCGACCACGCCCATCGTGCCGCGCGAGCCGAGCGCATCGATCCCCTGCGACAGCACGGCCGGCAGCCCGGTCGATTCGAGCGCGTAGTCGACGCCGCCGCCGGTGATCTCGCGGATCGCGCCGACGACGTCGACTTCCTTGCTGTTGATCGCGTGCGTCGCGCCAAGCTCCAGCGCCAGCGCAAGCCGCGACGGCACGATGTCGACGGCGATGATCGTCGTCGCGCCGGCGATGCGCGCGGCCATCACCGCGCTCATCCCGACCGCGCCGGCGCCGAAGCTCGCGAAGCTGCTGCCCGTGCGTACCGCGAGCGAATTGATCACCGCGCCCGCGCCGGTCTGGATGCCGCAGCCGAGCGGGCCGAGCAGTTCGAGCGGCGCTTCCTTCGGCACCTTGATCGCGTTGTTCTCGCGCGCGAGCGCGTAGCTCGCGAACGACGACTGCGCGAAGAAATGATCGTGCAGCGGTTCGCCGGCTGCGTCGCGGAGGGCCGTCTGTCCGTCGGCATCGGCACCGCCGAAGTTCAGCGCGAAGAACTGCCGGCAATACGCGCCGTGACCGCCGACGCACGACGCGCAATGGCCGCACGCGCCGTAGGTCAGCACGACGTGATCGCCGGCGGCGAGCGTCTTCACGTTCGGGCCGACCGCCTCGACCACGCCGGCGCCTTCATGACCGAGCACGGCCGGCAGCGGCACCGGATAGTACTGGTCGCGCACGATCAGGTCGGTGTGGCACAGGCCCGTCGCGACGACGCGCACCAGCACCTCGTCGCCGCGCGGCGCGCGGATCCGGGCCGGTTCGATCGAGAAGGGAGCGCCGGCGGCGCGGGCGACGGCCGCGGTGACGGCGCGCGTATCGTTTTCGGTGTACATGGTCGGTTTCCTCGTCAAATCGGATACAGCGGCGCTTCGCCCTTGATCGTCAGCCATTGCCACTGCGTGAATTCTTCCCAGTTTGCCGCACCGCCGATGCTCGAGCCATTGCCCGATGCGCCGACGCCGCCGAATGGGTTGATCACTTCGTCGTTGACCGTCTGGTCGTTGATGTGCAGCAGCCCGGTATTCAGCTGCTCGCCGATCCTCAGCGCGCGGCCGACGTCGGCGGACAGGATCGCCATCGACAGCCCGTATTCGGTGCGGTTCGCGAGCGCGATCGCGTCTTCGTCGGTATCGAACGGCACGACGATCGCGACCGGCCCGAAGATTTCCTCGTCGAACGCCGGATTGCCCGGCGCGACGCCGCTGAGCACGGTCGGCTCGAAGAACAGGTCGCGATGGCCGCCGCCCGTCTCGACGCGTGCGCCGGCGCGACGAGCCGCGTCGACCACGCGCGCCGCATGGTCGCGTTGCGCGGCGTTGATCAGCGGGCCGAGGCCGACGTCGCCGCTGGCCGGATCGCCGACGCGCAGGCTTTGCGCCTTCTCGACGAGCTTCGCGACGAAGCGGTCGTGAATCGCGCGCTGCACCAGCACGCGGCCGGTTGCCATGCAGATCTGGCCTTGATGCAGATACGCGCCCCATGCGGTGTTCGCGACCGCGCGGTCGAGATCGGCATCGTCGAGCACGATCAGCGAATTCTTGCCGCCGAGTTCCAGCGACACCTTCTTCAGATGGCGGCCGGCCGCTTCGCCGACCTTGCGCCCGGCCGCGGTGGAGCCGGTGAACTGGATCATCGCGACATGCGGGTCGGCGACCAGCGCGGCACCGGCCGCGCCGTCGCCGGGCAGCACGTGCAGCACGCCTGCCGGCAAGCCGGCGAGCTCGAACACGCGCGCGATCGCGACGCCGCCGCACACGGCGGTACGTGGATCGGGCTTCAGCACGACTGCGTTGCCGAGCGCGAGCGCCGGCGCGACCGCGCGCATCGCGAGGTACAGCGGGAAATTGAACGGCGAGATCACGCCGACCACGCCGCGCGGGCGGCGACGCGCGAGCGACAGCCGGCCGGCCGCCGACGGCAGCACCTCGCCGGCCGCGCGCGACGGCAACCCGGCCGCTTCATGTAGTGCCTTGATCGTGACCGAGGTTTCGAACGACGCCTTCGCGCGCGTCGAGCCGCTTTCGCGCACGAGCCAGTCGACGATTGCGTCGAAGTGCGTTTCGGCGACGGCCGCCGCGCGACGCAGGACCGCCGCGCGCTCGTCGTACGGCAGGCCGAACCATGCGGGCTGCGCGCGATGCGCGGCGGCCGATGCGTCGGCGATGGCTGCGCCGTCGGCGAGACCGACGCGGCCGAGCGTGTTGCCGGTCGCCGGTTCGATCACGTCGGCGGCGTGTGCGCTCGGGTGCCAGCGTCCGTTGAATGTCTTGCCGCGCCAGACGTCGGTGTCGAAGAGGGCGGTGTTGGTGGTGGTGCTGGTGCTGCTATCCATTTACGCTCCTGGGGAAATTCGGATCGGCCGGATCGGGCGTTGCTGGGCGCTTGGGGGTTGACCGGCATGCGGGCGAGGGTAGGCAGGGGCGGCGAAACGGGGCTATACGGGTTTGTTCCCACCCGGCGGGGCTGCGCGGAGCGTGGGGCGTTTGTGATTATGTGTGCGGAAACTGGACAGTTGTTGCGCGGGTTGTTGTGCACGCTGGCTGATGACGCGGTGGGGGTTGGTGGTGAAGCGGTACTTGCGTCGTGTCTGACAAGACTCAACGGGCAAAAACGGGCAAATCGCCTGCCTCGGTAGCACTGGTTTGACGAGACCCACCGCACTTCAGGCGTGGCAGGCATTCCCGCGCATCGACGGCAACGCGCTCGACCCGGCAAGCTCGGTGCGTATCATCGCCATCGCGGCAACCATCGACAATGGGCTCCAGCGAGCACCGTCGTCGCTTGGCAAGCGCGGCAGGCGTCGGCATTGGCCGCCAGTTCCAGCACTGTCACCAAACGACGCGCGTCAGCGCGCCGTTTATCAATCGGAGCGCTCATGACAGCGCGTCGAGCAGTCCATACCACGCCACTCCCGCACTGATATAGAGCCGCTGCAACGCGTGAAATGGAACTGGCTCAATCGACGTCGGCGGAAGCGGTAATCCGCGCGTCGTCCCGCCGATTAAAGCGGCCAGATGCTTCCCGAGCGTTGTCGCCATCGCAATGCCGCGTCCGTTGTAACCGAGAGCGATAGTCATGCCTTCTGCCGGCACGTGCACGTGCGGCAAAAAATTGCGTGTGATGGCGATGCGACCAGCCCATCGGAATTCAAACTCGATGTCCTTGATGTGTGGAAACATCAACTGGGCCGCACGCTCGAGATGCACCCAATCCCCGGCGCTGCGAGGGTCGCGAAAAGGTCCACGCCCGCCCATCAGCAAACGTCCATCCGCATCCTTGCGAAAGTACAGCAGCAGACGCCGCGAATCGGAAGCTACTTCGCCGCCCGCCAGAATCGTTGCGCCGACATCGTCCGCCAGCGGCTTCGTCGCGACAATGAAGCTGTTTGCCGCGATCACCGATTGCGCCAGTCGCGGCCAGAGTCCGTCGGTATAGCCGTTGGTGGCGAGCAGCACCTGTTTCGACTCGATGACCGGACCATGCGCCGTGCGAATGCGCCATCCGTTCGCGCCGCGCTCGACGCCCGCGGCGCGAGTCCCGCCATGAATCTCAGCGCCCGCCGCTTGCGCCGCGCGCGCAAGGCCGCGTGCATAACTCAGCGGTTGCACGCTGCCTGCGCGCCGATCGACCCAGCCGCCGACAAACGCGTCAGTGCCGAGCCGTTTCGATACCTGCGCACGGTCGAGCAACTCGACCGGCGCGCCACGCGCTTCCCACTGTCCTGCGCGAGCGTACAGCGTCTTCAGCAGCTTGTGCGAATGGGTCGGCTGAATCCAGCCCGCGCGCGTTGCATCGCAGCGAATGCCGTGGCGCGCGACCAGATCGAAAACCGTATCAGCAGCACCGCCCGCCATTTGCACGAGCGCGTTGCCGTCGTGTGGACCGTAGCGTCGGATGAGTTCATCGGGATCGTATTTCAGGCCGGGAATAACCTGGCCGCCATTCCGGCCGGACGCTCCCCAGCCGGGCTCGTTGGCGTCGATCACGCAGACGCGCAAGCCCTGCTCCGCCAGATGCAACGCCGTCGACAACCCGGTATAGCCGGCGCCGACGATCGTCACGTCTACGACCGTCGAGCTATCGAGCCGAGGCGTTACAACTGCGGGTTCCGCCGTCGCTGCCCACAGCGAGGGCGGCAACGGCTTTGCGACTTCAACTTCAGCCAGGTTCATGATGGTCTTCAAATCCGGGGCGCTTCGGCAAGCGCGGGCATCTTGCCGAGAAACTCGCGCGTGCGGGCATGGCGGGGACGGTCGAACAACTCGGCCGCGCTGCCTTCTTCATGGATCGCGCCGTCGTGAAGAAAACACACACGGTCGGCCACTTCGCGCGCAAACGCCATTTCATGCGTGACGACGATCATCGTCATGCCGTCGTCGGCCAGTTGGCGCATCACGCCGAGCACTTCGCCGACCAGTTCCGGGTCGAGCGCCGAGGTGGGTTCGTCGAAGAGAATCGCTTTGGGCTCCATGGCCAGCGCTCGCGCGATCGCCACGCGCTGCTGCTGTCCGCCCGACAGTTCCGCCGGATGCGCGTTCATACGATGCGCAAGCCCGACCTTGTCGAGCAGATGCCGCGCGTGCTCGCGTGCCTGAGCGCGCGCTTGCTTCTTCACGAACACGGGACCCTCGAACACGTTTTCCAGCGCCGTGCGATGCGGAAACAGATTGAAACGCTGGAACACCATGCCGACCTGCGCGCGCAGTTCGTGGATCTGTTTCGATTTTGCGTCGACGGTGCGACCCTCGACGGTGATCTCTCCGGCGTCATGCCGTTCCAGCCCGTTGATACAGCGTAATAGCGTGGATTTGCCCGAGCCCGATGGACCGATCAGACATACCACCTGGCCGCGTTCCACATTCAGACTGACGCCCTTCAGCACGTGCTGATCGTGAAATCGCTTGTGAATCGAGTCGACCTTGATCATCGTTTTCCCTTCAGTCCAAGGCGGCGTTCGAGCCGCCGCAATCCATAGACGAGCGGCAGGCTGAGTCCGAGATATAGCAGCGCGACCAGCGTGAAAACCGTCATGTTCTGAAACGTGGACGATGCGATGAGCTGCCCGGCACGCGTCATTTCGGCGACCGTGATCGTCGAGGCGAGCGACGAATCCTTGAGCATCATCACGAGCGTGTTGCCGTACGGTGGCAGCGCGATCCGGAACGCTTGCGGCAGCACCACGCGCCGCATGATCATCGTGCCGCGCATGCCGATGGACTGCGCCGCTTCGATCTGCCCGTGATCGATCGCCTGAATGCCCGCGCGGAAGTTCTCCGCCTGATACACCGAGTACGCAATACCGAGGCCGATAAACCCGGCCTGGAAGGCGGACAACTGCACACCGAGATCGGGCAGCACAAAGTAGATATAGAAGAGCTGAACGATGATCGGCAGTCCGCGAATCACGTTGATGAAAGTTGCGGCCGTGTTCGACACGACGCGGTTGTCGGACACGCGCATCAGCGCGAGCAGCAACCCGAGCACGGTGCTCAGGACGAACGAGCAGAAAGTGATCTCGATCGTGACGACCGCACCTTTCAGCAGGATCGGCAGGAATTCAACGGCGTTCTGGAAGAACATGGCGGGCAGTCCTTATTCTGAAAACGGCGTCATTCCACCTGCCACTTCTTGACGATCTGCGTAAGCGTTCCGTCGGCCTTGATCTTCTTGATGCCGGCATTCAACTGCTCCAGCGTGGCCGTGTCGCCCTTGCGCACGACGAAGCACAACTGGCCTTTCACCGAAGGCTGATATCCGCTGACGAGGCGCAGTTGCGGATTCGGATTGTGCTGAAGCTGATAGGCAATGATCGGATGATCGCCGAAGCCCGCCTTGATACGGCCCAATGCGACGTCGCGCATGATGTCGGCGACCGAATCGTAAGTGCGCACTTCCTTGAAGATGCCCTTCTTATTCAAGGCGTCGACGAACGCGGTGCCGACCTGCGCGCCGACGATCTCGCCCTTGAGATCGTCCATGGACGTGTACTGACGTTTGTCGTCCGCGCGAACGATCAGGCCCTCGCCATACGAATAGACCGTATCGGAGAAATCCACGACCTGTTCGCGCGCCGGCGTCTTCAGCATGGCTGCTGAAATGATGTCGATCTTTTTGGTGGTCAGCGACGGAATCAGCGACGAGAACGTGGTCTGCTCGATCTTCACATCGAAGCCCGCCGCCTTGCCCGTTGCCGTGATCGCATCGACCAGCAGCCCCTGGATCGAATTGCTCTTTACGTCGAGAAAGGTGAACGGCACGCCGGTGGCCGTCGAACCGACCTCGTAGGTGGTGGCGGCAACCGCCCAGGCCGGCGCGCCGGCGAGCAGCAATCCTGTTGCAAAGACACTAGCGAAGCGTTTGGCGAACTGGAACATGAGTCTCTCCACGGGGTTGGCGAGGGCCGACAGGAATATCGGCAACCATCGGTTTCACTATGATATTCGAATCAAAAATATCGATTAGCGTAACTTGAGTATCGATATGCGATATGCTAGTCTCGATGTCACACCTAAACAATTGGGTAATTCCATGACACGCAAGACGTCCGGCGCGCGGCCGGAAGCCTCTTTGGATCCGGATGAGACGCCGGATGCGCTGTTCAATCAGTCGCTGGAGAAGGGAATCGCGGTGCTGCGCGCGTTCAGCGCGCAACGCCGTTCGATGACGCTGCCGGAAGTCGCGGAGGCGACGTCGATTACCAAAAGCTCTGCGCAGCGCATGATCTACACGCTGGAGAAGCTCGGCTACGTGAGAAAGCATCCGCGTACGAAGCGGTATCAGCTCGCGCCGCGTGTGATGCAAATCGGTTTCAACTATCTTGCCGCCGACACGCTGATCGACGTCGCCAACCCGTTTCTATCCGAACTCACCAATGTCATCGGCGAGACGACCAATCTGACCGAGCCGGATGGCCTCGACATGGTCTACGTGGCGCGGTTCGTGTGCATGAAATTCGTGCCGATCCACATGCCCATAGGTAGCCGTATTCCAATGTACTGCACGGCGTCGGGGCGGGCCTATCTCGCGGCGCTGCCGGACGACGAGTCACGCGCGCTGCTGGCGGCCAGCGACCGCGTGACGCACACGCAGTACACCGTCACGGATCTTGAGGAGATCGGGAGGCGTCTTGTGCTTGGGCGGCGCAACGGTTATGCGTCGAACCGCGAAGAGTTGTTTATCGGCGATATGACCATCGCGGCGGCGGTGCTCGACGGCGAGCGCCGCCCGGTCGGCGCGGTTCACGTCGTCGCGCCGACGAGCCGCTGGACGCTGGCGGACGCGGAAGCGCGGCTGGCGCCTGCGGTGATCGATTGCGCGCGCAGTATCAGCAATTCCATCAGGACGCTTGCCTGAGGGCGCGCCCACGTCCGGTTCGTCGCCAACACACCGCGAGGAGCCGTCTTCGCGTCGGAGCGAGAAGCACGGAGGAAGCTTCGGGGCAGAAGCATCACACCGCGTCGCTCCCTACCATGCTTGTCGATAAGCTTCAGGAAGAACCACTTCCAGCTGCGAACGAACCGAACCCCGCTCGCTGCGAGCCATCGATTTTGGATCTTGTCCGACAACGGTCACTCATGAAACGCCCACGGACGCCTGCGGGAAGCATCACTTCGGCCGGCGTCTTGTCAGATCGTGTCGGTACACGAATGTCCGGTACTGAAGTCGTGACCGACGTTCAAAGGTCCGTACGAAAGCGCGACCCAATGGCTGTCATGGCCGAACTCGGCCGGCCGCCGCCCAGCGCACGCGACCGGCGCAGATCGACCCGAAGCTATCTCTCGACTTGGCGGAAAGCAGACGTTCGGCGTATTTTTTTCAAGCCTTAACGAGAGTGCCGCCGCCGTCCAAGCCATTCAATGCCGACCTGAAATAGTAATCAGGTACCACACCAAGCGGCCCCGATGCTACGCATCATCGACTGCGTGCGCTGAATATCGGCAATGTTCTTGTTAATCACCTGCTGCGTCAGCCGATATACCTCTACGCCGGAAATCAGTAGACGGGCCGGGTGATCGCTGCAGAACTCGGCCCGTACCGGTTCACCGACATGCCTCCGAACGAGTTTACGGTCAAAAGGCGCACAAGCTCCTTTGACGCATCGTAAAACCAGTACGGCGTGACCGTTGCCATCCTGCACGAAATAGGAGTCTTGGATTTGGGACAGATTCCCGATCACCGTCTGGCTCGGCATGACATTTCCAGAACCGTCAACATTGCACATGTCGCTCAGTCGAGCAGGAGGCATGGGTACTATTGCCGGCGACCATTGCACCATTGCCAATAGCCCACCGCAAGCCACGACGATGCTGACTGGGCGGAGCTTTTTAGCGTCGAAAATTGTTGCCATAGCTGTGCAGTGATGGTCGCGGGTTTGAGTTCTTCCACTGAACTCTTGCGCTTTCGCGTAGCCAGTTTTTGACCATAATGGCCTGACATGATGTCATGAACGGAGCATCTGCTCGGTCGTGGATTTTCGTCGAGTTTGACTCGTCCGTCGAACGTTGCTTCCTGGCCGAACGCGGCCGGCCGCCGCCCTGCAACGCGCGACCGGCGCCGATCGACCCTGAAGGGACGGATTCAAATCCCGAAAGCGGACTTACTCACACTGCGCCGCCATGCGGTTCGACGCATGCGGTTGTTGGTGCGCGGCTCACATGTTTTAATGGGGCCTCTATATTCTCGCCTGCCAGCCGTCATGCCGTTGTTCGGACCCATCACGCTGACTACCTCTCGCCTCATTCTGCGGCCGCTTCGCGATGAAGACGTGCAAGCGCTTTTCGCCATCTGGTCGGACGCGGACGCGATGCGCTATTTGCCGTTTCCGACGATGACTTGCTTAGATCAGGCGATGGATCGCGTCGCGCGTAAGTTGAGGACCTCCGCTAACGGTCAGGAGTTCATTTGGGCACTCGAATTGCGGACAACCGGCGAAGTGCTCGGGGACTGCGCTCTCTTTCATGCGGACGAGCAATGCCGACGTGCGGAGATAGGCTTTAGTCTGCAACGTAATCATTGGGGAGGCGGCTATATGACAGAGGCCACCTCCGCACTGATCGAGCACGCATTCGGCACGCTGAACTTACGCCGAATTGAGGCGGATATCGACCCGCGCAATGTAGCCTCGGCGCGCCTTCTCGAACGGCTCGGATTTGTCCGGGAAGGATTGTTGCGTGATCGGTGGGTGGTTGGCGATGAGGTGTCGGATAGCGCGCTGTACGGGCTGCTTAAGAGCAATCGCCGGTCCTAGATGGCCACTGGCTGCCGCCAAGACTTGATGCTGTGCCGACGGTCAGCAGTTTGTCAACGATTCATGCCATTGCGCGGAACGTCTCCTGTTGGCCGAACTCGGCCGGGGTCATCAGTCACGTCACATGGCGAGACCACAACGTTTCGAATGCCTCCATCGTTGTTTCCCGTGCTACGAACTGCGGGTCGGCGTTTATCTCGGACAATGCGGGCACCGGCAGCAATCCGAGTTGCGTCCCCAATGCCGATCTCTTTTCGTCTGAAAATCCAACTCGCCCGTCGCGAAAGAATTCAAGTTTACAAATCTCATAACGATTCTGGTTGAGGACGGACACGAGACGGACAGGCTCCGTGTCAGAATCGTGCTTCCACATGACGTCGATTGCGATCAACCCATCTTCCATTGGCTTTCCCCCGCGCGTCGAAGGAACTTCTATTAGCGCTGCCTCGTTGGATTGTCGACGATTCCGGTATCGAGTGCCAGTGACCGGTTGAATCCGCCGCCGGACTCGGCCGGCCGCAGCCACGGCGGACTGCGACTGGCTCAACCCGGCGAGGGGGCCTGTCGTCTTGCTCCGAAGCAGACGCACAGCGTCGGTGTCGAGCGCTGAGTTAGCCTGTCGTGTACCAATATAAAAGTACATATTCGTCATCCGTCTCACATAAAAAGCATTCTTCAACACCGATAAATTTTGGTTCGACGAAATACGTCATCTCTATTTTTACCGGCGGAATAAAGCCCAATATTTCAAGAGATGGAAAACACAGGAATTCGCCGGGTTTTACATATCGCGGCATCCGCAACGCGCGCTCGCACGGATGGATTTCAAGATCGATCAGGGGGGCCTCTCCCCATTCAATATCCACTGCGAGGTCGCGCAATGACTTTACCAAGAACTCCGTATCATTTTCGAAGTCCTTCTTTTGCCCATGTATGTAATAGCTGCCTTCAGTCTCTCCGTCAGTACGGTCAAAAAACAAAAGATTTACGCATCCACTTGGCGCACCATTTTCAAACCTAGATATAACTTCTTCCGCGACCATGGAGGCTATCTCCCGCTGGAAACTCCATCACTGGGGCAATTTCAAAGTACGGCTTTTCGTCAGCCTCGTCTTTATCTTCTTCGACTCACTCCGATCATGGCTTTGGCCGGGATTCTGCTAAATCGGAATTCGGCGTGTGCGCCGACGACTTACGTAACGATTGTCAATGAACCGGACATCGATGTCGACAGTCCGTTCCTGGCCGCCTGCAGACGGCCGCAAGAGACGCCTTCCGGCCCGCAGCGGTCTCTCGTGCATGAATTGGCACGACGGCCGCTTTCTAGATGCAGGGGCATTGAGACAACTGTGGAGGCTGCAAAAATTCGAACATTTGTCCGCAGCGGTCATTCGCGCTAATTTGTCGATGTGTGCGTGCATACCTTTTTACTTTAGTAGCCGCCTGGGCCTGACTCTGCAGAGCGCGCGCCGCAACGGGACCCATCTGCGGCAGTTTGCCAGTCGTATTGACAGTTTCCCGGGTAATTGCTGCCAGTCCCGCCGCCTCCCGCCTTCGCTGCCGCTACCGCCGCCGTGACGACAAGCGCTACCACGCCGACAGCTTGAGCCACATGCACTCGGTTCAGACATTTTTCCTTGTTTGCGCTGTCGTCACACCAACTTGCGCAGCCCGTCACCGCGAAGACAAGTCCCGGGGCGATTAGTTTTTTTCTCATAACAGCGTTTACGGCCGCTTCCAATTCCTTCTTCAACGTCACACCAAAAAAATGGGCGTGCAGGGTACCAACGCAGGGATTTGATGTTGTGCGAGCGAAGGACGAGGACAGGCTTTCGATGCAACTCACTGAGGTTTGCGCGCGCTCTAACCAGTCATCGCCGTATGCGCATCCGTTTCCGGATCGGTGAGCTTGTTCCGCTCACCGCTGGAAGGTTTGTTAGCAAGTACGGAGCAGTCGTTTGAGAGTCCGCATGAGCGCACGCTACCGAATGTCCGAAACCTGCCGCTAGCTACCATCAGCTTCTGATAGACAAGGAGCATCGGCGACGAGCATCGATACCCACATACTGATCTCCACCCGGTCGTTCGCAGAAACCCACGCCGAAGCCGAAGCCCGCCGGCCAACCCCACCGTTTTGCCCTCAGGAAAACCCTGATCGACTCAGCCAGGCCATCCGTTTCAGCCGGATTTCCCCCTGCCGGAGGTAGCCGCATCCTACCTCCGCCCAAGCAACACCCCGCCCACGCCCGACCGCGCTCCAGCAAGCCTTCCAGCCCACATACCCAGCAAAAAAGGTATGGCGCAGCGCAATATTTTGCGTCTAAAACCCAATTTCAATACCCAGCAGGTATCAAAAACCACGCCCAAAAGTATTGGACGCTCCATTTCGCCGCCGCGTATAAATCCGTTCCATGAACTCCCCACACGCAGCGCACCCCATGTCCCCGATCACCATCGAACGCATTGAAACCCGCCTCGTCGACCTGCCGACGATCCGTCCGCACAAGCTGTCGGTCGCCACCATGCACGGCCAGACGCTGATGCTGGTGAAGGTGCTCTGCAGCGACGGCGTGACGGGCCTCGGCGAAGGCACGACGATTGCCGGGATGGCCTACGGCCCGGAAAGCCCCGAAGCGATGAAGCTTGCGATCGACGCGTACCTCGCGCCGGCGATCATCGGCCGGGATGCGACGCGCATCCAGACGCTGATGGCGTTCCTCGGCAAGCTCGCCAAGGTCAATCACTTCGCGAAGAGCGCGCTCGAAACCGCGCTGCTCGACGCGCACGGCAAGCGCCTCGGCGTACCGGTCAGCGAGCTGCTCGGCGGTCGCCGGCGCGATCGCCTGCCGGTCGCCTGGACGCTCGCATCGGGCCACACGGCGACCGATATCGCCGAGGCCGAGCGGATGCTCGACCTGCGCCGCCACAACGTGTTCAAGCTGAAGATCGGCGCGAAGGCGCTCGCCGACGACATCCGGCACGTGGCCGAAATCAAGCGGGCGCTCGGCGAGCGCGCGTCGGTGCGCGTCGACGTGAACATGGCCTGGAGCGAAACGCAGGCGGCGCGCGCGATTCCGGCGCTGGCCGATGCCGGCTGCGAACTGGTCGAGCAGCCGGTGGCGTCGGCCGCGGCGCTCGCGCGGCTGATGCGCCGCTTCCCGGTCGCGCTGATGGCCGATGAAATCCTGCAGGGCCCGGACAGCGCGTTCGAGATCGCGAAGCAGCACGGCGCGGACGTGTTCGCGATCAAGATCGAGCAGAGCGGCGGCCTCTTTGCCGCGCAGCGCGTCGCGGCGATCGCGGACGCGGCCGGCATCGAGCTGTACGGCGGCACGATGCTCGAAGGCGCGTTCAGCACGGTCGCGTCCGCGCATCTGTTCGCGAGCTTCGCGAACCTGCAGTGGGGCACCGAACTGTTCGGACCACTACTGATCACCGAAGAAATTCTCACGACCCCGCTCGACTACAGCGATTTCGAATTGACCGTGCCGAGCGGCCCGGGCCTCGGCATCGAACTCGACGAAGCGAAGGTCGCGCGCTTCACTCGCGACGGGCTGACAAAAGTCTCCCGCTAACCCGCGCTAACCCGCTTACGTATCAGGACATCACGATGCTTTTCCACGTACGCATGGACGTCAACCTGCCGGTCGATCTGCCGGCAGCGGTCGCCGACGAGATCAAGGCCCGCGAGAAGGCGTACTCGCAGGCGCTGCAGCGCAGCGGCAAGTGGCGCCACATCTGGCGCATCGCCGGCGAGTACGCGAACTACAGCGTGTTCGACGTGTCGGGCAACGCCGAGCTGCACGACATCCTGACCGGCCTGCCGCTGTTCCCGTACATGAAGATTTCGGTGACGCCGTTGTGTCGCCACCCGTCGTCGATACACGACGACGTTTGAGCCACGGAGCCGCTCGTTCTCCGACAGCGAGCACCCCGGGTCACGATTCCCCTAAATACACGTGGAGACACCATCATGAGCGTCAAAGTTTTCGATACGAAGGAAGTGCAGGATCTGCTGAAGGCCGCGTCGAACGCGGGCACGAACGGCGCGAACGGCACGCAGGCCGGCGACGCGCGCACGCAGCAGATCGTCCAGCGGCTGCTCGGCGACCTGTTCAAGGCGATCGACGATCTCGACATCACGCCCGACGAAGTGTGGGCCGGCGTGAACTACCTGAACAAGCTCGGCCAGGACGGCGAAGCGGCGCTGCTCGCGGCCGGTCTCGGCCTCGAGAAGTATCTCGACATCCGGATGGACGCCGAGGACGAGGCGATCGGCCTGGACGGCGGCACGCCGCGCACGATCGAAGGCCCGCTGTACGTCGCCGGCGCGCCGGTGCGCGAAGGTGTAGCGAAGATCGACCTCGATGCGGACGAAGGCGCGGGCCCGCTCGTGATCCACGGCACGGTCACGGGGCTCGACGGCAAGCCGGTGGCCGGCGCGCTGGTCGAGTGCTGGCACGCGAACTCGCACGGCTTCTATTCGCACTTCGACCCGACCGGCAAGCAGAGCGATTTCAACCTGCGCGGCGCGGTGAAGACGGGCGCGGACGGCAAGTACGAATTCCGCACGCTGATGCCGGTCGGCTACGGCTGCCCGCCGCAGGGCGCGACGCAGCAGCTGCTGGATCGCCTCGGCCGTCACGGCAACCGCCCGGCGCACGTGCACTTCTTCGTGACCAGCGACGGCCACCGCAAGCTGACGACGCAGTTCAACATCGACGGCGACCCGCTGATCTGGGATGACTTCGCGTATGCGACGCGCGAGGAACTGATTCCGCCCGTCACCGCGAAGACCGGCGGCGCCGCGCTCGGGCTGAAGGCCGACGCGTACCAGGACATCGAGTTCAACTTCGTCCTGACGCCGCGCGTCGAGGGCAAGGACAACCAGATCGTCGAACGCCTGCGCGCTTCCGCCACGGCGTAACCGCCCGACGGCGCGGCGGCGCGCTTGCGCCGCCGCCGCCGGGCTCCCGCGAGATTCAATCGATACCGATGCGAGCGTGCTTGCAGGACCCGGCACGCGCACAGGAGGAACCAACATGTCCGCCACGATCGACCCCACCACCGAACTGGACCACCTGCTCGCCACCGCCGTGCAGGACGACAAGGAAGCCGGCGTGTTCCGCTGCCGCCGCGACATCTTCACGAACGAGGCGCTGTACGCGCTCGAGATGAAGCACATCTTCGAGCGCAACTGGGTGTACCTCGCGCACGAGAGCCAGATCCCGAACAACAACGATTACTACACGACGTGGATCGGTCGCCAGCCGGTCGTCATCACGCGCGACAAGGCCGGCGAGCTGCACGCGGTGATTAATGCCTGCGCGCACAAGGGCGCGATGCTGTGCCGCCGCAAGCACGGCAACAAGGGCAGCTTCACGTGCCCGTTCCACGGCTGGACCTTCTCGAACACCGGCAAGCTGCTGAAGGTGAAGGACGAGAAGACGACCGAGTATCCGGTGCAGTTCAACACGCACGGCTCGCACGACCTGAAGAAGGTCGCGCGCTTCCAGAGCTATCGCGGCTTCCTGTTCGGCAGCCTCAGCGACGACGTGCTGCCGCTCGAGGACTACCTCGGCGAGGCGCGCGTGATCATCGACCAGATCGTCGACCAGGCGCCGAACGGGCTCGAGGTGCTGCGCGGCAACTCCTCCTACATCTACGAAGGCAACTGGAAGATGCAGATGGAGAACGGCTGCGACGGCTATCACGTGAGCACCGTGCACTGGAACTACGCGGCGACGATGGGCCGCCGCAAGGAAGACGGCACCAAGGCCGTCGATGCGAACAGCTGGAGCAAGTCGGTCGCGGGCGTGTACGGCTTCGACAACGGCCACATCCTGCTGTGGACCAAGACGATGAACCCGGAAGTGCGGCCGGTGTACCAGCACCGCGACGAGATCGAGGCGCGCGTGGGCGCGGCGCAGGCCGACTTCATCGTGAACCAGACGCGCAACCTGTGCGTATACCCGAACGTGTTCCTGATGGACCAGTTCAGCACGCAGATCCGCGTGGTGCGTCCGCTCGGCGTCGACAAGACCGAAGTCAGCATCTTCTGCTTCGCGCCGAAGGGCGAGAGCGAAGCCGACCGCACGACGCGGATCCGCCAGTACGAGGATTTCTTCAACGTGACCGGGATGGGCACGGCCGACGATCTCGAGGAATTCCGCGCCTGCCAGGCCGGCTACGCGGGCATCACGGCGATGTGGAACGACCTGTCGCGCGGCGCGCCACTGTGGATCCACGGGCCGGACGAGAACGCGAAGAAGATGGGGCTGAACCCGCGCATTTCGGGCGAGCGCAGCGAGGACGAGGGGCTGTTCGTGTGCCAGCACGAACACTGGGTGCACGTGATGCGCGATGCACTGAAGAAGGAACGCGCGGAGGTGGCGGCATGAACATCGATTACCGGACCATTTGCGCGGCGCTGTATCGCGAAGCGCGCCTGCTCGACGATCGCGAGTGGGACGAGTGGCTGACCTGCTACACGGAGGACGTCACGTACTGGATGCCCGCGTGGGACGACGACGACCGGCCGACCGACGATCCGCAAAGCGAGATCTCGCTGATGTACTACGCGGATCGCGGCGGCCTCGAGGATCGCGTGTTCCGGATCAAGACCGAGCGCAGCGGCGCGTCGACACCCGAGCCGCGCACCAGCCACAACGTGACGAACGTCGAGGTGCTGGCCGAGCGCGACGGCGAGGTGGACGTGCGCTACAACTTCGACACGCTCAACCATCGCTACCGCGTGACCGATCACTACTTCGGCACGATGTTCGTCACGCTGCGCAAGGTGAACGACGCGCTGCTGATCTCGAACAAGAAGATCGTGCTGAAGAACGACTATATCCGGCAGGTGCTCGACGTGTATCACGTCTGACGCCGATTGTTTCGACAGTAACCGAGGGAGACGAGGTCATGTCCACCTACAAGATTGCACTGAACTTCGAGGACGGGGTCACCCGCTTCATCGACTGCAAGGCCGGCGAGAAGGTGCTCGACGCCGCGTTTCGCGCGAAGATCAACCTGCCGATGGACTGCTCCGACGGCGTGTGCGGCACCTGCAAGTGCCGCGCGGAAAGCGGCAGCTACGACCTCGGCGAAGACTACATCGACGACGCGCTCACCGAGGACGAGAAGGACGGCGGCCTCGTGCTGACGTGCCAGATGGTGCCGCAAAGCGATTGCGTGATCGCGGTGCCGACTTCATCGGTCGCGTGCAAGACCGGCCACAGCGCGTTTGCCGCGACGGTGACGCGGGTCGAGCCGCACAACGACGCGGCGATCGTGCTCGAACTCGACGTCGACGCGGCCGCTCCGGCGTTCCTGCCTGGGCAGTACGTGAACATCGGCGTGCCGGGCAGCGGCCAGCACCGGTCGTACTCGTTCTCGTCCGCGCCGGGAGACACGAAGGTCGGATTCCTGATCAAGAAGATTCCCGGCGGCGTGATGAGCACGTGGCTCGAATCGGCGGCGCCCGGCGACACGCTCGAGCTGAACGGGCCGCTCGGCAGCTTCTACCTGCGCGACGTCGCGCGGCCGCTGCTGTTCCTCGCGGGCGGCACGGGCCTCGCGCCGTTCCTGTCGATGCTGGAGGTGCTCGCGCGCGGCGGCTCGCAGCAGAAGGTGCACCTGATCTACGGCGTGACGCGCGATCTCGACCTGGTGCTGGTCGATGCGATCGAAGCGTATGCGGCGAAGCTGCCGAACTTCAGCTTCGCGACGGTCGTCGCCGATGCGGCGTCGAACCATGCGCGCAAGGGCTGGGTCACGCAGCACATTCCGGCCGATGCGCTGAACGACGGCGACGTGGACGTCTACCTGTGCGGCCCGCCGCCGATGGTCGATGCGGTGCGCCAGTACTTCGACGACCAGGGCGTGAAGCCCAACAGCTTCCACTACGAGAAGTTCACGCCGAACGTGACGACGGCAAAGGCGGCATGACCATGCAACGATTCTCCGGAAAGGTCGTCGTTGTCACCGGCGCGGCGCAGGGCATCGGTCGCGGCGTCGCGCTGCGCGCGGCGGCCGAGGGCGGCCGCGTGCTGTTCGTCGATCGTGCGGACTTCGTGCCCGAGGTGGCCGCCGAAGCGCCGGGCGGCGACACGGCCGGTTTCGTCGCCGATCTCGAAACCTACGATGGCGCGCACGCGGCGATGGCGTGCGCGGTCGCGACGTTCGGCCGGATCGACGTGCTGATCAACGGGGTCGGCGGCGCGATCCGGATGCGGCCGTTCGCCGAGTTCGAGCCCGCGCAGATCGACGCGGAAATCCGCCGCTCGCTGATGCCGACGCTCTACAGTTGCCACGCGGTGCTGCCGCATCTGCTGGCCGGGGGCGGCGGCACGATCGTCAACGTGTCGTCGAACGCGACGCGCGGGATTCGTCGCGTGCCGTACTCGGCCGCGAAGGGCGGCGTCAATGCGCTGACGGCGGCGCTCGCGATGGAATACGCGGAGCACAACATCCGCGTGGTCGCGACCGCGCCCGGCGGCACCGCGGCGCCGCCGCGCCGCGTGCCGCGCAATGCGGCCGGCGACAGCGAGCAGGAACAGGCGTGGATGGCCGAAGCGGTGCGGCAGGTGACCGACTCGACGTTCTTCAAGCGCTACGGCAGCCTCGACGAACAGATCGCGCCGATCCTGTTCCTCGCGTCCGACGAAGCGAGCTACATCACCGGCACGGTGCTACCGGTCGCGGGTGGCGATACGGGTTGAGCGGTACATCGCATACCTAACCGATGCTTCACGCGTGCACGCTCCGCAGCCGTGCGTGCACGCTATCCGACACTCACCTAATCGGCCGGCGCCGCGAGCCCGGCCACGGAGACACTCATGCGCGAACGCGAAGCGATCATTCCGGCCGGAATGGAGGCCGTGTACGAAAAAATCGGCTATGCACCGGCGATCAAGGTCGGCGATACCGTCTACGTGTCCGGCCAGATCGGCCGTGACGCCGCGATGCAACTGGTGGAAGACCGCGAAGCGCAGATCGTGCAGGCGTTCGAGAACCTGAAGCGCGTACTGGAGGCCGGCGGCGCTTCGCTCGACGACGTGGTCGACCTGACGACCTTCCATACCGACATGCGCGACCTGCCGCTGTTCATGCAGGTGCGCGACCGCTATTTCCATGCGCATCCGCGGCCGGCGTGGACGGCGGTCGGTGCGCACATGCTGGGCGGTTCGCCGGGCTATATCGTCGAGATCAAGGCGGTGGCGGTGCTGTAACCGAACACGCGGCACCCGCGCTTCGCGAACTTCTCGGCGGCGGCGCGCCCGATGCCCGACGACACGCCGGTCACGACGACAACGGTGGGGTTCGACATGGCTGCTTCCTTCGATACGATGAACGGGCTGGGTATCAATCGCGCGCGTCGAGCGCGGGTGCAAGCGTAGGTTCGGGAAGCGACGCCTCGTGTTCGCCGCGGCGCGAACCGGCGGCATGACCGGGCCGGATTCGATACCAGATCGCATACATCGCGGGCAAGAACACCAGCGTGAGGACCGTGCCGGCGAACGTGCCGCCGATCAGCGTGTATGCAAGCGTTCCCCAGAACACCGAATGCGTGAGCGGAATGAACGCGAGCACGGCGGCCATCGCGGTCAGGATGACCGGGCGGGCCCGCTGCACGGTCGCTTCGACGACCGCATGGAACGGGTCCAGCCCCGAGAGTTCGTTCTGGTGGATCTGCCCGATCAGGATCAGCGTGTTGCGCATCAGGATCCCCGACAGCGCAATGAGCCCGACCAGCGCGTTGATGCCGAACGGCTGCCCGAACAGGATCAGCGTCGGTACCACGCCGATCAACCCGAGCGGGCTCGTCAGGAACACCATCACCATCGCGGAGATCGAGCGCACCTGGAAGATGATGATGACGAGCGTGATCGCGAGCATGATCGGGAACAGCGGCAGCATCGCCGCGGTCGCCTTGCCCGATTCCTCGATGGAGCCGGCCTGCTCGATCCGGTAACCGCTCGGCAGCTTGTCGGCGATCGGTTGCAGCGCCTTCGTGATCGCGGCAGATACGTCGGGCGGCTGCAAGCCATCGGCGATGTCGCCGCGCACGGTGACGGTCGGCACGCGATCGCGCCAGCGCATGATCGGCTCCTCCATTCGCACGTCGACCTTGCCGACCTGCGACAGCGGAATGTGCTGGCCGTTCGCGCCGACGAGCGTGAAGTCGTCGAGCCGCGCCGGGTCGAGCCGCGTATCGCCGCCCGAACGCGCGATTACCTGCACGGTTCGAATATCCTCGCGCACCGCCGTGACGGGCACCCCCGTGAGCAGGAACTGCAGCTGCTGCGCGACCGCGCCCGACGTCAATCCGACCGCCTGCAGGCGATCCTGCTGCAACGTGAAATGCATCGTGGGCGCGCGCGTGCCCCAGTCGGCATTGACCGTGCGCATCATCGGGCTGCCGGTCATCACGCGCTGAACGTCGGTCGCGATGCCGCGCAGCGTGTCCGGATCGGGGCCCGTGATCCGGTAGGCCACCGGGAACGGCGAATACGGACCGAACACGAGTTGCGTGACGCGCACGCGCGCTTCGGGCGCGAGGCCGTCGGCGATGACTTTTCGTAGTCGCGCCTTCAATGCCTCACGTTCCTCCTGACTGTCGGAGCGCACCACGATCTTCGCGAACGACGGATCGGGCAGTTCCGGCCCCATCGCCAGATAGAAACGCGGCGCACCCTGGCCGACGTACGCGGTGACGATCCGCGCTTCCTTCTGTCTGGCGAGCCATGCCTCGACCTTCGACGTGGTGGCGCTGGTTTGCGAAATCGACGTGCCGTACGGCATCTGCACCTCGATCAGCACCTCGGGGCGATCGGAGATGGGGAAAAACTGCTTCTTGACGATCGCCATGCCGACAATCGCGAGCACGAACAGGCCGACGACCGAACCGGCGACCAGCCATTTGCGGGCGATCACGCGCGTCAGCAGTTGGCGGAAGCGGTTGTAGCGGGGCGTGTCGTAGATCGCATCGTGACCGCCCTCGAACTTCTTGAAGTCCGGCAGCATCTTCACGCCGAGGTACGGCGTGAAGGCCACCGCGATGACCCACGATGCGATCAGCGCGATCCCGACGATCCAGAACATGTTGCTGGTGTATTCGCCCGCGGAGGAGCGCGCGAAGCCGTTCGGCATGAAGCCGACCGCGGTCACCAGCGTACCGGCCAGCATCGGCGCGGCCGTATGGCTCCACGCGTAGGCCGACGCGGCCACGCGGTCGTAGCCTTCCTCCATCTTCACGACCATCATCTCGATCGCGATGATCGCGTCGTCGACCAGCAGGCCGAGCGCGAGGATCAGCGAGCCGAGCGTGATGCGGTCGAAGTTCTTGCCGGTCGCGGCCATCACGACGAACACCACGGCGAGCGTCAGCGGCACGGCCGCGGCGACGACGAGCCCCACGCGCCAGCCCATGCTGACGAAGCTCACCAGCATCACCACGAGCAGCGCGGCGAAGAACTTGACCATGAACTCGTCGACGGCGGAGCTGATGTTCACGGACTGGTCGGTCACCTTGGTCAGGCTCATGCCGAGCGGCAGCCCGGTATTGATCGCGCCGACCTCGTGGTCGAGGGCCTTGCCGAGGTCGAGCCCGTTCCAGCCGTCGCGCATCACGATGCCCAGCAGCAGCGCGGGTTCGCCGTTGTTGCGGATCAGGAACGTCGACGGGTCTTCGTAACCGCGCTCGACGGTGGCGATGTCCGACAGTTTCAGCGTGCGACCTTGCGCGACGATCGGCGTGTCGCGAATCTTCTGCAGCTTGTCGAACGCGCCGTCCACGCGAATGAAGATCTCCGGGCCGCGCGTCTCGACGGAGCCGGCCGGCGTCAGCGCGTTCTGGCCGTTGAGCGCGGCGAACACGTCCTGCGGGCTCACGCCGAGCGTCGCGAGCCGGTCGTGCGACAGCTGGATATAGATGCGCTCCGCCTGTTCGCCGATGATGTCGACCTTCTTCACACCCGGCACGTGCAGCAGCCGCTGGCGCAGTGTCTCCGCGTCGCGCACCAGCAGGCGCTGCGGCTCGCCCTTGGCCTTCAGCGCGAAGAGGGCGAACGTGACGTCCGCATATTCGTCGTTGACCATCGGGCCGATCACGCCCGACGGAAGATCGTTCGCCACGTCGCCGATCTTCTTGCGCGCCTGATAGAACTGCTCCTGCACCTCGGACGGCGGCGTGCTGTCGAGCAACGTCAGGGTCGTGAAGGCCAGGCCGGGGCGCGTGTAGGTTTCGGTGCGGTCGTACCAGCGCAGCTCCTGCATGCGCTTTTCGATTTTTTCGGCGACCTGATCGTGCATTTCCTGCGCCGTCGCGCCGGGCCATGCGGTGACGATGGTCATCACCTTGACCGTGAAGGCCGGGTCTTCCGCGCGGCCCAGCTTGAAGAACGACACGAGCCCGGCGAGCGAAATCAGGCAGATCAGGAACAGCGTGACCGCGCGCTCGCGCACGGCGAGCGCCGACAGGTTGAAGCGGCGCTCGCTCACGGTCGTGCTCCTTCGCTTGCGACCGCGATGGCCTGCGGCGACACGCGGACCGTCTCGCCTTCGCGCAGCAAGTGGGCGCCGAGTGCGACGACGCGCTCGCCTTGCTTCAGCGCGCCGGACACGCGGGCGTTGTCGTCGTCCAGATGCTCGAGCTTGACCGGCCGCCACGCCACTCTGGCCGGATCGCCGGCGACGACCCACACGCCGGGCCCCTTGCCGGCGTCCAGCAGCGCGCCGATCGGCACCTGCAGGCCGGTTTGCGGTGCGCCGTCCGCGATCCGGATCGTCACGGTCGCACCAAGCGGTGCGCCGGCCAATGCACCTTGCAGCACATAGCGCGCTTCGAACGTGCGCGTTCTGGCATCCGCGGTATCGGAGAGCTGGCGCAGCGTCGCGGGAACGCTCGCGTCCTGCTTGCCGAACAGCTCGGCCTGCGCGCTCGACCCGATCGCCGGGCGCAGGGTTTCAGGCAGCTGGATCACGGCCTCGCGGCTGCCGGCGTGCGCGAGCCGCACCACCGGCTGGCCCGCACTGACCACCTGACCGGGCTCGGCGAGGGTTTCCATCACGACGCCGTCGCCGTCCGCGACGAGTTCCGCATAGCCTGTCGCATTGCGCGACACGTTCGCGTCGGCCTCGGCGGCACTCAGTTGCGCCTTGGCGGCATCGGCCGCCGCCTTGATCTGGTCATAGGCCGATGCCGATATCGCTCCGGTGCCGCGCAGGTCGCGGTAGCGGGCTTCATCCTCGGCGGTCTGCCGCGCGCGGGCCCGCGCGGCGGCC
Organism: Burkholderia sp. R-40; assembly: GCF_049942845.1. Classification (NCBI taxonomy): domain Bacteria; kingdom Pseudomonadati; phylum Pseudomonadota; class Betaproteobacteria; order Burkholderiales; family Burkholderiaceae; genus Burkholderia; species Burkholderia sp. R-40. Next base: position 96,417 of record NZ_CP187969.1, on the reverse strand, counting down.
ACGGCCTCGTCGCGTGCGCGGGCCGCGAGCTTCAGGTCGACGGGGTCGAGCCGCATGAGCGGCTGGCCGCGCCGGACGGTTTGACCGGCGTCGACGAGCCGCTCCTGCACCTTGCCGGACACCCGGAACCCGAGGTCGCTCTGCACGCGGGCGGCGACGGTGCCGGTAAACGCGCGGGACGCGGGAACGGCCGCCTGCACGACGGCGGTACGCACGAGCGGCGCTTCCGTGCGCGGATCGGAAGGCGCTTTTCCGCTGCACGCGGCTAGCGCGAGCGGCAATGCGGAAGCGACTGCGAGGAGAGCGAGGCGACGCCTGACCATGAAAGACCCAGTGACGAAATGTTCGGGGCTTTCATTGTGGATCTAGTGACTAAAATAGTCAATGGTCACAAACGGTGACGTATCAGGGGGCGAGGCTGCGCAGAACGAGGTTCGACAACTGCGCGGGCGCGGCGTCGGTCGTGTCGAGGTTGTATTGCAGCAGCAGCGGATTCAGGTACGGGCGCATCACCAGGTAGATCGCCATCGCGGTTTCGTCCAGCGGTGTCTTGCGCTCGAACTCGCCGTTTTGCCGGCCTGCCTGCAGCACGTCCTGCAGCAGTTTCTGCACGCGCGCTTCGTAGGCCTGCACCGACTGCCAGTTCCCGGTGGCGGCCGACGCGGCGATGTCGTACAGCTTGCGGTCGCGGAAGAACAGCCGCAGGCTCGCTTCGGTAAAGACCTTGAACATCCGCCGCAGCTTCTCGGTGGGGAGTTCGGCCTCGGCGACGGCCGCGCGCACCTCGGTCTCGATCTCGTGCAGGCAGTTCGCGCAGATCATTTCGCCGATCGCCTGTTTCGATTCGAAGAACTTGTAGATATAGGCCTTCGAGAAGCCGATCGCCTTCGCGAGATCGGACACGGTCGTTTTCTCATAGCCGTACCGGCTGAAGTGCTCGGTGGCGGCAACGACGATCTGGTCCCGGACGTCATGGTCGGCCGGCCCCCGCGCGGGGGCCGGGGAAGAAGCGGTTTTTTTCATGGGCTGCAGCCGACAGGATGGACAACGAGTGACTATTTGGTATTATAGTCACTATCGAATTCTTGCGAAAACCGTCATGCTACCCAAACCCGTCGTTGCCGCGGTTCTTGTTGCCGTCCTGTTGACGGGTTGCGCCGTCGGTCCCGACTACGTGCGCCCCGAGGTCGCGATGCCGCAGCGGTTCCAGGGCCAGGCCGCCGTGGACCAGCGGCACGCGGCCGCCGATGCCGACCTCGCGACGTGGTGGACGGGGTTCGGCGATCCGCAACTGACGCGCTACGTCACGCTGGCCCTGGCGCAGAACCTCGATCTCGCGCAGGCCGCGGCACGCGTCACGCAGGCGCGCGCGGCGGTGGGGGCGGCGAATGCGGCGCTGCTGCCTTCGGGGGAGGTGAGTGGTCAGGCGGCGCGCGTCTACCAGTCGGTCGAAACGCCGTTGGGGCGCGTGCTGAACTCGGCGCCGGGTTTCGACCGTCACGGCAGCGACTATGAGGCCGACTTCAACGCGAGCTGGGAGCTGGACGTGTTCGGCGGGTTGCGCCGCGGCCGCGAAGCGGCGCTTGCCGACTACCAGGCGTCGGAAGCCGGCGCGGTGGCGACGCGCCTTGCCGTCGCCGCGCAAACCGCGGACATCTACATCACGATTCGCGGGTTGCAGGGCCGGCTGAAGGTCGCGCGGCACCAGGTGCAGACCGAGCAGGATCTGCTGTCCACCATCAGTTTGCTGTATGGCAAGGGTCTCGCGGCGGAGCTTCAGGTCAGGCAGGCCGAAGGCGCGCTCGCGCAGGTTCGCGCCACGGTGCCGGTGCTCGAAGCGGCGCTGGACACGGCGATGAATGCGCTCGACGTGATGCTCGGTTCGCAGCCCGGCACGCATCGGGCGGAATTGCTCGACGGCGGCGACGTTCCGGTCGCGCCGCGCATCGCAGCGACGGGAACGCCCGGTGAGTTGCTCAGGCGGCGGCCCGATTTGATCGTGGCCGAGCGGCGCGTGGCGGCGGCGAACGCGCGCATCGGCGTGGCCGTCGCCGAGTATTACCCGAAGTTCTCGCTGAGCGGGCTGATCGGCAGCGCAACGACGATGGGCGCGGGCAACCTGTTTACCGGCGGCGCCAACCAGGCCGCGGGCGTGCTCGGGCTGCGCTGGCGGCTGTTCGACTTCGGCCGGATCAATGCGCAGATCGCGCAGGCCAAAGGGCAGGATGCCGAAATGCTGGCCGCGTATCGGCTCGCGGTGCTGCACGCGACCGAGGACGTCGAAAACGCGTTCTCGGCGCTCGTCAAGCGCGACGAGCAGGCGGCAGTTCTTGGCGGCGGCGTGGATTCGCTTGGGCGAGCGAGAGCCGCGTCGTTTGCGGCGTACCAGAAAGGTGTCGTCAGCCTGATCGAAGTGCTGCAGGCCGATGAAAACCTGCTGCGCGCGTCCGACCAGCGCGTGCAGGCGCAAACCGAATCCGCACGCGCGGCGGTCGCTGCGTTCAAGGCGCTCGGTGGTGGGTGGCAGGCGCCGGGATCGGAAGCGGTGGCGATGCGGTAGTGACTTCGTCGGAATGCGGCCGGTTCGCCGCGAATGCGACCAATGTCCGTCATCACCAGAAAAGGATTGGCCGCGACCCGCGCCGTGGATATCGTCGCGCGCGCGGGCTGCACGCAATACACGCAATACACGCGATAAACGCGATGAACGCGATGAACGCGACGAACGCGACGAACGCGATGCGCGATGCGCCGCTCCGGCAACACCTGAATGCGCGATGCGCCGAATGGCGCGATCCGCCAGCGCGCGTCATCGAACAGTGGCGCGAACGTGCGAACACGACGGCGTGACGGACCCTTGACGTAAATCGCACGTCGATGTGAATCGCGATCGGCGGATCGGATCGGTTCGGTCCGCGATGGCATCGCGCCGGGAGCGGCCCGCAAGCCCGCCGTCATCGATGAATCGCCGCCCGCAACCGCCCCACCTCCTGCTCCGACACCGGCGCGGCGCGATTCCCCCACGCGCCGCGCACATAGCTGACCACCGCCGCGATTTCGCTGCTCGTCAGCGCGTCGCGCATCGCGGGCATCCGCTGCACGGGGCCGTTCGTGCCGGGCGCCGGCCGCGCGCCTTCGACGACGATCCGGATCGCGCTCGTCGGATCGGCCGCGAGCACAGCCGTATTGCCCGCGAGCGGCGGGCCGTGATCGCGCACGCCGGCGCCGTCCGCGCCGTGACAGCGCGCGCAGAACCCCGCATACACGCCGGCCCCCGGCGCCTGCTGACCGCCTTCCGGCCGCGGCCCGGCGGCCGTCAGCCGCGGGACGCCGACGCCCAGCGGGTTCGTCGCGGCAGTCGGTTGCGCGGGCAACGATTTCAGGTAGACGGCGATCGCGCGACGATCGTCGTCGCTGAGCAGCGCGGTGCTCTCTTCGACGACCGGCGCCATCGCGCCGAACACCGCGCCGCGCACCGCATGGCCGCTGCGCAGGAAGGCGGCGAGCTCGTCGATCGTCCAGCGGCCGAGGCCGTCCGTGTCCGCGCCGGTCAGGTTCGGCGCGAACCAGTGATCGTTGATGCCGCCGGTCAGGAATGCGGGGCTGCGCTCGTCGTAGCCGCGCTCGTTATAGGCCGGCCCGCGCGGCGTATGGCACGCGCCGCAGTGGCCGAGCCCCTGCACCAGATACGCGCCGCGATTCCACTCGGCCGATTGCGACGGTTGCGGCACGAACCGGTCGCGGTTCGCGAAGGCGAGGCTCCATAGCCCGAGCGCCCAGCGCTGGTTGAACGGAAACGGCAGCCGCGTGAGCTTCGCCGCGTTCGCGGACGGCGCGACGCCGCGCATGAAATACGCATAGAGCGCGCGCACGTCGGCGTCGCTCATCCGCGCGAACGACGGGTAGGGCATCGCCGGATACAGCCAACTGCCGTCCGCGCGCACGCCGCGCCGCAACGCGTCGTCGAACTGCTGCAGCGTGTAGTGGCCGATTCCGTGCGCCGGATCGGGCGTGATGTTCGGCGCATAGATCGGCCCGAACGGTGAATTCACCGGCTGGCCGCCCGCGTAGGGCGTGTGATCGGCCGCGTCGTGGCAGGCCGCGCAGTCGCCGGCGAGCGCGAGGTAGCGGCCGCGCGCGATCGTCGCGGCGTCGGCGCTCGCGGCGGCAGCGGAGACCATCGGGCGTCGGGCCGCCTTGGCCGATGCCGCATCCGGTGGCGCGGCAGGCGTTGGGGCCGACACCGTCGACGCAACCGACGCAACCGACGCAACCGACGCAGCCGACGCAGCCGACGCAGCCGCCGACACCGCCGACACCGCCGACACCGCCGACGCCTGCGCAGCAGGCGCCCCCGAAAGCCTGCGATCCTCCTTCACGCGCGCCGACATCGACGCACCGGCATCGCCCGCCGACGCACCGATCCGCACGAAGCGCCAGCCCGACGCGGGTTCGGGCGCTTCCGCCGCCGACGCGGCGTCGGCCGTATCGCCGGCGGACGCAGGATGGTCGTCCTGCTGCATGTCGCAGGCGGCGAGCGCGACGCAAGCGGCGAGTAAGGCGAGTGCGACGCCGATCGCGCGCCCGGTAAAGCGGAACGAAGCGAGCGAGATCAGCGCCATGGACTGCACGGCCCCACGAAAGCCGACACGATGCCCGTGAACACGAGACCGATCACGAACCCGAGCGCGGCGAGCATCCCGCAGCGCGCGAGGAATCGCGTGCTGTCGTCGCGCGTCGCGGCCTGAACATTGGCGTCATGCCTGCGTTGCCACGTGCGCACGAGCCAGGTGGCGAACGCCGCCGCCAGCGCGAATGCGCCCGCGGCGATCAGCGCGAGCCACACGCCCACGTGCGCCCAGCGAGGCACGGCCTGCGCGACGCCGAGCGGATAGCACGCGGTCGACGCGAGCGTCTCGGACGCGAGCATCTGCGCGAACCACAGCGCAGGCGCGCCGATCAGGCCGGCCGCGATCGCGAGCAGGGGCGTCCACGAGCGTCGCGCGCCGTTCACCCCGATCTCCTGAGCCAGTACGGCGACACGTACAGCGCGGTGAAGATGAACAGCCACACGATGTCGACGAAGTGCCAGTAGAGCCCGCCGACCGTCAGCGCGACGCGCCGCTCGCCGCTGAAGAAGCCGGCGGCCGTCCAGCCGGCGAGCAGCGCGAGGATCACGAGCCCGGCCACCACGTGCGCGAGGTGGAAGCCGGTGATCGTGAAGTACAGGCTGCCGTACAGATGTACGGTCGGGCCATACGGATGGTCGCGCCACTCGTGCAGCTGAACCAGCGCGAACGCGATGCCGAGCACCAGCGCGACGGCGAGCGCGGCCACCGCGCGCGGCCGCTTGCCGGCCCCCACCGCGCGCTCGGCGAGCCACACGAACACGCTGCTCGACAGCAGCACGACCGTGTTGCCGGCCGCGAGGCCGATCTTCGGCATCCCTTCGGGCGGCCACGGCGCGGACGATTGCGACTGCAGATAGAAGTAGCAGAACAGCAGGTAGCCGAACAGGCCGGCCTCGGTCACGATCAGCGTGATGACGCCCCACCAGCCGCTCGCACGTTCGCCGCAACTGCCGACCGGCAGCGGTTCGACGCACGCGGCCGGCGCGCCGGCCGGCGTCGTCGCCGACGACGGTTCGTCCGGATGCGCGCCGGCCGCGGCCGACGGCGCCTGCGTGTCGTCGCGGGCCGGCAGGTGCGCGCGCTGCCCGAGCGTGCCGCGCGGCCACAGCCAGACGGCGTTCGCGATCGCGCACCCGGCGACGGCCACGCAGACGAGCGTCGGCGAGCGCGCCAGCATCGCCGCGAACACCGCGGTGGCAAGCAGCGCGAGCACGAACGGCACGCAGGTGTCCTCCGGCATCTTCAGGATCGCGCTCGGCGCCGCCGCGAGCGGCGTGACGGCGAGCGCCTCGCGGCCGTCGGCGAGCCGGTAGCCGACCCGCAGGCTGGTGCGCTTCGGATCCTCGCGGGTTTCCCACAGCGGATGCCGCGAGCCGACGAGCGGCAGCACCGCGAAGTTGTACACGGGCGTGGGCGACGCGACCGACCATTCGAGCCCGGCGCCGCCCCACGGATTCTCGCCGGCACGCGCACCGCGCCGCGCGCTGACGAGTGCGTTGACGACGAACATCACGATGCCGATGCCGAAGATGAACGAGCCGATCGTGGTCAGCAGGTTCGACGTGTCCCAGCCCATCCCGGATGGATAGGTATAGATGCGGCGCGGCATCCCGAGCAGTCCGGCGACGTGCATCGGGAAGAAGCCGAGGTTGAAGCCGACCAGCACGATCCAGAACGTCAGGCGTCCGAAGCGCTCGTTCATCATCCGCCCGGTGAACTTCGGGAACCAGTACGTGACGCCGCCGAGCACCGGGAACACGTTGATGCCGAGCAGCACGTAATGCAGGTGCGCGACGACGAAATACGTGTCGGTCAACTGCCAGTCGAGCGGCACCGCGGCCGTCATCACGCCGGATACGCCGCCGACCACGAACATCAGCACGAAGCCCGCGAAATACAGGAACGGCGTGCGGAACACCGGGCGGCCGGTCCAGATCGTCGCGAGCCACGCGAACACCGCGACCGCGCTCGGGATCGAGATCAGCATGCTCGCCGCGCCGAAGAACGCGAGCGCGAGCGGCGCGATGCCGGTCGCGAACATGTGGTGGACCCACACCTCGAAGCCGATCAGCATCGTCGCGACCGTCGACACCGCGACCGCCTCGTACGCGACCAGCGGCCGCCGGCAGAAGGTCGGCAGCGCGTCCGACACGATGCCCATCGCGGGCAGCACGACCACGTACACCCACGGGTGCGCGAACATCCAGAACAGGTGCTGCCACAGCAGCGGCCGGCCGCCGTTCGCGACGTCGAAGAAGTGCGTGCCGGCATTGCGGTCGAGCCACAGCAGCAGGAACGCGAGGCTCACCGACGGCACCGCGACGAGGTTCGCGACCGATGCGGTCAGCGTGCCCCATACGATGATCGGCAGCCGGTCGATCGACATCCCGTGCGCGCGCATGCGCAGCAGCGTGACGACGAAGTTCGCCGCGCCGCCGGTCGTCGAGATGCCGAGCAGGATCATCCCGAGCGCATAGATGTCGATGTTCGCGCCGGCGCTGTAGTCGAGCGACGTGAGCGGCACGTAGTTGAACCAGCCGCCGTCGGGCACCGCGCCGAGCGGAAAGCTCGCATACAGGAACAGCCCGGCGAACAGGAACACCCAGTACGAGAACGCATTGAGCCGCGGGAACGCCATGTCGCGCGAGCCGAGCATCAGCGGCCACAGGTAGTTCGCGAAGCCGGACAGCACCGGCAGCGCGTACAGGAAGATCATCGTGACGCCGTGCATCGTGAACAGCGCGTCGTACTGCGCGGGGGTGAGCACCGTCGCGTTCGGCCGCGCGAGCTGGATGCGCATCACGAGCGCCTCGACGCCGCCGAGCAGCAGGAACGCGAAGGCGGTGACGATGTAGCGCAGCCCGATGCGCTTGTGATCGACCGTGCCGAGCCAGCCGCGCCAGCCGGGTTCCGATTCCCACAGCGCGGCGAGCGCGCGCTCGTGCGCGGAGCCCGGCGGCGCGTCGCCGAGGTCGGGCACGCGGCTGAGCGCGGTGGGCGCGGTGGGCGTGTCGTGGGCAACGGCCATTCGTCATCCTCCGTTCAATGCAGCGTCGCGAGATAGGCCGCGAGATCGTCGGCGTCGCGCGGCGCGAGCGCGAACGACGGCATCAGCGTCTGCGGCTTGATCTGCTGCGCGTGCGCGATCCAGCGCCGCAGGTTCTCCGGCGTGTTGTCGAGCGTGCCGGCCGCGAGCAGCCGGCGCGACCCGAGATGCGACAGGTCGGGGCCCGCGTCGCCCGCCGCATCGGTGCCGCGCACCGCGTGACAGCCCGCGCAGCGCGTGGCGAACACGCGCCGGCCGCGCTGCTCGGCACCGGCCGCGGGGGCGGGAGCCGGCTGCCGCTGCGCGGCGAGCCATGCGCGAAACGCGTCGGGCGGCTCGGCCACGACCTCGAACGCCATGTGCGCGTGCTGCGCGCCGCAGTATTGCGAGCACTGTCCGCGATAGACGCCGGGCCGGTCGGCTTGCAGCCATTGATGGTTGGTCTGGCCGGGAATCGTCTGCGTTTTGCCGGCCAGTTGCGGGACCCAGAACGCATGGATTACGTCCGCGCTGTTCAGCTCGATCGCGACCGGCTCGCCCACCGGAATGTGGATCTCGTTGGCGGTGACGAATGCAGCGCCGCCCGCGTCGTCGGGATAGCGGACATCCCACCACCAGTCGTGCGCGGTCACGACGATCGTCAGCGCCGGCGGGCGCGGCGGCGCAGCGACCACGCCGAGCACGCGCAGCATGTACACGAGCGCGGCGAACAACAACACGATCGAGATCGCGGAGCCGACCGTCACGATCGCCAGCCCGCTGCGCGGCGCACCACCTGCCTGCGTGCGGCGGCGAAATATCGCGATCAGCAGCAACACCGCGATCGCGATGCACACGAACGTGCACAGTGCGACGAGCGCCCAGCCGAGCACGAACACCGGCCGCGCGGCGGGGCCGGCCGCATGCGCAACGTACGCGAGCGGCAGCGGTCCGGCGGGCCCGGCGGTGGCTTCCCCCAGTTCACCGGCCGCACGCGCGGCCGCCGGCGCGACGAGGCTTGCGACGGAAGCGATGCACGCGATACGGCGCGCTTGGGTGAACGGCGGAACGGGCAACGCGACTCCTTGCCGAATTCGATGGCATGACGACAAACCGTTCGCGGCGCAGCAATTTCCGTGCGCGCTGCGCGTTTGCGCATGGCTCGGAGATTGCGGGCGCAACGTCCGGCGCGTTACAGCCGGCTTGTAAATTGGGCGACCGTTCACCGCGGGCGCCCGGATTGCAAGGCCCGCCCGCCGCGCGGCATGCCGCTTGCTACGCCGATCGCGTTCCGGCACGCAATGCGCAAGCAGCCCTCGGCGTACGGGCCACCCTGAAACAGCGGGAGGAATCGACCGTGAAGACCGTCGCGATCACCGGTGCGAGCGCCGGCGTCGGCCGCGCGACCGCGCACGCGTTTGCGCGGCTCGGCGCGAACGTCGCGCTGCTCGCACGCGATCCGCGCGCGCTGGACGACACCGCGTCCGAAGTGCGCGCGTATGGCGTCGACGCGCTGCCGATCGCCGTCGACGTCAGCGACGCCGCCGCGCTCGATGCGGCCGCCGAGCGCATCGAGAACGAACTCGGCCCGCTCGACGTGTGGGTCAACAATGCGATGGTGACGGTGTTCGCGCCGTTCGACGAAATCTCGCCGGAAGACTATGCACGCGTGACCGAGGTCACCTACCTCGGCTGCGTGTACGGCACGCGCGCGGCGCTCGCGCGGATGGCGCCGCGCAATCGCGGCACGATCGTGCAGGTCGGCTCCGCGCTCGCGTACCGGTCGATCCCGCTGCAGTCGGCGTACTGCGGCGCGAAGCATGCGATCCGCGGCTTCACCGACGCGCTGCGCTGCGAGCTGCTGCATGCGCACAGCCGCGTGCGCGTGACGATGGTGCAACTGCCGGCGATCGACACGCCGCAGTTCGACTGGGCCCAATCGACGTTGCCGAATGCGCCGCGTCCGGTCGCGCCCGTCTATGCGCCGGAAGTGGCGGCCGACGCGATCGTGCAGGCCGCGCGTCGTCCGTGCCGCGAGCGCTGGGTCGGCTGGTCGTCGCTCGCCGCGATCGCGGCGAACGCGTTCGCGCCCGGCTGCTTCGACCGCTATCTGGCGCTGACTGCCGTGCGCGGCCAGCAACGCGCGACGCCGGCCGGGCCGCGCGAATCGAATCTGTGGCATACCGTGTCGGCCGGCCATGCGACGCGCGGCGCGTTCACCGCCGAAGCGCGCCGCACCGGCGCCGAAGCGGGCCTTGGCGCGTCGCGCGCGCTGGCGTTCGCCGCGGTCTTCGCGGTGCTCGCGGCGGGCTTCGTCGCCGCGCGCAAGCTGGACCGGTGAGCGCGATGCGGATCGAGGACTACGCGCTGATCGGCGACGGCCGCAGTGCCGCGCTCGTCGCGCGCGACGGCAGCATCGACTGGCTGTGCTGGCCGGACTTCGACTCGCCGCCATGCTTCGCCGCACTCGTCGGCACGCCCGACAACGGCCGTTTCCGCATTGCGCCGCGCGACGCGAATGCACGCGCGGTGCGCCGCTATTTGCCCGGCACCGCGATTCTCGAAACGACTTTCGAAACGTCGTCGGGCTGCATCGTGATCCTCGACTGGATGAGCTGGAATACGGCCGATCCGTGCCTGATCCGCAGCGTGCGCGGCGAGCGCGGCACGGTCGAGATCGACGTCGATCTCGGCGTGCGCTTCGACTACGGCCACGCGCTGCCGTGGTGCCGTCCGTTCGGCCGGCGCTGGCGGATGATGACGGGCGGCGATGCGATGTGGCTCGATACCGAGATGCAGCTCGACGTGCAGGAAGACCGGCTTGTCGGCTCGCAGCGGATCACGGCGGGCGAGCGCGTGGATTTCGCGATCAGCTACGCGCGTTCGTACGACCGGCCGCCGGTCGTGCCGGACGCGTACGCATCGGTGCGCGATACGCAGTCGTTCTGGCGCGGCTGGGTGACGTGCAACACGGCGGAGGGTCCGTATCGCGACGCGATCGAGCGCGCGCTGATCACGGTGAAGCTGCTGTCGAGCCTGCGCACCGGCGGCATCGTCGCGGCGCCCACCACTTCGTTGCCCGAACGTTTTGGCGGCGAGCGCAACTGGGATTACCGGTTCTGCTGGCTGCGCGACGCGAGCTTCACGCTGCGCGCGCTGGTGCGCTGCGGCTACCGCGAAGAGGCCGCGCGCTGGCGCGACTGGCTGGTGCGCGCGATCGCCGACCATCCGTCGCAATTGCAGGTGCTGTATGCGGCCGACGGCGGTCGTCGCGCGGCGGAATGGACTGCCCCGCATCTGGCCGGCTACGAAGGCGCGCAACCGGTGCGCTTCGGCAACGCGGCGGCCCTGCAGCTGCAGCTCGACGTGTACGGCGAGGTGCTCGGCGCGCTGTACCATGCGCGCCGTCACGGGTTGCCGCCCGACGACGACGCGTGGATGCTCGAGCGGCGGCTCATCGAGCATCTCGCGACGGTCTGGCGCGACCCCGACGAAGGGATCTGGGAAGTGCGCAGCGGCCGGCATCTGTTCACGTCGTCGAAGGTGATGGTGTGGGCGGCGGTCGAAAGTGCGTGCCGCTCGGCGCGCGCGTTCGGTCATCACGCGCCGCTCGACGTGTGGCAGCGCTGGGCCGATGCGATTCGTGACGATGTGTGCACACGCGGTTACCACGAGCAACTCGGTCGCTTCGTCGAGCGCTACGACGGCGACGGGCTCGACGTGAGCCTGCTGCTGATTCCGCTGACGGGCATGCTCGACGCGTGCGATCCGCGCGTGGTCGGCACCGTTGCCGCGATCGAGCGGGAATTGCTGGAGGACGGGCTGCCGTTCCGCTATCGGCCGCAGCCTTTCAACGACGGCTGCGAAGGCGACGAAGGCGCGTTCGTCACCGCCGGTTTCTGGCTCGTGCAGGTGTACCGGATGCAGGGCCGCGACGACGATGCGCTCGCGCTGTTCGAGCGGCTGCTGAGCCTGCGCAACGACGTGGGGCTGCTGGCCGAGGAATACGACGTGAACGCGCGGCGCCTGTGCGGCAACTTCCCGTTCACGCTCGCGCAGGTCGGGTTGATCAACGCGGCGCTCGCGCTGCAGGGCGACGGAAGGGACGACGTGGATATCGGCTGACGCGCTGACGCGCTGATGCACTGACGCGCTGAGGTCCTGACGCACTGACGCACTGACCCACTGACGCGCCGCCGCGCCGCCTCGCACGGGACGCGACGGGCGACACCGCGAACGCGCCGCGCCGCGCCGCGCCGTGCCGCCCATCCTCCGCTACGACGCCTTCTTGCCCCCCTTGCTACCATGTTCGCCATTGCCCGGCAACACGGCCGACAGCACCTGCCGCGCGGTCTCGACGATCACGTTCGCTTCGCGCGGGTCGCCCTTCACCAGCGTCTCGGCGAAGTGCTTCGCCTGCTGCAGCGTCACGTGCGGCGGCAGGGGCGGCACCTCCGGATCGCTTTTCACCTCGAGCACGACCGGGCGGTCGGAAGCCAGCGCCTCGTCCCACGCGGCGCCGAGCTGTTCCGGATCGTCGACGTAGATGCCCTTGAGCCCGAGCAGCGTCGCGAAGCGCGAGTACGGCACGTTCGGAATCTGCTGCGACGCGTCGAACTTCGGGTCGCCTTCCATCACGCGCTGTTCCCACGTGACCTGGTTCAGATCCTCGTTGTTCAGCACCATGCAGATCCAGCGCGGATCGGGCCATTGCCGCCAGTACTTCGCGACGGTGATCAGCTCGGCCATGTTGTTCATCTGCATCGCGCCGTCGCCGACCATCGCGATCACCGGGCGCACCGGGTACGCGAACTTCGCGGCGATCGCGTAGGGCACCGCCGCGCCCATCGACGCGAGCCCGCCCGACAGCGAGCCCATCATCCCGCGCCGCATCATCAGGTCGCGCGCATACCAGTTCGCGCACGAGCCGGAATCGCTCGTCAGGATCACGTCGTCGGGCAGCCGCGACGACAACTCGGTGAACGCGCGCTGTGGATTCACGCCGCGCCCGGCGCTCGCCTTCGCGGCCGCGCGCGCGGCCAGCGTGTCGCGCCAGTCCGCATTCCATTTCGCGACCCGGTCGCGCCAGCCGGTGTCGTCGCGCTCCTTCAGCAGCGGCAGCAGCGCGCGCAGCGTCTCGGCGCTGTCGCCGACGAGGTTCACCTCCATCGGATAGCGCAGGCTCAGCATGTCGGCCTTCAAATCGATCTGCACGCCGCGCGCCTGGCCTTCCTTCGGCAGGAATTCCGAATACGGGAAGCCGGAGCCGACGACGAGCAGCGTGTCGCATTCGGTCATCAGTTCGTAGCTCGGCTTGGTGCCGAGCAGCCCGATCGAGCCGGTCACCCACGGCAGGTCGTCCGGCAGCGCGGCCTTGCCGAGCAGCGCCTTCGCGGCGCCCGCGCCGAGCCGGTCGGCCACCGCGATCGCCTCGTCGGTCGCGTGCAGCGCGCCCGCGCCCACCAGCATCGCGACCTTCTTGCCCGCATTGAGCACGTCGGCGGCGCGCTGCAGGTCATCCGCATACGGGACCACCTTCGGCGGCGTATAGCCGACCCCCGAATGCACGGTGCCGTGCGCGCGCTTCGGCGGCGCGTAGTCGAGTTCCTGCAGGTCGCTGGGCAGCACCAGCGCGGTGACGGTGCGCGCGCCGAGCGCGATGCGCACCGCGCGGTCGACCAGATGGCGCACCTGCGCGGGCACCACTGCAAGCTGGACGAAAGCGCCCGCCACGTCCTTGAGCAGCGCGGGCAGATCGACTTCTTGCTGATAGTGGCCGCCGAGCGCCGCACGCGCCTGCTGGCCGACGATCGCGAGCACCGGCATGTGGTCGAGCCGCGCGTCGTACAGGCCGGTCACGAGGTGCGTGGCGCCGGGGCCCGAGGTCGCGACGCACACGCCGAGCTCGCCTGTAAATTTTGCATGCGCGGACGCCATGAAGGCCGCCATCTCTTCGTGGCGCGCCTGGATGAATTCGATCTTGCCCTCGGCCCGGCTGAGCGCGCCGAAAAAGCCGTTGATGCCGTCGCCCGGGTAGCCGTACACGCGGCGCACGCCCCAGTCGTACAGCCGTTCGACGATGAAATCCGCCACTGTCGCCATGCCGTTTCTCCTTGGTTCCGGATGAGCACAAGCGCTGCGCGCAGGCGATCGTCGTGCGCGGCGCTGCCCGGCGCTCACGCAAGGCGCGTGCCGCGCGCATCGGGCACGGGCATTGCATGCTGGCGTTGCAAGCACACGGCAAGCAATCCGGAGTGCGGCGATGGCACTTTCCGACGTACTGGCGATCGACGACGTGCGCGTCCGTACCGCTTGCCGACCGATCGGCCCGACGCCGACGGCACCTACGCATGGCATGCGCCGACGATCGTCGTCGGCGAGGTCGACGCGAAGCCCGTGACGGGGCTCAGCTATACGTACACCGATGCGAGCGCCGCGCCGCTTGACGGCTGGCGCGGCGAACACATCCGCGCGTGCAGGATCGAGATCGGCGCACAGGATGCGCGCGATCCATCGCGCGTGCGGCGCACATGCGCGCGCACGGTGGCGGTAGGCGAGCTCGGTCCGCCGCGCGGCGTGCGCCTGGCCGTTCAATCTTCGAGGAGTCACGACATGGATCTGTTCACTCGCCGCCCGATGCGCACGTCCCGGCACTGCGCGGCCTGCGCGCTGCTGGTCGCGGCCGTTGCCGCGCTGCCGGCGTGGGGCCAACTGCGCCCGCCGGCCCCCGTGGCCGCGCCCGACACACCGACTCAAGCGTACAAGCGCGCGGACCACAGGATGATGGAGGCGATGGACGCCGCACCGTACACCGGCGACGCCGATCGCGATTTCGTCGAGCACATGACGCCGCACCACCAGGGCGCGATCGACATGGCGCGGGTCGAGCTGAAATACGGCAAGGACCCGACGCTGCGCAAGCTCGCGAGCCGCATCATCGCCGCGCAGCGCGACGAGATCGCGCTGATGGAGCGTTGGCAGAGGGAGCATGGCGCGGCGCCGTGAACGCCGGTCAGGCGGCGGTTGCGTGCCCCGGCGGTTGGTTATGTTGCAGCGTCCGCGCGGCTGGCGCGGGGATGACCGATGCCCGGCATGGCGTTTCCGCTTTCCGGATTGCAACGGCATCCTTCAATCGCAACTAACGGTCATCCGCGTTGTCGCCCTCGACTCGGATGCGTATGTATCGCGATGACACCCGTCGCCCCGACGCGGATCCATGAACCCGCTCGCAGGCGGTGGGCGGCTCATGCACGGCTCGAACCTCGCACCGTCGCGCCGCGTCGCCCGCCGCGCCCGCCGGGCCTTCCTGCGTCGCGCCATTCGTTCGTGCGGGCCAACCCCCAGCCGCGGAATTTTCAAGCGCTTGTCATTTCGCGCGTCGTTGGATCGCGCGGTCGCCGGGCGACGCGGGCCCGGATGCCGCGCAGGCGGACACGCGGCAGCGGCTTACGTACGAGGCACGGCACATGCTGTCTCGTGATGACGAAGCCCGGCGGTACCGGGTATCGACTACGGTGATTCCCATGACTTCCAGAACGCGTTCGAACAATCCGTTGTTGAATCTAGCGGTGGCCGTGGCGTGCGGCGCGGCGGCGATGTACTTCCTCGATCCGGCGTCGGGCCGGCGGCGGCGCGCCTACGTGCGCGACAAGGCGGCGGCGAGCCGGCACGGTGTGCTCGACTATGCGAACACGCAGGCGAAGCGGGCAGCCGACCGCGCGCGCGGCGCGATCGCGGGCCTGCGCGCCGACTGGCTCTCGGGCGATGCGGACGACGTGGTGCTCGCCGAACGCGTACGCGCCGCGCTGGGCCATCTGGTCGGCCGTGCGCGCGACGTCGACGTGAGCGTCTCGCACGGGCACGTGCGCTTGAGCGGGCAGGTGGAGGAAGGGGAACGGCATGCCATCGTCGACGGCATCGCCGCGGTGCATGGCGTGAAGGCCGTCGAGGACGCGATGGGCGCACGCAGCGAATACAAGGCGCCGCCCGGCGGCCCCGTGCACTGACGGCGGCCTCGGCCGCGCGCCGGCGGGCGCGGTGAACGAAGCACGACACGAATCCGGCGCCCGCGCGGCCGCCGCCACGGCGGCCGTGCGGCGCCCCATCCGGAGAACAGCTGATGACCGATCGCCCATCCCCCGGCACGCCGCCTCCCGCACCCGAACCCGATGCGCACAACGCGCTCGAAAGCCTGCTCGGCAGCCTGCACCGGCACGGCTTTCTGCGCTTCGCGAACGAGGTCGTCAGCGCGAACGCGCAGATGGCCGAGACGTTCGTCGGCGCGCTGGACAAGCCCGGCATGCAAACCGGTGTGCAGAATCTTGCCGCACTCGTGATGGCGCTGTCGCGCATTCCGCCGGAGCAGTTCGGCAAGGCCGCGTTCGCGGCGGCCGATGCGCTGCATCACATCGGCGCGTGGAAGCCGGATGAGCACGAACATGTCGCGCCCGGCGTGCGCGGCGCATACCGATTGCTGCACGACGAAGCGTTATGGGACGCGCTGACGCCGCTGCTCGAAGGGTTGAAGGTGTTCGCGCAAGGCCTCGCGCGCGAGGCTCCGAACCCCGCGATCCCGCCGGTCAGCGAGAGGCAGACGGACGCGTGACGGTGGTGCATTCGTGCTGCGCACTGTTCGTGTGAGTTCGGAACAGGCGCGGATACGCGAACCGCGCTTCAAGAGGACCCGCAGCCGGCCGCGGGCCGCCTGCGATTTTTCAATGCGTTGTCATTTGTTCCGCAGGCCGGACACCTGGCAGCGGCCGCCGGCCCGTACGAGCCGCGTCTCAACGTAGTTCAGCGCGTGCCGTCCCGTCCGCGCGCCGGCCGGGTGCGCCGCTTGCTCGCCCGCGCGCTTGAAGGCCGGCGCGGGCAATGCCGCCCGCGGCCACCGCCCTGGAGCGATCTTTCATGCCCGATGTGACCCTGTTCCCGTTGTCCATTCATGAGCGATTCCGCGTCGTGCTGCGCCGCGCGTTCACGCCGGGACGACGCGGTGCGTGGGCGCTGCCGGTAGCTATTCCGATCCCATACGCGGACGCAGGATCTACGGAGCTTGCACCGCCCACCATCACCCGTGCCGGCGACGGCACCGCCGACAGCGGCCACGGCGGGCGCGCCGGAGCCGGCCGCCACGACGAACGCGACACCGACGCGCCGGGCGGCGGCGGGGGCGACGGCCATCCGCACGACGATCGCGGCGGCCGCACCGGCGGCGATGGCGACGGCGGCAACGGCGCGGGTGAAGGCGAACGGAAGCGGCCGGGCAAGAAGCCGTTGATCATCCTCGGCGCGGTGGCGGTCGTGCTGGTGATCGCGGGGCTCGTGTGGTGGCTCGCGACGCGCAATCAGGAAAGCACCGACGACGCATACACGGACGGCAACGCGGTGGCCGTTGCGCCGCATGTCTCCGGCTACGTGACACGGCTCGCCGTCGACGACAACACCTACGTGCACCGCGGCGACGTGCTGGTCGAGATCGATCCGCGCGACTACCGTGCGCAGGTCGACGCGGCGCGCGCGCAACTCGGCCTCGCGCAGGCGCAGCTCGACGCGTCGCGGGTGCAGCTCGACATCGCGCACGTGCAATTCCCGGCCCAGTACCGGCAGGCGCGTGCCCAGATCGAATCGGCGGAAGCCGCGTACCGGCAGGCGCTCGCCGCGCAGGAACGACAGCGCGCGGTCGATGCGCGCGCAACCTCGCAGCAGGCGATCGACGCGGCCGACGCGCAGCGGGCGAGCGCCGATGCGAACGTCGCGATGGCGCAAGCCCAGGCGCGCACCGCGAGCCTCGTGCCGCAGCAGATCCGCCAGGCCGAAACGGCCGTCGAGGAGCGCCGCCAGCAGGTGCTGGCGGCACGTGCGCAGCTCGATACGGCGAACCTCAACCTGTCGTACTGCGAAGTGCGCGCACCGTCCGACGGCTGGGTCACGCGCAGGAACGTTCAACTCGGCTCGTACCTGCAAGCCGGCGCGTCGGTCTTCTCGGTCGTCACGCCGCGCGTGTGGATCACCGCGAACTTCAAGGAATCCCAACTGGAGCGGATGCGCATCGGCGATCGCGTCGACGTGTCGGTCGACGCGTATCCCGATCTCGACCTGCACGGTCACGTCGACAGCATCCAGCTCGGCAGCGGCGCGCGCTTCTCCGCGTTTCCGGCCGAGAACGCGACCGGCAACTTCGTGAAGATCGTGCAGCGCGTGCCCGTGAAGATCGTGCTCGACGGTCCGCTGCCGAACAATCCGCCGCTCGGTCTCGGCCTGTCGGCCGAACCGACCGTGCACCTGAAATGACCGGCCGCCGCGCGGCGGCCCGCTTTCACCGGAGCGATCCGATGCCCGACATCCGCACGTCCGCCATGTTGACGGGGGCCCGTCGATGAACCGGCCGTCCGACAAGCCGCCCGACGGCTCCGCTTCGTCCGGCGGCGCGTGGCGGCCCGCCGCGAACCCGTGGGTCATCGCGATCGTCGTCACGCTCGCCGCGTTCATGGAGGTGCTCGACACGACGATCGTCAACGTCGCGCTGCCGCATATCGCCGGGACGATGTCCGCGAGCTACGACGAGGCGACCTGGACGCTCACGTCGTACCTCGTCGCGAACGGCATCGTGCTGCCGATTTCCGGCTTCCTCGGGCGCCTGCTCGGCCGCAAGCGCTACTTCCTGCTGTGCATCGCCGCGTTCACCGTGTGCTCGTTCCTGTGCGGCGTCGCGACCAACCTGGGCGAGCTGATCGTGTTCCGCGTGCTGCAGGGCCTCTTCGGCGGCGGGCTGCAGCCGAACCAGCAGTCGATCATCCTCGACACGTTTCCGCCCGAACAGCGCAACCGCGCATTCTCGATCTCGGCGATCGCGATCGTCGTCGCGCCGGTGCTCGGGCCGACGCTCGGCGGCTGGATCACCGATCATTTCTCGTGGCGCTGGGTGTTCCTGCTCAACGTGCCGATCGGCGCGCTGACCGTGCTCGCGGTGATGCAGCTCGTCGAGGATCCGCCGTGGCGGCGTGGCGCCGAGCGCGGGATCTCGGTCGACTACATCGGCATCGGCCTGATCGCGATCGGGCTCGGCTGCCTGCAGGTGATGCTCGATCGCGGCGAGGACGAGGACTGGTTCGGATCGAACTTCATCCGCGTCTTTGCGGTGCTGTCGGCGCTCGGCCTGATCGGCGCGACGCTGTGGCTGCTGCGCGTGAAGAAGCCGGTGGTCGATCTGTCGTGCCTGCGCGACCGCAACTTCGCGCTCGGCTGCGTGACCATCGCGACCTTCGCGGCCGTGCTGTACGGCAGCGCGGTGATCGTCCCGCAACTCGCGCAGCAGCACCTCGGCTATACGGCGACCCTCGCGGGCCTCGTGCTGTCGCCCGGCGCGCTGCTGATCACGCTGGAAATCCCGCTCGTGAGCCGGCTGATGCCGCACGTGCAGACGCGCTATCTGGTCGGCTTCGGTTTCGTGCTGCTGTCGGGCGCGCTGGTCTATTCGCGGCTGCTGGTGCCGGACATCGACTACCGGCACCTGGTGATGATCCGTTGCGCGCAGTCGCTCGCGATCGGCTTCATGTTCGTGCCGATCACCACGCTCGCGTACCTGACCGTCCCGCAGCGGCTCAACGACGACGCGTCCGCGCTGTTCACGATGTTCCGCAACGTCGCGGGTTCGATCGGCATCTCGGTGTCGACCGCGCTGATCCGCGAGCGGACGCAGGCGCGCATGGCGCACCTGTCCACGCACATGTCGCCGCTGTCGCAGAACTTTCAGGACGCGCTGCACGAGAACGCGCGCGCGATCGGCGCGCTGTCGGGCGTGCCGCCGCCGGCCGCGCTGCAAACCGCGACCGGCCGGCTGTACGAGACCTTCATCTCGCAGGCGACGATCCTCGCGTATATCGACGTGTTCGCGATCCTCGCGGTGTTCTGCGCGTTCAGCATTCCGGTGACGTTCCTGTTCTCGCCGGTGAAGGCCGCACGCGGCGCGGGAGGGCATTGACGATGACGATGAATCGACAGCGCGGCAGCCGCCGGCATGCGCTGCAACCGCGCGGCGTAGCCGCGATGCTGGCGGCCTGCGTGGTGCTCGCGGGCTGTACCGTCGGGCCGGATTTCAAGCCGCCGCAGGCGGATGTGCCGGCGAACTGGCATGACCTGCAGGCGTCGGCCGCGGCGGCATCGCCGGCATCGCCGGCATCGCAGGCATCGGGTGCATCGCCGGCATCGGGTGCATCGGGTGCATCGGGTGCATCGGGTGCATCGGGCGCATCGGGCGCATCGGGCGCATCGCGCGCATCGGCCGCCGGCGCGCATGCGCCGTCGTCGCCGACGACCGGCGCCGATCCCGACCCGCGCTGGTGGCGCGCGTTCGGCGATCCGCTGCTCGATCGCCTCGTCGAGCGTGCCGCGCGCGACAACCTCGACGTGCAGGCGGCCGTGCTGCGCATCGCGCAGGCGCGTGCGCAGGTGCGCGCGGCCGCCGCGCAGGGCTTGCCGAACGTGCGGGCGAACGCGAGCTACCAGCGCGAGCAGTTGGGCCTCAAAGGAATCATCGAGGAACAGGGCATCGACCAGCGCATCGATCGTCTCGGCGCGCCGGGTTCGCCGCTCGACCGCTTCGGGCCGGGCACCGGCGCGAGCGTGCAGCAGGGCGCACGCGCCGCGATCGATTCGCTCGAAGCGCCGGTCAATGTGTGGCAGGCCGGGTTCGACGCATCATGGGAACTCGACCTGTTCGGGCGCGTGCGTCGCTCGGTCGAAGCGGCCGGCGCGCAGGCGAGCGCGGCGGTCGCGAGCCGCGACGATGCGCTGCTGTCGCTGGAGGCCGAAGTCGCGCAGACCTATCTGCAACTGCGCGGCGCCGAAGCGCAACGCGCGCTGGCCGACGACCTGCAACGCGCGCAGCGTGACCTGCTGGATCTCACGCGCGAGCAGGCCGCGCACGGTCTCGCGAGCGATCTCGACGTGCGCAGCGCCGACGCGCGGCTCGCGCAGATTCGCGCGCAGCTGCCGCAGTTCGACCAGCAGATCGTGCTGCTGCGCAACGGCCTCGCGTATCTGGTCGGCGGTGCCCCGGGCGCGCTCGACGACTTGCTCGACGCGCCGCGCGCATTGCCGGGCGTGCCGCCCAGCGTGCCGGTGGGGCTGCCGTCGACGCTGGCGCGCCGGCGGCCCGACATCCGCCGCGCGGAGGCCGAGCTGCATGCGGCGACCGCCGACGTCGGCGTCGCGGTCGCGCAGTTCTATCCGGACATTTCGCTGACCGGGCAGGTCGGATTGCGCGCGGCGCACGTGCGCGAGCTCGCGCACTGGTCGCATCTGTTCTACTCGTTCGGGCCGGCCGTGTCGTTGCCGATCTTCTCGGGCGGGCAACTCGTATCGAACCTGCGGCTGTCGCAGGCGCGCCAGGCCGAAGCGGCGCTCGCCTATCGACGGGCCGTGCTCGTCGCGCTGCGCGACGTCGACAACGCGCTGGCCGTCTATCGCACCGACCAGGCACGCGCGGCCGCGCTCGACGATGCGGTCAAGGCAGAGCAGGGCGCGCTGGAACTCGCGCGCGATCGTTACCGGAAGGGGTTGTCGCCGTTCCTCGACGTGCTCGACGCCGAGCGGCAATGGTCGGAGGGGCGGCAGCAGGCGGTGCAGGGCGCGTTGCAGACGAGGACCGATCTCGTCGCGCTGTACAAGGCGCTGGGCGGCGGATGGCAGACGACCGGCTCGGCCGCGGATGCGGCTACGGTCGGCGCGGTGGCGCCGTCGCGAGCCGATATGGCTCGCGCGCAATAACTGCAGCGATCGCGTCGGCGACACCGGCAACCTCGGCAACCTCGGCAACCTCGGCGACATCGACGACATCGACGACATCGACGACATCGACGACATCGACGACATCGACGACATCGACGACATCGACGACATCGACGACATCGGCCACATCGAGGACCTCAGCCGCCCAGCGGCGGCCGACGCAGGGCACCGCGATTACCTGCACGCGCGCGAAAACAGCAGCGAATCGGCGTCGTTGAAGCGGATCCGCACCGGATCGACGTACCCGGCCTTCTCCGCGACGCGGAGCGACGCGACGTTGGTCGGCGCGATCAGGCATACGCTGCGTTCGAACCGGTTCTGCGCATCGAGCCAGTCGAGCGCGTGCGACAGCGCTTCGCTTGCGTAACCTTTGCCGTGCGCCCAGCTCGCGAGCGCCCACCCGGCTTCCGGCACGCCGCGAATCGACGGCTCGACCGCGCGGTGGAAGTCCGCGAAGCCGAGATCGCCGACGTAGCGGCCCGATGCCTTCTCGCGAATCGCCCAGTAGCCGTAGCCGAGCAGCGGCCACAGCCCGCGATAGGCGAGCAGTCGCATCCACGAGTCGCGTGGCGCGGACGGCTGGCCGTTGAAGATGTGCGCAACGACGGTCGGCTCGGCCCACATCGCGGCGAGCGCGTCGAAGTCGCCGAGCGGATGACCTTCGAGTATCAGGCGGGGGGTGTCGAGAACCGGCGGGGACATGACGGGCGGCAGCGCGCTGAATGTCATTCGGCGTTCCATGTGAAAGGGGCAGGGAAGGCGCGGCCGTGCGCCGCGCCAGGGCCCCGTACGATACCGCGGAAATCGGCGCGCCGCCGCCAATCCCTGCCTGCTTCGGGGAATGCAAACGCGTCGAGCGGAGGGCCGTCGCCGACGTCCACCGGTGGCGGCACGGTCAAGGTCGCGCGACGACACATCGTGGCCTCACCGGGGCGCACGGCGCTCGACGAATGCGTGTCGATCGCTGGCAGCCCGGGGCGAAACTCAGCAGCGGCGGGTTGTGCGCCGACGCGTCACGGCGGACATCGATACGCCCGCATGTTTCGCACGAAGCGGCATCGCGCCCGCGTCTGCCGCTCCTACTTGCGGCTCTTCAAGAAGCTGCGGCCGTGCGCGGTGATCGACGCGCCGGAGCGGCTGTTCGACGCATGGCTGACGAAGCCCGCGCCGACGAGCTCCTGTTCGACCGACCAGCCGAGCGCCGGCGCATCGCGGCCGTAGCGCACATCGGCGAGGCGCTCGAGCGCCCAGAGTGCGGAGGCCGACAGGTTGGGGGTGTTGGACATGACGTTGTCGTTCATCGCTTCCTCGGAGAGTGGTGATTCAGGGTGAACGGCACGAGGCCGTGGGGTCGGGCGACGCGGAGTCAACCCGCCTGCAGCAATGGCAGCAGCGCGTGGAGCGCGGCTTCCTCGTCGGGCCCGGTGGCGAGCACCTGCGCGGACGTGCCGCCATGCATCTGCAGCGCCGCGATGGCCGTCGCGTCCTTCGCGCTGCCGCTGAGCCCGTTGGCGAGCAGCAGGATGTCGCTTTCGAAGCGGTGTGCCGCCGCGACGATCGCGTCGCGGGACGCAAGCGCGCGGTCGCGGTTCCATGCCGAGCCGATTTCAACGTAGACGACGGTTGCCACGATGCGGATCAGCCCCGGGGAAAGTCGTCGGAACGGCGTGCAACGGCCGGCCCGCAGGCCCGGCACACGGCTTCCCGACGGGGCCCCGGGCCTTGCGCGCCCGACACCGGTGCTTCATTCATCTCGAACATGTCGACATCCTCAGCGAAACCGCCATCAAGTCCGGCGAATGATCGAAAGTGGACGATTATAATACGACAGCTGGATTATGTGTATTGCATTATAATGCCGTGTGCATGAAGGCCGCCCCGTCGCCCTGTCGACGGGCCGCCGCGATGCGCGATCCGGGCCACGCGCTTGCGTGCCCGGCATTTTTTTTCGATTGACCCGAACTCCCACCGAATGGAAGCTGCAATGAACGCCGCCCCCGCCTGCCCGCAATGCGCGATGGAAAACACCTACCCGGACGGCACGCTGACCGTGTGCGCGGACTGCGGACATGAATGGTCGGCCGGTGCCGGCGTGGACGCCGGCGACGAACCGGCCGGCGACGTCGTCAAGGACGCGAACGGCAACGTGCTGTCGGACGGCGATGCGGTCGTGCTGATCAAGGACTTGCGCGTGAAGGGCTCGTCGATCACGTTGAAGATGGGCACCAAGGTCAAGAGCATCCGGCTCGTCGGCGGCGATCACGAAGTCGATTGCAAGACCGACATGGGCGGCTTCATGCTGAAGGCGTGCTACCTGAAGAAGGTCTGACCGCACGCGGTTCGACCGACTCTCCGACTACCGGGCTGCCGACCATGAGCGAGGATCGAATTTCCTATGACGCATTCCTGCGGTTTCTGGCAATGCCATTGAACGACGGCCGCCCGTTCGTGCTCGAGACCAAGCACACGGTCTCGTTGCACTTCGACCACTTCGGCACGCAGAGCTTCATGTCGCTGAAGGATCCGGTCCGGCTCGAACTCGGCTATACGCGCGTGATGATGGGTTTCCTGCTGCTGCAGCCGGCGCCCGCGCGCATCTGCATGATCGGGCTCGGCGGCGGATCGCTGGCGAAGTACTGCTATCGCCATCTGCCCGATACGGCGATCGACGCGGTCGAGATCAACCCGGACGTAATCGCGCTGCGCGACGTGTTCAGGATTCCGCAAGACGACGCGCGCTTCGCCGTGATCTGCGCGGATGGCGCGGACTACGTCGGCCGGCCGGAGGTCAAGGCGGACGTGATCCTGCACGACGCGTTCGTCGCCGACGGCATGCCGGGCCGCTGCACGGGCACCGCCTTTTTCGACGCGTGCCGTGCGCGGCTGAGCGAAACGGGCGTGCTCGCGATCAACTTCATGGACGACGATCCGGCGTTGCCGCGGCATCTCGAGCAATTGCGCGAGGTGTTCGACGCTTCGTATGCGCTGCTGCCGTGCGGCGACGACAACAACTTCATCGCGTTCGCGTGGAAGAACGGCAACCCGCTGCCGTCGCTGCGCATCCTGCTCGAACGCGCGCTGGGGTTCGCGTCGGCCGGCGAGCTCAAGCTGTCGCCCACCGCGCGGCGCATGAAGGAAGGGGAGTGCATCGCTCCCGAGCGGCTCGTCTGGCGCGCGCGTGAACACGCGCGATGGGAAATCTGCACCTGAGCTGCACCCGAGCGTGGCGTGGGTTCTGCCGCGTTACTTCATCCGCTTGCCGAGCGCGCTCTTCGTCTTGTACGTGACGCCGTGCTTGTCGAGATACTCGCGGATCAACTGACGCACGACTTGCGACGGCGTGAGATCCTGCTCCGCGCAGAGCATTTCGAACGCTTCTTTCTTGGCGGGATCGATCAGGACGGTCAGGCGGGCGGTTTTCGTTTCCATCGTGCGGCAGGGTGGTCGATATGTTAATCAAATTATAATGCATCCGCTTTCGGCGCCACGGCCGAATGCGCCGTTGCAGCGTGCGCGCCGGCTCAACGCCGGCGTTCGAGCCACGCAAGCAGGTCGTCGATCAGCGGCATCGCCGCGAGCATCACGAGCAGGCAGGCGAGCGGCACGGTCACCACGTAGCCGACATGCTTGAAGCCGATCGCGCCGGCGAGCCCGCCGACGAAGAACGACGCGAGCATCGTCGCGTGAATCCTCAGTTTCGAACGGTTGGCGATCACCGCGTGCGCGTCCACGTCGACGGCCGAGCGATTCCAGTAGAACAGCTTGCCGAGCTCGATGCCGAGGTCGGTCACGATGCCGGTCACGTGTGTCGTGCGGATTTCCGCGCCCGACAGCTTCGTGATCGTCGCGTTCTGCAGACCCATGATGAAGCACAGCAGCGTGACCGTGACCGGCACGAAGAACGTTTCCCACAGCGCGAGATGGCTGCCGAGCAGCCCGAACAGAAGCAGTAGCACGGCTTCGACCAGCAGCGGCAGCACGAACTGGCTCTGCAGGCCGCGACGCCGCCCCCAGTTGACGAGGATCGCCGAGCAGCTGGCGCCGATCAGGAACGACCCCAGCGAACTGATGCCGGCCAGCGCGAGCTGGATGTCGCCGAGCGCCGTCTGGTCGGCGATCGCCGACACGATGCCGCTCATGTGCGACGTGTATTGCTTGACTGCCAGGTAGCCGCCGGCGTTGGCCGCGCCCGCGACGAAGGCCAGCGAAAAGCCGAGCTGACGGTTCGCGGTCGCGCTGCGGTGTTTTCCGGTGAGGCTTCGAAAGTACTGCGCTGGCATAGGGGTACGCTCAATCGCCCGGACGGCGGGCATGGACAGGACGACCGCCACCGGTTTCAGGTGTCAGGCGCCCGCGCGGGCCACCGGCAAAGGGGGCCGGGTTGCTCGAATCATCTACAAGACATGATAATGACATTATCATACTCTGTTAGCCCAATGGGGCTTTAAGTACAATGTCTGCCATGTCGGCAGGACGCTGCCGGCCGCGGCTTGCGCGGGCGGCTTCCGGTTCCACACGGCCCACGTGCGCCGTCCGTGCGGCGTGACTTCGCCGCTATTTCCCCGCTACGTCGTCGTTACTTCGATATCCGCCTCATGACCCCGATCAAGTTCGTTCTCCGCTACACGGCGATTCCTTTCGCAGCCATCGTGGCCGCCGTCGTGTGGGCCGTCGTGCCGTCGTCGAAGGAGATCGACGCGCGGCAATATGCGGCGCTGTCGCGCGCATACACGAGCTTTCCGCTACCGTTTCGACATGAGATCTCGGAGGCGATGGACGACGGGCGAATCAGCGACCGGCGTTACCAGACGCTCGTGCGCGATTCGCTGGGCAATGGCGTGGCGCTGGACTGGCCGGCATCGGGTGTGGCCGACGTCGCTGCCGAGCGGCAAAGACTGACTGAACTGCTGAAGGCCGATTCGGGCCTGGAGGAGCATCAACGATGAAGATTGCGCTGGTTTCGGTGGCGTTCGCGCTGATTATCGGAAGCCTGATTTTCGCGCTGTATTTCATGAATCACGACCGCGGCAGGAGCAAGCGGATGGCGTGGTCGCTCGCGGCGCGCGTCGGATTGTCGATCACGTTGTTCCTGTCGCTGCTGATCGCGTATCGGCTCGGGTGGATCGAGCCGACGGGGCTGCCGATCGGCAGGTGAGGTTCGTGCGTGCCAGCCACATCTGACGTGGTTTGGTGCGCTCGAGTTTGGATCGATAATCGAGATGTTGTGATAAGAATACTTATCCTGATGGATCGAAACAAAAACGCCTCGGCATCGATGAGAGGTGCCTCAGGCGCGGAGCGCTCTCCATAGCGAATACCGACAATTGGATCAGCGGGGAACCGTCACACCGTCAACTCTCCGCACCACCTTGCCGGCGCCACGCGCGCGGCGCCACCGCGAACCGTTCGCGGAACGCTCGGCTGAAATGCGACATGTCGTTGAATCCCCAGCGCAACGCGATGTCGGACACACGCAGCACCCCGCATTGCGGATTCGCGAGATCTTCCGCGCACCGTTCGAGCCGCAGGTTCCATATGTAGCGCATCAGCGAGGTGTTTTCTGCCTCGAACAGCTTGTTGATGTACCGCGACGATATCCCGGTCGCCTGCTCGACCATCGTGGGGTTCAATTCCGGGTCGCGCAGATGTTCGAGCAGATGCCGTTTCACGCGCGTGAGCGTCAGCGCCTTCATCCGCGACTGCGCGACGTCGTTGCGCTGCAGGCTCCCGATGGTCATCGCGATCAGCGAGATCGCGGTATCCGACAACTGCAGCATCTCGTCCTCGGACACGTGGCGGATCTGCGACGACATCTGTTCGAGAAACCCGCGCATCACGTAGCCGACGCCTTGCCCGGTCGGCATCGGGCAAGCGGTACGGTGCTCCATCCCGACGACGAGCTGGTTGAGCGTCGTGCGCGGAATGCTGACGACGATTTCGCGCCACGACTGGCCGAACTGCAGGTGATGCGGCCTGGTCGCGTCGTACACCGCGAAATCGCCCGGACGCAGTGTGACGATCTTGCCGTCCTGTTCGACCGACTGGCTACCCTCGAGCATCAGTACCGCGAAATACTTGTCCTCGTACTCGCTACGCGCCTGACGAAAGCGCCGGGTCACCGCCTGTTCGCTCGCGTGGATATCCGAGATCCGCAGCTTGTCGCACTTGCGCTGCCGCACCCGGCCAAAGAAATCGTCTTTCTGGACAGCCGCGATCTGCACATCCGCAAACAGGCGCAGGATCATCTCGCGCCAGAATTCGATGCGCTGGCTGACAGAGCCGTCGGTCGCGACCTCGATCGACGAACGCGTCCATTCGAACGGCGCACCGCCTGACGCGAGGGCGAAGTCGTCGCAACCGGGGAAGGGAGGGATCGAAGGTGTTGTCATGATCGTGCCCCACATGGATAAGCAAACGGCAGCGAGTAGCGTGCCCGTTCAAAAACGCGTTGTCCAACCCGGTCGAAACCCGCGCCGCATTGGCCGCCGACGCGACAGGGTGCGCCGGCGGGCCCGGCTCATCATGCGAACGTCGTCTGGCGCCAGTCGGACGACTGTTCATACGCATAGGCGCACCGGTAGATCGTCGCCTCGTCGAAGCGACGCCCGACCAGTTGCAGTCCGATCGGTAGATCTTCCGCGATCCCGCAGGGAAGCGACATTGCCGGATGTCCGGATACGTCGAACGGTGCCGTATTCGCGAGCATCTCGAACGCGCGCGCCAGCGATTCGGACATCGCGCAACCGGGCTCCGGCAGTTTCGACGCGCGTATCGGCACGGTCGGCATCAACAAAAGATCATACGATTGCAGGGCCGTGTCGTAATCCGCACGCAGCCGCCGTGCGAGGTTCTGGCACTTCGCGTAATAGCGGCCGCGATACCGGCTCGTGAAATATTCTCCGAGCAGCATCGTCACCTTGACGGTATCCGGCAGCTCGTCGGCTCGCTCACGCCAGCCCGCGTGATGATCGATCATGCCCGTCACGTACAGGCCGCCCCAGTTGAAGCCGTGGCTGTTGCCCTTCATCATCTGCTGAGTCGCGCCTTCGGCGGCAATCGGCAGCCAGATCGCCGTTCCGGCCGCATGCAACGGCACCGATACCTCGTCGACCTTCGCGCCAAGCTGGCGCAACCGATGCGCGGCGACGAGCACCGCCTCGTCGACGACCGCCTCCGAATTCGCGAGTCCAAACCCTTCGCGCAGGATGCCGATCCGCAGGCCGGCGATGCCGTCCCGGATCGCACCGAGATAGTCGGCGCGCGGCGGCAGCGCCCGCTGGCGCGGATCGAGCCCGTCGTCACCAGCGATCACGTCGAGCAACAGCGCGTTGTCGAGCACGTTGCTCGTCATCGGCCCGAGGTGGTCGACGGTCGCCTCGATTGGCATTGCGCCGGTATACGGGACCAAGCCGTGCGTCGGCTTCATTCCGTAGACACCGCAATACGCGGACGGAATCCGCACCGAGCCGCCCTGGTCGCTGCCGAGCGCCATGTCGACTTCGCCGCTCGCGATCAGCGCACCGCTGCCGGACGACGAACCGCCGGCCGAATGTCCGGCCTTGCGCGGATTGAGCACGGGCCCGGACGCGCTCGTATGCGAGCCGCCGGAAAAGCAGTAGTACTCGCAGGTCGACTTGCCGGCGATCGTCGCGCCGGCGTCGAGCATCCGCGTGACGACAGTCGCGTCGACGTCGGGCACGTAACCTTCGAACGTGCTCGCGCCATTGCGCATCGGCACGCCGCCGACACAGATGTTGTCTTTCACGGCCACGGTCTTGCCGCGCAGCTTGCCGTCGGCGGCGCCGTGGATCGTGCTCTTGCGCGCCCACGCGCCATAACGGTTTTCGTCGCCTTCCGGGCGGTAGCCGGGCGTGCGCGGATACGCGATGGTCGGCAGATAGTCGGGCAGCGCGTCGATCGCGTCGTACGCGTCGAAATTCGCCTGCAGCACTTCATCGTAATCGGCGAGCTGCCGGGCATCGACATGAAAGCCGAAGCCGGCTGCGATGTCGGAAAGTTGTTCGCGGGTCGGGCGTTTGATGGCCATCGACGTTCTCCAGTTCAGTAAGGCGGCGCCGCCCGAACTGCGCGGCGCCGGCACGATTCAGCGGGCGACGGCGTCGCGCATCATCCCGGTTGTCGGATGGCAGTTCACGTATTCGTAGACCTGATGTTTCGCGTCGAATACGGACACCTCGTGATACAGCCGCAGCTTCGACAGCCCGGTGACGACGCGAAAGAACGTGACGAAGATCCGAAGATGTGTCGGATGCGACTCCGCCCATCGCTCGAGGCGGTCGAGCGAGCGCCAGTGGCCGATGTTGTAGCTCTCGTCGAGCAGATTGCCGTCGAGATCGATCGACCGCACGTAGCGGTTGCTATAGCAGCCGACGTCGACGCCGTTGTCGCGCAGGAATTCCATCCCGCTGCGAAGCGTCGGCTCGATCTCGTCGAGATACAGCCGGCGTTCGTCGTCTTCGGCCGCACGCCAGTCCTGCCCGGAACGGATCAGCGCGATGTTGTCGTGCGCCAGCACGACCACGCGGCCGCCGCGTTCCGGATCACCCGCGACGATCCGCAATTCGCCGTCCGCATGCATCCAGTCGGTTTGCGAAATCGGGAACCGGTCGCGCATCGACCCCCAGTAACCGTGTTCCTCGATCTCCCCACTGACGCCGTCCATGATCGAGCCGACCCCGGGAAAATCGTCCGTGAACGCGTACAGCGTCTCGAACTGCTCCGCGCGCGGCGCAACGATCTCGCGGAAGTAGCCGATGCCGTCCGCGAGTCGCGCGTCGGATGCCCACCATTCGGCGACCGCCGGCGACGCGATCCAGCGCGCGTACGCGTCAGGGTCGCGCCAATAGCCGACGGCGATCAGATTGTCGTAGCCCTGGTTGTCGGTGTGCTGCGTCAGATCATGATTGCCCGGGCCGTCCGGCGCATCGAAATCGGCGACGATCCGGCGCAGCGCGGCCAGAGCGGCGGAGCGCTTGTCGGCGCCGCGATACTGCACGCCGAAATAGCCCATCACGACCTGGCTCAGGTCTTCCGCCGCACGGGCGACGTACATCGGGAACGGCGGCTGGTAATCGTCGGCGACACGGCGTGACAGCGTGCGCGGGCAGACCAGGTGTTTATCGATTGCGGATTCCATGCATGGCCTCATTGGAAAGGGAGTCGGGTGTCGACGAATCAACCGTCGGTAAAACGAATCGATATGCGCCGGAAGCAGAACCCGGCGCCGGCTCATCGTCAGAAGATGTGCGCGTAACGCAGGCCGACGAGCAGGCTGTTCTTCGGCCCGTTGCGCACGCTCAGGTCGGTGCCAAGCTGGACCTGTACCTGGTCGGCCTTCGTCACGAACTTCGACGCCGTCAGCCGCATCCGCGTCGTGCGCAGCGCGTCATGGCCGTCGACACCGTCGACGCGCGTTTCGCCGCCCCAGAATTGCGTGATCCCTAAGCCGAGCGATGTGCCTGGATCAGGCATGTAGCGAACCATCGCCTGCGCGCTGTAGCTCATCCGCTGATGCAGCGTCGCACCGCTTGCGCCGTACGACGTGTTGTTGCCGTACCAGATCGCGTCGCCGACGAGGTCGAGCGCCCACTGCGCCGAGAAATGCTTCACGTACGCGGCCTGGAAGTCGAGCGACCAGCGGTTCGCGCCGAGATTCAGGCCGCGGTTCTGGTCGTAGCTTCCGGTCGGCGCATACAGGTAGACGGTCGCGGCGATCACGTCCTTCGCTTCGTTCAGGCGGAATTTCAGCGGCGCGGTCAGAATCACGTCGCCGACACCGGTCGTGCTGCCGAGCGCGCTCGCATTGCCGAAGCCGCTCACGTGGCCGAACGGCAGCAGCACCTGCGGATCGATCGTCAGCCGGTCGGTAATCTGGAATACGTGCAGCAGCCGCGCGATGCCGATGTTCGACTGCAGATCGAAATTCGACGTCTTGCTGCCGTTCGCGTAGTACGCGTTCGTCGCCGAATAGTTGTAATACAGCACGCCGATCGTCGCGCCGACCGGGTACTGCTCGTAGTCGCCCGGATCGACCTCGACCGCGCCCGCGTAATGCGACGCGACGACCAACAGCGATGCGCCGATCCAGTGCGCGATTCGCTTCAGTTTCATTCTGTTGACGTTGTCCATCATGCCCCTTGCCTGGATGCGCAGATACCATCGCGTCCGATGTTCGACGCACGCGCGCCGTTGCCGGACGCCGGAGTCGTGGTGTGCTGCACGCTGTTATCCATCGGCGCATCGGGTGCGCCGACGATTCGCGACACCGAACGGCCATCGCTTGAGGATGAGAATAGGGAGGCAAAAACCGCGATTCTGTTTTCCGGCGGAACAAGAAATTGGCTGTGGCGGGCCTCTGCCGTCGATGCCATGCAGTCGCAACAAAGGCAGGTGCCGGATCCGTCTCAGCACAGTTTCCGATCCGTGCCGGCAAAGAACCGCGCTTTTTCTCTTCTTAACCTACTCGTCGAGCGTGACCGATACGACGTGTCCGCGCCCCGCCAGGGAAGCAGCGGCGGGGCGGCGGTCGACCCGAACCCCCACGAGGAGCCCCACGATGAGCGCGAACCACTCTGCAGAAACAGCATCGACACCCGGCGAACGCGCCTGGGCGCTGTTTCGCGTGATGAAAGAGAAAAACCTGATCCCGGACGGCTATATCGAAGGCCTGACGGAACTGATGTCGACGACCTGGGACCCGGCCAACGGCGCGCGCATTGTCGCGCGCGCGTGGGTCGATCCGGGGTTTCGCGAGCTGCTGTTGAAGGACGGTACCGCCGCGTGCGCGCAGTTCGGTTACACCGGCCCGCAGGGTGAATACATCGTCGCGCTCGAAGATACGCCGACGCTGAAGAACGTGATCGTCTGCAGCCTGTGCTCGTGCACGAACTGGCCGGTGCTCGGGCTGCCGCCCGAGTGGTACAAGGGTTTCGAATACCGCGCGCGGCTCGTCCGCGAGGGGCGCACGGTGCTGCGCGAACTCGGTACCGACTTGCCCGACGACGTCGTCGTGAAGGTGTGGGACACCACGGCCGAAAGCCGCTACCTGGTGCTGCCCGTGCGTCCCGCCGGCACCGGGCACATGACCGAGGAACAACTGCGAACGCTTGTCACGAAGGACGTGCTGATCGGCGTCGCGCTGCCGCGCGCGAGCTGATCCGCGCCGCATTCTCTTATCGACCTTCATTTCGGAGATCACAGATGGACGGCTTTCACGACCTCGGCGGATTCCAGGGCTTCGGCCGGGTGCCGCACACGATCAACAGCCTCGGCTACAAGCCGGTCTTCAAGGAAGACTGGGAACATCTCGCATATAGCTTGATGTTCGTCGGTGTCGATCAATTGAAAAAGTTCAGCGTCGACGAAGTGCGTCACGCGGTCGAACGGATCGACGTGCGCCAGCATGTCGGAACGCGCTACTACGAGCGCTACGTGATCGCGACCGCGACGCTGCTCGTCGAAACCGGCGTGCTGACGCAGGACGAGCTCGACCGCGCGCTCGGTTCGCACTTCCGGCTCGCGAACCCGTCGCATTCCGTCGGCCGGGCGGCGCCCGCGGGCGCGACGCGGTTCGAGGTCGGCGATCGCGTCGTCGTGCGCGACGAATACGTGAGCGGACACGTCCGGGCACCGGGCTACGTGCGGGGAAAGACAGGCGTCGTGCTGCACCGGACGACCGAATCGTGGCCGTTCCCGGACGCGATCGGCCACGGCGACACCGGCGCCGCGCATCAGCCGACCTATCACGTCGAATTCCGCGTGAGGGATCTCTGGGGTGACGCCGCCGACGACGGTTATGTCGTGGCCGACCTGTTCGAAGGCTACCTCGATCGCGCGCCGGAGACGCGCGCATGAATGCGTTGGCGAATCAACCCGCGCTGGCCGGCCCGCCGGCGCGGATTCCGGTGACGGTACTGTCCGGATTCCTCGGCGCCGGGAAGACGACGCTGCTGAATTACATCCTGCGCAATCGCGCCGGCCTGAAGGTGGCCGTGATCGTCAACGACATGAGCGAAGTGAACGTCGACGCCGACGAGGTGCGACGCAACGTCGAGCTGCATCGCGGCGTGGACGAGCTGGTCGAGATGAGCAACGGCTGCATCTGTTGCACGCTGCGCGCCGATCTGCTCGATCAGGTCAGCACGCTCGCGCGACAGCAGCGCTTCGATTACCTGCTGATCGAGTCGACTGGAATCTCGGAGCCCATGCCGGTCGCGGAGACGTTCGCGTTCCTCGATCGCGACGGCTTCAGCCTCAGCGAACTCGCGCGGCTCGATACGCTCGTCACGGTAGTCAACGGCGAGACGTTCGAGGACATGATCACGTCGGAAGAACCGGCCTCGAACGGAAGTGAAGCCGGGCAGCCACGCAAGCTGTCGGACCTG
This sequence comes from Burkholderia sp. R-40, assembly GCF_049942845.1. Taxonomy (NCBI): domain Bacteria; kingdom Pseudomonadati; phylum Pseudomonadota; class Betaproteobacteria; order Burkholderiales; family Burkholderiaceae; genus Burkholderia; species Burkholderia sp. R-40. Next base: position 62,569 of record NZ_CP187969.1, on the reverse strand, counting down.
CTGATCGAACAGGTCGAGTATGCGAACGTCGTCCTCGTCAGCCGATTCGATCGGATCGGCGATGCGGGTTTCGACAGGCTGCGCGCGGTGCTCGCGTCGTTGAATCCCTCCGCGCGGATTCTGCCGATGCAGGACGGTGAAATCGATCCGTCGGACGTGCTCGATACCCGGCGCTTTGATTTGCCGGCGCTCGTCGAATCTCCGGGATGGATGCGCCACATGCAGGTCGACGAACGACCGTCGGAGTCCGACACATACGGAATCGGATCGTGGGTCTATCGCGAACGTGCGCCGTTTCATCCGGCGCGCCTGCTCGCCTGGCTGCGGCGGCCGTGGACCAACGGCCGGCTACTTCGCTGCAAAGGCTATGCGTGGGCTGCGCACCGCCATGAGGAGATCGGCATGCTCGTGCAGACGGGGGGCCGGTTCCAGTGGGGCTACGTCGGCCGCTGGTGGCGGTTCGTGCCGCAGTCGGACTGGCCGCGCGACGACTATCGCCGCGCCGGCGTGCTGGAAAAATGGGCGGAGCCGGTCGGCGATTGCCGGCAGGAAATCGTGTTCATCGGGCAGTCGATCGATCACGGACGGTTGCGCCGCGAACTCGATGCGTGCCTGTTGACGGTGGAGGAAATCGAGGCGGGACCGGAATCGTGGGCGGCGTTTCCGCAAGCCGACGCGTTCGACGCGCTCGTGGCCATCGAACATCCGTGACGCTTGCTGGCTCGCCGGTCAGCGATGAATTTGCGATGTCGCGGTCGTCACGTGCGGCGACGAGGAGGCCGGCGTGCGGCCGCACGCGATCGATCCCGAGGCGGCCGAGCGTCTATGGGCGCACTCCGCTGCGCTGACGGGAGTCGACGCATTCGCGGTGCGCCGCTGAGCGGGTGTCCCGGCGGGGGAGGCCCGCGGCGAAGCGCAGTGCCCGCCGAGGCGCTTTTCCGCCCATCCCGGTTCAATCCCGCATCGGCCGAAGCGCCCGCCCCATCTCCGCGATCGGCATCGCGACGATCGAATTCAGCAACCGCATCTCCCCCGCGTCCGGCCGCGCGATCTCCCGCACTTCGTCGAGCGTTTGCGAGACGTGGCGATCGAGCGGCTCGAGAAAGCGCCGCAGTTCGCTGGCCGCCGCCTTGCCTCTGAGCCCGAGCGCCTCGCCGAATGCAATCAGCGCATCCACATCGATATCGGCAAACCGCGTCGCGTTGCCGAGCGGCATCGTCAGTTCGCAGTGCGGCCAATGATCGCCGCGATGGTCGGGCCGGTGCGTCGGCGTGTGATACACGACCGTGCTGACGATGTCGTAGAACGGCGCGAGCCGGTAGCCACGCGCGTCGACGAAGAACGACAGGTTCTTCAGATGCGCGTCGGCATTGCCGACCACCACGTTGAACACGGTCCAGCGGAACACCGACAGGCGCGCCAGCGCGCGCGTGCTGGTGCGGTCGATCGCGCGGGCCAGCTCCTGCGCATTCGCCCGCTGGTACTTGAAGCCGCGGTCGTAGTTGAGCAACTGCATCGCGTCGATCGTATGCACGCGCCCGGCCGGCGCCGAAGCAACGTCGCGGTCGAACCGGTCGATCACGTAGCACGCGGACGGCGCGCGCAGGAAGTGCACGTTGGGCACGTCGAGCCCCATCTTCCTCGCGAGCTTCATGCAGAAGAATTCGTTGATCGCCGAATGCGGGTAGCCGGCCGCGCGCATGTCCGGCTTGAGCAGATGCATCGACGGCTCGCTGCCGACCGGCTCGTACAGCGTGTAGTCGGGCGCGTCGCCGCGCAGCACCAGCAGCAGCTTCTGCTGCGCGCCGGCCGCCGACATGCGCTTGGGCGCGGTGGCCGTCAGCGCGCGCTCGGGCATCGCCTGGATCCGGCGCTCGAGTTCGTCGAGCGACAGCGGCTGCAGGCTGCCGGGCGCTTCCCGCTCGCCGTCGGCGAGCAGCGTCAGCGCGCCGGCCGATTCGCGCCCGAAGTATGCGAGCAGGCCCCACGCGTCGGCGGCATCGACCTTCGCCTCGCGTGCGAGCGACGTGCGCATGCCTTCCTCGGGCAGCAGGTTGTCGAAGAACCACTGGACAGGGCGATCGGTCGACGTGTCGGTGAAGGTGTCCGCGCGCAGCGCGAACGCCGGCGACAGCGGGTACGCGGCCGCGGACGCGAGCCACTGCGGATCGTATGCGAACGACCAGATACCTTTGTCGTCGGTCAGCGTGCCCATGCGCACGCCGTTGGCGGAGGCGATCAGCGTTCTAGCCGCCATGGCTGCTCCTGCGGCGTCGCGCGGCCTTCAGCGCGGTGGCTTCCGAAATCTCGACCGACGATTCCGCGTACAGGCGCACGCCGAGTTCGCCGAGCAGCAGCATGACCTTGCCGATTTGGGCGGTCGGCTTGCCGGCTTCGACCTGGCTGATGAATTTCGGCGACAGCCCGGTCGCGTTCGCGAGTTCGTCGCGCGTGAACCCCTGCTGGAGCCGCGTCGCGCGAATGAGGTGGGCGAGCGCGCCGATCGTGTCGACGGACTGGGACTCCGACATGACGTTCTCCGTGCTTCGTATCTGATCGGGAACAGTATGGCACAACGCGTCGGCCCGGGCACCATTTCGTATCCGTTCAGGAACGAAGATGCGTTCACGGCAAGCCGGCGTGTCATTTCGTACCCAATCGGAAACGGCGGGGCGTTCAATCATCGCGTGCGACTATGTCCGTATCCGATCGGATACGTCGAGAGCGTGATGTGGCGTTCGCGCATTGCACGCGCGGCCGGGCTCGAACCTTGCGTCCCGGGAGTGTCGTCCGCGGTCGTACCGCGACGCATCTCGCATGACGATTTGCATGGAGGCGCGCATGGAGCCGATGCCGGTCGTACTTCATTGGACCGATGCTCTCCTCAGGATCGCGCTGGCGCTCGTCGCGGGCGGGCTGGTCGGCCTCGATCGCAGTGAAGCCGGCAAGACGGCCGGGCTGCGCACGACGATCCTGGTCTGCCTCGCCGCGTGCCTGGCGATGCTGCAGGTGAATGCGCTGCTGATGCAGGCCGGCAAGCCGGAGGGCGCGTTTGCGGTGATTGACCCGATGCGGCTGCCGCTCGGCATCCTGACCGGGATGGGTTTCATCGGCGGGGGCGCCATCCTGCATCGCGACGGCCTCGTCTCCGGCGTGACCACGGCAGCGACACTGTGGTTCGTCACGATCATCGGACTGTGCATCGGCGGCGGCCAGTTGTCGCTCGGCGCGCTTGGGCTCGTGCTCGCATTGCTCGTCGTGTGGCCGCTGCGGCTGGTCGAGGAACGGCTGCGCGGCGTCAGGACGGCGCGGGTCACGGTCGAATACGAACTCGGCTCGACGGCGCGCGAGCGGCTGACGACCCGGCTGCACGCCGCGGGATTCACGTGCCGCACGCGCGGCTTTCACGAATCGGTCGCGCGTGCGCTGCGCGAGGAGGAACTGCTCGTGCAGTGGCGCGAACAGGCCAACACCGACGTGATGCTGCCGCAACTGATCCGCACTCTCGAGTCGGCCGGGCTGACGTCGGTCCGCTGTTCATCGGAGAACTGAGCCGCGCGCCGCCCGCCGTCTATGGCGCGTATGTACCGTAGCCGTGCCGCGGTCAGCGTTCAGCGTCCGGCTTCCGCACCCGCGCCGTCGTGCGCATCGCCGCCCGGCCGCGGCAGCGTCATCGCGAGATGCAGCGCGGCCGGATCGACCGGCTTCACGAAATGCTGCAGGAACCCGGTCGCGAGGCAGCGCTCGCGATCCGCGCTGCGGCCATAACCGGTCAGCGCGAGGAACATGCACGTCGTCACTTCGTTGATCGCCTTCAGCCGCCGCAGCAGCTCGTAGCCGTCCATCACCGGCAGCCCGATATCGAGGATCGCGACGTCGGGGCGGTACGCGCGGTAGGCGGCCAGCGCGGTCACCGGGTCGTGCACGACGGCGACTTCATGGCCGGCGTCGCGCAGCCATTGCGCGAGCGTCGATGCGGCATCCTCGTTGTCGTCGACCAGCATCACGCGCCGGCCGGTGCTGCTCGGCGCCAACTCGCGGATGCCCGGCGGCGGCTGCGGCGTGACCACCGCCACGGCTTTCGGCCGGTACTCGGGCAGCGCGATCGTAAATGTGCTGCCGCAGCCGGGGCCGGCGCTGTCCGCGCGCACCGTGCCGCCATGCAGGTTCACGAGGCTGCGCACGAGCGCGAGGCCGATGCCGAGGCCGCCGTGCGCCTGCTTCGTTTCGCCGTCGAGCCGGTAGAACGGCTCGAAGATGCTGTCGAGGCGGTCGGGCGGAATGCCGGCGCCGTTGTCGCAGACCTCGATGATCGCGGCGCCGTCCGCGCCGTGCGTCGCGCGCACGGTGATGTCGCCGCCCGGCATCGTGTATTTCGCCGCATTGGTCAGCAGGTTCGCGACGACCTGCGACAGCCGCACCGGGTCGCCGTGGCAACGCGCGTCGGGATCGGCGTCGACATGCAGGCGGTGACGGCGCTGCTCGAGCAGCGGGCTGGCGACCTCGACCGCGCGGTCGACGATGTCCGCGAGCCGCAAGGATTCCTTCTTCAGCGTGATCTTGCCGCGCGTGATGCGCGACACGTCGAGCAGGTCGTCGATCAGCCGGACCATGTGATCGAGCTGCCGCTGGATGATCGCGATCTCGTTCGGCGTCGCCTGGCCGTCGCGGTTGCGGATCAGCTCGAGCGCGAGCGAGATCGGCGTCAGCGGATTGCGCAGCTCGTGGCCGAGCACCGCGAGAAACTGGTCCTTCGCCTGGTTCGCGTCGCGCAGTTCGCCCAGCAGCCGGTCGCGCTCGGCGTTCGCGGCGACGAGCTTCTCGCGCGCGGCGACGTGCTCGGTCACCTCGACCGCGCTGACGATCACGCCGAGCCCCTCGGCGAGCGGCTGCGGATTGAAATGCAGCCGGTACACGCGGGCGGCGCCGTCCGGTTCGGGCCGGTCGTGGTGTTCGCCGATCGTCGTCGAGCAGCCTTGCTCGCGGGCGGTTTCAAGCGCCTGCACGATCGCGGGCGTATCGCCGCCGGGCAGCACCGACGTCAGCGGCTGGTCGACGATGTCGGTCCGGCCGCACAGCGCGGAGAAACGGTGATTCGCGAGCACGATCCGGTGCTCCGGGCCCGACAGTAGCGCGATCGGCAACGGCGCATGCATCAGCACGCCGTTGCGTTGCTGTTCGGCGTCCTCGCGGCGGCGGATCTCGTCGCTCAGCGCGCGCGAGCGTTGCTGGGACAGCGCCAGCGTCAGATGCAGCTCGTTCTCGTCGTTGCGCAGCGACGCGGCAGGCAGGATGCGGCGGTGCAGCGAGCACACGTGGCGGAACATCTCCGACTGCTCGGCGCTCGGAAACGCGTCATGCGAATAGCCGCAGTAGAGCGAGAAGCGGTACCGCGCGATCAGTTCGTCCCATAACGCTTCCAGTCGCAGGGCGCCGACGTATCGGTCCTGCGCGCACAGCAGCGAGACCATTTCTCCGAACGCATGCACGGGCCGGCCGGCGCGGATCGCGGCTTCGACGATCGGGCCGATCGTGCGGCGAAAGCGTGCCGGATCGGGCAGGTCGCCGTCCATGAAGCTGTCGAGCAGCGCCTGCGCGCTCGACATGAAGATCCGGTCGCGGGCCGCGGCGCCGATTGCCGCGCCGAGCCCATCCAGGCGTTCGTGCACCGCCGCGAGCCGGTCGGCCCGGGCGATCACGATCGCGCTGCCGCCGTCGCGCAACGCATCGGCCGCGAACGACGCGACCTCCGACACGAGCTGCTCGTCGGATTCGTAGAACTGCACGAAATGATCGGCCCGCATCAGGGCCGATTCCAGCAGGGGAGAGTCAGGTGTCATAGCTCACGACCAGGCGATTGCCGGTGGCGGCCGGCGTCCCACTGCTGTCGCCGTCGCCATATCCGGGCCGATGTGAGCAAGCTGCGTGCCGCCTGCTCGGGGCGGGTCCCGCGGCCTTGCGGCACGGGCCTCGGCGCCCCGCGGGCGGTGCCGGACGCCACCGAGTTTGTAAATTCTGGAAACGCGGTGTGCAAGATGGGTGCGCGATCCGGCCGGCAGCGCACCGGCACCGATCCTTATCGCCGCGGCAGATAAACGTATCGGAATCGCTTCGTTGACGCAATCCGGCACGCGCTCGTAGATTCGCATTTTTACCGAATCAGGGGCTGTACCGTGACGACTTCCGCCATCCGCGCCGCATCGACGTCCGCCGGCCATCGGGCCGCGTTGCCGCCGGAAGCCGGCGCGCAGCGATTCGACATCGTCCCGTTCGATGCGCCGCTCGGCGCCGAAGTCGTCGGCATCGACCTGTCGCAACCGCTCGGTGCCGCCGATTTCGCGCGCGTCCATCGCGCGCATCTCGACCATCACGTGCTGGTGTTTCGCGACCAGCGCATCACGCCGGACGAACACGTCGCGTTCAGCCGCCGCTTCGGCCCGCTGCAGATCCATGTGCTGCACCAGTTCGCGCTGGCCGCGCATCCGGAAGTGCTGATCGTGTCGAACATCGTCGAGAACGGCCGGCCGATCGGGCTCGGCGACGCCGGTCATTTCTGGCATTCCGACCTGTCGTACAAGGAAAAACCGAGCCTCGGCTCGCTGCTGCATGCGCAGGAGCTGCCGGCCGAAGGCGGCGACACGCTGTTCGCGAACATGCATCTCGCGTGGGAGACGCTGCCGGCGCACCTGCGTCGCGCGGTCGAAGGGCGGCGCGCCGAGCATACGTATCTGGCGCGCTATGCCGAGCTGCAGGCGCGCAGCCCGTGGCGGCCGAACCTGTCGGCCGAGCAGATCGCGCAAGTCGAGGCGGTGGTGCATCCGGTCGTGCGCACGCATCCGGAAACGGGCCGCAAGGCGTTGTTCGTCAGCGAGCATTTCACGACGCGCATCGTCGATCTGCCCGAAGACGAAAGCCGCGCGCTGCTCGACGAACTGTTCGCGCACAGCGTGCGTGCCGAGCATCTGTATCGGCACCACTGGCGCGCGCACGACCTCGTGTTCTGGGACAACCGCTCGCTGATGCATCTCGCGGCCGGCACGCCCGACCAGCTGCGCCGCAAGCTGTACCGCACGACGATCGAAGGCGACGCGCCGTTCTGAGCGTCGCGCGTCGTCGTCCCGCTGCCCCCATCCTGACTGGAGTTCCGATGTCGTTTCCGCTTTCGCCGGCACTGCGCCGCACGACCCGGCTCGCGCGCCGCGCGCTGGCCGCCACGCTCACCGTCGCGCTGGCGTTCGCCGCCGCCGGCACGCCGCAAGCCGCGCACGCGGAAGGCCGCATCCGCATCGCCGAGCAGTTCGGCGTCGTCTACCTGATGCTGAACGTCGCGCGCGACCAGCAACTGATCGAGAAGGAAGGGCGCAAGGCCGGCATCGACATCAAGGTCGACTGGGTGCGGCTGTCGGGCGGGGCGGCTGTGAACGACGCGCTGCTGTCGGGCGCGGTCGATATCGCCGGCGCGGGCGTCGGGCCGCTGCTGACCGTGTGGGACCGCACGCGCGGCCGGCAGAACGTGAAGGGCGTCGCGTCGCTCGGCAATTTTCCGTATTACCTCGTCAGCAGCAACCCGAACGTGAAGACGATCGCCGACCTGGGCGCGAAGGACCGCATCGCGGTGCCGGCCGTCGGCGTGTCGGTGCAGTCGCGCGTGCTGCAGTACGCGGCCGCGAAGCAGTGGGGCGACAAGCAGTTCGACAAGCTCGATCCGCTGACCCAGGCGATCCCGCATCCCGATGCGACGGCCGCGATCCTCGCGAACAGCAACGTGATCACCGGCCACTTCGGCAATCCGCCGTTCCAGGAGCAGGAACTCGCGGGCAATCCGAACGCGCACATCGTGCTGAATTCCTACGACGTGCTCGGCGGCCCGAGTTCCGCGACGGTGCTGTATGCGACCGGGAAATTCCGCGACGACAACCCGAAGACGTACCGCGCGTTCGTCGCCGCGCTCGCCGACGCGGCCCGCCAGATCGCCGCCGATCCCGAGCGCGCGGCCGACACCTATATCCGCGTGAACGGGTCGAAGATCGATCGCGCTTTGCTGCTGAAGATCCTGCGCAATCCGCAGGTGCAGTTCAAGACGGCTCCGCAGAACACGCTGAAGCTCGCGCAGTTCATGTATCGCACCGGTGCGATCCGCAACGAGCCGAAGTCGTGGCGCGATTACTTCTTCGACGATCCGGCGACGGCCGGCGGCAGTTGAGCGACGGCGTTGCGACATCGCGATCGATGCTTATGCGTCGACGCGGTTTCGATATGCGCAATCGTTGGTTGGGTCGCGCGCCGCGCCGCCGTATGTTGATGCTTTCCCGCCGAGAGTTTCGATCGTGAACGCCACTTCCCCCCGAATCGGCTTGCCGCCGTATGCGGCGCGCGGCGCGGCTGCGCCGGCCGCCCATCCCGCCACCGACGCACGCGCCGCGAGCCGGCCCGCACCGCAGGCCGCGCCGGCCGGCGCGTACAGCGAGCGCCTGCTGGCAATCGATCGCGTGAGCCTCGAATACCGGAGCGGTGCGCGGATCGTCCGCGCGACCCATCAGGTCAGCTTCGACGTGTACGGCAGCGACCGTTTCGTGTTGCTGGGCCCGTCGGGCTGCGGCAAGTCCACGTTGCTGAAGGCGATCGCCGGCTTCATCGAGCCCGTGTCGGGTTCGATCGCGCTCGATGGCCAGCCAGTGCACGGGCCGGGCCCCGACCGCATCGTCGTGTTCCAGGAGTTCGATCAGTTGCCGCCGTGGAAGACGGTCGTCGAGAACGTCGCGTTTCCGTTGCGCGCGGCCGCGAAGCTGTCGCGCGCCGAAGCACGCGAGCGTGCGCTGCACTATCTCGACAAGGTCGGGCTCGGCGCGTTCGCCGATGCGTATCCGCATACGCTGTCCGGCGGGATGAAGCAGCGCGTCGCGATCGCGCGTGCGCTGGCGATGCAGCCGCGCGTGCTGCTGATGGACGAACCGTTCGCCGCGCTCGACGCGCTCACGCGTCGCAAGATGCAGGAAGAGCTGCTGCGCCTGTGGGACGAATTCCGCTTCACGCTGCTGTTCGTCACGCATTCGATCGAGGAGGCGCTCGTCGTCGGCAACCGGATCCTGCTGCTGTCGCCGCATCCGGGCCGCGTGCGCGCGGAGCTCAACAGCCACGACTATTCGCTCGACAGCGTCGGCAGCGGCGATTTCCGCGACAGCGTCGCGCGGATTCATCATCTGCTGTTCGACACCGACGTGGCGAGCGGAACGCATCCCGCATCGACTACCGAGACTACGGAGACCACGGAGGCCACGGCATCATGAGCACGATCGATCCGGCTCTGCCGCCGCTGCCGCCCGTTCGCGCCGAATACGTGCGCACGCTCGACACGCCGCCCGACGCCGAACGTGCGGCACCCGCGCCGCTGGTGCGCCGCATCGTCGGGGCGAGCGCGTTTCGGCGCGTCGTCGTCGCGTTCGTGCTGATCGCCGCGTGGGAAATCATCGCGCGCATCGTCGCGAACGATCTGCTCGTGCCGACCGTCGGCGCGACGCTGGCCGCGTTCGTGCAAGGCATCGCGTCGGGCGAACTGCTCGTGAAGACGGGCATCTCGATGTCGGTGCTGCTGCGCGGCTATGCGCTCGGTGTGGTGTTCGCGTTCGTGCTGACGTCGCTTGCGGTGTCGACGCGCATCGGTCGTGACGTGCTGACGATGCTCACGGCGATGTTCAATCCGCTGCCGTCGATCGCGTTGCTGCCAATCGCGCTGCTGTGGTTCGGGCTCGGCACCGGCAGCCTGCTGTTCGTGCTCGTGCACGCGGTGCTGTGGCCGCTCGCGCTCAGCATGTACACGGGTTTTGCCGGTGTGCCGGCGACGCTGAAGATGGCCGGGCGCAACTACGGCCTCACCGGCGCGCGGCAGATCGCGCTGATCCTGGTGCCTGCCGCGCTGCCGTCGATCCTGTCGGGGCTGCGGGTGGGCTGGGCATTCGCGTGGCGCACGCTGATCGCGGCGGAACTGGTGTTCGGCGCGAGCGCCGGGCAGGGCGGGCTCGGCTGGTACATCTTCCAGAACCGCAACGAGCTGTACACCGACCGCGTGTTCGCGGGCCTCGCGGCCGTCATCGTGATCGGGCTGCTGGTCGAGCACCTCGTGTTCGATACGCTCGAGCGCGTGACGGTGCGACGCTGGGGCATTCAGCACTGACCGCATCGAATCGGAACGCGTGGGCACGTGCAATCCGGCGGCGATCGCACGCAAGGTGCGCGCTGCCGAAGTGGACATTTGCGGCGCGGTCGATTTCTTGCGCCGCCGCGCCGGCATGAATGCCGACGAGCCGCATCGTCGATGTCGGCTCGGCGCTTCAACCGGATTTCATTTCAGCACCGCATTCAATCGAGCGGGACCGTGAGTCGTTCGATCACGGTAGCCGTCTCGGGGCGCACGCCGCGCCACCACGCGAACGCTTCCGCAGCCTGCTCAACCAGCATGCCGACGCCGTCCGCGACGCGGCGCACGCCCGCATTGCGTGCGAGCCGGAGAAAGGGCGTCAGCCGCTTGCCGTAAGCAAGCTCGTACGCAGCTCCGGTCGGGCTGAACACGCCCGGCGGGACGGGCGGCAGATCGCCGGCAAGGCTCGCCGACGTGGCGTTGACCACCAGATCGAAACGTCCCATCGCGACGAGATCGGCATAGCCGCACGCCGCCAGCGGCCCGCGTCCGGCGACCTGCGCGGACAGTGCGCGCGCCTTGTCGACGTCGCGATTCGCGATCACCATCTCGGCCGGCCCGGCCGCGAGGAACGGCAGCAGCGCGCCGCGCGCCGCGCCCCCCGCGCCGAGCATCAGCACGCGTTTGCCGGCCATCGGCAGGCCGAGATTGATTTCGATATCGCGCACAAGCCCGATCCCGTCGAAGTTGTCGGCCAGGATGCGTCCGCCTTCGAACTTCAGCGCATTGGCCGCGCCGGCGAGCGCGGCGCGCTCGCTGCGTTCGTCCGACATCGCGAACGCCTGGAGCTTGAACGGGGCGGTGATGTTGATGCCTTTGCCGCCGCTCGCGGCGAATGCCCGCACCACGTCGGCGAACGCGCCTTCCGGCTCGAGCGGCCCTTCGATGGCCGAGTAGTGCATGTCCTGCCGCGTTGCTTGCGCGAAGATGCTGTGGATCAGCGGAGATTTCGTGTGTCCGATCGGGTTGCCGATCACCGCGTACTGGTCAGTCATCGTTGGCTCGCTTTTGAATAGAGAACACCATCGGCCTGCATCGCGTCGATTTCAGCGGGCTCGAACCCGAGCGAACGGGCGACGTCGGCGTTGTGCTGGCCGAGATCGGGCGCGACGTCGCGAATCGTCGTATCGCAATCCGAGAACCGGAACGGCAGATTCGGCAGGCGCAGCGTGCCGTAGCGCGGGTGCTCCTGCTCGACGACCATGCCGCGCGCCTGGATCTGCGGATCCGCCAGGACCTCGTCGATGCGTTGTACCTTCGCGCACGGCACGTCGATGCGATCGAGCAGGTCGAGCACCGACGCGACGGACTGGGCGGCCACCCACGGCTCGACGACCGACAGGATCTCGACGCGGTGCGCGTTGCGTCCGACACTGTCGTGAAAGCGCGTGTCGGCGCCGAAGCCGGCCGGTCCGCCATGCGCTTCGATCAGGGCGGCGAAGCGCTTCCATGCGTCGTCGACCTGCGCGGCGATCACGAGATCGCCGTCCGCCGCGCGAAACACGCCGTAGAGCGTCGACGTCGGCATGTCGTGCCCGGTCTGCTCGGGCAGCACGCCTTGCAGCGTGTAGCACTGGACCGCGTATTCGTGCATGGAGACCAGCGTGTCGTACAGCGCCATGTCGATGTGCTGTCCGCGGCCGCTCTTCACGCGCCCCAACAGCGCGGCGTTGATGGCCGCGACCGCGTGAATGCCGGTGTACATGTCGCCGAGCGATATCCGCAGCAGCGGCGGCCGCTCGCCCGGTGTGCCGACCATCTGCATGATGCCGCTCTTGGCTTCGGCGATCAGCCCGAAGCCCGCGCGATGCGCATCGGGGCCGGTATGTCCGTATGCCGAGATCGAGCAATAGACGAGTGCCGGATTGCGGGCCGACAACTCCGCATAACCCAGCCCCAGCTTGTCCAGCGCGCCTGGCCGGTAGTTTTCGATGAACACGTCCGCGGAGTCGCACAGCCGCTGCATGAATGCCTTGCCGCGCGCGTCCTTCATGTTCACGCTGACGCCGCGCTTGCCCATGTTGAGCTGCAGGAAATAGCCGCTTTGCTGGTCGTCGAGGACCGTCGCGTGCTGGCGGCCGGCGTCGCCGGTGCCGGGGCGTTCGACCTTGATCACTTCGGCGCCGAGCGCCGCGAGGCAGCGCCCGACATAGGGGCCGGCCAGGAAATGGCTGTAGTCGACGACGCGAATACCTTCGAGAGGGCGGGCCTGCATCAGAACGCTCCCGGCCGGCGCGGCACCATCAACCGATGCTCGCCGCGCTGGACGACCTGGCCGTCCTGGTTGATCAGCTCGGACGGCAGCACGACGATGCCCCAGCCCGGGCGGCTCTTGCTCGCCCGCATCGAGCCGACGCGGAACGTCACGTGCAGCACGTCGTTCACCTTGATCGGCAGCAGGAAGTCCCAGGTCCAGCCGAGCGACATGCCCGGCAGGAAACGGTAGTCGCTCTGCGTCTTGAGGCCGTCGGCGATCGACAGCCCGAACAGCCCGTGCGCGACGAGGCAGCCGAAGTGGCTCGCGTTCGCATACGCCTCGTCGACGTGCACCGGCGTGTGGTCGCCGGTGAGATCGGCGTAAGCGAGGATGCGCGCCTGGGTGACCGTGTAGGTCGGACTCGTGCAGGAGTCGCCCTCGCGGGCATCGTCCCAGTATTTTTCGACGATCGTCATGGTCATGCCTCCGTCCGAGGGTTGATCGCCAGCGCCTGCGCGACACAGGAGGCGGGCGTTGCCTGAATGAGCTCGACGACCAGGCCGTCCGGCAAGCGCAGCCAGTTCCGCCCCTGCGGCATGTCGGTCACGCCGTACGCTTGCGCCGCGGCCAGCGCGGCTTCCAGGTCCTCGCACATCACGCCCAGATGACCGAGCCGGCCCTCGGGGCCGTCCCAGCCCGGCGCATGGATGAATTGCAGGCCGCCGAGCGTCCAGTACTGCCGCGGCGCATCGACGGTGCCGTCCACTTCGCGCATCGTCATGCCGAGCACGTCCTCGAAGAAGCGGATGTGCCAATGGATGTCCTTCACCCAGATGGCGACGTGCTCCAGATAAGCTTTCGTGGCGCTCATGCGACCACCTCCTTCGCTTGGCGATCGGTCATCGCGCGCTCGATTCCCTTGATGCATGCGACCAGCGTCGCGTTGACCGGCGTGGGCACGCCGTACCGCTGCCCCCAGCGCACGACCGATCCGTTGATGAAGTCGATTTCGGTCATCGTCCCTCTCTCCAGGCTTTGCAGCATCGATGTCTTGAACGCGGCTGGCAGGCCCTCCGCGGCGAGCGTCCACGCCTGCTCGGGGTCCGTCATCGACAGCCTGACGCCGGCCGCTTGCGCGACGCCGATCGCCTCGGCGACGGCCGCGAGCGACGTGGACTTCAGCAGCGGCTCGCCGTAGAGCTGTCCGTAGGTCAGGCCGGTGATGCCGGTGAGCGCGCCCGTGGCGACGTTGACCAGCAGCTTGTCCCACATCGTGCCGACGATGTTGTCGCTGACGGTCGTCGCGAGGCCCGCGGCGTTGAACGCGTCGGCGATCGCCTGGACGCGCGGCGTGATGCGGCCGTCGAGTTCGCCGATGAAGGTGAGCTTGCCGGCCACGCCCGATTCGATGTGCGCGTCGCCGCGCCGCACGCCGCCGACGTAGGTCTTGCCCGCAAGCACGCGCTCGCGGCCGACGACGTCGGCGAGGCTGTCCTCGTGCCCGAGGCCGTTCTGCAGCGACAGCACGAGCGTATCGGGCCCGATCAGCCCTTGCGCGCCGCGCATGGCAGCGGCGGTGTGGAACGACTTGACCAGCACGATCACCAGATCCGCCACGCCGACGTCGTCCGCCTGCGTCGTCGCGCGGACGCCGACGCGCCGTGATCCGCTCGTATCGTCGACCTGAAGGCCGTCGCGGCACATCGCGCCGACGTGCGACGGCGAGCGGGCGATCAGCCAGGTCTCGTGGCCGCCTTCGGTCAGGGCGGCGCCAATCGCGCAGCCCAGCGCGCCGGCGCCCAGCATTGCAATCTTCATGGGTTTCTCCGATGTCATGCAGGGTTGACGTATCGCTGCACGATAGAAGTTGCCCGTCATGCTGACAATGCAATGACTACAATGACGTTATTGCGATGGACAATAATGCGATGATTCCGACCGATCTTCCCGACCTGAAGCTGTTGCAGCTTTTCGATCTGCTGTACGACGCGCGCAGCGTCACCCGCGTGGCCGAGCAACTCGGACAAAGCCAGCCGACCGTCAGCATCTGGCTCGGGCGCTTGCGCGAACACCTTCACGATCCGCTGTTCATTCGAACGCCCGGCGGCATGGCGCCGACGCCGCAGGCCGACGCGCTCATCGGCCCGTGCCGGGAAATCCTCGAATCGTTGCGGCGCTTCGCGGCCTGGGAGATCGCGTTCGACCCGGCGACTGCCCAGCGCCGGTTTCGTATCTGCATGACCGATGCGAGCCATATCACGCTGCTGCCGCGGCTTCTCGCACACGTTCGCGCGCAGGCGCCGGGCGTGCGGCTGGAGGCGGCGAGGATCGACGGCAACACGGAACGGGCGCTCGAGTCGGGCGAAGCCGATCTCGCGATCGGCTATGTGCCGTGGCTCGGCGGAGGCATCTACCAGCAGAAACTGTACGACCAGGACTGGGTATGCCTGGCCAATCGCCATCATCCGAGGATTCGCGGGCGCCTCGGCGTCAAACAGTACCGGTCGGAGGGCCATGTGGCCATTACGGCCGGAACGGGCGCGCAGCTTCTCGATCAGGCGCTGATGCGGGAGCGCATCGAGCGTCAGGTCGTGCTGGGGCTGCCGGGGTTTCTCGGTTTGGGCGCAATCATCCAGAGCACGGACCTGATCACGACGCTGCCGCGCCATATCGGCGAGACGCTGGCTCAGGCCAATGACCTGACGGTGCATGCGTGTCCGATCGAGGTCGAGGGGTTCGCGGTTCGACAGCACTGGCACTCGCGATATCACCATGAAGCAGGCAATCGCTGGCTGCGCGGCGTCGTGGTTCAGTTGTTCGCGAATGCGCGGTGAGGGGGGCGCGAGCATCTACTTCCCGTCATGCGCATCCTGCAATGCGCCGCATTGCCGTCAGTTATGACGAAAGCACCGCGGATCCATGCGCGCCGCCCGATGCGACTTCGTCCAGATCGACGCATTGCTCGTAAGCCGGCACCTCGCACGGCCACTGCAGGCGCTCCGCAATACGCCGCCGCAACGCGTCCGCGGCAGCCGGTTCGCCATGCGTGATGAAGGTCCGGACGGGGGCGCACTGCATCGTGCCGAGCCACGTGAGGATCTCTTCGTAGTCGGCATGGGCCGAGAGCGCCGTGATCGACTCGACCTGCGCACGCAGACGGACGTACTCGCCGTGAATCTTCAGCGTTGGCTCGTGCGCGGCCAGCGCCGCGCCGCGCGTGCCGGTGGCCTGATAGCCGACCAGCGCGATCGTATTGCGCGCATCGGGTGCATAGCGGCTCAGGTGATGCAGCACGCGTCCGCCGGTCGCCATCCCGCTGCCGGCGATGATGACCATCGGGCCATGGTGTTCGGCGATCGCCTTCGACTGGTCGACCGAGCGGACCATCGTCGCCGCGTGGCCGAGCGTGTTCGCTTCGGAGACGGTCAGACGGTGTTCGAGGATATGGTGGCGATAGATCTCGGTCGCGTTCGTCGCCATCGGGCTATCCAGGAAGACCGGGACGTGCGCCATGCGGCCGGACGCCTTCAGCCGCGCGATGTAGTACAGGATTTCCTGCGTGCGGCCGACGGTGAAGCAGGGGATCACGACGACCCCGCCGCGCGCGAAGGTCTTGTCGAACATGGCGGCCAGCTCGTTCTCGGGATCCGACGCCGGGTGCAGCCGGTCGCCGTACGTCGATTCGACGACGACGTAGTCCGCATGGGCGGGCGGCCGCGGCGGCTGCATGATCGGGTCGTGATACCGGCCCAGGTCGCCGGAGAAAGCCAGCACCTTGTGATCCCAGTGCATCACGACACTCGCCGCGCCCAGGATGTGCCCGGCCGGCAGCAGGCGGAACGACAGGCCGCCGCCGCCCAGCGCCGTGCATTCGTCGTACGCAACGGGCTTCAGCAGGCGCAGCGCGCGCTGCGCGTCGTCCAGCGTGTAAAGCGGCTGCGCCGGCCGATGCTTCGAATAATCGTGCCGGTTCGCGAAGTCGGCTTCCTCTTCCTGCAGCCGCGCGCTGTCGCGCAGCATGATGTCGCAGAGCTCGGCCGTGGCCGCCGTGCAGTACACGGGCCCGCGATAGCCTTCGCGCACCAGCACCGGAAGATAGCCGGAGTGATCGAGATGCGCGTGGGTGAGCACGACCGCGTCCAGCGTGTCGGGCGCGAGCGGCAGCGGCTGCCAGTTGCGCAGCCGCAGGTTCTTCGTACCCTGGAACAGGCCGCAGTCGACCAGCACGCGCCGGCTGCCGTGCTCGACCAGGTACTTCGAGCCGGTCACGGTTTCGGTCGCGCCGAGAAAAGTCAGTTTCATGGAGCGCCTCAGCGGAGCGAGGGGACGGTAATTCGATTACAGCCCGAACGTGCGAGAGACGGTTGACCGAAATCAGGAAGAGGGGGGATTTGCCGCTGGCGCTGTGGCGCTCGTTGGGCTAGCCGGGCGGCTTGGGCTGGCACGACGGGTAGGGCAGATGCGATTCATCTCGGCGCCCATCGCGCGCTCGCTGCATCAGGTGCGGTGCTGGTGTTCGCCGTTGTTGCGTGAGCGTCCCCGGATCCCGTTGACTCACTTGAACTTGCCGAAATCGACTTCCTCTTTGACGAACTTCCCCGTCAACAGGAGTGCCCGTTCGATGTCCGCGACTATGGACGCGTTGTCGATTGAGGCGGTCACGAAGAGTCCCCAGATATCGTCGTCTATTTCATAGTAGCCGCGAGCATATTTCCAATAGCTGAAATAGTGGTCCTGAGATAAGGCGATTCCTGGATCATCAAGGCCGTCTGGATGCGGTACTTGGACAGAATGCAGAGCATCTTGCAGGATCGCAGCGACGTTTGGAAAGTCGACAGTGCGATGGTCTTCGAGTATCTCGACCAGAAGATCGCTACCGTGGTAGACGGGCCGAACCCGGAATCGAATCAGTTTTGTCATTGCCCGTTTTTCTGTTTCGACAGAGCGGCGTCGATTGTGCCACATGCGAATGCGGTCGAAGTACCGCATGCCGTCTGCATGACAGCGTCGTGTCGTATTCCGGCGCCTGAAAGTCGGCTTTCGATGCGATCAATCGATTGACCGCTTCTGACTGAACGCCGACGCTCCTCCCCGGCGCTCCCCCGGAAATCCGCGATGAACGTTTTAAACCAATGACCGGGCAGAGCGCGAACTCACTGCCATCAGCCTTTCCCTACAGTTCTGAAAGGAAATCCTGGGTTATCGGTAACTACGATAATTTCTATTGCAGATACGTCTCTACTCGCAAAACCGGCCTTCGACTACTGTAGCCGTCACGTTACTACCGAGGCCATTCATGTCCAAACTCAACATCAAACTGCTGGGTCCATGCCTGCTTGCCATTGCGATCGACGCGATGGGATTCGGGCTCGTGTACCCGATCATGGCGGCGATCTTCTCCGACCCCCAATCGGGCATCATCGGGGCCGACACGAGTCCGCACCTCCGCAATTTCTACCTCGGGCTCGGGTACGGCGTCTATCCGTTCTGCATGTTCTTCGGCTCTTCGCTGATGGGTGAGCTGTCCGACGGCTACGGCCGACGGAAAATCCTGCTGCTGTGCGTGTTCGGCCTGGCGCTCAGCTACTTTCTGATGGCCGTCGGCGCGCTGCTGCCGAGTATCGCGCTGCTGCTGATCGGACGCGGCCTGAGCGGGCTGATGGCCGGTTGCCAGGGGATCGCGCAGGCCGCGATCACGGACATGAGCACGCCGGAAACCAAGGCGTACAACATGAGCATCATGTCGATCGCGTTCAGCGCGGGCGTCATCGTCGGCCCCGTGCTCGGCGGCGTCACGTCCGACCGCACGATCGCGCCGTTCTTCAACTACGGCACGCCGTTCCTGCTGGTCGCCGCGCTGTCGGTCGTCTGCGGGCTCTGGACGTTCTGGTCATATCGCAACGCGGTCGCGCCGACCGGCAACACGCGCGTGGACCTGCTGATGCCGCTGCGGATCATCTACCAGGCCGGCACGCACCGCCGCGTCGCGTTCCTGTCGATCGTGTTCTTCCTGATGCAGGTCGGCTACGGGCTGTATCTGCAGACGATCATGCTGGTGCTGCAGACGAAATTTCATTACACCAGCTCGCAGCTCGGCCTGTTCAGCGGCCTGATCGGCATATCTTTCGTGTTCGGGCTGATGGTGATCGTGCGGCTGATGCTGAAAATCTGGAGCGTGGTCGACATCGCGAAGACGGGCCTGCTGATCGCGGGCATCGGGCAAGTACTGTCGGCGCTGTTTCCGCACGAGAACACGCTCTGGGTGCTCGGCATGGTGGTCGGCTGCTTCGACATGGTTGCATACACCACCATGTACACCGCGTATTCGGACGCGGTGAGCGAGGACCGGCAGGGCTGGGCGCTCGGCGTCGCCGGCTCCGTGATGGCGATCGCCTGGGTCGTGACGGGCTTCCTCACCAACCTGTTGCCCGTGCTCGGCGAGCTTGGCCTGCTGATGGTCGGCGGCCTGAGTTTCGTCCTCAGCTTCGTGATGATGCTGGCGTATGGCCGAAAGTGGTCCGTGCCGATCGTGTCCGTCGGCTCGCGCGCCTACGACTGATGTGTGTTTTCCCGGTGCGCGCATCGCTGCGGCGATGCCGCCCGGGCGCCAACCGGGTTCCAGGCCGGCGCATGCTCTCCCTGTATCGAAACGGAAGTACCCGATCAATCCAGCAACACTTCATATTGAAGGACTGACATGGTGAATATCGCATCAAGTGACGAGGACGCCGCATTCGATATGGTCATCGTCGGCGCCGGCGTAGCCGGCCTGTACATGCTGCATCGGGCGAAGGAAGCCGGCCTGTCCGTACGGCTCGTCGACGCGGCCGACGGCATCGGCGGTACCTGGTTCTGGAATCGCTATCCCGGCGCACGCGTCGACATCGAGAGCTTCGAGTATTCGTACTCGTTCTCGAGCGAACTCGAACAGGAATGGCGCTGGACGGAACGCTATGCATCGCAGCCCGAACTGCTGCGCTATTTCGATCACGTCGCGCATCGCTTCGGGCTCTATGAACACATCCGGCTCGGCACGCGGATCGATGCCGCGACGTTCGACGAATCGCGCGCCCGTTGGACGCTCGTCACTCATTCCGGCGAACGACTGCACGCCCGCTACTGCGTGATGGCGACCGGCTGCCTGTCCGCGCCGAAGGTTCCGGACGTCCCCGGATACGGCAGCTTCGCCGGCGAAACCCACTTCACGTCGCGCTGGCCGGCCGGCACGGTCGACCTCGCGGGCAAGCGCATCGGCGTGATCGGCACGGGTTCGTCGGCGATTCAGTTCATTCCGGTGGCCGCGCAATCGGCCGCTCACGTCACCGTGTTCCAGCGCACGCCAAACTACAGCATCCCGCTGCGCAACCGCCCAATGGACGCGGAATACGAGCAGCAAATGAAGGCGAACTACGCGGAACTGCGCCGCATGGAATGGCAATCGCCTGGCGGCTTCGTCTGTGTCGGCGGCGAACCACGTCAACCGCTGCGGATTTCCGCGCTGTCCGTCACGCCGGAAGAACGACTGCGCGAATACGAAGCGCGCTGGGCCGCGGGCGGGCTGTGCTTCTACACGTCGTATAACGATCTGCTGACGAACAAGGAGGCGAACGACACGCTCACGGCGTTCGTTCGCGCGAAGATCCGGGAGAAGATCGACGATCCCGTGCTGGCCGACAAGCTCACGCCGAGCGGCCATCCGATCCTGACGAAGCGCCTGTGCGCCGACAGCGGCTATTTCGAAACCTTCAATCGCGACAACGTGTCGCTGATCGACCTGAAGGAAACGCCGATCGAGTCGATCACCCGCAACGGCATCGTCGCGGGCGGCCGCGAGATCGAGCTCGACATGATCGTGTTCGCAACCGGCTTCGATGCGGTGACGGGCGCGCTGCTGAACGTGGACATTCGCGGGCGTCACGGCGAATCGCTGCGCAGCGCGTGGAAGAGCGGTCCGCACACGTATCTGGGGCTCATGAGTGCGGCGTTCCCCAACCTCTTCAACATCGCGGGCCCCGGCAGCACCGCCTCGCTGAGCAGCGCAGTGCCGTGCGACGAGCACCAGGTCGACCTCGTGATGAAGCTGATCGAGCGCGCCGGGCACGACGATGCGGCTACCGTCGAGCCGACTCGCGCGGCGCAGGAAGCGTGGACGGCACGCATCCAGGCGATCGCCGAGAAGACGCTGATCCATCAGAGCAACTCCTGGTACGTCGGCGCAAACGTGCCGGGCAAGCCGCGTGCCGTCCTGCTCGATCTCGAGGGATTCGATTCCTATATCGCCGTATGCGACGGCATCATCGAACGCGATTACGAAGGCTTCCTGTTCAACCGAGCAACCGCAGATCATACCCTTCCCGAAAGTGTGGCCGAAGTCTGACCGCGCGACATCCTCCCTCTGAATCGGTTTTCTCCCCACCGGAGATTCGCGCCTGACGGGCGCGAATCTCAATAAGGATTACGTATGAGCAAACTTTATTCGAGCGCCGCTTCAGCGCTCCGGGACATCGTGCGCGACGGCCAGACCTTCGCGATCGGCGGCTTCGGCCTGTGCGGGATTCCCGAGGCGCTGATCGCGGCACTGCGGGATTCGGCCGTCAAGGGCATCACCTGCATCAGCAACAACGCGGGCGTCGACGGCTTCGGTCTCGGCCTGCTGCTGGAAACGCGCCAGATCAAGAAGATGATCTCGTCGTACGTCGGCGAGAACAAGGAGTTCGAGCGCCAGTACCTGGCCGGCGAGCTCGAGCTCGAATTCACGCCGCAGGGCACGCTCGCCGAGAAGCTGCGCGCGGGCGGCGCCGGCATTCCCGCCTTCTTCACGAATACCGGCTACGGCACCGTGATCGCGGAAGGCAAGGAAACGCGCCAGTTCGGCGATCGCCACTACGTGCTCGAGCCGTCGCTGACGGCCGACGTCGCGCTCGTGAAGGCGTGGAAGGCCGACAAGTCCGGCAACCTGATCTATCGCCGCACCGCGCGCAACTTCAACCCGATGTGCGCGATGGCCGGCAAGATCACCGTCGTGGAAGTCGAGGAGATCGTCGAGAACGGCACGCTCGATCCGGACCAGGTCCACACGCCGGGCATCTTCGTGCAGCGCATCGTGCTGAACGCGACGCCCGAGAAACGCATCGAACAACGCGTCGTACGCACGAAAGGAGACTGACATGGCCTGGAATCGTGACCAGATGGCCGCGCGCGCGGCGAAGGAACTGCAGGACGGCTTCTACGTGAACCTCGGCATCGGCCTGCCGACGCTCGTCGCGAACCACGTGCCGGAAGGCGTCGAGGTGTGGCTGCAGTCGGAGAACGGCCTGCTCGGCATCGGTCCGTCGCCGACCGAGGACGAAGTCGATGCGGATCTCATCAACGCCGGCAAGCAGACCGTCACGACGCTGCCGGGCTCGTCGATCTTCTCGTCGGCCGATTCGTTCGCGATGATTCGCGGCGGCCACATCAACCTCGCGATCCTCGGCGCGATGCAGGTCAGCAAGACGGGCGACCTCGCGAACTGGATGATCCCGGGCAAGATGATCAAGGGCATGGGCGGCGCAATGGATCTCGTCGCGGGCGTGAAGCGCGTTGTCGTGCTGATGGAGCACGTCGCGAAGGGCGACCAGCACAAGATTCTCGACGAATGCAACCTGCCGCTGACGGGCGTGGGCGTGGTCGACCTGATCATCACAGATCTCGGTGTGATCGAAGTGACGCCGCACGGCCTGAAGGTGCTCGAACTCGCCGACGGCGTGAGCGTCGGCGAGATCAAGGCGAAGACCAGCGCGCCGCTCGATGTAAGCGCCGTGTCCTGAAACACCGGCGAAGAACGGCAATGCATCACGCCGTTTCGTCGCTTTCGATTTGCGTTCGTTGTTTCGCTGTACTTACTGCATCACCTTTATCACCAGGAAATTGAGTTCGATGTCGTCACATTCATAAATCTAATCTGTTTGAGAGGGCCGTCATGAGTCAGGATCAGATGTGGAAGTTCAAGCCGTATACGAGGCACACGGTTTCCCAATCGCCGCAATGGCAGCTGTTGCCGAGCGAGCTTCAGGAAGCCGTCGACGTCGTCTCGCGCGTACTGCCGTTTCGAGTCAATCCCTATGTGCTGAACGAGCTGATCGACTGGGACAAGGTTCCCGACGACCCGATCTACCGGCTGACGTTCCCGCACCGCGACATGCTGAAGGACGACGAGTATGCGGCGATCCGTGATCTCGTCCGGGAAGGTGCCGACGAAGCGCGCATCGACGCCGTCGTCCGCCAGATCCGCCTGCGGATGAATCCGCATCCCGCCGGGCAACTGACCCACAACGTGCCCTATCTCGACGGCGTGCCGTTAAGCGGCCTGCAGCACAAGTATCGCGAGACGGTGCTGTTCTTTCCGAGTGCGGGGCAATCCTGCCACGCGTATTGCACGTTCTGCTTCCGCTGGCCGCAGTTCGTCGGCATGGACGAACTCAAGTTCGACGCGCGTTCGTCGCAGGAGCTCACCGCCTATCTGCGGCGTCATCCGGAAGTCACCGACATTCTCGTGACGGGCGGCGATCCGCTCGTGATGAGTGCCCGCGCGCTCGGCGAGTACCTCGAGCCGCTGCTCGCGCCGGAGTTCGACCATTTGCAGAACATCCGGATCGGCACGAAATCGGTCGCCTATTGGCCGCAGCGCTTCGTGAGCGACAAGGACTCGGACGACCTGCTGCGCGTGTTCGAAAAGGTGGTGGCGTCCGGGCGCAATCTCGCGATCATGGGCCATTACAACCATCCGCGCGAACTGCAGCATCCGATCGCGCAGCGGGCCCTGCGACGCATCATCGGCACCGGCGCGACCGTGCGCATCCAGGCGCCGCTGATCCGGCACATCAACGAGGATCCGGCCGCCTGGGCCGAGCTCTGGACGACGGGCGTGCGGCTCGGCGCGATCCCGTACTACATGTTCGTCGAACGCGACACCGGGCCCAGCGACTATTTCAAGCTGCCGCTCGCACGCGCCTACGAGATTTTCCAGGCCGCCTACCGCTCGATATCGGGCCTCGCCCGCACCGTGCGCGGCCCATCGATGAGCGCGTTCCCGGGCAAGGTGATGGTCGACGGCATCGTCGAGCTGGCCGGCGAGAAGGTGTTCGCGCTGCAACTGCTGCAGGCCCGCAACCCGGAATGGGTGCGCCGGCCGTTCTATGCGAAGTTCGATCCGAAAGCGACTTGGTTCGACGAGCTCGTCCCCGCATTCGGCGAAAAAACCTTCTTCTTCCAGGACGAACTGGCGGCAATGGAGGCGGGCACTCGCGGATCGGGCCGGACCATCGCCGTGGCGCGTCACGATGCCGTGCGCCCCGATTTGCTGGAGGCCGTGGAATGAGCGGCCTTCTCGATCAGGACAGCGCGGAGTACGAAGTCTTTGCGCTGCGTTACGCGACGCACGACGATCGGCGCAGCGGCGAGAACTATCTCGGCGACGATCCGCACGACGACATCTCCATGCCGCTCGACTTCTATGTCTGGGTGATTCGCGGCATGGGCCGCACGGTATTGGTCGACACGGGGTTCGACGCGTCGACCGCCGCCCGGCGCAAGCGTCGCTATCTGCATTCGCCGGTGGAGCTGCTAGGCGAGCTCGGCATCGACGCAGCCGACGTGGACGACGTGATCATCACGCACATGCACTACGACCACGCGGGGAACATTCGCGCGTTTCCTGCGGCGACGCTGCATATCCAGGATGCGGAGATGGCGTACTGCACCGGGCGCTGCATGTGTCACGAAGCGATTCGCAAGCCGTTCGAGGCGCGTGACGTGTGTGCGGCGATCGAACGGCTGCACGCGGGCCGCGTGCGATTCGCCGACGGCGATCACGCGGTGGCATCCGGCATCCATACGCATCTGATCGGCGGCCACACGGCCGGCCTGCAGGTGGTGCGGGTGCGCACGGCGCGCGGCCATGTGGTGCTGGCCAGCGACGCCGCGCACTACTGGGACCACATCCGCTCGAAGCGCCCGTTCCCGATCGTCTTCAACGTCGCGCGCATGCTCGACGGGCATGCGGCGATCGAAGCGCTGGCGGACGGCCCCGACCACATCATTCCCGGCCACGATCCGGCGGTGCGCCAGCGCTTCCCGCGCTGGAACGGACATCCGGACATCGTGGCGCTGCACGCGTCGCCCCTGAGCGACGCGCACCTCGCCGTCGACGCGTCGCGCGTGGCGGCACCGAACCCGGCGACAGCATCGGCCGACGTTCAACTCGAAACGGGAGAAACGCAATGACGAACACGATTTCGATTGCGATCATTGGCCTGGGGCCGCGCGGCGTCACCGTGCTCGAGCGCCTCGTCGAGCACGCGCGCAATATTCCGGCCGGCATCGCGCTGGACATCACGGTGTTCGACGCCGGCGAATGCGGGCAGGGCGCGCATCCGTCGAGCCAGCCGGATCACTTGATGATCAACACCGTCGCGTCGCAAGTGACGATGTTCGCGCCGTCGAGCGAGCTGGGCCGGCACGGCGCGCCGTCGCTCGTCGAATGGGCGCATGACAGCGGATATCGCTACGTCGACGGCGCGTTCCGGAGGGCGTCGGTCGATGCGGGCCGCCCGCTCAATGAGGCCGACCATCTGCCGCGCAGCCTGCTCGGCGAATACCTGTCCTGGGTTTATGCACGGATCGTCGCGGCGCTGCCGCGCAGCGTCGCGGTGACGCATCGCCGTGCCCGAGTGGTCGATCTCGTGCCGGCCAACCGCGGCTACGAACTGCATGTCGACGACAGTGCGCCGGCCTTTGCGCACTACGTGTTCCTGACGACGGGCCACGGCACGCGCCGGCCCACCGAGACCGACCAGCGCCTCGCGCAGTTCGCGGAGCGGCATCAGGTCAACAACGCGCAGCTCGCGTACGTGCCGTCGCCATACCCGATCGAGACGCTGAACGATATCGCCCCTACCGCGACTGTCGCCATACAGGGGTTCGGCCTCACCGCACACGATGTCGTGTCCGCGCTGACGATCGGCCGTGGCGGACGCTACGTCGAACGCGACGGCGAACTCGAATACCAGAAGTCGGGGCTCGAACCGCAGATCCTGCTGTTCTCCCGCAACTGCCTGCCTTTCGCCGCGCGCGGGATCAACCAGAAGGGGCTGACGGGCCGCCACCGCCCGCGCTTCTTCACGCCGGACGCGGTGGCGGCATTGCGTGCGGCTGCGCTGGATACGACGGGCGACAGCCGGATCGATTTCCGCGCAGACGTGCTGCCGCTGATCATCAAGGAAATGGCTTACGCGTACCGGCTCGCGCTGCAAGGCGGCAACGTCGATGCCGACGGGTTCGAGCCGAACGCCGATGAGCTGCATGCGATTGGCCAGATTCTGTGGCCGCTCGAGGGCCGAAGGTTCGAATCCTTCGACGCATTCCACACGTTCTTTTTCACGCTCATGCGCGACGACCTGCATCACGCGCTGCTCGGCAACCTGACGAGCCCGGTCAAGGCGGCGACCGACGTGCTGCGCGATACGCGCGACGCGTTGCGCGCGGCCGTCGAATACGGCGGGCTGACGCCCGATTCGCATCGCTACTTCGTCGACGAATTCAACGCCATCACGAACCGCGTGTCGTTCGGCCCGCCGCTGCGGCGCAACCGCGAGCACCTCGCACTGCATCGCGCCGGCTTGCTCGACATCGCCGGCGGCCCCGGCGCGCGGCTCGTCGCCGACGAGACGTGCGCGCATTTCCGCATCGAGGCGCACTACGGCGAGCGGGCGGAGCGCCGCTACGCGGACGTGCTCGTCGTCGCGCGGCTCGATCCGTATTCGCCCGTCACCGACGGTTCGCCGCTCTCGACAGCGCTGCTCGGCCGCGGCATCGTCCGCCCGTACCGGAACGGCGACTACCACCCGGGCGGACTCGACGTCGATACGGGTATGCATCCGCTCGGCCGCGACGGCGAAGCGCAGTCGCGCCTCTGGGCCATCGGCTTTCCCGTCGAAGGCGCGCACTTCTACACGCATGCGCTGCCGCGTCCGGGCATCGCGTCGCGGCAGACGCGCGACGCCGAGCGCTGCGTGCTCGAACTGCTCGACATGATCGCGGCCGAACAGGCCACCGGCCCGGCTCGCATCGGCGTGCCGGGCGACGACACGACCGCGACGCGCGATTCGCTCGCGGCCGCGCCTGAAGCCGCGTTGACAGCGGCGCTGGAGGGCAACTGAATATGCTGACCCTGCACGATTTCCACCGCTCGTCCGCATCGTTCCGGGTGCGTATCGCGCTCAATCTGAAGGGCGTCGCCTATACGACGGTCGTTCAGGATCTCGATGCGCGCGCCCACCGCGCCGATCCGTATCTGTCGATCAATCCGCAAGGCCTGCTGCCTGCGCTACGGATCGGCGACCGCGTGCTGACCCAGTCGTCGGCGATCGTCGAGTATCTCGACGACGAATATCCGGACCCGCCGCTGCTGCCAGCCGGCACACAGGAGCGCGCGCGCGTGCGGGCGCTGTTCCAGACGGTCGCGGCGGACACCCACCCGATCACGGCCATGCGTGTCGCCCAGTACCTGAAAGAGGCGACCGGCTGCGACGACGGCGTGGTGCTCCGCTGGAAGCAGCACTGGATCACCACGAGCCTGGACGCACTCGAGACGATGCTCGCCGGCAGCGACGAGACAGGGCGATTCTGTCACGGCGATCGGCCGTCGCTCGCGGACCTCGCGCTGGTGCCGCAAATCGTCTCTGCCCGCAACGTCAACGTCGATATCACGCCGTATCCGACCGTATCGCGCATTCATGACGCATGCATGCAGCTCGCGGCGTTCCGCGATGCCCATCCGGATACCTGTTCATCCCACCCTGCGTACTACAAGGAGTAACCATGCAGACGATCGAAGGCGACATTCTCTCGTTCTCGGAATATCTCGAACTGACGTCGAAACCCCCGGCCGACCCGGTGGTCTGGAAGTGGCAGTCGATCGAATCAATGACGCGCAGCCGCCCGCATAACCCGCAGGGCACGCTTGCGCTGTCCGGCGGCAGAGTCGACGAGCACGGGACGGTCGCCCCCGAACTGTCGCTCGTCATCCAGGTGCTGAAGCCCGGCGAGATGACGGAGCGGCATCGCCATTCATTCTGGCATCTGTACATCGTTCATTCGGGGTCCGGAGAAATGGCGTTCGGCGAAGACCAGACGCACGAGCGGCTCGTGCCGGGCGACACCGTGTTCGTGCCCGCCTGGAGCTATCACGCGATCGGTAACCCGTCAGGCACCGAACCGTTCGTGCTGTTCCGCCTGCAGAACCTTCCGCAGAACGCGAGTTCGGGCAATCTCATGCGCGAAATCCAGGGAGAGCTGCAAATCATCTATGCCGGCGCGGGTCTGGCATCCCATCGGTAACGCGACGCGCGGGTCGGCCGTACACGGCAACCGGCCCGCGTATAGACGAAGGAGGTGTTCGTTGGCTTATACGTTCGAGAAGGGCCGCATCTATCGAATGCCCACTCACTTCGGACCGGCGCCGGGCCCCCGGCAGGTGCCGGACGCGCTCGCGGTCGACCCGCACCGCAATCCGACGCGCATGACGGTATCCGCATCGTTTCTCACCGACGCGACCCGGCTGGAACGGCATCTTCCGGAACGTTTCACGCTCGCCGGCGAGCCCGTCGTGACCGTCGAGTTTCACTACCTGACCGGCATCGACTGGCTCGCCGGACGCGGCTACACGATGGTTCACGTGAGCTGGCCCGCGATCTTCGCGGGCACGCGCGACCGCGCTGCCGGAAAGTTTCTCGCGGCGGTATGGGAAAACCTCGCGGATCCGATCATCACCGGCCGCGACGAGATCGGTCATCCGAAGCTGTATGCGGACGTCGCGGCGCCGCGGCAGTTCAACGGCGAACAGCATTGCGAAGCGAGCTGGATGGGCTTTCGCTTTCTCGAGCTCGGCGTGACGGGATTGCGCGAGCCGGTCGCCGACACGCCGCCGGCCCGGTCCGACGGCACCTTGATGCTGAAGTACACGCCGCGCACCGGCGACTGGGGCGAGACCGAGCTCTGCCAGGTCACGCTGACGCCGGTTCACGACCCGTACGTCACGGTCGATCGGCGGCAGGTCGGAGATGCGCGCGTGCGCTTCAACGTCGCGAGCTGGTCGGACCTGCCGACGATGGCGCACGTCGTCAATGCCCTCGCCGAGTTGCCGATCGTCGAGATGCGCGGCGGCTCGATCGTGCATGCGCATGGCGGGAAGCCATACCTGGATCAGCGCGTGCTGTCGTAGCGCGCATGCCCCGGCCCGGCCGGTATCGCGCCGCACGCTTTCGCGCGATGCGCGAATGCCATCGGGCATTCAACGTTTGCTTGACCCGACCCGCCGGGCAGTCCGGCGGGTACAACCTCAACCCCACAGGTGCCAAGATGACCCGAGCCTTCACCCAGAAATTCGACGTCACGTATCGCGACCAGGATCCCGCCGGCCACGTCAGCGCGACGATGTATTACGTGTACATGCTGAACGCATACATGGCTTACGCGCATGAACTGCTGGAGGTGCCGCTCGATCAGGGCATTCCGCAGATCATGCTGAAGACGTCGTGCGAATACGTCCGTTCCGCGAAATGGGGGGAAACGCTCGAATTGAGCGCGCGAATCACGCGCCTCGGCACGAAGAGCTTCGACCTCGAATACCTGATCACGCTCGCGGACGACGCCAAGACCGTGATCGCGCGCGGCGCGTCGACGCACGTCGCTTACGACTACGTGACGGAGTCGACCGTGCCGCTGTCGGACACGTTCCGCGCACGCGTCAGGCAATACCAGGAAGAGGAGGCGCCCGAATTGTCCGAGGTCGCCTGACAAACCGCGCCGTCACTGCGCCCGGTCCGATGCCGGGCGCAGTGCCACGGTTGGCCGGGGAAAGCGGATTGCCGGGATCGAATGCCGGAGTTACGGCGCATGAGCGATGTCGACACATGCGAAGGCGCCCGGCTCACGACAGGTTGTACCGAAAAGGCTACGTTAGCGTGAAACCGGCCAGAACGGCACACGCCAGCGAGAAGATCAACGTTCAATTCAGGGTGAACGTCGAAAGGTTGCGCAGTAATCGAGTGTGGTGACAAGCCGGGCGGGACCAGGGTTCGCCAAACCTGAATGCCTGCAATCAGCAGAACAACGGGTGATATGTAGCACTGCAAACCGTCCTGCCTGTCGACACACATGAACACTGTTGCAACCGGGACGCGTTCATATGGACTGGCATGTCCACTGTCGTCTCGATCCAGAATGGCGATCGCACGTCGGCGCTGTATCGCCGGCTCGACCGCCGCCTGCTTTCCTTTCTGCTCATCTGCTATTTGTTTGCCTGCCTTGACCGGCTCAATGTTGGTTTCGCCCGGCTGCACATGCAGTCCGACATCGGCTTGACCGATGCGCAATACGGCCTGGCCGCCGGCATATTTTTCATCGGATACGCGCTCTTCGAGGTGCCGTCCAACCTGCTGCTGCCGAAAATCGGCGCGCGCAAGGCCATCAGCCGGATCCTGGTGTTGTGGGGCCTGACGTCCGCAGCCATGGTCGCGACGCGCGATGCGACGACGTTCTATGTGCTGCGCTTTCTCCTGGGCGTCTTCGAGGCCGGATTCACGCCGGGCATCCTGTTCTATCTGACCTGCTGGTATCCCGAATCCCGCCGTGCGAAAGCCATTGCCGCGGTCATGATCGGCGGCCCCCTTGCGGGCGTGCTCGGCGGCCCGCTGTCGATGTGGATTATGACGACCTTCGCAGGCTTGGGCGGCCTGTCCGGCTGGCAGTGGATGTACCTGATCGAAGGGCTGCCGTGCGTCGCGCTCGGCATCATGGCCCGCGTGCTGCTTGCCGATCGGCCCGAGACCGCAACGTGGCTGTCACCCGAGGAACGGCAGGAACTCGTCGACATGACCGCGAAGCCTCAACATGCGGAGCGGCACGGTTTCGCGGAAGTCGTGAAGGATCCGTACGTCTATTTGATGAGCGCCGCCTATTTCTGCGTCATATGCGGCATCTACCTGATCAATTTCTGGTTGCCCGGCCTGCTGGCGGCCGGCGGCGTCACCGATCCGATGAAGATCGGCCTCTATTCGTCGATTCCGTTCGTTGCCGCGACCGTCGGCATGGTCGTCGCGGGCCGTAGTTCCGATCGTCGCAACGAGCGGCGCTGGCACAGCGCGATTCCGGCTCTGGTCAGCGCGATTTCACTCGTTGCGACTGTCGTGTCGAGCGACAGGCTCGACGTTTCGCTGATATTCATCACGGTTGCGACGACCGCAATGTGGATGGCCTACACGGTGTTCTGGACCATTCCATCCGCCTATCTGAAAGGACCCGCCGCCGCGGGCGGCATCGCGCTGATCAATACGATCGGCGTGTTGGGCGGCTTTTTCAGTCCTGCGGCAATCGGCTGGCTGCGTACGTCGACTGGGAGCTTCCGCGTGTGCCTGGTGCTGATGGCGGCCATCATGGCCATCGGCGCCGCGCTGCTTGCGGCCACCCGGCCCGCTCCCGTTTCAATGCGCGGAAAAAAGTGAAATATGCGGACGTCGATGCACGGTCGGGGATTCGTTTTGTCGATCGTGCTACATGTCGAGCGCGTCGTCCGCAGCCCGCGCCATCATCTTCGGCAGATACTCCTCGATGATCTTCACGACGACCTGGGTCTTCGAAGGCACGGGCCGTGTGACCGGCAGCAGCGCATGCAGGTCGAATCCCGGTACCGTGTAATCCGGCAGCAGCCTGACGAGCCGGCCGGATTCCAGGGCGTCGATGCAGACGTGTTCCTGAAGGACGCCGATACCCGCGCCGTTCAGCAGTAGCTCGTAGACCGGCCGCCAGTGGCTGGTGCTGACGACGACGTTGATCGGCGTCGGCCGCGCCGATTTCGACGGACTCATCAGGCGAAGCTGGCCGTCGTTGAAGAGCCCCGTGACGCGAATGAATGGGTGTCCGACGATGTCGGTCGGTTCCTCTGGCAGCCCATGCTTTTCGATATAAAGCGGCGATGCGACCAGTACGCGTCGTACGTAACCCAGTCGACGCGCGACGAAATTGCCATCGCCGATCTGGCCGAGCCGCAATGAAATATCGACGCCCTCGGTGACGGGGTCGGTGATTTCGTCATTCAGGACGAGCTCGATATAGAGCTGCGGATTTTGTTCGCGGATGACCGTGAGAATTTCCGGCAGTACGACTTCGCCCAACCCATGTGGCGCGGCAATGCGAATGCGCCCACGCACGATCTTGTTGCCGAGCGTGACGACGGCCCGTGCCTCGTCGGCCGCGTCGAGCACGACCTTGCTTCGCTGATAGAACAGAATGCCTTCATCGGTGCACGACACCGCGCGCGTGTTTCGGAGCAGCAATTTGACGCCGAGAAACCGTTCGAGCCGATCGACTCGGTCGCTAACGGTAGGTTGGCCAAGGCCGAGATCTTTCGCGGCCCTCGATAAATTGCCACGCTCGACAACCCGCACGAAAATTCGCATGGCCGCCAGCAAATCCATAGACCCTCGATAATCGGAAGAATTTAGTTATTCTGAAAAGCGAAAACAGGTTCGCTTGTTTCTGTCCGGCCGCCGGCGAGCGATAGGCCCGTTTGGGATGTTACAACTCGTTACGTGGGGCAGACGCGTAACTATACCCAACCCTGTCAATTTAGGCTGAAACTTTTTACGCATAAGAAATTCAATGTGCCGGAGGGGCGGGGGCGCGTCGTTGTGCGGCAATTAAGAGGCTGAACAGTCGGGGCCGCCACGTCACTACCTGATGTTTATGCGCGGCCGGGCAGTTCGATCAGCCACGCTTCGATGCCGTCCGGAAAGACGCTCCCCAAGCCGGCGTAATTGGCTGCCGCTCCGCAGGCATGATGCGGCCGATGCCGTGCCGTCCGGCGCTGGAGCGGAATGGGGAGGGTACCGGCCAGTAGGGCGATGCTTCGGGACTCCGCTTTAAAAAATCGGTATGCAAGATTTTTAAACAATTATGCAGATTATTTATTTATCGGGAAAGATGGGTTATTTTTCTCTGTTAGCATATTTAAGAAAAAAAGATCAAGAGCGCTGGCTGTTGGATCTGATAATTTATTCGACTCTGTTGTAATGAAAATGTAATTAATTCCAGATGGTTTATGGACAAGCCGACCGGCTTCGATTTCAAACAACTTGAATCGTTGCCCCGGCGCGAGCGGGCGTGCCGTTTCTATCGAAATATCGATTTATGTGATGCGGGCGACACGCAGGATCAATTATCGAAACGAGAGAGACATGGAAGTCGACACGCCGAAAAACGCCACCGTTTTCAACGGTAGTCGTCAATCACGAGGAACAATACGCTATCTGGCCGGACGAGTAGCCTGTGCCGGAAGGTGGCGTGCGCCGGGCGCGTCGGGAGCCCGGACGTTTGTCTCGAATGGATCGGCGCCAACTGGACCGACAGGCGCCCGTTGAGTGTGCGTACGGCGCTGTCGGCCTGACTGTCGACGCGCGGGAGCACGCTGCGTTACGCCGTGAGAATCCGAGAGAAAAAGCACCATGTTTGTCGATGATCGCGTGGGCGGGGCCTCGGCACAGGCATTCTGGCTTCACGCGCGCATGACCTAGGCCGCTCCTGTCCGAACCGTTTGGTCGGATTCGATGGCGGCCGGCGGCTGCATCGCGAGCCGCGCGCTGCAACAGCAGCATGAACTGAACCGGCTGCGTGCGAGCTCCGGTTGCGCTTCGACCTCGCTCGCGCGTTGCGTGCGGCTGCCTCCCAGGCGCGTGTCGCGGTGGATGCCGCGCAAACGGTGGGTCGGTCATTGACGACTACCTCAGCGCGGCACGTGGATGCGCTCCTTGATATGCTTGAGATTGGCCACGATAGTGAAGGTCATGATGACCAACATGGACCATGAGCTCCATTTGCCGACGTGCACGGCCGACCATGCTCCGATCTGGTTCGGATAGCGCCATACGCCCGCAAAGGTGCTGATGTTTTCGGCCAGCCAGATAAAACCGCCAATGAGCACGAAGGCCAGCAGCAAGGGCATCTGGTAGTTTCGATCCAGCGGACGAAATACCACGGTGGTCCGAGCATACAGGCCCAGAGCGCAGGCTGCCAGATACCAGCGATAGTCGCCAATATAGTGGTGGGTAAAAAAGTTGACATAGATAAGCACTGCGATCAGCGCCGCCATCCAGTGCGGGGGATGATGACGTATGTGCAGATCGAATAGCCGCCAGGCCTGGATGATGTAGCTGCCCACGGCGGCATACATAAAGCCCGAGAACAAGGGCACGCCCCATAGTTTCGTGTAGGCAGCGTCGGGATAAGCCCAGGACTGGATGCTGCCAGAGGTTTTGAACACCTCCAGCGCAAAACCCACGCAATGAAACAGCGAGATGACCTTGAGTTCGTCCAGCGTCTCCAGGCGCGTGAAAACCATGCCCGCTTGAATAAGCAGTGCGGCAATTAGTAGTGCATCATAGCGCGGCACGCCCCAAAGCCCGGCGCGTGGCGTGGCGAACACCGCCAGGAAGAACAACCCGGCGAACAGACAACTACGCGCTTCCTTCAGGCCGAAGAAGAAAAACTCCAGAACAAAGCGCCTGAATCCATCCAGCCTGCCGGGTAACGGCGGCGTCATGAGCCAGTCGTCCAAGGCGTTCAGACGAGGGCGGGATGCGCGCGGCGAGCATTGAATCGAGTTGGAAGGGGGCATAGAGGGGGGAAAGGCACTGAAGACAGGTTGGGTGTGAGCTGTTCACCGATGCCCACAATGCATCTAACATGAAATTCGTTCGGTATAACGAGGTAGCCAGTATGATAGTCGCTCCACGCTTTCCAATCCTGTTATCCCGGTCTCGTGCTCGCTGACGCCTCAGAAACTACGCACTGTTGAGACGCTTTCCTGGTCAAGAACTCCGCTTTCCAAGCTTCGTGTCTATCGTCGACGTGACCGATCATTCGTGTCGTTCACCGGACAATATGGTATTCGTCATCGGATGCTCCGAGACGGCGCCGGTCAACATCGACGCCGCCGATGTCATTGATTTGCAAAAGCAATTGAATTTTACATAATGCTGATTATCACCCGATTGGGTTGTAATGGCTAGATTGAAATGTCCGAGTTCATGCCCGGAACGGCGCATTTACCTGCGCCGTCCCAGTACTTCGGAGGAAAAGTAAGTGCTTTTAGTGCTCCGGAGGGAAAGTATGCGGTTTTGGCACGTTTACATCTCAACCACATAGATTTGCTACCTCCACATTCCAACCATATATAGTTGCTACGCACGAGAAATACACTTATGTAAAATTTAGGAGCCCGAACTGGCTTGCTTCATTGGCTGTATCCTCCGCCACACGTTCCGTACTCTTGCCGAATTCAGGTCGCCCGTCCATCGGCTCAATAGCAATAACGGCGCCGATCGGAAGTACTCACGGGACTATACTGTGCGTGGTGTGGTCGACGGCTCGTCGCATACCGATGGGCATCTTGCCCCCTGTTAATTTTCTGAGAGGAATTCCCCCCACCTTTATGGCTACCTATCTCGAACTGAAGGCGCAAGCCGAAGCGCTGGCACAACAGGCGGAAGAAGCGCGGCTCGCGGAGCTAGACGCCATCATTTCCTCCATCCGCGAACAGATTGCCGAATACGGGATCACGCCCGAACAACTTTTCGGTCGACGTCGCACCGTTGCATCGAGCCCTCGTGCCCCGATCGCGCCGAAGTATCGTGATCCGAAGACCGGCGCGACGTGGAGCGGCCGCGGTAAAGCGCCGCAGTGGATTGCGAAGGCCAAGAATCGCAGTCGCTTTTTGATCCCCGCCTCAGAGTGAGCCGCGAGCACGCGGTCGAGCGCCGCCCGCGCGCTGCCTAAATGCTATTGCTCAATCGGATTCACGGTTACGGGTGGTGGCAACGATTCGCCCGGCACGTCGTTCTTGGCGTTTAATCGTCGCGCAAGTACGCGCGCCCGCCCGGCGGTGCTTAAGCTAAACACAAGGTTTGTCGCAACGAGGAGAATGAAGATCAGAACCGCCGTTATGGCTCTGCGCTGGGCTTTTAACCCGTCATTGACAGTTTCCTTTAGTGCCCCGTCTGCGATGCCCTTACAGATCGCCATTGTCTCGTCAGGGGTTAAGCCGGTGAGATTAGTGGTCGGCAATGTCGACCTCTCACAGGCCTGAGCATCGAGCCGCCAAGATTTCCCCCAGATGCCCTCGACGCTTGCGCCGTCACTCCATAGCCACGTCTTCGAAACGTTCATGGTGATTAGCGTCGTCTTCTGATGACTCGCTTTGTCGGCCGTCACGACAAAAACCGCCATCATGAGCGCAAGCAAGATAGTGGGGGCGATGAAATGCTTGGTCTGTGGGGACTCGAGTGGCTCGTCTTTCGAGGGATCGATATACGCGCGAACACGTTTGACTTCGCTCGGAGTGAGATTATGGCGCTCCATCCAGGACAGCAGCCGATGTAGATCGGATACTGATCGGGCCGATACGCCATACACCAATCTAAATCGCATCAAGTCAAGCTGATCTTGCCCGAATGACTTCAGCTTATTGTCGTTGAACTCTTTGTCACCGACGAATGCCGCCCACACCTTTTCCCGAATTAACTGTGGCGAATTCAGTCGAATGATCGCATAGCCTGCGAAGCAGGCGATACCCAAAATGGATAGTAAATAGGTAATAAACGGCGCAATCGCTGCGCCCAGAATGGGATTCATGCCATTCCTTCTAAAATATAGCTCCGGGAGCAAAATAAACACCAGCTCGCTTCGCCCTAGTCAAATCTTCGAATCCAGCGCAACGTCTCTTCCTTCTTGTCGAGATTGTCCGGCACGCGGAAAAGCCGACTCGAATATGCCTCGAAGCGAACGGGCTTCGTGTACCTCGCAACCATCCGATACGCATCTGGAATGTCACCCCGTGTCGCATCGCCGAGCTGCGGATTCTCTCCTGCCTGAATCACAACCCCACCTGGATATTCGTGGATCTTGCACGTCGGTTCGAGCGCAGCGCGCATCGGACCGGCACCGCCGAGTTCGGTGACAATATCGTCCCCGAGCACTGTCAGCCAGTTCACGCACTTGATGCGATTGTGGACGTCCTCCGCTTCCATTGAAAAATTTACGCCCCCAATGTAGTCGAACCCCGGGAAGCGTTTCATCAATGGCAACGCGTATTTCGTGTTCTGCGACATACCCGACGCATAGATCAAAGAGAGGCCGGCCGTCCCATGCACGGGCTGCAACAAGGCACTCCATCTCAACACCGCGGCTAGCATCACTTCGAAATTGGGTCGACCACTTTCGCAGACCTGCATATACGCGGACATACAAGAAAGCTCTTGCTCGTCGCTTCGGCTAATTAACACGTGCGCCTGATAAGGTTCGATATCGTCCTTCTTCAGGCCTATGTCAACTGCACCAAACAATGCGGTGCTGTATCCGGTCTCGGCAGGATCACGCGCATACTCCGCACGAACTCGCGCCTCAAGATCGTTCGATAATTTGACGGTCCTGCGGGCGTCTCTCGGAAGTATCTGATCAACTTGGTCCGGGAACATCCGATGGTAGTCGACTAAGAATTGGAGGGCCTGCTCGCGGAGTTCGCTCCGGTCAGCATTCGAAATATATAGTTCGCATCCCAGACCAAATTTTGCAGCTGGCCCGGAATCCGCACTCGCATAGGGAAGATAGAGTTCGTCCAATGCGCATGGCCCGCCATGCGATTCGAGCAAGTCTGCCACAACCTGAGATGGTTCCATCGTTTCGTCTCTGCAAGAAGTTGAACCGCATGCTGCGGCAAAGTCATGGGATCGGCACGGCATTGCGCGGTGGGAACGCACGACTCCCCTCAGAAACAATCACGTACGCGAGTAGCGCGGCACCGGTCAACCGAATACCTGTCGTCGAGAACAACGCATCACCGATTCTGTCCATCAACCCCTTTTCCTGGGGCGCGGGTGCTGTAACTGGAACTGTCTTTGGCGGCGGCCAATCGTCATCGCAGTTACAGCGCTCGTCGACGCGAAACTCTTCGAAGTTGTCGGGGTCACCCGTATGCTTCTTTGCAATCCGTTGATAGTCTCTTTCGGCCTGCTCCGAAAGCTTATCTCCCTCGAACTTCATATCATACAGCTTGGTAACTTTTCCATTCTCGACCGGGGCAACGTCAAGACGACGTGAATTTGGCCGAATGTAGTTCGACGTCGGGATCTCTGGATTGCCCTTGCTCCCGATCAGGTCCCATCCGCTTCCTCGATCATACGGAATCTCCCGCCATACTTTCGCGTCTGGCTTCGGGTGGCCATTTCCATCGTAGTACTTGTCATCGATTTTCTTGCGCACACAATCCTGATAGGTCTTGCCAGGCGGCAACTTACCCTTCCACTCCTTCAAGCAGTCGCACGCCATCTGGCAGAGCTCGTCGAGCAAATCCTGTTCATCTTGCGGCAGATCGCGTTGCTTGAGTCCCGCCATGTTGACCGTGTTTCGATGGTTCATGAACAGCTTGTCGGTCAACCTGCA
Organism: Burkholderia sp. R-40; assembly: GCF_049942845.1. Taxonomy (NCBI): domain Bacteria; kingdom Pseudomonadati; phylum Pseudomonadota; class Betaproteobacteria; order Burkholderiales; family Burkholderiaceae; genus Burkholderia; species Burkholderia sp. R-40. The sequence goes on along the minus strand of NZ_CP187969.1, from coordinate 24,647 downwards.
GGCCGCCTTCCCTTCGAATTTCACGTCAAACGAGTGGGTGATCCAGTCGGTTTCAGCGAGGTGTGTGCCCGACACAACGCCACCCATCGAGCCCGCCTCGTCGAAAATGCTCTTCGAGAACTGGCTGCCGTAGTTCGCGATCATGTTCCCGCCGTCGGCAAACACTGACGTCGTGCCCTTGACCAAGTCTCGCGAGTGCGCCTCGTTCTGATAGGGCACCGGCACGCCGTTGCCCGGCGTCTTACAAACGTCCGGCAACGTGTTGTCGCTTACGCCGCCGCTGCCGCGGTGGCAAAGGGTCAGGCCATTAACGTTGATGGTGATCGCCATGAGCGGCTCTCCTGCCATGCGGGCGAGGGATCGGTGGGGCCGATGAGCACTGCACCACGCAGCGAGTCATCGGAACTGGATAGAACGAGGTGATTCACCTGCCGTGGGCGCTTCGACATTCCGTAAGCGGCCAGCGCAACATGCGCGACCGCGCTCGCGGAAGCTAGATCGCCACTAGCAAGCGCAGGTACAACACGCTGCCAGCCCGGTGCCAGCACTTCGGCTATCCGAAGCGCCGTGAAACCGAACTGGTCGGCTCGATACGGTTCACCGTTCAGATCGACCGAAATCCAGCCGATCGGGTCGGCACTAAATTCCTGTCCCTGTCCGAGCGCGGCACGAACCGCTTGAGACAGGCCCGCCGCAATGCAGACCTTCCCAGAGTCGTGAGTGTGCGCCTCGTGTGCATGTCCCACGCCGAGCAGCCGCGCCCAGCCTTTTCCGCCCGACGCTAACTGCCCGGACAGCGCAACCGCGGCCGCACCTTCGCCAGGCACACGACCGTAGGGCTCTACCCGGAACCGACCGCGATACGCGCGCTGCGCTCCATGCAGCAGCGATCGCGCATCGAGCCACATCAGCGCATCGTGACTCAGGCCCGACTCGACGCCGAGTACGACGGCCAGCGCGGTCGGATCCGCGTCGAGCCTCTCGGCTGCTTCCTCGATCGCGGCGACACCCGCGGCATGGCCGCCCTTCCGGATCAGAACCTCTGTCCACCCCTCCGCTACCTCCTGGACCGATGCCCTCACCGTTTCGACGAGGTCCGAGGGCAGTCCAGGACGGAGCGCGTTCTCCGGAAGCACGATCCAAAGCCAACGGATGCGGCCCTGCAGAGCGTCGTGGCCTCGCCGCACCAAATCGCCCATCACTTGCTCCAGCGCCTCCCGCGCGAGCGCCCCCCAACGCGCCGAATCGAAAGGACGTTCGACGGGGAAGAAGCTGCCGCGGACCGGCTCGCCCGCGCCATCAACGTAATCGGGATGACGCTGGAGTTGGGCGAGCTGCGCGCGCACTGCCGTGTCGGCGAGCTCGATACTGGGGCCGGACGGAAAGATGCACGACGCGGAAACAATCACCGGCGTACGGCTCATGCGGGTTGCTCCGTGTCGGATTCAGGACTCGCCTCGGCTGCGGTCAGGACATCGCCGAATACGGCTTGCCACGCCTTATCGAGTGGTCGACGCTTCATCGTCACGCGGGTCTGTTCTAGCAAATTGACCTTCTCGTGACATGGCAATGCCATGTGGTACACCACGCATACGCGGAGGTCGTCCGGCTCGAGGATGATTGTGTGTATCACTGGCCGAGTATGCACGCGTGTGCCGTCGTAAAAGCGCGTCTCGCACACCAGCGAGACCTTGGGTAATCGGAAGTTCAAGCGGCCGCCGGGCACCAAATCCGGCCGTGTCACATTGAGGAGCGTCACTGTTTCGCCGCCCGACAGGTGGCCATTCGCTTGCTGCTCGGGCGGTGCGATCTGCCAGAATCGAGGGTCCAAATCCTCGGGCGGTAGCGGATGTCGTGTGTTGCGCCAGGTGTCGTCGTACGTGCCCCCGTGCTGCAGTCTCGCCGGCCAATGAGCTGGTAGTACACCGAACCCCGTAGTTGGCGGTACGTCGTCTCTCTTGCGAATCGGCTTCGTCACGGATTCAATATTTGGCAACCAGACGCGACCATCAGCGTCGGGCGTATAACCTCGCCCAACAGGGTTGCGGCTCGCCGGCGGTAATTCCGGCGTATCACCGCCGAATGCGTACTCATAGGCGAGCGGCATGCTCACGAAAGGCACCGCCTCACTGGGGCGCCACGACCAAAGCTTGCGCTCCCAATATCGATCGCCACATACCGTCGCAAAGTGGCCAGTCGCCCCAATCTGAAATCCTGCCCGCAGCGTCCTTACAGGCTCCCCATTCGGGGCCCACGCAGCTCCGTTCAGGACGATGTCGGTCGCCGCCTTGGGTGGCCCCAGGTCGGTATCGTAGAGCAAACCAGCACGCCCGTCGGCCGGTACCGGACCATGATTTAGCGGTAGCTGTTCGCCGGCGAGCCGGACCTTTCCGTCTGGCAGAATGCTATAGGTCGCCTTCACGGCTACGACCCATACTTCCGCTCCGTCGGAATCTCGCACCCAAGTCCGATCCGCAGCAAACGGGGTCCAGTTATCGACGCGCCACATACCGTCAGTTCAGTTCAATCTGGCCACCCGCGATCCGGTTCACACCGGCCGCGTCGCTCACGATGTATTCGCCGCGCAACGCGATCTTGCCGTTCGGATACAGTGTGATGCTCGCCTTCCCGCATCGCAGCGTAATTTTTTGCTTCGCTTCGAACACGAGTTCGTCCTCGGCAACCGCCGGCAGCTGAGGTCCCGTGTCGTCCGAGGCCGCCGTCGACGTGCCCGGCTGCAGAAGACATTCGATTTCGTGATTCATGCAATCCCCTTCTAGGTCAGCGTCTGGAAAAGCGCGCGCTGCGCGGGCGCGGAAAGGCGGGTCGGGAAGAGAGGCCCACGGGTCAGTCGTTGCAGATGTTCAGCGGCGAGTGGCCGCCATGCGAGCGGTCCGCAAATCAGGACCTCCCCGAGCCACTCAGGCGTAATCGGCCGGCCCGCGAAGTAACGTTGGGCGTCGTCGAACCGCGGGCCGTTCGTGTGCCACCAGGCTGCGAAACCAGCGGCGTCGGGCCATGGCAAATGCGCGTCCGGGTCGACATCAGGTATTTCGCCGTCGGGGAGCTGATCACGTGCATCCGGAAGCATCTCGGCGCATTGCCAATCATCGCGGACCGGATCGGCACCGGTGATCAGTGAAAGCGACGCAGCAGCGACCCGCGCGGTCCGGGGGGCCGCGAGGTGTTCAATCAGGGTCGGAACAGCGTCAATCCGGCCGAGCCACCCCAGCGCCATCAGATGAAGCCGTACTAACCCCGGTTCATCTAGTCGATCAAAGTAACGCGGGACTCGATCCGGCGCGTGCAGGGCCAAACAGCGCAGTGCGTTGCCGAAGACCCGTGTATCGGCCGCGAAATCGGAGAGCAGCTTGTCGAGTGCGTCACATGCGGCCGACTCGCGCGCTCCCGGCGCGAGCGAAAGCAATGTCCGCGCCGCCGCCGCCCGCGCGTCGGCAACGTCATGATCGAGATACCGTTGAGCACCAGTGGCGAGGTCGTGCCGGCCGACGCCCAGCACCAGTTGCAGCGCGTCGACAATCTCTGCGGCAGTGGGTTCGCTGATGATCTGCAGTTGCTGCAACGCCTGTTGCGCGACGCCATCGAAATCCCGATGCCGCGCACCGATCAGCGGCAAGCGGATCGGACTGGGCAAGGCTTCTATACGCGCTCGTACTTGTGGCGTCGCCGGCGCCCATTCAAACGCGTCGACCATCCCGACTCGAAGGTCGGGAATCGCCGTTGCAAGCGCTTGGCACCCGTCCAGCATTTTGTTGTCGTCGCGTGCCAGCGCGTACAGCGTCATCGCAAACATCTCGCCGGCGCGAAGCGGATCTGGTGTCGACACCTGCATTCGCCTCGTCGAGGGCTCTCCAAGCAGGAGGAGCGATTCCAACGCGGCCAGCAACCGATCGTCGAACTCCGCCAGATCAGCAAAGTCGACTGCCGAACTGGCCAGCATGTTTGTGCGTCGCCGCCATCCTATTGCGAGCAGATCAGCGTATTGGTCGGCGAGTTGCTCAGCGGTGCTCGCAATCAGCGACTGCCCCATGCCGCCTTCGATTGTCCGCGCGAGGGCTTCCGACGGAGAGATCGCCGACTGACCATCAGACGTATCTTCGACTGTGTGCATGCTTTGCGCGGTCAATTGCCGTTGATCGTGTTGCCGTCGACCTTCACTGCACCGGACCCAACAATCTGGATGTTCCCGCCGCGGATCGAGATGTTTCCATTGCTCTCGAGAACGATCGAAGCCTTGCCGGTGCGCAGTTCGATCCGGTCACCGGCCGTGATCGTGTAGGTCTTGCCGACCACCGTCGTCTTCGACAGCCCAACTTCCTCTGCTTGCGCGAGCCCCACAGCCGTGTTCATCGCGCCAACAACCGTGATGGTGTAGGCGCCACCAACGACCAACGCCTTAGCCAGCCCCACCTCTTCTGCCGATGCCATCGCGATCAACAGGTTCTGCATGCCATCGATCGTCTCGACTCGATTTCCGCCGACCGTCAACGTCTCGTTGTTGCCCACGTGCTCGGTGCGATCGAGGCCGACAGTGATCGTTTCGTTATTGCCTACCGTTTCGGTCCGATCGTGACCAACATTCACAGTTTCGTCGTGGTCAATTTTCTTCGTGCGATCGTTGCCGACCCAATGCGACTCGTCGTGCTCGACCTCGATTCGTTGATCCTTCTCGGCGTGCAACCACACCTCTTCGGCACCCTTCTTGTCCTCGAAGCGGATTGCGTTGGCGGTATTGACGTTCCCGGTCTTGGTCGAGCGTGTGAGAATCCCGCTCTGCGTCGCGTTCGCCGGCAGACCCCACGGTGGCATGTTTGCCGAGTTGTAAACGCTTGAGATGATCAGGGGGCGGTCCGGATTCCCATCGAGGAAAATTACGACCACCTCGTCTCCGATCCGCGGGATCTGGATCATCCCAAATCCGCGACCGGCCCATGGTTGCCCAACGCGGACCCAGCATGAGCTACCTTGATCGCGTTTGCCCAGTCGATCCCAATGGAATTGCACCTTCACACGGCCCAGATTGTCCGTGTAGATTTCCTCGCCCTCGGGCCCAACAACGACCGCAGTTTGCGGCCCAATGATCGACGGTTGCTCGATCGTGAATGCCGGCCGATACGGAATCTTCTTGCGAATGCAGGTGAAGCTGCACTGGTAGGTCGCGGCACCCTCCCCAGCCTGGTAATTGTTTGTGCCGCTATGCGTCACCGTGGTCAGCAGAAACTGGCGATCTTCAGGCTGGGTGCTGCCGTGGTCGTAGTGGTCGTCGAGCTCGAAATACAGGCAAGGCGACAACCGCCGGCTCGTGCTCGTACCGATGAAAATCTTGCTGTGCGCGGCAAGCGCCTGCGTCCTGAAACGCGTCAACGCTTCACCGCGATCGCTGTCTGGAAAGCCGTGCTCACCCAGATAGTCATAGACTTCGTACGATGGCACGTCGCCCTGATCGACTTCCGTGCCTCCAGACACATACCTGCGCGCGTGCGGCACCTTGTAATCGAAGGTCTTCAATCCGACATGCGTGGACTCGAGCTGGCGGCTCGCCTGAAACGTGGTGATCACCGCCAGATTGTCGAGTGCCTCGCCCTTCGTGTACTGCAGCACTGGACTGCGGCCGCCGATCGGCTTCGCGGCAACCGAGTTATCCGTGATGATGAGCTTGTGATCGTCCTTCGCATGCTCGAAGAAGAAGAACAATCCGTCTTCCTGCATCAGGCGCTCGACGAATTCAAGATCCGTCTCCCGGTACTGCGTGCAATAGCTGCGATTCTTCGTCGCCTTCGACAGCCTGAATTCGAACGATGCGATCTTTCCGTAATCGCGAAAGACTTTCGAAAGAATTGCTTCGGTATTCTCCTCCTGGAAAATCCGAATATCCCTGCTGCGCGAAAGCATCCAGAGCCAAGGCACGATGGTCGCACTGTAGACCGTGAAGCTGCCGTCATGGTCGAGGTGCGAGAAGTTTGCCACGTACCCGTGGAAGTACCGCTCTTCCGAACTTGCCAACGCGTCTGTCAGCTGTAACGTAATCGTCACAGGTTGTCCGATGAGCTTTTTCAGTTCGATATTCGAATCCTGAGAAGCAAGCCGAACGTGGAACTCGAAGTTTTGCGATAAGCCCTCGGTCCCCTGAAAATCGACGAGCACCAGATCAGACCGCCCTTTCATTGGCGTCTGGATGGTGAACAGCCGGTTGCTCTGTAGCCCAAAAAAGCCTGGAATATCTGACAGTTGCATGGCGCCCTCGGAACCCCGCATCGGAACGGCAGGATATTATTCGTCGTGGGATTTTAAACTGCCTGCCCCCGGGAGGATCAAGTTTTGCATTTCTTGTACCTCGAATATGGGGACCGAGCGGTACGGAAGGTGAATGGATAACCTGCTGCCCCATTACGAATACGAAGTCGGTCTACTCTTGCGCGGCGTCGCGGAATTTGCCCGCCGTTATCCGAAGATTGGCGCTCGACTCGGCATCGCCAATGGCCAGGGCGACCTGCATGTCGACAGAATGATCCAGGCGTTCGGACTCTTGGCCGCCCGTATCGACGCGAGGCTGGAGGACGCCTACCCCGAGTTCACCGAGTCCTTACTCGAAATGTTGTACCCGCAGTACCTGCGCACCGTGCCGGCCTGCGCGATCGCGCAATTTGACCCAGCTAATCTATTCGGTCAGCTGACGGTGCCTTTTACGATGCAGCGTGGCACCGCGCTCGATGCCAATGCGGCCGCCTGCCGATTCCGAACGGTCTACGACGTGACGCTCTCGCCGCTTCGTGTCAATTCGGCTCGCTTTGGTCCAGCGACGATGGTCCCTGCGGCGGTCCGGCTACCGGCCAATGTCTCTGCAATCCTCTCGGTTACATTCGCAAGCGCAACGCCCACCGAGACTTTCAATGAGGCGATACCGTCCGGCAAGGTTCGGATTCATCTGGCAGGTAATCGCGCTCGTGTCGCCGCGCTCGCCGACGCGCTGCTGCTCCGCACGGCCAGCGCGTATGTCGAGGTCGATCAAGGCGGTCGCTGGATGGCATTATCAAAGGTCCCGATCGAATCAGTCGGATTTAGCGAACTTGAGAGGCTGCTCCCGAAAGAATCGTCGAACACGTCGGATGCATTCGACACGCTGATTGAGTCCTTCGCTTTCACCGAGAAATTCGATTTCGTCGACATCGACCTTGGGCGAATCCGGCGCGCGGCGCGCGCGCCACAAGCACGACAACTGACCTTGCACCTGGCTATTCGCGACGCACCTGCAGAATCACCAGCCGCCCAGGCGCTGAGCGACCTCGACGCCTCATCGTTCAAACTGTTTTGCACGCCCGTCGTCAATTTGTTCCAGCGAGACGCGACGCCCATCCAGCTCACGTCCACCGACCGGGCCTACCCCGTGACGCCCGAGCCCCTCGAGACCGGCACGCCGCTCGACGTCTACTCGATCGATGCCGTTCGCCTAGGTGATCGGACGCAGTCCGAACACGAAGAAGGTGCTTCGTCGTCCACCGCTGCGCCACGAACGGCCGTGTTGCCCTACCGCGCGTTGAGCCATGGCCGGCAACCCGATCCGACCGTCGCTTATTGGACGGCGTTTCGCGATCCGTATGCCGCGGCGGGAAATGCGCGTGCGCCTATTCTCCTATCGCTCATCGGGCTGGACGGGGGCTCCGCCCAGGTGAGGCATCCCCAAATCGACGTCGACGTCACTGCCACCAACGGTGACCTCCCTTCGCGGCTGCCGATCGGCGCGCCTGATAGCGACTTGGTTCATGAAGGTGCAGCGCTGGCTTGCCCGATCCGGTTGCTGACGCAGCCGAGCCTGCCGTGCTCGCATGCGCGCGGACACGGTGCGTTGTGGCGCGTGGTGGCGGGTCTTTCGTTGCACCCTTTCGATCTCACCCAGACCGGGCTGAAGGCGTTCAAGGACTTCTTGCGATTGCACGCTCCGCGCACGAACATCGTCGCTCAACGCAGCATCGACGCAATCGTCGGACTGGATTACCAACCCGCAAGGAAGTGGATGTCGCTCGACGGCCAGTTTCCGTCGTTCGTGCGGGGTATCGAAATCGTCGTATCGCTCGAGGAGAGCGCGTTGCGCGACGTCACGTTGCATCTGTTCGCTCGAACGCTCGAGCGGTTTTTCGCCCCATATGCACCGACGAACAGCTACGTACAGGTCATCATCCGGTCGTCTCAAACCGGCCAGGAATTGCATCGCTGCCCGGCCCGATCCGGAACCCGGCCGGTAATTTAGTCAATGCAGATAGCCAACCAGGATCCCGGCGCCGGCGCCCGCTTGCAAGCCAACGGTCGTGCCGCCCATCAGCAAGATCGCAGGCGCATGCGCAATCGCTATCTCGGCGAGCCACGTCATCGCCGGGTTCGACAATCCGAGGGCAAGCTGCGCTGAATTGATCCCGAGGATCATTGCGGAACCAGCCTTGCCATAGCCGATGCCGACACCACCGTCGAGGTAGACCGTCGCCCCTTGAAAGTCGCTCTTGGTCAGCTCGGTGCCGCTGAACGCGGGTGCCATATAGATGAGCCCCGCGCTGTCGAACGACTTGGCAGACCCTGCGCCTCCGACCTCGCGGCCGGCGATCTTGGGTATCTTGAGCTCCGGCAAGGAAAACCGCGGAAGCTTGATCTTCGGGATACGAAAGCCGAAACCGATACCGACGCCTACGCCGCCGTAGTAGAAATCGGTTTCCGTTCCAGCGGGGTCGGCCAGAACGATCGTTCCGCCCGACGCAACGACGAACTCGATGCTGACGCCGCCTGTCGCTCCCGTCTTGTAGCTCCAGTTGCTTGGTCTCAGAATTGACACGGCCGATCCTCTCAGATGCTGTTATTTTTTTGGTGCCAGATTCATCGCCGCGAAGAGGATGAATCCAAGACCGAATATCGTCGCCATCAATGTCCAGTTCCACACCGCGCCAAACCGGTCAATCGTGGCGGTGCGTGCCGGCGCCTCGGGCTGGTAAAGGACGGTGACCTTGTCGCCGACCTTGGTGCCATAGATCATCCCGCCTTGCGGATAAGACACGCGCTCGCCCGTTTTTGTAACGAACTCGATCTGTGGGTGGCTCCCGCCGGCATTGAGGCTGACCACCTCGCCGGGAACGGCGATCGCAGTCTGCAAAAATCCTCGCGTGGACCACCCGATGAAAGCCGCGATCACGAGAAAAACGACCCCGATCGCAATGCCTGCAATAGCCTTAGACATGAGCCCTCTCGATTTTTTGTCGTTCGACACGCGGCTACACCCTGTCACTGCGCGTCCGAGCGGGATTTTAGCGCATTGGCACACACTGGCCGGACATCATGTGATGCCCGAAAGTATTCGCAGGACGACCGAGCCCGCAGGTCAAGTTTCACTCTCGGGCGGCTTCATGTCGCCGCTTTCGGCGCGTCTCCTCGATCGTCGTAATGCTGAGGAAATAGCAGCGCGCGCACCAATGCCCGCGACGGATCGTGTTCGGCGCGGCGAACCAGCGGTGGCCGCGCGCACATTCCCATTCCAACCGAGTTGAACAGTTGACGTAAGTCTTCGAGACGCACTTCCCGCCTCGCTCCTTCGCGATCGCTCGCATCAGGTCGATGCCGAGCTTGCCGGCGTCGTGCGCGCACGCGGCGCACCAATGACCGCGGACGATCGCTCCGGGATAGACCCACCGACGATGACCTCGCGCGCACTCCCATTCGAGTCGCGGCGCCGCGTTGCGATAGATACCCGAAAGGCAGCGCCCCCCTGGGCCTCGGCCAGCTTGTGCATGATGCTCATGCCATATCGCTTCGCTTCATGCTGGCACTCGGTACACCACGATCCACGAAAGATCCGCGCGCCCAACATATCGAACTCATGGCCCGCCTCACATCGAAAACGATAGTGGGCTTTGCTGCCTTCGTAGACCGTAGAGAGGCAGACACCACCCCGCTTCTCGGCGCACCGCTGTAACCGAGCCAATCCATCCTGAAGCCGATACCCCTGTACCTTCTTCAGGTTCGAACAGATCCGGCACCAGGCGCCGCGGATGACTTCTAGACCAACCGTCTCCCATTCGTGCCCAGCCGCGCAACGGAAACGGTAGCGATCCCCAAGCTTCGTGTATGACGCCGTCAAGCACTTGCCGCCTTGCGCACGGGCAGCAGCGCGAATTCGCTTCATTCCCTGGGGATCTGCCATGCGCCTCGAATGTTCGGTGCGCGCGCATATGACGCACCACGAACCCTTTTCGAGGCTGTCCACTGATTTCTCGAAGACATGACCTGCGCGGCAAATGAACTGATAGCGCTTCCCTCGACCTGTATAGCAATCGGAGATGCAGCGTCCTCCAGCCGCCCGCGCCAACTTATCGAGCCGCCGTAGAGCCTCATCATCCCGACAAGCGGGACACGTGGCCAGGTGGTAGAACAGATGTGAGCCCGATCGGCTCACTTCATGTCCCTTTCGACAGCGAAATCGATACTGTGCGTTCCACCCATGCCATTCGGGCTCCAGCAGCTTCAATCCGTATAGCGACAGCGCCTTGCGCAATTGCTTCAAGTGATCAGCGGGCAACTGAGTTCCTCGACGTTGGCGAACGGTACTATCATCGAAACTAATACCAATACTTTACTCGCGAGACAATCTCCGCTGAAACGTCCCGACGGTGGACGGACGACGCCGGGGAGACTATCCCGATCAACTGATTGACTGTAACCGACTCCGGTTCGCAAGGACTGACCGCGCCCGTTTGCCATACTGCTACACGATTGAAAGAAACCCACAACCATGGAGATGACGATGACGCAAAAAACCGTGCTGTGCTACGGGGATTCGAACACCCACGGCACGCGTCCGATGACGCGCCCCGGCGTGCTGGAGCGCTTCGATCGCGAGGAGCGCTGGACGGGCGTCCTTGCGCAAACGCTGGGCGCAGGCTGGAAGACCGTGGAGGAAGGGCTTCCCGCACGCACGACCGTGCACGACGATCCGATCGAAGGTCGGCACAAGAACGGTTTGTCGTATCTGCGCCCGTGTCTCGAAAGTCATCTGCCGGTCGACGTCGTCGTGCTGATGCTCGGCACGAACGACCTGAAAGCACGGTTCTCCGTCACGCCCGCCGACATCGCAATCTCTGTCGGTGTGTTGCTTGCCGAACTGGCTGCCTGCAACGCAGGCCCTGCGGGCAAGTCACCGAAGGTGGTACTCATGGCGCCGGCGCCTATTGTCGAGGTCGGCTTTCTTGGCGAAATCTTCGTCGGCGGCGCGGCGAAATCTCGGCAGCTTGCCGGTCTGTATGAACAAGTTGCTCGAAACGCCGGCGCGCTGTTTCTTGACGTCGGCAAGGTCATTGAAGTCAGCCCGGTAGACGGCGTTCATTTTTCAGCCGGTCAGCATCGCGTGCTCGGCGAGAGACTCGCGGAAGTCCTGTCGCAGGTCGCATAAAAAAGGGACTGCGCGGCGTCTCTGGCGTCCGCGCCAACGTATGGCGCGGCCCATCATCAAGCATCTGGCCAACCCTGGGTGGAAACAATCAATCCGGCGTGCTCGGGTCGGTTCAGAGAAAATCGCCAAGCGGCACGGCATGGGGGATCGAAAATCCCGGCCCCGTATCGCCCGAGCACTATGCTGCCTACGCCGCCGCCACGTCGACCGCCGCCAGCACCTTGACCACCGGCGGCTCAGCCAACCAGCCCGCCGCTTTCGCGCGGTAGGCAGTGTAGTGTTCGCTCGCTCGATGCGCCGCGACGGCGGCCTCATCGCGGTAGATTTCGAACAGGTGAAATCCAGGCTGGCCGTCGGTCTGCCGAAACAGGTCGTAGCGGAGATTGGTGAGTAGAGGTGCGCAATGCGTGGTAGCCAGCCGCTCATTCTCCTGCGCGTGGGGTCCTCCGCGTTCTCCGATGGTATTCATGCTTTCTCCGTTGATGAAGGGGTATCGTTACCACCGCCACCGCTCACCACCCACCTCCTCCCAAACCTTGGTTTCCGACGCGCAGCGGCGGTGCTCGGCCGTGAGCGCGATCGCGGCCAACAGGTCGTTGACGCGGCGGTCAGGAGAGAAATTGATGCTCGGGTCGAGGGGTGTCGCCCTACGCTGGAGATCCGGCAGATAGGAGCCGTTCGAATCCGCGTATTACGCCGTTGCTGATGGCGCCATTACGCCGCCCCATCCCTGGCGCCATTACGCTGCCCGTCGACACGCCGAGCCGGCAACGCGGCGAGCCCGCGCATCGTTGCCGCGTTCTCGGCGCCATCCTCGCTGCGGCCCGTGATCTCGTCCAGCGCCCGGTTGTTGGTGCGCGGCCCGAACACACCTATCGACACCATCACGATCAGCATGCTGCCGCCGATCAGCACGAACACCGCGGACACCCCGCCGCGTTCGAGCAGCAGCGCGACGATGAAACTGCTGGCGATTCCCGTCAGGCGGCCGATCGAATGCACGAAGCCGAGCGCGCGCCCGCGAATCTCGGTCGGAAACACTTCCGACTGGTACGCGGTGCCGTTGCTCGCGAGCACCGTATTGGACAGCGTGACGAGCAAGCCGAACGCGATCACGAACGGCGCCCGCGCCGACATCGCGAACGCGGTGCCGAACAGCGCGACGCCGAACGCCGACGCGACGATCAGCCACTTGCGCTCGATCCGGTCGGCGAGCAGGCCGGCGACGAACGGCGACACCGGATACGCGAACGCGATCAAGAATGCATACCAGAGGCTCTTCGTGACGGTCGCACCCTGCGCGGCGAGCAGCGTCGGCAGCCACTGGCTGAAACCGAAGAAGCCGATGCTCAGGAATGCATTGAACGCGATCAGCATCGCCGTGCGGCCGCAATGCCGCGCATCCCACATCGACGGCGCGCGCTGCGCGGCCGAGGCAGCTGCGACCGGCGTCGGCACTGCGGGCAGCGGCCGGCCGGATTCCCGCTCGACCGCCCGCTCGAGCCGCTGCAGCACGGCTTCGGCCTCGGCCTCGCGGCCGGTGCGGGCGAGCCAGCGTGGCGACTCCGGCAGCCGCGACTGCAGCCACCAGACGAACACCGCGCCGCTGCCGCCGAGCAGCACGACCCAGCGCCACCCGGACATCCCGAGCGGATCGTGCGGCACCCATAGCCACGACACCAGCGCGAGCACGGGCATCGCGAGATAGCCGACCGCGAAGCACAGCGCGAACGCGCGGCCGCGCACCGCCTTCGGCACCAGCTCGGTCAGGAACGCGCTGATCGTGATCAGCTCCGCGCCGATGCCGCAGCCCGCGATGAAGCGACACACGAGAATGCCGAGCGCATGCGTCTGCACGCACATCGCAAGGCTCGCCGCCGTGTAGAGCAGCAGCGCGCCGGTGAACAGCGTGCGCCGTCCGAAGCGGTCCGCGAGGCGCGACACGAACATCTCGCCGACGAACAGCCCGGCGAACGTCGCCGCGCCGAGCGCGCCCTGGTCCGACATGCCGAGCACGCCGTGCGAGCCCGCGTGAAAGATGCCGTCGCGGATCAGCCCCGGTGGGAGATAGGTCATCTGGAACAGGTCGTAGACCTCGAAGAAACCGCCCACGCTCAGGAACAGCACGAGCGTCCAGATGCTGGCCGTCGCGGGCAGGCGGTCGATACGCGCGGCGATCGACGCCGCAGGGGTATGGGACATGGCGACTCCTCGATGATCCGTCCGCGCGGCCTGCGCGAAGCGGCGGACAAGGCGCCGGCGCGGCGTGGCCGGCGCCGGCGTTCACACGGTGGCGACCGGATTGACCGGCGACCCGACGAGCCCGCGCAGGTGCAGCGGCGGCGCGGTCAGCAGGAAGCGGTTGCGCCGGTGCGCGCGCAACCAGTCGGCCAGCGGCGTCAGGTGCCACAGCTCGCCGAGATGAACGCCGAGCTTGAACAGGCACAGCTCGTGCAGCGGCATCAGCGCGCCGGGCTGCTCGCGCGCCGACGCATCGCGCGGGCGCTCCTCGACCGCGTGGTTGTCCGCCGCGAGCGCGGCGAGCCCGGATGAGTCGATCCATTCGAGCAGGCGCGGGTCATTGCCGTCGAGCACGCAGCATACCTCCGGCGCGCCGGGCTCGCCACACGCGTCGGCGTCGAGCAGGCGATCGGCGAAGCCCGTATGCACGCATACGATGTCACCGCGCTCGACGACCACGTCGTCCGCACGCAGGACCGCCATCCACTCCGCGTAGCCGATCTTGCGCCGTTCGTCGCCGAAGTGGCGGCGCAGGTCGACCAGCACGCCGCGCCCCTGCACGCCGGTTTGCGCCATCACCTCGATGCCGAGCGCGCGCGCGCCGCCGCGCGGCGCGCCCGCTTCGGGCACGTGGATGTGCTCGTCCATCCGGTAGCCGTTGTAGAACACGCGGGCTCGCTCGCCGTCGCCCACCGGATCGAACAGCGAGCCGACGTGCGACAGCGCATCCCACTGCGTCGAGAACTGCGAGTGCATGCAGAACGAATCGTCGCAGACCACATCGGTTGCGTTGGCAACCTGTTCGTCGGCCCGATAGCCGAAGTACGGCTTGTCGCCGAGCAGCGCCGGCATGGTCGCCGGCGGCCGGCGCCGCGCGTTCAGCCCGCCGCCGCGCGGCACGTCGAGCGGCAGGCTCAGCGAAAACACGCGGCCTTCGCGCACCTCCGCGACGCCGCGCAGCACCGCGTCGGCCGTCAGCCAGTTCAAGCGCCCTCTCTGATCGTCCGGGCCGAAATCGCCCCAGTTCGAGCCGGGCGGCCGATGGGTCCAGCGTGGCTTCATGGTGTCTCCTCCATGCAATGTCAAGGGGGGCGGCCGCCGGTGCGCGCAACCGTCCGTCGCGGTCGCGTCGCGTCCAAGGCTGCGCGCCTAGCGCGTGCGGATCACGCCCAGCCCGGCGAGCCGCTCGTATTCGCGTTCGCCGAGCAGCGGCATCAGGATCTCGCGATTGTTCTCGCCGAGCGCGGGCGCCGGCCGGCGGAACGTGCCAGGCGTGGCCGACAGGCGCGGCGTGATGTTGTGCATCGGCAGGCTGCCGACATCGTCGTCCGGCAGCTCGACGAGCGCCTCGCGCTCGATCACGTAGTGATCCTGAACGATTTGAGCGATGTCCTGGATCGGCCCGACCGTCACGCCCGCTTCCTCGAAGAACGCGAGATTGGCATCGAGATCGCGCGCGGCGACGAATTCGCCGACGATCGCATCGAGCGCCTCCGCGTGCTGCACGCGCTGCACGTTGGTCGCGTAGCGCGGATCGTCGATCAGCTCCGCGCGGCCGATCGCGCGGAACAGCCGCTCGGCCATCGCCTGCGTCGAGCTCGACAGGCACAGCCACTTGCCGTCGCGAGTGCGATACGCGTTGCGCGGCGCGGTGTTCGACGAGCGGCTGCCGGTGCGCGCCTTGATCTCGCCGGTCATCACGTAGTTCGCGGCAGCCGGCCCGAGGATCGACAGCAGCGGCTCGAACAACGACACGTCGATCACCTGCCCCGCCGCGCCGTGCGCATCGCGCGCATGCAGCGCGACCAGCACGGCGATCGCGCCGGACAGCCCAGCCGTCATGTCGCCGAGGAACATCGGCGGCAGCACCGGTTCACGATCGGCGAAGCCGTTGATCGCCGCGAACCCCGCGTACCCTTCAGCGAGCGTGCCGAAGCCCGGCTTGTGGCGGTACGGCCCCGTCTGCCCCCAGCCGGAGATCCGCGCGATCACCAGCTCGGGACGGATCGCGAGCAGGTCGTCCGGGCCGAGCCCCATCTTCTCGGCGACGCCGGGCTTGAAGCTCTCGACGAACACGTCCGCGTCGCGCACCAGCCGGCGGACGATGTCGATCCCCTCGGGTGCGCGCAGGTCGACGCACACGCTGCGCTTGTTGCGCCCGTATACCTTCCAGTTCGTGCTGATTCCGCCCGCGCCGACCGCGCGCAGCGTATCGCCGCGCTCGCTCTCGACCTTCACGACGTCCGCGCCGAAATCGGCGAGCTGCACGCTCAGCATGTTGCCCGCCATCAGGCGCGACAGGTCGACCACCCGCACACCCGCGAGCGGCCCCTGCGCGCCGGCGTCGAACGGTTTCGGATGAATCGGGCCGGTGGACGCGCGACGGCGCGCGCCGGCCGCGTAAGCGGCCTGCGGATCGGGAACGAACATGCTTGTCTCCTGGTTGGTGTGTGCGTCGTTCGATGCGAAATGCCGGTCAGGCGCACTCAGCGGCGCATGGCGCTACTCGAGCAGCGCGCCGAGCTGGTCGGCCGTGCGGAACGCCGCGCCCGCGGCGGGCAGATCGCCGCCCAGCGCATGCGTCAGCTCGGCGGCGGCCGCCTGCACGCGCGGCAGGTAGTCGGCCATCACCTTCTTGTTGAAGCGATAGCGCGGCACGCCGAGCGAGATCGCGCCGCTCAGCACGCGGCCGACGCCGAACGCCGGGCATGCGATCGCCGCGCTTTCCGGGTCGCGCTCGGCGATCGACACCGCGTAGCCCTGCTCGGCCGTCTTCTCGTAGTCGCCGCCGCGGGTGCCGCTGCACGCGAGCAGCACGCGGCCGGCCGCGCCGACGTCGAGCGGGAAGCGGTCGCCCTCGCGCAGATGCGTGCGCACCGAGCGCTGCGCCTGGATGCGGAACAGGCACACGCGCTGGTCGCCTTCGCGCACGTAGAACGCGGCCGTCTCGCCGGTTTCCACCGACAGCTTCGACAGGATCGGCATCACGTACTCGCGCAGCTGGAACGACTCGCGATACATCATCCCGAGCTGGAACACGGCGGGCCCTAGCACGTAGCGCCCGTCCGGCAGTCGCTTAATGAAGCGGAACTGCTCGAGCGATTCGAACATCCGCAACAGCGTGCTCATGTTGAGCCCCGTCTCCTCGCTGACCTGCGCGAGCATCAGCCCGCCGGGCGCGTTGCCGAACGCCAGCAGCGCGGTCAGCGCGCGGTTGACCGCGGCCACGCCGCCCTCTGCCGGATTGCTTGTCTCCACCTTGCTCATGTCCACCTCGTGCGAGGCCGGGCATACGTGCCGCGTTGCGGCGGCCGGCACTCGAAAAATGAAAGTCACTTTCATTATACGCAGATCATCGATGACATCAACATGAATTCGCGCGCCTTCGTTCGCTCATCGTCGCGCAATAGCCTTTGAAACTAGGCGTTAACGATAATCTTGACGAATGCCATCATCCATCACAAAAATGAAAGTAACTTTTATTTTTTGAGATTAATGATGAATTTGTCGCCTCAACCCGTCTGGCGCTCGCTGCTGTACGTCCCCGCCCACGTCCCCCGCTTCGTCGCATCGGCCGCCGCGAGCGACGCCGACGCGCTGATCCTCGATCTCGAGGACAGCGTCCCGCCCGCGTGCAAGGAGGCGGCCCGTGACGGGCTGGCCGGCGCCGTGCCGGCGCTGCGCGCGCCCAGCCGCGACGTGCTGGTGCGCGCCAACGGCCCGCTCGACCTGCTGGTACCCGACCTTCGCACGGCCGTCCGGGCCGGCGTGGACGGCGTCGTGCTGCCGAAGGTGCGCGGCGGCTCGCACGTCGAGGCGATCGACGAACTGCTGGCTGCGCTCGAAGAGGATGCAGGGGCACCGCCCGGCGGCACGCGGATCGTCGCGATCGTCGAAACGCCGCGCGCGTTCGAGGCAATGGACCGGATCGCGCGGGCGTCGCCGCGCGTCGTCGCGATGATGCTTGGCGGCGGCGACTTCGCGCTGAACTGCGAAAGCGGCGCGAGCGCCGATGTGCTGCGCGTGCCGAAGCAGTTGCTGATCATCGCCGCGCGCGCCGCCGGCATCCTGCCGCTGGGCCTCATCGGCGGCCTCGACGAGCTGCGCGATCTCGACGCATTCGAGCGCATCGCGCGCGCGTCCGCGGAGCTTGGCTATGCGGGCGCGACCTGCATTCATCCGCTGCAGGTCGGCGCGCTCAACCGCGCGTTCCGGCCCGACGACGCCGCGGTGCGCGACGCGAACGCGGTGCTGGCTGCCTACGACGACGCGCGCGCGAACGGGCGCGGCGCGCTGCGCGTCGACGGCAGGATGGTCGACGCGCCCGGCGTCGCTCGCGCGAAGCGCGTGCTTGCGCGTCACGCGGCCCTGCAGGCGCGTGCCGACGGCGTGCCCCGGTGATGCGAGCGCCGCCCTTCATCGCTGCGCTTCGTACCCGCGCATGCGCATGTCGCGCAATGCGCGCGTGCGTCCCGCCACCACGCCGGGCGTTTGCCGCCCGGCCCGGATAGCGTCGCTCCGCAGCACCGCCGCGCCGCTCGACCGGCACGGCGCCGCAATCAAATAAATAACAAACCCACGAAGGAGACAAGCCATGGGCAAGCGGATGTCCGCACTGTGCGGACTGGGCCTCGTATCGGCCGGCGCCTGCGCGCAGAGCACGATCACGCTGTATGGCGTGGCCGACATCTATACGGAATTCCTCACCCACCAGGCCGCGCCCGGCGACAAGTCGTCGGCATCGCTCATGCGAATGGCGTCGGGCGGCAAGAGCGGCTCGCGCTGGGGCCTGAAGGGCGTCGAGGAACTCGGCGGCGGCTGGCAGGCCGCATTCCGGCTCGAAAGCGGCATCAACCTGAACAACGGCACCGGCACCGGCGCGGGCGGCTTCGACCGCTCCGCGTGGGTCGGGCTACAGCACGAGCGCTGGGGCGCGTTGCGGCTCGGCCACCAGTACTCGACGCTGTTCGACGTCATGGAGCGCTATTCGCCGACGGGCGCGTACTCGACGCTGTACGAGCCGGCCGGCGCGATCGTCGGCGTCAACTTCCGCGAGAACAACGTCGCCAAGTACCTGGCGAAGATCGGCTCGCTGACGCTCGAAACGCACTATTCGTTCGGCGGCACGCCCGGCGCGTTCCAGTCGAACGCCGCCTACGGCGCCGGCTTCGACTATGCCGACGGCGCATTCTCGTTCGCCGCCGCGTTCGACAACGTCAACACGCCGCAGCCGGTCGGTTTCGCGCATTTCCGCCGCTACGCCGCCGCCGCGATCGTGTCAGTCGAGCGCGCGCAGCTGCTGGCCGGCGTCACGCACGGCCAGAGCGGCGTCGCCGCGCCGTCGGTCGTGACGCACTACACGTTCTGGTGGGCCGGCGTGCGCTACGCGATCACCCCTTACCTGCAGGCGATCGGCGCGTTCTATTACGAGGACATCCGCGCGCAGAATCCGCCGAACGCGCAGGCGCCCGCGCCGCACCCGGCCAACCCGCAGCAGGTCACGCTGCAACTGAACTACTTCCTGTCGAAAGCCGTCACGCTATACCTGGCGGGCGGCTACGCGCGCCGTGCCGCGCTCGATTTCGACGACTACAACTACAACTTCCTCCACTACACGCTGGCCGCCGGTCGCGCCGGCAGCGCAGGCGCGGCACTCGGGCTGCGCAAGCTGTTCTGACCTCGCCTCTCCCCCCAGTTTCAGGAACCTTCGGAGTCTTCGAACCATGAACCGCCGCCACTTCCTTTCCACGCTGACCGGCGCCGCGCTCGCGCTGCCGCTCGCCCATGCCCGCGCGCAGCCGGCCGCCGGCGTCGCCACCGGCCGCCCGATGCTCGCGCAACAGCTCGCCGATTACGCGGCCGGGCTGCAGTATCGCGACCTCGACGCCACGACGATCGAGACGATCAAGGCGCACCTGATCGACGCGCTCGGCTGCGCGATCGCCGCGCACGACGAGCGCCCGGTGCGGATCGCGCGCGACGCGGCGCCCGCGTCGCCGAGCGGCGTGTCGACGATCGTCGGCACGAACCAGCGCACGAGCCCCGATCTCGCCGCGTTCGCGACCGGCACCGCGCTGCGCTACTACGATTTCAACGACGCATACGCCGGCAAGGAGACCGGCCATCCGAGCGACAACATGTCCGCGTGCCTCGCCGTCGCCGAAGCGCAGCATGCGAACGGTCGCGACCTGATCCTGTCGATCGCGATCGCGTACGAGATCGCGTGCCGGCTGATGGATGCCGCCGCAATCAGCCCGCGCGGTTGGGACCACACGTGCTACAGCCTGCCCGCCGTCGCGCTCGCCGCGGGCAAGCTGATGCGCATGCCCGTGCCGCAGTTGGTGCAGGCGGTGAACCTGTCGATCAACGGCCATCTCGCGCTGAACCAGACGCGCGTCCAGCAGCTGTCGAACTGGAAGGCGCTCGCCGATGCGGACGCGGCGCGCAATGCGGTGTTCTCGACGCAGCTCGCGCGCGCCGGGCTGACCGGCCCCGCACCGATCTTCGAAGGCATGGCTGGGTTCTTTCCGCAGGTGTCCGGGCCGTTCGCCGTCGACACGCGCGAATTCGGCGGGCGCGGCGGCGCGTTCCGGATCGGCAACTGCTTCGTGAAGTTCTATCCCGCGCAAGGGCTCACGCAAACCGCGATTGCGGCCGCGCTCGACGTCGCCGCGCAGGTCGGCGACCTGCGCCGCATCCGGCGCATCGAGATCCACACGACCGAGATCGGCTACGTGACGGCCGGCCGCGACCGCGAAAAATGGGCGCCATCGACCCACGAGACCGCCGATCACAGCCTGCCGTACATCGTCGCGCGTGCGATGCTCGACGGCGACATCACGACCGAGAGCTACCGGCACGACGCGCTGCGCGATCCGGCGCTGCGCGCGCTGATCGAGCGGATCGAGGTGCGCGAGGATCCGGTGCTGACCGCCCGCTACCCGATGGAGGCGCCGAATCGGGTAACGGCCGTGTGCGACGACGGCACGACCTGCTCGAAGCAGGTGGACGACCTGCCCGGCTCCCCGACGCGGCCGATGCGGCGCGACGACTACGACGCAAAGTTCACGAAGAACTGCCGGCGACACTGGAACCCGGCGCAGATCCGCGCGGCGCTCGATTACCTGTGGCGGCTCGACGAACAGCCCGACATCGCGACGCTGCCGCCGCTGCTCTTCGTCCGCTGACCCGCGGTGCCGGACATGGCGGCACCGCGCGGGGCACGCCCGGCCGACGCGTTACGCCTCCGCCGCGACACCGTGCGGCTCGAGCGCTTCCGCGACCTCGACGATGCGGCTGCGCAACCACGCGTGCGCGTTGCTGCCGTCGTAGCGACGGTGCCAGTACAGCGACCACGAGACGGGCTCCATCGCGAGCGGCAGTTCGCGGATCACGAGCCGCGCATCGTCGAGGCTCAGCGCGTGCCGCTCCGACATGATCACCGCGTACGGCAACGCATCCAGCATGTTCGGCACGACGAGCCAGTGCGGCACGTTGAGCGCGATGCGCCGCGTGCAGTTCATGTTCGCGAGCAGGTTGTCGACCAGGCTGTGGTCGACGGGGTTGATCGACACGTTGAGGAAGTCGAGCGCGAGGAACCGTTCGAGCGTCAGCGGCGCGCCCGCATCCGGATGGCTGCGGCTCATCACGCAGACCATCCGGTCATGGAACACGATTTGCGACGACAGCGTGCCCGAATTCTCGAGGCCCGCGCTGATCGCCAGGTCGAGCAGCCCCGATTCGAGCGCGTCGGCGGTCTTGGCGGCGCTCATGTGCACGACGTCCATGCCGATATTCGGGCTGCTCAATCGCATGCAGCGCAGCAGGGCCGGCAGCAACAGCAATTCGGTGAGATCCGACATGCGCACCGTAAAATGGCGCTCGGACGTAAAAGGATTGAATTGATAATCCGATTCAAATAATTCCTCAATTTGTTGCATTATTTGTCGAATCGGCATGGCCAGCGCCTGCGCGCGCGGCGTCAATTCCATGCCGACCGCGGTACGCGCGAGGATCTCGTCCTTGAACACGAACCGAAGCCGCGCCAGCGCGTTGCTGACGGCCGGCTGCGTGAGGCCGACCTTCTGGCCGGCCCGTGTGACCTGTTTCTCCGTCAATAGCGCATCGAGTATGACCAGCAGGTTCAGATCGATCGAACGTAGATTCATGGTTGTGACCATTCACTAAACAGGTTAATCACCGCCTCCGTTTACGATTACGATATTCCGCAACCGGAGCAATCCCCTGATATTTAGTGCAATGCACAAGAATAGTCCAATCTTGACATGACGATATTTTTTAGATAAAGCGCGATATTATTTACGCTCCCAAATTAAATCGCCCGTTGCGCGTCGACTCTTCTGAATACCTTGCCAATCGGCAATTGAATTCGGCTTTGTGCAAGCCGGTCGCGTTGCAAAAAAAAGTGCGGGCGGCCGCCGCCACGGCCGCCCGCATGCTCAAACGGTCGCGACAGGATTCGCCGGCGCGCCGACCAGTCCGCGGATATGCAACGGCGGCGCAGTCAGCAGAAACCGGTTCCGGCGGTGCGCATGCAGCCAGTGCGCGAGCGGCGTCAGGTGCCACAGCTCGCCGAGGTGAATGCCGAGCTTGAACAGGCACAGTTCGTGCAGCGGCATCAGTGCGCCCGGTTGCGCGAGCGGTTGCGCATGCTGCGGACGTTCCTCGATCGCATGGTTGTCGGCCACGAGCGCGGCCAGCCCCGATTCGTCGATCCATTGCAGCAGCCGCGCGTCGCTGCTGTCCAGCACGCACGCGCTCGCGACCGTCGCCGGCGATCCGCCGTCGTCGTTCAGCAGCAGATCCGCGAAGCCGGTGTGAATGCAGACGATGTCGCCGCGCTCGACCTGCACGCGGTCCGCCTCCATCACCTGCATCAGATGCGCGAAGCCGACCTTCGTGCGCGCGTCGCCGAAATGACGCCGCAGGTCGATCAGCACGCCGCGCCCCTGCACGCCCGTCTGCGCCATCACCTCGATGCCGAGCGCGCGAGCGCCGCCCGTCACGTCGCCTTCCTGCGGCACCCGCAGATGCTCGCCCATCCGGTAACCGTTGTAGAACACGATTTCCGGCACGCCGTCGTCGTCCGCGTCGAACAGGCCGCCCACGTGCGACAGGCCGTCCCATTGCGTCGAGAACTGCGAGTGCATGCAGAACGAATCGTCGCAGACCACGTCGGTTGCGTTGGCAACCTGTTCGTCAGCCCGATAGCCGAAGTACGGCTTGCCGCCGAGCAGCGCCGGCATGATCGCCGGCGGCCGGCGCCGCGCGTTCAGCCCGCCGCCGCGCGGCACGTCGAGCGGCAGGCTCAGCGAGAACGACAGCCCTTCCTGGACCTCGGCTGCGCCCTGCCGCACCTTGTCCGGCGTCAGCCAGTTCAGGCGCCCCTTCTGATCATCGGGACCGAAATCGCCCCAGTTCGAGCCGGGCGGCCGCTTTTTCCAGCGGGGTGCATTCAAGATCGGTGCCCTCCTTCCGTGCCCGACGTCAGTGCCGCGATCGCGTCGAGCGTCGCATCGTCGGCGAGCGCCTGCACCGCGTCGCGCAGCGCGAGCGCGCGCGCCATGCCGAGCGCCGAACTCGCCGCCAGCACGAATTTCGCGATGAGTTCCTGTTCGGTCAGCGGCCGCGAATTCGTGCCCTTGCTCGACTCGATCCGCGCCTCGCGCACCTGCCCGTCGCGCAGCTCGACGCGCAGCACGGCCGGCAGGAAATTCGGGAAGCGCGCGTCGCACCACGGATCGGCCACGCAGCGCACCTTCGCGGCCAGCGCGCGCCGTGCGGGGTCCTGCGCAAGCGCATCGTCGAAATCGTCGAACCAGACGCCGAGCCCGCCGCCGCCGAGCAGTGCCGCCGCGACCGTGTACGGCCCCGAGAACGCCGCCGCATAGCCGTTCGGCGGATTCGCCTTCAGCTCCGCCGGCTCGCCGATCGTGCGCAGCGTCGACGTCGCGACCCGCAGCTCGGCCGACACCACGTCGTCCGCCGTCACGCCTTCCGCCTTCAGTTGCAGCGCGGCGTCGATGCCCGGATGCGTGAAGTGGTTACACGGATACGGCTTGAAGATGATCCGGCTCGTCTCCCATTCGTCGCCCAGGTCGCGCAGCACCGCGTCGACATCGGCGAGGTCGCCGCACCACGCGTGGAAGAAGCCAAAGCGGCCTTCGAGCGCGGTCGGCGGCGCGGTCACGCCCGCGCCTGCCAGTTCCACCGCGCTCACGCCCGCGTGCGCCGCCCAGCCGCAGTGGATCCGCTTCACCGAGCCGCCGGTGCGGTTCGCTTCGAGCAGGCCCGCGCCCATGCTCGCGGCAATGCCGAGCGCCGCCGCGATCTGTGCGGCGTCGAGCCCGAGCAGCATCGCCGCGGCCGCCGCCGCGCCGACCGTGCCGCAGATCGAAGTCGCGTGCTGGCCGCGCTCGAAGAACACCGAATTGCCGAGCCGTTCGTTGTAAGCGGCAACGCCGAGACGGATGCACACCTCGGTGCCGACCGTGATCGCATCGAGCAGCGCCGCGCCCGACGCGCCGCTCGCCTGCGCGGCGGCGATCGCGGCCGGAATCACGGACGCGCTCGGATGCAGCACCGACCGCATGTGCGAATCGTCGAAATCCATCGCATGCGCGAGCGTGCCGTTGACGAGCGCGGCGCTCGCGGCCGGCAGGCGGTCGGGCGCGCCGATCACGCTCGCCGGGCCGGTGCCGGCCCAGCGCCGCGCCACCTGCAGCACCGACTGCGCGACCGGTTCGTCGTGCGCGATCAGGCTGTTGCCGATCACGTCGAGCACGCGCGCGGCGGCCTCGACGCGCAGCCTGCGATCCAGCCCTTCGGCGCGCACCGCCGCCGCGAAGCGACCGAGCGCGCCGACGATGCCGTCGGGTGGCGCAGGCCGGTTTGTCGCGGTCGCGGCCGCCGCCGGAGCGGAAAGTGTCTCGGGTGTGCTCAT